>JAEWCQ010000033.1 GCA_023390555.1 Bacillota bacterium | reverse complement strand
GGCTCATACTGCTCCAGCTGATACCGCTCGATTGCAGCGGCCGTCTGTTCCACGGTCGGTGTCGTTTCAAACAGTATATGAAGCGGAATCTCCATTCCAAGCGTCGAACGAATTCGTGATACCATCTGTGTTGCCATCAGAGACTGTCCACCCAGATCGAAAAAGTTATCGTAAATACCAACCCGGTCTATCTTTAAGATCTCACACCAGATCTCCACAATCATCTTCTCCATTTCATTGCGTGGTTCAGCGTAGACAACGTCAATATCCGGCCTGACATCTTCAATGGAAGGGAGTCTGTCCCGGTCGAGCTTACCGCTTTCTAAGACCGGAATTTCATGGATAAACATAAATCTGGACGGCACCATATAGGCAGGCAGCTTGGATCTCAAATAGGTCTTGATATCCTTTATGCTGAGACTGTCGGACTGCTCCGTAATGATATATGCATAGATTTGTTTATTCTGAAAACTGTCATCCACAATCGTAATAACGGCATCCATAATCCCCGGATATTCCCTTAACACCTGAATCAGTTCATCCAAATCAATGCGCAGGCCCGCAATCTTCACCTGATTGTCTTCCCTTCCTACCCATTCCACAACGTCCTCCGATACTCTGCGGCAGATATCTCCGGTTCTGTAAAGGCGGTCATTGCTGTCGTCTGCAAACGGATTCCTGCAGAATCTTTCCTCCGTCAGAGACGGCAGATTCAGATAACCGCGCGCAAGTCCGGCTCCTGCAATGCAAAGCTCACCGCTCTCTCCCACCGATACGGGAGAAAACTGTTTATCCACCAGATAGAACGCGGTATTAGCGATCGGTTTTCCCAGTGAAACCGCATTGTCCTCCGGACTGCAGATGTTCATGGAAACACATACGGTGCATTCACTTGGACCATATGCATTGATGAAATTGAGTTTCCCGGACCACGCATCGATCAGCTTCTTCGTGCACGCTTCTCCGGCAGAAACGAGAGTCTTTAAATCAGGCAGCTCTCCTGATTGCAGGGTATTTAAGACGGACGGTGTCAGTGTGACCACCGTTATTTTTTTTGTTAACAGCACCTGATAAAGATCTTGTCCTAAATAAAGTCCCTTACTCGGCAAAAGAACGAGCGCCGCACCAACGGCAAGTGTCGTAAAGATTTCTGAAACGGAAGCATCGAAGGCCACAGATGCATACTGGAGAACCCGATCATTGCTATCCATCTGAAAGACTTTTATCTGCTCGCATACCATGTTCGGAATTCCTTTGTGTTCTACCATAACACCCTTTGGCTTTCCCGTAGAACCTGATGTAAATATGATATACGCCAGATCATTTTGCTCACTTCTGCAAAGCAGCTGTGCATCCGACTCACTGCCGATCACTTCACGCTCCTGATCCAGACAGATGTATTGCGGCGCTTCCTTCGTATCCAGCTCTTCCAGCGTATGCTTTAATTCAGAAGAGGTGAGCAGGAATTTTAATCCGGCATCTTCCATGATATACGCAATCCTGTCTTTGGGATAAGTCGTGGAAATCGGTGCATATGCCGCACCTGCCTTAAATACCGCCAGAATGGAAATGATCATTTCCGGTGTCCTGTCCAGAAAAAGACCAATGACACTTTCCCGGTCCGCTCCGATCTTCCGCATGTATCTGGCGAGCTGATTCGCTCTCTTTTCTATTTCCTCATATGTATAAATTTTGTCCTCGTACTCCACGCAATGAGCATGGGGATGCTCTTTTGCCATATCCTCAAAATACTGATGGATAAATTTAAATTCTTCCTGTGTGTGATTCATATACCCCTCCATTCCGACCGTAAATCGTACGGCACAATCCTTGTGAAAAATTTTAAGACTCTTTTTCAACTTTTTCTTTTATATTACGACATAATTATATTTCTGCCTTTTTAATCAGTCAATTGAAGTAGGCTCATATTATTATTTTGTAATATCTTTTCGATAATTTTCGCTATTATTCGACTACGAAAACTTGTCGATAACAAAATCTTGTTCCAAACAAAAAACCGGAAAAGAATTCTTCCGTTTTCGAAGTCTCTTTTCCGATTTCTGAATTTATTTTCTCTTATCTGTCCTTGTTTTCTCTTAAAATTCCGCCAAAAATGATTTTCAATGTCTCATCAATTGCTTCCCGCGTATTCAGCCGATTTTCCATCAGAAAATCGTAGTCCGTATATAGATCACCTGTTTTTTCAAACAGCTTTGCCAATATGCCAAAATGAATATCCTGCTTAAAAATACCCATTTCCACGCCCTGTTCCAACAGGCATTTCATCGTATCCATCTTAAACTGTTTCAGTTCTTCCACTTCAGACCATATTTCAGGATAAAACTGCCTGGCTTCCATCAGCAGAGATACGGGAAGGCGATAGCGATGGTTCGAATAGACCAGTGCATGGATTTTATCAAAAAAATCATCATCGCTTGAAAGAACAGATGCGGTGCTTTCCCTGTCGCTTGACAGCGACACTTCAAAATATTCCCGTATTATGTCATCCTTACTCCGAAAATACTGATAGATTGTCTTTTTGCTTATTTTCAGATCCGATGCTATTTCATCCACCGTAAATTTTTTCAGCCCATATTGCAGAATCAGTTTTGCAGCTGCATCTAATATCTTTTCCTTCATTTATCACATTCCTCCCCGTGCATCACGCTTCGGCTCCTATTCCCGCATGTCATCAGCAGGCATCCGGCCACTCCAATTCCGATTGTAACAGACCATGTCAAACGCTGGGACACTTCCCATAAAAAACCGGTTAACAGTGCCCCCGCAAAACTCCCCACATATTGAAAGGAATTAAAAATTCCGTTTGCGGTACCACGAAAGCCGTCATCGACTGTTTCATTTACATTGGATGCGGCAATGGTCGCAATTGTGATATACCCGCACATATATAAAGTTGTTCCCAGCAAGAGAACGGGATAGGAATCCCAATCAAAATACAGAAAAAGGCTGCAAGAAGACAGTAGAAAAGATAACAGCAGAACCTTTCTGCCAAAACCTTTCTGTGTCCACTTCACCGCAAACTTCATCACCAGGATCGCTGTCAAAATTGCCGGCAGAAAAACTTTCCACATGCCAGTCTCTCCGGTCACTTCCGCCAAATAAATCGGAACCGCATAAAAGACGGACATCATCATGTAATTATTGAAAAAAGCAGCCAGATTCATCTGCACAAAGCTGCGATTCCGGACAAGGCTGCGGATATGCCTGCGTTCCAGATCCGGATGCGGTTCCGGGTGCCCCTCTTTGCCGTCTCTGATAAAGAACAGAATATACAATTCCGTGAGAAAAAGTAAGATCGCACAAGCCAGAAACATGTGATTGACGGACATCACTTCCCGGAGCAGCGGCCCAGCCGCAAACGCCAGCGCGGCAGCAGCCGAAACAAATGCACCCAATATACTCATTGCGCGAATCCTTTCCTTTTCACCGGCAATGCTGGCGGCCCAGGAATAGCCTACTCCAATGACTGCACCGCTTCCCTGAAGGGCCCGGGCGAAAATGAGCAGTCCGATATTTTTTGCAAAATAAGCCAGAACCAGACCAAGCACTACCTGTGTCAGACCGATCAGCATCATCCGTTTATTTCCAAAACGGTCACTGAGAACGCCGAAAGGAATCTGAAAAACAGCCTGCATCAATCCGAATATACCGACTGCCAGCCCCGCACCAAGAGAAGTATATCCCAGGAGTGACTTACAGTAAGTGGAAATGAACGGCATGACAATCGTCATGGATGTCTGCCGGAAAGCAAGTGCAAGACTGAGCATGGTGACTGCCGACATGGTACTCGCTGCTATTTTATGTTGTCTCATCTTTACTACCTCCAAAACACTACGGAAACTATATTTGTTTATCCAGTTTCCATGTGAGAAGTGTAGTACGGAATCTGTCGTTTGTCAAGCGATTTGCGTCCTCTCTCAGGACTCCGCATCCGCCTTGGGAGCAAGTTTCTGCATCGTACCCTGGTCTATGATACTCCGAAGCTCTTTTAAGGTTTCATCCTCCTGAAAATACTCTTTACCGTATCCCAGATTGAACTGGTAATCAAAATCATCCGGATTGCAGCCCTGATTATGCTGTATGATTGTCTCTGCCTTATCGAGCGCTTTCACCAGCTTTGCTTCCGGTGTCTCGTTCCGGTTGTATTCCTTCCAGATATTCAGGAATCTGTCTGCCTGCGCTTCTGGCAGCAGAGAAAACACCTGTTTCGCCGCCTGCAGCTCCACCTGATATTTATCCTCCTGATCCGGGCGCAGGATTGCCGAAATATCTCCTTCATAGATTTCACCAATATCATGGATCAGGCTCATCACCAATACCTTGGACAGATCCAGATCCGGGTAGCTGTCCGATAAAACGGCAGCAAACAGTGCAAGACGCCAGGAATGCTCCGGTGTGCTCTCTCTTCGTCCGTTACTTGTCCATGCCGTACGAACAACGGATTTGAGCTGCTCAATCTCTTCAATAAATGCAATATATTTTTCAACTTCCATATGCTTTCGTAAGTCCCTTTCTATCTATTCCGGCTTCGGGTGTTCTTTTTTTCAGATAACTGATATATTCCTCTCCCCATACTTCAATGGCATCCAAAACAGGCTTAAAATCTTTACCCAGTCCGCTCAGGGAATATTCCACCTTTGGCGGAATGTTGTTGTATACCGTTCTTATGATAAGTCCGTTTTCCTCCATCATACGCAGCTGTTTGGTCAGCGTCGCCTGTGTCAGCTGCGGCAGCACCTTATGCAGTTCATTGAAACGCATGACCTGCTCACTCAAATGCTGCATGATCAGAATCGTCCATTTTCCTGTAAGTAATTTTTGGGCGGTCACGTACGGACACACCCCGAATAAATCTTCTTTCATCTCTTCCTCCATAGTATCTTATTGCATACTTACTATATCAAAAAATCGTACTTGATTATTTTATTGTACAATGATTTAATAATAAAGGAAAAGAGAAAATAAGTCAATCCAGAAAAACAGGAGGAACTATCCATGAATGAAGTATATGAATTTCTCAAGAAATGCGGTACTTATTATTTGGCGACCACAGATGGGGATCAGCCGCGGGTTCGCCCTTTCGGTACTGTAGATATTTTTGAGGATAAGCTCTATATCCAGACAGGCAAAAAGAAAGATGTTTCCAAACAGATGGCTGCTAATCCAAAGGTTGAAATCAGCGGCATGACAGGCGGGAAGTGGATCCGTGTTGAAGCAACGGTCGTATCCGATGACAATCTCGCCGCAAGACAGCATATGCTGGATGCATATCCTTCCCTGAAGAACATGTATACCGCAGATGACGGCAACACAGAGGTGCTATATCTGAAAGATGCAACTGCTACCATCTACTCATTTTCCGAGGAACCTGTTGTTATAAAATTCTAATCTACGGCAAGGTTTTCCCTACAAAACAAAAAGACCGCTCACCTAGAAACGAGCGGTCTTTTTCTTATCTCTTATGGGAAATCAGCTTCCCCACATTAATATCTCATTGGTATGATATCCATATAATCTTTTACAGTTGCACCCTTCATAAACAGGTCTATAATCTGACGTCCGATTGGATTCAGTTCTTCTGTATTATATTTCTCCAGTTCCCGTTTAAAGAAGTCCGATAAAATCTTTGCACCTGCATCATATCCGGCTGTTCCCACTTCCTGCTGTGTTTCCGGTCTTAAGAATGTTCTTCTGACATACTGTCCGTCAATCTTCAACGAATCAAGACTAAAACCAAGCAACGGACAACGAGATTCGATCAGATGCTCCGGTTTAAATTTGGCTCCGCCACGGCGTGCAATATATTCTCTCGCAATCCATTCCGGCATGAAGCCTACTTCGTATGCTCCGATATGCTGATTTGGAATCAGAACGTAACGGGTATTGGCAGAGTTCATAATCTGCTCTAACAAAAGATTTGCCTGTGTTACCATCTTTCCTGTTGCAAACGGCCAATAGGAACCAACACCCTCGCTTGTCATCTCCAGTGAATCAATGATACTTGGATTGTTAAATCCTCTCGGAGATACCAGACGCCACAGCCATGCAAGTGCAGGCGGCAGTATCTGCAGAATACCCATGATACCATAAGATGGATCTTCCTTTGTACATGCAGGAGTTCTTACACCAAAACTTCTCACATCGACTTCTACCGGAGCGTCAATTGCATTCGGCACCAGTTTTCTCGGTAAAATAACGCGAGGATTCGGGCAAGGCTTTCCATTCTGATCCATCGTATGTTCCCAGATCAGGCAGGTAGCACCCGGAACACCCTGTATATTCAGGAAAATCAAAGGCTCTTCCGGCTGTGTTATGATTTTCTCATACAGCGGTGAGGAACCGTAGCTTGTGATATTATCGACTCTTAAGAACCAGGATGCTTCCGCATCCTGAACGACGAGCTTCTTGCTTTCATTCTGAATCGACGGATGGCACAATGCCATATCATCCGTTACCGGACGCAGCTCACAGGTCTCATTTAATACAACATAATATTTCTCATCTGTAATTGTATTTCTGCCCAATACTGCTCTTCCGTCCATTTCTTTATGAACCGGCTCAAGCATTTCACTCTTGCCGCCGCCAGAAGCGCCCTCGTGCATGATTACGATTTCATTATCATATGGTGTAATCACTCTGACAGAGGATGCATGTGCGGTTACCCAGCCCTCCTGCTCTCCGATATTCAAAAGAACGCCATAGATACCTTTTTTTGCACTCGGTCCCGGATAAAGATTGTAGGAATGAACCTCATGGATATCATCCAGACGGTTATGAACCACAACCTGTTTTCCGTCGAAATGCGTATGGCGGAAAGGCGGTGCGAGGAAAACAGCCGCTTTTGGCTGGAAATCATAGGAAATCTCATCCAGGTTCAAAAAGCCCTGCAGGTCTGCCAGTGCAGCCGCAAAAAATCCTGCATTTGCAGGTGCAACTAAAAAGGAATCATAGCCGTGCTCAAGGCCGCCTGATTTAAACGGGAAGAAAATCAGTTCCTGTGCTTTCAGCCAGTCAAACGTCTCTTTTCTCATGGATTCAAAATCGCTGTTATAAACATCCTTGTATCTTGGCTTATCCGTATCCTTGTCATCTCCAATGAATACACAGTTCGGATCACGTCTTCTCATGTAATCTTCTACATAGTTAACAGCCACTCCGTTTTTACATTTTGTAACGGTCGCCTCCAAGACAGTTCCTTTACCTTCAATATCATATTCCACATTGAACAACTGATCGTCTGTGTTACCCATTGCAAGTGTCAATAATTCTTCTCTTGTTTTCGGAATGATTACACCTTTTGAATCTGCCAGTATCTCAAGTACATAATCAGGCAAATTCAGTTTATTCAAAGACTCTATCAATTTTTCCTCCATTCTTACGCGTTCTTCATGCGCACCTTAAGTTTGTTACTGGAAATTACTTTACTCATAATTTCTCTGTTGTTGATGGTTCCTTTCAATAATTATATAAAATAAAAAGCCCATATCCATAGAACGGATATCGGCTTACTTACAACCTAACATACTCCTGCCACCTTGTACTGTCTTCCGAAACTATTTCATTATATCTCTCTTATAAACTTCTATCAACCATCATGAAAATATCTTTTACCTGTCTCTGCGTTATTCGAGCCGATGTGCGAATCCAAAGCTGTAATTTCCGACTTTTTCACTTCAGTTTCACATCACTCACCTTGAATAAAATAGCACGGAAAGCAGCACATGTCAACAACTTTTTGGCAGGCAGCGTCCAACTTTACCGTTAAATATTGGCAAGATGACTGTTAACATGGGCTGCATCGCAAAATGGTTTTCGGATTGATTTGCCGCACCTGCAAAGTGCCATTCGGTTCCTCAGTTCATAGCAGGTACCATCTGAAGATTCCAGCGGAATCTTCCCTTTCACAAATAGCGGTCCAAGGGCATGGTTTGACGAATCTTCGAGAACTTCAATTGCCTGCTCAAAGACAGGTTCCATTTCATTCCCTTCCTTGTCCAATATCACAAGTCGTCCCGCAGGACATTCCTGTGCGCCCCTGATTGCCTCATTTCTAAGATCCGGATCGTGGGATTTCTCGATCAGATTCCACACCTTTCCTTCTTCTCTATGACAAAGCCGCGCAAATGCGCACCTGCTATCATCTAACAAAGTCAACTCCGGTCCTTCGATTCGCTCCGCTCTGTCGCTATAGTCCATTCTGGAAGCAGTTTCATTCCCGACAAAACCGGCCTTTTCATGACAGCCATCACAAAATGGCATGTTTTTCGAATGTCCGCACCTGCAAAGTGCATATTCTTCCTGAAGGGGATAGTCCCGTACGGCATGATATTCATTGTGCTTTCCCATGGGAACAATCCTTTTCCCCGACAGCGGTATACTTCCCGTAACAACGTAAGGTCCACCCTTAATAATCTTTATCCTGCCTTTTTCACCACTCGCTGAAATAGTAAGCACCTTCTTAGTCTATCGATTTTATTTCTTCGGCAGTTAATGCGTCCACGAATGCAGTCCTTAACTCCTCTTCTGCGGAACAAAACTGCATATAATACCAATCTGTCACTTTCTTCGTGATCTCTTCATCGCTTCCCTCTGCCTTAAACGGATATACTTTCAGCAGCTCACCTGTCTTTTTATTTCTTATTCCAATTTTTTCAGCTTTTTCTAATGTTCCCATCTTTGTTTTTCCTTTCTGCGGATAACCTCTGTCCAATCTATCCCTGGTTATTCTAATACTTTTTTCCTTAACATTCATTTCTATTCTATTATAACGGTCAAAAATGACACCGTCAAGCAAACGCCGCAATCCTTTCTCTAGTATCGGATCTTACGAAAGATATATTCATCCTTACCGGTACTTTTTAACTCAAAAAAGCTGTCTTCATCCAGCTTAAGCTTTTTTCGAAGGTTCGCCACATGTACGGCTATGGTGCGGGAGGTATTGACCGGAACCGCCCCCCATGCACGCCGATAAATTTCTTCACATCTTAAACGGCGTCCGGCAAACAATACTAAATAAGCAAGCAGCTGTATCTCTTTTTGCGTCAGGTAAATATTTTCTCCATTCAATATGGCCTCGCCGGTCAGAAGATCCAGGGTTAGCGGGGGGAGTTCTATTTTTCCGGCAGACATAACACCTGCCCGCCGAAGCTGTGCGGCAACTCTGGCATGAAGCACATTCAGATCATAGGGTTTTGCAACATAATCATCGCCGCCGTTTCGTAATCCCCTGACGACGCTCTCATTTTCATCCCGGCAGGTCAGAAATATGATGGGGGCATTCGTCTTCTGCCGCAATTCGCTGCAAAAATCCAATCCCGTCCCATCCGGCATCATGACATCCAGTAAAATCAGGTCAGGTGTGTGTTCTTCCATCAGCAGACGCGCCTGCATCAGCGTGGACGCACATACCGTATCATATCCCCTGCTTTCAAAATATTCCCGATTGATCATCAAAACGTGTTCTTCGTCTTCTACCAGCAACAACTTTACTTTTGCCATAAAGTTACCTCCGTTAATAAAAGTGTAACATACATTGCTTCCGCCGGTAAAGTGTATCTGCTGCAGTCGATCTAAAAGAGTGGAATCCAAAATTGTACGCTCCCGCAAAATATGCTATAATGCCGTTAAAATTTATGCGACACCACACGTCTGCCCATGGAGGAGAGAACATGTCTGCATACCCGCATATCACACTGTCCGGTACTGTAAAAAAACATAAGCTCCTGTTTCTTATAATATCCGCTTTTCTGACCGCAGCGGTCTTTGTTCTGCTGTCCAGCCTGCTCCCTTCCGGAGAAGAGACCGGTGAGCTTCTGACGATAAACGCCGTGGACGCCGTATATGATCTGAGCGGATATACAGAATCCGCAAAACAGAGCTTCCTGCTTCCCGCCGGTGATACCTACTATCCGGATACCTACCTGTCACCGTCGGAGGAAGCTGCCGCAGTTGCGGAAAGCGTAACAAATTATGACACCATCCGTGCGCAGTATCTCTCGCAGCGTTTTGAGATAGAACTTCCCGATCATGCCGATATCTACAAAATCACCTGCCGTGTATCCGGCCGCCACGCGCTGCGGATTTACATCAACGGAACGCTTGTGAGGCAGAGCGGCATTCTGGGTGAGACAAAACAAACCACTCAGGTGTGGGAAAATAATCTGACCTGCTATGGTGTCGCAAAAGACGGAAAAATGGATGTAATCGTCCAGACTGCCCAGTTTTATCACCAGAAGAGAGGTGCCTCTCTGGCAGAGCTTGTTTTGGAAAACGCAAACACATCCTCCGGAATCACCGACCGGGAAAAGGGACTGCTTGTCATGGGCGCTCTGTTTTGCGCATCCTGCTTTTTGTTTTTTATCCACCTGCTGCATCCGGTTACCGGAGCGACACTTTATTTTGCTCTGGCCTGCATTGTCATGGCCATACGTGAATGCCTGCAAAGTCAGGCATGGACCTATTTTTCATGGATACCAGGGAATTTTTCCTTTCTGCTGGAATATTTCAGCGTCGTTCTGCTGACCATACTTCTCTCGCTTTATCTTGGACAATACGGGAAAGGGCGCTTCCTGAGGATGATTCAAATGACAGCAATCACAGGTTCAATTTTATATGGAGCCTGTGTTTTATTCGCAGATTCCCTCTTTTATACTTCTGTACTGCTGTATTATCAGATTCTTCTGATTATATGCATTCTTCTTGGAATCGGAGGAATTTTCCGAAATCTGCGCAGTCCTTCGAGCGAAGATTGGGCCGCACTCTATGGAATTGCTGTTTTTTATATTGCAGCCGTCCGGGATATCCTGATGTATAATGACGTATTCGGCGATGGGCCGAATGAGCCCATTTCGGAAGCTGCCATGCTTGTATTTGTGCTGGCACAGGCCCTTTCCCTGTTTCTTAGAAATAACCGGCTGGTTGCAGAAGCAAGATCTGCTGAACAGAGGCAATTTCTGGAAAAGGAAGGTCTGGCAAGACTCAATCAGATGAAGACAGAATTTCTGGGAAATATTTCCCATGAATTAAAGACACCTCTGATGGTGGTCTCGGGATACGCACAAAATGTGAAGCGGACAGCCGAGGGACGTCTGGATGTGAATTGCGAAGACATCGTCCAAAAGATGACACTGATCGTATCGGAAACGGAACGGCTTTCCCTGCTGGTTCGGCAGCTTCTGGATCTGACACGGATGGACGAGGGATATATGCACATGGACAAAACACCCTGTTACATCGATGAAATTATTTACGATGCTGTCAATACCCATTATCCCATCTTAAATAAAAATGAAAATCAGCTGGACATACGGATTGCCGGGCCGATGCCCATTACACACGCAGATTCTGCGAAAATAGCGCAGGTCATCATCAATCTGATTGCAAATGCATCCGCACATACGAAAAGAGGCCGTATCACGGTCACCGCCGCCGCGGATGAAAAGAATCTGAAGGTGTTGATTGCGGATTCCGGTGAGGGAATGTCACCGGAGCAGCTTTCCGGGATCTTTGAACGTTATAGTCACAGGCATTCGGAAAAAGAGCAGGCGCTTGGAACCGGTTTAGGACTTCCAATCTGTAAATATATTATAGAGGAACACGGCGGTACCATCGGCGCAGAAAGTCAATTGGGAAAAGGGACTGTCGTATCCTTCACGCTTCCGATTCTATAGGAACCGCTTTGTGCTGTTAAGATTTCTTAACATTCTGCACAGAGCGGGTTTTTTTTGCTATCATTTTCTATGGATAATTAAAAAACAACCATTTTGAAAGGAGCATGAGCTATGGCAGGTTATCGATCCATCACCTGTACGGTGAACAATCAGACAAACGAACATTTATTTATGACATCCTGTAATTTTGAACACGGACGCTGGGACAGCGGCGAGCCAATTGTCATGGAAAGCGGAAAAACCGCAACGTTTAAAGTGTGCAGCAGAGATTCCGCACTGATTGGTGTACAGGGTTTTATCAAATGGAAGGGAGGCACCGACCTGAAAGAATTTACCGTACACTTTGATAAACCTTACGGCGGCGGTGAAACAAAATTTGACCCTTCCTGTGAGGACAGTACACACTATGCCTTTCAGCTGGAGGGAAGCAAAAGCGGCCACGACAGCACCTTAACTTTGCAATTTTATAAGAAAGCATGAAACAGGAGAGGAGTACAACCACTATTATGAAAAAATATATGGGAAGACTGGTTTCCCTGCTGCTTTCGGTCTGCCTGACCGTAAGTCTGCTGCCGGCTCAGGTATCTGCCGCAGAATCAGGTGATTCCCAGTACACGGTAGAATCCGGAATTCTTTCCGTATCCGATCCCGTCATCGTCACCACCTTTGCAGAATTGAAGACGGAACTGGAAAAAACTGCCGCCGAAATCATTCAGGTAAATGCAGACATTGAAATGAATAGTGCAATCACGGTCAACGCTGATCATACCCTGATTGTGAATACGGATAAGACCCTGTCTTTTCTTTTTGCTTCCCCCGGCAAACTGACCATTCCCGCCGGAATAACATTGACACTGTCCGGTCCCGGAACTTTCCGCTGCAATAATTATAACAATATTACAGTTGACGTAATGGGTACGCTGTCTCTTACGAATCAGCTGAACCTGATCGTAGAAAACAGCGGCACTAACAACAGCTATGGAATTTGGATTGACAGCAATGCCATTCTCCAAAGCACGGACAGCAATATTGATGTGAAAAACAACGATATTATGGGAGTTGCTTTATTTGGAGAAATGACGGTCCGGGGCGGCAGTCTGACAGTTGCAAATACCGGCTCTTCTTCAATCGGAATTTATGCAACCGGTTCTCTGAATGTTCTGGGCGGCTGTAACCTTCGGATTGCAAATCCAGCCTTGGGAAGCTCCGGTATCTTTGGTAATTTGCTTGTACAAGACAGCTCCGCCGAAATAGCAGACGTCGGCACCTATATGGTTAACGGATCTTCCCTTGGAATCTATTATACACAGCTTACACTGGATAACAGTACTATAACCGTTCATGATATCAACGCTGGCAACAGCGGTATTCACGCTTATTCCAACAGCACACTGACATTGAAAAATAATGCCAGACTCTGGCTTCAGTCATCGGATGGTGCAAATTTCATCTCTGACTCTTCAGCCACACTGTTCATTGACGATTCCGAACTTCTGGTAGATTCCGGTGCTTCTTTTGATTGCCCCAATGTGCTGACCGGTGCAAACAGCGGAAAGATTCAATTGACGGAAGGAGCCAAAACAGGCTACTTGAGCGGGAAACTGAAGGACCGGGGCATAGTATTTAACATTCCAGGCTCCTATGCGACTGTTACTTCTTCTAATAACAGTCCCTCCGAAACTGCACTTACCGCCGGAACCTATATCTGGAACGGCAGCACGTATTTCGAGAAAAATTTCTATTCCTATCTTACAATCAAAAACGGAAGTCAAAGCGGCAGCTACAAGGTAAATGATACCGTAACAATTATGGCAGATCCTGCACCGGACGGAATGGAATTCTCCGGCTGGTCCTGTGACCGTGACATTTCCGTAGCGGATGTAAACAGTGCCACAACGACCTGTATCGTTCCGGCATATGACGTCACCCTCACCGCTAATTACAAAGCAAGCAGTATCGCGGTGACAAAGATTACACTGAATAAAACCGGCGCCACTCCAAAGACAGGAGAAACGATTTCCTTAAAAGCTGCTGTGACTCCGGCAAACGCAACCAATCCCTCCGTGACCTGGAAGACCTCGAATAAGACGGTAGCTACGGTGAATTCCAGCGGAACGGTAACGGCAAAGGGCGTTGGAAGTGCAGTGATTACAGTAACCTCCAAAAGCAATCCTTCAGTTTCAGCCTCCTGTAAAGTAACCGTTTCTGTGGGCAAAACAACCGGTCTGAAAGCCTCCGGCAATAAGACGACCAGCCTCAAACTGACCTGGAAAAAGCAGAACAACGTGAGCGGTTATGTGATTTACCGCTACAGCACGAAGCAGAAGACGTACTCCAAAATTGCCACGGTTAAAAAAGACAGTACCGTCTCTTACACGGACACGAAACGAAGTCCCGCAACGGTGTATCAATATAAAGTGAAGGCCTACACGAAGACAAACGGGAAGACCGTATACGGAGCTTACTCTTCTGTTCTAAAAACTGCCACTGCGGCAAAGGCTCCGGTACTTGGCGGAACTGCCGGAAGTAAGAAAGCTGCTCTGACCTGGAAAAAAACAGCCGGCAGCAGCGGTTACGAAATCTATATGTCCACCAAAAAATCTGCAGGTTATACCAGGCAAAAAACTGCCGGTGCAAAAACGACAACGTACACAAAAACCGGACTGACCAGAGGAAAGACCTATTATTTTAAAATCCGCACCTATCAGAACGTGAACGGGGTTAAAATCTACAGTTCTTACAGCAACATCCAGAAATTAAAAGTAAAATAAAGAACAAACCGGAAAATAGATTTTATCCTTCTCAGACTGCTGATCCATTTGTTTGGCGAAGCAGTCTGACTGGTTTTGCAGGCATTATTTCATTCACGCTGTGACGGATGCAAAGATTGATTCCGATACCAGTCGACTATTTCTCCAGTTTCTAACTTTACCTTTTCAATCTGTTTTTCCTCTTCCTCCGAATAAACCGAAAAAATATATCCCGCTTCCGACCAGCTCATAAAATTGCGTTCCAGCTTTGGTTCAAACGTATCGATCTTCGTAATATCCTCACACAGCCCCTGTCCGGTAAACTTTATATATGCTTCCTTTCGTGTCCATATTTTATAAAACAGGCTGGACCGATCCGCTTCCCTGGTATGATAGAATCGTTCTGTTTCAGATTCATGAAAGCAGACTGGTAGGATCGAAGCGTCTGGTACGTCGATTTTTTCCACATCGACACCGATTTCTTCTCTTGCAAACCCACCAATTATGGCATTTCTTGTGTGGGAAAGATTAAAATGAATCCCTTTCTCGTTCAACAAATACGGTTTTCCATTTTTCTGTAATCCAAACATCAGATCATGCGGCAGAATGCCTGACTGACCGGATATTACCATCCGTGCCATCAACGCGCTGTAAAGTGACAGCTTTTTATCCATATCGTATACAAATCGCAGTACTTTCTCTCTTCGCATTTCAGATAAAAAATTCAGCAAAAAAATCTCTTTTTCGGAAAATTTTTCATCCTTCAACAGGAGTGTATAAATGATCATAGCCGTTTTACCTTTATCCTTTTCCCGGTACAACTTCTCAGAACCAGCGTAATTATCTAAAGCTTATGCAACTGCAAAGCCGATACCTATTACTTCTTGTACTAATTTTTATTATTTTTTATTGCTTTTTGTTTCTTTTCGTTAGTTTTTATTATTATTAATTATTTTTCATTGCTTTTTTGCGTCAGGTTCTCAGGCTCCTTCATTTCAGGAACTAATTGAAACTGGTTCTTCCATTTTTTCCTGACAAATTGACGGGTCAGAAGATATCCCCTGCAAGCATTATCCGCAATCATGCAGATCCATACAGATGCAAGACCCAGATGCAGATATACAGTCAGGATATAACAAATACCTACCCTGAAAAACCACATGGATACGGTGGAAGCCCAAAAGGGCGTCTTTGTATTTCCCAGCCCCTGAAAAGCACCTTCCATAACCAGACTGAGTGCGAGAAACGGTTCTGTCAATGCAACAATACGCAGCATTTGAGCGCTTAGCGAAGCCACGCCGGAATCTTTCGTAAATATAACTGTAAACGCACCGGAAAATACGAGAAGCAGGACTCCAAGTACAAACATCATTCCGCATGCCAGAATGGTGGCAGCCTTTGTCATGTCCACCAGTTTCTTCTCATTTTTTTCTCCCAGATAAGTTCCGGCAAGCACAGTAACCGCTTTTTCAACTCCCACAGCGGGGATATAGAAAAAGCCTTCTATCGTAAGTGCAATCGAGTGAGCCGCCGCCGCCGTTATTCCAATACCGGTGACAAAGGAGGTAAAGATCAATCTTCCGGAACCATTCACGAAACTACTTAAACCAGCCGGAATGCTGATTTTTAACAGATCCTTTATCAACTGTAAATCCGGCTTTAATTTCTCATGCCGCATGGTCGCCAGCGGGTTGTAATAGACCTTAAGAAGCATCATAATCCCTCCGGAACCGATCGCTATTGCCGTTGCGATGGCTGATCCATTGATTCCCAATCCAAATCCCGGAAGAAAGACTTTTAATTTTCCAATTCGGACGGATTCCCCGGGATAGATAAAAATTGCATTGAGTATGATATTCAAAATATTGACAAATCCGTTGATGAACATCGGTGATTTCATATCTTCGACAGCCCGCAATACAGCCGCAAACATAGACCCTATTGTAAAAAGAATCAGTGTAGAATAGGAGATCATATAATATTGAAGAAACCCTTTCTTCAATTCCCCATCCATATTAAGTAAAATCGGAAGAATAGGACAGATTGCATAGGCTGCAATTGTTCCCACCATCCCAATCAGGAGAGAAATAAATACCGTCTGCATGGAAGTTCTCCGGATCTCTTGGCTATTTTTCTCTCCCATTGCTTTCGCAATATTCACCAACACCCCGACACTCATACTGGATATCGGAAATTTAATCAGAAAATGAAGCTGCGCCGTAATTCCGACAATCGCGGTAGCCTCCGTTCCCAACCCGCCTACCATGAATAGATCCGCATACTGAACGATTGTCTGTAACCCAAATTCCAACATCGCAGGCCACGCCAGTGTCCAGATGGATGCATGCATATGCCGAGCCTCGACCGTCAACGGTTTCTTTCTATGCATTCTTTTTTCCCAATACCAGGCAATTATATAAAATAGGTTGGTTCCATGGATATAATCCTGGATAAAAACTGTCTGGTCCTTTCTTCTTTGGGATTGGAAAAAATCTGCTTCGGCGGGCCTTCTTCCACAACAACTCCTTCATCCATAAAGATCACCTTATCTGCAACATCCTGTGCAAAAGACATTTCATGTGTCACAACAATCATGGTGATACCCTTTTGCGCGACTCTTTTCACAAGATCAAGCGTCTCTCCTACTAACTCAGGATCCAAAGCGGAAGTCGGCTCATCAAAGAGAATAACTTCCGGATTCAATACAAACGCTCTCGCAATTCCGACTCTCTGCTGCTGTCCTCCGGACAACTGTGCCGGATAATAATCATATTTGTCGGATAAGCCCACCCAGTCCAATGCTTCTTTGGCCCGTTCTATCGCCTGCTCCTTTGAAATCTTTCTTGCGGTAATCAGACCTTCCGTGACATTTTCAAGTGCTGTCTTATTCGCAAAAAGGTTATAATTCTGAAATACAAAGGCCGTCTTTCTCCTGATTTCCAGTATTTGTTTTTTACTGGCTTTCCGTAAATCGACAGCCGTATTTCCGATTGTCAGTTCTCCGCTTTCCGCTGTTTCCAGAAAATTGATGCAGCGCAGCAGCGTGGTCTTCCCAGATCCGCTGGGACCAAGTATCACAACCACTTCCCCATCCTCCACGTGCACAGATACATCTTTTAACACTTCCAGTTTTCCAAATGACTTTTTTACATTTTTAATTTCAATCATATGCGCTCCTCTTAAATTTACCGGTATGCTTCCTTACAAATCCTGCCAGATACTCAATAATCACGGTGAAACCCCAGTAGATTACCGCTGCCGCTGCGTATCCCTCAAAAAAGGAATACGTTCTTGAACATGGGATAATCGAACCGGCTGCTATTTCAGTAATTCCGATTGCCATTACGACGGACGATGCCTTGATCAGTCCTACAATGTTATTGATCAGCATCGGTATTGCAACCGGTATCATTTGCGGAATCACAATTCTGCGAATTGTCTGTACTTTTGTCAGTCCCACGGAATACCCCGCTTCATCCTGTCCCCGATCCACCGACAGCAACGCACCCCGGATCACTTCTGATATCGAACAGACTGCCGTTAAGGTAAGTGCAAATACTCCAACCCATATATTGTCAACATCTTTTACCGTTTTGCTCCAATGAAAAAATTTCGCCACATGGTTAAATTCCAACATGAAAAGAAGATTATAAATCATCAGTGCGACCACGATGGGAATTCCCTGATAAACAGTTACAAAAGCAGCCAGAATTTTATCGATCACAGGTACCCGGTATACACGAACCAATGCAATCAGTGTACCAAGGAAAAGTCCTGCAAAAAGAGGTATGAATACCAGCTTTAGGGTATTGGGAATATAAACGATCCCTGACCTAAGACATTCCACAAAATATTCCACATTAAATTCCATATTTCTTTCCTCTTTTCCTCTCTAGAATTCATCCAGTATGACCACCTTTCGGTCTCTTCCATATTCCAGCTTCTGATTCAGACCGTAAAATGCCAATCTGACAATCAGGCTGATTATGATATAAATAAGAGCTACAAAAATATATGCCTCCAGTACATGCTTTGTAGCTGACCCTATTGTCTTTGCCCTGCCCATAATATCTGTGACACCAAGCAGAAATACAAGAGAGGAGTTTTGAAACAGCCCCACCAGATCCGAGCCGAAAGGAGGAAGTGCGACCCGGATCATCTGCGGCAGTATGATTCTTCTGAATGTCTGTATTTCTGTCAGCCCGACACTGAGCCCGGCCTCTGTCTGCCCGTAAGGAATCGAGGTAATTGCGCTGTAAAATATAGCGGAAAGAAAAGCTCCCTGATTTAAGACAAATGTGATATATGCAAATGTTACCGCTCCCCATTCGCGATTAATGTTCGTTCCAAACAATGCATCAATGATTACCGGAAGCCCATAATAGATCAGCATCAGCTGCACCAGCATCGGTGTACCTCTCATAAATGAGATGTACACTTTAAAAAACTGGTGAAGTACCGGTGTTTTTTTCATATTTACGAATGCAATCAAGACGCCGAGCAAAACACCAAATAATGTTGCAAAGAATACAATCGCAAATGTAACTGATAAATACGGAACAATTTTGGGTATGTTTTCAAAAAATCTATCCCATTTAAACAGTCCACTCATAATCTACTCACTTTCTGTATAATCTCCGCCGATTACATCAATTGAAATTTCTGCAAGTTTTCCACTTTCTTTGAGCTCTTTGATTGCACCGTCCACAGCTTCCTGTAATTTGGTATTGTCTTTGTCAAATATAAAATACGTGGAGGACGACTGAACCGGATCTCCCACTACCTTAAGTGCATCTGACTGATCCCCATAGTTCTGATTCAACTTCTCCACATCTCTCTTGGTCGCAATGGTCGCATCCCATACTCCGTTCAAAAGACCGGTCACGGTTTCTTCATCCGTTGAATTATCCACCAGATCTACTTTAATCGGGTTATCCTCATGCTCTTTGTTATAGTTATCCAGTATGTACGTGGCATTTGATCCGGTTGAACTCTTTACCGTCTTTCCCTGCAGGTCATCCAGTGTAGTGATATCATCTCTGTCACTTGCAACGGTGAGATACGTGACATAGGTGGTATATGCTTCCTTCCCGAAAAGATACTTCTCATCTCTTTCCTCGTTCCACTCATACTGATGCGCCGCAATATCGATTTTTCCTGCATCCAGTGAAATCAGGACATTGGCAAAATCGGAAGTCTGATAGGAAAACTCATACTGCGGGAGCAAGTCATCCACTGCTTTTAAAACTTCGTATTCATAACCTGCGAGATTTCCATCCTTATCCAGATAGCAGTACGGTTCATAGGCATTTCCTGTGCCCACAATCACTTTCTCCACATCACTGTCCGCATCTTTTTTCCCACATCCCGCTGCGGTCGCTCCAAGTACCAGGACGAGTCCTGTTATCACTATTTTTATTCCTCTTCTTTTCATAATTTCAAATCCTTCCTTTTTCTAATTTTTTGCAGAACCCGTACCTGCATTCGCAATCCCCCGCAAAGTCTGGTGGTTGTCGGCACGGTAAAAATATGTCGTGATCTTAATAAGTGCTTCCTCAATATCCCCGCTGATGTCAAAGGAACTGATGAATTTCTTTTCCAGCTGTTTTTGAACCTGAAACCCTATCTTTTTGCACATTACGGTTCTGCAGTCTCCCAAAAGCAGAACGCTCGCAGAGACCGTTCCCTGACCGCCACAGCCTCCCTGACTGCCGCAGCCGGATGCTGATCCGCATTCTGTCTGACAGCCTGCATCTGCACGGCTTTCTGCTGCCTCAGCAGCTTTGCGTGTTTCCAAATATTGATAGGAACCGTCCTCTGCCACCTCATAGATCAGGAATTCAGGTGCAGATCCGAAGTTCAGGTCAATGTGTTTCCCATCGGATGAAGCTACTGCAATTTTATAGGACATATCTGCCTCCCTTTTTCTCCATCAATTGAATCGGGTCTTAGCCACGGAATAGATGTCTTCAATCAGTTTCAGACCCCCATCATATCCCACGTAATAGCTGTTCATGATCAGACGTTCATTTACAGGCCAGGAGATATTCAGGAAATGTGCATCGGTCTGATTCGCCACTTCTTTTTCCCAATATCCGCCTAAGATCAGAGGGTAGCCATGATAGTCATGGGCTTTGATTTCATGATGGATTTTATATCCATCTGTTTCAAAACTGACTTCTGCTTCAATATCATAATTCAATTCTTTAAAATAAGATTCCACCTGTTTACGGTATTCACGCGGTGTGTCATCCACAACAAACTGTTTTGCCGGGAAGAGTCCAAGATCATTGACCAGAAACTTGGTGATTCCCAGTGCATACTGCGCATCTGCCACCACGGTAAACTGTTTGGACATGACACGGGTTTCCAGAAAAAGATCTGCGTAACGCTCTATATAATAGTAGTAATAATCTTCTTTTTCCTGAATGACTTTCTCGATATCCTCCTTCGGTATTCCCGCATACTTCCCGACTTCACGAAGAAATTTGCTGGTCTCAAATGCACCGATTGGGAGCGTCGGATAATGGAGATAGGGAGTTCCGAATTTATCCTCCATTTTCCGGACATTCTCCAATCCTACCCAGGGTGATATCAATAGATTGAACTGGGCATGCGGAATCTTTTTAATATGATCCAGTCCCCGTTTATAACCAAAAATCGTATTGGGAATCAGTCCGATTTCCGTAAGAAGATTTTCTAATTCTCTTAAATTTCCAAGCCAGAACTCATCCTGGTACGGAACATCTGCCCAGATATTCACAAGACGGTCGTAGCGGAATTCGGATTTTTCAAGGAGCTGTTCGATGATTGCATCTACCACCTGTTCATGTCCCTTGTAGTTGTTGTATTTAAATCCCGCGGTGGAAGCATAGATTACAGGCTTCTCTGCATCCCGGAATTCATCTACGACTTCTTCTGTGTTATCTCCCACTATTTCCGGAATACAGCCGGTGAGTACGACATACAGGTCCGCATCAATTACCTTGAGAGAATGTTCAATGGTCGATTCGAGTTTGCGTACTCCGCCAAATACAACATCTTTTTCATTGATACTGGTACACGGATAGATGTTCGGTGAGAAATAACCGGAATTTCCCGATGAATTTGATAATTTCTGGGCACAGCCCGGTCCGGAATGCAGAACCGGGATCGCCCTGTCGATTGCCTGCACTGTCTGCATGGCACTTAATGCACATTTGTATCTCTGTTTATCTAAGATCTTCGCCATTAAACGACTGCCTCCTCTAAGAAACTTCCCACATCCTGCTGATACCACCAATCCGTATATGGGAGCTTTACCCGTTTTGCAAGATTTTTCTCAAAACTTCTGTTTTTTATGGTATCTAACACTGTATTGGCAAATTCAAGTGTATGCTTATAACCGAAAATCATATATTCATCCGCCACATACACCGCTGCCGTTCCCTGCTTGATTGCCCATACCGTGGAACCGGGATGCCGGGAGAGATATAAATCAGGCTGATATTTATTCAGAATGTTCATAACCTCATAGTTCTGCTGATCCGATACACTGGTCTCGAAATTAACATCATGATCCAGCAGATATTCCATTGCAGGCGGCACTTTCTCATTTTCATATTTTTTATCATAGTGCCATGCCAGCGCCCATACGACTTCAATCCCCAGTTCGTTCAGAACTCTCGTTACCTCAAACGTATATCCCGGCCCCATTCCAAGAACCGCTTTTAAGCCGCGGAGCTCTTTTTTTACCGCTTCAATCTGAGGGATATAGATTTTTCTCTGTTCTTCGATATAATGTTCCACCTCCGCAGACTTACCGGTGACACGACCAATCTCACGCAGCCATGTTTCAAAACCGGTGACACCCAATGGATTTATTGTTCGGATATAAGGAACACCGTACTTTTCTTCCAGCCCGTTCCCGAGATAATTGCCGAGTGTTCCGCAGATGCAGGTTGTCGCAACGGATTCGGACAGATGCTCGAGCTCTTCCACCGTGGCATTGGCATATAAAAAGATAGGTTCCAGCCCAAAATTTTGAAATATTTCTATAATTTCCGGTCTTGCACTTTCAAAGAAATTTTTGAAATTAATGGTATTTCTTTTTTGAACCGGTGGTTTTACAATGCCGCTTAAAACCGCATGGTCCGATATGTCAAATCCGGTCGCCCAGATTCTGGATTTGAAACCTTCGCAGTGCACGGCAATCACAGGGACTTCTATGTCGTCTTTTACCGTCTCCACGACGCTGTCTATATCCTCTCCGATAATTCCGGAAGCGCAGGAGCTGCTGACAAAGATTGCCTTGGGACTGTATCTCCGGTTGACCTCCAGTATAATATCTGCGAGTGTATCGGCAGATCCGAAAATCGTATCATTTTCATCCATATCCGTTCCGATATAAACGGAATGATTCACAACGCCTCTTTTTGCCGCCACCTGATTTGTGATAATGTACTGCTGACTGGCTGTTGCCGAACATCCGGACGGTCCGTGGTGAATGACTGCAATATCCCTGATTCCTCCCAACTGGCCCAGCGCACATCCGGAAAGACATGTGCTGGATTGTGAAAAGCAGCGTCCGCATCCTTTCAGACTGCCGCACTGACTCTGCTCGGCAAGATCTTTTAAATTGCCGACATAGCCGGTAATGGAACCCAGCCGGTTCTCTCTTGTTCCAAGATTGGAACTTAATAAATTAATCGCCATTTTTTTTACCTCCATATTCATTGCTATTAGATTCTGTAAACATGTTCTCTGTCTCTTTTTCTTCCTCACTTTCCATTTTGATTACAGATTATCGTAAAGGTCTTCAATCAATGTAAGACTGCCTCTGTATCCTGCATAAGTTCTGTTGAAAATAAGTCTGTCTTTGATAGGAAATGCAGCGGTAATGCACTGCACGTCTTTTAAGGATCCAATCTCCTCCTCATTACTGCTTCCGATAATAAGCGAGATATCTTCTTCCTCCAGAAGAATCTGATTGATTTCATATTGATCTGCTGTAAAGAAGACTTTCGGCGGCCTTGCATAATCCAGATCCGTCAGCTCTTTGAGAATCCTTTCCTGATCCTCCTGCCGGAATATGGTTTCTGAAATAATAACCAGTACAGGGGAGAAACTGTAGTCATTCGCCAGATATCTCGTGAATCCAATGGCACTGGAGGCATCCGCGACCACAGCAAATTTTTTCCAGCTGAGTGCTCCAATGGACTGTGCGAGATAACGATATACGTAATCTTCCTCTTCCCCAATTACTTTACTGACGAACTCCGGATCTAACTTCAGGGCTTTTGCAATGCTTTGCATGAATTTTCCGGTATCACTGGCTCCAATTGGAACCCCCGGTATTCTTATGTAAGGTACTCCGAATTTCTCCTGAAATTTTTCTGCAGGTCCTTTCCATATCCATGGATGAAGAATAATATTTAACGCTGCTTCCGATGCTTTTTTTATATTTTCGATATTCTGATGGCCGGTAAAAAAGGTATTGACCCTTAATCCAAGTCTGCCAAGTATTCTTGCAATTTCTTCCAGATTTCCACTCCAAAACGGATCATGATACGGGATGATTCCAAAAAGGTTGACAAGCGAAGTATCCTTTCCGGCAGCCTCCTCTATCACCTGATCGATCAAGGTATTCCATACCACTTCATAGCCAAGGTTACAGTCTCCTGCAAAACCCGGCGTTTCTATGGGATATACCGGATACCCCTGCTCTTGAAAGCTTTCGGCAATACTGTTAATATCATCTCCGATAATACCTGCCGTACATCCGGTCAGCACAAAGTATGCATCTGCATCTATGATGTCTATGGCTCCCTGAATCGTCGTCTGGAGTTTTTGGGTTCCTCCAAATACAACTTCCCTTTCCAGCATATTGCTGGACGGTATCGATACACTGCTCACGAAGCTGGAACTTTTGTTTCCGGACTGCCCCGGGTCGGCCGCAGTAGCCTGCATGCAACAGCCCGGACCGGCATGGAATACCGGACATACTTTATCGATGGCTCCTAATACCGCATTAATTCCGGCCAGCACACACCCTCCGCGCGGATTTTCTACTACTTCAGACACTTTCTTCACCTCCCACGATATATTTAAACGGATTTTCCTCATACCAGCTGTCTCTATAAGGAAGTTTGATATGTTTGGCTAATTTTACATTGAATCCGGGATTTTCCAGCTGATCGGCAATTTTGTTTCCCAGAAAGAGAAGTCCGTCGTAACCCATGGTCGGTCTTTTCATATCTAAAACATGTGTTGTCGGAATTCCAAGCTTTGCGGCCCATTCCGGTACGCCGATAAACACATCCGGCTTCAGCTTTTTTAAAAGATTCACCTGTTCAAAAGGCTGCATATTGGCTATATCAACGACATAGTCCGGATGAATCCCATTCAGATACTCAATGTCTGTCTGCGCATCCGCATCATAAGTAGGTGTTTCAAGGCCGATCAGTTCCATACCGAAATCAGCAATCAGTGCTGCTGCCGCAAAAGACCTTCCGGTTCCTCCGCATATGAACACCCTTTTTCCCTGAAGGCGTTTTTTTATGGATGCCACCAACGGCAGTATTCTTTCATGCTCTTTTGCAATGATAGCTTCCGCTTCCTTTTCTCTTCCTACGATTTTTGCAATTCCCCGGAACCAGATATCCGTATTGCGCACACCAATCGGCATAACCGTATGGGAAAATGGAATTCCATAGTCCTCATACAAGGTCTGCATAAACTCATCTGCAAACACTTTACATATGGAAGTGGAGGCTGTTGCTGCCGGAATATTTTTGATTTTTTCAAGTGAACTGTAAAATGGGATGTAATTGACTTCCAGCCCCAGCAAGGCCAGCATTCGTTCCATTTCTTTCTGATCCGCATAGCTGATCGATACGGGCGCAAACAGATTGACCAGGTTTTCCTGCTTGGGAAGTTGTTTTTGCTGCAGGATATACTTGTTGATGGATAAAAATGCCGCATCGAAACCTGAAGCACATATTTTTGACTTGAACCCTTCACAGTGGATTGGAATGATGAGCGCTTCCGTTGTTTCCTGAAGGTTTTTTGCAATTGCATCAATATCATCTCCAATTACACCGGAAGCACAGGATGCAAATACAAAAATCAATTTGGGGTGATATCGTTCTATGGCATCCCTGACAGCTTCTCTCAGTTTATCTTCACCCCCGAATATGACACTGTTCTGGTCAAGATTTGATACGATAATCCTTGGATTTTTAATATGTTTTACCCCTCTGTGTGCCTGCCCGACTCTGTACATATCAACGGCCAGCGATGCACATCCGACACATCCCTGCGGTGAATGTGCAATAAATACGGCATCTTCCAGCGACATCAGTGCTGCCATACTGTTGATCTGCTGGCATTGGAGTCCCTGCGCAAAGCTTCTATCTGCTTTTTTCATACACCCGTTCTTAAAATCTTTTGCAGCCCCCTGCCCTGTTGTGCCAATGTCATTGTAGCGATTCGGCTTGCTCTCACGGGTTCCTGAATAGCTTTCACTCATTGTGATTTCCTCCTTTTCTCAGTTCTCTTTTTTAAGAACAAAAAAACAACCGTGTCAAATCTGCATTTCGCAGATTAGAACCTCCGGTTGTCCAGTCAGTTTTTATCTATATTTTATTTTCTTGTTTTCCTATTTTTCTAGTAGGTTAATCGATGAATGATGATATATCATATGCAGGATGCTTGCATATATTATTTATTTTTTCTCACAAACATCATCACCTATGATACAAAAGTTAGTTACATTTTTACCAATAACAGATT
The DNA here is from genome assembly GCA_023390555.1 of Bacillota bacterium. GTDB lineage: Bacteria > Bacillota > Clostridia > Lachnospirales > Lachnospiraceae > Roseburia_C. The sequence continues at coordinate 223,509 of JAEWCQ010000033.1, read as the reverse complement.
GATTGACAATCTGCCCTTGCCTGACCCCTAAGTTTTTCTTCTGTTTGTCAGACCAAATCCTCTATCTGTTATAAAAATCGGAACAGGTTTAATCCCACTTCTTCATCAAATTGTCGGTCAACCTTTCCATCCACCAGGTTGATTACCATTTCACAGGTCGCACTTACCGTTGCACGGTTTAGGTGTCCGCCAAATACTTCCCCTTTCTCATTTCCCGCACTCATATGGATATGACAGTAAAATTCGTCGTTCATCGTATTGATTGTTCCGGTCAGGGAAACAATTTCAAAATTGCCTTTAAAATCATTTGCATAGTACTTCTTTTCTTCGGTTTTAAACACCCCTACCGTAAAATCGTTAATTGCGCCCAGCGCACGAATACCAGCCAGCTTTATGTTCTCTTTCACCGCTATTTCTTTGACCTTTTCCAGAATTTCTTCCCCTTTGTCAATTCTTGCCACAATCGTATTTTCAAATCTCCTATATTCCATCTGAATCAACTCCAATCAAGTTTTTTTCGGTTAGTTCTGTTCTTCTTCGGGATATTTCATGCCCCATTCATTTCGTATAGCAGTCATCATCTCCATGACATCTTGCGTATAATCCAAATGCATCACATCTGCTTTTCCCAAAATGGTTGTTTCCATATCCTCCACTTCATAAGCAAGTGCCTGTTCCGTCTCTCCGGTTTTCAGAACTTCTTTGTGACCATCCGCTGTATACGTGATGATTGCTTCTTCCCCGCGCGGATATTCAAATAGTTCGATATACCCTTGATCGAACGCCACGGTTCCCCGCTTCGGCTGTTTTGCATGCAAGGATAAAATAACGGCTGCCATTTCTTCTTCCTTATTTTTCAGCAGAATACTGGCCTGTTCATCCACTCCGGTAGGCGCAAATTTGACTTGAGACACAATTTCATCCGGTTTGGATGTCATAAACCAGCGGACAAAGGAAAGTGCATAGACTCCAATATCCAGCATTGCCCCGCCTGCCAGGCCGCGGTTAAAAAAACGATTACTCATATCATATTCTTTGTAGCTTCCGAAATTCATCTGGATCAGCTTCAGTTCACCTAATTTTCCAGATGCGATTAACGCACTCAGCTGTTTATAAACAGGCATGTGATAAATCGTCATAGCCTCCGCCAGAATAACCTGATTGTCTTTCGCCAATTTCATTGCTTCCTGCAGTTCTCCGGCATTCAGTGTGATTGATTTCTCACAAAGCACGTGTTTTCCTGCACGAAGTGCTTTCCGCAAATATTCGATATGTGTGTTATGCGGCGTAGAGATATAAATGATATCTACATCGCTGTCTTCAAATACGTCCTCCATCTTATCATAGACTTTTTCAATGCCATATTTCTCTGCAAATTCCACTGCTTTTTTGTGTGTGCGGTTCGCTACTGCATACAATTTTCTTCCCTGGCATTCCATTGCCTGCGCCAGTTGATTGGCAATGACGCCACACCCCAATGTTGCCCAACGATATTCTTTCATCAATGATATCCCTTCTTTCTGTTACAATCATCCTAATCTTTCCCGTTTTTGCGTGGAAATATTTATTTTCATGCAACTATCATATCATGAAATTAATTTTTTTCAAAGTGTTTTGCAGGAAACCAAATTTCTGGCATTCATACATGAAAATTTACAAAAAGAGCCTGTTTCTATTCAAAACAAACTCTTTGTAATAGCTTCGCTTTCTTGAACACGGTTTACATTTTCTCATCTGCGATCAGGTTCTCACATCTGCTTAATTTTTCATAGCTTTCTTTTTGCCCTGCTGTCAAAAACAAATACAGTATCTCAATTACAGTCATTGCGGATACTCTCGAAAAACAAAACTCATTCAAAAATAATTTTTCCCTTGTCACTGTCTGAATGTGATAGTCTGCAATACTGCCTATGCTTGATTCCGGATTGTTTGTAATTCCAATCGTTGTAATCCCGTTCTTTTTGGCCTCTGATACCATTTTATAGACCTGCCTGGATTCCCCCGAATTGGATATGGCTATCATCACATCACCTTTTTCCAACAACATGGAAAATGCAAGCTGGGTTTCCCAAATCGTTCCGGATACTGCTTTAATCCCAATCTCGCTGAATCGGTATGCGCCATCAATCGCAACCGGTATCGTATTCCCTACCGCCACCAGTTGCACCAGATTGGCCTGCTGAATACAGTTCAATATTTTATCCAGCGTCCCGGGCTGTATCATCGATACGGTCTGCCGCAGTTCCTCCGTCTTATTGGCCAGAATATTCTGGAGCGATTGCGCAAGATCACTTCTGGAAATATCGTTTGAAACTGCTGCGCCTCCCTCTGATTCCACAATCTCTCTTGCCAGACTGATTTTCAGATGATGAAAGCCGTCTACGTTGCATTTTCGGCAGAATCTGGAAATTGTTGCCACACTCGTTCCGCTGGCTTTTGCTAATTCACCAATTGTCATATTGATTACATCGGCGTGATTTTGCAGAATGTACGATGCAATTTTTTTCTCCTGTTCAAAGAAAGAATCATACATCACGCATATTCTATCAAGAACTGTCTGTTGATGTTCCATTGTGCTTCTCCCTCTTTCCGTCTCTTTTCCGATTCCCAGACTTCCTAAACACATTTTACTCTGCCAATCAGGATATTACAATCAGATGTCGGCAGAGTCATGAAAATTCTTTCTAAACTAACAGCCAATCCTTAAAACAGGTTATTTCTTCAGGCAGGAGATTCCAGGCTACAAAATGCCTGTGCCAGACTCTCAAGTGCCTCTTCCAATACGCTCCGCAGACACGCAATGTTGATTCTTTGAAATCCCTCCCCCGATGCTCCGAACAATTCTCCGCTGTCCAGCCACAACTTTGCCTCATTGACAATAATACGATTTATTTCATCCACACTCTTTCCGGTTCCCCGGAAATCCACCCAGATCAGATACGTGCCCTCCGGTTCAATCATCCGGACTCCCGGAAGTCTCGTCTGAATAAATTCCCGCAGATAATCAAGATTGCCTTTCAGATATACTTTCAGCTTTTCCAGCCACTCCTCACCATACTGATAAGCAGCCTGACATGCTGTCAGACCAAGTGTATTCAGCTGACTATAACCGGATGCCGCCACCCTCTTTTTGAATTTATGACGCAGATGACTGTCCGGAATAAAAATATTCGATACCTGCAAACCTGCAAGATTGAAGGTCTTACTTGGAGAAGTGCAGATTACAACTCTCTGTTTTAATTCTTCTGACACCGTGGCAAACACATGATGCCGATGCCCGTCAAAAACAAAATCCTGATGTATTTCATCACTTACCACGATCACATCGTGCCGGATACAGATTTCAGCCAGTGCAGCGAGCTCTTCCACTGTCCATACGCGGCTTACCGGGTTATGCGGACTGCAGAGCAGAAACAGTTTCACTTTATTTTCCACGACTTTCCGCTCAAAATCCGCCAGATCCATGTGATAAATACCATCATCACCCAGAACAAGCGAATTATTGACCGGCTCGCGGTCATTGTTTGTAATAACCTCCAAAAAAGGATAGTAGACCGGCTGCTGAATTAAAACAGCATCTCCGGGTTCCGTATAAGCCTGTACCGCCATCGCGAGCGCATAGACAATTCCAGGCGTTTTAACAAGCCATCTGCGCTCCACATCCCATCCATGCCTTCGATTCATCCAGGAACGCACTGCCTGAAAGTATTCGTCTCCGGACTCTGTATATCCAAATATTCCATGTTCTACTCGGTTATGAAGCTCTTCCAGAACAAGATTCGATGTTCGAAAATCCATATCTGCCACCCAAAGCGGCAGGATATCGGATGGCATACCCTTTCTTTCCGCAAAGTCATATTTCAGACTGTCCGTATTTTTCCGGTCAATTTTTTCATCAAAATCGTATTGCTGCCCACACATAAGGTCCTCCTGTTACTATTGAAATACGCCGCGCTCCCTCATCTTCCCGTTTCCTCTGCCCGGTTTCGGATCGCGTTTTATCATTTTTCTTCTATATTTATTATAATCGGTTGTGTGGTTATTGATAATTACTTTAAATCAATAGCCGGTTATAGAAAAAACATACAACAGACCTCTTGTTTGCCCGCTGCATGTTTCCATTCTTCCGCTTTATTTCATTACCAGCTTTTCGTATTTTTTTAGCTCCTCGATATACCGCTCCCCAAGTCGGCTCAGCGGCATTTTTTTCTTTTTGATATATCCGATAATCATCTGATCCTCTGAATCCAGCGGAATCGCCCTGTATTCATCTCCGTTGAGATCTTCACATATGATACCGGAGCAGAGCGTAAAAGCGTTAAGCCCCACCATCAGATTCAGAAACGTGGCTCTGTCATCGGCTTTAATCATCTTGGAATATTCCCCGGTGCTGAATACTTCCTCTGCGAAATAAAAGGAATTGTTATCGCCCTGTTCGAAAGAAAGGCAGGGATAATTTTTCAGCTCTTCAAACGCGATTCTGCTCTTTTCTGCAAGCGGATGATGTTTCCAGAGATATACATAGATATTACAATGAAAAAGCGCAACAAACTCCAGTTCATTGTCCAGAAAAATTTTGGTCAGTACCTTCTGGTTAAAATCATTCAGGTAAAGGATTCCAACTTCACTCTTTTGATTGCGCACATTTTCAATCACTTCAAAGGTCTTCGTCTCATGAACCGCAAATTCATATTTATCCATCCCGAACTCCTTTGCCATTTCGATAAAGGCCTGCACTGCAAACGTGTAATGCTGCATGGATACACTGAATTTTTTTCGCGGGTTTTTATTTTCAATATAACGCTCTTCGATTAACTGGTAATGTTCCACCATCTGCCTTGCGTAGCCGAGAAACTCTTCTCCCTCCGGCGTAATGGCAATTCCCCGGTTCGATCTGGAAAAAAGTACAATTCCGATTTCATGCTCCAGATCCCGGATGGTACTCGACAGACTCGGCTGCGTGATAAACAGCTCTGCTGCCGCTTTATTCATGGATTTTTGATTGGCAATGCAGACCGCATACCGCAATTGTTGAAGCGTCATAAGATCCCTCCTGTATTTATTCTTCTAAAATGCCCAATACTTTATGAACTTCTTTTTGTATCTCCGGAATCCGCTTCTCCAGAAACTCCGGATAGTCTTTCAGCCACTTTCGATTTAACGGTGACGGATGTGGCAGGATATAGGCGGGTTTTCCATTGATCTGCCTGTTTTCAAAGGCCAATGTGGTGATGGTCTCCCCCGGGAAGAAGAATTCTGCCGCAACTCTGCCGATGATCAGATAGATTTCATTATTGACAAGCTCCAGTTCTTTCACAAGCCACTGCCTGGAACAAATTCCGGGCGGACGGCGGTCTCCCCCGCCGGGTGCCTTGCCCGGGTAGCAATGTGCCATCGACACAATATAAAAATTTGCCGGATTGTAAAAATCCGTATCTGCTATGTGATACCATTCCCCGCGGAGCGTTCTTCCGCTGGCATCGTGAAACGGTTTCCCTGTCTCGTGCACCCGTTTCGACGGTGCCTGGCTGATCTGCATGATTTTAGCATCCTGATTTCCCTGTATCACCGGATGGGGCTCAAATCCAAATAGATCCCGGCACATCCGGCACTGTGCAATCTCATTCTGCAAATGTACAAGTTTTTCGCGGTCACGGTTCTGCTCTATTCCAGCCATACCTCTCTCCTGCCCTACATCCTATTCTATCTCTTCTTTCAGTTTACCACGATCTGATTCGGCTCATTCATTCCTGCGCACAGCTCTCCTGGCTGCGTTTCCGTGATATACGAACACAGCGGCCTTTAGACATCTGCCATTTATAGGATCATGTATCCTCAGAATCGGAAGATGTCAATAATAGGAAGAAGTCTTTTATCAATCATCGGAAGACAGATAGTCAATGACACCCTGCCAGAGAAGATTCTTTTCCTGTCTATGGTCACTTCTGACAGACGCTTCTTCTGCCTTCCGGTTCATTTCCCTCAGATCAAATCCTTCTTTTAACACGGAGAACTTCAGAATCCCCGGAGTGAGTGCCTTGCAGGGACACTGATAAATACATTTCAGGCACCACATGCAATGAAATCCAAATTTGGGTCGTCCTTTTACCATCCTGATATTTTTCTGCGGACAGTTGCGGACACAGAAACCGCACTTGCTGCAATCCTTTGTTGTCCGGATACATGCACCAAAAATTCCCGCTCCGAAATGTTCTGCTTTTCCACCCACAGCAAACACCCTGTCCTGTAATTTTGGAACCGATACGCATTTCTTTTCGTCCAGGATATCCAGAACGGTTCTGTTTATCTTATCCGGCAAAACGGTCAGCAGCTCCAGATTCAGTTTTTCCTCTGCCTGCACGGCAAAATTGGACGGCATGATAATCATTTTTTCATATTGCAGTTCATATCCTTTTTTCTCCAGCAGGCGTCTGCACGGAATTCGGCATGCCGTATTTGGCGAGATTTCACCTCCGCCAGAGACAGAGATAATGACTGCAGATCTGTTCCTGACTTTTGGCAGGCTTTTGATCCACTTCTCCATAATGGATGCCAAGCGGAACGCATATACCGGCGAAAAAATGACGAGGGTATCCGCGTCTCCCAGATCCAATTGTTCCTGGTCCGCCACATTTACTTTGATACAATCGATTTCTTCTTTCCGCAGCTGTTGTTCAAAGCAGTCACAAACCGCTTTTGTGCAGCCCGTTCCGGAAAAATAAGCCAGAACGAATTTCTTTGATTTTTTTCCAAGGTCCATTGTCCGCAGTCCTCCTGATTTTTCAAAATGCCGGTTAATTCCTTCTCATCGTACCACCTGTAAAAACGAACAATTGCTAGCTCTATTATATGCCGGCAATTGCCCGTTTTTCAAGAAAGTCTTTTATTGTTTTACAATTTTCGCCGAATGCTTTTTCTGGCGAGTCTGATTAATTTGACAAATTCGTACCACAAAACGGCAGCACCTGCAATGCCTGCAGACAGCAGAAGCTGCGTGCATGTCAGCGGTTCAAATTTCAGCAAGTGATTTACAGGGGTATATAATACAATAAATATACCCAGTAACGTAAAAATATTAACTGCCCACATCACTTTGTCTTTGATCAGTCTCCGTACCGACCGGAAAGCAAAATCATAGGAAGAACTATTTACCTGTACCAATAACAGGTTTGACAGCATAAGAATAACAAGCCCCATTGCCCTCGCCGCCGGTGCATTCTCAGCCTTGCCGTCCAGCATACTGAAATAAGTGCAAAAAGATGCCGCAAAAATCACAAGCCCCTGTATCATGCTTTTCAGAAAAAGGTGCACATCCAGCAGATTTTCCTTCGCATCTCTTGGCTTCCTTTCCATGATATCCGCCTCTGCCGGCTGACGTTCTAAAACAATCGAACAGGTCGGATCTATCATCAGTTCCAGTAATACGATATGAATCGGAAGCAGGAATATCGCCTCCGGTGTTATTCCAAGCAACGGAGCCAGGATGGATGCAAAAGCAATCGGGATATGAATCGTGAAAACATACCCCACTGCTTTCCGTATATTATCATAAATTCTTCTTCCGTCTTTTACTGTCTCAACAATGGTCGTAAAGTTGTCATCCAGCAGAATAAAATCAGCAGCTTCCCTTGCCGTCTCGCAACCGCGTTTTCCCATAGCAATCCCGATATCCGCATATTTCAACGCCGGTGCATCATTTACGCCGTCACCGGTCATCGCTACAATTTCTCCGTTTTCTTTCAACGCTTTTACGATACGCATCTTATGCTCCGGAACTACCCGGGAAAAAATATTCACATTCCATACCTTTTCGCGCAGCTCTGTGTCACTCATCGCATTTAACATATCCCCGGTAATGACTTCTTCACAATGCGGCATTTCGATTTTTCCGGCTATGGAAGCTGCAGTCATCCCGTGATCGCCCGTGATCATGGCAACGCGAATACCCGCCCTGCTGCACATGGCGATATCATTTTTCACGTTTTCCCTCGGTGGGTCCGAAAGACCGATCAGTCCGAGAAACGTGAGCGAGCATTCCGTAATTTCTTTTGGAATATCAGCATCACTCGCAGGTTTGCCGACCGCTGCCGCAATGACACGAAGCCCCTGTCGCGACATTTCAGCAATTTTATTTTCCACAAGTTCGCGCTCCCTATCCACATTCTTGCAGATGGTCAGAATCCGTTCCGGAGATCCTTTGGCAGCAATTCGGATTTCACCGTTTCTGCGCCAGACGTGCCCCATCATTTTTTGCTCGTTTGTAAAAGCATATTCGGCAATCAGCTCACCGCTGAATAAGGATTGCTTTGAGAATCCATAGTCTGCACAGCAGGTTAGCATCGCCTGCTCCATAGGATCATAAGCATTCGGTTCACACCCGAGTCCCATTGTTTCGATCAGAGAATCTGTGTCTCCTCCCCATGCCCAGACTTCCTGCACTGTCATCTGATTTCTTGTGACGGTACCGGTCTTATCCACGCAAAGAACCGATACTGCTCCCAACGTTTCCACAGACGGCAGCTTACGGACAAGTGAGTGTTTCTTGGCAAGCCGCCACGCCCCCATGGAAAGAAACACGGTCAAAATAACAGGAAATTCTTCCGGTATCATTGCCATGGTCAGTGTAATGCCGGATAAAATGCTCTCTATGATTCTCGGCACGAACGCATGATCCGCTAGATTGCAGTACGTAACCGCTCCCGCGAGCACACACAATATGCCTGCCACCCCCGCACACACCTTTACCAGACTGTCCGTCTGTTTTTGAAGCGGGGTATCTTCATTCGGTGCTGTCGCAATGCCGGACGCTATTTTTCCGTATTCAGTATCCGCTCCAATTTTATCGACCAGCACAGCCGCTGTTCCCTGCATCACCATGGTGCCGGCATAACAATAATCTTTTCTCCATATCTCTTCCTTCTTTTGCGCATTCCACGCAGCTGATTTCCATACCCCGCCGGTCTCCCCGGTCAAAGATGATTCGTCAATGCAAAGATTATTGCATTTCACCACCAACCCATCGGCAGGGATCTTTACGCCCTCATAGATCAGCATCAAGTCACCGGGCACCAGGCCGATACTGGCTATCACCGTCTCTTTCCCATCGCGAATCACCGTAATGTGAGGAGCCGAGAGGTCTTTTAATGCATGTAACGTTTTATCTGTCTTCCACTCCTGAATGACATCGATGCTGATGACACCTATCACAAAAATAAGCATTACCGCACCGTCTCCCGGCTTTCCAAGCAGAAAATAGATTACTGCGGCAGCAAGCAGCAGCAAGAACATGGGCTCCCCAATAATATGGAGCACTTTTTTCGCAAGGTTCTCCTTTTTTTGCCGTACCAACTCGTTTCTTCCATATCTCTTCTGCAGTTCTTCTGCTTCGGCAGAACTTAGTCCCATCCGGTCCATGTTGTAATCTGTCATAAAAGTTACCTCCATTTCGCTTCTCCGGCAATTGACTGATAGCTCTATGGCACTCCACGCAACTTTCTATGTTCCTATGGGTATAAAAAAACACACCTATGGAACATACTACTGTCCCACAGATGTGTAAGTAATTACAATCTGCTGCCATGCTCAGTGGCCCGGCCCCATGACCCTGACTTTAACCAGGGTTCATCGCCTGCTCAGTTTGTACTGTTGATCGCGCATTTCAATATCGAAATGTAATGCAGTGCAAAGAGATTGTTTTGCAATACCATCATATGCCGATATTGCAAAAGAGTGTGCGATTGTTGGCTTCCTGAAGGAAAAATATCTTACGTCGTGCTCTCGAGTTTTCCGACTACTTTCAGATTCTTAAAAACGGAATCTCCGTGCGGCGCTCCGCTGATTTCCTTCGTCAGATCGGTTCCTGCCGTATGCCCCTGATGCTTACCATTGCTCCATTGCGGACTATCCGTAACATCATAGACCAGTCCTTTGTAAGCAACATAAGCCTTATTTCCATTTTCCCCATTGTATTTTGACAACTCCTCCAGCGTAAATGTCGGCAATTCCGATTCATCTACAGAATCAGAGGAACTGTAGGTACTTTCTCTGGCGAGTGCCGTATTCAGTGCATTCGGAATCATAAGATGCAGTGCTATGAACAGGATCAGGCAAACCGCAATCATACGATGCGCCCAGTACCATGCACCTTTTCTCGGCTTCTTTTTCACAGTTGCATAGATTCCCAATCCAACCTGAACAATCAAAATGACAGCTGCGATACATCCCGTTACATTGATTCCAAACCTGGAGAATTGAGCGATAAAATGAATCAGAAGAAAGGCAGCCGTGGCAAAGCCAAAGTATTTATGATTACGCACAAATATCGTCATAAGCACCTTCATGACCTGCTTACCGGCTGGATGAGCCGATATCTTCTTACCAAGGCTCCTGTTCACAAACTTTAAACAATAATTCAATACCGTACCGGCAAATGCCAAAACCAAAAGCCAGCCAAACAATCCTCCCAGTGCTTCCGACATACGAATTCCTCCCGCATCTATACCGTATTATTTTTTATTGCATTCCGCTTCTAAATATTACACTTTTCGGACTCAGCTTCGCGGCCTCGTTCCCTGCCATAAAAATGCCGCTTAAAATCTGGATTTGTCATAGTTATATGGAATGCTTGTACCGACAACAACATCTTCTATTTTTTCTACAATAAGCCAATCGTCCATATTCCCCTGATGATCAAAGTCAAGGGGCCGAATCTCGCTTATATTCTCGAATTCTACCAGACACATACATTTTTTATGCCAGCGTTCCTGTTGTTTTTCTGACAAGTTCAATTTATCCTGGTTGTCTGCCAATGTCTTAACTATCTCATTCTCCGACAATTTTACGAAGTTCTGCACAGATTTCACTGTCGCGGAAGCTGCTATTTTTGCCGTTCCTTTTTTCATGAAATACAGCTTCTCACCGGCGAATACTCTGCTGTGGGGAATTTTCCTGCCGGCTGCCGCCCGTATGACCATAGTTTTCGTACCATTCAATATTTTTTCCAAGACCTTTTCCCGATCATCACAATATACCAAATGTACCATACTTAGTTCCCCTTTTTCCGGACAGGAATCCATACTTCATAACGGGCATTCTCCGGATCTGCATTTAAATATACTTCGATATCCGGTGCATTTCCATATTCATACCCCGAAGTCGGAAGCCACTCCGCTACGATTCTTCTTTCTAATTCCTGTATGGACTGACTTTTTCCTTCTCCTGAAAATATGGCCCACAGAGAGCCTGGAACCGTATATTCTTCCAGATCATCCTCGATTGGCTGACTGCTTGCAACTGCAATGTAGTATCTCCACTGCTCTGCATCATTGCAGGAGCTTACTCCGAGCAGTCCCGCAGGCATTCCATCCATCATGCCGGAAAGCCTTGCTATGGTCCCGTTCATTGCCGCCGTACCCCACATATTCGGTACAACTTCAAAATTTTTTTCTATCTCTGTTTCCAGTGCTTCTGAAATACCAACAATTCGAAATGCTTCTTTCTTTTCGATTCTGTAATTCATTTCATAATCTCCTTTTATTGTGATCTTGAAGCTGATAGGAGGAAATGCTTTTACGACCGCACCATTTTCTTTTACCTGTGAAGGTGCGAAACCATGTACACTTTTAAAAGCCCGATTAAACGCTGTTGGTGAATCATATCCATAGTTCAGAGAAACATCCATTACTTTTTCATTCCCGCTCAGTAAATCAACAGCTGCCAGCGACATTTTTCTACGACGTATGTACTCCGATAACGGTATATTCGCCATATAAGAAAACATTCTTTGGAAATGATAAGTTGAGCAGCATGCTATTTTTGAGACTTCTTCCAAGTCTATCGTTCCTCTCAGATTCTCTTCGATATAATGCACAGCATTATTTAATCTTTCGATCCATTCCATATCTTAAGCTCCTAACAATAAAATAATCTATTTCAGATAGTTTTTCCTCTCTTTTTCTGCACAATAAAAAGAGCTTATCTAATTATCTGCTGTAACATATACTGAATTTATTCTAACATAGCAAAGCCGTTTATTCTATTTATTTTCTATATTTTTCCACTTCAATGCTCCACTTTTCCGTTTTGTTTTTCCAAATAAATCAGCTTTAAATTTTGCGCTGCTTCCTGTTCTTTAAAAACCACATATCCCAATCGTTCATATAGCTTTATATTCCGTAAACTGTTTGAACTCGTAAACAGTTCATATCTTTTATACGGATAATTCCTTTCTATCTCCTCCAGCAGCTTTGTGCCGATACCCTGACCCTGTAAATCCGGTCTGACTATCAGCTTTCCGATATAGAAAGAACCGTTCCCTGCATATCCACGTATAGACGCCACAATCACGTGATTGTGATCCATACATTTCAGAACAATTCCTGTTTGAAACTCCTGTTCTATATCCCGCAGTGTTTGTGTGAGCGGTGGAATATTCGGATTATTGCAAAGTTTTGCCTCACTTTGATATGCAAGGTATTGCAGATCCAGTATTTCCTGTAAATCCTCCCTCTGAGCCGGCAGAATCGTCATATATTCTTTACCTCCGTGTTTCGTTAAATTATTGTTGTCTTCGCTTTACAAATTCAATGGCTTCTTTACCGGTGATGTGTTCCACATCGATTGCAACAATGTAAGCCTGCATGCATTCGGCGATTTCTTTGCTTCGGGCTTCTTTCGGCTGATCTCCGGAATATTTATTTACCAAAGCCATAAATCCCTCCAGCCTTTCTTCCCCTTCCACAATCCGGGCTTTCCCAAAGGCAATCACACTCCGGAAATAACTTGTATATTCTTTGCTGACAATCGTATCCTCATCGACCACCGTAAAAGATACCTTCGAATCTCTGTGAATGGCGTCAATTTTATGTCCGGCCTTCGCAGAATGAAAATAGATTTTGCCGTTTAAATATACATAGCTTAACGGAACCGCATATGGATAGTCATCATCCCCGAAACATGCCAGGATGCCATTTGTACCTCTGTCCATTACCGCTAATGTATCTTCCTGCGACAATAATTGTTTGTTTCTTCTCATTTCTCTGAACATCACATATTTCCTTTCTTTCTCTTTACAAATCCAACTGCCGCGTAATCAGGCAGAAGTAAACTTTAATCCTAAAATTCCAGTCACAATGAAGCAGAGAAATAGAATCCGCAAAATATTAACCGGTTCCTTGAATAGAAAAATGCCAAGCAGAACCGTGCCGACAGCACCAATCCCTGTCCAGACCGCATAAGCTGTCCCCATCGGCAGTTCCTTCGTTGCCAGTGACAATAAGTAAAAGCTGACCACCATACCTCCGATCGTTATCAGGGATGGGACTAATTTCGTAAACCCATTGGAATATTTAAGCCCGACCGCCCAGACAACTTCAAATAATCCTGCTATCGTCAAATATATCCAAGCCATGTTTTCACCTCCAAACTATAAAATTAAGCCTGAAAGATATCATCTTGATATCTCCCAGGCTTTTGTCCTTCCGTGGCACAGTTATAAAACTGCGAGTTTTCTCTCGGTCACTGACCAGCCAGGCTGCGGAACCCTAGAAAACTTAATTATGAACTTTACTTCAGATCATATTTTTTCAGACCTGGCATAATTATATCTTAATTTACACAATTCGTCAATTCCCGTTTATTGGATAGAATGACGGATCATTTTTTCATCTTCTATTCCTATTTCCGGGAATCGAGAATAAATAAAGATGCATCGTTTCCCATAAATAGATTGCTTCCCGTATAAAAGGTTTTCGATTGGATATTTCGATATCCTATTTCTGATAGAACCTCGGTTAATGCAGTCTGATCAAATCCAGGATGAACCATATCCGAAACTATCGTTTCATTTTTATCAAAATCTATGATTAACAAATGACCCTTTTCTCTCAGAACTTCATACAATTTTGTTAAAACAGCTCCAACGTCCTTAATATGCAGCAAAACCTGTGACATAAAAATATAGTCCACATGGAAATCCGAAAGACTGTCTTTTTCAAAATCAAAGCACATTGTAGCTGCATTCTGGATCGAAAGCCCCGCAATTTTCCGCTTGATCTGATCGATCATGTTTTGGGATGAATCCAGAAAGAGAACAGAATGAAAATCGTTTAACAAGTTCATTCCGACAAGACCCGTTCCACACCCAAAATCCATCGCATCTTTCGATTTCGTATCATTCAGGTATTCACGAATGGCATTCGATGACACGTTAGCAATCTGGATTCGTTCCGATGTATCATATATATTCGCTATCCGATCAAATTGATCCGTATTCCCCATTGTTGCACCTCCCATTTCCGCCTCCGGTAACTACGATTCCTAATATTCTTCTTCAGTTTTATTATAACATATTGAAAATTATGACAGCACCACATGATTATTTACAGTAAGTGTGTCCGCTTTCTGCCTGTAGATTACAGGACACTTCTGCATAATATCTTTTTACCTGTAAATAATAACTCTATGAATATATGAAGGAGTGTAATTATGGCAAAAGATTCTCAAATCGATCCAAAATCGGTTCGCAAGCAAAAATCAAATGGCGGTCCTACCATGGCTGAAAGTGCATGGGACGGGGAAAGCAGAAATACCAAGAAACAGTCCGGCAGCCGTCATAAACCCGGTAATGATAAATAATAATTTTTTTATGCAAAGGAGCAACTTATATGAATCGTGATAAACTCATAACAGAAGTAAAAAACGAATATGCACGGTTAGCCTCTTCTGAATCTCAGCAGCATTTCAGCCAGACCACCACGGAGCTGACACCGGAAGCTTATTATGAACACCTGTTAGGGGAAGCCATCAGCGAAATTGGCAAAGGAACCTTTGATAATTTCAAATCCGGACAGGAAATTGTAAATGCTATTGCAAATGATAAAAGCTGGCTTTCCGGCTGGAAGTAATATTCAACACAGATTTTTAAGAATTTTAAGCAAACTGGAGGTGAAACCCGCAATCCTTTTTAAGGAATTGCGGGTTCTTTTATTTCAGTATCAATTCCTTACAATTCATTTTGATCCATTTCGTTATGATTCTTTTCGAACTGAAAACCGATTCTTACCGCTGCATGCATCATAGCAACCGTCTGTACGCACGTTCTTCTAAATCTGCAATCTCAAAAAACAACGCTGGAATCAACTCCAAGGTTTCCTCTCCATCACATAAACAGCCGACAATATGTGATGTAATTTTTTCAAACACTTCTCCTGCCTGTACGAACAAACATCCTGCATCAGCCCAATTTTTACTTTTATATTGATTTCCTAACCAAATGAGCACATTTCCAAGCCGATCACAATTCCCCTGATAGCAGATATCTTCATCGCTTTGTATCCCAAGTAATCGATTGGGAACCTTCGGAACCATCCCCCAGAACTCTACCAGTCCAATCAAAGCATTTTTCCAGACATCTTCCGGCATGTTTTCTTTCCAACCGGGAAAATCGAGTGCTATTTTACGGATTGCGCTCACTCCGACAAATCCCGGTTTTTCCCGCAATTGCTCTTGTGCCTTCCGCTGAAGGCAGGCTTTTGCAAGTTCAAATGCATCCGGCAGCTGATCGGGTAACGAAAAACGAATAAATCCATTCTGATCTCCCACAATATTCTTTTCTATCTGCCATGCTTTTTGCAGTTCTTCATACAATAATGTCTGGATATCTGCTCTTCCGCAATCATACAGATAGATACGTTCCTCATCATATCCGACCATTAAAACATAATGCATCGGAATATGACACTTATGATACATCTTCAAATATGGCAAATGATACATATCAAGCGGACCTAATATAACCGGGCACCCCTTATCAATTTCACGTTTCACTGACCGGAAAGCGTATTCCAGTGTCCTTCCTCCTGAAATCTTATATTGAAGACCGAGTTCATCTTTTATCTTCTCGTAAGTCCTTTTCGTCCTGCCATCACAGACACTGAGCATGACCGGCCGAGCCGGATTCCGGGACTTCAGATAAACATTCTCACCGTAGCTGCTAAGCGCAAAGAAAAATGCCTCCGGCACATCCTCCCCGCTTTTTGTGACATAGAGATCTTCTATTCCATTCCACATACAGCAGCCATCACTCAGATGATGTCTTATTTCAATTATCTTTTTACTCATAGATTCCTTTCCTGAAAGCTTTCTATCCAAATTAATCTGGTCACCATAAGAAAAGGATAAACCCTTACACTGTACGAGAGTCAATACTTGTTTTTGAAATCGGAAAGCAGAGCTCCGTAACAAAATTTTCATCCAGTCTGCTTTCACGGGGAGAATTATGATAAACAGAAAACACTTGTCCCGCTATCTCAAACCCGTTATTCTCCATCCATCTTGCAACAAATGAATTGATGGAACTGATTTTTGCATAGCTCCCCTGAAATATAACGGAAGCGGCTCTGCATTCCGGTAACTTATATAGTTTTATGTTTCCGTGGCATTCCTGCTCTTTTTCAACAGATAACAGCACTTCTACCTCCATATCGTTATCTGCATCATTGATTCCGTAATTTATCGCCATGGCCAGTGCAGACCTTGATACCTTTATTTTCTGCTTCTCACATTCCTCCATAAGTGTTTTCCATAATATGCCTTCCTGCGGATAATCATTAATTTTCCCGCGAAAGCTTACTACCAACATTTCAGGCATGTACTTCGTAACAATGGACAATGCATATTCTTCCTCTTCCGGATTCATCTGCATTGCCTGGTCGATTCTCCGTATCTGATTCTGTATCAGCCTTGCCTCTTCCTGTTTTCTCTGCAGCTTATTTTGGAACAAATGCCTGATCTCTGACTGATTCATGGATTCCGCTTCTTTGATTTCTTCCAGACCAAAACCCATTGCCTTCCATGCTACGATCTTATTGGATTGTACCAGCTGCTCTTTGTCATAATATCGATATCCGCTTATCGGATCCACATGATCCGGCACCAATAATCCAATTTTGTCATAGTGCCTGAGCATATTGATACTGATAGATGACAATGCTGAAAACTCACCGATTCTTAGCAATTGATTTTTCCCCCATTGATTCCTTTGTTTAATCCACTACTTCTTTTATCGTAGATTTTAAAATGTTTTTAAGCATTAACCACAAAAATCCCACACATACAATTGTAAATATACTGAAACAAATAATCAACGGCAGATTATTCGAAGATGTCTTTTCCATTGTAACAAACGTCAAAGATATGATATTGAGATTGGTAATAACAGCAAAAATTAGCATCATTGGAGCCAAAAGATAGCCCAGCGCTTTCTTTTTCATCAGCATGACTGCGGAGATAAACATCAGCGGCAAATAAAAGGAAAAGTCTAAAACATGAACCGGATTTGTAAGCAAACCATCATCCAGAACGCTCTCCGGTACAGTATTGGCTATGGCTGCAGGCAATGATTGAGACAGCCACAAAAAAACGAACAGGGCAGCTATTATCATCAAGAACGTTCCTATTGTTCTTACAGGTACTTTTTCTGTATACCAGTTTCGAAAATCTTCCTTCATATGCGTCATAAAAAAATAAATAACGGAATAAATAGATAAGCCTAATATCACACAATATACATGAAACAAAAAGTTAAAATGAACAGCAAAGCAATAGATCATATAAGCGTATATATTGGTAATCATTGTCCCAAGCCAGATCATCTTGGCTATTCTGTTTCTCTGTAAAACGAAAAAAGCGGCTATCAGAAGTATGGGTGCTACAAAAAACAGATTGGAAATGTCCTGTCCAATACATTGTGACAATAAGTCCATCGTTTCCCTTGCATACAATTTTTGATACCAGATTCCTGTACTGCTGCAAATCACGATAAGAATCACTACCGGAACAGTAAAGCAGAAAAGGACTTTATCCGTTTTGGTTTCTAAATTATGATTGGTCATTTTCCGTACTCCCATCATTTTTTTTGTCTATCTCAACAATATTTGACAATATTTTCTCCATTACGCTTCTTGCCACTACCATCTCATCTTCATGGATGCCTTGAAACAACGCCTCCCTAAATACGGAGCCTTCCTCTCTTAATTTCTTCCAAAAGTTAAAACTATGCTCTGACAACTTAAGTCTGGTTGCCCGGGCATCCTTTTCATCCTTTTCCAGAACTAAGAATCCTTTTTGTTCCAGCTTTAATGCGACCTGCTTGATATTCTGATGCGAACTTCCCATCTCCCTTGCCGCTTCTTTTAATGTCGGCGGCTCATCAAACAGGTTGTCTATAACTACGGATAAAAGCCACTGTTTTGTAGTAATATCAAACTTTTTAAATTCTCTTTCAAGCAGGGTATCCATCCTGTTGGCAGCCACAAAAATAGACCCAAACAAATACTGCTGATCTTTCATCAATTCAAGTTTATTCATCTTCCTCACCTGTTTTCATTAATTAATATAACACATTACTCATTTAGATAATATATTACCTTTTTTCAACTGTCAATTCTTTTTTTTTCGCAGCTTATCTATATATAGTTCGCAGTCACCATCAGGCAAGCAGTCACCCTGCTTCTTATCAATCCCCGCCGTTTACGCTTCTTAATTTGGTACTAATAGAATCATTCGAATCATACTTTTTAAAGAAGAATTGATAAAAATGAGGAAAAGACATTGGAAAACGTGAAAGCTAATTTACTGCCCTTAGTAGACAATATAAATTTACCCACAGTTTTAAAAACAACTATACTTCCGGGCGAAACAACCGAACGATTATTTATTGCAACCCAGATTGGAGAGATTTTTTACCTGGAAGACGACTCGATCGAGACCTTTTTAGATATCCGGCCTCAAGTCCTGGAATTAGGTAATTCATCTGGCGGATACGATGAACGTGGATTACTGGGTCTGGCGTTTCATCCGGAGTTTTCTGATAATGGTCTGTTTTATCTTCATTATTCAGTTGCCGGAACACAAGGTCTGGGCGCTCTTCCAAAATCCTTTACACCAAACCCATGTGACCCAACAACCTTAAATCTGAAATGGCTAAATCGAGAAACGCAATATGACCATATTGATACTGTGGAAGAATGGGTTGTAACTTCAAATTTCGAAACGCAAAAAGAACGGACGCTGCTTAATATAAGAAGACCGTTTTTAAATCATAATGGTGTCAATAGCCTAAATTTCTCACCCGAAACTGGAAAACTCGTTCTAACAACCGGAGACGGCGGATCAGGCTATGATCCCTTTAATTTAAGCCAGGATTACATGGAAATTGCCGGCAAAATTATTGAAATTGATGTAGCTGAGAATACATACCGTGATAATCCACCCGTTGTCACACGTTTTGATGAACTTCCTGCACCTATTCAGGAGACTCTTACAGTAATTGCCAAAGGGGTCCGCAATATACCGGGCATTTCTTTTCAAAAGATTTTTGATCAGTATATCAAATATGTAGGCAATGTCGGACAGGATCTGGTAGAATCAATTTTTTCCTTCGTAGATTATAAACCGATACCTGTTACCGAACTTACAGATTCTTCTTTTATGGAAACTGAAGCCATTCAGGATGAATTTGTTAACCTTGGCTGGCGAGGATGGGAAGGAGCTTTTCCCACTTCGATCATAAGAAGCTGCTCTGCAAATCCGACTTTAAATGAGAAAATAATTGCTTATTATGATGAAGCGGTCGAAACTTCCACCCAGCATCTTCAGCCTCTGATCAGTTATTTTCATGAAGATCCCCGCCCCGATAAGTTTGGAGCAACCGCACTTACCGGAGTCCAGCCATATATGGGCGATGAAATTGCCGATTTGACGGGAAGTATTTTATTTACGGAACTGTCACGGGATGAAAACGCTTCGCCGCCTCACAGAGGTGTTTTGGCTTATACCAGGGCAAGAACAAATTGTAAACTGAATGAGTTTGGCGTCATTGAAACAACCTATGATTTCGGATCGAAATCATCTTATTATGTAAGCTTGGGAACGAATCTGAATCAAACAAAACTATATGTAGGAGTCTATGGCTCCATGAAAGTGAAGGATTTTAATCAGGGGATTATTTTTGAAATGATTCCATGATTCAAAGCTTCATAGCGGGCAGCCACGATGTAGTTCCCATGTGCAAAAATTTGATAGCCAAGGGGGTAACGGTTGTGCCTTTCACTATGCAGACGTTGAAGGAATTATGCTGCAGTGAAAGAATAATATCTGAATTGTTACTTCCTTGAAGTTGTTTCACTGTAACCCATCTATCCCAATATCTGACAAGTAACTCCTATATTGTATTCTCATCTTTCAGACCCCTGTATGAAATTGCAATCGTTTTAAACGTATGCCCCTAGCAAGATTTTCTTGACATTCTGCCGAATCTGTTTTAGACTGAATTAGTCCCATTTGGGACAATTCTATCAGAAGAGGTGTCTTTATGTATTGGCTATTTTTAGCATTGGCAGTATTCTTTGAAATTATTGCTACGACATTATTGAAATTATCAACCGGTTTTACCAAACCATTACCTGCTGCCGGAACTTTGATCGGGTACATTTTATGTTTTACCTTTTTTTCAATGGCCTTAAAGAAAATAGATCTTGGTGTTGCTTATGCCATTTGGGGAGCTGTTGGTATCACGGTTATGACGGTAATTGGTATCCTATTCTTTAAAGAAAGTATCAGTCTTATCAAAGTGATTTCTATTGTATTTATTGTGCTGGGGGTTATCGGATTAAATCTAAGTGGTGCACATCACTAGAACGTTAACCGCTATAACGTACTGCTTTCATGTAATCAGGAGGAAAAGATGAAGCATTCCACAAAGGAACAAATTAATGCATATTATGATACTTGGATATTCTCGAATTCCATCTATGATCGATGGGCAAAAAAGCATCATATTTCCTCAAACTCCTTATTCACGCTTTGGGTAATTTACAACACTCCAGACAATTGCTCTCAGCAACTAATATGCGAAAAACTTCAATTACCGAAGCAAACAGTCAACGCCATATTAAATTCTCTTGAACATGCAGGTTATATAGAAAGAATTTCCTGTGCGACCGATAAACGAAGCAAGAATATCGTTTTTACCAAAACCGGATTGAAGTATGCCGGTTCTATATTGAAAGATCTTTATGAATTCGAAGAAAGTGCATTTCTAAAAATGGACGAACCTGAATTATCGTTTATGTTTGAGCTCTACAAAAAATTGCTGTATCATCTGAATGACATATTAGAATCCCAGGATTTATAACAAACGATTTTGTTATCGAAATTACCTGCATAAAAAACTGCTGCATTAAGGGAATACCCCGCTTGCAGCAGCCTTTCTAAAAATTAATCCATGGCAAATAGATATCAGATTATTCCATAATAAAATTAGATACGCCAATATTTTTCAAAGTGACAATCGGTCTGCACCGGAATGTGATGCAACAGTTTCTGGACGCCCTTACCTTTAAGACATAACAGCCATCAAAAGGAACTTTAAATTCAAAGTAGCCAGAATCGCAAATCTGTACACAGAACAGTAACGTATCGCAATCGTCGCCCCTCTCGTATAATTTTACATCCCATTCGTGGGAGTTACAGCAATTGCATCCCCAGATACATCCCATAATAATACCTGGTTTAATCATGCATTCCTCACAAACAGGGCATGGCTGCGGCGCAGGGCACTCTACCGGAACTGGTATTGGAATCGTGATATATTCCTTTTCCTGCGGCGGGCATTCCGGGCAGGTCGGACACACCGGGCATGGCTCTGGCACAGGACAAGGTGTAGGTTCCGGACACGTCGGGCAGGTCGGACACACCGGGCATGGTTCCGGTACAGGACAAGGTGTAGGTTCCGGACACGTCGGACACACCGGGCACGGTTCCGGCGTAGGGCAAGGTACTGGTTCCGGACACGTCGGGCATGGTTCTGGTGTCGGACAAGGTGTAGGTTCCGGACACGTCGGGCATGGTTCCGGTGCAGGGCAGGTCGGGCATGTCGGGCACACCTGAGCGGGCTGTTCCTCTGTTCCAGGTGACACCTGCGGTACTTCCGGTGCCGGTGTTACCTGCGGTACTTCCGGTGCTGGTGTTACCTGCGGTGCTTCCGGTGCCGGTGTTACCGGGGCTGGTGCGACGGATTGACAGATCACTCTTCCAGCAAAGGGATAAAAATGAAATTCAAAGCCGCTGTCAGCATTTACGGCAAACGATCCCAAAGCAGCATTGCCGCTTACATGGCCGCCTGTCGCATGTGCATGAAACATAGCCTGCGGTGCCAGTATACTTCCCCAGATATCCGAGGATTTTTCCATATAAATATTCGTTGCATCCTCAAACACATACAATGTCTCGTTGGCTCTACTTCTTTCCCCATAGACACCGTATTGCAAGTGGGCATTCGGACCTGTTCTCAGCCTTACAATAACGGTACTGCCCTGCGGAACTTCGGCACGTATTCCCTTGTTGATCAAACCATTAGGTCTTACATCGATAAGGAATACATTCTGTACCGGGTCACTGCCCCTTAAAATCCACTCGTAATTATTATCCACGACTGTTCCATTTGGTGCAAACGCTTCGATGCAGTTTTTGTAGTACCCGATTCCTTCTCTCGCATCGTTAAAAAATCTTGGTACGTTAGCACCGATTCTGCTTGCAGGTATATATCTTGGTACATCATAACTGGGAACCACATAGTGATCGCCCTTATCCGTTGGTGTCCAATATTGGCTGCCTCCATTGGCCTGATACAAAAACTTCAGTTCCGGTATCCCATCCGTCGTACCATCTTTTCCAATTAAGTAGGTGCTTCCCTTGGCTGCCCGAAATCCGCCGTCAACAACCACATGCCCCTTAACAACCAATGGGCCGCCCATCGATACATTGCCGCCAATTAAAAAGCGTACTAAGTCCGGTGAATAACCAATTTCTTCGTTTCCGCTGTCTCCGCCAAAGGCAACACTCAAACCTCTTGGGCTGTAAAAACTTCCGCCTACAGCCATTGGTCCTCCCACATCTACAATGTTATTGGCATCGTTAAATACAATAACATTGAATTTGGAAGCAGGACCGAAAGGCTGGCCTTCCACATTATACCAGTTTATATCATTGTAAGGTAATCCAGCATTTGCCGTTGCGTCATTACTATAACTGATATTGTCCATATAAACTCCTGTTAACTGCTTGAATTGCAACGCATTTTTATTCTCAGTTAAGTTTATTCGATTGAAAATGATTCTGTGCAGGTTTCTATGCAATCGGATTAAATTTTATGATAATTTTCCGAATTCCCCCTGTATTATCGTCTTCCAATCTACACTTTTATATGGACTTTCTGACTCCCGCTGCAGTCTGAGTGGTCGAATCCTTGAAAAGATTCCGTGCCTGGAGTAATACCCGTGTACTTCATTCAAAATCGGCGTGGTATTACGGTTCTATAAAGGTATACTCCAATGGATTTCTGTCAACGACTCTTGCAAAGCTATATTTTGGATATCCAACCATAACGGCACCGGTAATTTTCTTATTGGCAGGAATCTGAAACAAGCCGGTCAACGGGGAATTCTCCTTCATGGCAATTCTTTCAAATATTCCTGCCCAACAGGAACCCAATCCCAAAGTCGGTGCATATAACTCCAAATAGGTGAGTGAAAAAATCGAATTTTCTCTTCCCCGCGGAAAGTCTGCATCCGCAATCGCAAGGACAAGGCTGGATGCTCCACGTAAGATGGTATCAGTTCCGTTCTCACGATATCCTTTTATAAAGCTTCCGGATACATGATCTTTTTCATATTCTTCAATTACAAGTTTAACCGCCTGATCAAGCAGGTTCCGATCATCGATGATTGCATACGATATGCCTTGCAGATTATGTCCGCTTGGTGCGTAATGCGCGGCATTGACCAGTGCGATTAGTTTTTCTCTCGGAACAGGCTTCTCTTTATAGGATCGAATGGAACGCCTTGAACGAAGAAAATTTTCAGCCTCATCCGGACTTAATTTGGGAAATTTTTTTGCGCTGATCTGATTGCCTAAGGGTGTTCGTACATGATCCATTGCTTCCTTTGGACATACCGCAACACAGTGGCCGCAGGCAATACACTCATCGGCACAAACTGCCTCAGGGCCGTCTTCCCCAAGTTTAAATACATTTTCCGGACATACCTCGACGCATATCCCGCACTTTATACATTTTTCATGACTTACTGTGATGAAACTCATTTTCATTTCTCCTTGTCTTTAAACGATTCCTGCAATCGTAATCTGCTCAATCCTACGAAAGATTGCTCATTTACAGAAGTAACCGGCTGGATTTGCTTTGATTTTACAACAGCCGAGGAAAAGCACTGAATCGTTTTCCTTCAGTTACTTCTTGTACCGCCGCCATTTTAAGATGAAGAGTTTGCTGACGCGCCCTCGATCTGGCGTATCATCCACTCTTCTTTGAGCAATCCATAGTTCAGCTCATCATCCCAGCGGCCATCTTTATATCTTACTTTTTTAAACACGCCTTCTTTTGTCATACCTAATTTTACGATTACACCTTCTGACTTGCTATTTTTTGAATTAACACTGGCAATCACTTTATGTATAGGGAAGTTCCCAAACAGATAATCGATGAAAGCCCTTCCCATTTCTGTGCCAAACCCCTGACCCCAATACCTTGGTTTCATAAAATATCCGATTTCAAATATTCCGCCTTGCGCATGATTCAAAACAACCTCATAATCGACGAATCCGATTGGAATATTTGTTCCCTTTAAACTGACAACATATTGGGTGCCTTTTTCCGGATTCCTCTGATCCAGCAGGATATCCTGAAAAGCTTTCATTGCATCTTCTCGTGAACTGAGTCTGTCTAAGTACGTATATTTCATTACTTCTTCATCCGAATTTAATTCATAAAACAAATCAAAATCTGCTTCGTTCAATGTTCTATATACCAACCTCGTGCTTTCAAACATAAAAATCCCTCCCTATTTCGAAACAGCACAAAATCAATCTTATTGAAATTCATCTTGGCATAGATATTAATATACCATGTATTTTAACGGAGTTCAAACGCCTTTCACTATACGGATCTTTTCAATATACTTATCCATAATGATGCTCCGGAATTTATAGATTTTCTTTGCATAATGTATCTAATTCTTCCACTGCGAGATCTTCATCCGCACCTTCAATAGTAAAAGATACTTTTTCATCACGTTCGACCCCAAGTGCCATTAATTCCAGGATTCTCTTTACATTGGCCACCTTGCCATCTCTTTCTATCGTAATGGAACTCTTATAGACAGAGGCTGCCTTTGCAAGCATACCTGCCGGCCTTGCATGAATTCCTGCCGGATCCGTAATGATATAATCAAATTTTTTCATCTTCCCTTTCCTTTCTAATTGAAACATCCAATCACCGCTTCGATAAAATCTATATACGTAGCACTCTTTGCAACCTTACCTGCATTTGATTTATCCAGCATCTTAATCTCATCTGATGACGTAATGACTGTTTTTATTTCTAATTGTTCCTGATAATGATTTTTTAATTCATCCATCATTTTATTTGAGAAATCATAATATTGTGGAAACAGGATCACACAGCTGATCACCTTTCTTTTGGACTTTTGTGTTTCCAGATTTCCACCGATATGAAGCGCAATGTAACCTATTTCATCCTCTGACAAATCAAGATTCGTTAATTCTTCAAATTTGGTTACGCTATAGGTCACATGGAAATGCTTTTCAATTTCGAATGTCCTTTCTTTTTTCATTCGGTCAATGCCGATAACCAAATCCAAGATTAGATTCATGAAAGCATATTCATTTATGAATTAATGATATTCCTCACAATTCGTTTCGATGATCTTTTGTAACAATTCCAGATCGTAACAGGGATAAATATTTTTAATGACATCTATGCTCATGACACGATCTGTAAAGCTATCAGTCTCTGTTTACGCAGCTTCTTCTCCTCACAGTAATTAAATGGTACTAGGAACGCAACAAAGAGTGACAGTTTACCCATTACATACTCAAGATGCGGGCCAACCATAATCAGATCCACATCTTCTATGTAATTATCAATTTCAGAATCGCTTCTTGCCTGTACGTCCATTTCTATCCCTTTTTCTTTTGCCGCTTTTCTGATATTTGCTGCCATGAATCCGCTGGAAGCGCCTGACCCGCATACCAAAAGAACTCTTAATTTTTCATGCTGCATATCCTCCTTTCTATGTAACCACATTATATCGAACTCCCTTATCCATTTCGAATAATTAGTTGCACCCTAACCGTGCAAATATTTATTTTCACAGACACGATGCGAATGACTGAATCTCACAAAAATATTGCCCCTAAAATTAAATCCATATACAAAAGGCACCGGAATTTTGAATTCCAATGCCTTTTGCTTTACTTCTGTGAAATTTTTATTATTTCTATCGCATTTACCTGATAATCGCTGATAAGTACATTTCATACTGTAATGCTCTACAGATCTAATCGTGCAGTTTAAGACCTTTTGTCAGTCTGTCAACGTGATTCTTCTTGCCTATCATGCCGATACCTACAAGGTTTAGCTCATCCGTTTTATATTCTGCAATTTTTGCACGATTGTCCATATCATTATATGTCTTGAAAATTTCTTCGGTATAAATCGTCATCTTAACTTCTTTTGTAAGAGCCTTTTTCAGTACCGCATTCAACTCCGTGCCACTTGCGGAATAAATCATGATGGGCTGCTGTGACATCGGCAGATAAGTCATACCGTCCCCATCGACATAAGGTTCTCCAATAATACTTTGAGTCCCGCCAATCCCGCTCATTAAAAATGCTGTAACATTTAGTTTTTGCCATACAAAAAGATCCCCTCTAATTATGATTACGATCTTATTCGCAAATTCCATCTTAAACACTCCTCCTCAATTTAAGTGAGACATATATTCAAATGCTGTTATTCCATAGATGCTTTTAAAATATTTATTTAGATGTGTCAAATCCACAAATCCACATTCTGCCACCGCGGAATAAACATCTTTATTTTTCTCTATTAACTTCTTAGCACGCTCTACCTTGTAGTTTAGAAAATACTGGTATGGCGAGATTCCGGTATTCGTTTTAAATACCCTTATCAACTTAAACTTTGACATATCAAGTTCTTTACAAATATCATCAAGGCTTAATACACCTTTTGTGCTGCAACAAATCATTTCCTTTGCTTTCATAATCAGCGTGTTATCTTTCCCGCAGCTTTCATAAAGATTCGTTTCCGCAAAGCGATCTGCAAGCGATAAAAGTAATTCGCTGCAAAAGGCTTCATCCTCTTCTCTTAATATTGCATTCGAAAGCTTTAGTATTTGTTGTTCAAGTCTATAATTATACACAATGGGAGAAGAAAACAGGATCCTGCTCTTTTTTTCCAGAATCTCCAAAAATAATGCCGGCTCAATATACAGCATCACATAATCAATACCAGATTTATCATGTGCCATCCCATCATGTGGTTGTTCCGGATGGAACAGCATTACACCATTTTTATAGGATGATTGAAAGCTTCCTTCGAGGTTATACTGCTGAATACCACGTAAGGTTACACCCATTGCATATTCCTTATGAGAATGTTTTTTGTATTTAAAATCGGTAAAACTTGCCGACAGTGCAGTAACACCTGCACATTTTTTATAGATAAACTGATCCATAGAAATCACCTCTTAACCAGATCCATAACACCGGATACCATGATTGCAGAATAAACTAAAAATACTGCCATAATTATATTAACAGCCTTTTGATATTTCTGCAGAAATTCTTTAAAGATTGTCCCAAAAATAATCCATGTAAAAAATGCCAAAAACCCAATAATTGTTATACATGCAACAAATATCATCAAAGTAGGCAATGCCGTATAATATGGCATGACAAAACTTGGAATGACTGTCATGGTGAACAATACGACCTTGGGATTGATAAACTGCATCAGGAACCCGGACAGAAAGGTGGCAGTTTGTTTTACCGTATCTTTTGATGTATCCATTCTCAATATTTGATAAGCGAGATAGACAATATAAAGGCTCCCGATCACTTGCATCACAGGCAGTATTTTGGGTATTACCGCCATAAGTACCGTATTTAACAATGCTGATATAACAAGTAATAAACCAAACGCTGCCGTTGCTCCATAAGTATACTCCCTTGCCTTTTTGGCACCGAATTTATTCACGGCAGACAGTATTACAATATTGGTAGGTCCTGGTGTAACTGTAACAATCACACAGTATAGAAAAAAAGATGTCATATTCATAAAAATAGCTCCTTTGGAAGTATTTTTATAAATCATACACCTCAAACTAAAAGTCATATAGTATATTATTGCAGCGGCATAGACCTGTGGAACGTTAAAACCTGATATCGTTATGCAGGTGCCCTGTATTACCTGTATGCACGCCTCCGTGGAGTATCCTGAAACTAAGATGAAGGAGGGATGTATTCCCTCCTTCTTTCTAATAAACATCATCAATTGTCCGGCTGTTTCTAATACTTTAATCCATAGCCCACCGGAAACAGGATATTATCTGTTCTGATATCTTCCACCTTTGCGTAGTATGGCATCGGTAAAGTTCCCTGAAAACTGCTCTTTCCTGTGAGTACATTCGCGATGCCGTCGCCTTCACTTCCAGGCAGATAGCACATAACGATACCGTCCCACTGCTCCATATAATCGCTGATGATCACATTTCTTCCTGCTACAAGGCAGGCCACGGTCGGATGCCCCAGACTTTTGGCCAGGTCAATTGCTTCGGCATTGCCATCGAGACCAAGTTCACCGGTAATACTGATATCTGCACTGTCACCTTTCCATTCGGCATAGGTCTTTTCTCCCAGACACAATAATGTCAGATCAGCATCCGCTGCCTGCTCCTGATCCGTAATGATCGTCAGATCATATTCGTCCGCAAGTTCATTCAGGCCGTCCAGTATCGTCTTCCCTTCCGGTATCCACTTATGACCGTTGTTATCTGCATCCGTACTGCCAAGCCAGGTAATCGTCCAGCCCCCGCACTGAACCCCGACATCATTAGCGGCTGGCCCTGTCACGAATATCTTCGTTCCTTCCTGAATTGGCAGTATCGAATTATCATTCTTTAACAGTACAAGACTCTCTTCTACCAGCGTTTTTGCCAAATCCCGGTATTCCTGCGACCCTACACTGCTCTCTTTGGATGTTACCTTCTCCATCATCGGATCATCCAGAATCCCCATCTCTTTCTTTACTGTGAGGATTCGTTTCACAGCATCATCCACGCGATCCTTGGAGATATCGCCTTCATTTACTGCTTCCACAATATATTTCCGGCATTCCTCATAGTCAGAATCCTCCATCAGCATATCAATCCCGGCGTTAATAGCCGTAATCGTCTGATCTTTCAGGTTATCACCCGGTATATTATGTATAGAGTCCCAATCACTTACGATAAAGCCCTCAAATCCCATGTCGTTTTTTAACATCGAGATATATTTCTCATTCGCATGCATCTTCGTTCCGTTTAAACTGCTGTGACTGATCATGATGGTCTTAACCCCTGCATCAATCGCAGCCTGATATACCTTCAATAAATCCTGAATCTCTTCATCTGACAGCTGAGAATCACCGCGGTCAATCAGTCTTTTTTCCCCATCCAGTGTTTCCCCTGTTCCATACAAAACATTGCCGTCTGCAAAGAAATGTTTTGCACAGGGAAGGATGCCGCCATCGATCATCCCCTTCGAAAACGACGTACCAAGCTCCGTAACAAGATCTGTCTCCGAGGAATAACTTTCATAGGTGCGTCCCCAGCGCGGATCCTGCGCCGCGGATAAGCACGGAGAAAAACTCCACAACATGCCTGTTAACTTCGCTTCATTTGCTACAGCTAATCCCATCTGATAGGTCAGCTCCTCATCATTCGCAGCACCGATACCTATATTATGCGGAAATATGACCGCTTCTTCGCAGGTACTCACGCCGTGAACCGCATCATTTCCATATAGGTAAGGAATGCCTGCCTCCGAACTGACCGCAGCTTTCTGATATTTCAGAATCAGATTCTTCCATTCCGATGCATTCAGGGAATTCTCACCAAAAGTAGAAAGAATGCTGCCATAGCAGTTCTTCTGCATACTGCTTTCAGATACGTTGTACACTGCTCCCTGCACCATCTGCGCAGCCTTTTGATCCAAGGTTAATCGTGCAAGAATATCATCCACAGAAGCACTGCTTCCCCCGTCATTGGATGTATCAGCCGTATTCTCGCTCGTATGCTCCACGCTGGCAGACTGTTTCCCGCTGCAGCCTGACAGAACCAGTACAAATGTCAACAGTACCCCTGTTAATCTTCTTCTCATCATTAAACCCCCATTAATGATATTTTTCAGAAAAATCAATCTAACCCGCCATTACATCTTGTACAAATCCAGTAACGATTCATTATTTCAATAATTTTACTCCTATTGGCAATAATATGCAATTATACATTTGAAATATAAAGACTATTCATGCATTATCACTTAAAAATTGTCAGAATAGATGATAAATCAATTTATTTTTTGTCAAAAATATCCTATAGAGTTTAAAATAACCCGCTGCATATATCTTATATTTCTCACCTAAATTTTAAGGAAATACTTCACTGTCTTACAATCTGCGGATATTCTTTTATGCTTTGCGTGCATTTAATCATTGTAACTGTTTTTCATCCTGCTAGCATCAAATGGCTCTCCATGTCCCGGATATATTTTCAGGACATTGTTTTTCAGAATTTTCTGTGCACTTTTTTTCATTTCATCAAAATTCTGTGCATTGATTGCCAGTGAAGGTTTCTTTTGATTTGCAAATAAGTCCCCCGCAATCAAATTCCCCTCATCATCTAAGATGCCTACGGAGCCGGGAGTATGCCCCGGACAATGACAAATAACGCCTTCAAAGCCAAATTCCAATAATGACTGCCCGTCTTCCAGCAGTATGTCCGGTTTAAATAGTTCAAACTCCTTATAAATCTTCTCCATCAACAACTTAATCCTGGAATCCATTACTTTAAATACGATTTTAAAAAGGATGGACTGGTAATTTGAATTCACTCTGTAGCAGCTCGGATCTGATTGTTCGACCATAAACACATCATTTGCATGCATTGCAATCTTCGAATGGAAGCGATCTCTGATGTATCTTGCGTTACAGACATGATCATTGTCACCATGAGTCAAAAGAATAATGTTCAGATTCGTATCGTTAACTCCGTTCTTTTCAAGTTCAAGAACCAGCTCACTTCGTCTGTCCCGAAACTGCTTATCCAGAAACATATGACCACCGGTGTCTACCAATAGAAAGTTCTGATGATTCTTTAACAAATAGCAATTTACGCCGTCTAAATCAATTCGTATGATATCTTGCATGATACTTCGTTCCTTTCTATTGGTTGTATCAGAGTGTCAAGTGACTTCCCCCGTTTTACGGTTTCACACCAGGTAATGATGCTCTGAAGTTTACATATCCCAAAATATAAGGTAGATAATTTGAAATAGAATAACTCCGGATGTTCCATTGCCTCATACGTTTCCTTTTTTTTCAGAAGTTCCTGATAATAGTCTGTTAATTTTTCCTCATACCTTCTGATTTTACGGTAAGCCATTTCACGTGGCAATAAGTCATAATAGAATACTTTTGCCATAAACAGTTCCATCGAATTGCCATCGTGGTCATCTTCCTTCAACCATTCAATAAATGCTTTTCTCCCACTCTCTGTTATACTATATTTTTTCTTTTTCCGCTTGCCCTCCACTTCGTTTGCGCAAATGACATAGCCTTTGCCTGACAATCTGCCAAGCAGCGGATATACACTTCCGTAACTTGCACGATAAAACATCCCGATACCGCTATCGATGCATTTCCTTATATCGTACCCCGTCAGCGCATCTTTATAGAGCGCTCCCAAAACTATATATTCTAACATACATCCTCCTTACAATATATCGTTACGATATATTATAAGGTTTTTCGATTCATATTTCAATAGCACATTTCTTATTTTTACAATCAAAGTCCATCCAAACATCGGTTATATTCCGATTTCCTGCATTTTGGCTGTGACCTTTTTTATCCTGCTGTCCATATCCATGCCGCTGAATTTGGAGAGCCTCATTTCACCCGCGATTTTTCCGTCACGCATAAACAGGACACGCTCCGCTCGCGCCGCCACCTTTGCATCGTGCGTAACAAGCATAACTGCGGTACCGGCTGCGTTGATTTCGGAAAAGATGTCCATAATCCCCTGCGCTGCTTTTGAGTTCAGCGCACCCGTCGGCTCATCCGCGAAAATAATTCTGGGATTGCACATCAGGGCGCGGCATATTCCCGCACGCTGAAGCTGGCCTCCTGAAACCTGTGTAATATTTCGCTTTTCAAGTTCCGCAATGCCCGTCATTTTCATAAGCACTCTTGCATGTTCGATAATCTTCGCGGCGTTTTTTCTGTTGTCGCGCATTGCAGTCAGAATGATGTTATCGAAGATATTCAAATTTTTCAGCAATGCGGGCTGCTGAAAGACAAATCCCATTTTTGTTCTTCGCAGGTCGGCAAGCTCCGTTTCCCTGCGTGTCGATAAATCCTCCCCGTCAAATAGAACCTTTCCGCTCTCAACGCCATCCATTCCGCTCAATGCAAAGAGCAGCGTCGATTTTCCCGAGCCCGAAGGTCCCATAACCGCAACGAACTCGCCCTCGTTTATTTCTACGGATACTCTGTCAAGGACCTTGCACTTTTCAGCGCCTTCGCCGAATGATTTCACGATGTTTTCACCAATCATAATCTTATTCATAAGCTACTCCTTGCTATTTTCGTATATTTTTATTTTTCCCGCGCCCGATGTGCCGATCATTGCTGCAATCGGCACTACACAAATCAGCAACAGCGGGCAAAGCAGATATGCCGAAAACGGATTCAGCAAAAACACAAACGAAGA
The DNA here is from genome assembly GCA_023390555.1 of Bacillota bacterium. Taxonomy (GTDB): domain Bacteria; phylum Bacillota; class Clostridia; order Lachnospirales; family Lachnospiraceae; genus Roseburia_C. The sequence continues at coordinate 190,582 of JAEWCQ010000033.1, read as the reverse complement.
CGCTCCAAACGAGGAGATCACCGCACCCGCAAGCACCTCTCCGAGCGTGTTTGCAAAAAGCGTGCCGAACACAATTCCAACGATCAGAACAAATACCGAACGTGTAACATACTGTAACCGAATATCCATGTTGGTAAAACCCAACGATTTCATTACGGCAATGGAAGATCGATCCTTTGCAACAAGCATTTTCATAAACAACAGTGTAACCAATATGGTTATCAGCAGCGAAATGGCGATTGCGGCACAGGAGGCCATCCCGATCGAGCTTATCGTAGAGCCGAATGTCTGTGTGATGTATTCTTCAACGCCAGAAACCTTTGCAAAATTAAATCTTTCTGCATATTCCGAAACCTTGCTGTCAACAAGGGACTGATTCAAAAGCTCCGCGCTGATTACACACCACATAATATCCGCTGAATTGTCGGTGAAAACAGCCTTTGCGGTTTTGCCGCCGTTCGTAATGTCGGAATAAATTCCGCATACCGTGAGATTTTTTTCCTCTCCCCCGATCACTAACGAAACAGGGTCGCCCACCTTTTTACCCAGCTCATCGGCATTTAACGCCGAAAGGGCAATTTCGTTATCTGCATCCGGTGCTCTGCCCTCGGAATAGTCTACCGGAAATACCGAATGATTCCCCAGCTCAATTTTGATCCGCTCCACTGTGCCGTCATTCAATTTTGTCTCAAATGTTTTTGTCGTAAGTACGGTGTAGCGGGATATCGCGCTGTCGCTCTCGATCGCCTTTGCTATTTTCGCTGTTTTTTCCGAAATATCGTCAGTCTGCTGGACGTCGATCCGTATATCGCAGTTTCCGATTCCCATATATCTGCTGAAGCTTTTTGCGGAAATTGTGTTGTATAAATTCTGCGGAACAATTATGATAAACGCCGAAAGTACAAGCACGGTAAGCATTGTGGCGTAAAGTCTTTTCCTGGATAGAACATCTTTGATGCCGAGAAAAATATTCGTATGAAATAACTTGTTTCCACTCAGGCAAAAATGCTTTCCACCCAAAGATTTATCCGAAGAAGTGCCAAAACGTATTGCCTGCGCGGCGGATATCTTCCGAAAACGGTTCAGCACTCCGCCTACATAGACAATAATTGCAAGGAATACAAGCAATACCCCGGCGATTCCGAAAAGAAATGCAAAAGAAGTATTTTCGCTTTCCCCCATAGAAAGCCGTATATTTTCAAGAAGCATACCCCGGAACACAAACGAAAGTGCAAAACCGAGCATACAGCCTGCTGCCGAAACCGCCGTATATTTCGCAAGATAAATCTTCTTTATGTCAAAAATGCGCAGCCCGATTGCTTTCATAACACCGATCTCCCGGTAATCGTCTTCAATATTCGCGAGCAGCGTAAAGCGTATGCACATAAACGCGATTGCAACGACAAGCACGCTGACAAAAAGTATGACCCCGATCATAAGCCCGTCGGAAATTGCGTTTAACATTTTAAAAAGCGGATAGGTGATCGTCGGTCCGTTTGCTTCCAGTCCCGCGGAGGTATATGCCGATTCAAATGCGCTGAGCGCGGACAAATTCTTTAATCGGAATTCAATCAGATATTCCGTACTTCCGAGGCTTTTTATTTCCGCGAAATCATTTTTACTTATCAGAAATCGCTTTGAAGAGGAGAGCAGAGAATTCATCTGTGAATCGCGCAGGAATCCCGCAACCGTAAACTTCTTACCACATATTTCAGCCTCGTCCCCCACCTTTGCGGTGCCGTCTTTCCCATAGCATATTGGAACATAGACCTCCCCATCGGATACGTTTATCACGTTTCCGTCAAGGTCAAGAAGATAATCAAACTTATCGTTCTGTGTGCAGAAACCGTTATCCTGCACATTATCAGCAAGCGACTTTGTACCAAATTTAATCTGTGCACCGTCCACGTTGACAAATTCAGCTACCTGCAATTTATCCACATTACCATTCTGCTCTGCAAAAGCCACCAGCCGTTCCGTATCGATTTCACCCGCATGCATCTGCATAAAATGCGGCGTTTCTGCCCGCGTCATAAGCGTATCTATGGCGCCCGAAAGATTTACGGCGAGTATTGCCGCGAGCGAAACAAGCAGAGCCGCGGCAGCGATAAACAGCATTGTGATCAGTGTTATCGCTCTGCTCTTTAAAATGTCATTGTGAATTATTTTGTAATACATAAGACACCTCCGTGTTCCAGCTTTTTCACTGATTTTATGTGATAGAGAATTACCGAAGTCACACATAACAACACTCCGGCAATTATTATGAGAAATCCCGTTCCTCTGCCGCTGCCCGTGCCGATGATCTTTCCCACACTGTCTGCGAGCACTCCGCCGTCAATCAGCAAAGGAGTAAACACACAATCCGCAAGCACTCCCGAAATCGCATAAGCAGCGACAAATCCGAGCTGGGAAATCACGCCGATCAGTCCCCACGCTCTGCCCTGAAGGTCATTTTTAATATTGGAACGAACAAGAACATCCAGGCTTGCGTTTGCAAACGGCATCATTGCAAAAAAGAGAAATCCCGAAATACAGATCAGTGCGATATTTTGGCGAAGTCCAAACGCTGCCATAAATAATCCTTCACAAAACAGCGAGATCGAAAGCATTTTTACATAGCCCTTTTTTATCTGCAGAATTCCCAGCAGCACACTTGACACAAGCATTCCGGAAGCAACAATTGTTTCAATCGTTCCTGCTGCGGAACTGCTTGCAAAGGTAAGTATCATCGGCATGGAAAGCGTTTCTACAAATCCAAGGAAAAATGTCAGCACCGATGCCATTATGACAAGCACGAGCACGCCTCTGTTTCCAGAAACAGCATTCCATCCGTCTCTGCATTCGCGGATAAACGATTTCGCCTGTTCGCAGGTTCCGCAAGCAAGACCTCTGCGCACAGCAAGCGTGGAAGTAACGGTTACAAAGAATGTGCAGATGTCGATTACAAGCAGCAGCTTTATATCCGAGACGGCGAGCAGAAATCCCGCAATGACCGGCGAAATCAGATATTTTGCCGAGCCTGCAACCTGAACAAGCCCGCTTGCCTTTGTGTACTGCTCCCTGGTAAGCAAATCCGTAACCGTAGCTTTGTATGCGGGTTCAAGCAGCGATGAAAACACCGAGCTTACCGTAACTCCTGTGCAAATCTGCCACAGCCGTACTTCTCCTTGAAACATACAAATTAAAATGAAGAAAAGTCCCACCGTAGAAAGGCTGTCGCCCAGCACCATTAATATCCTGCGGTCATAGCGGTCCGCAAGCACCCCTGCCACGACACTGAAAAGAAGCGACGGCATAAATGCCAGCAAGGTCACAAGAGCCATTGCCGATGCTTTTCCTGTCTGGTTAAAAACATAAACCCCAAGCCCGAACGACGTAAGCCCGCTTCCGATAGATGAAATAAGCTGCCCAGACCACAAGAGAAGAAATTTTTTGAATGAGTTTCCCGCATCATTCATTGCTGCCTCCAGCTCCGTTGTCGAACATCTGCAGCATGCACATCAGGCTTCCGCTTTCGGTACCAAGCAGCCTTTCCACGTTGAAAATAAATCCCTGCATATGTGCGGCGAGCTGCCCGTTCGTCTTGTTTTCCATATCATCATCAGAGACCGTATTCATGTATGCCACAACCATTTCCATGCATTCATACGGGTAAGGTGTACTGAAAAGTCCCTGTTCAATGCCCTCACGTATGATTCCCGTCAGTATCGGCGTAACACCTTTCATGATCACCTTTTGTATTTTCTGATGCATAAGCGCGTTTTGCGGCCTGTGTATGTGCTCTATAATTTCCTTGCCGTTCCCCTCGCTGATGTTCAGTGACATGACAACGCGGAAAATGCGCTCGATTACGGGTATACTGGTGTCTGCCGCAATTTCCTGCGCGGTACTTAAAAGCCGGATATTATACCGATCGATCAGCGCATCCATAATATCCTCCTTTGATTTGAAGTGATAATACAGCGTTCCCCGTGCAATTCCGACCTTTTCAAGAATATCGTTTGTACTTGTTCTGTCAAAGCCCTTCTGACCAAAAAGCGCATCCGCTGCGTCCAGTATTTCATTTCTGCGTTCTTCTGCTTCTTTTACTATCCTCATGTTCCATCTCCTTCTTGTAGACCGACTGTCTGTCGGTTATAGAATAGTTTACTATATTCCTGTTGTCAAGAGGGTGTGATAAATTTTACAAAAAAAGCGCGGTACGTCCTGAAACGTTACCCGCGCTTTTTGTATAGATGAAACCTGTGAATTGCGTAAAAATTGGTTTTTTATTGCTCCTTATCTATGACCGGATGCCGAATTACTGTTTTTAGTTTCTCCGCTGCCGTTCTTCTTGGATCACTTAAATAGATTTCATGGTGGAGACGCTGCCTGGAAAAATCTAACCGATACCCATTCTCCTTTGCATAAGCATGCATCCTTTCTACTGTTTTCGGTTCCTCATCATAGGAGCCAATATGCATACACTGCACACATACACCCTCATGATAAGTCAAAAATTCAGCCTTTGAAAAATCACTTTTCTTTTTTTCCGTCGCTTCGCCTATGGCCCATTCAAATACTTTCTTATCTACAAATTCCGGCAGACGGATCATAGAGATCCACTGAAAATCCTCTTTGTGTGTATAGTCAACTCCAGCCACATCTTCCTGCCACCAAAGACCTTCCAGCGGCGGTACCACATACGGAAAATAGCCTTCTATTTTGCGGCTGCCTTTGTAGCTCATTTTTATCGTAAATACAATTGCATACAATATCTTTAAGGCTGTATTGTACTCACCAGAAGCATCATTTGGATCACCCTTTCCCCGGACTGCGATAAAGTTCATCTCGGGAATTTCGATTATACCCGGATTCTTCGGGGGCATATAAAATTCTTTATATTCTTTCTTATAATCAAGCGCCACAGTTATTACCTCCCTTCTGATTTCATTCCTCTTTATGATGTCAGCTTATTCATCCTGCCACACGTTCTTTTCTGTTTCTTTCCAATTCTGCACCGCAACTTAAGGCTGCGCAGCTTCCACACTTCCCAGGATCTCACTTTGCTTTTTCTTACTGAAGGCACCAAGCACTAATTGATAGGATTTATCTAACAGATCTTTTAAAAGTTCATCTGGAACTGCTCCATCCGGTTTGATGGAATTCCAATGAACTTTGTTCATATAATAGCCCGGAATAATGTCTTCATACTGGGTCCTTAAAAACGAGCCCTCTGCCGCTTCTAATTTTAATGTTATATAATATGGTTCATTTTTTTCATCCAGACAAACGGCTGCAAACATCTTTCCTCCAATTTGGTACCGAATCCAATTCCAATCTTTCTGGAGGTCTTTCGTCACCCCCTTTTTGCTTAATAAAAACTCATCTAACCACAGATATCTCATATTCTCTCCTTTCCCATCCATTCTATCACCCGAAACAAGTCAACTGTATGTCCTGTTTTCATTATAGCCAAAAAAAATACCAAATCAAATAAAAGCATTAAAAAGGTATATTTCAAAATCATATCTGATATATATAGCATCAATCTCATTTCATTGTGCTCTGGATTTCCAGATAAATTTTATAAGATATTTTGTAACCTACTGTCATTCCCGGAATAACTTGTATGGAGGTGATTTTATGATAGACGACAACGTCAATATCACAAAAGACAGGTCTTATCTGAACGAAATGACAGAAGTGAATGAAGTACCTTCTCCCGAATTAGTTGCTAAAACAAATAGATTTTATCAGATTCCGGTATTCTTAAGCCATCCAACGAGCGTTACCATGAATAACCTTCAAATAAGTTTTTTAATCCGGCTGATGAGTGAATTAAAAAAGGTATTATTATTTCCAAGGACTCTTCCAAATTCAGAGCAATATCCGGAGTCTACGATGACGAGTATACGAAGAATGGTAAATTCGAGCTTTGGGATGATAACTTTAAATCTCAGCAGAAGAAAAGTAGAAGTAATTGAGACAAATGGTGCAACTGTATATGAAAATGATATTGGAAAACAGTTCTGGACGGGATCTGCTTTCTCGTTTATTGAACCGGCAATGGCATACCAAAGAGGTCTTCCTGAACTATTTATTACGGAAGCAACCGTTTCTGATCAGGATGTAAATCAGCAAGGCGGTATATTTCCGTTCCGTGTTTTAATATGGGATTCCTCCAAGGGGATTGATTATTTCTTTGACAGTGTAGAATGGAAAGAAATGCTGCAGAATTGGGCCGCAGAAGTCAGAAGCGGCTACTTTATTCAAACAAGTGCAAAATATGATTATATTGGTGAAAATCAGTAATCAGGTAAACCGTCAGATCTGATAGAAGTACCAATGAGATTTCTTTATGACCATCCACTCCGCCAGTGGACGGCCGTTTCATCGTCCATGTAAACGCAAAAAACTGCTATAACATTTCAATAGATATTTATGGGCAAGGCCATGTTCAAGTGGTCCTTGCCCATAATTGTATTCTAATTTCGCTCCTGGTTTTTTCAAATGAAACGCTCAGGTGTAAGTCTTCATCGATCGGTTTTGAATCAAGTCAAATCATCCCGAAGCGCGTCAATAATATTTTCTTTTTTTATCTTGCTAAGGGCATACAGCATCGTAATAAATACAATAACGAGCACACCGAGCACGCTGATTGCCATACTGCCCAACGGGGATACAAAATTGACATTGTCCCCCCCGGCGACCATACCCAGATAAATCAGATAGGACAGGATTCCTGAGAGAGGCAGCCCCCAAAGCATCGTCCGGACTCCATAAAGAGCGCATTCAAAGCGCATCATTTTATTAAAGTCCCGGTCGGACATCCCCACCGAACGAAGCATCGCAAATTCCCGTCTGCGCAGTTTGATATTGGTGGAAATCGTGTTGAAGACGTTTGCAACCGCAATCAGCGAAATCATTACAATAAAAACAACCGAAAACAGATTGACAATGAAGGAGATATTACGGTTTTGCTCCAGTATCCCATAGACATTGTACAGATTATAGTCGGCGGTAACGCTGGCCCCATCTATCATCGCCTGCATCTCAGATGTGGATTGACCGGGATTTTCTGACTGAAAGGTCATCCCCAGCTTTGTGGGCTCTATCGTCGCATCCAGTGCGTCAAACTGCGGTTTTACCTCGTAAGGGGCTATCACCATAAGCTTGTATCCGTAGGATTCACCTGGCTCCGCAGGCAGCATATCCGGATAGTCTTTTACAAAAGCCGCACGGATAGTTTTCGTCTGATCCCCGGTCTTGGAGCGGAGTGTAAATTCCATAGGCTGATCCTGCGTATACCAACTTCCGGGCAGTATTCCAGCCATAATCATTTTATTGTCCTGTCCAGTGTATTCCTCTGCAGACAGACCAAGGTCTCCGAGCAGGTTCTGATAGACACTGTCCTCGACAAACTGAATATCGAGCTGCACTTCCACCGTTTCACTTGCCCCATCATAACCGATAAGGCCTCCATACTCATCCAAAAAATGACTTGTCAGATCACTTGTATTGAGCACACAGGAATAGGCTGAAAGTGCCTGATAAGAGCTTTGGGTAACACCCGTAGCGTTCTTCATCTGATCATAAAGCTGAATCAGCTCGCTTTCTTCCATGTCTCGCGTAGTAAAACAGATGTCATAGTCTTCACTTACTACAGATGACTTCTCCGCGATCTGATTTAGATAAGCTCCAAAAGAGCTTGCCGACACGAACAATACGACGCTTAACGTAAGCGACAGGATAATACTGCGGTAACGCCGCCTGTTTCTTTTAAAGTTTTTTAACGCAAGTATTTCCTCTAAGCCGTAAAGGCGTTTTGCGAACTTTGAGGTTCTTATGGCTTTGGCTTCCACCCTGACTTCGTTTGTCTGGTGGATACATTCCATCACGGGCATACCGGCAGCCTTGCGAGCCGGAATATAGGCCGAAATCAGAATGGTAATCATGCTGATCACCACCGCAGCAACAAGTGCAGGAACGGACACCACCAATTTAAGCGGTACATTGTCATACATGGCATTTGCAAAATTATTTGCCACAAGCACAAGCACCAGATAGATGCTGGGTATTCCGACCAAAATACCGATGGGAATGCCGATGGCACCAATGCAAAGCCCCTCAAACAGCACAGAGTTACGCAGCTGTTTTTCCGTGGCACCTACCGACATGAGAATACCAAACTGGTGTGTGCGTTCATTCAATGAAATGTTGAAGGAATTATAAATCAAAAATACCGAGCCGAGCATCACAAGGGCAATCAAAATGCCAACAATCGAATACAGGAGAACCGTAAACATCTTTTCCCCGGAAAGTCCCATAAAACGCAGGACGTCATCGTTCGAAACGTAACTGGTATTGTCTGACAGGCTGTTTTCATAAGCATGAAGCTGATAGGGATTCTTCAGTGTGATAAATGCGGTAAGACTGTCCGCTGCGGCTGTATCCTCTGTTGTGATCAAGGTGTATCCGGGTGCCGTATACTCCTCGATTGCCGGTCGCTGACAGATGCCGACAACTGTATATGTTTTCTGTGTCATCGCTGTAAGCGTTTCTTCCCCGGCACGATACGAATCGTGCTGGCTGAGTTTCTGATCCCCGCTCATGCGGTTGCCGATTGAGAGGGTCAGTGTATCGCCCACCGAAATTTTCACGCCTCCGTTTGCCGCAATATGAGCCGGTATCACGACCTCACTGCTGTTCTCGGGCAGTCTGCCGGAAAGCAATTCGATTGGCAGAGTATCAAAGGCTTCCTCGCTCCACCCGGTAACATAAAGATATGGCTTTTCGGAGTTTTGGCCGCCCTCCAGCGTGGCGTAGCCAATGTCCTGTAACGTTACAGCCTTTGCCACCCGGGTATCCTCTTCCTGTTCCTGTACAAAGGAGGAATCTGTGTCCGGGACTTCAATATGCCAATCCCCATATTTGGTAGCAGCACCGTTTACCATATAGCTTTGCAGAGACACGGCTAAGGTAGCGACCGCCGTAATCATGGCGACAGAAAGAACCACTCCGATCACCGTCACAATAGTTCGAGTACGGCTTTTTCTCAGGCTTTGTAGTGTGATTTTATGAAAAATATTCATGACCTCACCCTCTCATCTCTCGCTACCTTGCCGTCTGATATACCGATAATACGGTCTGCCTGCAGGGCGATATTTTCGTCATGGGTGACAAGGATCAGGGTCTGCCCATATTTTTGATTGCTTTCTTTCAGCAGTTTGACGATTTCATGTCCATTTCGGCTGTCCAGGCTGCCTGTGGGTTCATCGGCAAGCATGACCGCAGGGGCATTCATCAACGCGCGTCCGATGGAAACACGCTGTTGCTGGCCGCCGGAAAGCTGATTGGGTAAATGGGTTCTGCGGTCTTTTAATCCAATCAGTTCGAGCAGATCGTTCAGTCGTTCCTCATTGACCCTGCGCTTGTCCATCAGGATAGGCAAAGTGATGTTTTCCACAACATTCAAAGTGGGAATGAGGTTGTGAAACTGGTAAATCAGTCCGACCTGCCGTCTGCGAAAAATGGCGAGTTTTTCATTGCTTTGGGCATATACATCCTGCCCCTCCAAATACACCTTTCCGCCTGTCGGCACATCCACGCCGCCGATGCTGTGAAGCAATGTGGACTTGCCCGAGCCGGAGGAACCGATGATTGCGGTAAACTCCCCCTTTTCGATTGTGAGCGAAACATGGTCAAGCGCTGTAACCTGATTTTCACTCTTGCCGTAGACCTTACATAAATTTTCAACTTTTAAAAACTCCATTATGTGAGTCTCCTTTCCTATGTTTTACTCATATAATAGAACTTTAACCTTACATCTCGGTGACTTTCCGGTGAGAGATTCGTCACTTTGGAAAACGAATGACAAACATCGCACCGCCCTGCGCGTGATTTTTAGCGGTAATCGCACCGCCCTGGCGTGTTATGATCATCTTACAGAGCGCCAATCCAATCCCGTATCCTGTCGCACCTGCCTTTTTCCCACGATAAAATCGGTCGAACAGGCAGGGCAAATCTTCTTCTTCAAAGCCCGCGCCACTGTCATGGATAGAAATCTCGGTAAATAATGGGTTGTCCACACAGACAATCGCAATCTGTCCGTTATCGCCTGCACTTTCCATGCAGTTTTTGAGAATATTTTGAATTGCCTCTGAAAGCCAGCCGGAATCACCCTGAATGATGCTCCCCTTCGGCACGTCTATCTGCGCATTGATATTGTGCAGCTCCATCGGAATCAGAAGCGGGCGGAGCGCCGAACTGATCAAGTTGTCTGCATCTATCTGCTCGCTTTGGAACACCACAATACCCGCATCCAGGCGGGATATTTTCAGCAGGGAAGTGAGCAGCCAATCCATCCGCACAAGCAATTCCTCTGTTTCCCGCACAAATGCTTTCCGCTGGTTTTCATCCGGGTTATTCTCTAATAATGACAGAATGAGATTTGCAGACGTGAGTGGGGTTCGGAGTTGATGCGCTATGTCGGCCAGCGAATCGGCAAGATGTACTTTTTCTTTTTTCAGTGCATCGTTTTGTTCCCGCATACGCAGCAGCATTTTTGTGATCTCGCTGTGCAGAATGGAAAGTTCGCCCTCGTCCGACTCCCCAATATAGAGATGGTCGGCATTGTGAAGCACAAGATCGATTTGATGTGAGATTCGCGCTATGCTCTTGTACCTTGCTCTGGTAAACACGAAAAACGCTGTGCCAAAGGCGGCGGCAGAAGCGACTGCAAGGATTCCGGCCTCCGTATTGATGATAAATCCCAGCGTCACAGCAACGGCGGCCAGTAAGGTGAACAGACTGGCAAACTGCCGAAACTCTCTATTCCGAAGCATACCCATCCCCCAATCTATATCCCGTCCCGCGAACGGTCAGAATGATTTGCGGGTTTGCCGGATCATCTTCTATCTTCTCCCGCAGGCGTTTGATATACACAGTCAGCGTATTGTCATTGACAAACTCACCCGCCGCGTCCCACAATTCATCAAGCAGCCTTCCCCTTGTGATGATACTTTGTGGATTGTTAATAAAAACAAGCAGCAAGCGGTATTCTAAGGCGGAAAGAAAAATCTCGCCGCCGTTTTTTTTCACAATGCCGCTTGCCATATCGACATGAAGCCTGCGAATTTGAAAATCTGACCCGGAACGCGCTCCTTTTCGCAAAGCGGTTTCAATCCGCGCAATCAACTCACGCGGGCGAAAAGGCTTCGTAATATAGTCGTCCGCACCTAGGTTCAGTCCGGTAACAACACTGGATTCATCCCCGGAAGCCGTCAGAAAGATCACGGGAATATCTTGCGCTGCTTTGATTTCTGTGCAAACTGTAAATCCATTTCCGTCAGGCAGGGAAATATCAACCAGCGCCAAGTCAAATCTGTTCTCCACAAGCATGGCAAGGGCATCGCCCTGCGTGGGGGCGTGGGCAACTGTAAATCCTTCTGAGCGGAGCAAAAGCATAAGATTTCTGGCGATTGCCTGATCGTCCTCAACTAAAAAAATCCGTTTCATTTGTTTTCACCATCCTCTATTTTACTGCTCTTATATCGTCCGTCAGCCGGTTTTTTGGCACCAAACGGAACAAGCCATGTATTTCCCATCTTTTTGGCACCCACAATCCGACCGGCAGAGCAATGGTACACTACCATACGGTCCGTGATTCCCCAGCTTTTTGCTGCTTCTTTTGTCGTTATATAATCCATGCATAGCACCTCCGTCTTTTTATTATATTTCTTTTGACGGAAACATACAAGTTACGGTAAGCACTGGATGATTCATTTCTTCATAGGCTCTGACAAATCAGGCAACCTTAAACTGCGAAGCAAATTATGATATAGCAGCTAAAAAATATTGACAATATATTTAAGCTGCTATATAATCCATTGGGTGATAAAAATGAATTGCAATAAAATTATAGAAAAAATGATAGGTCTATCTAATAAAATTAATCAAAATAACAAAAAACCAAATAATTATGGCACTGATCAGATACTCTATACCTCTGAAATTCATATGATAGAAGCCATTAGTACTCATCAAAATGCGAATGCCAGTGAGCTGGCCGCTATTATGGGGATTACTAATGGAGCTGTTAACCAAGTGGCCAATAAACTGATGAAAAAAGGGTTACTGGAACAGTATCAAACAAGTACGAATAAGAAAGAGGTTTATTATAACCTGACTGCGCTCGGACAAACTGCCAATGCAGCACATCAGAATTATCATAAAAATCAATATAGCAGTATGGAAGAATATATAAATAAGCTCTCTCCGGAAGAACGAAATACCATCAATAACTTTCTGGATGAATTAATGGATTCCTGGCCTTCTAATTAAAGAAGGCTTTTCCTAAGGAAAATGTTTTAGTTGCTAAAAAATATACAACGTTATGGAGGTATTAAAATTGAAAAAAGAATTTGATTTCTCAAAAATTACGACACCGATATTATTAGATCTTTTGCAGGACGAACTTCCCTCACCAGAATGTTTTCTGCAAGAGTGTAAAACATCTCTTCCAACTTTTCAAAGCTCTATTGATAAAAAGTTTCCACCTGATTTAATTCAATTTATTTCCATGCCATTATGGGTGTACATAAATTTAAAACATAAGCTAGGTGAAAAAAAAGCATTTGAAATCATGCGTATCGCACTACTGACAGGCGGACTCGCGAAACAAAGCATTTTATTTGATCCTGTCAACAAGCCGAGAACTTTCGAAAATTTTATAGAACAGGAATTACAAATTAATCAAACCGGGACAACGAAATGGAATGATTTAGAAGTCGTTTATCAGGATGAAAATAAATTTGAAATAAAAATAACCAAATGCCTTTATCATGAATTAACAACCTCTTTACAAATCCCGGAAGCTACAACATTAATCTGTCAGGTAGATAATGCCGTATTTAATTCTTACTTACCGGAAAATATGATATTTCATCGCGATGGTATCAACAGGCGTATTGCAGATGGATGCAATGAATGTCACTTCGTTTGGGAATATAAATCAACTGGAATGTAACTTTACTTTGCCCCGGTCACCGGAATTGAAATTTTATTTCTCGATAGACCATCACAGCTGTAATTACAAACGATACAAAATCGGAAACAGGTGCAGCAACCCAGATACCTGTTAGCGAAAACCACATGGGAAGTAGGATCACAAGCGGAATTAACAGGATTAATTGCCGCAGCGCAATCAAAAAAACAGATTGTCTGACTTTCCCTATATATTGAAAATAGTTTGCTCCGATCATCTGGATGCCCACTACTGGAAGCATGATACAAAACAGGCGCATTCCCTGGCTAGCCGTAGTGATAAGTTCTAAGCTGCCGGAACCGCCAAACAGCGCAGCAATCTGATTGCTTAACAGTTCGATCATTCCAAACGAAATGATACAAAAAATGGTTGCATAAATCATGGCATATTTCAGTGTCTGCTTTACCCGGTCATAGTTTCCTGCGCTGTAGTTGTATCCGAAAATCGGCTGAATGCCCTGCCCCAGTCCCATAATAGGCATATAAACCAGCATTATGACACTGTAAATGATACCATAAGCCGCAACCGAAGTGTTTCCCCCATAAGAAACGGCTACGTGGTTAAATGTTAAGGATACGAAACTCAATGCCAGCTGCATGATGCAGGCAGGAATGCCAATCGTCATTATTTCTTTTGCAAAGCTGCGATTGAGTTTCATATTTTGTATTTTCATTTGTGCCAGACTCTTTTCAGAGCACAAAAACTGAATGGCAAGTACCGTACAAAGGATATTTCCAATTACTGTGGCAAGTGCAGATCCGACCACGCCCATATGAAGTACAAAAATAAAAACAGGGTTTAAAATTGCATTGATTATGATACTGATTACAAAATTTACAAATGCCCTTTTTGCATAGCCCATTCCTTTCAGCAAATTGTTTGTATTCTGCGCTAACACAAAAAACACTGTCCCGATCACAATGACGGTTGCGTATTTCATAGCAAAGCCAATATTTTCACTGTTCGCACCATATAGGATCAGTAAAGGCTTGAGAAACAGCAACCCAGCTATCGTTAATGCAATAGCCAGCAGCACAGAAAGCACCATTGAGATTCCTATTATTTTTTCAGCACCTTCTTTGTCGTTTTTACCAAGCCTGAGTGCAATGGAAATGGATGAGCCTGCTGCAATCAAAAGTGAAAATCCCTGCAAGATTAAATAGACACCAAGAGAAACCGTGACAGCCGATAAAGCTACGGTACCGACACCTCTGGCAACGAATATCCTGTCAATTGCCATATTAATGGAATTAACAAGTAAAGAAAGAATGGCAGGAGCTGAAAGACTGCCAATTAATTGAGGTATGGATTGTGTTTGTAGTTGTACGTTTTTTTCCATAATAAGTCATCTCCTTAATTTAGAGCATTTACTCTAATAATGAAATAGAGTATATACTCTAAATTAGGATGTGTCAACCATAAGTTGAGCAATAGCTCTAATTTAATTGACTTCCCTGGAAGCTTGATTTATAATGAACCAAAGGAGAAAATGTTATGGATAGCAGCAAGTCTTTAAACAGGAACCCCCAACAGAAAAGAAGCATCCAGCGGAAAGAGGATATTTTAGATGTCGCTCTGTCTCTTTTCTCAAGCAAGGGATTTTATCATACAACTACGAATGAAATTGCAAAAACTGCCAAAATATCAATTGGTAATTTATATTTTTATTTTTCTGATAAAGATGCAATTCTAATGGAACTTCTGGATCGTTACAATCAGCATTTTCTTTCTGTGTATGATGAAATAAAAACAGCGGAAAATGTCCAATTATATCAGAGTGATAAGAAAAAATGGCTGTATCATCTTGTGGATCATCTAATTGTTCTTCATGAATCAACCAAAGATTTCAGCAGAGAATTAAATGTATTATATTATGCCAAGCCTGAAGTAGCCGCAATTGTAGATGCGCAGTCTGAAAAAGTACGTCTGGCCACATTGGATGGATTAGTACAGCACAAAGAAGACATAAAGAGTGAAGATATGGAAGCTCTATCTGTTGTAATTGTTGATTATATATCTGCACTTGTAGATCGGATCGTATTCAAAAACAATATTGTTGAGAGGCAGAGAATCGTGAACGCAGGAATTGAGGCACTATACAAAGGCCTTCTTCTATAAACAGAATAAGGCCTGTCAATTCTTTCATTCGCTTCCCAGCATGGCAAGCTGGTTTTTCACGTCTATACCAGAAATCGAATTTTCATAATAGCTGCCGCATAGCCGCATTGTGTCATTTACGGTCAAAGCACCGATTGTCAGAAGCATAGCGGGAGAAGCCGGCGGTATAAAAATCGCTGCACGGATATTCGCATTGCTGATTCTCCCCAGATTCGTTATACTAACGCCATCTCTTTTCAAAAATCCAAACATATTGCCACCGACAAATTTTGCTGCTCTGCTCTCAAAGTCACCAAGCGTTGCAATTGCAGCCGCATCGATTAAACCCTCATCCATATTTAAATAGCAGGAAAGTACAAGCATCAATTTTTTGTTACTTTCCATATGCTTTTTTACCTGCTTATGTACTTCCTCTGCCTTTTGTAAGATATCCGTATGCTTCCCTCTACACACAATTCCCATTGCCGTTGCATAATTTCCACAGGCCCCCCTATTATAACAAGAGAGTTTGGAACGAATATCTGCAGCTATGACAATTTTCTGAATCTGCATCTTAACAAACAGTTTCGACATTAACAGATCATTTATGGTAATCTGATGGTCGTCACAATATTGTTTCATCGAAAGAAATTCCTGCTGCTCTATTTCCGACACTTCATAAGAAACCGGATTATCTTTTACAAACTGCTCTGAAAATCTCGCGTAATGCTCATAGGATACCTGTTTTTCTTCTTTTCTCCATTTCCCATTTAAATATCTTACGAGATATTTGCTCACACCTGTTAATTCACTATTACCTGGTAAATCTTTCATTCTCTGAATCAATCTCTCCGGAGCATCAATCGGTTCAATACCTTCAGCATAAAGATTTGCAAATTCATTCACTATTTCCAGCAGGCACCTTCCATCACCCAGTAAATGGTGCGCAATAAAGAGCACCTTCATTTCTTTCTCTATTGGATAAAGAAAGACCTTCAGCAAACCATTCTGAAACACGTTCCACTCCGAAAGAGCAATACTGTGATAATCTTTCCATATCGTATGTACGGATTCCCTTTCCATTATATCAATCCTGGATTTATCCTCGATTTTATAATATAATTTCGTGCTGTCCTTCTCACAACTTATGATACTCCGCAAGAATGGATGTACCTGAGCCATAAGGTCCAAACAGGTCTTTATTTTCCCGATCTTGAATTCAGCCTTAATGTCAGCTAGAATAGCAAAATGCATATTGGGGCACATAACATGCGCTCTCTCTGATCTGATATATTGTTTTTCCATACTGGATATCCACTCCTTCTCTACACCGCTTCTACTGCAATTCTTTTTTATGCCTGAAAGCACTGATCCGCTTTGACCAGCATTTCACGTATCTGCTCCCATTCTAAAGTCAGCGTACCAAATGCTTTCATCATAATAATTCCATGTGCATAAACCAACATATTCAGTTCCATTTCATCATTTACAGGAACCAGTTTTCTTGTATTTTCCAGATTGAAAATTTCTGAAGAAAAAATAAGCTGAAATAAATGCTTTTCCTCATTTGCGAATTGAACATAGCCCAAAATTTTGGACAAAAATGGGGAATAACCTTCTCCAGAATAATTTTCGATGTACTGCAACATAAATCCAATTGCTTTCTCTGCCAGTACATTTTTTAATTCATTCATATCTCGAAACGAATTGTAAATGGGCTGTGTGGAACAGTTCAGCGATTTTGCCAGGATTCTTGCTGTTAAGTTTTCAAATCCATTCTCTCTTACCAGTTCATAGGATCTGTCGATAATTTGCTCTTTACTTATTTGTTTCTTTGGCGGCATTCTTAAACTCCTCAAAATAACATCGTTATATAACAATGTTATTTTAATACAACAAAAAAATCCTGTCAATCTAAATTATCAGCAAGAGGGAAGGTTTAAGATCCTATTGATACCCCGATGAAAGGATTATATACGAATTGTGCTACTAATTCCTTGCCCCTGAAATGAATTTCATCGATTCCCCTGCAAAATTTGAATATTTAGGCAATCATCTGCAAAAAATATCCAAAGTCTTTCTTATCGATTCCAAAAAACAGAATTTAATAAAGTCGTTTTTCCTATTCAACGCAGCTTCTTTACATGCGGGAAAATGTGTTTTATTATAAATGCGAAACCATTTGATTCCCATTATTCGAGTTTCTGGGATGACAGGCTTAGAAGACGAAAAGACTTTGTCGAAAATGGCAAGAAAGAACTTATCAAGTGAAAGGAAGATTAAGATGAATCAAGGACAGGAACAATTTTTCAATTTTATATTAGAACGGGTGCAGGACGGCAAGCAGGAGGACGCCAGAGCGCTTTTGTCGGAGAGCTTTGCAAAACAGGCAGACGGTTCGTTTAATCGCGAATACCTGGAGAGTTTCAATCCAAGAATGATCGCGATTTTAAAACCCGAATGTATTGAAGAAGTAAGAACTATTATGCAGGGATTTGCACAGAATATGAATCGCGAAACAAATACCTGATCGCGCAGAAGTATTGCGTTATTAATTTAAAGCTGTGATTCAATATTTCCCATGCATTGAGACGGTTTCATTCACACTTTTAGCGAGCCTCGAAAGCCCCTGACCCCATAATAGGACTCTGCGCCGTTATGGTAAACAAAGACGGTGTCATAACGACGGTCACAAAAAATGGCACCACCGAGTTTTCTGATATTCGAGGGTGTTTCCACCCAGCTCGATGTTTTCTGATCGAACTGACCCAGCTTCTGCAAGTCCCGGTATTGCTCTTGCGTTAAAAGCGCAATACCCATTGCAGAAGCCATGTCAATCGCGCTGTTTTTTGGTGCATGTTCTTTCCTCGACTCCAGCGCTTCACGGTCATAACATACACTTCTGCGACCTTTCGGAGTTTCCGCGGAGCAATCATAAAAAATGTACTCACCTGTCTCTTTCTCATACCAAACGACATCCGGTTCCCCTCCGGTTCTTTCCATCTCGTTGAGTGACCATAACTTTTCTGGACAAGCTTCCAGTTTGGCCTGTACTTCAGCCCATTCAAGATTTTCATGGCGGTTCCTGTTTTTCTCAAAACGGATCATTAACGCTTTCAGCAGTTCATCCCTCTGTTCCGGTGACAACACCGTTCCAACGCTGTTCATTTCATTCATATTCTATCCTCCCAATGAGTGTATTGATCGAATTCGGTCAAACTGTATTCTTTCTTTTCATTCTTAATTGCAGCTCCTTTAGCTGCAAGCTACGATTGCACTTTTAACGTTTATCCTCTACCCTCTTCACTTTCAACAGCTTACCACAGACCATTGTATTTTTCATTTCTTCCAGTACCAATGGACCTTTACCGTTTAGTATTTCTATATAGGTAAGCGTATCTTGTATCGTTATAATTCCGATATCCTCTGCCTGGATTCCTTCCAGGTTGGATATGACTCCGACAAAATTGGTTGCTCTCAGCTTCTTTTTCTTCCCACCATTGAAACGCAATTTCATGATTCCCTTGTTGATCTGATCACTTTTCATTTTTTTCAACGGAGGAGTCTTTTTCATTTTTTCATCAAAGGAGGGTTTCTGAATCGCCACCTCCTCTTTGGCAGGTTTCTCCATTTCCTGAATTTGAAACCCGATCAGATCTTCAATGTCATGCAGATAGGTGGTTTGTTTCGAAGCCACAAAGGAAATGGCTTTCCCTTTTTTCCCTGCACGCCCTGTTCTTCCCGTACGATGGACATAGTTTTCCGCATCCAGGGGAATATCATAGTTAATCACAAGGGAAATATTCTCTATATCGATACCTCTTGCGGCTACATCCGTGGCGATTAAAAAGCGGTACGCTCCCCTTTTAAAACGCATCATTGCGGACAATCGATCGTTCTGCTCCATACCGCCATGTATTTTATTGCAGGGATAGCCTAAATCTGCAAGACGCCCACATACCAGATCCACGCGGTCCTTTGTACTGCAAAAAATGATACAACTATCGGGTTTTTCCATAATCATAACATCGGTAAGCAGTTCAAATTTATTTTCTTCCTCCGCACAACAAAGAAAATGGCTAATCGCGTCAGTCGTTATACCGGTCTCACTGACATCGATAGAAATAGGATTTCTCATATATTTTGATTCTATACGCTTTAATTCATCGGCCATGGTAGCAGAAAATAACATCGTTACCCGTTCCCCAGGCAGCTCTTCCATAATTTCTTCTACCTGGCTGATAAATCCCATATCCAGCATTCTGTCAGCTTCATCAATTACGAAATAGCGAATCTGATCTAAGGGTAATGTACCTTTCTTTATGTGATCTATGACACGCCCTGGTGTCCCAACAACTACATGTGTTTTCTGCTTCAACTCTGCTTTCTCGGCAGAAAATGGATGTCTTCCATAGATTGCTGCTGCCTTGATTCGTTTAAATCTGCCTATGTTTATAAAATCTTCCTTTATTTGAACCGCAAGCTCCCTTGTCGGCGTCAAAATAAGCGCTTGTGGCTTATTCTCAAGCCATGCTGTTAATTCACAGATCGGAATTGCATATGCGGCAGTCTTGCCGCTGCCCGTCTGTGCTTTGACGATAAGATCCTTTTCTTTTAAAGCGAACGGAATCACTTTATCCTGAACTTCCGTAGGCATGTCATATCCCAAGCCATCAAGTGCCTTTACGATATCCTCGCCAATCATAAAATTGCGAAAACTTCCAATCGTCATATTAATACCTCGCATTCCATTCAACAACTTTATACGAACAACATATATCGTGATTTTTATAAGTTATGTTCCAGCTCATTTTACATGAGGACACCCTGCAATGCAATAAAAACTGTTCCACAGGCTTTCCGATACAATTGTCCGAAGTTTGATTTATGATGCGTTTGCTATTATGGCATGCATTTGATATCATATAATCTGTAGAAATGTTCAAAATCGTCAGCTTCACAGTCGCTTTGCATTATATTTTAAAATAAATCGTCAAATCATTGGAGGCAAAAATGGATCATCAAGAGGAAAAACATCAGCGTCGTCCCAGATATAAGGGAACACACCCAAAGGCTTTTAAAGATAAATATAAGGAACTGCAGCCGGAATTATATGCCGATGCTGTGGCAAGGGTGATTGAAAAGGGCAATACTCCTGCCGGTATGCACCGTTCCATTTGTGTGAACGAAATCTTAGAATTCTTACAAGTTACGCCCGGACAAACGGGATTAGATGCAACCTTAGGTTATGGCGGTCACACCTTAGAGATTCTCAAATGCTTAAATTCAAAGGGGCACCTGTATGCTACTGATGTAGATGCTATCGAATTGCCGCGAACCAGTGAGCGTCTGGAACGCTTAGGTTATGGCCCGGAAATTTTAACAATCAGGCAGACAAACTTTTCCAATATTGATCAAATTACTTCCGAATCAGGGCCGCTTAATTTTATCCTGGCTGATCTGGGTGTCTCTTCCATGCAAATAGATAATCCGGAAAGAGGATTTTCTTTTAAGGCAGAGGGCCCATTAGACTTACGGCTTAATCCATCAAAAGGCATCTCTGCAGCGGATCGCCTCAAAACGATTGCACAAGATGAATTACACGGTATGTTGTTGGAAAATGCGGACGAACCTCATTCTGCTGAAATTGCTTCTGCCATTATTTCCGCAATCAAGAAAGGGACAGACATCGTAACAACCACGCAGCTCCAACAAATCATCAAAGATGCCCTGAACTTTATTCCGGAAAAAGATAGAAACGATGAAATCAAAAAATCCTGTCAAAGATGCTTTCAGGCGTTGCGCATTGATGTTAATCATGAATTTGAAGTGCTGTATGAATTTTTAGAAAAACTTCCTGCTGCCCTGGCTGAGGGCGGGCGTGTTGCGATCCTTACGTTTCATTCCGGAGAAGACCGGCTCGTCAAAAAATCTTTCCAGCGCCTCCATCGTGAGGGTATTTATCGCGAAATAGCGACTGAGGCTATCCGGCCATCAGCCGCTGAATGCCATTCCAATGGTCGTGCACGGTCTGCAAAATTACGTTGGGCTATTAAAGCTTAACCGGAGATAACGCGGATGCATTGCGTTTTTCCTTCTCGGGCCATTTACGCCATACAATGAACAGAAGTATCAGAGAGGATAGGAGCAGGATTGTCAGCAGCCGAATCTCGAACGTAAACGTCGGTCCTCCAAATAACAGGCCAAAGTCGATTTGAGTATTTGGGTACATCGGTGTGAAATAGCTGACTACTTTGAATAGATCCGGCATGATTTGCAGTGGCATGGTTCCGCCGCCGGCTATTGTCTGCGCAAGCATCAGTGGTATATTGATAAAGATACCGTTTTGCCCAAACAGAACCGAAAATATTAAAGTAAACTGGAAAGCTGTTATTTGCATAAAAATCTGTTGCAAATAAATGATTACCAATTTCTGAATACTAATTGAAATTAAGATTCTCGCCATGATCACACCAAACAGGGGTGCAAGAATGGCAATGACACATCCTGTCATTTCAACATATCGAAATGCTTTCCATTTTCCGATGATAGGGATAAAAGCAAGGAAAATATTCATCAATACAATCGCAACGACCATGGAAGAAGCGTATGTTGCAATAGATAGAAATGATGGTGCCATTACATAATCCATACTGCCAGGTGCTTTGTTACTATAGACATTATTTTGAACTACTGAATTATTCAACTGTTGCGCAATCTTCTCTTGCTGCGTGACATTGACATTGAGCGAATTCAGTATGTTCGTCAGTTTACCCTGATTGATCGCCTGATTAAAATTGTCTGTTATGGATTTCGCAACTGCCTCCATCGTATTTATGACCGTAGTTGTATTTGATTCGTCTATGTAAAAATCAAACTTGGAATTTCCGGATGCCAGGTCATCTGCAAAATTTTCCGGGATGACAACAATCATTTGTATTTGCCGGCGATCGAGTTCTTCTTTGCTTTCATCCAATCCCCTGTCGGTAATCACTTTGTTAAATGATTTGGATAAAGTGGGAACAAGCTCTTTTTCGATGGCTGCCCCCTTCGTCCCATCTTGATTTACCACGCTGATAACAAGTTGATTAACCCCATCCGGCAGGACATGGTAACCGTAAATATAGAGCCCCACCATCGCGATCTGATAAAACACTGCCAGAATGATGGCATAGATCACACCCTTGCTCATCAAAAACTTTGTAAGTTTCATCCATGTTTCTCCTTTCATAATTGATTCTGAATAAAAATGTGTTTCTACGTTCCGTCATGTTCATTCTGAATTTGAATCTGAATCCCGTTCCTGAGAAGATATATGTTAAGTGCCTTTTTTAAAAAGTTTTCTATAGGTTCACTTATTTTTTTAGTTTCTTCCGGCCAGTTACTGATATCTCTCCCGGCTGAAATAAGCCTTCCCAACATATCAATGTCACCCGTCGTAAAATCATTTACCATGTTCCACCAGCGCTCTGCAAACTCCTGTCCCTCTCTTCCGGCGGGATCTGCACCTTGCTGATACAAACTTTCCAGCTGCGCAAAAACTTCATCTACCAAGATTTCTTTATTTTCAGCTGAGGCCAATAATCTGTTTTCAACGCTTTTGAGCTGCTCGTCGTTCAGATACCTGACGACAAAGGAGTACGGGTTGCCTTGCTTCATGAACTCCATAATGGTAATCAATCTTTCCACGCTAATCTCTTGCCCGCCCGCTGTCTCTGCTATCACCTGATCTAAAGTAACAGCGATTTGATTTAAGTTTTCAATTTGATGCAGCAGAATTTCACGCTGTTGCGTAAAGACTTTATGTAAATCAGATGAATTGGTTGATTTCAGGATGTTGTTGTTGATCTCTTGAAGCGGAAAGCCCAATGATTTCAAAAAAAGTATTTGTTGAAGCTTTAGTATATCGTCACGTGTATAAACTCTTTTATGACCTTCCGTATAAGCAGCATTTAGCAGGTTTTCCTGATCGTAATACTGCAATGTTCTTACGGATACTCCGACAAGTTTCGCCAATTCCCCAATTGTAAACAGTCGTTCTTCCTCGTTCTCCATACGATACCACCTCTCTTCCTCTTTATATTTACATACTATCATGCGACGTTACGTCGTTAGCAAGTACCTTTTTATATTTTATATCTAATAATTCTACTTTAACGGAATCCTTCCTCCTTTCATTATCTCGTCACTTTATGGCACAAAAAAACAGCTCCCCTTCAAGCTGTTCCTTTCTATCCGCCCTGTAAGGGGATAGGCTCCGGTTGTTCTCTGTTAATACCTGTCCTCGATACGGTTGGAATTCCGATCAATTTATTCGCTCATATGGAGCCTGACATTGGTTTGTCCCCCATGAAATGCCTAGCACCCTCCAAAAAACCATCGGTTCTGTGTTGCAATTCTCACTAAATCATTCCAAATCTGTCATCTTAAATAGTCTGCGTCACAAACTTACGTGATGACTTTCTAAATTGTGTTGGTGTCATATTTCTTCTTTTTGAAAATTGTTTTATAAAGTACGTGTCATATTCAAATCCGGTCATGCGCGCTACTTCATTTAAACTCATATCGGTATGCGTCAAAAGATTTTCGGACAGGGACAGGCGATATTCCATTAAGTATCCCATCGCTGTATTCTGGCATAATTCCTGAAATAGTTTATTGAGGGATACTCTATTTAAATGCGCATATTTTGTAATGTCATCCGTCGTTATTTTCTCCGAATAATTAACATGGATGTATTCCAAAGCTAAATTTAACGGTGATTTTTCTTTATATAATGATAATTTATCAAGTAGATCTAAAATTTTCAAAAGATATGATTTCATTCTGCACACCCATAAATGGTCACTGTGCGCATGGGTCTCCGAGCCAATGATAAAAAACCATTCATATATTTTAGGATATATTTTATCAGAAAGTGTAAAAACTTTATCCACTGCTTTCTCTTTTGTAAACAGAGACATTCCAGTTTTAATTTTAAGATGATTCGAAAAATAATCATCAGATTCCATAAAACGCTTCGTATCGAAAAATTCGGGATGAAAATGAAATGCCTGCGCAGCTAAATTGTCTTCATTTATTATCGTGAACCGATCATGAAAAGATAAACATATCATAAATGGAGCATTTTCTCTGATTGGATAATCATTCAGACAAAAATTTAAGCTTCCATTCGTTACAAGCACCATAGTATATCTATTGTCCCTTGGTAGTTGTAAAAGCTTCTCCTGATAGATAAATTCAATATCGACGAGTCTGTTGCTTTTATAACAATCAATCTCCGGCATAATCTTCCCTCCATTACAAATAATATAATTCGAAACTTCACATATTACATTGTATCATAAGGCTTCAAGCGTATACTATTTTATGTACCAAGGTTACAGTTATGAAACCATAAAACACAGATAAAAGCTTAGAAAGGAGTAGCTGTATGTCAATCAAAAACTACAAAATAGACATCTCAGATGAATTATTAACAGATCTAAAATACAGATTAATTCATACCCGCTGGCCAAATCAATATAAAAATGAGAAATGGGAATATGGAACAGAGCAGAATTATTTACAATCACTCATTTCCTATTGGGCAGAGGAATACGATTGGAAAAAGCAGGAACAGAAACTGAATCAATACCACCATTACCTTAGTTCTGTCAATGGATCAAACATTCATTTTATCCATGAACGCGGCAAAGGTCCTCACCCAATTCCAATCATCCTCACACATGGATGGCCAGATTCCTTTCTCCGCTATCAAAAACTGCTCCCATATCTCACTGATCCTGCCAAACATGGCGGGAATCCGAATGATTCCTTTGATGTCATTATTCCCTCCCTTCCCGGTTTTGGTTTTTCCGAAAAACCCAGCCAGGCAGGTATGAATAATTGTGTCATAGCAGAGTTATGGTCAAAACTCATGCAGGATGTTCTGGGTTATCACAAATATGCCGCCAGTGGCGGGGACATTGGCTCTGGTGTAACCCGCTATCTGGCCTGTTCCCATCCGGATTCTCTAATCGGCATTCATTTGACCGATATCGGAATTGTGAAACCGCTTTTAGCAAACACCTCCGGTAATACGCTTTCTGCCCAGGAACGTACTTATGTAAACAAGTCACAGGAATGGCTTTCCAGGGAAGGTGCATATATGTCCCTTCAGTCTACAAAGCCACAAACCCTTTCCTATGGATTAGCCGATTCACCGGTAGGATTAGCCGCATGGATGATAGAAAAATACCAATCTTGGAGTGATTGTAATGGTTCCCTGGATAACAAATTCAGCAAAGATGAACTTCTTACCAATATTATGATCTATTGGATCACAAATACCATGGATTCAGCCTGTCGCATCTATTATGAAAATACGCATAGTCTTCCAGACATCAAACCAATTCAGGTCCCAACAGGAATCTCTTTGTTTTCGAAAGATATTATGCCGCCACCAGAAGATTGGACAAGACGTAATTTCAATGTTACCTATTGGAATGAAGTACCTCATGGAGGACATTTTACCGCTATGGAGGAACCCGAACTATTTGCAAAGGAAATCCAAACCTTTTTCAGACCTTATCGTGAACTGTCCTGATCAATATTTCCTGCAATGCATAAAAGCTTAGTTGGCTCTGACATCCGACTAAGCTTTTTCATAGTGAAAATTGATAACTTCATCATCCTGTTCCATGCAGCCTCCATTACAATAATGGTGTAACTCTGCCCTTCTCCTCAAGGAATTTATTTATATTAATATATTTTCAAATCATATGCTTCAATTTTTAATCGTCAAATTTCTCAGTCCACAGTTCTAATAAAATTGCCACATCATCCGCAAATTCCCGATCTGATTGTGTTTCTTTCTTTGTTAACTCTTCCAATGTTTCAAAAACAAAAGCAGAAGCCCCATATTGATTCCAATCCTCCATCATATAGAGTTCCGGGCAGGAATTAGTCGATACGGAAAAATTAAAACGATTTCTTGATCCATAAAGATCTCGTGTTGAATGCAGCCAGTGGTTAGCGCTTTCCGTACATTTTACACAGTATATACCGCCTATACATGTTCTGTTTTTATATTGTTCTTTCAATGCTTTTTTCGAAAGTTCCTTCATTTGTTTTACTCCTTTTGTTTGGATATTATTTGTTCATACGTTTACACGATGTGTATTTCCGAGATAATTTCTTGGTGCTTTAGTACACGTTTCAGCGGTTCGCTTACATCAATCTCAAATTGTTCTGCAAGTTCTCTTTGTGTTATTTTTTGTTCCAATCACGCTTTTCGAATAGAGCTGCCGACTTCATTGCTTCGCATACCATTTTCTCCATGCATGAATTATAATCCCCTGCTTATAAATTTTTCAATAAACGCTCCGTAGAGTTTTGTGCTTATTCCATTTTGAGCTCTTCCTCTCTGATTGGCAGAACAAAAGTGTACTCCGTGCACTTACGCATTCTACTTCTTAGAAAGTGCAGCTTTTGTTCCGCGCGAAGCTGCACATCTAAATTTTATGCTATCGGAAAAGTGCAGCTTTCATACGTTAATGTAACGAGGGTTTCCTAATAGAATAAAAAAGAAGCTGAGTCCTTTGGTCATTGAAGTGAACCTAAAACTTAGCCTCTTATTTTCTATTTCATCAAATTACTCTGTTCTTTATTCCATGTCATAAGGTGCTCTGCTTCTCCCGCATTTTGATCCATTTTTTCTTGCTTCACTCGGAATCGCTCCCGTTGATAGAAACAAATCGCCTTTTGATCCTTTTTATAAACCGATAAACTTAAATTGGAATTGAGTTCTTTTGCTTTATCAAGTAATCGTTTTCCGACACCATGCAGCTGCATTTCATTGGAAACAAAGATTCCTGCTATAAATCCATCCTCAATCCCCACGAAGGCCTCAATTTTACCCTCTGTTTCATAAACATATAGTTCTGCATCCGAAAGCATCCCCTGAACAAAATCAAAATTATTTATCCAATAATCCTCTCTGTCACCATAATACGTCATTTTCATACTTTCATTTTTTTAATAACTTCTTCTAGTGATTCCATCAGAACCTTTGCCTTTTCAAATTCATTCACTCGAAGCATTTGATGAATTCTCGTCTCTGTCTCTTTTTTCTTTTGCTCCAACAGCAGATAATCCTTGTCAAAATGATTGGCATAAATCATCTGTCGGAATTTACGGATGCTCATTTTGCGCACAGTATTATTCTCTACCCAAAGTACATAGTTCATGCAATTGGCCACCGTATAATAATCATGAGACACCATAAGTATTGTTCCTTTATACTCTGAAATCGCCTGCTCTAATGCAATTTGCGCATAAATATCCAAATGCCCTGTCGGTTCATCCAGCAGCAGAAAGTTGGCTTTTTCTAATGAGATCACCGCTAATTGAAATAAATCTTTTTCCCCGCCAGATAATTCCTGCACTTTCTGACTAAGCGTCTCTCCTTCAAAACCATATTTTTTCAAATAGTTCTCTATCTCATTTTTTCTTTCAAAACCTTTTTCTTCGAAGATTTCAAGCAACGTTTTCGCATCGTCAAATAATGGACCCGTAATCTGGGAAAACATGCTAACCTTTGCATCTTCACTAACCTTGATTGTGTCTTTCTTATTTTCAAAGATATCATATAGCATTGTTGTTTTTCCGGTTCCATTACTTCCCACAATTGCTATATGCTCCCCATGTTTCATTTTAAAATTCACATGCTCTAAAAGCTGCTCATCAAATGCAACACTATACTCCGTCAACTCCAAAATATTTTCATCTGCCACTTCGTTTTCCAGTTCAAAAGAAATCTCGGGCTGTTTGATATCCACGAAAGGCGCCTTGGTCTTTCTTGCCTTCAGCCGGTCCACCAAAGTCTGTCTTGCATGTACAGTTCTTCCAAGAGATGCATTATCCATTACCGACGCTTTCGTTCTGGATTTTTCTAAGATTTTACTCTGACGGTCAATCTCTTCCTGCTCTGTGGCCGCTGCTTCCTGTAAATCAATCTTTGTAGCAAGAAGTTCATACGTATATTCTGTATAAGTTCCATCAAATTCCTGAACATCCATATTTTCCATGTGAAGAATTTTATGAAAGCAGTGGTTTAACAAATACCGGTTATGCGTGATAATAAGAAGTGTTCCTTTGTGTGTATTGATCAGAATCCTTAACGCATTCAAATATTTAAAGTCCAAAAACACATCCGGTTCATCCATAATAAGGAGCCCCGGACTCAACATCATCTCTTTGATTACCTGCACCAGCTTAAACTCTCCACCACTCAGACTGGAAATTTTCTGTTCCTCAAGTTTTTGCAGATTGGCTAGCTTTAATTGCTTCTTAATATTGACTTCGTAAGACTCTCCATCAATCGCATTCCATTCATCCAGTTCCTTTTGATACTCTTCAAAGACTTTTTCCAGATTTTCAGCAGCTTCCATTGCCTTATAAAAGTCAGATAGCTTCTGTTCATGCTTAACAAACTCATCGCTGATATACTCAAATACAGTCATATCTTCTTTGGGATCTAATTGGGAAAACTGACTGACATATCCGATTCTCCCTGTGTTGCCGATAACTATTTTCCCATCATATAGATAGTCTTCTGGGTGTAGCAGTAAATTGAGCAACGTACTTTTTCCTGTACCATTGGTACCAATCAAGGCACAATGTACATTATCCTCTATTGTAAATGAAACTTTTTTATATAAATCCTTTTGGGGATATGAATAGGATAAGTTTTGAACCTTAATCATAATGACCTCCTATGGTATTTAATTTCAACATAATTTATATAGTTGATTCTGTGATAGTTAAGATATATTGACATAAATTAAAAATCTGCTCCGTATATACCTGAACCTGTAAATCCATTTTTCTATTTGCCAACCCGCTGCAACAGAACTACAAACTCTGTATGCTTTGAATATACAAAAATGATGACGTTTGAATCTGGCAGAGTCTTGGTGGAATGATATTCATTCCAAAACAACTTCTCCTACCCCCAAAATGCAAACCTATTCTTTTTCACATATGTAGCACGGACTTGATTCAAAATTACAATATACTTTTGTTTACTCAATGAATGCTCGTAATTCTTTTTGCAGGATTAAGAAAAAGGTTTCCACATCATCTTTATCGATTTCCGGCTCGCAATAGCCTGATGTAAAAGTCAGCGTATCGTTATAACTACTTACACCTAGCATAAAACTTGGTGATTTAAATACAGGAGTTACTATATAGGCGTCCTCTACCATAGCGCTTCCAAATTTCAGAGGATAATCCGCAACAATGCCCATATTAGATAGATTTATAGTTGATTTTCCACTTTTCGCCGAATCTTCCCATGCATTTTTTATAAAAGCAACGGCTTTTTCATACTCCATTCCAGCCATAATTTCCATTGAGGCAGCGCTATGTAAACCGGGGTTATTATTCTTAATTTCTTTCATTACCAGTGATACTCTCTTTAATGTTGAAATATTGCTCTCCCCTTCTTTCTTAGCTATTCTGTGATTTACCACCCCTGATAAATTACAAATCGCATCTGCTTTTTTCTCAGGAAGGTATCTTCGTAAATCAACGGTAACACAAATCTCCATAGGATCTCCATCTTCTGGCTGAACCATAATAAACATGGTTCTATAAAATGCAGTCAGGATCAGATCATTTATTGTTACACCCTTTTCTCTTGTAAATGAATGAAGAAGGCTGGTTTGGTTTTGATCAAGCCTGCTAACAGAAAAGCTGAATTTTTCTGTCTCCTCCCTTTTGTAAGGAAATGCCCATGTAGGCTTTAATGTAGCCAGCTGGGGATTTATCAACATTTTAGGATCACTTACATTAAGTACTTGGAATAGTCTTGATGCATCTCTTTTTCCAGCAATATTCAACTCTGGAAGGCAACTTACATCATCACATAAACGGGTGTAAATATTTGACAACAAATGCAAATAGTCCTTCGCACCACCTCCATCACAGCAAGCATGATTTAACTTGATACAAAGAGTATCCGATTTTTTTGAACGTATAGCCATTACTTTCAATTGATACTCTTCACAATCAAAAGGTTGGGCAAGTATTCTTTTTAAAGATTCTTCCTTATCTTGAACATTTTCGAAGGTACACCAGTCAACTTCATCAATATTGTTCATTCTCTTCCAATAAGGACGGCATTTGTCCTGAGCAAATTTACAGCCAAGGATAGGTTCGACATCAATAGACAACCTCACTGCCCTTTTTAAACAATCAATATTCAGCTCTTCCTCAAACTCCAATACAATTTGGATCTGCTCATTGGCATTCCAAAAGTGTCCGATATAATTGGCCCAATCCTGTCCATTGGCAGGGATTTCTTCAGGAATCTTTACTTGATAATTGAATTTTTGCACACTCATTTTGTTCCTCCTTAACTTCTGGAATTTTTCGTTTATATTCAGCTAAAAAAAGCTGTACATGCCTAATAACTTTACGGTTGACTTCCTCCCTTATTTCTTCTGTAATTGTCTCTGCAACCAAATATCTGTGAAAAAAGAATACGATCGGTGCATAGTATTCTATAACCATGCTTTCTACGTCGGAATCCCTAAGAAAGCCAATCTTAATCAGCCATTCGAAAATTGCTTGTTGCCCTGCAAGTGCTTTATCAAAAAGTACCATATGATATAATGCTGCTGCCTTGGGATTGGTGCTTTGTTCAATAATCAGCATGCGGATGAATTTATTGATTTTATCATCAATGAGATAATCATTCAGATAACGCTGACATGCAGAGAGAAATTCTTCATCGGTAAATTTTGTTTTCTCTTCCATTTTTGCAGTAAAATTCTGAGATATGTTATATGTAGTATCTGTAAATTTCTCGCACAGTATTTCAAATATTTCCTTCTTATTCTTAAAATGAGAGTATACAGAACTTTCCTTAATCCCTACTTCACCGCAAATATCACGGATAGACACTGAACTATAGCCTCTTTGGGAAAATAAATTTAAAGATACTTCTAAAATACGGCTTTTAGTATTCATTTTTCCTTTATCCATATAGATTAACCTTTTCTTTCTACAATAATTTAAGACTTATTTAATATACTTCTCAGTCTAGCATATTAGATCAACAAACTAACGAGTGTTAGGTATATTTTACCTAACACTCGTTAGTTTGTCAATAAGAAAATTAGAATCGCTCATTCTTAAAACCCTCTTGTTTAGCAGATGTTTTAATCTCCGAAATAAATAGTCCTGCCAATGTAAACAACTACAAAACTTATAAGAAATTGCAAGCTCAATTTTTCACCATCAAAGAACAGGTGGGCAAAGATAGCAGTAAAAACGGTGCCATCGAAATTATGACCTCTACATTGGACGCATTGGTATAAGTCAGTGCAATATTTTCAAGCAAATAGTAAAGTGTGACACCACACAAACCGGCTGCTGCAAAATATAACTCCTGTTTTTTCTCCCTGATCTTCAGTTTATTAGAATATACTGCAAGCAGCACAAGATGACGTATAATAAATATATAGGGTGCCAAAATAAGAAGAAAGGATATCATTATCTATAATCAATAATGATACCCCTTAAAATGTTAAATGCTATACTTTCATCTCAACCTCTATCTTAGCCACATTCTTTTTACGGGATAAAAGAACAACCCATGGAACTATAAGCTCGGATTGATGTCTTGTCTGTCCTGACCGAAGAAATAACGGTGGATTTCCAGAGTGTCCAAAAAGTTTTGGTTACGATATCATATTATGCACTTGTCATCACTGTTTCTGTAATGTGTCCGGATTCCGCTTACGATTATTTTTAAAATCGTACATTTGCGCATCCGCTTTTTTTACTGCCATGTCGTATTCCCCCGTTGAACCATGAAAAATGGCATACCCTGTAGAAACCATTGGCAATTTACCCTGCAGATTTTTGTTTTTCCTGGTCTCGTCTATTTTTCCGTGAAACTGTCTGAGCGCGTCCCTTGCTTGCTGTTCATCCGTGGTTTTACAAATCACGCAAAATTCGTCTCCACCGATACGGTAACATAAACCCATTTTATGAAAGCAATCTTTGATCAGCCTTCCTGTCATTTGCAGGCAGAAATCTCCCCATTGGTGACCGTATAGATCATTGATCTGTTTAAAACTATCCAGATCAAAAACGATAACCATACCGATGACGCCATGATCCAGGCGCTTGGTATACTGGTCATACACGTTGCGGTTTAACAATCCGGTTAAAGTATCCTGGGCTTCTGTAAACATGCAAAAATAAGCATAAAACAGGATCAGACTCAGGGTGATACACAGCCAGGAAACATGCACATGGGGCAATATCAGCTGCACAGTTGTTCCTATTATAGTAAAAACGAGTAACATTATAAATGCACTTTTTGAATAGCACTGGTAATACTTCATGGCCTTAACTGACTCCATGATCAGTATGACACATGAACACAAATATGCCCCCACATATACGCCAAACAGCGGGCCGCGCAAGTAACTGATATCGGCGTTTACTTTAAAAACCAAACCGGTCCAGGGCGAACTTATAACAAAGACAAAGTTGATCCACACCGGAATTGTCAGGAGTGATCTGATTTTCCCTTTCTCCACAGAAAAGGCTTCAGACAAAACAATCGCAATAACGGGCGAAAGAGAAAAGCCAATGGCATTAGCGATAAGAGCGGGGACTCTGACCGCAAGCCTAGTATTTTCAAAAATGACACTGCCCAGTTCCGCCGCGATAACCGTCATTGCGATCAGGGCAGCAAGGGCAAATTGTTTTTTCATTTTAGCAATAAATAAAACATTATTCCAGGACGCATATGCCAAAATAATCAGGGCAACAGCGCATATCGTATCCACTGCTATGTAATTTTTAATTAAATCAGTCATACGCATTAGCTCTTTCTAAATATTTTTATGGAAAGCAGCCATTTTTATTTGGCATCCAACCTGCTCACACAACCTCAACTTTTTTAAACAACCAAACGGTACACTTGCACTCAAAATCGGTCTCTTAAACTTATTTCCGTGAACCATAAAAAGCAAAATTTTCAAGACACTAGTTTTGAACTCAAGAACTACAAGAATTACTTATTTACTGGGCTTCTCGCACACTCACTTTTTAACCCTTGACATTATTACTATACTCTCCACATGTTCCGTCCATGGAAACATATCGACTGGCTGGCATTTTTCCGCTGCATAGCCTTTCTTTTTAAAGTATTTCAAGTCCCGGGCAAGCGTTTCCGGATTGCAGGATACGTATACCACCCGCTTCGGTGCAAGAACTGCAACCGCATCCATGAATGCTTCGGTGCTGCCGGCTCTCGGAGGGTCGAGGACGACCACATCTGCCTTTTCTCCTTTTTCCGCCATTTCGACCATAAATTCACTTGCATCCCAGTTGTAGAATACGATGTTCTTTATCTCGTTTCGTTTTGCGTTGGTAATCGCATCTTTTACAGCGGAGGCATTCAATTCCACACCAATCACTTCTGCAGACAGATCCGCCGCGATCATCCCGATGGTTCCGATTCCACAGTAGGAATCCAGAACACGTTCCTTTCCGGTCAGACCGGCATATTCGATGGCTTTCTGATACAACACCTCCGTCTGAACGGAATTGACCTGATAGAAGGAGGATGGTGAAATGCGAAAAATCTTCCCACATAACGTATCTTCAATAAAGCCTCTTCCATACAACGGGATATTCCTCGAACCCAATACCATACTTGTCTTCTTTTCATTGATGTTGAGTACAATCGTCGAGATTTCCGGATGAAGCTTACGGATTGCCTTGACAAAATTATTTTTGGACGGCAGTATTGGAGATGCAAGAACCAGAACCACCATTACTTCTCCGCTGTTGTGGCCGACCCGGACCATCACGTGGCGAAGCAGACCGTAATCTGTATCTTCATCATAGGTCTTGATTTTAAAGGAGCGCAGCATGCCCTTGATATCCTGTATGATTGCATCGGCACGGGAATCCTCTATCTGACATTCTTCGATGTTGATTACTTCATGGGTACCCTCCCGGTAAACACCGGAAATGATCGTACCATTGCGGAGCCGGGCAAAAGCTGCGTTTACCTTATTCCGGTAATGGAACGGATTCTCCATTCCAAGAATCGGCTCCACCGGAACCATGTCGCCAAGCAACTCTTCCACCTGTTTCTGCTTTTTCTTCAGCTGCTTCTTGTAATCCTCACCCTGATACTGACAGCCGCCGCAGCTTTTTGCATACATACAATCTCCGGGGATATTTTCCTTCTGCTGTTTTTTGCTCTTTTCCGACGCGTCGGTCAGCGGTTTCTTTGACTTTTTGGACACGTCCGTCTGCGGTTTCTTCAGCCTCTCCAACACATCCGTCTGTGGCTTTTGGAATGACCGAGCTTCTCCATCCCTGTTTCTGCCCTTTATTTCTAAGTGCTTCTTTTCATTTCTCTGCCTGCTCTGATTTTTCTGGTTTGTATCGTTCTTCCGATTACTCTCGTTATTTAGATTACTCTCGTTCTTCCAATTACTCTCGTTCTTCCGATTACTCTCGTTCTTCTGATTACTCTCGTTCTTCCGATTACTCTCGTTCTTCCGATTTCTCTCGCTCTTTTGCCTTGTCTCTATCTTCTGATTTCTCTCGTTCTTCACGTTAATACTCCTCACAAACCTGGAAAATATAAAATTTCAGGTAATACGATTCATCTGCCGACCAGAGAATCGGATGATCGGGTGCCTGTGTCCGGAATTCAACCTGACGCAGACGTTTATGCACGTTCTGGGCTGCCTGATTGATCGTCTTTGTAAACTCTTCATATGACATGAAATGAGAACAGGAACAGGTGGCAAGATAGCCTCCGTTTTTCACCAGCTTCATACCGCGCAGATTGATCTCGCGGTATCCCTTCACCGCGTTTTTGATGGAATTGCGGGATTTTGTAAATGCGGGAGGATCTAAAATTACCACATCGTATTTTTCTCCGCGCTTCTCCAGTTCCGGGAGCAGCTCAAATACATCTTCACAGACAAATTTTACAGTCTCTTCCAGACCGTTGAGTCTGGCATTTTCCGTTGCCTGATCGACGGCAAGCTGAGAAGCGTCCACACCGGTCACTTCTTTTGCTCCCGCAATTCCCGCATTGAGTGCAAACGAACCGGTATGGGTAAAGCAATCCAGTACACTGGCATCCCGGCATAGTTTCTGAACGGCCAGACGGTTGTATTTCTGGTCGAGGAAGAAGCCGGTCTTCTGTCCGTTTTCCACGTCTACGATATAGCGGACTCCGTTTTCCACAATCTCAACATTTGTATCAAATGGTTCTCCGAGAAAGCCTTTGACCTGCTCCATTCCCTCCTGCCTGCGCACCTTCGCATCGCTTCGCTCATAGACTCCGCGGATACAGACGCCGTCTTTGGCAAGAATCTCTTTCAGCAGTTCCACGATTGTCTCCTTGTAACGGTCAATTCCAAGCGCAAGGGACTGCACGACCAGCACTTCTGCAAATTTATCAATGACCATTCCAGGCAGAAAGTCTGCTTCTCCAAAGACAATTCGGCAGGAAGAAGTATCCACTGTTTTTTTCCGATAATCCCATGCATTCTGCAGTCTCTCCCGCCAGAAAACATCGTCAATCTCCGTTTCCACGCTTCTTGTCAGAAGCCGGATGCGAATCTTGGAATTCTGATTGATGAATCCCTTTCCCATCGGATATCCGTCAAAGTCATGTACAAGAATCATATCTCCGTTTTTAAATGATCCCATGATAGATGCAACTTCATTATCAAATATCCACATTCCGCCGGCTTTCACCGTACGGCCTTCGCCCTTTTTCAATGTTACGACTGCACTCATCTCATGCCCTCCGTCTATTTTTCCAAATTAAATTCTCAATATGTTAAATCATACATCCCGCCGCCTGTTTCCGCAATGCCTGTCACTCTTCTTTTGCGCCGTTTACCACATAGATTCCGACTGACACCAGCACCAGTGCCACCAGACTCTTCATTCCGGCGGCCTGTCCGGCTTCATCCAGCAGTATTGCTGAAAGAATGACGCCGATGACGGGATTCATAAAGCCGAAGACCGACACCCTTGAAATCGGGTTATACTTCAGAAGTATTCCCCAAAGCGTATAGGCCACCGCAGCAATCAGCGCAAGATAGATCAGGAGCAGAATGGCAGGAAGGTCAAATCCGTGTAATCGTCCTCCTGCAAGATATCCTGCAATGCCCATCAGAATCCCGCCTAACAGAAACTGATAACCGCTCAGCAGAAAAGCATCCAGTTTTTTCGCATAACGTTTAAAGCAGACAGAAGAAAATGCATAGGCCACAGTGGAAAGGAACATAAACCCTTCTCCGTTGACATGCATATTCATGTCAACGCCGCTTCCGTTAAATGTGACAAGTGCCACACCTGCAAACCCGATCACGCACCCGATGACTTTTTTTGCAGTCAGTTTTTCCTCATGAAACAGCAGACTCGCCACCAATATTGCTACAAATGCATTCGTTCCGATGATAATCGATGATTTCACACCGGTGGTGTGGGCAAGTCCAATGTAAAAGAACACATACTGGCTCACCGTCTGGAACATACTGAGAATGGTGATTTTTCCCCATGCCTCTTTCTTTGGAAGGAGCAGTTTTCTCTTTCCAATACTTCCGAATAATATGACAAGCAGTCCCGCAAGTGCAAACCGGTATCCGGCATACAAAATCTGCTCTGCGGTATCTGCGGCCGTAATCTGCATCATGCGATAGCCGATTTTTACGCAGGGAAAAGCACTTCCCCACAGGAGGCAGCAGATAAACGCCCCAAACCAGACCACCGGTGTTTTTTTCATAAATTCCTCTTTCGTATTCAAGTCATATCCTCCATGTCCGTCATTTCTTTTTCCCCGTATTTATGCTATACTGTAAATAAATACCATGTTACGGATATCTGTGCACGCTGCTTCCCGCACAGCCGCTCTTACTACTATACACTGTTTTTTGCCAGATTACGATATTTTATTTTCAATCAACCGGATTCCCGGAGCTACCATTATCTGTCTGAATCAAAAAGGAGGTACCTATGGTCACTGTCAGTTTATGTATGATTGTAAAAAACGAAGAAACTGTTCTTGCAAGATGTCTGGATTCCATTCATAAATTAATGGATGAGATTATCATTGTAGATACCGGTTCCACTGACCGCACCAAGGAAATTGCAGCCCGCTATACCGATAAGATCTATGATTTTACTTGGACTTCCGATTTCTCTGAGGCACGTAACTTTTCTTTTTCGAAGGCTTCGATGGACTACATCTATGCCGCAGATGCAGATGAAGTTCTCGATGAAAGCAATCAGCGACTGTTTGCACTTTTAAAAGAGGCCATGCTGCCTGAGATTGAGATCGTACAGATGAAATATACCACGAAAAATGAATTTAACACGGTGCTCAACTTCAAGGAAGAATACCGTCCCAAGCTGTTCAAACGCCTGCGCCAGTTCTCATGGATTGACCCAATCCATGAAACGATAAGGACGAAGCCTGTCGTTTTCAACAGTGATATTGAGATTACACACCTGCCATATTCTCTGCATAACAAACGGGATTTCCGAGGCTTCCTGTTCACCTTTGAGCGCGACGGATATCTCTCAAAAAAACTGCATCGTATGTATGCAAAAGAACTGTTGATGACCGGCGATGCCGCCGACTTTGAAAGTGCCATACCTGTCTTTCTACATACGCTGAACGATCCGGGGGCAACGGAAGAAATGCGCAAGGAGGCTTCCTGCGTGCTGGCACATGCCTACCGCGAAGCAGAACAGACCAATGCGTTTTTCAAACTGGCATTGAAAGACATGGTAACTACTCCATGCTCCGAAATCTGTTATGAACTCGGGGAATACTTTTATGCCGCAAAGGACTACGATGAGGCGATCATCTGGTACTATAACGCCGCTTATGAGACTTTGGCTGTTTTGAATATCCATACCAACGGAGACCTGCCGCTGCACCGGCTCAGTGAATGCTACGAAAAGCTCACTCTGGCCCTTTCCGGAGGCACAGGTGCCGCACAGATGAGCCTCTATCATGAATATTCCAGCAAATCACAGGAATATCAGGCACTTGCAGAGAAGTGGGAGCTTCCGCAGCATATTGACACACTTGCTCACAAGGAACCGTCTTTGTAATAGTTACGGTTCCTCTTCCTCCGTTTGGGAGAGACCGTACAGTTCCCAGATCAAAAGTGCAGAAAGGGGGCCCAGGATGACACCGACTCCGCCGTAGACACAGATACCGACATAGATACTGAAAATTACAACAAGCGGATGTGCTCCGGCTCCTTTTC
Source organism: Bacillota bacterium (assembly GCA_023390555.1). GTDB lineage: Bacteria > Bacillota > Clostridia > Lachnospirales > Lachnospiraceae > Roseburia_C. Next base: position 152,125 of record JAEWCQ010000033.1, on the reverse strand, counting down.
CGACCAGCTTGGGTTCCAAAAATTCCCGAACCAGATTACAGGTGATATATAATACCCCATAGGCAACCGCCAGCAGGTATTTTCCCTGGAACAGTCGAATGATCAGCCATGGAACGAATATGGTTCCTGTCCCTATAAAAGGAAGTGCATCACAGAGCCCGATTCCGATTCCCACCAACAGCGCATATGGATTGCCGGTAAGAAACAGACCGACCACACATATTCCGCTCACCACGAGAAGAATGATGATCTGGGCCTTGATAAACTTCCCGCTGACATGCAGGGTACTTTTCCCAAGCTTGTTCAGTACCTTTCCCGCAGAAGTATTCATCAGCTTTCCTTTCAGATTCAAATAGTCTGTCAGTATGAGTACCGTCGCCACCATGGTAACAATTAGTTTCCAGGCAAATGCAGCCAATCCTTTTAATCCGTTGACCGAACAGCTCATCAGGAAAGGAAGCAGTTTCTCCTGTAAAATCTCTCCGATATGATTCGCCTGATTATCTCCCCAATCCTGAATGATCTCCGCCTGTATTCCACTGATTGCCTCTATTTTTTCGCAGCTGCCGCACCAGAATTTATCGATCTCTCCTCTCCACAGATCATATTCCCGGACAAAACTGCACGCCTGCATTAACAGCTTCCACAAGACGTAGCAGGCCGGAATCGCTATGAGCAAAAACACCAGTACCAGCACCAGAAAACTCAGAATTCCTCTTGGTATCTTTATTTTATTGTCTATCTTTGTAACGATCGGATGCAGCAGTATCGCTATCAATACCGCAAGAAAAAAGGGAAATACAATCGGAAGTATATACCGCATACCGCAATATACTGCAATTGTTATTCCCACTATTTTTAATGCATCTGACCACGGTTTTTTCATTTTTATTTTCATAAAAAAAGTATAACCGCTGACCTCTTTTTTATCCTTATTCCCCTATCGATTTCAGGCTGGCAAATTTATGAAAGCGCGCTCCTTCGGGTTCTATTTCAAACCTCATTTCCTTTCCGGAAATCGGATGGCAGAATTCAATGCGGAAGGAACAAAGACCGATTCCAACCTCTCGTACCGAATATCCCGCATGTGCTGTCTGGGATACGCTGCCCGGACAACTAGCCGCATATTTCCCATCTCCTGCCAGTGGGCATCCCGCATGTGCCATCTGTACCCGGATCTGATGATGCCGGCCTGTTTCGAGCTTAATTTTCACAAGACTTTCCTCTTGCAATTCCTGTAATATTTCATAATGTAAAATAGCTTTTTTTGCGTTCGGAGCAGATTTGCAAACAACGGAAGAAGTGTTTTTCTTTCCATCTTTTTGCAGATAATCTGTAAATGTTCCACTTTTATCGGAAAGATGTCCTGTCAAAACTGCCAGATAATATTTGCCGAACCCACCGTTTTGCATTTGTCGGTTCAGTGCGGCAGCAGCTTTCGGATTCAATGCAAATACCATGATTCCTTCTACCGGCTGGTCCAGCCGGTGTACAATCCCGATATAGGGGGTTTTCCCTCTTCCCGCCTGATAATTCCGAAGCAGACTCTCCATGTCCTGCTCGCCGAGACGCTTCGTCTGTACGGCTACTCCTGCCGGTTTCCGGCACACGAGTATATCCGTATCTTCATATAGAATCGATTCTGCAATGTCCACGCTCTGTTTCTCCCTGTCTACAGCTTGAAGCGGTATCCTACGCCCCAGATTGTCTCGATATACTGTGGCTTCGCAGTGTTCATTTCAATCTTTTCACGGATTTTTTTGATATGAACCGTTACAGTTGCAATGTCACCGATGGATTCCATATCCCAAATTTCTTTAAACAGCTCTTCCTTCGTAAATACATGATTTGGGTTCTGTGCAAGAAATACCAGAAGATCGAATTCTTTTGTCGTAAACGGCTTCTCTTCTTCATTGATCCAGACACGGCGTGCCGTCTTGTCAATTTTAATTCCCCGGATCTCAATGATGTCATTTTCCTGCAGATTGCTCCCGATCAGACGTTCATATCTGGCAAGATGCGCCTTTACCCTTGCAACCAGCTCACTCGGTGAAAAAGGTTTTGTGATATAGTCGTCCGCTCCCAGACCAAGTCCGCGTATTTTGTCGATATCATCCTTTTTTGCAGACACCATGAGAATCGGTGTATTTTTTATTTCCCGAATTTTTTTGCAGATTTCAAAGCCGTCAATGCCCGGAAGCATCAGATCCAGGATGAACATATTAAAATCCTCTGTCAATGCCCGGTGAAGCCCGACATCACCGTTTCCCTCAATTTCTACCTCAAATCCGCTGAGTTCCAGATAATCCTTTTCCAATTCCGCAATCGCAACTTCGTCTTCAATGATCAATACCCTACTCATTTGGTACCTCCTGATATTTTCTCAGTACAAAATACATAATTGTACCGGTTGATTCTTTACTTGTTGCCCAGATCTTTCCTCCGTGATCTTCTATGATCTTCTTTACAATGGATAATCCGATTCCGCTTCCGCCCGTCGCTGAGTTACGGGATGCATCGGCGCGGTAAAAGCGGTCAAACACATACGGAAGATCTTTTCCGTTAATTCCCTTTCCGTTATCCTCAATCTCTACCTGAATAAAATCACCGACATCCTTCACCCGGATATTGATAAATCCCTTCGGCTTATCCAGATACTTAATCGAGTTATTGATAATATTATGAATCACACGCTTGAGCTGCTCCGGATCCGCAATAATCATCACATCATCGTCGGCATAGTTGAAATAGGAAAGTCCTATATTCTTGGCTTCCAGATCCAGCCCGATCTCTTCGATGCAGTCATCAAAATATTCCATGACATTGAGCTTATTAAAATTATATGGAATTCGGTTCGTATCAATCTTGGAATATAGTGTCAGTTCATTCAGCAATGTGTCAATCTCATTTGCTTTATTATATATCGTACGTATATATTTATCCCGTTTTTCGGGTGTATCAGCGACTCCGTCAATCAGTCCCTCCGAATAGCCTTTGACCGCTGTAATCGGCGTTTTAAGATCGTGTGCGATGTTACTGATCAGTACACGGTTCTCACTCTCGTTTTCCAGCTTCTCCTCTGTGGATTCTTTCAGCCTCTGACGCATCTGCTCGAAGTTATTGCAAAGTTCTCCGATCTCATCATCACTCTCTGCTTCCACCACAAAATCGAGATGTCCTTCCTTGATATTCTGGGTCGCAATCTCCAGCTTTTTGATCGGTCCGATAATACCGCGGTAAATCCATATCGTAAGCATTGCCGCCGTAAAGATCAATATCAGGATGACAGATGCCACAATATCAATGATCAATTCCTTCATCTCCGGAATCAGGCTCTTGGTCGTTGTTACAACAAACAGTGAACCTTTTGCATTGTCATCATAAACAAAATCGATCTGTTTTACAAGTGCCTGCGTATCTCCATCCAGAAAGCAAACAGGCTCCGGATCGGAATCACCGCTTCCATAATCAGGCAGACTCTCTTCTGAAATGCCGTTTACATCCGCACCGTCAAAAATCAACTGCTTGTCTTTCCGAACAATCAGATAGGAATACTTGTCCTCCAGACTCTCATTGACTGTCTGAAGATACGTCCAGTCCTCCAGTTTTTCGGGCTTTTCCTGCGATATCTTCACAAGATTGCTGCAGATTTCTTTGGTGTAGCGGTTCAGCAGCTGTATGGAATTCGTCAGATATGCATAGTTGTTGTTCGTATCCATTCCATAGGTCTTCTCGATCTCCCTCAGCTGAAAATGCTGAAATCCGAACAATACAACTCCTGCCAGCATAACCGGCACAAAAATAATAATACAAAACGAAATAATCAGTCTTGTCTTCAACTTCATGAAACAAAATCCTTCCTGCAAGGTATTTTATCAACAGAAAAGTTATAGCTTTCCTACATTTCAGTAACAAGTTCCTTCACATGTTAATGTGACAAGGTGTTTCCTATCGAAAAATAAAAAATCATGAGAGCATGCACTCTCATGATTTATTATACCATGTATCAATTGATTTCCTATGAATTTTAAAAAAATAATTCTAAAACTTTCATAAACCTGTTTACAGATATTTTTTCAAATCCTCTGCCTTATCCAAAGCTTCCCACGGAAGGTTCAGATCATTCCGGCCAAAATGACCGTATGCCGCTGTCTGCCGATAAATCGGTCTTCTTAAATTCAGCATCCGGATGATTCCTGCCGGACGCAGATCAAAATTCTCACGAACGATATCAACTAATTTCTGATCGGCTATCTTCCCTGTTCCAAACGTATCAATCATCACGGAAGTTGGCTGTGCAACGCCGATTGCATAGGATAACTGTATCTCACACTTATCAGCAAGCCCTGCCGCAACGAGATTCTTTGCGACATAACGCGCTGCATAAGCTGCAGAACGATCCACTTTGGTGCAGTCTTTTCCGGAAAAAGCGCCGCCACCATGACGTGCATATCCGCCGTATGTATCCACGATAATCTTACGTCCGGTCAGTCCTGCATCACCATGCGGTCCGCCGATTACGAATCGTCCCGTCGGATTGATGAAAAATTTCGTGTTTTCATCAATTAATTCTGCCGGCAAAACCGGATCAAACACATATTTTTTGATATCTGCATGAATCTGTTCCTGCGTTACATCCTCATCATGCTGGGTGGATAATACAACCGCCTCTAATCTCTTCGGCTTTCCGTTTTCATCATACTCTACGGATACCTGAGATTTTCCGTCCGGTCTCAGATACTTTAAGGTTCCGTCTTTGCGGACTTTCGTCAGCTGAAGAGCTATCTTATGTGCAAGAGAAATCGGATATGGCATATATTCTTCTGTCTCATTCGTCGCATAACCAAACATCATACCCTGATCGCCGGCTCCGATTGCTTCAATCTGCTCATCGGACATCTTGCTCTCTCTTGCTTCCAGCGCTTTATCTACACCCATTGCAATATCCGGTGACTGCCGGTCTAATGCTACCATTACCGCACAGGTATGGCCGTCAAATCCAATCTCTGAATGATCATAGCCGATATCGTTTACCGTCTCACGCACGATTCCCGGGATATCAAGCTGTGCTTTTGTCGTAATCTCTCCTGTCACCAATACAAACCCGGTACAGCTTGCGGCTTCACATGCCACACGGCTCATTGGGTCCTGTGCAATACACGCATCTAAGATCGCGTCTGAGATTGCGTCGCACATTTTATCCGGATGTCCTTCTGTTACTGATTCAGATGTGAATAATAACTTTTCCATCTTTCTTTTCTCCTCTCATTTGCTTTTTATTACTTTTCTATTTTATCCAACTAAAAAAATCCGCTTACTAAAATAAGCGGACCCGATAGTCTAAAGATAATCAAATCCTCTTATTGTTCGATTACTCGCTCAGGTAGGCACCTTCCGTAAAGAGGGGTTGCCGTGACTTCTTCGATCCTATGTATCTCCATCACTCTGAATAAGAGAAAAATACAATATTGAATTTTCAAATCTCTGACAGTTAAAATACACCTTATTCTGAAAAATGTCAAGTGTTTGTTCTTGACCTTTTATTTTTAAAAGAATATACTGAACTTATATTACTGGATTTTACGTTATGAAAATGGGGTTTTTATGATGAAAGAGTATCTAATCAAGGACTTAAAGCCAGGTATGATTACCGCGGCAGCTGTAAAAACACATCGGGGACAGTTAATCATCAATTCGAATGTGGAACTCACTACCGCCTTGATTTCGCGTATGGATTTTTACGGAATCAAGAGCGCACAGATTTCGGACGGTCAGTCCGAATCCTCCGGAAAGACAGCGGAACAGCTGTCCTATTCTGTAAAGATAAAGAACAGTCCGGAATTTCAAAAATTTCAGGTGGACTTTACACTCCGTACCAACGATTTAAAAATGTGCTTTGACGCATTTCTGCAATCAGGTGGATCTGTAAATAAAGATGAGCTGCTGCGCGAAACAGCTTCTCTGATCGGTTCCCAACGGACGACCATCGAATGTTTTGACATGTTACATAATATGCGCCAGGTGAACGACAGCACCTATGCGCACAGTTTAAACGTTGCACTGATTTCACGCATGATCGGCATCTGGCTGGACTTCTCAAATGCAGATCTGGATACGCTTACACTTGCCGGACTTCTTCACGATATCGGAAAAACGAGAATCCCGGATGAGATTTTAAATAAGCAGTCCAAACTGACTGACGAAGAATTTGCCCTGGTCAGACAGCACCCGCAGCTGGGTTACGATATTTTAAAAAAGCAGCCTCTGGATTCCCATATCAAAAAGGCAGCACTCATGCATCATGAACGCTGTGACGGTTCCGGCTATCCGCTGGGACTCACACAGGATGAAATCGATGACTATGCATTCATCATTGCGATTGCGGATGTCTACGATGCGATGACAGCTGCACGATCTTATCGGGAACCGCTTTGTCCGTTTCAGGTCATTACCGAATTTGAAAAAGACGGGCTGCAGAAATATAAGCCAAAATACATTCTGACATTCCTGGAGCGAATTGCAACCGCATATCAGAACAATCGTGTCATGTTAGACAATGGGCAGACTGCCAAGATCATCCTCTTAAACCGCAATCATCTTTCCAAACCTCTGGTTCAGCTGGATGACGGCACTTATCTGGATCTCTGCAAGAGTCCGCTGTATATCAAATCACTCATATAAAAAAGAATGTGCGCATGCACATTCTTTTTTATATGCCGGTTAAGATACTTTTAACTTGAACTTCTGAAGTTCCTTTTCGGAACTTACTTTTTCGATCTGCGCTCCGATTCCGGATAATTTTCTCTCAAATTCTTCATATCCGCGTTCAATATAGTAGATATCATCCACAACGGTAATGCCTTCTGCTGCAAGACCTGCAATGACAAGTGCCGCTCCGGCACGAAGATCCGGTGCACTGACAGTTGCTCCGGTATAACCGGTCACACCTGTAATAATGGCAATATTGCTTTCCACTTTAATCTGCGCGCCCATCTTGGTAAGTTCATCCACGTATTTGAAACGGTTCTCAAAGATACTCTCTGTCACGGTACTGGTTCCTTCAGAGATAGCAAGAAGTACCGACATCTGCGGCTGCATATCCGTCGGGAAACCAGGATATGGAAGTGTCGTCACCTGTGTATGGTGTAACGGATGCTTTGCCATGACATGTACAGCATCATCCAGTTCTTCTATCTCACAGCCAATCTCAAGCAGCTTTGCCGTCGTAGCCTCCAGATGTTTTGGAATTACATTTTTAACCATAACATCTCCGCCAGTAGCGGCAGCAGCGAACATAAACGTCCCTGCCTCTATCTGATCCGGGATAATGGAATATTCAGTCTTATGCAATGTTTCTACACCCACAATACGGATAACATCCGTCCCCGCACCGCGGATATTGGCTCCCATGCTGTTTAAGAAGTTTGCAACATCTACTACATGAGGTTCTTTTGCGGCATTCTCGATAATGGTCTTGCCCTCTGCCATCGATGCTGCCATCATAATATTGATCGTAGCCCCTACGGATACCTTATCCAGATAAATATGGCTGCCGATCAGCTTCTCTGCCGATGCAGTAATAAGTCCGTGCTGAATATCCACATTTGCATTCAGAGCACGGAATCCTTTCAAATGAAGATCGATCGGTCTGCTTCCGATATCGCATCCTCCTGGAAGCGCAACCTCTGCCCGTTTATACTTACCAAGCAATGCTCCAAGCAGATAGTAAGAAGCTCTTATCTTCTTAATATACTCGTAAGCAACGGTAAGATCATGAACCAATGAGCCATTGATCTTCACTTTGTGTGTATTGATACGTTCTACTTTTGCACCGATTCCTTCCATCGCATTCAATAATACATGAATGTCACGGACATTCGGAAGGTTATCTATTGTTACGGTCTCATCTGTCATAATTGCTGCCGCGAGAATTGCCAGTGCCGCATTCTTTGCGCCACCGATCTCCACTTCACCAACCAAAGGACTGCCACCTTTAATCACATACTGTTCCATTATTACACCTCTATATGAAATATCGAATCTATCACTTTTTTATACAAACACAACATTATAGTAATTATTTTTCTCTTTTGTCAAGCTATTTTGGCTACCAGTTTTTTACAATTCTTTTACAAATATATAAACATTATAATCTATCTGTTCCTGCTTGTAAACCCGGTGATGGGCAGAGCTTCCCCATTCTCACCGTAATCGAAAGAATAGAATGATTTCACCTCCAACTGTTGCAGTATCCGTATTCTCCATGGTGAACGCAGACAAACAGCCTTCAACTTCTATCTTATATATTGTATTCCTGCACTTATCTTTTGTTACTTTTGTTGCCGTTTGGACCTTTCTGTCTTCCTTATTATTTACGATTATCACAAAATAATTCTACTATTTTGTATATTTTTATAGGAATCATTCTTTACTCATTTGCAGTACTTTTTCCACAGTATCTTCCAGCGTAAGTCCGTCTTCCTCCACAACCACATCTGCGTATTTCTCATACAATAGGGCTCTTTCTTCATACAGATCCTTCAGGCTTTGCCCTTCTTTCAGGACAACTCCACGATTTCGGATATCATGAAGCCTGCTTGAAACCGTATCGTAAGAAAGCTTCAAATAAACGATTTTTCCGATTTCTTTCAGATGCTCCATCGCATCCTTTCCGTATACGACACTGCCGCCGGTTGCTATGACAGAACGCGTCACATCAAGTCCTGCATTGATGCGGTTCTCTACTTCGATAAACCCTTCCGTTCCTTCATCTGCAATGATCCGGCTGAGAATTCTTCCTTCTTTCTGCTGTATCACAAGATCCGAATCTACGAAATCATATCCGAGCACTTTTGCCAGAATCACTCCTGCGGTGCTTTTTCCGGCTCCCGGCATTCCGATCAATACGATGTTTTTCATTTTTTCCTCTTTCTATTATTACCAAAATTGTTCTTTTTTTATTTTTAAATTTTTCTTGTCCTTTTTTCTTTTCTATGATTTAAGAAGAGCTGTGGCTCTGCGCTACAGCTCTTTCTTTTATTCTATTCTGATGTTTCTGCTTCTCCCGCTAATTGCTTCGATTAACCGCAACTCCTGTTCCTCATTTTGAGGAAAGCAGGCTGTTTCGTACTACTCCGTACTCACCGCTGCTTCGGTATTTACGATCGCTTCCGTATTTACGGCAGTCTCTGTATTTACCGCAGTCTCTGTGCTTTCAGTAGCTTCCGTACTGTCATCCTGTTTGATCGTATAGAGTTCATCGAAGTTTACTTTTGCCCAGGTATCATCGTTCACCGTCCATTTTGCATCCTCTTTGTAACCGTCTGTTACCTCTGTATAATGATCGGTTTGACGCTGTGAAACAATCTCTTCTTTTTTCTTATCGGTCGCATCACGGTCGAACTCACTGTCAAGGCGAATCACATAATATCCATCACTGTCTGTGGAGATCAGATCGGATATCCCGCCTTCTTCTAATGCATCCGCAGCGGTAATAACCGCCTCATCCATGCTGTCTTCGTCAGAACCGTAGGAATAAGTACTCACATCATATCCATACTGTTCTGCAGCGCCTTCAAAATCACTTTTTGCAGCTGCTGCCAGCTCATTCATCTTGTCCGGAAGTGCAGCCTTTTCCTCATCCGTATAATCCACATAATTATTATCATCATCATAGTAGCCGTCGGTGCTTACATGGATATAGCTGAACGTTCTCTGTGCAGCCTCATCATCCGTGACCTCCGTATCTACTTCTGCCTCGATTGCATTTTTCATCTTCTGCTGAATCAGATTCAGACGCAGCATCTCTTTTACATTGTCTTCGGTTGCGCCCATCGCCTCTGCCGCATCACCTTCATTATCCTCCATGAACTGCTTTGCCGCTTTCTCAATGGCTGTTATCTCATCGTCAGTGATTTCCACGCTATAATCGTCCATATGCTGTTCCAGCAGATAATCTGTCTCCAGCTGGTCCATCACGTCTGATTTCACCTGCTCGGTCAATGTGCTTCCGGAGCCCGAAAGATCCTGTGACCACATGTCTTCCCCGTAATAAGATATATAATAACTGTCGTAAGTAATAGCCTGATACTGTGCCATAAAATTGGCAAGTCCAAGTGAGATTTCCTTATCGCCTAAGGTTGCAGCTACTGCATCCTGATCTATACCATTTCCGCATCCTGCCAACATTACAGATGCCGCCATAGTTCCGGCAAGAGCCAGAGCCGTTAGTCTCTTCATTCTCATAATAGAGATTCCTCCTGTATTTTACTCACTGCTTCATTATAATTCTTTTTGGTACAAGCCGCAAGAAGATATTGTGACTTTTTTATGTTTCATCGGCCTGTTTTAACGGCTTTTCGTCCTTTTTCACAAGAATGGAAAACGCATCTGCCAGAAACGTTTCCAACAGTGAAATCGTATCCGGCTGATCCTTCCTGTCATTCACTTTAAATTGAAGCAGAAAATAAGGACCCTTCACATCCGGCAGGAATTTCAATCTGGTCTTGTAGCAATCAACCAGTTCCGGTATTTTTGCCACATCGATCTTGGCCCGTTCATACAGCACCAGCTTAAATTCCATTCCCTTCTGTATAATCTCACGGATATATGCCTGATGTGCCCTGGCCTTGAGCTGTGCGATCAAAAGCAGATTGGTCACGGATTTCGGCGGATCTCCAAAACGGTCGATCAGTTCTTCCAGCATCTCTTCGCCTTCCTCTTCATTTTCAATTCCGGCAATCCGCTTATAGATATCGAGCTTCTGATACTCGTTCGGAATATAGGACGGCGGTATGAATGCATCCAGCTTCACATCCACGGATGTCTCAAACTGCTCTTCCTGAGCAATGCCTTTTGCACTCTTTACGGCTTCATTTAACATCTTGCAGTATAAGTCATAGCCGACGGCCTCCATGTGCCCGCTCTGCTGTGCTCCCAGAAGATTTCCTGCTCCGCGCAGTTCCAGATCCCGCATTGCAATCTTAAAGCCGCTGCCAAGTTCCGTGTATTCCCGGATTGCCGCCAGACGCTTCTCTGCAATTTCCTTGAGCATCTTATCCCTGCGGTACATCAGGAATGCATAGGCGGTGCGGTTGGAACGTCCGACACGACCACGCAGCTGGTACAGCTGCGAAAGCCCCATATTATCGGCATCGTGAATGATCATCGTGTTGACATTGGAGATATCCAGGCCCGTCTCAATGATGGTCGTTGAAACAAGCACATCAATCTCTCCGTTGATAAAGCGGTACATGATATCTTCCAGCTCTTTTTCCCGCATCTGCCCATGTGCAAAGGCGATGGAAGCGTCCGGAACGAGCGTTTCCAGTTTGACCGCCATATCTGCGATCTGATTCACGCGGTTAAAAACGTAATATACCTGCCCTCCCCGTGCCAATTCACGGTGGATTGCCTCACGTACCATTTCTTCGTTATACTCCATAACGTAGGTTTGAATCGCCATACGGTCCATCGGCGGTTCTTCCAGCACACTCATATCCCGGATTCCAATCAGACTCATGTGCAGCGTCCGTGGAATCGGAGTCGCCGTCAGCGTCAGTACATCAATATTGTTCTTTAACTGCTTGATCTTTTCCTTATGAGCAACACCAAAACGCTGCTCCTCGTCAATGATCAAAAGCCCGAGATCCTTAAACTGCACATCTTTGGACAGGACACGATGTGTTCCTATGACAATATCGACCATTCCCTTTTTCAAATCTTCCACCGTCTTTTTCTGTTCTCCCGAAGAACGGAAACGGCAGAGCAGATCGACCCTTACCGGGAAATCCTTCATACGCTGTACAAAGGTGTTATAATGCTGCTGGGCAAGAATTGTCGTCGGGACCAGATATACCACCTGTTTTCCCTCCTGTACGGCCTTAAAAGCGGCACGGATTGCGACTTCCGTCTTTCCGTAGCCCACGTCTCCGCAGATCAGACGGTCCATAATCTTCGTACTTTCCATATCCTTTTTCGTCGCATCGATGGCCAGCTCCTGATCCTCGGTCTCCTCAAATGGGAACATTTCCTCGAATTCCCTCTGCCATACGGTGTCAGAACCATATACGAAGCCCTCCCTGTTCTGCCTTACGGCATAGAGCTGCACAAGTTCCTCGGCAATCTCTTTGACCGCTCCGCGGACCTTTGTTTTGGTCTTATTCCATTCCATACTTCCAAGACGGTTCAGTTTCGGCTTTTTCGCATCAGAACCCGCATACTTTTGTATCAGCTCGAGCTGGGTCGCAAGGATATAAAGGTTCCCTCCTTTTGCATATTCGATCTTAATGTAATCCTTTACCGTCTTGTCAACTTCTACCTTTTCAATTCCACGGTAAATTCCAAGTCCATGATTCTCATGAACCACATAATCTCCGATATTCAGATCACTGAAACTCTGTATCTTTTCCCCTTCATAAATACGGCGCTTTTTTTTCTTTTTCTCGCTTCCGAAAATATCACTTTCGGATATGACCACGAATTTCAGCATTGGATATTCGTAACCGCGCTTCACCTTTCCATATGCCGTCATGATTTCTCCAGGCTTTACAATATGGTTGTAATCCTCCGAGAAAAAGCTGTTCAGTCCTTCCTCCATGAGATCTTTCGCCAGATGCTCGGCCCTTGTTTTCGAACCCGATAACACAATGACCCGGTATCCGTTTTTCTTATAGCGGGTCAGATCTTTTACCAGCAGTTCAAAACTGTTATTATAGGGATTTACACTTTTTGCCTGTATATGATAACGGCTCATGATATTCAGCTCATTGACTTTCATGTCAAGCACTGCCATCGCAATGCAATGCATTCCCGAAAATCTGGCCCGTATCTCGGTCGAGGTATAGAGTGCTTCCATCTGCCCGGGAAGAATATACCCTTTCTCCAGACGCTGTTTCATGCTCTCCGAAAATTCCTGCTCTGTGACACGTCCCTGTTCCAAAAGGCGTACCGGCTCATCAAGAAACACAATTGTTTCGGTCTTGTCAAAACAGTCCAGCAAACTGACACTGTTGTCCCAAAAATACGGGATACTGCTGTCGATATTCGCGCCGCCGCCAAGCTCCTCCACTTCTTCTTTCAGAGATTCGAAATTCGTCTTCACCCGATTGGCTTCTTCTGTTCTCATCTCTTCGCGGAATTTCTTTTCCACTTTTTTGCTTTCTTTCTCTATCTTCAAAATCCCTGCATCAGCCGCTTCCCTGGTCAATACAAATTCTGCCGCCGGATAGATTGTCACGGTATCCAGATTCTCGATGGAGCGCTGGCTCTCCGCATCAAAACTTCGGATGGAATCAATCTCGTCGCCCCACATCTCAATTCGGTAAGGATTCTCTTCGGTCAGCGGGTAGATATCAAGGATGCCGCCACGCAGGGCAAACTCTCCCGGTGCCTGGGCCTGATAATTTTTCACATACCCCATCTGTACGAGTTTACGGCTCATTTCTTCCAGATGCAGCTCGTCTCCGACCGCTATTTTTTGAACTGCTGATATAAAGTTATCCGGATCTGCCATCCGGTTCATCAGCGCATCATACGTCGTAATGACCGTAACGGGCTTTTTCCCTGCAAGCTGTTTTAATACCTGTATCCGCTCTTTGGTCAGAAGATTGCCTCGGATATCAGACTGATAAAACAGGATGTCCTTTGCCGGATAGGTCAGAAGATTCCGGTCAAAAAACCGATAATCCTCATAAATTTCCCGGGCTTTCTGTTCACTAAAAGTAACGATGATTTTATTTTTAAAACCATCGTCCAAAGAATAGATCATATGTGATTTCTGTGCATCCATGCATCCGGATATCTGCACAATTCCACAGGAAGCCTTTACCTTTTTTCTTGCCTCCTGCAGTTCCTCCAGCTCTTCTACTGGCTGTAAAAACGCTTTCATTTCAAACCCTTTCCTGCTAAGGCTTTCCTTCTTACAATATGCAGCTGCTATTTTTTTGCATTATAGTCATTCATTGCCTTGTCTGTCTGTCCCGCCAAAAGAAGCTCGATTGCACTGACTGCCTCCTGAAACGCATCTTCCGCCAGCGCACGGTCTTCCCTGCTCATTCTCCCAAGCACATAATCAGCCAGATCCCAGCCGGCCGGTTTTTCTCCAACTCCGACTTTGATCCGCAGGAATTCCTGCGTACCGGTATGTGCAATGATATTCTTAATCCCGTTATGTCCGCCCGCACTTCCTTTTTTACGGATACGGAGTCTTCCCGGATCAAGACTGATATCATCAAAGATCACAATCAGTTCGGTGGCAATGTCTGCCTTATAGTAATTTAACACCTCAATAATACTTTCACCGCTTAAATTCATGAAGGTCTGCGGCTTTACAAGAACCGCCTTCTGTCCTGCAACAATGCCCTTGCCGCACAAAGCCTTGTGCTTTCGTTCTGTCACATCAATATTATATTTTTCTGCAATACAATCAATGACATCAAATCCGGCATTGTGTCTCGTATGTTCATATTGTTTCCCCGGATTGCCAAGTCCTGCTATGATATACATTCCTGTTCCCTTCTTCGGATGATCTGCGCGGCCTCTGCCAGCTGTTCCCGGTCATTACAGCCTGCAATATCCTCCGGGCTTTCCAGGGCAAACGCATCCACCTTACGTCCTTTTTCCTTTATAATTGTCAGTGTATCCGGCAGATAATATTCTCCCTGCGCATTGTTGGGCTGGATTTTATCCAACGCCTCCCGCAATTCGTCCGTATCGAAAATGTACATACCCGAATTGATCTCATGTGAGTTCCGCTCCTCCGGCGATGCATCCTTATGCTCCACACTCTTTACAAAGGTCCCTTCCGCGTTCCGGATGATTCTTCCGTATCCTGCCGGGTTCTCAACCCAAGCGGACAGCACGGTGACTGCATTCCCTTTTTGTGTATGATAGGTCAGAAGTCTCTTTAAAGTCTGCGCGGTAATCAGCGGTGTATCGCCAAACAGAATCAGCGTCTGCCCGCCTGTTCCCAGAAAATCCTTCGCACATCTTACTGCATGGCCGGTTCCCAGCTGCTCTTCCTGCATTGCAAAAGAAACATCTTTTGCCGCAATACTTCTTTTTACGACTTCCGCCTGATAACCAACCACCAGACAGATTTCCTTGGCACCGGCTCCTTTTGCTGCATCTATGACATAATCCACAAGACATCTATCATGAATGGTATGTACGACCTTCGGTAAATCCGATTTCATTCTGGTACCTTTTCCTGCTGCCAGAATGACCGCTTTTAATGTATCCATAACCAATCCTCCATTATTTATACGCATTGTCTATTTGCCATTTTACAGGACTTTCCCGATTTTGTCATCCTGTTTTTCACGCCGGCACACAGCGCGTTTCTCATTTCAAAGAGAGACGTACTTTATTCTGACAGGGTCTTTTCCAGGAAACAAAAAGATATCAGAAAGATCCAGGTTCCTGGAAAACACAAACAAAAAATCTGTGAATCTCCAGGAAAATGAATCAATCTGATATCTCCGCACCCGTCCGCCGAAGCAGAAATCCAGTTACTCTGCTTCTAACGCTGCCATTTCCTCCTCGTATTTTTGAAGGATGATTTTCTGTATCCTGTTTCTTGTCTCCGAATTGATCGGATGCGCAATATCACGATACTCTCCGTCGGCTGCTTTTCTGCTTGGCATTGCGATAAACAGCCCCTTTTCCCCGTCAATTACCTTAATGTCATGTACTACGAACTCTTCGTCAATCGTGATGGAAACGATTGCCTTCATCTTTCCTTCCTTCTCCACCTTACGTACCCGCACATCTGTAATTTGCATTTTCATTTGCCCCTTTCGATTTAAGTACCTTCTGCCTTCCTATGTTTAAAGCATATATCTTGCGTTGTGCTCCTGCACGATCTTTACACCATTGTCCCCACTGTAATATGTATTCGCTTTCAAAGTACCCCTACTTTCAACGATACAATTTTCAATGTGTGTATTATCTCCAATATATACTTCATTTAAAATGATGGAATTCTTAATGATACAGTTCTTACCCACAAATACATTTTTGAATAAGATTGAATTCTCTACTTTACTGTTAATAATACAGCCGCTGGATATCAGACTGTTGTGGACGTCAGAACCGACATTGAACTTTGCCGGCGGATAATCATCCACCTTGGAATAGATCAGCGGATAATCACGGAAGAAATACTGCCGTACTTCCGCTTTCAGGAAGTCCATATTGGTCTGATAATAAGAATCCACTGTTGCTATATTACTCCAGTAAGAGTCCATCTTAAATCCATAGATACGCTTCATGTTCTTATAGCGAATCAGGATATCCGTCACAAAATCATAACGGCCCTCCTCCTCGCACCGCTCGAGCAGTTCGATCAACTGTCTTCTGCGGATCACATAAATTCCGGTCGAAATGGTGTTGGAATGAGCTACCATAGGCTTTTCTTCAAATTCCGTAATGCGTGAATCCTCGTTCATGCGCAACACACCAAAGCGTCTGATATCCGCATTCGTCGGCATGTCTTTGCAGACTACCGTGATATCCGCCTTCTTTGAAATATGGTAATCCAGCACTTTATTGTAATCCAGCTTATATGCGCAGTCACCGCCTGTGATAATCACATATGGTTCATGGCGCCGCTTTAAAAAGTCAATGTTCTGGTACATCGCATCTGCAGTTCCGCGATACCACCAGCTGTTATCTGCGGTGATCGTCGGCGTGAATATATATAATCCACCCTGTTTTCTTCCAAAATCCCACCATTTGGAAGAACTCAGATGTTCGTTTAAGGAACGGGAATTATACTGCGTCAGCACCGCGACTGTCTGAATGTGTGAGTTGCTCATATTACTCAATGCAAAATCTATGCATCGAAAGCTTCCGCCAATCGGCATTGCCGCAATTGCTCTTTTATTGGAAAGTTCCTGCATCCGGCTGTTATTTCCGCCTGCCAAAATGATACCTAATGCCTTCATGATCTGTCACCTTCCTTAATTATGTATTCGCCTCCGGCAAGCATGTCATTCGGATAGTCAGCTCCCGTCGTCACTCCGGAAATTGCCGTATTCTTACCGACGGTAACCCCATCCGGAATCACAGAATTCTCACCGACGGTAACAAGGTCAAACGCATATACTTTCGCATTCAGTTTGCTCTCTGCATATGCCCCTTCACCAAGGTGTACGTTACTGCCAATTTTACACCCTTCTGCCACGATTGCTTTTTCAATGATGGTTTTTTCCCCGATCACCGCATCCCGCATAATAATGGAATCCCGGATCACAGCACCCTTGCCGATCGTAACACCGGCTCCGATTACAGAACTGTAGATTTCTCCGAACACCTCCGTTCCCTCACCTACAATACTCTTTTCCACTACCGTTTCGGAAGAAAAATACTGAGGTGCGATCATGTCGCTCTTGGTATAGATCTTCCAATATTCTTCGTAAAGATTAAACTCCGGAATCAGATCGATCAGCTCCATATTCGCTTCCCAATAGGAACCGAGTGTGCCGACATCTTTCCAGTAGCCATTATATTCATAAGCAAACAGCCTCTTTCCGTTTTCATGACAATAAGGAATGATATGCTTGCCAAAATCACAATTACTCTGGTCTTTCCTTGCAAGAAGACCTTCTTTCAGCACTTGCCAGCTGAAAATATAAATACCCATTGATGCGAGATTACTTCTCGGTTGTTCCGGCTTTTCCTCAAATTCTGTTATTCTCTTCTCCTCATCCGTAATCACAATACCAAAACGGCTGGCTTCTTCCATCGGAACAGGCATTGTGGCAATTGTCACATCTGCATGGTTGGCTTTATGAAAATCAAGCATGACCTCATAATCCATCTTATAAATGTGATCTCCGGAAAGAATCAGCACATAATCCGGATTGTAGCTCTCCATATACTTCAAATTCTGGTATATGGCATTCGCTGTCCCGGAATACCACTCACTGTTGTCGCTCTTTTCATACGGCGGAAGAACGGTTACGCCTCCATTATTACGATCAAGATCCCACGGAATACCTATTCCGATGTGCGTGTTCAGTCTAAGCGGCTGGTACTGAGTTAAGACGCCCACAGTATCGATACCAGAGTTAATACAGTTACTAAGCGGAAAATCAATAATTCTGTATTTCCCCCCAAAAGCTACTGCAGGTTTTGCAACTCCCGAAGTCAAAACCCCAAGGCGGCTCCCCTGCCCACCTGCCAAAAGCATGGCAATCATCTCTTTTTTAATCACGTCATTCACCTCTCGTCATATTCTGGGTTTTATTACATATAAAATTATACCACAAGCGCAACACTTTGTACATCATTTTATACAATTTTATGCCAATATCCAATTGATTTTCGTGAGTTTGCACAATTAATTTTTTTATTTTTTTAGCTAACAGAACACTGTGGTATTTTTTCTTTGTACATGTTTTCATAAAAAATTCAATTTGTAGAAATAATTTTGCAATATGAAATTAATTTGCAAATTTCATATATATGGTTATAATAAGGAAGTAACTAAAAATAAGTAACAAAACAAATCAGGCAGGTAATCATTATGTACAAAATCAATTTTCAGCAACCGATTCATATTCATTTTATCGGAATCGGTGGTATCAGCATGAGCGGCTTAGCCGAGATTCTTTTAAAAGAGGGGTTTCAAATCTCAGGCTCTGATTCCAAAAGTTCCGATCTTACAGACAGACTCAGTGCAAAAGGCACCAAAATATTTATTGGGCAGGATGCATCTAATATAGAAGAGAAACCACAGCTGGTTGTCTACACCGCAGCCATCCGCGAAGATAATCCCGAATATATTGCCGTGAAAGAAGCCGGCATACCAATGCTTTCACGTGCCGAACTGCTTGGCCAGATTATGGAGAACTACCAGCATTCCATAGCAGTTGCAGGAACGCACGGTAAGACCACTACAACTTCTATGATTTCTCAGATTCTGTTATGCGCCAGCAAGGACCCTACGATTTCAGTGGGAGGCATCTTAGATTCCATCGGCGGCAATATCCGTGTCGGCAGTTCTGACGTATTTATCACCGAAGCCTGTGAATACACCAACAGCTTTCTAAACTTTTATCCAATGTACAGCATTATTACAAGTGTAGAGGCAGAACACCTTGATTTCTTCAAGGATATCGATGACATTCGTCACTCTTTTCACCGCTTTGCATCGAACACCGCAAAGGATGGGGCAGTGATCATCAACGGTGAAATCGAGAATTTTGCTGCGATCACAGCGGGGCTTGACTGCGATGTCATCACTTATGGTTTATGCGCGAACTGCGAATATTATGCCAAAAATATCGAATATAATGAAAAAGCATGTGCAACTTACACCGCAATGCATCGGGATGAAGTGCTCGGAACTGTTACGTTAAGTGTACCAGGTGAGCATAACGTGGCAAACTCCCTTGCCTCTATCGCCCTGTGCCTGAATCTTGGTCTATCCATGGACGATATTACCGAGGGACTCCTTCGTTTTGGCGGTACCCACAGACGTTTTGAATACAAGGGCACCAGAGACGGTATCACGATCATTGATGACTATGCACACCATCCGACCGAGGTTGCAGCGACTCTGACGGCCGCCCAGAATTATCCGCACGGACGTATCATCTGTGTATTTCAGCCTCACACTTATTCCAGAACACAGGCATTTGCAAAAGAGTTTGCAAAAGTACTCTCTATGGCGGATATTGTGGTGCTTGCAGATATTTACGCCGCACGTGAAAAAAATACGATCGGTATCAGCTCCACAACCATCCTGAAAGGGCTTCAGGAATTGGGATGTGAATCCTATTATTTTCCATCTTTTGAAGAAATTGAAAAATTTCTTCAGGAAAAATGCATAAACAATGACCTGTTGATAACTATGGGCGCCGGAGATATTTATCAGGTGGGCGAAACACTGTTAAACTAAAAGTTATCCACATTATCCACATTAAATTGTCGATGAATCGTAAAATTTAATGTGGATTTTTTATGTTTACATAATAATTTCATTCTTTTTTTATATTTCCGCTGAAATTCCACCTTAAAAGAGTATTTTTAAAGTTACCATAATGATTTTTATTTTGGTTATCCACATTATCCACATTGTCCACATTTTCTTAAAGCCTTGATTTTACTGGACTCTGTCGGAAATCAGGACTTCTCATTTCAAATTTCTTATGCTATAATGTGCTCGTTGAAAGAGGGAGTTTTTATGAACGACATTACATTACATACAGACAGTCAAATGTCTGCCACATGCGTTCCAAACGCATTTATTGACAACTTTATGGCCGATGCGAACGGCGAATTTGTAAAGATTTATCTGTACCTGCTCCGCTGCATGAATTCTGCGGAGAATTTTTCCATCTCCAAAATGGCAGATAAATTCGAACACACAGAAAAAGATATTGCGCGCGCGTTGAAATATTGGGAGAAAATGCATATACTAAGACTGGAATACGATACGGACCAACATTTAAGCGGAATCTGCCTGCTTGACTCCAATCAGGAGTCTTCCGGCACAGACCCTGATCCATCCGACCGTTTTCCGGTGCCGCAGTTTGTCCCGGAAGAAACGGCAGAACCGGTATCTCCGCATGTCGATTATCCGGCAGCAGACAATACGGATGTCCGTCCGGAATACAGCCGTAATGAGATCCTGCACTTCCAGCAGGATGAAGATGTGCAGGATCTTTTGTTCATTGCGGAAAAATATCTGGGTCGCACCTTGAATCCTACGGATATTAATGCTATCTTATACTGGCATGATACGCTGCGCTTTTCGATCGACCTGATTGAATATCTGATTGAATACTGTGTGGACAGAGGACACCGCAATATCCGTTATATGGATAAGGTTGCGCTTGCCTGGGCCGAATCCCAGATCTCAACAGTGGAACAGGCGAAGAAAACCTCCGGCATTCACAACCAGATTTATTACGGCGTCATGAAGGCATTTGGAATATCTGGACGAAATCTGGTCGAATTCGAATTGGATTTCATCGAGAAATGGACAGGCACTTTCGGCTATTCCCTTGACATTATCGGAGAGGCCTGCAAACGTACGATTCAGGCGATTCACCAGCCAAGCTTTGAATACGCGGATACCATCCTGAGCAACTGGAATAAGAACCACGTTCATCATCTGGAGGATATTACCGTTCTGGATTCCGCTTACCAGAAATCCAAAGCTGTCAGTGTCAGCGCTTCGCCCGCACGTCCGGCCGCTGCAAAGGGAACTGCTGCCAAAAACCGCTTTACGAACTATCCACAGCGCTCCTACGACTATGCGGAGTTGGAGAAACAGCTGCTGAACAGTTCCATGCAATAATTCTTTCCGGGAGGCAATGGAAATGGCATTGAGCAACGCCCAGTACGACGAGCTGATTCGTCAGTACGATGTAAAACAATTGAAAAACCAGCATCTTCTGGAAAAAAAGAAGGAAGAAGTCTATCAGTTGGACAGTCGTCTTGCGGAAATAGATGCCGAGATATCCCACACTTCCGTAGCCTGTGCCAGACAGTTGCTTGAGGGCGATGACCATGCCCTGGCTGTTTTAAAAGAACGAATTCAGGGGCTGCGGGAAGAAAAGGAACAGGTTCTTTCCAGCCTTGGCTATACTTCTGATTTCCTGGAACCCAAATACTCCTGTCCCGACTGCCGGGACACCGGATATGTGAATAACAAGCGCTGCCACTGTTTCGTCCAGGCAGCGATCGACCTGGTCTATACCCAGTCCGGCATTCAGGAAATCTTGCAAAAGGAGAATTTTTCCACGTTCTCCTATGATTACTATTCCAGCAGTTTAAAGAATCCCGCAACGGGACTTACCTCCCTCGATACCGCCAAACGTGCGGCTGCCACCTGCAGGGACTTTATCCGTCAATTCGATCATTCCTTTGAAAATCTCTGCTTCTACGGGGAATCCGGCGTTGGAAAGACATTTTTATCCAACTGTGTTGCCAGGGAGCTTTTAGACAGCGGACATTCGGTCATCTATTTCACCGCATTCCAGCTGTTTGATATATTTGAAAAGAATACTTTTGCGAAGAATGCCGATGCTATACTTGCACACCAGAATATTTTTGACTGTGATCTGCTGATCATCGACGATCTTGGTACCGAACTTGCGAATTCCTTCACTACGTCGCAATTATTTTTATGTTTAAATGAACGTATTCTGCGTAAGAAATCCACAATTATTTCCACCAATTTGAGTATGGAGGATCTTGCCGCCACTTATTCCGAACGAATCTGCTCACGCATTTTCAACTCTTACACCTTGATCAAGCTTTTCGGAGATGATATCCGTCTGAAGAAAAAGCTTCGATGACTTACGAATTCATTAGATTTGAAATCTATTGAACAATTATAGAATATACTATATGGAGGAACCTATTCATGTCAGATGATGAAAGAAACTTAGAAACCATTCCGGTCGGAGCCCTTGGTCTCATTCCTTTGGAAAGCTGCAGGGAGCTGGGAGAGAAAGTCGACAAGTATCTCGTGAAATGGAGAGATACGAGACAGAATGCACACAGTAACAGCATGGCGTTCAAAGGATACAAACGTGATTCTTACGTGGTAAGAACTCTTGTTCCGCGTTTTGGTTCCGGAGAAGCAAAAGCTATTATCAAACAATCTGTTCGTGGTGAAGATCTTTTTATTCTGGTAGATGTTACCAACTACAGCCTGACTTATTCTTTGTGTGGACATACCAATCACATGTCTCCCGACGATCACTACTCTGATTTAAAACGTGTCATTGCCGCAGCTGCCGGTAAGGCAAGAAGAGTCACCGTGATCATGCCGTTCCTGTATGAAAGCCGTCAACACAAACGTACTACCCGTGAATCTTTGGATTGTGCCCTTGCACTTCAGGAGCTGATCAGCATGGGTGTCGACAATATCATCACCTTTGACGCACATGATCCTCGTGTCCAGAACGCGATTCCGTTAAAGGGATTCGATACCGTTCAGCCTGCATATCAGTTTATCAAAGGTATCTGCAGAAACGTGAAGGACCTTCAGATCGACAACGAACATATGATGATTATCAGCCCGGATGAAGGCGCTACCGGTCGTGCCATCTACCTTGCAAACGTACTTGGTCTGGATATCGGTATGTTCTACAAACGCCGTGACTACAGCAAGATTGTAGACGGACGCAACCCGATTGTTGCACATGAATTCTTAGGTTCTTCCGTAGAGGGAAAAGATGTTCTGATCATTGACGATATGATTTCTTCCGGTGAAAGCATGATTGACGTTGCCACAGAATTGAAAAAGAGAAAAGCGAGACGCATTTTCGTGGTTGCCACATTCGGTTTATTTACGAATGGTATGGAAAAATTCGACAAGGCTGTTGAGGATGGCGTAATTTACAAAGTTGTAACGACCAATCTCTCCTATCAGACACCGGAATTATTGAGCAAACCGTACTATATCACCTGTGACATGAGCAAATACATTGCTTACATCATCGATACGTTAAATCATGACACATCCATCAACGATTTACTCAATCCGAATGACCGAATCCAAAAACTGATTACAAAATATAAAGCAGATCAGAAAAACCAGTAGTTTTTCTTCCTCTTTTTTTCCTGTTTTAAATTTTACCATTTACAGATGCCGATCTATATGCTATATTTTATTTGTTTCAGATCGCATGGCGACGAGAACTTACTGACCTGTTTCAGTTTCCTGAGACACAAGGCCATACGGACAGCCGGTCGACTGCCGTTAGCGGAAGAATTCCGCATTATTGATTGCGATAAAATCGCAAATTTTATAAGTTGGCAACTTAATTGCCAGTTGGTTACTTCATAACCAAGTGTACTTGGATACACACTTGTGAAACGATCAATAAGAGTAGTAAAAGTAAGTTCTTGCTATATAGACTCTGAAATCAAGGTGTTAGGCATAGATTCCCTGTTTTGACAGGGTGGATACTATCATGGTGTCCTGTTATCCTGCGCCCGAAGTTTATTTGAACAATTTACAAGATGTATCACAGTATACTGTGGTACATCTTTTTTTGTTTGGAGGACATCCATATGGTGGATAAACTGAAATTATATGGTTTTAACAATTTAACTAAATCCCTGAGTTTTAATATCTATGATATCTGCTATGCCAAGACTGCCCGTGAACAGCAGGATTATATCAAATATATCAACGAACAGTATAATTCTGAGCGACTGACTGCAATTTTACAGAAACTTACGGAAATGATCGGCGCAACTGTTCTGAACATATCCAGACAGGATTATGAACCGCAGGGTGCCAGTGTGACTTTTCTGATCGCAGAGGAAAGTATGGTAAAAAACCGCAGCGGAGAAACGATGGTGGCCCATCTCGACAAGAGCCATGTCACCGTCCACACCTACCCGGAATACCATCCGGAAACTTCGATTGCAACCTTTCGCGTGGATATCGACGTTGCCACCTGCGGTGAAATAACGCCGCTTTCCACACTGGATTTTCTCATTGGAAGCTTTGACTCTGACATTATTACACTGGATTACCGCGTACGCGGATTCACACGTGATGTAAACGGCAAAAAACTGTTTATGGATCACAACATCACTTCCATTCAGGAGTATATTGCTGCTTCAACCCTGCAAAAATACGATGCCATTGACATCAATGTCTACCAGGCCAGTATTTTTCACACTAAAATGCTCATTCAGGATATTGTTTTGCAGAATTATCTGTTTAATTCAGATGTATATGAGATTCCGCCAAAGACAAGGCTGGATATCACAAATTCGCTACGCCGCGAGATGATCGAAATCTTCAGCGGTGTCAATATCTATCAGGAGGGAACGCCGTGAAAGATCAAACGAAGGCACCGCTTTTTGATGCACTGGAAAATATGAAGGCAAACCGCCTTGTACCGTTTGATGTCCCGGGGCACAAGCGCGGCAGAGGAAATAAAGAACTGACCGAATTTCTCGGCGAGAAATGCCTTTCCGTGGATGTGAACTCGATGAAACCGCTGGACAATCTCTGCCACCCAATCAGTGTCATCAAAGAAGCCGAGATGCTTGCAGCAGATGCTTTTGGCGCCGCACATGCATTTTTCATGGTAGGAGGAACCACTTCTGCAGTTCAGGCCATGATTCTGTCAAATGTCAAAAGCGGTGACAAGATTATTCTGCCGCGTAATGTCCATCAGAGCGTGATCAATTCTCTGGTTTTGTGCGGGGCGATTCCTGTTTATATCAATCCGCAGACGAACCGCCGGCTCGGTATCGCACTTGGCATGTCGGTTGCCGAAATCAAAGAAACAATTGGGCGCAATCCGGATGCAAAGGCAATTCTGGTCAACAATCCTACCTATTACGGAATCTGTTCCGATCTTCGGCAGATCACCAAAGTTGCTCACGAACACGGAATGCGGGTACTGGTTGATGAAGCACATGGAACACACTTCTATTTCGGGAAAAACATGCCCGTAAGTGCAATGGAAGCAGGTGCCGATATGGCGGCGGTAAGCATGCATAAATCCGGCGGTTCTCTCACACAAAGTTCCATTTTGCTGTGCGGGGACAACGTCAATGAACACTATATCCGTCAGGTGATCAACCTCACACAGACTACGAGCGGCTCCTATCTTCTCCTTTCGAGTCTGGATATCTCCCGGCGCAAT
The DNA here is from genome assembly GCA_023390555.1 of Bacillota bacterium. GTDB lineage: Bacteria > Bacillota > Clostridia > Lachnospirales > Lachnospiraceae > Roseburia_C. The sequence continues at coordinate 126,488 of JAEWCQ010000033.1, read as the reverse complement.
CTTGCCCTGAGCGGAGAGGAAATTTTTGAAAAGGTAACGCGTTTTTCCCAATATGCAAGAGAGGAAATCAATGCAATCGGGGATTATTACGCCTATTCCAGGGAACTGATCAATGGAGACAGCGTTTTTGATTTTGATACGACCAAACTTTCGGTCAATACACTGGAACTTGGACTTGCAGGAATTGAAGTCTACGATCTTCTGCGCGACGAGTATGACATCCAGATCGAGTTCGGTGACCTCGGCAACATCCTCGCCTATATCTCCGTTGGCGATAAAAACAAAAATATCGAACGGCTTATCAGTGCACTCGGTGAGATCAGACGGATTTATAAACGGGACAACAGCGGCATGCTCGAAAGTGAATACATCAATCCGGTTGTCGAAATGTCTCCGCAGACGGCTTTCTATGCCGACAAAATCAGCCTGCCGCTGCATGAATGCATCGGCAGCATCTGCACCGAATTTGTCATGTGTTACCCTCCGGGAATCCCGATTCTCGCTCCGGGAGAACGGATTACCAGAGAAATTATAGATTACATCAGGTATGCAAAGGAAAAGGGCTGTATGCTGACCGGTCCGGAAAGCATGGATACCAGCCGCCTGAATGTGTTGAAAGGAGAATGAGCATGGACGATTTGTGGTACAGTGAATACCATACCCCCAATGTGCGGTTTTCAATCCGGGTAAATAACCAGCTTCATGGTGAGCAGAGTGATTATCAGAAAATTGCAGTTTATGATTCCCCCGAATTTGGGCGATTTCTGACCTTAGACGGCGTAATGATGCTGACGGAACGGGATGAGTTCATCTATCATGAGATGACCACACATGTTCCGCTGGCAGTCAATCCAGCGATCCGGTCAGTGCTTGTCATCGGTGCGGGCGATGGCGGAGTTGCAAGAGAACTTTCCAAATATCCTGCACTGGAACAGATTGATATTGTGGAAATTGACGCGCGTGTTGTCGCCGTCTGCAAAGAATATCTGCCGCAGACAGCCTGTGGATTTGACGACCCACGGATTAACATTCATTATCGGGACGGTCTCAAATTCATCCGCCCGATGGAAAACAGGTACGATCTCATTATCGTGGACTCCACCGATCCTTCCGGTCCCGGTGAGGTTCTTTTCACAAAGGAATTCTATGGAAACTGCTTTAAGGCCCTCACGGAACACGGTATTATGGTCAATCAGCACGAGAGTCCGTTTTATCCGGAGGATGCCAAAGCCATGAAATCAGCGCACCGGCGTATCCATGGTGTTTTTCCGCTCAGCCGCGTTTATCAGGCTCATATTCCGACGTATCCGTCCGGGCACTGGCTGTTTGGCTTTGCTTCCAAAGGACTTCATCCGATCCATGACTTAAAGGCAGATGAATGGAATGCACTTGGAATCCGGGCAGACTACTATAACACAAACCTGCATAAGGGTTCTTTTTATCTTCCAAACTATGTAGAGGAGGTGTTACTTGAAGATGAATAAAAACATTCAGACTTTCCTGGCCTGTGATGCGGCCTATGAAGATGCCGATACCGTCCTGTTCGGCGTCCCGTTTGACGGCACGACATCCTTTCGTCCGGGAACCCGTTTCGGTCCTTCGGCGATCCGGAATGAATCCTTCGGCATCGAAACCTATTCGCCGTACTGTGAAAAAGACCTGACCGACTGCAGCATCTTTGACGGCGGAGACCTCGAGCTTCCTTTCGGGAATACGGAGCGGGTTTTGCAGGTCACGGAAGAATATACCGGACAGATTCTTATCGACGGAAAGATTCCGGTCATGCTCGGCGGAGAACATCTGATTACGCTTGGCGCGGTTCGTGCGGTATTAAAAAAATACCCGAACCTCCATATCCTCCACTTCGATGCCCACACAGACCTGCGCACCGACTATATCGGAGAAGAACTGTCACACTCAACCGTCATGAAACAGATCTGGAATCTGACCGGAGACGGCAGAATCCATCAGTTCGGAATCCGCAGCGGCGAGCGCTATGAATTTGAGTTTGCCAGTGAACACACGGATCTGCATAAATTTAACCTGCAAGACTTCGACACCGTTTTAGCCACACTTCGGGGTGAACCGGTCTATTTTTCACTGGATCTCGATGTACTGGACCCTTCCATTTTCTGTGGTACCGGTACACCGGAGGCAGGCGGAGTCAGTTTTCAGGAACTTTTAAATGCTGTCTTAAAACTGCATCGGCTGAATATCGTGGGCTGTGACATCAACGAGCTGTCTCCCCATTACGATCCGAGCGGAACATCCACAGCAGTTGCATGTAAAATTACCAGAGAAGTCTTATTACAATTAAAACAGAAAGAGGAGAGATAAACATGGGTAAATGTCTGATTATCGGATGCGGCGGTGTTGCAAGCGTCGCAATCCACAAATGCTGCCAGAACAGCGAAGTTTTTGAAGAGATTCTGATTGCAAGCCGCACCAAATCAAAATGTGATGCCTTAAAGGAGCAACTTGAGGGTACGACAAAAACAATCATTCATACCGCACAGGTAGATGCTGACAATGTGGATGAACTTGTTGCTCTTATCAACCGCTTTCAGCCGGGTGTTGTTTTAAATCTGGCTCTTCCCTATCAGGATCTGACCATTATGGAAGCCTGCCTTGCTACCAAGACCCACTATGTCGACACCGCCAATTACGAACCGCTGGACACGGCCAAATTTGAATACAAATGGCAGTGGGCATACCGCGAAAAATTCCGCGAAGCGGGCATCTGTGCCCTGCTTGGCAGCGGCTTTGATCCTGGCGTTACCGGTGTATTTTCGGCCTATGCACAAAAACACCAGTTTGACGAAATCCACTATCTGGATATTTTAGACTGCAACGGCGGCGATCACGGCTATCCGTTTGCGACCAACTTTAACCCGGAAATCAACATTCGTGAAGTCAGTGCAAACGGCAGCTACTGGGAAAACGGCGAATGGGTAGAGACCGAGCCGATGGAAATCAAGCGCGCTTACAACTTTGCGGAAGTCGGAGAAAAGGACATGTATCTCCTGCACCATGAAGAACTGGAAAGCCTTGGCTTAAACCTCAAGGGAATCAAACGTATCCGTTTCTTCATGACCTTTGGGCAAAGCTATCTGACGCACCTGAAGTGTCTCGAAAATGTCGGTATGACTTCGATTGAACCGATTGAATATGAAGGAAAGCAGATTGTTCCGCTCCAGTTCTTAAAAGCTGTTCTTCCGGACCCTGCCAGTCTTGGTCCGCGCACGGTCGGAAAGACAAACATCGGCTGTATTTTTCAGGGTATCAAAGACGGCAAAGAGAAGACCTACTACCTCTATAACATCTGTGATCATCAGGAATGCTACAAAGAAGTGGGCAGCCAGGCCATTTCCTATACCACCGGCGTTCCTGCCATGATTGGTGCCATGCTTGTTTTAAATGGTACCTGGACGAAACCGGGTGTATGGAATATCGAAGAATTCGATCCGGATCCTTTTATGGACGCGCTGAATAAATGGGGGCTTCCGTGGGTAGAGGACTTCCACCCGGTACTGGTAGATTGAGATGATGCGTGAATTACGAACCGTTTCCACTCCCTGCTATGTGGTGGATGAAAAATTACTGCTGGACAACCTGGAGATTTTAAAGGATGTTGCCGGACAGGCAGGGTGTAAAATCCTGCTTGCCCAAAAAGCATTTTCCATGTTCTCCCTGTATCCGCTGATTGGCAGATACCTTTCCGGCACGACCGCCAGCGGGCTGTTTGAAGCCAGGCTGGGTTTCGAAGAAATGGGCGGCGAAACGCATATCTTTTCCGCCGCATATCCGCCGGCTGATTTTGATGAGATTTTAAGCACTTGTGATCATATTACCTTCAACTCCTTTCAGCAATGGGAATTCTATAAAACCAAGGCCCTTGCTTCCGGCAGAAGCTTTGGTATCCGCATCAACCCGGAGCATTCCACACAGGAACACGGTATCTATGATCCATGTGCCGAAGGCTCAAGGCTTGGCGTGACAAGGGCAAATTTTCGTCCTGATCTTCTGGACGGTATCGAAGGTCTCCATTTCCATACGCTCTGCGAACAAAACAGTGATGCGCTTCTTGAAACAGTTGCTGCTGTGGAAGAAAAGTTCGGTGCGTTTCTTCCGCAGATGAAATGGGTCAATTTTGGAGGCGGACATCACATCACCCGAGCAGATTATGACCGGGCAGCCCTGATTGACTGTATCCGTAAATTCCAAAAAAAATACGATGTTGCAGTCTATCTGGAACCCGGAGAAGCAGTTGCACTCAACACCGGTTTTCTGGTTGCAAGTGTCCTCGATCTCGTAGAAAACGGCATCTCCATAGCCTTATTGGACGCTTCTGCCGCCTGTCACATGCCGGACGTAATTGAGATGCCTTACCGGCCTCCTCTTTTCGGCAGCGGACAGCCGGGTGAAAAGAACTATACCTACCGGCTTGCCGGTTCCACCTGTCTTGCCGGGGATGTCATCGGTGACTATTCTTTTGATGAAAAACTGCAGATAGGAGACAAGCTTATTTTCTGTGATATGGCCATTTATTCGATGGTAAAAAATAATACGTTCAACGGAATGTGTCTGCCCTCGATTGCCCTGCGTCAGACAGACGGTACCATCCAGACGATTCGGCAGTTCGGCTATTCCGATTTTAAAGAGCGGCTTTCCTGATGGATTTTATCATGGAGAAGATACAATCGTTTATCTGGTATAAAAATAAGCATAGAACTCCCATTTCTCTGATCTCCTATAAGGTGTATCAGAAAAATGGGACTCTATGCTTATGATTGCTTTACTGCCCTATTTTAAACTTATATCTTATAATAAGATTGTGTCCGCAGCATACACACTTTGATTTTGCAGAAATGCCAGTTCTGAATCGTCAGGATTTTCTGTAACAATCATCATGACACTGCTATCATACCCTGCATTTTTAACACCGTCAAAATCCACCTTAACAATCGGCTGTCCCGCAGTTACAGCAGTCCCCTGCTTTTCCAGAACTTCAAAGTATTTACCCTTTAGTTCCACCGTATCAATTCCAATATGAACAAGAAGCTCAATTCCATTATTCATTTTTACTGCATAGGCATGTCCTGTTGGATAGAGTACTTCTAATACTCCGTTAGCAGGGGCCACCAGAGTCAGCTCACCGGCTGAAGGACGAATTGACACACTTTGTCCTAACATCTGTTGTGCAAATACAGAATCACGCACTTCCTCAATTGGAAATAGATCTCCATCTACCGGAGCAACTATGTCAGTATCGCCAAATATCTTTGTATTCTTCTTCTTTTTAAAAAGCATAATTTAATCCTCACTTAACTATTTCAAACTATGAAAATTGAGCAAATAATCCATATTTAGATTCGTACCAGTTTCTATCCTTTCAGCACTGATGTCAATTACAAATTTGATAAATTCACTGATTCATTATACACCAAGATCCTCTCCATTTGAAGCAATAACTTTCTTATACCAATAGAAAGAATCTTTCCGGTAGCGGTTTAAGGTTCCCCGGCCTTCATCATCTTTATCCACATAGACAAAGCCATAACGTTTGCTCATTTCTCCTGTGGAATTGGATGTGATATCAATACAGCCCCACATTAAATATCCAATCACATCCGCACCGTCTTCCACTGCTTCTTTGATTGCTGTGATATGTTTCCTCAGATAATTAATACGATATTCATCGTGGACAGTCTCATCCTCAAACACGTCTTTTGCACCCAGACCATTTTCCACAACCATCAGCGGGACTTTGTAACGATTATACGTTTCATTCAGGTAATAGCGTAATCCTTCCGGATCAATCTGCCATCCCCATTCCGAAGCTTCCAGATACGGATTCTTTGCAGTAGAGAAAATCGATTTGTTGTTCTGGAGAATCTCTTTATCCGTAGTTGCACATCCGGACATATAATAAGAGAAGGAATAAAAATCAACATGACCGGCTTTTAAAAGTTCTGCATCTCCAGGTTCCTGTTTCAACGTGGCATGCAGGCTCTCCAGATAACGGTTGGTAAACGGCGCATATTCACCTCTTACCATAACATCCCCGCAGTAATAATTCGTCCTTTGCTGCTGCTCCCATGCAGACATCACATCACCCGGTTTACAGGTATACGGATAGACAACATTACTCGCAATCATACAGCCAAATTTAAACTCCGGATTTATTTTCCGGCCTTCCAGAACTGTTTTCGCCGACGCAAGAAATTGATGGTGAATCCCATTCACAATCAGATTCGCTTCTTTTGCACTCATATGATCAGCGTTACCAAACTTCAATTCTTCTGATTCCGGCATCATACCCAGCGATATTGTCACACCTGCTCCCATTAACGGCGTATTAATTTCATTAAATGTAAGCCAGTATTTCACCAGATCCTTATATTCGGTCATGATTGTCTTTGTATAACGTACAAAGCAATCTATCGTTCTTCTATCTTCCCATCCATTCCATTTTTTTGTTAACTGATATGGGAATTCATAGTGAAACATTGTTACCAATGGCTCAATCCCATATTTTTTGCATAATTCAAATACATCTCTGTAATGATCCAGTCCCAGTTTATTTGGCACCTCATCATCACCATTTGGGAATATTCTCGTCCAGTTTATAGATAACCGGTACATTTTGAATCCCATCTCCGCAAATAATTTGATATCTTCCTCATAACGATCATAATGATCTATGCCATTATGGGAAGGATAAACCGCATTCGGATCAAATTCTATCGTAAATCTTCTTGGTGCGTCTTTTGTACCAGCGGTCAAATGATCTGCACAGGATTCCCCTTTTCCGTCTTTTTGCCATGCACCTTCACATTGATTTGATGCGGTAGCTCCTCCCCAGAAGAATCCCTCTGAAAATATATTTTTACTCATTTGATTCACACAATTCTAACACGATTTTGTTTAGAATTATCTCCTTTCTTTTATGATCGATTGTATTGGTGAGTCACCATACCGTTCCTGATGACTCCCAATACAATGAAACTGCAAATTGTCACTTCTTATTTTACTTAGTCGAGAACGTCAAATCCTTTTTCCTTCAGCTTCTCATCATAGCATTCCATATTTTCACCAAAGGTCATATATAATCTATGTTTATATGGCACCTTGCCCTCATACCAGGTTCCAAAAATCTGTGACTGCCCATGTTTCTCAACTCTTGGTTTTGCTGTAAAGCCTTTTGAGCCCCACTTTCCTTCAAAATGGAATTCCTTGCCGCAGAACTTGAAGACAGCATCCTTATAAACACAGGTTCCGTCATCTACATACGGCAGATGAACAAAGTCTGCTTCCATGGTCACATGATCGGAAAAAATCGGTGTTTCTCCATCAATATAGTAGTACGCGAAGATTTTTCCGCAATTTTCCAGACTGATCAAAGCCTGTTCTCTTCTGCCGTCTTCACGAATCCCCATCATGTTCATATAGAAATAACCGAAATCATTTGTAATACCGTCAAATCCATGCGTTTCAGACGGAATGAACAGACGGTCATGTTCACCGACACCCATTACCGGCTTGCCATCCATAACACCGATGTAAGATGCTGCCTGAATAATGGTGGAAACATGATTATACATCGAGCCATGTTCATAGATTGCGTTTGGCCACAGTTCACCTTTGATGTTGAAGAAATCTCCTTCCTTCGCCGTATAGTAATCCTCACTAAACTTAAATTCCGTAGCCGGCGATTCAGAACCGAATGCATAGACATGCTCTTCATCTGCAAGCTTATGATACGGAGTAATAGCTACTCCGGCCTGCGCAACTTCCTCTTCATGATAAACAAATTTCTGAGGTGATAAATAATCATCTCCCAGCTCAACCAGATTGCCGAATCGAAATTCATTCTTAATCATATCCGTATGTCTGACATAGAGCATTGGCTTTTTCGTCACATCCCCATTCGGGAAGATCATACCGATCACATCTGCCAGAGACATAACCGCATGTCCGTCAAAATCCGTGTCAAAAACCTCCGGTGTTTTTTCAATCAAATCTTTTTTTCTCAGTTTGCCAAGTGTTGCATATAATGCCTGTCCACATGTGTTTGTAAATTCAACTGTTTTTGCCATTGTTCATTATCTCCTTATTTTTTTCATGATTATCATCAGTTACACTGGTCATGCTTCCTCATATTTACCAAAGAAGATGACACCCAATGCTCCAAGTACGCTTGCTCCCAATGAGACAATAATGCCCAGTACAAGGTTTGGCACGGAACCAACCGTAAAGAACGGAATCAGTGAGAGAAGACTGACAGATGCCAGGAGTGAGCACTTCAAGTTGAACAATCCTGCGAATAATCCGCCAACCAGGCAGGCGGCAATCATGATCTTAATCGATGATTTGGATTTCAGGCATACACCATATAATGAAGGCTCTGTAATTCCCGCAACAAATCCGGAAATTGCAAAACCGGTTGCCGCACTTTTATTCTTCTTAAATTTCACAATTGCTCCCAATGACATACCGTACATTACAAAGGAAGAAACCACCATGCAAGGGAAGAAAAAGCTTTCGTATCCCACTGCCGTTGCAGCTGTCAATGCCGCTACGTAGATTGCAACGTGCATTCCAAACAAAACCATGATCGGAACTAACGCGGTAAGAATCATCATGGTAATGATCTTTACCGGCAATGCTGCATTTCCGCAATACATAAAGATGTTGCTGAATAACTGCCCGATATAAGAACCCAGCGGTGCACAAACCAGGAACATAACAACCGTCATGACTCCGATTGTAAGAATCGGAACAATCAGCGATGAAATCACTTTCGGAATCACCTTGTTAAAGAATTTCATGACATATTTCAAAATCCAAACGCCTAAAATAACAGGTAAAAATTGCTGGCTGTAATTTGCAACCGGAACAGGGATTCCAAATATATGGAACGAATCAACCGTTCCGACCAGAGCCACGAAATTCGGTACTATGATCAATGCTCCCAGGAACATTCCCCAGACCGGATCCACTTTCATTTGTTTTGATGCCGTATATCCCACGAATATTGGCAGGAAATAAAACAAAGCGGTAAACAGGAAATTACACATAACATAGAAATCACTTGTCTCCGAAACAACATTGAGCATACTTGGTCCAAGTAAGGCTCCCACTGTTTTCCAGATGGAAACACCGATCAGCACTGGAATGATCGGTGCCATGGAGTTCATAATATACGTAATGATATTATTAAAGACTCCCTTCACAGACATTTTTTTCTGCTCTGACGGTTCTTCTTCCAGATTCTCATCGATTTCCGTATTTTTGGATAATCCACTGATTTCGCACAGATGATCGTATACCGTTCCGACATTTGGCCCTATAATAACCTGAAATGTGCTTCCTACCTTTTTAATACCGAGAACCCCATCTGTTCCCTTTAATCCCGTTTCATCAATCTTATTCAAATCCTTCAATTCAAAACGAAGACGTGTCGCACAGTGAAAAACCGATATAACGTTATCTTTCCCGCCAATTTTTTCCAACACTTCTTTTGCGATCTGACTATTTTTATCCATATGATTTACATCTTGATACAGAACCATACTGCGTTCCGATCCAGACATATTCTCCTTTCATTTTCCTTTTATGAATTGGTTTCTACTTCTATAATAAATGAATTTGATTCAGTTACATTTTCTAAAACACCTCGTCTTTTGCTGATTTTGGCAATATGCAAAGCCGGCCGAACTTTGCCTTCCCAAAATAACAATGCATCATCCCCCTTTCACCTTCCAGGCTCATTTCATAAATTCATCATAAAACTGTACCAAATGAACCATTAGATATAACTGCTGCTCTTTACTAACTTTACGTTTTAAAACGGAATATATATATTTGGTAATCTTATCGACAGTCTCCCAAACTTGCGGATATTTCAGTACTAACGTATCTAATACATCATGATACGTATTTTCATTTTCAGGGAACTTGTCCTTTCCCTTTTCCAGCATGTATCTCAGATGCATGATGAAGCGATAATAGTAATAATCGTCTTCACTGAATTCTGCACGTAAATCGCTGGAAACTATATCGCAGATATCATTGATGACATTCGTCAATTGATATGTTTCATGCATATCATTCAACTCTTCTGCATTTACAATATGAAGTGCTATAAAATTTGCTTCATTTTCATCAAAATCGCATTGTAATTTTTCAGTTAAACCTTTTACTGCTTCTTTCGCCAACCTGTATTCATTGGGATAGATTCGTCTGATATCCCATAAAATGGAATTATCAAACTTAATCCCCATCTTTAACCGATCAATCAGATTACTTACATGATCGATCAGTGTTACATAAATAGAATCATTGAGCTTCACTTTTGAGTCATTTTTAAGCTTGGATATTACATCGATACATGCATCAATCACATGTTTATCAATATCTACAATTATCTCATTGAAACGCCGATCGATCATTTCATTCTCTAAGACAAAACGCTGTTCAATTTTATCTTCCTCGACTATGTCCCCAGGTTTTTTCTTAAAACCTATCGATAATCCTTTCAACATTATCTCCTGCCCCTTATCATTGTGGACAGAAACCATATTATTGTTGATGACTTTGTAGATTTGCATGATTGCCACCTTTCAATCCTACTAAAGATTTTTATTGTAACAAAAAAAAGCAAGACAATTATAACAACTTTTCATTGTTATAATCAGGTCTTGCTTAACTTAATAATCACATCGCTGACTTTATATTATGTATAATAACTCAAATTTTTATGAATTGCAAGCATTTTTTATAAAAAACATACATATTTTGCAAATAGGCTGTCTGAAATGTTGGTTATTTTTATAATTCGATTCGAATACGTTACAAACAAAAAAGGTATCCTTCCAGTCTCTTCACGACTTTTCGAACACCCTTTTCCGTCACTTATTCTGTCTAACCACGCCGCTTTTGGGACGGCTTTTGATGTATTTGTTTCTTCAACTAGAACAGGCTCACTTTGCCGGCATACTTTTGGTTCACCACATAATATGCTGTGCTTTCTTCCGGTTTTAAGTACACCTGAAGTGACTTAATCGATGCTGCCTTATGTCCATCTGCCACAAAAGCCTCTTTGGCTCTCTCTACGGCATCCGCCACAACATCTTCCCGTCCGTTGAACTGCACATAGACTTCCGGTACCAATTCTGTTTTCTTGATTACTGTTTTCTTTTCCGCTGTCCTATCGGCTGCTTTTTTCACAGTTTTCTTAACAGCTGCTTTTGCTTCTTCCACTTTTGCGACAGCCTTTTTTTCCTCAACTTTGGCTGCTGCCTTTGCTTCTGCTACTCTTTTTTCAGTCACTTCTGCTTTCTCTCCAGCTGTCTTTACAGCTTCTTTTACCGCGTCTTTCACAACTTCTTTTGTTTCCGTTACTTTTTCGGTAGCTTTTTCCCCAGTTGTCTTAACAATTGCTTTCACGTCGGCTGCCTTTTCTGCTGGTTTTTTCTGCATACGATTCCTCCCGAAAACTATTCACATACTAAAAACTTCTCCATTGCCAACAACGCTTCCTCCTCATCATTGCCATCGGCTACAATATTCACCGTCATGCCTTTCGATGGATTAAACGCCATAATCCCCATAATGCTCTTTGCATTAATTTTGCGGTTATTACTCTCCAGTATAATATTGCTATCAAACTGACATGCAACCTGTACTAATTCCGCGATAGGATTATCATACTCTTTTGAAACATTTGAAACAATAATTTCTTTTCTGCTCATGTTCTTCCACTTCCTTAACTTATTAGTACAAAAACTAATATAGCCTATAAAATTCTAATTTGCAAGTGAGATACGTATTTTGTGTTATTTGTGACAAAGCGCAGAAAAAACCGCATTAAAAATTATGCAAAATTATGCACATATTTTAGTGTTTTTTCCTGTTTTCTCTTTTCATCACTTTTTGGAATTCCTTCGTATCCTTTGCAATTACGCCGCTTAGGGCGAGCAGACAGATCAGATTTGGAATTGCCATCAGGGCATTGGCTATATCAGAGAAATTCCATACAAGGTCCAGCGCAGTCGTTGCTCCCACATAGACCGCCAGGGAGTACAGGATACGGTAGACCAGATTGTATTTATGTGTACCGAATAAATATTCAAAAGCTTTTTCACCATGGTATTCCCATCCAAGAATCGTTGCAAATGCAAACAGCGCAATTCCAATGCAAACCAGATATGCGCCTGACTGCCCGAGCACGGTCTGGAAGGCCAGAATGGTAAGGTAAGCACCCTTTACCAGTCTGTCATGTTCATAGATGCCGTCTTCTGTAAAATGATACTGGTTGCCGGAGTCATCCACAAAATCGCCTTCCAGCAAAACAGGTTTGGCATTTTCTGTCTTATTCCCCTTTTCATCCGATGCCGTCAACAAAAGTGCCGAACCGTTTTTGGTATTGGTCAGTGTCGCTTTTGCTCCATTTAACAGCACTTTATAATCTGTTTCTACACTTCTCTCTTTTTCATCGACTGTATAAATTATCACATGGTCATCCCGGACTACATAACGCCCGATCGTATCAGCCTCTGTTGCTCCAAGTACACCCGAGCAGGCAATACAAAGACCTGTAACGGTACAAACGACGATCGTATCCCAGAAAGTTCCGGTCATGCTGATGTATCCCTGCCTCACCGGGCTGTCTGTCATAGCAGCCGCCGCAGAAATTGCGGCAGAGCCCATGCCGGCCTCATTTGAAAATACACCTCGTGCCACGCCGAAACGCATGGCATTCATCATGCCTGCGGTAATAGAACCGCAGAGTCCGCCGCCTACCGCCTCTACGCTGAATGCCATTTTAAAGATCATGACCAGACCTGCCGGCACATTGGAAATGTTTCCGATAATTACAATCAACGCAAAAAACATATAGAAGACAGCCATAAATGGTACAACAAAAGAAGACACTTTTGAGATTGTCTTTATACCACCTACTATTATAAATAATGCAAGTACCGTTAAAATTATTCCACTCATTACCGTTGAAATGTGAAAAGTTGAATCCAACGCATCTGAAATGGAGTTTGCCTGCGTCATATTGCCGATACCAAACGAGGCAATGACCGCGAAAAGTGCAAAAAACCAGCCGGCTGCTGCACCGAACTTCTGATTTTTAAATGCCTTTTTCATCGTATACATCGGTCCGCCGGACATCTCACCTTTTTCATTTACCTCACGGTATTTGATTGCAAGCATACATTCACTGAATTTAGAAGACAGACCAAAACACGCAGATATCAGCATCCATGCAAGTGCCCCCGGTCCGCCGGAGACCATGGCCGTAGCAACCCCTACGATATTTCCGGTCCCGATGGTTGCAGCCAGTGCAGTCGTAAGTGCGGAGAACGGAGAAATATCCCCTGCTCCCCCTCCCTTATTTAAAGCTTCTTTACTGACCGACATCCGGAGTGCATAGCCCAGATTCCTCCAGGGCATGAAGCGAAGCCGGATTGTCAGGAAAACGCCTGTGCCGACGATCAGAATCAGCATAACCGGTCCCCATACGAAATCATCAATCGCCTGTATTGTATTCGATAAAGTTGTCATCCGCCGTTTCTCCTCTATAAAATAATTATGACAGAAAAAGAGACAGTCAGGTCCCTGATGTCTCTTCTTCACGTGATCATAACGGTATTAAATTATATTAGTTTCCGGCGGAAAAATGTCATTCTTTCAAATATGCAAGGAAAACATTGCCGCTCTGACGGAACATCTCCGATGCATCGTCCATGGACTTCCGCTCAGTCGTACCGGAAGAAGGATCAAAAATAGTCACATTATCAGCATCATATCCGACAATCAGTACCGCATCCGTCGCACCTGACATGGCAAATACCGGTGTTCCTTTGTTTACATAATAAAGCAGTTCATCCAGATCACAGCCGGTCAGGTCAAGTACGGTCATATCCTGCATGGTATCCTGTAATACCGCTTTGGGCAAATCACCTCTGTCGAGAAGAACCTGTACGCCGACATTTAAATTCTCAAGACCAAGCATTGCACTGATACACTTTGCAACAGAGCCGCTTCCTGCATCCGCCTCTCCAACAGCCACATCGATGGTATTCTGTGCATTTTTTCGTGCACGCTTCCAGATATACTCCTGCGCATCCCCGATCACAACACCCATGTTGTCATCTGCAACGCCGATGGCCTCTGCTACATCGGGTGTGACAGCCAGCACCTTTCCTCTTGCATACGCATAGTAATTCTTATCCTGCTCTTTTTCTTCGATTGCAATATCCCTTGACTTTTCCAGTACGATCTGATTCGGCGTCAGCAGCTTTTTCGCAGTCAATTCTTCTTCTGACGACAATACCAGCTGATACTGTGTCTGCTTTACATCCGCATTTGTCGAATTTACTGTCACCAACTCGTCCTGGTCGGCCTCACGATTCATAATTGTATCCTGATCGGCATCCACATATGCCACCCCGTTGTACTGCACACGATCCAGATAAATCGTATAATCCGATATCTGAATACCAGATACGAAATAACCGTCCTTTTTATATTCTTTCAGCTGTTCATGGTTCTTACTCTCGGTATCAACAATCCGAACACAATACATCGGGAAAACCGTATTGCCAGCCGAATCCACGGTCAGCGAAGATGACGATGCCTCTCCATAAATAAAATCATTGTTCATAAATCCGAGAGGCCGTATATAATCGCCTGCGTCCGCATTGACCTGGAACTGCTCCGAAGTCTCCAGATCAAGTACGGTCAGCGATGTGGCGTTATAGCTGTTATCTGCTTTCAGATATGCAATGTACCGATGTGAATCCGAAACAGCATAGCTGTCTTCCGATAATCCGCTTATGATCTCCTTATATTTGAGCGTCCCCATATCTACCTGATAGACACTTCCATTCAGCATGAAAAAGAACTGTCCGTCCTCATTTTCATACATCATCTGACCAAGCTCCGCTTTCATGACTTCATAGGATTTATCGGACGGAATAAACAATTCCTCCTCTACGGTATTGGCCACGCTGTCATAATGATAGACACAGATCCCCACTTCCCCCTCATGGTCACCGCGATTCATATAGCCATATACGACAAAGTCAATGCTTCCTGCTTCATCCGTTTTGATGATCCGAATATCATGCTGATCATTGTTTTCCCGGTCATCGATTCCTTCATATCCGCGAAAACTGAATACTTTTGAAAGACTGCTTTCATCTGCGTTGTAGCTCCACAGCTCTCCCTCCTGTACGAAACAGATAATGTTTCCGGTCTCATTGGTCATATACTGGATATCACCATCCCGTATCCCAAGCTGGATACTGTTGTTATTATAAAAATTATCGTTCTCCCCACGGAAGATCTGATTCATTTCCCGTTCGTAATTCAACAGATACATTCGGTCATTTGTGTACCTTACCCGATAATATTCCTCCACATTGTAATATTCCAGTTCGCCGCCCGAACCCGCCGATGTCATGACATAATTCAGTACGATTACATTATAAGACGTATTGATTTCCTTTACGGATACCGTTGCCTGACTTAACGGACTGCCCACAAAATCTGCCCAGGAAATCTGGTCAAGCGTGGAATTGATCGTTACCTTATTTAAAGTGGAATTATCTCCCGAAGCATTCGGTTCCACATATGTTGCCAGCGTTGAGGACGATTCCTTATTTAATGCCGTGTTATGAAAATTCAATGCAAAATCGATGCTTTCTTTTACATAACAGTCTGCAGGCTCCATAATACGGGTATAATAGCAGATACTTTCATCGCCGCTTTTCAGTTTCAGGATAAACAGATATTCCTGTCCTTCTTCCAGAAGATTTTCAATCTGTAGATTTGCGGATATGCTGCCCTTCTCGCTGGAATAATCCTCCACATCAGAATCCGCGATCAGCCTGGAAGTATCCATGCTCCGGATTTCATAGGAAACGGAATCTACATTATAATTGTATGTCTGTATTTTCACCGGAAGGATCCGGTCTGTGTCAATTGGTGTAATGGAATCTCTCATGTAGCGCGCATCCATTTCCGACCGGTAACCGAACAGTTCATTTACCTGCTCGTCCCCATAATAGAGGTAGACCACAGGAAAGGTCGCATCCTTCATCTCTGTTGTCAGATCCTCATTCGTATGATTGGTAGCAAAGCTGAAAATTACCACCGCTGCCAGAAATACAATGCTAAATACAATTGTCTTAATAACACCCTTGCTCATTTGCCTGTCCTCATTATTTCGCTCAGGCAAATCTGTTTCCAGAATTTGGCCTGAGCATTTTTCTTTCTATATCCGTAAATTATTCCAAACTTCCAATAAGCACTATTGTAATGCGTTTCCTCCAAAACCTCAACCTTTAATTTCCGTATGTGCTGCGTCTTTTAGACTCCTATCCTACCACCATCTTCTACAACGTCTGTAGCGGCAGCGTCTCTTAAACATCTCATTGAACAGAAGAACCTCGATAAGATTATTCAATCCGCTATCCTGTGGACGACGTGGCGTTGGAGGTCCCTGCGGGGAACGCGGTGGACGCGGCGGCGGTGGAGGTCCGCCCGGTCTTTGCATCCTTGGCTGTATACAGCCTTCACAGAACTGCTGAGCATTCACATCTCCCTCTGTTACCTTATCGTAAATGCGGTCAGAGATTCTTCTCAGCATCAGACGATCCGGATGTTCATCAAACATCAAACTTCCATCATACTCCAACTTGTCACATTCATCTTCTACAATTGACTGTATTTTTCTTACCTCGGAAGGATACAGATTTTTCATTCGTTCCATATCCTCTTCATACTCCATCTCTGTCATATAGATGCTCTGTATCGGATATGTCATATAAAAAGGCATCTTCTGTCCATAATCGCCAGGGTTATTGACCTGATCTGCAACCTGATTTGCCACCAGCTGCTGCATCCTGTAGTACTGATCGCTCCGATAATCCACTGATACACTCCATATTCTATTATCAGTATACTATACGCAAAGCCGTCTGTTTCGTACCTTGTCTTTGATGCACCTATTATCCGGATATTGCATATAAAAAGATGGCCGCCGCCAGTTCTTCGGGCATCAGGGTCAGACAAGCCCGCAACAGACGATCTTTATTCTGCCGCTTCAAAAAAAATGCATAATAAATACAGCCTGCAATATATCCGCTTTTGTGCTTTAGCTTTATTTCTGCCAGTTTTTTTGCCAGTTCCAGATTTTCTTTTTCCGCCAGTTCCGCTGCATCCGGGTAACCCGCAATCCCATCCAGATGGGTGCGTATCTGCTGCAGATAATCTGACATGGCATAAACAGGCCGCACATCGATGCCGAAAAATTTTCCGCAAAGTTCGCCCGCACGGACAAAATACTGCTCCTTTGTCATAAGCTTTCCTTCTGCCTTCTCATGAAGTACGGCAAAAATCCGGTTAAAATCTCCGGTTTTTGCAAGCTTTTTTGCCGGCGTATCGGCAGTCAGGTACAAATCTGTCCTCGCGATTCCCGAAATAAACCTATTGACTGCCTTTTTGCATTTTGCCAGTCCCTGTTTGGTGAACGAATACTCATATCCTAAGTATTGCCCATATACCTTCATCGTATCACAATATCCCATCTGCGCATTATCGATTAACAGCTCGTGGTCAAAATTCATCATTGTGCCAAGTGAACGGCTCGGCTTGATATAAGTCACATAAGGCCGGTTGGCATAATTGGCGTGCGCCGGCGTGGTATGTAAATCTACCGCGATAACATCCGTGGCTCCCATACGAAGAGCGAGGTCTATGGGCAGGTTATCGTGATAGCATCCGTCCAGATAGGTCTCTTCCCCGATCTTATGCATCGGAAACAGCGGAAATATCGCTGCCGAAGCAAGAATATAATCTTTCAGCATTCCGTTCGGAATCTCTTTTTTGGTCAGTTGTTTTGCCCTCAGGGATGGAAATAATACGGTGACCAGTCCAAAATCCACTTTGGAACTACGAATTGCCTGTTCGTCGATCAACCGTTCAATAAATTCCATGAACGGCGAAATATCCGCCCCTTTGTTTTTTACGTACTTTTTCAAAAACGGACGGATTGCCTCCCTCTGATCATACATGCCTTCTATAGTAGCCGTCAGGTTGATTCCATCTTCCATCATATCCTGAATGGTGATCGTATTCCAGAGTTCCTCCGCTTTCTCATAATCCCCGGTCGTCATCAGGGCTCCGTTGATCGATCCGATGGAAGTTCCTGTCACAATCTGATAGTCAATCCCAATCTCTCGCAGAGCTTTCCAGACGCCCAGTTCATAGGAGCCTTTCGTTCCGCCGCCGCTCAAAGCAATCGCACGTTTCATAGACATTCCTCCTCTACAGCCAGATGGTCAATGGTTTCCCTTCAAACACAAATTCCTTCGTCACACCCTTATGGCGTACCGCGAATCTGCGGTATAATTTTTCATATCCCTGATGCAGCAGTTCAATTTTAAGAGTGCCATCGGCCAGTATAACAAATTCATACTGATTGTATGCACCGTTCCGGTAAGAAAAATCTTCTCCATTGTCCTGATAATGTACATATCTGCCATTGCCGGGATAGACATCCAGAATCAGCGTATCCTGCTCCAGTTCTCCTACGTAATGCATTGGTTTATAATTCGGAATCACACTGCCTGCCTTCAGGTAAATCGGGCAGATATCCAGCGGCGCTTTTCGGATAAAGTAGCGTCCGCCTTCTATTTTCTCACCGGTCCAGTAATCATACCAGATTCCCTGCGGCAGATAAACCATCTTGCGATTTGCCCCCTGCTCTACGACCGGTGCCACCAGCATCTGTTCCCCAAACAGGAACTCACCATTCAGATCTTTTGTCTCCTCGTCCTGCTCATAATGGAGTACCAGCGGACGAATCGGCGGAAGTCCTGTCTTTTCACACTGCCAGAACAGATCATAAAGATACGGCAGTAACTTATAACGCAGTTCGATATATTTTTTGTTGATTGCCAGCGTCTGCTCTCCAAAGAGCCATGGCTCCTGCCTGGTGGAACCCTTGGAAGAATGGTTGCGAAACAGCGGGGAAAAACAGCCCACCTGTACCCAGCGGGATAAAAGCTCCGGTGTGACATCCGCCCCAAAACCTCCGACATCTGTTCCGACGTATGCGAGACCGCTCAGACCCAGATTGCACATCTGCGGAATCGCCATCTGCAAATGGGACCAGAGGCTCTGATTGTCACCGGTCCATGCTGTCGTGTACTTCTGGGAACCGCTGTAGCAGGCTCTTGTAATCACAAACGGTCTTCTGCCGTCATATTTTTTCAATCCTTCATACGTCGCCTTTGCCATCAGATGTCCATAGACATTGTGCATGGCCGCATGGGTGGTCTTTTGATCTTCATCGGTAAATACGACCTCTTTCGGCAGCTCTCCGCGGAAACTTGCCGGCTCATTCATATCATTCCATACACCCCGTACACCTAGATCGACCAGATATTTCTGATTGCCGGCCCACCAGTCCCTGACCTGCGGGTTACCAAAATCCGGAAATACGGAATCGCCGGGCCATACCGCATTGACATAGGTATCCCCATCGGGCGTCTTTACGAAATAGCCGTTTTCCATTCCCTCATCAAACTTCGCATACCCTTTCTCCAGTTTTACGCCGGGATCGATGATTGTGACTACCTTGATTCCCTCTTTTTTCAAATCGGCAATCAGTTCCCCCGGTCTGCCGAAATCTGTTTGATTCCACGTAAACACCCTAAAATTGTCCATGTAATCAATGTCCAGATGTACGGTATCAATCGGAATGTCCAGATCCCTGTATTTTTTTACAATTGCACGCACCTCTGCCGATGTCTCGTACCCCCATCGCGACTGATGATATCCCAGTGTAAACAGCTGAGGCAGCGGTGTCCGCCCGGTCAAATACGTGTAGTTAGCCACCACCTTTGGCATCTTCTCTCCTGCGATAAAATAATAATCCAGATTTCCGCTTTCCGCGCCAAAGAAGAAATAAGACCCCTTCTCCTTTCCCATATCAAAATAGGACCGGCAGGTATTGTCAAAAAAGATTCCATAGACGCATTCTTTCCGCAGTGTAAGAAAGAAGGGAATGGACTTATACAGCGCCTTGAACGCATCTGTATGTGCCTGCGGGAAGTCGGAATTCCACATCTCATAATCATAATGGCGCTTATTGAGAAAGCCGGTCTTATCTCCCAGTCCGTAAAACGCCTCATCCCCTTCCATGCGCTTTACAACCTGTATTGCGTGATCTGCACCGGCTGCCTGCGGTACATCGTGCCCTTCCGCTTTAAGAAATGCGAGGAACTGCTCACTGATCTGCATACCGAACTGGCGGCTGCCCCTGTAATCTGCACAGAGGAGCATGCCCGTACGATTATAAAAATCCACCTTAAAATCATCATAAACGCGCACTTCCAGTGCCTTCGTCACAATTTGCAGGTAGTCGATCTTCTCTGTCACCTCAAAATGGATGCCTGCAGCCTTTTCTCCCTCAATCGCCTTGGAGCGGTGCCCGGTAGTTTCAATCGGTGAAAATACATTCATAATCTCATCGGTTACCGGTGTAATTCTTCCCTCTCCTTTTTCAAACTGAAGAATGACCACTCCTTCTTCTATTTTATACGCTCTTCTGTTTCCCAGCATCCTGTTTACCTCCTGTCTTTTCCGCAATCCTTTGTGTACAGTCACCTGTACACGCGCATTTTTTTATTTCTTAGGGAGCAGCATTTTCACCCGCTGTCATTGCAAGCCTTCCTACGAAGCAAAAAGACCCGCCATCCCCTTCCATATCATCTGTATCCGGTACCAGATATTGACGTTAAAGATAAGCAGAAGCGTTCCTGCCACAATCAGCACAAGCCCAAAAAATGCTCTTTTGCTGAGCTTTTCATTTAAAAAAACGGAGGAAAATGCGACTGTGACCACAATACTCAATTTGTCAATCGGAACTACAATTCCTGCCTCCCCCAGTTTCAATGCATGATAATAACAGATCCAGGAGGCTCCGGTTGCAATTCCGGACAGACTGATAAAGGCAACATCATGAAAAGTTACTGTCCGAAGTTCTTTTTGCTTCTTTCCGATAAAAACCACAATCCATGCCATGATAAGAACAACCGTCGTGCGGATTGCCGTACCAAGATCCGATGGTATGTCTTCCATTCCAACCTTTGCCAAGATCGAAGTCAGACTCGCAAACAATGCGGACAGCACGGCGTAAAGAAGCCAGTTTCCGCTCTTTGCCCTTCCGCCCGATTTTTGTCTGGTAATCATCAGAAGTGTTCCGATTCC
Source organism: Bacillota bacterium (assembly GCA_023390555.1). Lineage (GTDB taxonomy): Bacteria > Bacillota > Clostridia > Lachnospirales > Lachnospiraceae > Roseburia_C. The sequence goes on along the minus strand of JAEWCQ010000033.1, from coordinate 105,191 downwards.
GATTGCAACAGCCGCTATGATTCTATCCAGGTTCCAGGATTCTCCGAGAAGAAGAACAGCCAGGATCATCGTAAGAACCGTACTCGATTTATCGATCGGCGTCACTTTATTCACATCACCCAGCTGAAGTGCCCGGAAATAACAGATCCAGGAGGCTCCGGTTGCCAATCCTGAAAGAACCAGGAAAAGCAGGGTATGCCTGTCAATTGCATATATTGCATCCTGAACACCTGTCAGCCATACCATCAGCCAGGCAAAGATCAGTACGACTACTGTCCGGATTGCCGTTGCCAGTGTTGCATCCGTCTTTTTAATTCCCACTTTCGCCAGTATTGCACAAATTCCTCCAAAAAATGCAGAACCGCATGCATATGCAAGCCACATATTTGATTCCCTTCTCTTCCATTTTTTCCTTTCATTTTACCACACTATTTCTGCAAGTTCCATTGACAATCTGAAATTGAACTTATCTATAGGATTTTTTGTCTATTTGTGATACGATAAATAAAAATCTGGAAGAAACGGAGCAGGACCGACATGCACGAACAGGAACTTCATCACGAGCAGGGACATCATCACGAACAGGAACTTCTTCATGAACACGGACATCCGCATGAACACGGGCATCCGCACGAACAGGAACATCTTCACGAACATAAGCATGAAAATACAAAGGCTGTCTTGAACCGGATGTCCCGTGCCATCGGACATATGGAGGCGATCAAAACCATGGTTGCAGACGGACGGGACTGCAGTGAGGTACTGATCCAGATTGCAGCTGTCCGTTCTGCCATCAATAATATCGGTAAAATCATTCTGGAAGACCACATCAACCATTGTGTTGTGGATGCCGTAGAAACAGGAAATGAACAGGTGTTAAAAGACCTCCAGGATGCCATCAACAAATTTATAAAATAGACAAAGAGGCTTTTATGAAAGATTTAACCAAAGGGAATATTACAAAGCTATTATTTGGATTTGCAGTTCCTCTTTTTATTGGAAATGTACTACAGCTCACTTACAGTCTGATCGACACCCGCATCGTGGGCTCTATTCTCGGTGAATCCGCCCTTGCAGCCGTTGGTGCCACTACTTCTTTGTCTAATCTGATTATTGGCTTTCTGCAGGGACTCACCAACGGATTTGCCATCATCGTGGCACAGCATTTTGGTGCCGGTAATTATAAGGATCTGAAAAAGTCTGTCGCACTGTCTGTCATGCTTGGACTGGCCATGTCTCTGATCCTAACGGTACTCAGTCTGGTGTTCCTGTATCCGCTGCTGCGTGTATTGAATATTCCGAAGGCAGTTATCCCGGATTCAGCGGCTTTTATTTCCATTATATTTGCCGGAATGACAATTACGATGCTCTACAATATTTGCGCTGCGGTACTGCGCGCCATCGGAGATTCCGTAACTCCTCTGATTTTTCTGGCACTATCCGTTATTCTGAACATCTTCGGCGATCTTTTTCTGATCAATGTGCTGCATACCGGAGTCCGGGGGGCTGCGGTTGCCACCGTTCTATCCCAGCTGGCCGCATTGATCTGCTGTTTTCTTTACATGTGGAAAAAATATGAATTTCTTCGCTTTTCGCTCTGTGACATGCAGCCCAACGGTTCCATGCTCCGCAATTTGCTGTCCTGCGGTTTTTCCATGGGCTTTATGTCTTCCTTCGTGTCACTTGGTTCGGTTGCATTACAGACCTCCATCAACAAACTTGGAACGGATATTATCGTTGCCCATACCGCCGCACGGAAGATTTCGGAACTCTATATGCTTGCCTTCAGCGTATTTGGAACGACAATGGCAACCTTCTGCGGACAGAATCTGGGGGCCGGACAGATAAGCAGAATCCGGGAAGGTATCAAAAAGGCGATTTTGATTACCTGGGCGTGGTGTCTTGGTACCATACTCTTAAGCTACACCATCGCTCCGCAGATGATTTATGCCATTACCGGAAGTACAAATCCGGTCGTGACGGCAAATGCCGCCCTCTATTTAAAAATTGATACGCTGTTGTATTTTGTTACAGCGGTTATTTGCATTCTCCGCACCGCCATGCAGGGGATCGGCGACCATATCACACCGATCGTCTCCAGCTCCATTGAGCTGATCGGCAAGATTCTGATCGCAGCACTGTTGATCCCGCATCTGCAATACATGGGTGTGATTCTTGCAGAACCGATTGTCTGGGTCTTCATGGTCATTCCGCTGATCGTGCAGATACTGCGTACACCGATCTTGAAAACAGAAAAAAAGAACTGTCACACTGAATGAACTTCAAAAGTGTGACAGTTTTTCTTATAATCTTCTTAATGCCTCGATCGGGCTCATTTTCGCAGCCTTCTTTGCCGGATAGATTCCAAAGAAGATACCAATGCCGCAGGAAAATGCTGTGGCAATCAGGATTGCCGGAATGCTGATCGCCGGTGTAAATTCCAGCTTCGTATTCACCATGGATACAATACTCGAAATGAGGTAAGCGCCGCCGATTCCAAGTATAATTCCAATAATACCGCCCAACATGGTAATGATTGCAGATTCTGATAAGAACTGTACCATGATGGAGCGCGTCTTCGCTCCAAGCGCCTTTCGAATACCGATTTCCCGCGTTCGTTCGGTGACCGACACAAGCATGATATTCATAACACCGATTCCTCCGACAACAAGTGAAATCGCAGCGACCAGTGAAATAAATACGGTCACAGTGTTGATTACCGTATCCACAATGGACATATAATCACTGAAATTCTCAAACTGATAGATATCCTGTCCCTGGCACTGGTGACGCCGCTCCATCAGATTTGCCACCTGTGTTGTGATGTCATACGTATCTGCACCGTCTTCCGCCAGCAGATTAACGCTGTAGAAATCATCCATTTCAACGCCATAGATTCTTTCAAACACCGTAAGCGGGAACGTCAGCTGAACCGGTGAGTTCTCATAGACAAAACTCATGAAGGAGCTTTCCTGCGGTTTCTGCACACCGATAATCGTAAACGTAATCGTGTCTCCATTCATGACCACATCCAGATCCATACCGATCACGTCTGTCGATCCAAAGAGGCGAATCGCATCGTCTTCACTGATTATGGCTACCGGCTGACCGGAAAGATATTCCTGCTCATTAAAGAATCGTCCTTTGGATATCCCACTGGTCTCAAAATACTGGTAATCCGCCATAACACCCGATCCGCTGACCGTAAAATCTCCTTTTTTGGTTGTCAGGGAACCTTCAATGCTGTTCTGAGCTGAGATTCCCTTGATTCCATCCACATCTTCTTTGATTGCCTCGATATCGTCATTCGTAATATAATAGCTTCCCGTTGAGTCATAGGTATACAGATAAATCTGGCCGGAACCAATACCTGCCATCTGTTCTGTGATTACGTTCTTGGCTCCGTTTCCTATGGCTATTACCATGATGACGGAAGAAATACCGATAATGATTCCGAGCATGGTGAGGAAAGACCGGCCCTTATTTGCCTTGATATTGGTGAAGGCCATCTTAATATATTCCAACAGCTGTGACATAGGTCTTCCCCCTTACTCTTTTACGAGGTTTTCGACAACGGTCATACCCTCTTCAATATCCGAATCCACAACGGAAATCACATGATCACCTTCCTCTAATCCCTTGGTAATCTGTACCTGCTCTTTCCCGTACAGGCCCGTCGTTACTGCTTTTCGTTTCACCACACCATTCTCTACCACATATACAAAATCCCCGTCCGTGTCTGTGTTGACCGCAGCAACCGGTACTACGAGCACATCCTTGACACTTCCCAACGAGATGGAGAGTTTCGCATCCATTCCCAGAATCAGATTGCTGTCCGGGTTCTCTATATGAACTTCTGCTGAAACCTTCGAAGCTGTTCCGGTGCCGGTTGTGGTTGCGGAAGCCTCCACAGTTGCCATTTTGCTGATACTGCTTACCGTTCCGCTATAGGTGTTATCTAAAACGGTAACCGTCACTTTCTGACCGGTCTGCAGATCGGAAAGGTTATACTTGGAAACCTGGAAATCCACTTTCATGGCATTGGAATTTGCCACAGTCACAAGTGACTGCCCTTCGGCTGCCATGGAACCTCCGATTGCCTCTACCGAGGTGACAATCCCGTCAAATTCTGCTGCAATGCCCGCCTTTGCCTTGGAGAGATCATCCTCTGCATTTGTTACACTCAGAGAAGTTGCTTTTGAACTGTAATTCAGGCTGGCCTTGGCATTGTCGGATAAGACACCTGCCTCTGCCGCCTCTTTTTTTGACTCGGCCGTTGCAAGGTCTGCCTGCAGGGATGTGAGATTTGCCGTCTTGGTTTCCAGATCTGCCTGCAGCGTTGCCGCCTCAGCACTCAGCGTATTTGCCTGTGCCGTCAGGTCTTCGACCGCCTTGTTCCACTCTGCCAGATCACTCGCAGAAGTATTCTTGTCCGCACCCGCCACTTTCTTCTGATAGTCGCTCAGCTGGGAACTTACATTGGTGGTGTCTGACTGATTCTGGGCCAATGCCGCCTGTGTATTTGTCACATCTGCCTGTGCGGCTGTGATTTGAGAATTTAAAGATGCTATTGTGTTTGTCTGATCTTTTACTTCCTGTGAATTTTCATTGCTCTTTGCAATGGTGTCCGCATTCGTCGCATCCGCAGATTTTGCCTGCAATTCCGCCTGTGAGTAACTGGATTCAAGTGACGCCGTATCGTATGTAATCAGATAGTCGCCGCTCTTTACCTCCTGACCTGCTTTGGCACTCACTTCCGCGATTTCTGCCGTAACCGGTGATACGTAGGTTTTCGTATCTTCACTTGCCACGGTTCCGCTTGTATCCAGAGTCGAGGTGACTTCTCCCTTTTTGACTTCCGTGACATCAACGGTCTTTGTCTGATTCGCACCTCTTCCGCACTGGGATATCATTACAACAACCAGAACTAAAATGATTGCCAGTACGATCCATTTCACAATTTTCTTTTTCTTCTTTCCTGCTGCCATATACGCTCCTTTACTCTTCCCCATATATTTTTAGGTTATCATTCTGATAGTCGGATTCTATCTTTCCGTCCATGATACGGATGATCCGTTTCGCACTCTGGGCAATTCCGTTATCGTGCGTGATCAAAATGACCGTTCGGCCTTCTTCGTGCAAATTTCTGAGAATTCGCATGATGTCAATGCTCGATTTGGAATCCAGATTACCCGTCGGCTCATCTGCTAAGATTACCGGGGGTTTTGCCGCCAGGGCTCTTGCGATCGCTGCTCTCTGCTGCTGACCTCCGGACATCTCTGCCGGTTTATGATCCATTCTGTTTTCAAGGCCGACCTTGCGCAGGGAGTCCACTGCCAGCTCACGCCGCTTTGCCGCCGGAATCTTACGGTAGATCAGTGGCAGCTCCACATTTTCCAGCGCCGTCAGATTCGGTATCAGATTAAATCCCTGAAAAATAAATCCGATTTCTTCATTTCGGATCTCGGACAATTCATCATCTTCCAGTCCTGCAACATCTCTGCCATCCAGATAATATTCGCCGGATGTCGGAATATCCAGACAGCCCAGCATATTCATCAGAGTGGATTTGCCGGAACCGGACTGACCTATGATTGCAACAAACTCTCCGGGCGCAATCTGAAGGGATATGCCATCCAGTGCATGCACTTCATTTTCACCGGGATTGTATATCTTTCTCATATCTCTTACATCAATTAACGCTTCCATGATGCTCCTCCTTTTATTGTGTTATTGTACTATATTACTAATACAGTAACATTTCTATTTTTATTTGTCAATAAATTCCTTTCTTTATTAGATAACGAGACAATCCTGCTTCTTTCTTCAGTTTTCCACATTTTAGAAAAAAATTTCAGTCATGATACAAAGCTTTTTCATTCACAGGGCTCAAAACTTCTACGCTTCCACGTGAAAACAGCTTCTCTAAATCAAAAAAGTCTGCCGCAACTATCTGTTACAGCAAACCTTATTTTTCCCGGTAGCTTTCGCCTCATACAATGCCTGATCGGCTTCTTCAAAAAAAGAACTGCCGGTCTGATAGGTATGACAATATTCCGCGACACCGATGCTGACGGTAAAACACTTCGGCTCCTGTTTTGATTCTATGGATCTTTCCGCAATCTCTCTACGAATCTTATCCGCAACGATCACCACTTCTTTTGCCCGTTTTCCCGGACATATCATGGCGAATTCCTCTCCGCCATAACGTGCTGCAAAATCCTTCGATCCGCGATTCTTTTCAATGACATGCGCAACTGTTCGGATTACCTCATCCCCGTAAGCATGACCATAGGTATCATTTACCTGCTTAAAATTATCAATGTCAATGACAAAAATGGAAAACGATTCCCGCTTTTCCTCGAACAGTTCCATCTGGTTCTTGAGCTCTTCGTAAAAAGCCTCATGGTTATACAGATTGGTCAGAGAATCCTTCCACACCTGAATATCCAGCTGTATGGAAGATTTCCGTATCTGCTCTCCCAACACCGCAAACGCAAGCGCCAGAACCAGAAAGGCAGTGATATCCCCAGCAGCGGAAACGTCAACTGCAAATGCTCGGTCCGGGATCAGAAACAGGCGGTTCCAAAGATAGAGCAGGATTGTGATCCAAAATTGAATCCGGATCAGTTCCTTTCTCTTATATACCGATACGAGTACAATTGGTACAAAAAGAAATGCGGAAAGAAACGTCACATCCGGATGTGTCACGACCATAACGGCTGCAAAAAAATTTGTCAAAAAAACAGATACCCCGACAAGCTGAAGATCACTCAGCGTATCCCGGCACTTCAAAAAAAACAGTTTTGTAAAAATCACAACCGCGCTTTGTATGGCACAGGGCACGATCAGATCTCTTCTGACCTCCTCCCCAAAAGAAGTTCCGTCTGTCCCCGTCCATCCCGCAAGCAGTGCAATTTCCGCCGCTGTACATATGAGCAGTAATCTCCACATCGATACAAAGATTACTCCCATCCATTCATTCTCATCTACGTAATCTCTATTCCCCCGAATCTGCATGCCCCTTCTCTTCCTCCACCGACTGCAACCATCTGACTTTTTCAAGAAACCGTTTCTGAATCTGTTCTTCTTTCGTAAGTCCAAGTGTCATCCCCTTGATCAACTGCTCCCCAGCAATTTCCTTGTATCTGATCTATCTGACCACTCGTCCTCGTTATTCTGCTTTTTACGCATTATTCTAAAAAAAGAATAGCACAATTTCAAGATTTTGCCAACAGCCAAGCCTTTAAAAAACAGCCTTTGGGAGGCTTGTACGCATAATTTTGCATTATATTGAAGCAATACTACTTCTATTTTACACTGCTTTTTACTTATTATTATACACAATGGATTGTTTTTAAGAAAATATTAATAAAAATTTATCAAAGATTACTGTTGATTTTTCTTCCATTTAGATTTATTCTGTTTCAAGCATAGATGTGTTTTTATTTACATAAACTTTACCTGCAATTTACGCATGTAATTTTCTATTAATCAAGGGGGACTGAACTGTATGCGTTCTATCAGAAATACGTTTGAAAAAATGAAACATACACTTTTAACAATAAGACAAAACTATAAACTTTGGAAGGAAAAACGTGCGAATCGCGAACCGAATCCGCGTGTAGTAAAGGCAGTCGCCTTTTTAAACCGGTATTCGCTATTGTTCCATGCGCTTTTGGCATGCTTTCTCTGCTTTCTCGTTGAATGCATTTCCAGACGTGATATTCTGTCCGCATTCACATTTGTAGGCGGGCACACCTGGGCATACCTGTATAATTCCTTTATTATATTTGCAAGCCTTTCACTTGCCTATCTGGCCCGGCGCAGAATTTTGGTACGTCTGCTGGTCAGCGGGTTCTGGATATTCCTCGGAACCATCAACGGATGCATTTTGAGCAAACGTGTAACTCCGTTCGGATTTACAGATCTGAAATGTTTATCGGATCTGTTCGCGATGCAGAACACCAACTACTTTACGGCCGGCGAAGCTGTCCTTGTGGTCGTTGTTGTTGCTTCGTTTATCGTTGGATGTGTCATTCTTTTTATCAAAGGACCAAAATATAAGGGGCCTACACACAAATACTTAAGCCCGCTTCTGGTGGCTGCTGTCTGCCTGCTGCTTTCCGTCACAACCAAAGCAGTACAGAGCACAAACATCGTTGCATCTTATTTTTCCAATATTGCACTGGGCTATGAGAATTACGGATTTGTGTATGGCTTTTCTTCCAGCGTGGTTGACCGTGGTATGAGCAAGCCGGAAACTTATTCGGAAGATACGATTGCCAATATCGAGTCCTCTGTTGATGCCGGGACAACTACAGTCACTTCGGAAGATGAACCGAATATCATTGTTATTCTTCTGGAATCCTTTGTCGATCCGGAAGAGATAAAATACTTAAACTGTTCCGAGGATCCGATTCCGAACTTCCGCTCCCTGTATGAGAACTACTCCTCCGGACACCTGACGGTACCGGTGGTAGGGGCCGGAACCGCAAACACGGAATTTGAAGTCCTGACCGGTATGAGCCTGCAGTATTTCGGCACCGGCGAATATCCTTACAAGACGATCTTAAAGCAGACCGATTGCGAGAGCATTGCATCTGATTTATCCCAGATTGGCTACGGTACACACGTTGTACATAACAACGGCGGTAATTTCTACAGCCGTACCAATGCATTTTCCATGATGGGATTCGATACATTTACCAGCAAGGAATGTATGAACATTCAGGAATACACACCGCTCGGCGACTGGCCAACCGACGATATTCTTGTCAACGAGACCTTAAAGGCGCTTGATTCCACACCGGACCAGTCCGATCTCGTCTATACAATTACAGTTCAGGGACATGGCGATTATCCTTCCGAGAAAATTATCGAGAATCCGGAAATCACCGTTACCGGAGCTGCGGATGAAGCTTCCAATAATCAGTGGGAATATTACGTAAATGAGATCCATGAAGTGGATAAATTCATCGGCAATCTGATTAATGAATTGTCCAAACGTGATGAAAAAACAATGGTTGTCATGTTCGGTGATCATCTTCCAACGATGGGGCTGACCGAGGATGATATGGCAACCGGTGATTTGTTCAAAACCAAATACGTGACCTGGAATAACTTCGGTGTTGTGAAACAGGATGCGGACCTTACCTCTTATCAGCTTCTGGCTGACGTGACCAACCAGATCGGCATTCACGAAGGAACCATGTTTACCTATACGCAGAGCCAGAAAGATTCCACGGAATATCTGAGTGGTCTGGAGAATCTGCAATATGATCTTCTCTACGGCGATCGTTATGCCTATAACGGAGAAGACAAATATCCTGCCAGCAATCTTATCATGGGAATTGATGATGTCACAGTATCCGACACGTGGGCAACTGCAGATGGAAAGCTTTGTATTTACGGCTCCAACTTCACCCCATGGACGAAGATTTATGTAAATGGTACAAAAGTAACGACCTCATTTGTATCCAGCTCCCTGCTTCGGATCAATCAGGAAGACATTGAAGACGGTGATACGATTGTTGCAAACATTGTCGGTTCCAGCAGTACTATTTTCCGCAGTTCCAATGAATTTGTCTATCAAGCGGCGGAGACAGAAACAGAGACGGAGAATCCGACTGAGACGTCCGACAGCGGCTCCCTGGAAAGCAAAACAGGAATTCCAATCGATCCTCTGATTGATGGTTCCTCTTCCGGCACGGGCAGTGATACGGACAACGCACAATAAAATAGCAGCGTTTGCGTTTCGGTGCAGCGTTGCAAAGCAATAGAAAGAGATAAGGCATATAGCAATCAGCTATATGCCTTATCTACTTTTACAACGAGAAAATACTGTTTTCCGATATGTTCCTGTACCTGCTCTGTGAGCTGCTCTACCAGCTCCTCGTCACTTAACCGGTAATCGTATGGTACTACTACGTCGAAGATAATATTCGTATGTGTGTCGCCTTCCACCACGCGGAAATCATGAAGATTGATTTTCGGATCGATCTCTGCCAGAATCGCTTTTATCTTCCGTTTTAACTCGACGACCTGTGGATCATTTGTCACAACAGGATCCATATGAATGACCGCCTCACATCCGAGTTCTTTCCGAAGTTTCTCTTCAATGTTGTCAATCACATCATGAATTTTTAAAATATTCACATCAGCCGGAACCTCCGCATGCAGAGAGATCATCACTCTGCCCGGACCGTAATCATGTACCACCAGATCATGGATTCCGCGCACAAGCTTTTCCTGCATGACAATTTTTGTTATCTCTTCGACAAACTCCTGTTTCGGCGGCTGACCCAGCAGCGGATTCAGCGTTTCCTTCGCTGCCTGGATACCCGCATAGAAAATAAACAATCCCACCAGAACGCCGCAGAATCCGTCTATATGTAATCCTGTGAACCGATCGATGAATGTTGTAAGCAATACCGCCGAAGTTGCACAGACGTCGCTTAAGCTGTCCAATGCGGTGGCCTTCATTGCAGCGGAAGAGATCTTTTCTCCCACCGCCTTATTGTAATACGACATATACAGCTTCACCAGAATCGATACGGCAAGTATGACGCAGGAGATAACAGAAAACGCTGTCTCCTGCGGATTTATGATTTTCTTTACGGAATCCCTGATCAGCTCAAATGCCATAATCAGGATGACACCGGATACAATCAAACCGGAAATATATTCAATCCTTCCATGCCCGAACGGGTGCCCGGAATCCGGTTTTGTCCCTGCGAGCCGGAATCCTACCAGTGTGACACAGGATGAACCGGCATCGGAGAGGTTGTTAAATGCATCCGCCGTGATAGCGATGGAATGACTGATCGTTCCTGCAATGAATTTTCCGATGAAAAGCAGAATATTCAGCGCAACTCCAACCACCCCACAGAGCATTCCATATGCCTGTCTTTCTTCCGTCCCGTCTTTTGCCCTGATAAATACCTTTGCAAGTAATGTTATCATATCATCTCTCCTTGCTTCATTCTCCCCCTTTGAATCACATACTACTCGTTCAGTCCGCCAATCTTATCAAACGGATAATAACGGAATTCTGCCTTGCCCAGTATCTTATCCTTGCTTACATACGTGTTTTTCCAATAGCGGGCATCGTAGGAGTTATTCCGGTTATCTCCAAGCACCAGATAGGAGTCTTCCGGTACCTCAAAAGTATACGGCCCTGTTTCCACGGTCCACTCCTCTTTCAGATAATCCTCATCCAGCGGTTCCGTTGCGTCATTGATGTAAATCTTACCGTCTTCTATCCGTACGGTCTCACCCGGAAGACCAACGACTCTTTTTACATAATTCTGCGTTTCATCATCCGGAAATTTGAAGATCACAATATCTCCACGCTCAGGATCATCTTTTATATATGCAAGTCTGTTTCCGATCAGTCGGTCACCTTCCATAATGGTATTCTCCATCGAGCCGGACGGAATTCTGGCATTGATCAGAATGAAATTGTTTAAAAACAGCGCCAATACGACTGCCGCTGCTACTGTCAGTACCCAGCTGAAAATCTCTTTCCAGATATTAACCGGCGGCTCTACCTGTTTCTTCTTCCGCGGTTTATCGGCCTCTTTCTGTAATTCGTAATTTTCTGTCTCCAGTGTATCTACTGTATTGTTTTCTTCTCTTTGCATCCGTCGTCTGCCTTTCCTTATGAATTTACTCTTCCTCTATTTTATTCTATTTTCCCACTTTTTCCAATATCCATTTTCTCTCCTGCGAAAGAAAAATACCCCGAAAGGGAATTTTTCCCTCTCAGGGTATTTCTATGCATCATTTTCAGAATATCAGTCTTTCTTTCTCGCTAGCAGACGCCTTGAGCGAGCATCGCATCTGCCACTTTTTCAAACCCTGCGAGGTTTGCACCTGCCACGTAGTCGCCTTCCATTCCATAGCGCTTTGCAGCATTGTCGATATTATGATAAATATTGACCATGATCTTCTGTAATTTTGCATCCACTTCCTCGAACGTCCAGCTCAGGCGCTCGCTGTTCTGAGACATCTCAAGCGCGGATGTCGCAACACCGCCGGCATTCGCAGCTTTTCCGCAGATGAACAGCACACCGTTATCCTGCAGATACTTTGTTGCCTCTAACGACGTAGGCATATTTGCGCCTTCACATACTGCCTTTACGCCGTTTGCCACGAGCTGTTTTGCATCTTCCAGCAACAGCTCATTCTGGGTTGCACACGGCAGTGCAATATCACATGGTACCTGCCATACTCCACGTCCCTCATGGTATTCTGCGCTCTTTCTTGCAGCAGCATATGCGGTCAGACGAGCACGTTTCACCTCTTTGATGTCTTTTAAGAGTGCAACATCAATTCCTTCCGGATCATAGATCCATCCGGCAGAATCCGATACTGTCACGACGTTTGCTCCCATCTGCTGTGCTTTTTGCGCTGCATAGATAGCCACATTGCCGGCTCCGGATAGAACAACTGTCTTATCTTTCATTTCCATACCGTGGCATTTCATCAACTCTTCCGTAATGTATAATAAACCGTATCCGGTCGCTTCCGTACGCACCAGAGAACCGCCGTAGCTCAATCCCTTTCCGGTGAGCACACCCTCATACATACCGCGGATTCTCTTATACTGTCCAAACATGTAACCGATTTCTCTTGCACCTGTACCGATATCGCCAGCCGGAACATCTACATCAGCACCGATGTATTTACACAGTTCTGTCATAAAACTCTGGCAGAATGCCATAACTTCACGGTCTGATTTTCCCTTCGGATCGAAGTCGGAACCGCCCTTTCCGCCGCCGATCGGAAGGCCCGTCAGAGAATTCTTAAAAATCTGTTCAAATCCAAGAAATTTAATGATTCCGATATTTACGGAAGGATGTAAACGCAAACCTCCCTTGTATGGTCCGATTGCATTGTTGAACTGAACACGGTAACCCGTATTAACCTGAACCTGACCTTTATCATCCACCCAAGGTACACGGAACTTGAACTGTCTGTCCGGTTCTGTCAGCCTTTCGAGCAAAGCTTCTTTTCGATACAGCTCTTCTTTCGCCTCAATTGCCGGTCTCAATGATTCCAATACCTCTTGTGCTGCCTGAAGGAATTCAGGCTCGGAAGCATTCTTCGCCTGAACTCTTTCAAGCACCTCATCAACGTAACTCATACTGTCTATCTCCTTTATTCTATGTAGTATATATCAACACATCTATTTTATTAGTATGAGTATTTTTTGGCAACCTATTTTTCTTTTTTTGGTTATTTTTATAATTATTTTATGCGTTTTTTTATTCCAAATATTTCCTTTAATTATCAATATGTGATTATTTAGTTCTATACAAAACATTATATATAAGTATTCACGTGTAAAGATATTAATTTTTTCGTAAGAACCCTACACAGAAATTAACATTTTAACGCCTACTTAAGAACCTGATATATTTTCTGTCCGGCGTTTACATGCCCATATCCTTCCATATGAAAATCTGTATATTCATCCGAATTGGTGACGCACACAGCAGTTGCAGTTTTATACCCGGCTTTCTCAATCTGTTTTATTTGAAACTCCATCAGAAGATCACCGGCCTTTACCTGTGCACCGTTCTGCGTTCGCTTTGTAAATCCTTTCCCCTTTAATTTCACGGTATCCACACCCACATGGATCAGAATCTCTAACCCGTCATTACTGACCAGACTAACGGCATGTAATGTATCGAAAACCGTATGAACTGTTCCATCAAACGGAGCTCTTACTTCTCCGACCTCCGGTAGAATTCCAACCCCTCTTCCCAAAATGCCCTGTGCAAAAACATCATCCGGGAAATCATCAAGTTTTATCATAGTTCCCTCCACAGGTGCATAGACGCAATATGGTTCTGTATCCATCTTTCTATGCGTTTTATCTTTTGTGTTTTTTTGCAGATTCTGAAATAAATTCATACGGATCGCTCCCTCCATTATGAAACTAGTATCTTTAAAGTTATTTCTCCATTTTATATCCGGCTCGTATACCGGTTTTCCATTTTTATACCAAATCCGCTCCGTTGGTAGCAATGCATTTCTGATACCAGGCAAAGGAATCTTTCTTATAGCGCTGATTGGTTCCATGTCCGGCATCATCCCGGTCCACATAGATAACGCCATAGCGTTTACTCATTTCTATTGTTCCACACGATACGATGTCTATAATTCCCCACGTTGTATAAGCGAACAAATCCACTCCATCCGCAATTGCCTCTTCCATCTGCCGGACATGCGCACGCAGATAATCAATCCGGTAATCATCATGAACGGTGTTATCCTCTTCTAAGACATCCTTGGCACCGATTCCATTTTCTGCAATCATAACCGGCAGCTGATACCTGTCATACATTTCATTTAGGGAAATCCTTAATCCAACCGGATCAATCTGCCATCCCCAGTCACTGCTGTCCAGATAGGGATTTTTCTTACCGGAAAGAAGATTTCCGCTGGTAATTTCATAATTCGGATCGTTGGAAGAAATCATTGACATATAGTAGCTGTATGCCAGAAAATCTACCGTATTTTCCGCGATCAGTTCATCATCCCCAGGTTCTTTTTCAATTTCAACACCAAGTTCTGCAAACATCCGCTTTGTATAGGACGGATATTTTCCCCTGGCCATCACATCTGTATAAAAATAGTTTTTGTAATTTTCATCTAATATAGTCTGCATTACATCATCCGGTTTACAGGTTGCCGGATAGGAAGTAAACCGTGCTATCATTCCTCCTACCTTAGATCCGGGAAGTATCCTGTGCGCTGCTTTCACCGCCAGGGCATTTGCAATAAACTGATGATGCGTACACTGGAAAATTGACTGATTGTATTCTGCCTCCTGATCTTTGATCAAACAGCAGCCATTCCACGGATTAAATCTGGAACAATTGATCTCATTGAACGGAAGCCAGTAATCTACCAGATCCCCCAGTTCCTGAAATAGGGTGATGCAGTACCTCTCATAATATTTCACGGTCTCTCTGCTCTTCCAGCCACCATACTCCGTAACCAGATGCACGGGAATGTTGTAATGAAGGATCGTTGCAAATACTTTCATACCCAGACGATGACACTCTGTAAATAATTCCTTATAAAACTGGATTCCCTGCTCGTTTCGTACGGAATCATCTCCGTTTGGATAGATTCTTGCCCAGTTAATGGAAGTACGGAACAGCTTCATTCCCATCTCATGGAACAGCTTTAAATCCTCTTTCCACGTATGATAAAAATCAATTCCTCTGCGGAATGGATACTTGGACGCATCTTCCGTTTCGAGTGCTCTCGTAAAGCGCTCCGTCGTCATGTTAATATTCCGATTTTCCTGCCGCATTTCATTTTCCCATGCCGCATCAAAATAACGTAAGTCCTGTGTATCAAGGCCTTTCTTACCATCCTGCCATGCCCCGTCTGCCTGTGAGGCAGCAATCGCGCCGCCCCACAAAAAATCTTCTGGAAATTTACTCATAAATTACGCTCCTATTTCTTCCTGTATTTTGCTGTCTTTTTTCACAATGATGTAGGTTACAATGAAAGAAACCGTAAAGGATACAACAACACCGACAATTGCCATAATAAAATTCATGTTATTTTTTGGATCAATAAAGATTGCAATCGTGGTAAGTCCGGTTGGTCCGAACGTAATACGTTTTACACCTGCGATTCCGCAGACAATTCCACCGATTAATCCGCCGCAGAGAGCCCCTATAAATGGTTTTTTCAGTTTCAGGTTGACACCATACATTGCAGGTTCCGTTACCCCAAGCAAAGCCGTCAGACCGCTTGAGCCCGCCATCGCTTTAAAATCAGAATTTTTTGCCTGCAGCATAACTGCAAATGCAGCTGCACCCTGTGCAATATTGGCAACCAGAAATCCGGCACCAAGCATATCATATCCACTGGCAGCAATTGCTGACATTACAAGCGGAATGGTCACTACATAATGCATACCCAGCATGATGACAATCGGAGCTGCCACACCAAAGATAATCGGCAATGACCACGGTGCCTGGGTCTGTATTACATTCAGCACATACTGAAGTCCATTTCCTACTATCGTTCCTAACGGTCCTACCACACAAAAGGCAATCGGAACCATAATCAGTAAAGTAATTAACGGCTTTAAGAAAAACCGGACTGCCTTAGGCGTAATCTTATCGGCAAAACGCTCTACATAAGATCCAACCCATACCACCAGAATGACCGGAATTACAGTTGAAGTGTACTTTGCAAGTGTGACAGGCACCAATCCAAATAATTTGACCGGGTCCCCTGTCTCGATCATTGTCAGATAGGTTGGATGAATCATCATAAGTCCAAGCATCATACCCATCATTGGGTTCATCTTAAACTTTTTCGCTGCGGAATACGCCAGCATAATCGGCAGGAAATAAAATGGTGTGTCTCCGACAAATGTTAAAATCTGGTAGGTCTGCCCCGTACTATCCATAACCCCAAGCAGGGTTAAAATGATTAACAGGGTTTTAATCATTGCCCCTCCGACAATTGCCGGAAGTATCGGCGTAAAGATCCCGGAGATGGTATCTAAAATCTGAGAAAATTTACTCTTTGCAAGATCATCTTTTTCAACAATGTCCAGTTCTTTTGCCGCAACATCGTTTCCAAGAATGGATACCAGCTCATCATATACATGAGAAACATCCGTTCCAATGATCACCTGGTGCTGGCCTCCGCTGACAACACTTCCCATGACTCCTTTTGTTATCTTTAATGCATCCGCCTGATATAATGTTTCATCCTTTAAATTAAATCTTAATCGCGTTGCACAGTGCGTGAAACTTTTCACGTTATCGGCCCCACCGACATGATCTAAAACTTCAGATGCTACTTTTTTATAATCCATAAAAGCCCTCCTGGTATTCCTTATTTCATTAATAAAAATATCATATTTCCAGATTGTAGTTCTTGTAAGGATAGCGACTCCTATGCTACAATCAAGTCAAATATTTAACTTATACTTAAAGTATATTTCATTTTAATTTATTTTCAATATTATTAATCCAGTTATTGAATATCAAAAAGTAAGATTATATCAAGGAGGAATATCATGACAACAGAGGAGCTTGACCAATTTTTAAGAGAGCCCAGTGAACACGAAAAATATTATCGTGCCAACCCGGGCGCACTCAGTCCTTCCTATCGTTTTATGGAGCGTAAGCTCATAAACGGGCGGGAAGTTCTCTGCTTCCAGCTGCCGGAGTTAAAGGCAAATGACATCCTGATCCGTAAGGACTCGCGGTATGTTCCGGTTCCATATTATATCCATACAAATGTGAATATGAATTATATTTATTCCGGCAGCTGTTCTTATGAAATTGACGACAAATCCATCACGTTAGAGGCAGGTGATGTCTGTATCTTCGATCGGGATGTCATACGCCACAAATTTAAGACGGGAGAAAACGATATTATCATCAATATCAGTATGAGTAATGAATTTTTCTCAGACAGTTTTTTCAATCGTTTAAAGGATCAGAGCGTCATGGCCAGTTTTCTTCTCTCCGCCTTGTCCAATAACGATAATCATGACCAGTACCTTATTTTTCGGACCGGACATTCCAATAAGATTTGCGAGATGTTTTCGATGCTTTTACTTGAATATTTCGATATTCGATTATACCGTAAGGAAATTATGAAAAGTTATCTTTTGATTATCATCATTGAACTTTTACGATTATATTCCGTAGATACCGGAGAACATTTTATCCAGATTTCATCCAATGTCTCTGATAACCTTGTGGATATCATGCATTATATCGAATTGCATTATGCGGACTGTACACTCCGTGATGTGGCGGAAAAGTTCAATTATCATCCAAAGTACTTATCCACATTAATTCACCAGCGTACGCATAAGACCTTTAAAGAAATTCAAACACGTCAACGCATGATCGTTGCATGTTCCATGTTAGAAAATACAGACCAATCCATTCAGCATATTGCCTCTGAAATCGGAATGAGTAATCTCAACCAATTTTACAAATGCTTTCAGGCGCAATATCAGATGCTTCCGAAAGAATATCGAAAGTTACATTCTTAGCAATTCATCGAACCTTGCATACAACTACCGTCTGCACCCCCAAATACAAGCAGCATGACAAAAGAGCGGAGATAACACCTCCACTCTTTTGTCATGCTGCTTTGTATTCCATCTCTACGATGCTATGCGATACACCGTTTTCCTATTTACGGTGCAAATATTCTTTATACTGTTCCTGAAAATAAGAAACCAGCTTGCCCAGTGTGGCAATCAGAATTCTGGTCTCTTCTTCATTCATTTCCTGCTTAATATCACGAATCATATTCTCATGAAATCGTGCATGATGATCAAAGGCACGAACACCTGATTCTGTCAGTGACAGTCGTACAACCCTTTTATCCTTGCTGCTGCGGTTCCGTTCCACATACTTTTTATCTACCAGCGCATCCACGCTTTTTGTCAGTGTTCCGGTCGTAATATTCAATGATTTTGCAATCTCCGACATACTTTTCGGCTCTTCGACTCCGATCGCTTCAATCACGTGCATGTCATTGTTGGAAATATTGCGGAATTCTCCCGTAATGAGACATTTGTCCTCTATCTCCATCAGGTCATTGAATAGCTTTACCAGAATATCATTCAGGGTCTTATCTGTGTTCATTATCTTCTCTCCTCTACCAGGTCAGTACGGCGGCTCCCCAGGTAAGGCCTGCGCCAAAACCTGCCAGTACGATTTTATCTCCTTTCTTTATCATACCACGGCGGTTGACATTATCAAGCAAAATCGGAACACTTGCGGCAGAAATATTTCCGCACTCGTTTAAATTAATCGGAAATTTCTCCATTGGCTGTTCCAGTCGTTTTGCAACCGCTTCGATGATACGCAGATTGGCCTGATGCAATACAAAACAGGAGATATCATCTGCTGCTGTCCCAGACTTTTCCAGTGCCTCATGGATACAGAGTGGCACCGTACGTACTGCGAATTTATAGACTTCCTGCCCATTCATGGACACATAGGACAGATCTGCCGTATTTTTCTTATAGGGATTATTGACCGGCCGGTTATCACAGGCAAGCACCATCCCCTTTGCTCCGTCGGAACCGTGTACCACCTGTATGATTCCGGTATCTTCTGCACAGATGACGGCAGCACCGGCCCCATCTCCAAACAGTACGCAGGTAGAACGGTCTTCCCAGTCCATGATTTTCGACAGTACCTCCGCACCCACAATCAATGCCTTTTTACACTGCCCACTCATGATGTACGCCTGCACGGTACTGAGTGCGAATAAAAATCCGGAGCATGCCGCTCCAATGTCAAATGCCGTCGCATGTTTCGCACCGAGTGCACTCTGTATCTCGCAGGACAGGGTCGGTATCAGGCGGTCGGCGGATACTGTTGCGGCGATGATCAGATCCAGGTCTTCCGCTTGCACACCTGCCTCCTCCAACGCCTGTTTTGCTGCTTCCACAGAAAGGCTTGTCGTTGTCTCTTCTGTCGCAAGATGTCTTGCCTCTATTCCGGTTCTGCTCCTGATCCATTCATCCGAGGTGTCCATGATCTTACTCAGATCATCGTTGGTCACCCGAAGGCGCGGCAGGGCACTGCCGGTTCCACATATTCTGCCTGTCATTGCACACTCCTTTAAAAACTGCGGAATCTGTCATAGCGCTCACCGGCTAATTCTTCTCCGCTTTTTTTATCTTCACGCATTAAAAATTCATGTATTTGCTTTCTCATATATCCGGCAATCGAAGAAAGTGCCTTCTCATCCGCCGCACCGTATTCCGGAATAATCCGTTCTACTACACCCAGTTCATATAAATCCTGCGCGGTAATTTTCATAATGCCGGCCGCCTCTTTTGCCCGTTTGCCGTCTTTCCACAGAATGGATGCAAACCCCTCGGGTGAAAGTACCGAATAGGTTGCATTTTCCATCATCCATACCTCATTTCCGACAGCTAGTGCCAATGCACCGCCGCTGCCGCCTTCGCCGATCATCAGCGTAAGCACCGGCACTTTCAGCCCTGACATCTCATACAGGTTCCGTGCAATTGCCTCTCCCTGCCCGCGTTCTTCCGCCTCCATTCCGCAGAAAGCTCCTGCGGTATTGACGAACGTGATAATCGGACGATGAAATTTCTCTGCCTGCTTCATCAGTCGAAGCGCCTTGCGGTACCCCTCCGGGGACGGCATGCCGTAATTATGAAGCATACAGTCTTTCATGTCTTTCCCCTTCTGTACGCCGATTACGGTAACCGGCTGCCCATCAAAATAGGCAATCCCGCCCACAATGGCAGGATCATCCCGGTACTGTCTGTCACCGTGCAGTTCCATAAATTTTGTGAACAGCGTTTCGATATAATCTTCTGCGGAAAGTCTGTCAACCTGTCTCGCTCTTTTCACCTTTTCCCATGCTTCCAGAATCGGTGATTTGACCTCACGTTCCCGCATCAGTTCTGTCGGTCTGTCATCAAGCTCAATCCCGGGTTCAAAATTCGCATATCCATCTGCCACGGAAAGGCGGTGAAGCTTTAAGATTTCATATAATTTCTTCTTTAAGTCCTTCCGTTCCACGATTGCATCCACAAACCCATGCTCCAGCTGAAATTCAGCCCTCTGGAACCCTTCCGGCAGTTTCTCTCCAATCGTCTGTTCAATGACACGCGGTCCGGCGAAACCGATCAGAGCCCCCGGTTCCGCCAGAATAATATCCCCGAGCATTGCAAAGCTTGCGGTAACACCTCCGGTTGTCGGATCTGTCAGTACCGGTATATATAAAAGCCCTTGATCGGAATGCCGTTTCAATGCTGCTGAGGTCTTTGCCATCTGCATCAGGGAAATGATTCCCTCCTGCATTCTCGCGCCGCCGGAACAGCAGAAAAGAATGACCGGGAGACGCTCCTGCGTTGCCCGCTCTACGGCAGCTGCGATTTTTTCTCCGACCGCATGCCCCATGCTTCCCATGAGGAACCGGGAGTCACAGATGCCGATCACGGTATCCTCACCATAGATCTTTCCTTTTCCTACGGTAATGCCCTCCGAAAGTCCGGTTTTCTCCCGAACCTCCTGAAGTTTTTCCTCGTAGTCCGGAAAGTGGAGTGGATTCTTACTGTCCATTTCTTCAAACCACAATTCAAAACTCTGAGGATCTGCGACCATTTTTATCCGGTTCTTTGTGTTGACACGAAAATAATAGCCGCATACACTGCAGACATATTTGCTGCGCACCACTTCCGTTTTATCAAGTGTCCTGCCGCAGCCCTTGCAAAAGACGACCTGCTTCGGAGGCTCTTCCTGCTCCTCAATCTGCAAGGCATTTTCCCGTTTGGCCTCTTTGATCTTTTCAATTATTTTCAATCCCATTTTACTCACCACTTCCAATCGCAAATACAAGCTCTGCTGTTGCAGCCACCTTTCCGTCTACTGTCGCGGTTGCCTTGCCGACTCCGATCGGCCCCTTGAACTTGACAATCTCTGTTTCCAGTGTCAATACATCTCCCGGAACTACTTTTTTCTTGAACTTGGCGGAATTAATCCCTGCAAAATATGCTGTCTTGCCCTTGTGATCCGGCATTGACAGGATTGCAACGGCTCCGGTCTGCGCCAGCGCTTCGATAATCAGTACGCCCGGCATCACCGGTTCTCCCGGAAAATGCCCTGCAAAAAACGGTTCATTATAGCTGACACATTTTCTGCCGACGGCACGAACGCCCGGTTCCATTTCTTCGATTGTATCCACCAGCATAAACGGCTGTCTGTGTGGGATAATATCCATAATTTCCTTTGCAGATAAAATTGACATCATTATACCTCATATTTTTTTACAAGAATGCTTGCGTTGTGCCCGCCAAACCCGAGTGAATTGCTCAATGCATACTTCACTTCTGTCTGGACAGGTTCTTTACAGTAATCCAGATCCAGTTCCTCATCCGGTGTTGTGTAACCAACGGTCTCATGCAGATAATTTTCTTCAATCTCTTTCACGCAGACGATGAATTCCACTGCTCCTGCCGCGCCGAGCAGATGCCCGATCATGGATTTGGTAGAGTTTATTCTGATATCTGCCGCATGTTCCCCGAAGGCGAGTTTGATCGCTCTCGTTTCAAATAAGTCATTATAATTGGTTCCTGTTCCATGTGCATTGATATAAGTGATGTCGGCAGTGGCTACGTCTGCATCGGCTACCGCATTGAGCATCGCTCTTGCAGCACCGGAGCCGTCCTCTGCCGGAGAAGTGATATGATAAGCATCGGAGGTGCAGCCATAACCGACTACTTCTGCATAGATTTTTGCACCGCGTTTTTTTGCATGCTCCAGCTCTTCCAGGATCACAATACCCGCACCTTCTCCCATGACAAATCCGCTTCTGTTTTTGTCAAACGGAAGGGATGCCTTTGCCGGATCCGTTTCTGTGGACAGTGCAGTCAATGAAGTAAATCCCGCGATGCCGATCGGTGTCACGCTTCCTTCTGTTCCTCCTGCGACCATAACCTGTGCATCCCCATACTGGATGGTACGGAAAGCTTCTCCAATCGCATTCGTTCCCGAAGCACAGGCGGTTACCACATTGATGCTTTTTCCTTTCAGCCCAAACTGAATCGAAACATTTCCGGCTGCCATATTGGATATCATCAGTGGTACCAGAAGCGGATTCACCTTTGACGGGCCTCTCTCCAGCAGTTTCCGATGCTCTTTTTCCACTGCCTGAAGGCTACCGATGCCGGAGCTGATCGAACAGCCTACCTGATACGGATCTTCTTCTGCCAGATTGAGACCTGCATCATCCATGGCTTCTTTCGCTGCTGCCACCGCATACTGGCAGAACAACTCCATTCTTTTGGCGGAACGAAAATCCATATATTCTTTCACATCAAAATCTTTTACTTCTGCCGCAAGATGGCATTTGTAATCCGCTGTGTCAAAATGAGTAATCTCACCAAATCCAAGCTGTCCATTTACAATTCCATTCCAGAAATCTTTCACATTGTTTCCAATCGGAGTAATCGCACCCATTCCTGTAACTACCACTCTTCTGCTCATAATCTTACCTTTCTGTTTTTTACATTGTCATTCCACCGTCTACGGCAAGAACCTGACCGGTGATATAATCGGCTTTCTCAGATGCCAGAAATACGACCGCATCGGCAATGTTGCCTGTGGTCCCCATTCTTTTCAGCGGAATCTGTGCCAGCACCTGCTTTTTGACATTATCCGACAGCACTTCTGTCATCTCGGTATCTACCATTCCCGGTGCCACTGCATTTACCGTGATTCCTCTGGAGGCAAGTTCTCTTGCAACACTCTTTGTAAGACCGATGATTCCGGCTTTGGAGGCACTGTAATTTGCCTGACCCGCATTTCCGGATATACCCGACACCGAAGAGATATTAATGATTTTTCCGCTGCGTTGTTTGAGAAAGTAGCGTGAAAGATGGCGGATGGTATGAAAGGTTCCCTTTAAATTTGTATCCAGTACCTCATCGAATTCCTCTTCTTTCATTTTCATCAGAAGATTATCTCTTGTAATTCCTGCATTGTTCACAAGAATATCAACATGACCGTATTTTTTGATCAGATCACGTATCATTGTTTCACAGTCCACATCATCTGCAACATTGCACTGATAGGAATCGGCTTTTCCACCCGTCTGTTCAATTTCCCGTACTGTTTCCATAGCGCGCTCTTTTGAACCGTTGTAATTCACAATTACCGTCGCTCCTTCTGCCGCAAGTGAAATGGCAATCTGTTTTCCGATTCCACGGCTGGCCCCTGTTACCAAAGCTACTTTATTCTCCAACATAGTTCGTAAAGTCCTCCAGTTTCTCAATATTGACGGTTTTCACGTCACGGTTGATTTTTCGGATAAAACCGGTCAGCGTATGACCTGGACCGATTTCTACAAATTCATTGAATCCGTCCGCAATCAGACGTTCCATCGTCTGCTGCCAACGTACGGGAGATGATACCTGACGGATCAGCAACGGTTTTACTTCTCCTGCGTCCGTCACATAGTCTGCTGTTACATTTGAGACATAGGGAATTGCAAACTTCGCTACTTTTGCATCCTCCAGCACTTTTTGGAGCTTTTCTCCCGCTCCCGTCAGCATCTTAGAATGAAACGGCCCACTGACTTTCAGCGCAACAGCCCTTTTGGCTCCCGCTGCCTTGCATTCCTCTGCCGCTTTTACGACTGCCTGCTCTTCTCCCGTTATGACGATCTGACCCGGGCAATTGTAATTCGCAATCGATACAATGCCTTGCGTCTGTTCACAGACTTTTTCTATCTTCTTTGCATCAAGTCCCAAAATTGCGGACATTGCGCCGCCTGTCGGCACTTCCTCCTGCATGAAAATTCCACGCTGACGCACAACGCGGAAAGCCTCCTGCGGTTCCATGACCTTGGAGGCAATCAGTGCACCGTATTCGCCGAGACTGAGCCCCGCGGTTGCCTGCGGTTTCTTTCCATGTGTCTCCAATGCTTCAAAAATAGCGGCCTCTACGGTAAGCATTGCAATCTGCGTATACTCCGTAATATGAATCTCGTCATTCTCTTCAAAGCAAAGATGAGGAATATCCAGTCCGGTCACTTCCGATGCGATTTCAAATATCTTCTTACAGACCGGTATGTTCTCATAAAAATCTTTTCCCATCCCGCTATACTGTGCTCCCTGACCTGGGAACATAAATACGGTTTTGTTCATGTAAGCCTCCTTACATTCCTATACTTCACTATGTTCACGCTCTTGAAAGAAGCGCCTCTCCGTTTCCGATTACATCCTGTATGATCTCTTCACAGGATTCTGTTTTTTTGATCATTCCTGCGATCTGTCCTGCCATGATACTTCCGTTTACGATATCACCCTCGATCACTGCTTTCCGAAGGGCACCGAGGGTGAGCAGCTCCAGTTCTTCCAGAGTAGCACCTGCCTGCTCCAACTTCAGATATTCCTTCGTCATCTTATTCCGGAGGACGCGGATCGGATGTCCCGTGCTCATTCCCGTCACTTCCGAATCAATATCTTTTGCCTTAATCAATTTTTCCTTATAATTGTCATGAACAATGGATTCGTTTGCCACCACAAAGCGTGTTCCCATCTGAACCGCACTTGCACCGAGCATCATTGCTGCGGCGTAACCTCTTCCATCTCCGATTCCACCTGCTGCAATCACCGGAATCTTTACTGCATCCACAATCTGCGGAACAAGAGTCATGGTAGTTGCAAACCCGATGTGTCCGCCTGATTCCATCCCTTCCGCCACAACAGCATCGGCGCCCCCGCGTTCCATCAGTTTCGCCATCGCCACACTGGCAACAACCGGAATGACCTTTACACCGGCCTCTTTCCACATCGCCATGAATTTGGCAGGATTTCCTGCGCCTGTCGTGACGACTTTTACACCTTCTTCTACGATTACTTTTGCAACTTCCGGTGCATTCGGATTCATCAGCATTACGTTCACTCCAAATGGCTGATCGGTCAATGCCTTTGCCTTGCGGATCTCTTCTCTCACCACTTCAGGCGGGGCACTGGCCGCTCCAATCAACCCAAGTCCTCCGGCATTCGACACAGCCGCCGCGAGATGATGTTCCGCAACCCATGCCATACCGCCCTGAATAATTGGGTATTTTATTCCAAGCATATCGGTTATTCTTGTATTCATGAATTTCTCCTTCTGAATGCTTATGCCTCTACGCCTTTTTCCTTCATGTAGTTCATAACATCTCCGACAGTTGCGATTTTTTCCAGATCCTCTGACGGAATCTCCACACCGAACTCTTCTTCCAATGCCATAACCAGTTCAAATAAATCCAATGAATCTGCTCCAAGATCATCTTTAAAATTAGATGCCTCTGTAACTTCAACGCCCTCTAAGTTTAACTGTTCCGTAATAATCTCTTTCATTTTTTCTAACATCTTGTCATTCTCCTTTTTCATCTTTCATTATTTGACAACCAAACTGTTCATTCTACAAATTATTTGCCTTTCAAATATTTTGCTTATCAAAGTATATTATTCTTATAACATTTTGTCAATATCATTTTATTTACATATTTCCCGTTCAACAGACTGCTTATGCACTGGATTGCGTCAGACCAAACTCCGCATCTTTGCGGATTACGGTACTGGAGATTATACATGAATGTAACAAAGTCTTTTCTATCGAACCAAAAAGAGACTGCCCGAATGGGCAGTCTCAATAAAGACCGAGAGGAAAATGCTATCTGTTATTTTACGACTTTTCTCTTACTGCTTGCAAAAAGATAGATACCCAGTACAAGTGCCGCCGCGCAGAAGAAGAAAATCGGATTGATTCCGTCCCCTGTCTTCGGAGTGGTATCTTTCTCATGAGAAGCGGATACGGTCGTTGCTCCGGAAGTGCTCGTTCCGATGGTAGCAGTCGAACTACCGGAACTCGTTGTACTTCCGCTTGTTGTCGTACTCCCGGAGTTCGTCGGATTGCTTACATCCACGCTGTCTGTAGTTCCGCCGTCGTCTCCCCCGTTATTGTCGGTATCTGTTCCCGAAGAACTGCTTAAAGCTTCAAATACAATATCATTGCTTGCTGCATAGGTCTCTGCTGCCGAATCACTCTCACCATAGATAATATCTGCCGTCCAGTCACTCTGAACGCCAATGGACGTCACACTGGAAAGAATCGTAATGTTTTTGATTCCGCTGCCGGTAAATGCATCTGCCTCTATTGTGGTCACACTGGATGGCAGTGTCAGCGTATTAATTGCAACACAGTTGTAAAATGCATAGCTTCCGATTATCTTTGTCCCGCTTACGATTTCCGCACTGGACTTTCCTGCCGGACAGCTCAGCAGCTTCGTCATCGATTTATTATACAGGCAACCATTGCTGGATGCATAATAAGCATTCGCCGATTCAACCGTATAGGCCGTCAAATTGGAGCAGCCGGTAAATGCATTGCTTCCGATTGAAGACACGGTTGACGGAATGGATACACCGGTCAGACTGACACAGTTGTAGAATGCCTTATCTCCAATCGTCGCAACTGCCGATGGAATCGTAATTCCGGACAGGCTGACGCACTCCGCAAATGCTTCCGAACCGATTGCCGTAACGCTTGCCGGTACATAGACACTTTTTAAATTCTCACAATTAAAAAATGTCTGTGACGGAATGGAAGATACGTTCCCCTGAATCGTAATCGATGTCAGACTGGTACAGTTGCTGAATATCCCATTTCCAAAAAACGCAACACCGGACGGTATTGTGACACTCGTCAATGCCGTGTTGCCTGCAAATACATTTGCAGCAATGGAGGTTACGTTAGACGGGATCGTAATATCTCCGCCTACCCCCGTATAGGAAACAAGCGCGCCCGTACTGTCAACCGTAAATCCGTTTTCATCGGTACCGCCCGTTCCATCACTTACTTCTGTGGCAAATACCGTCACAGTGCTCTGATACATGGTAACGATCATACAGAGCATGACCAACAATGTGAGTCCTTTTCTGATTGTTTTCCTCATTTTCATCTCTCCCAGTCATCCTTAAATTTTCTTTGCTACTATAAACATTCTTCCATCTTCTATGTAACTGCTGCAGGTGGATAATGTCAACAGTTCATCGCCGTATTTTGCATCTATATCACGGTTTAACACCTCTAACTGCTGGATGTTTGCCAGATATTCATGAAACGAATCCTCGCTTTCCGCTTCCAGAAAATTATAGTAGCGAAAGCCGTCTTCATCCTGATATTCCACTTTCGACAGACAGACTGCAATGATCTGATAAGTGGCTTTTTCGTATATCGTATCAAACTGGATCGTTAAATGCTGATCCCGAAAAGTTTCATCCAGATAGTTCTTCAAAGAACCGAACATCCTTCCGCTTTTCATGTTATGGCCATAAATAATCAGGTTGGTATCCCGTTTGATAATGTGGTTTTTCGCATCTACAAACAGGGTTCCATTGTTGTCATCCGTTTTATCAAATGCATGCGTCAGATAGTAATCATATGCATCCACGGATGACTGCATCACCGGATAGTCGATCTGGGTTCCTTCGATTTTCAACCAACCGACCATTTCCGGATTCTGATCATGCATTGCCGTATATTCCTCCAGAATCGGAGGAGGTGCTGCCTCTGTTTCCTCCGTATCCGGTTGTTCTGTCTCCGTTTCGGTCACACTCTCCTCGGTATCCGTGAATGTCACCATGTTGCTGACCTCCGAAATCTCCTGA
Source organism: Bacillota bacterium (assembly GCA_023390555.1). Classification (GTDB taxonomy): domain Bacteria; phylum Bacillota; class Clostridia; order Lachnospirales; family Lachnospiraceae; genus Roseburia_C. Next base: position 76,966 of record JAEWCQ010000033.1, on the reverse strand, counting down.
AGATTCTCAAGCTTTTTTGCGGCCATATAATCCCGGAGCTCCGAGATTCCATAGTATCCAAAGCAAATGATGGCAATTGCGATACATGCAATTCCGAAGATTTTCCGCCAATTCGTTTCCGGCAGCGGTTCTATCGCTTCCTCAATCCTTGGATTCCTCTGTTCCTTTATCATATTTTTGGAATTATCCGCAACGATATCGGAAATGCACAGAAAGAAAGATCTTCCCACTTCGCTCTTAAACTTAATTTTTTTGTTCCGCATCAGGTTATACAGGCGTACTGCCACTTCCGGCTCATAAATATCCAGTTCATCCGTAATGTATTTGATCTTCTTTAAATCTTCCTGTGCCTGCCTGTATTCTCTTAAGGTTTCGAATTCATAATTCCCTAACTTATACTGTTTTTCATCCATATTTATGATTCATCTGCCTTATCTGAAATCACTAACGCACCTCTGCAGATGTCACATCGGAAAATGCGCTGTATACGTTTTTACCGTCAGCCGTACGGTATGCGCGTACTTTATAATAATACGTCCTTCCGCTGGTCAGCCCTGTATTCGTGTAGCTTACGGTACTGCCTTTAATAATTGTCGCAACCTTCTGGTAGGAACCATTATAGGAAGTAGCCCGATACACCTGATAGCCGGTCGCACCCGATATTTTACTCCAGGTTATCCTGGCTGTTTTACTCGTCTTGGATACCGCCTTTGCTGTCGTGGCCTTTGGCTGTGTTGCAAATGTAACTGTCTTAAATGCACCGTAGTAGGTCTTGCTTCCAATCTTGGTATACGTCCGGACTTTGTATTTATAGGTAGCTCCCGCTTTCAGATTCTTAAGTGTATAGGATGTACCGGTCGTCTGGCTGATAAGCTTACGGCTGTCATTGGTATATACCTGATAGCCGGTAATACTGCTTGCCTTTGCCCAACTGATCTTAGTTGTGGTTGTCGTCTGCGAAGACGCCTTTAATCCTGTTATGGAAGCAGATACGATATGGAATTTCACACTGCTGGTTCCGGAATAATTTCCCTTACCAGTCACCGTTATCGTAGCCGTTCCGATTTTCTTGTTGCTGCTGTAGGTTACTGTATAATCCGTTCCTTTTGCAAGGATTTTGCTTCCGTCCTTTACCACAACCGCAGGTGTGTGTGCTTTTCCGTTGTAGTTCACATCGGAAATCGCTCCCACCGTACACCTCGCTATACTCTTTGCTATAATCTTATAGCTAACGGTCTTGGTTCCTGCATATTTCCCGGAACCTGTGATGACAATCGAAGCCGTTCCCACGTTGACGTCATTCGTCCATTTTACGGTATAATCCGTTCCTTTTGCCAGCCGCTTGCTGCCGATACTTAAAACCGGCTCCGGGGTAATTGCCCCTTTTGTATAGGTCTGAGAGTTTGGTACCTGGGTTACGGTCGCCTGTGCAATATCGTTACAGATCGAGAACTTAATGACACGGGAACCGGAATAGTAAGAGCCCTCTTTTGCCTCGATAATGATCGCTGCGTCTCCGATATCCGTGTTCTGCGAATAGGTCACCGTATAGTCTGTTCCCTCAACCAGTGTATTTCCTCCGCAGCTGACAGTCACTTTCGGCGTAATCGCTTTTCCCGTATACAGCTGACTGGATACCGTACTTACTGTCGCCGTAGAAAGATCCGCTTTAATCGTAAACGGCACTACTTTTTTGCCTTTGTAATTGCCCTTCCCAAGAATGACAATCCAAGGTGTTGCGTCTTTGGAACCCGTCTTGATATTGTTGCCGTAGGTAAGCGTATAATCTCTGCCCTTTACCAGTCTGGAGCCATTGATGTATACTTCCGGATCCGGTGTGACTGCCGAGCCGGTGTAGGTATAGTCCGGAATGGTATTTACCGTTGCGTTGGAAATGTCCTCCTCAACGATATTGAAATAAATCGTTCTCGTTCCGGTATAGTTTCCGCTTGCATTCGCGGTTACAATTGCCTTTGCAGAGCCGATTGCATTATTGCTTTCATAAGTCACATCATACGCACTCGTCGGAACCACCTGATTTACGGAGGTATCCGTCAACTCTACTGACGGACGTACATTCCCGTCTGCATAGGTCTGATCGGCGATTGCTGCCGGTGTGATATCCGAAGAATTAATTGATTTCTGCTTAATTGTATATGGAAGTACCACATTCCCGACATATCCAGCCGAAGCCAGTCCGCATACTGCAACATAATATGTTCCGGCATTGATAATGCTTCCGGCTGCGATTTCCGTAGTGCATGCACTATCCTTGTAGTAGTGAATCTCATAGTCCGGCTTTGATGCATTCTGATTCAGCAGAAGCGCTGAAGATATCAGCTTCACCGTAATACCGGCCGGCGTCTTGTCTGTTCCGTCATACGTAACGGACGGAAGTTCGGTAACCTGCACATTATCTTTATACACTGCAATCTTGGCACTTGTAAATAACGTACCGATCGTGAATTTGACGGTTCTGCTGCCCGAATAATTGCCGGTTCCGGTAATTGTAACCGTAGCCGTTCCCGTATAGGTATTATCCGTATAAGTAACTGTATAATCCGTGCCCTTGGTCAGTACAATCGGATCTGTCGTTCCGGAATTATCCGTCATCACAACAGTCGGTGTATAGGTCGTACCTGCCACATACGGGTAATTCCATGTTGTGGTATCAAAACTGCTGTTTGTGGTATCCTGCAATGAGATATTTACATCATCTGACTTAATACTCTTCGCAAGAATGCTGTATGGAATAATTTTCTCGCCGGTATAATTACTGCTTGCCGGGAATATCCGGATATATGGGCCATTCGTAAGGTTCGCCGTTCCAACCTTTGTGTCATTGAGATATTCCACGTAGTAGTCCGTATTTTTCACAAGCGCAGCCGTTGCCGTCGATGACATTTTCACCGTCAGTGCCGGATCATATTTGTCCGTGCCTGCCGTATAGGTCATATCCGATACGGTTGAATAGCTCAGTTTATCCATGCTCTTCGGCAAAATTGTAAACGGAATATTACGCGTTCCCGTACAGTTGCTTCCCGATATCGCCTGTATCTGTATGTATGGACCTCCTGTATAAGGCGCATCCGTATCTCCGGTCGCAGCATCGGTATTCGAAAAATATCCGACGATTCTATAATCGGTTCCAAGTTTCAGTTTCTGTGTCTTAGAAGCATAATCGGTAAAGGTAACGTCAAATGAAGGTTCTATTGCACTTCCCGTATAAGTCTGATCCTCAATGACTACCGATACGGCATCACTTCCAGTGGAAAGATCACGCGGTATCACATTTACCGTCATCGTAAGCGTTCCGAGATAATTCCCCTTACCGGTAACCTTTATCGTCTCCACAGAACCGGCAACCGGATAGCTGGTCGTCGTATTCCATGTATAGGTAACCGTATAATTCGAGGCATCCACAACGGTTCCGTTCTTTTCAACGGTAAAAGTCGGTTTGATGATTGCTCCTGTGTAGCTGAACTCCTGCCCTTCCGTAATTCCCTTTATTGCATACCCATCCGTCAGATCTACTTTTCCAATCGAGAACGGTATGGTCTTGGAACCGGCCGACAAAAGTCCTGTGTCCGTTGCCGTAATTACTGCATATGGTCCGCTCGTTCCGTTTGCAGCACCTACCGCCGTATTGTTGTAATATTTGACGGTATAGTCCACACCCTTTGTCAAATCTGCATAGGTATCATCCAGCTTGTGATACTTGACGGTAAGCTCCGGCTCCACCGCAGTACCGGTATAGGTCTGCGTCGGAATGTCCTGAACGGCCAGCCCGCTCGCCGTGATATCGTACTTAATGGAAAATGCCGCTGCCTTGGTTGCCGTTCCTGCAAAATAATCTCCGATGCCCTTTATTGTGATGCTTGGAGCACTGCTGCTTGTAGACAGTGCCGCATTTGTTGCATTTGCAATGGAAATAATCTGGTAATCCGTTCCATACTTGAGCTCGTAACCGTCGCAGACAACCCGTACATCCTTTAATGTGTCTCCGGTATAAGCACTTCCGGTATAGACCTGATCCGGAATCGTAATCGTTGCATCGGATATGGTTCCAGTAATTTTAAAGTCCTTGGTATAGGTCCCGGTCCAATACTTTGCGTTGTTACCGCTGATCATAACAGTAGCTGTTCCGGCAGCCTTATTGTTCTTATAACTTACCGTATAGCAGTCTGATGAGATAACCTGACCGTCATTTTTGTTTGAAACCACAATATTGGAACAGGTAATGCCGCTCGTTGCTGTCGTTGCATTATATACATAGGAATCTTCGATGCCGGACACCGTTATTTCATTGGCGTCGTTGCTCATATTTCCCTGATAGTAATATTTTATCGTTTTCGTTCCCGTAAAATTCCCGGTACCTGTAACATCCAGATCCTGACTGCCGATATGATAGCTGACGCTCGTCGGCGTATAGGTAAACTCCGTACCGGATGTCAGCGTATAATAGCTTCCAGTTGCATATTCATATTTCACGGTAAAGGTCGGTATCTTAGAAGAATTGGTGATTGCACTGTATACATAGGTATTACCTGCAAGATCCACACTCGCCTCGTTGATGTCGCGTGGGTTGATCTTATAGATATTCGTTCCCGTATAGCTGGTCAGAACGTCTTTATAGTTGCCCTTACCGGTAATTTTCACATATACGGAACCGGCATTGGTCAGATTTGCATCCGCTGCCAGTGTACTATAAGAAGAATCCAGATAATAAGCAACGGTATAATCCGTTCCGGAGGCAAGTGCGGTGCTGCTGTCGCCATATACCACATTTACGGTCGGAACCTGTTTCCGGCTTGTAAAAGTAGCTTGCGGTATGGTCACGTTAACCGTAGACTCGCTGTTTAATGTATTCAGACTCTTCTGATTAATCGTAAAGTTCACGGTCTTGGTTCCGGTATAATTCGTGCCCTGTCCGACCAGTGTCACCGTTGCGGTTCCAGCATTGATGTTGTTGGTATATCCTCCAACCTTGATCGCATAATCACTGCCCGTAAGAATGGTACCTGCTGCTGTCGTCGTCGCCGGATACTGCAGCTTCACGCCCTCCGTCTGTGTCAGATCCGTACCATCATAAAGAACCAGACCGATTGCCTTTCCTGTATATGTATAGGTACCAAGTACTGTTGCATCCATACCGGAAATACTTCTTTTATTAATGACACAGCTTCCATAAAATGTTCCGTAATATCCGCTCTTACCTGTAATTCCGATATAGACCGTTCCGGCATTCTTGAACAAATCGTGTGAGGATGCCGTTATCTCTGTTGTATGGGCGGCATCTGAATAATATTTTACGGAATAGTATTTGCTGTCCACCACTTCGCCGCCGGTGCTATAAACCGTGATTCCGCTGTTAATCTCATCATAATGCGAAGTTGTATCATAAGTAAACGGTGCCCCTGTTACGGTTAGGGAGCCTGCCAGACTGTTGATATCCGTACCGATGTAAAAACTGGTAACCGCACTTCCGGAGTAATTCCCCTGACCGGTCACTTTTACGTATACCAGACCTGCATCGGTATGTGCAGAAGCTGTCTGGCATGCCTGATCGGTATAGTAACCTGCGATCGCATAATCCGTACCGAGAGTCATTGCATTCGTTCCGTCTTTTACTGCGAGAGCAGCGGTAACTGCCGCTCCTGTATAAGCCTGACTCGAGGCAGTTACAGTTATATCCGAAGAAGTAAGCGGTTTTTGCGTTACCTGATAAGAAGCAATGATATTGGCATTCGATGCCGTGCTCGCGTAAGTTCCTAATCCGGTAATTTTCACATAGCAGGTTCCGACATTTTTCTGTCCGGTCGTAGCCTGATTGTCAAGGCATTCACTTCCGGTATAATAGCCGATGGAATAGTCCGTACCGGCCGTTAATGTTTTTGTTCCGTCTTTGATGACAATTTTCGGAGTTTGGATCGATCCGTTATATACAAAGCTCAGCTGAGAACTGTCATAATTGGTGGAAGTGGAAACCAGATTGCAGGAGCATTCGGAAATCTTTTTCGGTGCAATCGTAAAATTCCCTGTTACGGTTCCTTTATAAACTGTTCCGCTTACGGTTGTATTATCATTTGTTGTATAATTTCCAGTCAGCTGTACCACCAGAACAGCCGTATTGGTTCCAATTGCCGTATTATTCGTGCAGGATATGATCTTATACTCAATTGTGGAAGAATCAATTCCGCTTGCTGACAGTGTAATATCTGTTGTTGCCGGTGTTACCGCACTTCCCGTATAAGTTTGATCCACTACGGTAATTGTCGGTGCGATGATCTTTGGAGAAATCGTATAATGAAGAATATAGGTAGAACCTGAATAAGCTCCAAGTCCGGTGATCTTAATATAGTAGACACCCGCATTCTTAATAGAAGAAGCCGCTGTTGTACAACTCGAATCCGTATAATAGCCGATCGTGTAATCGGTGCCTTCGACCAGTGATGTTGCTCCATCCGCAACTGTCACGGATTTCTTCTGTTCCGAGCCGGAATAGGTATATTTGATGTCCGAACTGCTGGTAGCTGTCTGCCCGCCGATCGTATAGGTACAGCTGCTGATTGCCTTCGGTGTAATCGTATAGGCAATCGGACTGTCGGTTGTTCCAAGCGTACCACTGAAATTGTTGGTGGAATTGCCTACAATCTTGATATAGTAAGTCCCGACTGCTGTCGGGTTTGTGAGTAAACTGCCGCTGTCATAATCCGCAGAAGAATAATAGGTAACTGTATAATTAGAGCTTGACACTACGGTTCCAAGTCTGTCTGTCACCGTGATTGTCGGTTTTATTGTGGCACCTGTATAGGTAAATGATGTTCCGCTTAAGGTATACCCCGAAATTGCATTGACAATACGGAATTGCAGCTCCGTCGAATTAGTCAGATTGTTTTTTCCGGTCACTGTCACACCGTTCACTCCAAGTGCTCCGCTGTAATTGGAATCGTATGAAAGCGTATAATTGGTATTCGGCACGGTATAGCTGCCGATTTTAACCGTGATATAGCTATCCAGATAAATCTTGGACCCCGTATAACTGTAAACGCTCGGATCAAGGGTTATCGTAGCTGCCGTCTTTATATCCGCAGGTGCGATTGTATAATCAATGCTCTTGGTTCCTTTATATTTTCCAATACCTGTCAGGGTCAGCGTTGCTGTTCCGGCATTCGTATTGTTGGTCCATTTATAGGAGTAATCAGAGCTGTCTAAATTGGCCCCAACATAGGTATCTGCCACGGTAAAGGACGGTGTCTGCGCACTGCCGTTAAATGTCATGCTTCCAACGCCGCTTACCGATACCGTAGAACTTGCCATATTGTAATAGATTCTGTAGTATACAGTCTGCCCGGTTCCGCTTACATAGGCATAATTGCTGCTGCTGTTAAGCTTTATCGTCATAGCCGGTCCGGCACTCAGATCTGATCCCACATATACCGCGTTATTATTTGCATATTCTACCGTGTAATCACTGGAAGAAAGAATGATAGAAGAGCTAGCCCCGGATACCCATCCCTTCACAGCTTTGATTTCCGGTTTGACCGAAGTGGTTCCGTCATAATAGCAATATGCAACGCCGTCATCATCTGTCAATCCGCAGGTCACTTCGATATAACTGATCTTAACTTTCTGGATTACAAATGTCGTAGAGGTCTCTCCCGAATAACTGCCGCGTCCGCTGATCACTACCGTAGCCGTTCCGGCATTGATATTATTCTGATAAGTGATCTTATAGTCCGTTCCTTCCGTCAGAACGGTTGAACCGTCCTTTACCTGTACATATGGCGTGATTGCACTGCCCGTATAGGTATATGTAGTTGATGTTACAGGAGTCGTATAAGTATTATCCTTATATAATGTGATTGTCGTGTTCTGAATGCTTGATTCTGCGTAAACCGGCATCTCCGGCAACATTGTTGCAGCCAGGCAGACCGTCAAGATCAAAACGAGTATTCTCTTTCCTACTTCCTTGTATTTGTGCATACTATCCTCTCCCGTTATTCCTGATTCTGTTCCGTTGTATTGAAAGCTTTCTGTATGCCTTGATTCAGGCAAAAAGCCCACTTATACAGGATTAATTATAGGGCATTTCCTTATGCCTTGCAACCGATTTTCGGCAAAAAGGCACATGATATGCCTCTCCTATAGATTTTATCGTCAAGATACTACAGTTCCTTTAGGTAAATTGCAAAAAAAATACCGTTTCTGGAATGATTTTTCCAAAACGGTATTCTACAAATATCCTCTTTTTGCTACCGGAGCTGATAAATTTTCGCCTTTGCCTCTGTTGTTTCCGGATCGAGCAGATACATTTCATCGATCAGGCGCATACGAAATTGCATCGGTCCGATTCTTTCCGCCTCCGCTTCATGTGCTGCAGCCTCTCCGCAGATATTCATCACTGTCACAGCAGTCAGGCAGGATTCCACTTTCTTCTGTCCGCTATCTGTCTTCCTACCTGCTGCCAGATACGCACCAAGAAGTGCGGCAGACATACAGCCACAGCCTGTAATATGCGTCATCATGGGATGTCCGTTTGCCGCCAGATAACTTGTCTCTCCATCCGATACGATATCTGTTTCTCCCGACGTAATCACAATGCTGCCGGTCTGAGATGCCAGCTGTTCTGCCATATCCACTGTTTCTTCCAACGTCTCTTCTCCCTTCCGGTCTGCATCCACACCCGTGACAGTCGCCCTGTCCATGGCAAGCGCCCTGATTTCAGAGACATTTCCGCGAATACACGTGATGTCGGCCTGACTACACAGCTTCTTTAAATAGTCACGGCGAAACGCAGAGCCGCCTGCACCCACCGGATCGACCACAATCGGGTGGCGGCAGAGACTGCTTTTTACTGCTGCTTTCATCATGGCTTCATAAGCATCCGTTGCACCGAGGTTACAGACCAGTGCTTTGCAGCCAGCCGTCACTTCTTCGACTTCGAGCACGTGATGTGCCATGGTCGGCGATGCGCCTGCCGCCAGAAGCAGATTGGCACAATCGTTTGCCGTTACGGCATTTGTGATGCAGTGTACCAGCGGTCTTCCCGTCCTCAACTGCTCAATCCGACCGCTCACATCCAATAATATCTTCTGTTTCACTACTTTTTCCTCCCGCATTCAGCCATTCCTACGGACGCTCTTCCATTAGCCGCTCCAGCACTCCTGACTTTTTCAATAGTGTCACGAGCACAACCGCCAGAATCGTTCCGCCGCAGGTACTGATCAAAAACGGCACAACAAAGGCAAATACTGCCGCTTTACTGCCCATAATTCCGGCCGCTACCGGATAAGCCAGAAGTCCGCCAAGAATTCCCGTTCCGATCACTTCGCCGCTATAGGCAGCCGGCAGTTTTCTGAAATATTTATACAAAATTCCGGCGAGCAGCGCTCCGCACATACTTCCGGGAAATGCGAGCGGTGTTCCCAGTCCTAACGCATTGCGGATAACACTCGTTGCAAATGCTGTCCCCACTGCATAGCCGGGCCCCAGAAACACGGCACCCATAATATTCATGAGATGCTGAACGGGTGCACATTTGGAACCAAGTACCGGAAATGAAAAGATGGAACCCACCACGGAGATTGCCACGAAAATTCCGGCAAGTGTCAACTTTTTTAGATTTGTATGCTTCATTCTTTTACTCCTTTTCATCTATCGTCAGCCAATAACCGTGTTCCAGCGGTCCATTTCCCCGCCCGAGGTTCAGTCCGGCTTTCAGTGTTCCTGTAAGATACCGCTTGGCACGCGCCACGCTCTCTTCTACCCCGAATCCCGCTGCAAGATTCGCCGCAATTGCAGAAGACAGAGTACAACCTGTTCCATGTGTATTCGGATTTTGAACCTTTTCGCCTTTATACCATCGACAGCCGCCATTCCGGTACAGAACATCATTTGCTCCATGCTCGGCATGACCTCCCTTAATCAGAACCGCGCATCGACAGCTCTCTGCCATTTTTTCCGCGGCAGTTTCCATCTGTACCGCAGACTCTATGCTCATTGCTGCCAATACCGCCGCTTCCGGTATATTCGGTGTGATCAGTTCGGCCAGCGGCATCAATTCTTTCGTCAGCACTTCTGCCGCTTCTTCTTTTAGCAGTCTGCTTCCACTGGTCGAGAGCATGACCGGATCAAGTACGATATGGGATGGCCTGTACTTTTTCAGTGAGGCCGCTGTTACCTCTATCAACGCCGCGCTGGAAAGCATGCCGATTTTCACGGCATCCGGAAAGATATCGTTAAAAATGCAATCCAGCTGTTTTTCCAGAAATTCAGGTGTTACTTCCGTAACAGCAAAGACACCGGTCGTGTTTTGGGCTGTCAGGGCAGTGACTGCACTCATCGCATAAAGCTTATGTGCCGTTATAGTTTTGATATCTGCCTGAATCCCCGCTCCGCCGCTGCAGTCACTGCCAGCGATAGTCAATACTGTTTTCATATCCTTAGGCCTCTCCCGTTTTTCCGTCAGTTGCTCCTTCAAATATACGTCTGATCTCCGCTGCCGACTCTCTGACCTTTTTCTGCCCCACCACTGCCGATACCACTGCAAGTCCGTTGATTCCCGTCTCCCGGAACTGCGCAGCATTTTCCATTCCGATTCCGCCAATGACAACGATCGGTACATCCACTGCCGCGCGGATTGCCGCAAGTGTCTCCATCGTAACCGGCCTTGTATTCGTCTTGGTTGCGGTCGCAAACATCGCACCCACGCCCAGATAATCCGCACCGTCTCTTACAGCCTGTGCCGCTTCCTGCGGATTTGCCGTCGAAACTCCGATAAGCCGTTCTTTTCCCAATAATTTCCTGGCTGCCGCCGCGGGCAGATCCGTCTGTCCCAAATGTACCCCCGCCGCACCTGCCGCAATCGCAATATCCACACGATCATTGATAATGAGCGGAACCTGATACCTGTCGGTAATCCTGCGGAGCGCCAGTGCCGTCTCATACAGCTGTCTCCCGGAAGCTTCCTTGTCACGCAGCTGGATTACCGATGCGCCCCCTATTACAGCTTCTTCTACGGACTCTTCCAATGTCTCACTGCTCATCAGCCTTCGGTCTGTACAGACATACAAAGTATACTCCACGCCTGTTTTCCAGTTTTGATTCATCCTTTTTCCTCGATTCTTACTACTCCTGACATGCAGTGCATTTCGCTCCCGATTGTTTTGAAAAATATTTTTATAAGGAAATTCGTAGCTTCCTTATATTGATGTAACAAGGTCTTTCCTGTATAGAATAAAAAAATACCGGGTTCCGCCATGGGATCCGGTATCTGTTTCACTTACCAAAATGCTCCCTACGACAGTATTAACTGACAGGTTCAAAGGGTCAGGCCTGCGCCTTCTCAACAATTAAGTTCCCCTGCATATCATTTTTTATTTTGTTAACGGCACTACTATAGCACAACTGCCTGGTGTTTGCAAGACAACAGGACTTGACATTTTATCGTTTCGCTGTTATATTTAGCTCAATTCCAGAGATTTTCTCTGAACCATGATACAATTACATAGGACTTCTGCTAGGGGTGCCTTTGGCTGAGAGATGTTTATCATCGACCCTTAATCACTTGATCCGGTTAATACCGGCGTAAGGAAGCATACGCGATACCTCCTGGCAGAGTTTATGACACAGGAGGATTTTTTATGAATAACTTTTTTGCTGCACCGACCGACGAATGGGGCGATGATGCCGTCAGGCTCACAAGCGCCGGTATTTTAACTGTTGTTGCTGTCATCGTAGCACTGATCGTGATTGCACTGATTGTAAGGCGGGTACAGTACGGCGTGAAATCGGTCCGTTTTACAACAAAACAGCTTGTGTTTTCTTCCGTTGGCATCGCACTTGCCACGGTAACATCCCTGATGAAGCTCTTTCCGATGCCGATGGGCGGCTCTGTCACTCTTTTCAGTATGCTCTTTATTGTTTTGATCGCATACTGGTATGGCCCCTATGTCGGAATCATGACCGGTATTGCATATGGCCTTCTGCAATTTGTACTGGAGCCGATCTTTTATACCGTTCCACAGATGCTGGTGGATTATCCTCTGGCCTTCGGTGCGCTTGGTCTCGCAGGATTTTTTAACAGAGCGAAACACGGCCTGCAGATTGGCTACGTGGCGGGCGTTCTCGGGCGATATGTTTTTGCTTTCCTGTCCGGACTGCTCTTCTTTGCCGATTATGCACCGCAGGGAATGAATGCTGCTGTTTATTCTCTTTTATACAATGGCTCCTACCTCGGAGCCGAGGCTGGTATCACAATTCTCATCATCGCCCTTCCTCCGGTATCCAGAGCTATGGCGCATGTGAAAAGACTCGCATCCGAAGAATAATCTTTCCAGACGATACTATTTTGCAAAGAGAAGGGTTCAAAGTCCCTTTTCTCACAGACTGCAGACAAACAGGGTTTCAGAACTTGGCGGTAAAGTTCTGAAACCCTGTTTATTTAACCCCTGCGGTCTTATGCAGCACCGGTATTGCCGCTGCTATCAGGATGACACCCATGAAGGCAGGCGCTGCATGTCCAAGTGATACATAGATCTGACCTCCCACGACAGGCCCGATGACTCTGGCCAGTGACTGAATCGATTGACTTCCGCCCTGAATCCTCCCCTGTTCTCCGGCATCTGCAGACTTGGAAATCATCCCATTGAAGGATGGTCCGAATACCGAATCACCAAATCCAAACACAAACATTCCGGCGATAAAGAACGGATAGAACGAAAAAACCGCCGATGCCGCAATAAAACTGTAGCCTGCTATCTCCGAAATCATGCCAAGAATTGCGATCTGCACATCACTCAGTTTCTCCAAAAGCTTTGGCATTATGAATCCCTGTGAAATGATGTCCTGAATACCCATAATAGAAAGAACAAGTCCGATTCGTACAGGCGTCCAACGAAACGTGTCAATTGTAAATTGCGAAAATACTGCCTGCAGGGATCCGTTTGGTATCCAGAGTAAAAAACCAGAGATAAGCAGCCTTTTTAAGTTTTTTACGGAAAGCACACTTGTAAGCTGTGTGAATGGGTTCAATCTCACCATAGTGATTTTTTTCAGCCTGTTAGTTTCGCCAAGGCTTTCCGGCATATATAAAATTCCAAAAACTACATTTAATAAAGTTATGATTGCACCGAAATACAATGGTACAGAGTAACCGAACCTGGCAAGCATTCCGCCCAAAGCAGGTCCGATGATACTGCCTGCACCCGAAACCGCACTCATCCACCCAAAATATTTGGTTCGCTGTTCTCTGGGTGTGATGTCAGCAAAATATGCGAAAATCGTGCTTATACTCCCGCCTGTGATACCATCTATTATGCGCCCCGCAAATAGTACCCACAGGGCTCCGCCCATACCAAAAATGAAGTACCCGGCTGCAGAACCCAAAAGGCAGATCAGGAGTATTGGACGACGGCCATACCTGTCACTCAGTGCCCCCAGTCCGGGAGCAGCAAAAAACACGCAGACTGCGTAGACAGCGGTCAGAAGCGTAACAACAATCGCCTGATCCCCCGGATTGTCTATATAAGGCTGCACTAAAAACGGGACCACCGGTGTTATAATGCTGAAACCCATACCACAAAGAAACACAGACATGAGACCGAATAAGAACGCTTTTTTATCTATGACTTGTTCCTTGTTCGGTTCATTTTGTAATTTAAATTTGAACATCTAATTTCTCCTCTCAGAAGTTATTTTGTTTCCTTGGAAACAATCAAAACGTATCATATTTTTGTTTCCTTGTCAACAAAAATAGTTGGAGAGAATTATTGCTTCTACTGCTAATTCCATTCCAAGCGGGTTGAAAATGCGAAAAAAAACAGCCCCTTCTCTATCAAATAGGGCTGCCTGTGCTTTCATCACCATGATTCAAATTTATTCCGATTTTAGATCCAGATCCAGTTTCTTCATTTCCTCATCCAAATGCCTGTTATATCGTTCCACGAAGCGAAGCATACTATCAAATTGCTCCTCGGATAACTCCTCATATACGGCTTTATCCCGCTCCTGAAACTCTTTGTGCAGTTTCTCATGTTCCTTATAAATTTTTTGTCCCTGCCCGGTAAGTCTGAAATAGATTTCTTTCTTATTATCCGGCTTCTGATAACTTTCGACAAAGCCCTTTTCCATGAGCTTCTTTGCAATTTTACTCATGGCACTTCTTGTCATATAGAAGGATTCCGCGAGCTTTGTCACGTTGGAATCCGTATTTTTCCCAATATATTCGATACAATGTACTTCAGATGGCTTGTACCCCTTAAGTCGATCTTCCATCTTAAACCTATTAAGTCTGTCCATCTTGTTGTATAAGTCTCTGAAACCCGTATTCAGCCGATCCTTTTTGTTCATTGCCTGTCCTCCCTTTTGTCGGTGCCATAACAATATTATATTTATTTTTTATTTTCGTTTCAAGAACATCAAATCATACTTAGCAAAATCAATCTATACTTGAAACGGTCACCATATACATCTGGAATCGGTAAGAATTACAAACAAATGGGATTCTGAAACGAAAATAACTCATTTCAAAACCCCATAAGTATTCAATTCAAAAATTCCGAAGCAATTTTATCAATTCTTCCTTTTCATCTCATTATTCGAAAATTGCTTTTCTCTGTTCTGCCGTCATATTAATTTTCTCAATATTGCCGACCAGTTCCTGTGTAACCAATGTAATCTGATCTGTCGCCTGTTTGCAGTCACCTACAATGCTTTCAAATTCAAGCATCGCATCTTTTGTCTCTTTCGCACTTACCGTATTCCGCTCAGCAGCACCCGACAACAATACGATTCCATCTTTCATCACATTCTTATGATTATCCAGTGTTCCGATCTCGGTGCTGATTCCTCCAATCGACTGGCTTACACTGTCAATCTCCTGATTCAGTTTTGTAAAGATACCTTCGGTTTCGCGTATTTTCCCATTCTGCTGTACAAACGCATCGGATACTTTTTGTGTTATATCCACGCTTACGTTTGAATTTTCAATCAAGGTATAGACGATCTTGCTGATGTGTTCGGAGGATTCTCTGGACTGGTCTGCCAGCGTCCGAATCTCTTCTGCCACGACAGCGAACCCTTTTCCCTGCTCCCCTGCCCGTGCAGCCTCTATGGATGCATTCAATGCGAGAAGATTCGTCTGGCTTGCAATGCCTGCAATAATCTCGGTCGCCTGGCGGATTTCAAGGGCTGACTGATTCGTCAGATCTGTCTGACTTCTTACATTTTCAATGGATTCACTGTTTTCCTGACTGATATGTACGAGCTCCCGCATGATTGCTTCGGAAGACTCATTGTATTCTTTCATCTTATCTGCGCTCTGGGCAAGTGCTTCGATGTTCCCCGCAATCGTATCAATGCCATGGCTGATATCCAGAATCTTTCCTTCGATATCCTTTGTCTGGGCTGCCTGTGAAACTGTATTCTCCGTAATATTTTCCACTTCAAGACTTACCTGTTCCATGGCCGTTGCCATATTTTGAAAGGATTCACGGAAATCTCCGGACAGCGTGTCCAGAGAATCCACCGCATTGCGGATTCCTACAACTATTTTTGCAAATGACTTCACCATTTCGTTTACATTCCGCATCATCTGACCAAGCTCATCCTTACGCTCAACGAGCTTGTTATTTTCCATGTTCAATGTTCCGTCAGCAATCTTATCAAGACTTCCCGCAAGCTTCCCAAGACGTCCCAGCAAGACTCTTACGCAGATACTGATTGCGATCGCAATTGCAATCATAAGGATCAGGATCAGGATGGTTGCTCCCCCCACAGCCATGCTTCCAGCAGCAACAGCCTTTAACAAAAAGATTGCCACCAGTCCGATTACGAGAATCGGAATTGCAAATAGCAGCAGCAGGCTCGTCAGTGTTTTCATTCCGATTCTCTTCTTTTTCTTTTCCATAGTATTGTTTCCTTTCCCTTTTTTCACGCAGTTTTGACCTTATTATAATACTTTTTCCAACTTTTGTCTTGTTATTTGTATGTAATATTCACGTAAAAAGCCGGAGCTTTTGCCCCGGCTTTTCCGTTTATTTCATCAACCGTCAATTGCAATATATTGTTTCTCTTTCACTTCCGGTTTCACTTCTTTTTTCGGTACTTCCAGCTTCAGTATTCCGTTTTCAAAGGATGCCTTAATATCGTCCTGCGTTACCGCATCTCCGACATAAAAACTTCTCTGGTAGGAACCGTAGTAACGCTCTTTGCGGATATATCTGCCCTTGTCATCCTTTTCTTCGCTGCTGTTTGCACGCTTTGCATTGATAATCAGATATCCATCTTTCAATTCCGCCTGAATATCCTCTTTTTTCATACCTGGCAGCTCCAGATCAAGCTGATATTTATCATCAAATTCCTGAACATCTGCATTCATAACTGCGGCATCGGCCTGCTGAAATCTGTAATTCATGTTTCTTCCAAATGGAAACACATCATCAAATAAGTCATCTACAAAATTTTTTGAAAAAATACTTGGTACTAACATATGTCATTCCTCCTTTTTTTATTGAGACATCTATGTTAATATTCGGAACCTCTTTGTTCCTTCCTGTGATTCCTGTTATAGCACCGATTATTAGCACTGTCAATAGTCGAGTGCTAATTTTATATATTTTTTAGATTTTCTTCATAGTTATCAGAATATAGTCAGATATAAGAATGTTTTATCTGCCGTTACACAGGAACGTTTTGTATGACCTTTATTATTTTCCAAAATTTCTTTATGTATTCTTCATATCCCTGTCAAATTCTGGACACATTTATCCGTTATGATTGTATTATCAAAAGGAGCTGTTGAGTCGTGAATGCACTTTCGCTATTCTGTCAGTTCCGCCAAACAACTCTCCTGGTTATCCAGGTTTACATATTTCGGAAAAGCACCTATCTGCTTTTCCTTTTTTTATTTCATTCTTGACATTGTTTTAATTATCTTATAATATAGTTTTAAATACTACGTTAAACATCATTCGTATAATACTAGGAGGTTTTATGAAACACATCATTGTATCTGATTCCAGCTGTGATATTCACGAAATGGAACATCTTGCAGACGACACCGTTTTCTCTTATGCACCGCTCAAGGTCCTTGTAGGCGAAAGGGAATATGTAGATGATTCCAGTCTCAATCCCCTGGAAATGCTGGAAGAACTGTATGCCTCTCAAGGTCCTTCTTCTTCCGCATGCCCAAGCCCGGAAGAGTGGGCGAAACAGTTTCGGCGCGCAGATGAGGTCTATGCTCTGACAATTACAAGTGCTTTGTCCGGGAGCTACAACAGCGCCGTTGCTGCCCGTGACATGGTCCTAACGGAAACTCCGGACAAAAAAATTTGTCTGATTGACAGTCTTTCCACCGGCCCCGAACTGGTCCTGCTGATTCAGAAGCTAAATGAATATCTCAAAAGTAAATTGGATTTTCATTCCATCTGCGAAAGAATTCAGGAATATCAACAAAAAACCAGACTTCTTTTTAAACTTGAGAGTCTGGATAATCTGGTGAAGAACGGACGTTTGAACAAGGTCCTCGCTAAAGTTGCAGATGTCTTAAATATTCATATTGTTGGCTGCGCGGACAGTGCAGGAACTCTGGATATCCTCCACAAATGTCATGGTTCCAAACGCTCTTATGCCTGCATCTTAAAAGAAATGATTCAGAATGGCTATTCTAATGGCAAAGTAATCATCAGTCACTGTGACAACCGTACCGGGGCCCTGATCTTGAAGCAAAAGATTTCAGAAGCTTTTGAAGATCCGGATATTACAATCCTTACGACTGGTGGACTTTGCAGCTATTATGCGGAGAGGCACGGCATTCTTCTGGGCTATGAAGTTGTATAAATCATATATATAAATAAATATTTTAAAAAACTATGGACAAAATAATTTATTTATGCTAGTATAGTTGAGCACGATTTGATTTATTCTTTTTCGATGCGTGGCTCAGCTTGGTAGAGCGCTGCGTTCGGGACGCAGAGGTCGCAAGTTCAAATCTTGTCGCATCGATTCCTTGGCAGGGGCGCCGGAATCCTTTATTTATAAGGGATTCCGGTTTTTTTGTATTTTATTTTTAGCAGCTATAGAAGCACCGCAGTGTCTGAGCTTACGAAGTGTGATTTCCATTCGAAGCCTCCTGACCTTTACTGTTTTAAAGCAGAAAAGTACACACTTCCTTCGTGACATTTACAAGTGCATGTCCTTCTCCTTCCAGACAGTTCATTTGTGCTGCAGGCAGCAGTTTTTTCATTCTCTGAATCGTGTCATGCGAAGAAAGCATGATATCCTTTTCTCCAACGATAACACTACAGGGTACTGCCAGATTCTGGATCTCTTCATCGCGAAATATCGGTATTTTTCCTGTTCTATATTGGAATCCATTGCGAATGCACTTTTGATAACGTAACATATTGGGAAGGAGTTGTTTTCCTCCATTTATCTTGCTTATTAGTTTTTCTACTCCTTTCTCCCCCATCAACCCATAGAGTATGGCATAGAATAGAAAAGATACTTTTTGCTTTCCAATTCCGGAAGGCGATATAAGAACAAGTCTATTTACATCTTCTGGATATTTGATTGCAAAATTCAGAGCCATCCATCCACCTAGTGATATTCCGACAACATTCGCTTTTCTGACATTTAATTTTGTCAGCACTTCATGTAACCAGTCTGCATAAGAAGTATCGGCAAGTGACATTTGAGTGGGAAAGCTCTTTCCTGGCTCTCCTGGTATATCGATCGCATACACTCGAAAATATTTTGCGTATTCCTGAAGTCCTCCAAGCCACATGGAAGAATTCATCCCGGAACCATGGAGCAGGATCAATGGCGGATTTTTTTCCTCTCCGCATACCAATACGTGAGTTTGCCCTCGAAAGGTTTTAATTAGAATGCTTCTTACAAATTCATATTTTTTAACAAATTCGTCATACATACAAATAATTTCATGTTTTGCATCATTCGATTTATATATTTCATGATTTAACTTCATCTGAATCCTCCTTATCTGGCAATATTAGAATTGATAATATCTCATTAACAAGTTCTCCTTCACAGCATCAATATATATCAAAATATCATATTAGTCAATTTATTTTTTCTATTTGTTTAACTTTATTGTATTTTAATATACTTTATTTATTCAATTTCAGAAAGATTTTGCTAACATAAACAAATGATGATCAGAATTACATCCATTGGTTTGAAAAATTCCTTTGCTTTTACAGGCTTCAGGGCGCTTTGGCGCTCTAGAAACACCGGCTTCTCATGACCAATTCTATGTCCCCGTTCCAGATGCAGAAGGTCACAGGTTAAACCCTGTCGCCTTGATGCATTAATACATAACGTCACAACAGAGTACAAGGTGAGATTCAATTTATGTAAATTAAAAAGTGTAATGCATTTATTTTCCCCAACATTGACTTGTCAGGCAAATAATCACATTACACTTTAATACTTACCGAATATCTATTTTTTATAACCATTTTGCTTGAAGCTCAACAGATTACAAGTTGTAACAGTCAAACGAATCTGCTAAGATGATCCTAAGGAACAATCGTGTTGCAGGGTGTGTTGACCTCATTCTTATAGAATGGGGGTGATGCCTATGAAAAATCGTTTTGATTTCAAGGATTTAATGACCTTTGGTCTTTTCCTTTTGGCACTGCTTACATTCGTTTTTACATTTTGTAAGTAGCCATACATAGAAAAACCACCCTAATACTTTGACCGGTAACGGGTGGAATTTCTAATCTAAACTGGTCAATCCCCCTATGGGCGATTGTTCCTTTTCTAACTCTAATATAACACCCTTCGTGGTGTTTGTAAACATGATTTCTATCCCTATTCAGTTAAAATAAGCGAATAACAATCCGCTTACGCTTCAATAAAGATTAAAATCTATCTGTCTGGAGGAACGCAGATTGAACGAAAAAAAATGGATCTTATTTGTACTGCTATTCTTTACCTGCGCTGTCACCGGATGCACTTTGGGTCATTCAAAACCGGACGCTACGATATCCTCATCCACAATATTCACCTCGCAGATACAGGAAAAGACAACCGAAATCATGATTTATCCAAACGATACCGGCATAAAAATAGATAACAGGGAGGATATCGATAAACTATATCATTTATTAAGCTCGTTGTCTTTGACGCAAACATCCAAACAGGAAAGTGACATCGATGGCGGTCTAACGATAGAGATAATTACCGGCGATTCCACAATACAATTTCATTTGACGTCCAACATACTTGGAATAAACAATATCATTTATTCCTTCGATAGCGATCTACTTCAGGACATCACAAACATATACGAAGCATATTTGTAAACACTAATATCCATTTTGTTTTTCTTTTGTAGTACAGGTTCGGCTTTTTATAGCACAGATTCTGTTTTATAGTACAACTTCTGTCTCACACCGGATATCCACCAACGAACGTCCGACACGAACCACGTACGTTCCTTCCTGTGCCAACCATCCGCCAATGACGGGATCATAATGCATAAAATCTTTCTTCTTTAATCGAAATATAATTTCTTTTTGTTCTTTTGGCTGTAAAAGAACTTTTTCAAATCCTTTCAGTTCTTTAACCGCATTTTCTTGCGAGACATTCTTTTCTCCAAGATAGAGCTGTATGATTTCTTTCCCTTCCCGGCTGCCTTCATTTTGTACCTGAAGTTTCACAACGAGTACTTTTTCACCCGTTTCCGAGACCTCCCACTCCGAAGACATACGATGATAGTGGAAATCCGTATAAGACAATCCATGTCCAAAACAAAACTGCACCGGTATCTGATACTTTTCGTAATACCGGTATCCTACAAAGATTCCCTCTTCGTATCTTTCTGTCAGCTTCGCCTGCATGCGTTCTGCCTCTTCTGCATCCAATTCTGTTCCAGGGTACTCCAATGGACTCTGAAAGCTGGTTTCCTCCATTCGAACCGGCAGTGTCTCTGCCAATTTACCGGATGGATTCACGTTTCCAAACAGGATTTCAGCGAGTGCCGTACCACCTTCCATTCCACAATAGCTGATCCACACCAATGCTTTGGCCTTATCCAGCCATCTGGTCATGGAAACCGGGCTTCCCGCCATCATGACAATAATCATCTCTTTGTTTACATTCAAAAGCTCCTCAATCAGTCTGTCCTGTCCATACGGAAGCGTCATATTCTCTCTGTCAAATTCCTCGGTGTCCTGATCATGATTCAGGCCTCCTATGAAGATAACATCATCGTATTGTCCTGCCAGACGAACCGCCTCTTCCCGCAGTCTTTTAGAGTTATCTGTCTCGTGTTCTTCCGTGTCTCTCCATCCACCCTGCTGCTGCGTATCTGTTTTCGGCTTACCGCCTTCCAGGCTGTCCTCCTGCCAGTTTCTTTCCGACTCTTCTTTTGGCGGTATATCATATCCCGGCACATAGGAAACCTCACAATTTCCGCCCAGCAGCTCTGTGATTCCAAGCAACGGAGATATCTCATACAGCGCCTTGATTTCCGCACTTCCTCCGCCTAAAGCATGATGTGTAACTGCATTCTGCCCGATGACCAATAACTTCCTTACCTTCTGCTCCTGCAGCGGCAGTCTTTTCTCTTCATTTTTTAATAATACAATTGACTCTCTCGCCGCCTCAAGGACTGCCTTCCTATGCTCCGGTGTATTGTAACTGCCTTTTTTCCGTGTTGGATCTGGAACTGCACAGATCTGATTTTGATTCTGTCCGGAAAGTTCCAGCACCACATCAATCATGTTTAACCGGAACATCAGCCGTAAAATATTTCGGATTTTCTTATCTACTTCTGCCTGCGCGATTTCCCCTTTTTCTATGGCATTGAGCAGCGGATGCGCCATATGATAGTCGTCAAAATCAGGTGTTACAGACATTTCGATATCCAGAGGGCTGAGTGCTGCCTCTTTCGTATCGTGCACAGCACCCCAGTCGGATACGATCATTCCATCGTAATTCCATTCTGTCCGGAGAATCTGTCCAAGCAAAAACTGACTGTGGCAGCAATGTTCCCCACGCAGCAAATTGTAAGCACCCATCAGTGACTTCACAGCAGCTTCTTTGACTGCTGCCTCGAACCCCGGGAGGTAAATCTCGCGCAATGCCCGTTCGTCAACTTCCACATTCACCCAAAGCCGCTCTGTTTCCTGATTATTCAGTGCAAAGTGTTTCACACACGCTGCGACATCTGCGGTCTCAATCCCCTGAATCAGAGGTACTACCAGCTGTGAAACCAGGTATGGATCTTCACTAATATATTCAAAATTCCTGCCGCAGACCGACAGACGTTTGATATTGATTCCTGGAGCCAGAATCACATCCTTTCCGCGTCCTCGTGCCTCTTCTCCCAGAACCTGCCCTGTTTTTTTAGCAAGTTCCCTGTTCCAGGTCATTGCAAGCGCACTGTTACTTGGACAATACGTAACAAAATCGACAGGTGTTCCAACCGGTATCCACTCAGCACGGTGAAATTCTCGTCGAACTCCCATTGGTCCATCCGACATCTTTAACGGTGGAATATGGAGCCGTTCCACCCCGGAAGTCTCAAATAATCTTGCTCCATGAATCATACTGATTTTTTCTTCCAGCGTAAGTTCACACAACAGACGCTCTATCTTTTCATTCATCTCGTTTCGCTGCATACTTTTCTCACCTTCTGCCACCTTCATTTTGCTGTCAACTCCCCATCACCTTACAGGAAATATGCTTTTTACAGTTACTCAGTACCACTTTGTCCGAATAAGCAGAAACATCCGCACCTTCCGCGCGCTCAATATCCACATGATGCAGCTCAATTGTAAATGGTTTTCCACAATCCGTATCAATTTCAATCACATCTGCTTGATTCTTAAGCGTAATAGCTGCCACCTGTCTTCCGTCCAGATCATAGACAACCGTTGATGCTGTTTTATTTAATTCATAAACATGAAAAGTCACCTGATCTGCATAGTCGTACTCCGGCCCATCCTCTTTTGCACCAATCGCGATTACCGAATTTGGCCTTACCATGAGCGGCACATCGAGATAACCATATTTTCCCGAATACCAGCTTCCTCCCTGCTGTCGTTCTCCGGTAAAGAAATTTGTCCAGCAGCCTTCCGCTTTAGGCAGATAGTATTCTCCTATCCCATCCTCATTGAAGATCGGTGCCACCAGCAAACTGTCCCCCAGCATATACTGCTTGTCGAGGTAACCGCACATCTTATCCTCTGTAAATTCCAGAACCATTGCACGCATCGATGGAATTCCCTCTTTATGCGCCGTGATTGCGGTTTTCCACAGATATGGCATCAGCCTTGCCTTCCACTGTGTAAAGAACCGGAGGACATCCACCGCTTCCTCGTCGTAAGCCCATGGCACACGGTAGGAAGTGCTTCCGTGCAATCTGCTGTGTGAGGACAGCAACCCAAACGCACACCAGCGTTTATAAACATCCGGTGTCGACGTGCTTTCAAAGCCTCCGATATCATGGCTCCAGAAGCCAAATCCGGACATCTGAAGTGAAAGTCCACCGCGCAGGCTCTCTTCCATGGATTCATAGTTAGAGCTGCAGTCACCGCCCCAGTGTACCGGGAACTTCTGTCCGCCAACCGTTGCAGAACGTGCAAATAAGACAGCTTCTCCCTTTCCCTTTTTCCGCTCCAGCAGTTCAAAAACGGTTTTATTATACAAATACGTATAATAATTATGCATTTTTACAGGGTCCATCCCATTGGAATAAACACAGTCTGTCGGAATCCGCTCTCCAAAATCCGTCTTAAAGCAATCGACCCCCATATCAAGCAGCGCTTCCAGTTTGTCCTGGAACCATTTACAGGCTGCCGGATTCGTAAAATCGACGATCGCCATTCCCGGCTGCCACATATCCCACTGCCAGACCGAGCCATCCGGACGCTTTAAAAAGTAATCGTTTTCCATTCCCTCGTCAAAAAGAGCGGATTCCTGCCCGATATAGGAATTGATCCAGACGCAGACTTTCAAACCCTTTTGCCGGATTCTGGCAAGCATTCCCTTCGGGTCCTGGAACACACTGGAATCCCAGGTAAAGTCAGACCAGTGAAACCCCTTCATCCAGAAACAGTCAAAATGAAATACTTTCAACGGAATATTCCGGTCCAGCATGCCATCAATAAAGCTCATCACTGTCTTTTCATCATAATTGGTTGTGAATGACGTCGACAGCCACAGTCCCATCGTCCATGCCGGCGGAAGGGCCGGTTTTCCGGTCAGATCTGTGTAGCGCATAATTACTTCCTTCATGGATGGACCATTTAGAAAGAAATAATCAAGATTCTCTCCGGGCACGGAGAATGCCACTTTATTTACAGAATCCGATGCCACCTCAAATGATACCTGATCCGAGTGATTTACATACACACCGTATCCTTTGTTTGATAAATAGAATGGAATATTTTTATAGGACTGACTCGTCGAAGTTCCGCCGTCCTCATTCCAGATATCCACCGTCTGTCCGTTTTTGACAAATGCGGTAAACCGTTCACCCATGCCGTAAATCAGCTCTCCGACACCAATGGACAGCTGTTGTCGCATATAGGCATCCGTATCACTGCTTTTGACATAAGCCTCACCCTTCCAATCCGTTTTCAGATAGGCCAGGTCACGTGTGGCACTCACACAGCACTTTTTCCCATTTCCGTAATAAGTCATACTCCAGTCCTTTTTATGGATCAAAAGTTCTGCATTTCCACTGCGGATACAGATCTCTGTCTCGTTTTCTGTCGCATCGATTGTGTGATTCTCCGAAAGATTTAATTCGATTTCCGGCGTGTTGCGGACGGTACCTTTATAGTGATATGCCTTCACCCTGATAACTTCCCGCGCAGGTGTCGTAATCTCAACTGTCAGATTCACTCCGCCCAGGGTATCTCCTCTGTGAACAATCTTATGTGTTGGCAGACAGAGTACCACTCTGTCCTTTTCTATTCTGCTATCATATACTTCTGCCGGTGAAAAGCACGCGCATCCTTCTTTTTGCAGCCAGCATCCATTGCTAAATTTCATCCTGTTTTTCCTCCTGTTCTTTCTGTTCCGTCTTTCCTGTATAGTATAAGACAAAAAACAAATTTTTCCTATGGTATAACGAAAAGAAGTGTGGAAAATGACTTGTCCATCCATTTTCCACACTTCTTCTCTAAAGTCATTATGCATCTTCTTTTTTAGAATATGCACCTGAATTTCATTCTGCAAGACGCTATACGAAGAAACGTCAATTTGTTACCTTGAGCGGAGGAATCTGCATCATGTTTCGGGCTTCATCCGGCGTCATCGGTTCCATTCCCTTTTCTCTGACTATGCGGCTTATTTCAGCAATCAGTTCATGATTTTTCTTTACCCGAACATCCGGAGCAATATAATCCGAATCTTCAAATCCAACTCTCAGACTGCTGGCTCCCATATCAAGCGCAGTTTTCATCATCTCCCAATCTTTCCGATGTGTCTGCGTATAGCCCCAAAGCACCTGATCCTGTTCCTGAAAGCATTCGCCCAGATAGGAAACCATATGTTTTAATGCGGAAACTGTTGCAGGCATTTCCCCGCCATGCCCAAAGACCAGTGCAAATAAAATCGGTTTGATGAAATGAAACTGTTCATCCAGTTCCCGGGCCGTATGAATCATGCCAAGCTCAAAGACCTCAATCTCCGGGCGTTTCTTATTCTCTATAATCTGCTGCACACAATAACGTACATCCCGGATTGGATTCTGATACACTGCCTCTCCCAGATTTACGGAACCCACATTCAGACTCGTCGCTTCCACATAAGGAGCGTAGCAGGGCTGGCACCTCTCCTCAATGGTAAGTCCCGAAACACCTCCGGTCGAAATCTCTATTACGATATCGCAATCCTTACGAATGTAATCCACGGTTTCTTTCAGTAAGGTCATATCCGGGGTAAGATTTCCGTGGGAATCCCGTACATGAAGATGTACCATGGATGCTCCATTCCGATAGCATTGAATGACATCATCCGCAATTGCTCTCGGATCAATAACTGTATCAGTTGCCGCAACAGGTGCAACTGAGATCATGATTTTTTTCATTGGAACTCCTCCTATCACACTATTCTGCTTTGCCGCTCCAGTAAACATAATGGTCTAACACAGTCTGAACCACTTTCTCGATCTGGCGTTTTTCCACCACCTCCAGCATCTGTCTATGTAACTGTATGAACTCCTGCAAAGCGCCTCTTTCAATAATTTGCATGATTGCCTTTTTTCTGGACGGAATGGTAATCCGTGTAATATAATCTGTAATCGTAACAAGCTGTGGATTATTTGTTTTTCCCGCAAGCGCGGCATGAAACATCGCATCGTACTGCATAATCTTATCCACGGAAGGCACATCTTCGTATATTTCAACTTCCATTTTAAGGAGAAGCTTTTTTAACTCATTCAGATTGTCATCCGGCTTCATTGCATGAATAATCACTTCCATCGTACCAATATCTATTACGGACCGTAACTCCACAAAATCATACCAGCTGTTTTTTTGAAGAATGACACTGTACAGCATGGGATCAAGTAACTTCTGATTATAAGTTTCACTCACAAACGTTCCATCCGCCCGTTTAATATAAACCACACCATTTGCTTCCAGCTTTTTGATTGCCTCACGAACAGAATTTCTTCCAGCACTATATTTTTTACACAGTTCCATTTCTGTCGGAAGTTTTTCCCCGGGAGCTGTATGTCCCTCAATAATGTCGTTAATGATGCCATCCATTACTTTGTCTACCACAGATTTTTTCTTGTTTGCGATTCCATTCTTTTCCATATCCGCACTCCCTATCTGCCTCCTAAAAGCTGCCTTTTTTGATCAGTGCCTTTTTCAATGCCTCTGCTCCGAATCTTGGACTTGAAAGAACAATCTTATCATACGTATCTGCAATATACTGTTCACAATAAGCCATACTTCCCTGTGCAAAAACGATGACGTCAACATCGTTTGCAATCTTCCCGGCGTATTCTTTCATCTTTTCCTGAAATGCTTCCTGATTCAGCCCAAATGCGCCGTCCACCAGACAGTCAATCAGTTCTACCGGTTTTCCGCATTCACGACTCATACGTTTAATTGTATTCTTGGTCGGCTCCAATGTTGTGGAAAGTGTGGCCATAACACCGATTTTTGTTCCTTTTCTGACCGCTTCCCGGCACATTTCCTCATCAATCCGCACGATCGGGACACCAATGTAAGCTGCAACTGTCTGCGCACTGTCTGCCACCTCTCCAACCGAGGAGCAGAGATTGAGCATTGCCGTACAGCCCTTACGAACGGCATTCATATACATGGATATCAATCTGGCTGCCGCATCGGTTGTCACATATCCGGCATCCCTGGCTTCTGCCAGAATAGACGGATCCTCAAGACTGTAAAACTCTACATCCTCACCAAGCTGCTTTTTTACTTCCTGTTCTACCAATTCAATCAGTTCCGGCGTTGTACTTGTGTATATTAACCCGACTTTCATTTTATCTACCATGCCTTTCTATAACAGAATTTCCACTGCCTTCTTTAATGTATCCGCATTTCCGACATTTCCGGGAAAAATAATATACGGAATTCCCGGGAACAAGCTCTCTTCACCGGTCTGCCATACCGGAATCCCCGGCTGAATCTGCCCTAATACCTTTGCCTTTTTCACCCGGAGTGCTTTGATTCCCACATCACTGGATGTAATACCTCCTTTGGCTACCACGAACGAGGGCGTTACTTTTAATTTCCCGACGCAGTCTTTTAAAGCGTCACTGATTTTCACCGAACGCACCAATGCCTCTTCCGGGGTATCATTTTCCAGCTTCAAAAGTGTCCGTTTTGTTGAAACGCATACGGTGGTTCCATCCTGTATCAGTCTTTCCTCTTCCTGAAGAATCCGTTCTGTTTCTTTGTCCAGTTCATTGCCTTCCAGTACCAGATCCGAATTCATTTCAATAAAACAGATTTCGTTTATTTTTTTCAGTTCTTCCAGCTGGGCGGTCGTCTTCTTTGTATGACTTCCGACAACAATGATCCCACCTGCTGCCTTTTTATCCCGCACCATCTCTGTCCTGGCAAGCAGTGGATGATCCGGTATCTGACCGATTTCCTTTACCAAAGCTGCCGCACAGCGAATCAGATAATGCTTTCCTTTTGCCATTGCACGGTAAAGCGCAATACAGAATATTTTCACATCTACGGAATCAATCGCATTTACAATTATTTTATGAAATCCCTTCACGCTGAACAACAGGTTTTCGATTGCGCTGATTTCCATCGTTCGCAGCATCTCAAGTGTGATACAGATACAATCTTCCTTATGAAATGCTCCTTTTGTCTTTTCTTCCACATATTCGCACAGGTTGCTGCTCCTATAACCAAAGGTCTCATCCCCAGCGAATTCCGTCTGTCCAGCCGGCACAAGTTCTTCTCCATATTTGACATAATGTATATTGTCAAGTGTAAAGCGGCCGCCTTCTTTGAAAAACGGGCAGAGAATCTCTCCATCCATCATCCAGTCATTTCTCGCTTCAAGGCACTCCCGAAGCACTTCTGTTTCCAGCGGATAATGTCCTCTTAAGGTAGAATCACTTCTGCTGATCATCAGATAATTCCGGCCCTGCTCTTTTGCCACCCGGTCTACATTTTCTGCAATTTCCTTATGGGCTTTTGTTGTCTGCGAGACGGTAAATCCTCTGGAATTTGTCAAAAGAAAGAATAACCGGTTTTTCTCTTCAAATCCTTTTCGAATACTGTCTACACTCCAATCCGTGTATACCGATACATCCTGTACGGTCTGCACACCGGTCGGATCGTCATCCAACACAATGATTTTCCCATCATAACCTGATACTTCTTTCTCCAAAAGCAAATCAACCATCTCTTTATCCGGCATGGGATATCCGTATAATGCTTCTGCCTTTTTCTTTAATTCCTCCATTGTCAGCCTCCAATATCCACTCCTGAACTGTACGATTCGCATGCATGCTTCTATTTTTGAAGATATGGCATCCAGATCCGCATTTCTCCCATCCCCCGGTTATCCCATGCAAAATAGGGAATCATCCGGACTGCAATGTCCTCACGCTTTGTTTTCCGGAATGTCTGATAGAGCGCCGATGGGTCATAGTCCTCACGCATGACTTTGCTGGCTTCCCCTTCCAGGATACCGATTTTTCTTCCGCAGATACTCATTTCTCCGGTCGTAAATGTCTGATCCGGGTCCAGATAGAGATCATCCAGCGTCTCTGTACTGCAATCCGGCGTCTCCATACAATAGACCAGAGGTCCTCTCTCTACCGCAATCTGATTACTATCTTCCTCTACCATCGGATTCGCAACCGTATATCGGACCGGCATATCCAGCTTTAATAGGACCTCTGCGTTATCCAACTGCTGCAGGCAGACATCCTGATACGTTCCGGCTGCATCTCTTCCCAGCTGAACCGTCGTTCCATTCACGTGAATGACAGCATGTTCCGCCCATCCCGGTATGCGCAGCTTCAATGTGATCGGAACATCTTTTTTCACGTGAGAAATCTGAAAACAGATGTTTCCGTCATACGGATACTCCGTCTTTTCTTCCATTGTAAATTCCGCGCCGTTTTCGAGCTTCAAGTTCGCCTGATTCTCACCATACATTCCGGTATAGACTGCATCCCGTGTCATTGTGAATGCATATTCTTTGGATTCCATGATCGCTCTGGCAAGATTTGGCGGACAGCAGTAGCTTAATATATATTCTGATCTGGTCAGCGGCCACACAAGCTCGTACTCCAGCTTTTTAGCACGTCTCAACATATTTTCATAGAAATATTTCTTTCCATCCAGCGACACCGCCGCAAGATTTACATTCAGCATCGCCCGCTCTAAAACGTCCATATATTCTGCCTTCGGCTCGATGAGAAACATTCGGTACGCCCACATCACCAACCCGATGGAGGCACAGGTCTCATTGTATGCCGTTATATTGGGCAGTTGGTACTCATAGCCAAACGCCTGATGAATCTTCTGATCGACAAAGAAATTTCCATACGGTGACGTTCCATTATATAATGCGCCCAGACCACCTGTCAGATAGATCTTCGTATCCATCATATTTCGCCATACTTTTCGGAGCATGGTAAGATAATCTTTATCGCCCTGTTCTGCATACAAATCGGCAACGCCTGCGTACAGATACGTCGCTCTTACTGCATGACCGATAATCTTTTCATGCTGTTTAAGCGGAATGCGGTCCTGATTGTCATCGAGACCTTCTTTTACCGAATCGCGCAGCAGCACTGCCTTCCCGGCAAGTTTGAGGTACTTTTCCTCACCTGTAGTCCGATACATTTCAATTAAACCCATGTAGTGGGATGGGCAGACAGCCGTCTGGACATCACCTTTCTTTTCTGCTTCCTCATACATTTTCTGAAGATAGTTCGCAGCCTTTTCGGCTATCACAAGAAAACTGTCTTTTCCGGTCACCCGTTTATATAAACAGGCGGAGGTAAACAAATGTCCCATGTTATATACTTCAAATTCGTTGATATCACGCATTCTTTCTCCGCTTCCGCCTGCGGATTCAATGATCTGCTTCGTAGAGATATAGCCGTCTTCCTGCTGCGCTTTCCCGATCAGTGTGATGTACTTCTCCACTGTTTCAAAACGTTTTTCATCTTTCAGCTGCGCTGCAGAATACAGTTCAGACTCCATCCATTTATAAAAATCTCCATCGCCAAATACGGTACCGTCAAAATCACCCTCGGCTTCTCCTGCACAGATACGGAAGTTTTCAACCACATGACTGATCTCTTTGGCTTCAAACATTTTCTGTAACTGCGGGACCATATGATTTGCACATGCATCTACTGTTTCTTTCCAAAAGCCGCTGGTCCATTCCACTGCACGGTATTCCGGAGCATTTACCTTTGCATATTGAGACTTTCTGGTATCAGTTAACATTTTTTTGCTTCCTTTCCTGTTGCCTGTTCATGTTCAGATTCTGTTTAACCCTTTACAGCACCATTTGTCATCCCTTCGATTACCGTCTTGTTTAGAATCAGATAGATTACAAGCATCGGCAATACACTGATTGAGATCGATGCAAAGATTGCACCCCAGTCCTTGGTCCCGAATTCATCCTGAAAATACAGAAGTCCGGTCTGAATCGTCTTTAGATTCTTATTACTTACAAACGTCATAGAGAATAACAGATCATTCCACTTATAGAAGAACTGCAATACCAGTACGGTGACTGCTGCATTTTTCATGAGCGGCAGCACAATGTGGTACATCATCGTAAAAATACCGCAGCCGTCGATGACACTGGCCTCCAGAATTTCATTGGATAAAGATCTCATATAGCCGGTAACCAGAAAAATGGATAACGATAATCCGAATGCGATATAGGTTAAAACCAGACATGTTCTGGTATTGAGTAAATTAAACTGGCTATAGATGCGGAATAACGGCAGCAGTGCTGTTGCGACCGGAACCATCAGACCCAAGAGGAAAAAATTGGCGAAGAACTTCTTTCCTTTCCATTCCATCTTGGTCACGGCAAATCCCACAGTCATACTTATGATCACAATGAATATGAGTGCCAGGGCTGTGTAGGTAATACTGTTTTTAAAATAAAGTCCCATATTTCCTTTTGTCCACGCTTTTACAAAATTGCCGAAATAGAATCCGTCCGGCAGGGAAAAGGATGGTTTTACTACAAATTCTGAAGATTTTTTCAGTGCCGAGGTCAGGAGCCAGAAAATCGGATATGCATCAATGAGCACCACCAGGGCAATGATTATTTTTTTAATTACACCATAAAATTTTTTTCCTGTCTTTTTCATTTTTACATCTCCTTCACATCAAATCTTTTGATCATCTGGGTGCCAAGTATACAAATCAGGAATATGACAATTGCGATTGCACTTCCATATCCGTAATTGTGATATTCAAATGCGACATTATACATATACATGGAAAGCGATGTTGTGGCATTTCCAGGTCCGCCGTTCGTCAAAGCGATTGCCGATTCAAACATCTTGACTGTTCCGGCAAAACTAAAGACAAGACAGGTGATGGTGATTGGGCGGAGCAATGGAAACAGCACGCACTGAAACATCTTCCAGGAACTTGCTCCATCTATTTTTGCAGCCTCTATGACATCATCGGATATGTCGAGCAGCCCGCCGTAAAATATTACCGCGTAAAATCCGATGGATACCCAGACATCCATGACGCTTAAGCTTCCAAGCGCTGTGGATGCCTGCCCGATCCAGGCCTGCACCATGTCTTTCATTCCGATGGAATCCAGCAAACTGTTCAGTAATCCATAGTTTGGCTGAATCTCATATATTTTGCGAAATAACTGTCCGACTGCCACAATCGGTAAAACAACTGGAAAAAACGTAATGGTTCGGATTAAGTTTTTGAATTTTTTCAGCCAGAATCTATACATCAACGCCAGCGCAAGTCCAATGACAACCTGACCCATCATCGTCATGGCGATATATTTCAACGTAACAATTAAGGACGCTTTGAATTTTGAATCTAAAAATAACTTCTGATAATTACTGATACCGCTGAATTTCCAATTTAGACCTGGTGTTCCTGAGTACAATGAATAGAAGAGTGACCAGATAACTGGTATGATAACTAATCCCACATATAAAACCAAACCAGGCCCTACAAACAATGCAATTGCCTTTTTATTTCCTAAAACTTTTTTCATATTGGTCCCTTCTGTTTATAAAATAAGGGCATTAAAAGTGCTTGGAACAACTTTTTACCACTTTCAATACCCTTATTCCATTTACTGTTTGCTGATTATTGATGTGTCACAAATTACTATTTACTCAGATCATAAGCCTCCTGAATGGATTCACAGTAAGCCTGGCCGTCCATATCACCGTTTAGTACGGACTGGATATTATCCTGTGCGGTCGCCTTTGTCTCATCATTCATATAAGCTTCCCACCATGCTGTGGAAGATTTTGCGGTATTCACTGCATCTACAACGGTCTGAAGTGTTGCACTTAAATTGCTGTCATCGGCTGTATAGGTATAACCCTTGATTGTCTGGTAATTTGTCATTGCATAATCGCCTACATTTGATACAAAGTATTTTAACCAGTCTGCCGTGGTATCGTCATATTTTGATTTTGATAAGCATAATACATTTCCACAGTTTGTCGGTAATTCATCGGCTGAGCTGACGGATTCATCAACAATCGGAACACCCATGAAGCCGATATTGTCTTCGCCGGACGGATTCGTTTCCGTACTTGTGATGGAAGAGGAGAGCCAGCTGCCGTCGTAGAGCATTGCACATTCCCCGTTTAACAGCATGCCTTCTGCCGTCGTATTATCAACGGTTGTCGCTCCGTCTCCAAAGTAGCCCTTCTGTGCCATATCCGCGATCATCTGCGCTGCTGCCACATAGCCGGAATCGGTAAACGAAGCATCCCCCTGGCTTGCTTTCTTAACCGCATCTGCGCCTAACGAACGATACGTGTATGCATTTACAAGACGTGTGGTAGGCCATTTGTCCGCGCCGCCTGTTGCAATCGGCTGAATTCCCTGACTTTCCAATGTATCACATACACTGAGGAAATCATCCCAGGTTGTCGGAACTTCCACTCCTGCCTTTTCGAAGACAGCTTTGTTATACCAGAATCCTTCAATATTCATACCAAATGGAAGATCATAGAGGTCGTCTGTATTCGATAAGGACAACAGCGAGCTTTTTGCTCCGTCCACAATGGTATCGCCGACTCCCAGTTCATCCAGTGCCTGTGATATATCAACAACTTTGTCAGATGCAATCAGTTCCTGAAGCGGTGCGCCGGCAGAATATACAAACAGATCCGGCAGGTCATCGGATGCGATCAGGGTAGAGATCTTCGTACTCAGATCGGATGATGCCACATATTCATACTCATAGGAGAAATTTGGATTTACTTCTTCAATATACTTCTCCGTCAGTTCTGTAATGATCTTTCCTTCGGTACTGTCTTCCGCCCAGATAGAAAGGATCTTGAAATCCTTATCTGCAGTTGCCCCTCCTGCAGTATCTGTTGATGCCTCGGATGAACCTCCGGCATTCCCTGTGTTGTCCCCCGTACTGTTTCCACAGCCAGCCACCATGGTTACCAGCATTGCTGTCGTTAATACAAGAGATAATACTTTCTTTTTCATGTAAAACCCTCCTTAAATGTATCAATTATTTTTGATACTTTCATTTTAACATCCTACCTTCAAAATGAAAGTCAGCAATTTTTTTGATTATGTACGCTTTTTTTGGGTATGAGAAAAAGTATACCTCTCTGTTCTATTTTTTTCTGGTATTTCCCTTGTACTCCATCGGGGTAACCCCCTCTTCCCGTTTGAAGATGTTACAGAAGTATCTGTAATTAGAATATCCCACCATTTCGCTGACATCTTTTACTTTATAGCCCTTAAGAAGCAGCTCTCTTGCGTGTTCCATCCGCACTTTTGTCAGATATTTTATGAAAGACTCTCCCACCTGATCTTTAAACAGAATGCTCAGATAAGTATGGTTCATTCCAACCATTTCAGCCATTTCATTGAGTCCGAAATCATTGCTGTAATTTTCATTAATATAATTCAGTATCTCTGAGATGACCCGATGTGAACATCCTATCTTTCGGACTGCAATTTTTTCAAACATAGATCCAAATATGACGTACACGTATTCATCCACTTCCTGAAAACTCTTCATCTGTTCGAGATTACGGAACAGCGGAGCTTTATATGTTTTCTCATACTGCTTCCATTTTTCATAAAATATCTCGGTCGCCGTAACCGCAAACCGGAAACACTCAGTCTTGTAATCATCCAGATCCAGACCGCTCTGTTTCAAAAGACTTAAGCTCCGTTCTATCTCCTCTTTCCAGTCACTGTCATCACTGTCATTGATCTTCTCGATCAGTGTATCCAGAGAAAGCCGCAGTGCACGCTCTGCACTTTTCCTTTTGGCCGTTGAGGAATCTGTTTTCTTCCGATTCAGTTCCAGATCCACCTTTCCGATTAATTTCTGCAGTTTCTCACGTGTGATCGGCTTGTCTATATAGTCCAGAACGCCAAGTTCAAGTCCCACCCTTGCATACTCAAATTCCTTGAATCCGCTGATCAGCACAAAAATCATATCCGGATAGTCCGGTTTTACTTTTTCAATCAATTCGAGGCCGCTCATCCCCGGCATGCGAATGTCCGTAATGACAAGATCCGGTTTTACCTCATCAATGATTTTAAGCGCAGAGATGCCGTCACATGCAGAACCTGTGACCGCATAATCTGCGCCTATTTTTTCCAGCATCACTTTTATTCCGGTAATCGTTAAATACTCATCGTCAAAAATCACTATTTGTTTCATCTTTTCTTA
Source organism: Bacillota bacterium (assembly GCA_023390555.1). Classification (GTDB taxonomy): domain Bacteria; phylum Bacillota; class Clostridia; order Lachnospirales; family Lachnospiraceae; genus Roseburia_C. The sequence goes on along the minus strand of JAEWCQ010000033.1, from coordinate 41,572 downwards.
AACCCCGCATTCCTGATTCCGATATCCGGATTGAAACAGTTACCCCTTCTCCGGGCTCACACGCAAAAGTCACACCATATTCTTCTCCGTAATACAGCTGTATCCTCTCCGTTACGTTGACAATTCCATACCCCTTCTCCAGAAGGCTCATATCTTCCACACCGACGCCGTCATCCTTTACCGTAAATAAAATCGTACCATTCTCTTCTCTTTTCCCTGTGAGAATGATCTTTCCCCCGCCCATTTTGGGTTCCAGTCCGTGAATAATGGCATTCTCTACAAACGGTTCCAGAATCAGCTTTAAGATCTTCACATCCAGTATTTCATCCATGTGAATTTCAAGCTGGAATCGATTATTAAATCTCATATTCTCAATTGTCATATACGCTTTAATATGTTCCATCTCATCTCTTACACAGATGAGATTGCTTCCTTTATTCAGGCTCAGACGGAAGGTTTCTGACAGCGCCTCGACCATTTTCGCGATATCTTCTACACCGTGTATCTCCGCCATGCAGTAGAGTGCATCCAGTGTATTGTATAGGAAATGCGGATTGATACGTTCCTGAAGAAGATGGAGTTCCTGCTCTCTTTGCTTGATTTCTGCATAGAGCAGTCGTTCGTGCAGCACCAGATTGTGATTGACCATCTCTTTAAATTTCGTTCCTAATACACCGATCTCACTGGTATCGAAGTCTTCCGTAATATTACGTTTTCCCTCTTCCACCTGCTGAATCGTCTTTTCCAATTTTCCCAGCGGGCCATAAATACGTCTGGATATGCTGGAAGAGACCACAGCTCCTACTGCAACCAGAAGGACAATCAGACCCGCAATCAGGGATGCCATTTCCTTACGCTGCTTATTCAATTCTGCTTTCTGAACGGCAGTAACCATCGTCCACCCCGGAAGGTAACTGTCTCTCTGACAGAATACATACTGCTGATTGTCCGCATCGGTCTGCAAAAACTCTTCATATACTTCTTTCTGATAATCCGAATTGCCACGGAAATAAATGCTTTGATTCGCATTGTTTGTATCAATCAGCATAAAGCAGTTGCTCTCATAATTTCCCCGATTGTCAAAAGCTTTATCAAAGATTTTTTTTGACACGTTTACAATGACAAAACCGTCCTCTTTTCCTGTCGAAGTATCAATCATGCATTTTACAATGGATATGCTGTCATCTGCTCCCGTCAGGGCATTCTTACCGAAGAAAACCTCTTTCCCTTTGTTTTCTCTTGCCTTGTTCGCCCAATCCTGCTCCAGAAAGCTTTTATCGGTATAAAGGGAGGCATATTGGGAGATATCAGACTTTTTGGAATGAATATAGAGTTTGCCGTCATTGCTGATTGTCAGAACTTCCTGAACCATGTCTGCCTGCAATGTGATTTCACTTACGGCAGGTTCAATGATTCTCATCTGCGCGGCAGAAAAGTAATTTCCCTCCGTATCCTGCGCATCCGAGAGCGTATTCATAAAGCTGTGATTGATCAGCAGATTCCGCATCAATTCGATCATATTGTCAAACTGGATATTTATGATATTATCCGATATTTTCAGATTGTAATAAAAATCTTCTTTGTAATTATGTTCTATTTTATCCGTTGAAATGGTATAGAAAAAAGCGCCTAATATGAGCATGGAGGTCACGGAAATAAAGATAATTGCAACCTGTATCTGGTTCTTTATCGTTCTCTGTCTGTATTTTAAAATCTTGCTCAATTTCGTAGACCTCCAATTTTTCACATTTAACAGCCGGATTTTTCCAGACGGAACTTCCATGTATAATGACCCGATCCTGTTTCGGCGGTATAGGTCCCATCTGTTATAACATACTTCACATCCCCCGAAGAGACAACACATTCCACATGATCCATCCGAAGCTCGGCCGTCGTGTTGACCGGAACGGAGCAGGTCACGGTCAGCAGATCCTTTTCCAGCTGCCATGCACATCCGACCGTACCATAGGCCGATTCATATTGTCCGCCTGCCTTCGTAAGATTTCCACCCGGTCTCGGATAGAAAATCACATGTTTATAACCGGGCGATTTCTCATCGATCTCAATTCCCGCAATAACCCGGTACATCCATTCCCCGATTGCGCCATATGCATAATGATTGAAGGAATTCATATCCGGGCTCCACATGGTTCCGTCCGGTTTCATCCCATCCCAGTGCTCCCACACTGTCGTTGCCCCCTGCTTCACCTGATACAGCCAGGAAGGGAAATCATCTTTCAGCAGAAGCTCATAAGCTTCTTTTAAATGGCCGTTCTGGCTTAAGGCATGCGTGAAATAAGGCGTTCCTACAAATCCGGTTACCAGATGTCCGTTTTCTTTTTTCAAAAGCGTCAGTAACTCTTCCACCGTCTTTTTCTTGTATGCATCCGGTGTCAGGTCAAAATACAGTGCGATGATATGCGCGGTCTGTGTCTGTACTTTCATCCCTTTTGTCTCTGGGTCAAAGAAATGTTCGGCAAACCCTTCTTTGATCTGTTTTTCCAGATTTTCAAAATAGCTCGCATCCTCTGCCTTTCCAAGGATTCCGGCAATTTTTGCAAAAATCCCTGTCGAATAGGCATAGTATGCCGTACAGGTGAGGTCATTGGGCGTTGCACCATAATAACTTCCCTCCTGTGCATCCAATGCCACCCAGTCACCAAACTGAAGCTTATAGTTCCAGATCATCCCGTCGGAGTGCTTTTCCATGAACAGAATCCAGGCTTTCATGCTCTCATACTGATCGATGAGAATCTGTTTATCCCCAAAAGTCAGGTACAAGTTCCACGGATTCAGTACCGCTACATCCGCCCATGCCGCGGCAGAATGCGTACCCTGACTCAAAAGCCAGTCGTCTACTTTTTTGACACCGGGCGTAATAATATCCGGCACCACATGGGGAACTCCCCCCTCATCGGTCTGATCGGCTTTGACATCGATCAGCCATTTTTCAAAAAACAGATAGGTATTCATAATATAGCTGGCTGTTCTACAGAAGATCTGAGCATCTCCGGTCCATCCGACACGCTCATTTCGCTGCGGACAATCGGTCGGAACATCCAGGAAATTGCTTCGAAGTCCCCAGGTAATATTCGACCACAGCTGATTTAGATCTGCATTGGAACTGGAAAAGCTTCCGGTCAGTTCCATGTTGGAATATACGGCATAAGCCGTCACATCCTCCATTTTTAATTCGCCCGGATAGGAAACGGCCTTTGCATAACGAAATCCCTGATAAGTAAAATGTGGATGATATTCCTCCGTCTCCGCTCCTTTACAGTAATAGACAATGGTTTCTTTTGCTCCGCGCAGATTGTCCAGATACACATTGCCGTCCTTGTCAAGTGTTTCAAAGCAGGCAAATTCCACTTTCTCTCCGGCTGCTGCTCCATGGATCCGCACATGTATCCAGCCCGCCATATTCTGTCCGAAATCGACCACCAGATCTCCCTGCGGCGTTTTGAATATGCGCTTCGCCGGAACGTTCATCATCTCGGCCGGTTTACAGCCGGACTGCGCATACAGCACTTGTTTAGCATATGGGATTTTTTCCACTTTTCTCCATAGATTCTTTGCAGCAGCATCCTCTTGCTGCGGCACACTGCACCAGTCGGGGATCTCTTTTCGGGCATCGTAAATCTCACCATCGTATATTTCCGAAAACAGAATCGGTGCATCTGCTCCGAGCCATTCTTCATCCGTTTTTACCATCTCAGTCGTTCCGTCCCGATAGCATAACATAAGCTGTCCGAGAAAAGCTGTTCTGGTCCCATAGTTATTCCTCAATTCCAGAAATCCCATTTTCCCTTTATAAAAACCTGCGCCGAGCAAAGCACCGATACACTGCTCTGCTTTCGTCGGATCGATATATTCCGTCACCTCATACATCTGATATAGCAGATGCTTGTCGTAGGATGTCCATCCCGGTGTCATCTCATCCGTTCCGACTTTTCTCCCATTGATGTATAACTGGTAAAGCCCCAGTGCAGTGCAGCAGACATATGCGGCTTCTATCTCTTTCTTTACTTTAAAGGTGTTTCTGACACAGGTTCCCTTCGAATTGTCCGCATCGTCTTCTGTTTCGGCTGTAATAAACTCCGCCTGCCATTCCTGCGTTTTTAAAAAGGCAGTAACAAAAGTTGCTGCCTCGCTGAATTCGCTCGTTTCCCCATAGTTGTCCCTGACCCTGACACGCCAGTAATATTTCATCACTGACTTCATGTTGAACTCAGGATATTTGTGATGCAGGGATGCTTCGCTGTCCTCATTTTTTGAGAATACAATCTTACGAAATTCCGAGTCTGTGGAAATCTGTATTTCATAGGATCTTTGTACTACATTCTCACGGTCACTGTCAATCATCCAGGAAAATCTCGGTGATTTTGCGATTCCGACCGGATTTTCGGTATACTCAACGGTAACTTTTTTGATTTTTAGCATTTCTTCTCCTTTTCCTTCGATCAGGCGTTCATCGAATCCAGATAGTCTTTCTTAAATTTTTCAATGCCTTCCTCCGTCAACGGGTGTTGCAGCATCTGAAGTATCACTTTATATGGGACTGTCGCAATATCAGCGCCTGCAAGTGCACAGTCTGTCACATGAATCGGGTTACGGATGCTTGCCGCAATAATCTCCGTCTCGTATCCATACACCCGGAATATTTCGGCAATCGTCTCTATCAGGTCAATGCCGGGCTGGCTGATATCATCCAGTCTGCCCAGAAACGGAGAGACATAGGCTGCACCGGCCTCTGCTGCAAGCAATGCCTGATTTGCAGAAAATACAAGCGTCACATTTGTCTTAATCCCCTCCGCGCTCAGTACTTTGACTGCTTTCAGGCCTTCTGCCGTCATAGGAATTTTCACTACCATATTTTGATGAATGGAAGCAATCTCGCGGCCTTCCCGGATCATAGTCTGTGCATCTGTGGTGGTTGCTTTCACTTCTCCGCTGATGGGACCGTCTACGATGGAACTGATCTCTTTGATTACCTCTTTAAAGTCTCTTCCCGATTTTGCAATCAGAGACGGATTGGTCGTAACCCCTTTGATTACACCCATATCGTTTGCTTTTTTAATTTCTTCCACATCTGCTGTATCAATAAAAAATTTCATTTTTTTCTCCTATCTCTATTGTGCTATGAATGAAGCACCATTTCAACTGCCGATTTCCAGTTTTCCATCTTTTTTTTGCGAATCGCATCCGGCATCTCTGTTTGATACTTCCTGTATGTCATGTTTGCAAAGACTTTCTTCTCATCGCAGATTCCCGCTGCTATACCCGCCATATAAGCCGCTCCGATTGCAGAGAGCTCCTCATTTCCGGCCACACATACGGCTGTCTCTGCAAGATCGCTCTGAAACTGCATCAGATACCTGTTTTTTGTCGGCCCTCCGTCTACCCGAAGTTCCGTGATCCTGGTTTTGCTGTCTTCTTTCATGGCCTTTAAGACATCCGCAATCTGAAAGGCAATGCTTTCCAACGATGCTTTGATGACTTCATCCTGTCCTGTCGTCCTTGTCATCCCGCAGAGCATGGCCTTTGCACTTCCCTTCCAGTATGGTGCGGACAAGCCCGTAAATGCCGGTACCAGTACGGACGTATCTTCCGGATTGGCCCGAAATGCTGCTGCCTCTACTTCTGCCGGATTCGTGATCAGATGCATATCATTCTGCAGCCAGGAAATCACCGCACCCGTGTAGTTGATATTTCCTTCCAGCACATACTGAATTCTGCCATCCATGCACCATGCCAGTGACGTGGCAAGACCCGTCCTGCTCTGCAGAAATGTCTCTCCAATGTTCATCATGACGGAAGAGCCCGTACCATAAGTGGTCTTTACCATTCCGGGGCCATGGCAGCCCTGTCCGTACAGTGCAGCGTGGGAATCTCCCATGACACCGCGGATCGGAACGTCGTGATTTAAAAATCCGTCAAAATCCGTATAACCAAAGCATGCATTGCTGTCGCATACCTCCGGAAGTGCTTCCATGGGAATTCCAAACATCTCACAAAGGCCCGCATCCCACTGCAGCGTGTGAAGGTTGAAGAGCTGGGTTCTTGATGCATTGGAATAGTCCGTCTTAAAGCTCTTTCCCCTTGTCAGCTGATAGACGAGCCAGCTGTCTACAGTACCGAGATGATAGTTTTTGTGCTGAATGGAATGCTCCATCAGCCATGCCATTTTGCCTGCCGGAAAATAAGGGGATAACGGAATCCCTGTCTTTTCATATACCTCATCACTTCTGTCCCGGTATCGTTCGACAATGCTCTCTGCTCTGGAGCATTGCCACACAATGGCATGCGCAATCGGCTTTCCGCTTTCCTCCCATGCCGCTGTCGTTTCCCGCTGGTTGCTGATTCCGACTGCCGCGATATCATCCTTTTCGATACCGGCATTTTCTACCACAGCCTTTACCGCAAGCAGCAGGTTTTCATATATTTTTTCCAGATCATGCGAAACCCATCCCCGGTCATTGATGATCTGCTCATGTTGATAATCCTCACGCCTGACCAGGAGGCCCGTTTCATCGAATAACACGGCTTTCGTTCCCTGTGTACTCTGATCGATCCCAATTATATATTTCATATCATTTCCTCATGAACCGAGATGTTTCTCTACGGTCTGAACAATTCCGGTTTCATTTAATCCGTAATACTGAAAAATTTCTTTATTCTCACCTGCCACAAGATGTCCGTCCGGTAACGCCATATTGATTACTTTTTTCGGACAGTTTGCGGATATCACCTGGGCAACCAAACTGCCGAGGCCGCCGTACGGAGAATGTTCTTCCACGGTAACGACAAGTTTTGCCTGCTGTGCGGCATGGATCAAAGTATGCTCATCCATCGGCTTGATACAGTACATATCAAGCAGTCCGGTGCTGATTCCCTTCCCACTTAAAATTTTCTGCGCCGATACAGCATATGGCACCATCTCTCCGCAGGCAACCAGCAAAACATCACTTCCTCTTGCCAGTACATTCGCTTTATTCAGTGTAAATTCCATATCCTCATCGTAGACATCTTCGGTTGCCGAACGGCTGACACGGACATAAGCCGGCTTGTCATCTTTCAGCAATTCTTTGAACAGATTTGCTGTCTGAAACCGGTCACTCGGGAAATACACCCGCATATCCGGGAGGCACGCCATTGCAGCGATATCCTGACAGGAATGGTGGGTCATTCCAAGCGCTCCGTAGCTGACACCGCCGCTGATCCCAATCAATGTCACATTTGTATTGGAATATGCCACATCTACCTTTGCCTGTTCATAGCTTCTGGTTGAAAGGAAGCTGGCCGGTGATGCCGCAAAAACTTTTTTCCCGCAGGAAGCAATTCCGGCGGAAACCGTGACCAGATTCTGTTCCGCGATCCCGATTTCCACAAACTGTTCGGGATACTGATCGGCAAATGCTGCCAGTGAGGCGGAACCTCTGGAATCGGAGCACACAACCACGATATCCCGATCTGTCTTTGCAGCCTCCAGCAATGTATTGCAGATAGCCTGCCTGTTTGTTATGTTGTTCATACCAGCACCTCCTCCAGTTCTTTTACCGCCTGTTCATACTGTTCCTTTGTCACGACACCATGATGCCATTCCTTCTTGTTTTCCATGTAGGAAACACCCTTCCCTTTGACCGTATGGGCAATTACCACACTTGGTTTCCCTTTGCAGTTTTTTGCCGACTCGTATGCTGTTACCAGTTTCGCACAATCATTTCCGTCTTCCACGTCAATGACATTCCATCCAAATGACCGGAACTTTTCTCCCATATCATCGGTACTCATAACTTCCGCTGTACTTCCGCTGATCTGCAGCCGGTTTAAATCGATCGTTGCACACAGGTTATCCAGCCCATACTGTGCCGCTGCCATCATGGCCTCATAGTTCGAGCCTTCCGCCATCTCACCGTCACCGCAGACCACATAGGTGCGGTAGGTACGGCCGTCCATTTTTGCCGCTTTTGCCATCCCGACACCCAGCGCCAGTCCGTGTCCCAAAGAGCCGGAATTGATTTCGATGCCCGGCACATCCGTGTTGGGATGTCCGATAAATCTGGACTGAAAGGCACTGAAGGTATGGATCGCTTCCTGCTTGTCAAAAAATCCTTTTTCACCAAGTACCATATAAAGGGCATCTACACAATGACCTTTACTTAAGAGGAAACGGTCCCGCTCCGGATCATCAAAGTGAGCCGGTGATATATTCATGATTTTGAAATAGAGAACTGTCAATATATCGATAACACTCAGATCTCCGCCCACATGACCGGTCTTTGAAAGATACACTTCTTCCATGATATCTCTGCGTAATTCATACGCTTTTCTTGTCAAATCATCCATTTTTTCTTCCTTTCCCGCATTGCTGTCTTGGTGTTATTCACCATGAATCCATGCTCTTACTTCTTCTTCGTTGTCATCATACAGGTCCGGTTTTACACCGATATACTTACAGGCTTCGTAAAGTACCGGAACAACATCTTTGTGGATACCGACACAATGATGAATGTATGGGCCTTCCACCAGTTTCGCTTCCAGCTTCTTTAAATTCTGAACCTCTACCCAGACATAGGTTCCTTTGGTGTACGGTCCGTCAATACCCTTCGCATTGCCAAGCAGCAGAGAATATTCTCCGTTATCCCCGTCAAACCGGCAGAGTGTCATCTCCCCGTGTTTTGCCTCTGCCTCCACGGCTCCCGGATGATCGAATGCCAGCGGATAGCCGATCGTAGGCTTGCAGGATGCACAGGAGACCGGCCACGGACCGCAATGCTGGAGCAGTTCTCCGTTTTCATTATCCGGATGTCTGACCGTCCAATCCGCAAAAAATGTCCGATTTTCATCCATGCCGGCAGCCTCACAGAGAATTGCAGTTACCGCACCGTGGATGTCTGTCTCGCAGACAACCGGCAGCCCCTCTTCATTCAGCAGACTGTTTGCCGCACACGGCATAATTCCGATTTCTCCCTGCAGCGCATTCCAGCACTGAATTGCGACAGCATTGCAGCCATACTGATCTGCCAGTTTACGCATTGCAACCTTGAGTGCGGCTACATTTTCAAGCTCCGCTTCTTTGATGGCAATGTTGAAATTTTCTTTACAGCTTTTTACAACGGCGGCAACTTCTGTGGCTTCTTCTTTTGCTTTTTTCATTTCCAGCGTCAGTTCCGGCAGAGGAATCGGAGCGAGCTGAATGTTGAATTTTTCCAGAAGCTCTCCTTCGTTACACATCGTAGACCAGAAATCAAACGGCCTTGGCCCGATCTGTAGGACGCGGGTCTGCCGGAAAGCCTTTACCACATTACAGACTGCAAGAAAATTTCGGATTCCGCGTTCAAATTCCGGATCTCCCAATCTGCAATTGCAAAGATAGGTAAATGGTATCTGAAATCTCCTTAACACTTTTCCCGTTGCAAACAGTCCGCACTGGCTGTCACGCAGGCGGATTCCGTTTTCATCCGGTCTCTCATCCCTTGGCCCCCACAGCAATACCGGGACATTCAAATCCCTGGCGAGACGCGCCACCTCATACTCCGTACCAAAATTGCAATGCGGAAAAAATAACCCGTCTACCTTTGCAGACCGGAATTTCTCTGCAATTTTCATTCTTTCAGTTTCATCATGCAGCAGCCCGTCTGCGGATATCTCTGTGATGTCCACAAACGATACTCCCATTTTACTCAGTTTATCTCTTGTCAGATTCGCATACTTTACTGCATCCGGTGCAGAAAAAATACTTCTCCTTGTCGGTGCGAATCCCAGCACAACATTTGCCATCTCTTGAACCTCCTTAAGAATTTATTTTCTATAGTTCTATTATCAAATCCGCAAAGCTTAATATCAATTAATTATTAAGTGATATTCACCTTTTTGTTGACTTAATCCGCTTAAGTAAATATACTTAGAAAGCAGGAAGAACTTATTTCTACTAAATCCATTGAAAGGTCTGAATCTGTCATGACTGTGACTGCAAAAGAAATCGCAAAACAACTTAATTTATCGGAAGCCGCTATCTCCATGGCACTTAATAACAAGCCTGGGGTAAGCACTGCCACAAGGAAAAAGATCGTCGAGGCCGCCAAGGAAATGGGATATGATTTCACGCGGGTCACTGAGCAGAATGCCCAGCCGCAGATCAATAACGGAACCATCTACTTTCTGATTTACCGGAAGCATGGTGCAGTCGTTACGGACACGCCTTTCTTTTCTCAGGTATCCGAGGGAATCGATTATGGCTGCAAGCGCGCGCATTACCATTTGAATGTGTATTACATCTATGAAGGTGATCCGATTGACAGTCAGATCGAAGAGATTTTAAGAATGGGCTGTAAAGGCATTATCCTGCTTGGAACAGAAATGAAAGAGGAGGATTATTCCCATTTCACAAAGATTTCGGTACCGCTGGTCCTGCTGGATGCTTACTTTGAAGATTCCAGAACGGACTGTGTCCTGATCAACAATATTCAGGGTGCTTATCAGGCGACCAATTACCTGATTCATAAATGCAAAACCCAGCCGGGTTATCTCCATTCCTCTTATGCCATTAATAATTTCAACGAACGGGCGGACGGATTCTATAAGGCAGTCCGCAGGAACGGAATGTCCACGTCCAAATCCATCGTACATTCTCTTTCTCCATCGATGGAGGGGGCCTATGCCGATATGGCAGAGCTGTTAAATCAGGGAGAAGAAATCGCGAACTGCTATTTTGCGGACAATGATCTGATTGCTGCGGGGGCAATCAAAGCCTTTCGGGAAAAAAACTATCGTATCCCGCAGGATATTGCCATTATTGGATTCGATAACATGCCGCTTTGCTCTTACATCGATCCTACGCTTACAACGGTCAATGTTCCTAAACAGTATATGGGAGAAATGGCGGCGCAGCGCCTTGCCTATATCATAGAATCTCCTTCGTCAAGCCCGGTCAAAATAGAGATATCAACCAATCTGGTCACACGGAAATCTGTTTGATCCGTTCCATTTACAAAATCCGGCTTTCCTGTCTCTGCTCCGCCTTGCTCACTGTTTATTCACGCAAAACTCCCCGGCAATTGCCGGGGAGTTTTGCGTACTGCATAAAAAATTTGATTAGATAATTCTCCCCTTCGCAGGGGTATGGCAAAATCTCAACTACTATCTATAACAAAAGAGGTTACTCTTGTTATGCCTTAAATTAAGGATTCATAAAGCTTTGTGATATCCTCCACACTGGTTTCCTTCGGATTCCCCGGTCTGCAGGCATCGTCATATGCAGACTGTGCAAGAAACGCAATATCTTCGCTCTTTACAATCTCCTTCAGGTTTTTCGGAATGCCCACATCTTCGGCCAATTCACGCACAGCATTTACTGCGGCCTTGCGGTATTCTTCCTGAGACATGGCATCGACACCTTCGACACCCATTGCTCTTGCAATCTCACGATACTTTTCTCCGGTAGCGTCAGCGTTGTATTCCATCACAGTCGGAAGAATAATTGCATTTGCAACGCCGTGGGGCGTATCATACAGCGCACCGAGTGGGTGTGCCATGGAATGAACAATCCCAAGACCAACGTTTGAAAATCCCATTCCTGCAACATACTGGCCAAGTGCCATACCACCTCTTCCTTCCGGTGTATTTGCAACTGCACCGCGGAGACTTCTGGATATGATTTCAATTGCCTTTAAGTGGAACATGTCGGACAGTTCCCAGGCACCTCCCGTGATGTAACCTTCAATTGCATGGGTCAGCGCATCCATGCCGGTTGCTGCCGTCAGGCCCTTTGGCATCGAAGACATCATTTCGGGATCGACAAAAGCTACGACCGGGATATCTTTTGGATCCACACAGACCATTTTGCGATTCTTCTCCGTATCCGTAATCACATAGTTAATTGTTACTTCCGCTGCCGTTCCTGCGGTTGTAGGCACCGCAAAAATCGGAATTGATTTATTTTTCGTAGGGGCTGCTCCTTCCAGACTTCGAACATCTGCAAAGTCCGGATTTGCAATGACGATTCCGATACCTTTGGAAGTATCCATGGACGATCCGCCTCCGATCGCAATCAGATAATCCGCTTCTGCCTGCTGAAATGCCGCAACACCAAGCTGCACATTCTCAATGGTCGGATTTGCTTTGATATTGGAATAAATTTCATAAGCCAGTCCTGCTTTATCCAGAATATCTGTCACTTTTTTTGTCACACCGAACTTGATCAGGTCCGGATCGGAGCAGACCAGTGCTTTTTTAAATCCTCTGCCTTTTGCTTCTGTTGCAATCTCATTGATTGCACCCGCTCCGTGATAGGATGTCTCATTTAGTACAAATCTGTTTGCCATATGCTTCTCCTTTTTTTATTTTATTTATAAAATATGGTCGTAAAGTAGTGAAAATTACTTCTCGTATAAAAATTGCTCCGGCAGACTGACCTGAAAGCTCTCCGCAAGCTGGCGGAAATCATCCGGTTTGATTGTCTGCAGTTTATGCGGCTGCATGGATAACATTTTCACAAGAATCTCCGCTGATTTTTCCACCGTATGCATGAGTCCAAATGTCAGGTCAAAATCCTCTCCGGCCGCAAACATCCCATGATGCGCCCAGATTGCCACATCGTATTTTTTCATCAGTTCACTGGTTGCAACGGCAATCTCACGTCCGCCCGGAACCATCCACGGCACCACACCGATTCCGTCCGGAAATACGACCGGACACTCGGTTGCCATCTCCCAGAGTTCTCTTGTGAACACTTCATCCTTTAACGGCAGTACAAAGGTAAGCGCGATAACATTGGTCGTATGTGCATGATAGATGACACGGTTTTTTCCATCGGTCGCAAGTTTTTTCACTTCATGATTCATCAGATGTGACGGCAATTCCGAGGTAGGTCTTCCGCCATTGATAAGCCCCCAGACAATCCGGTAATTTTCTCCCTTTTCATCTAACTCAATCATACAGCTAGCATCTTCCGGTTTGATAATTACATTCCGGAAATATTTTCCACTTCCAGTCACAAGAAAATACTCTCCGGCAAGTTCTGGTACCGAGGTGCCAATCGGCTGCCATTCTCCCTCTTTCAAATTCTCCCGAACAGACTCTGCCTCTTCCGGTCTGACACGGTAGGAAAGATTTCCTCCGTTTCTCTCATGCCATCCCTGCTCCCAGCCGTCATTGGCCATGCGGATAAAGCCCTGTACGAACTCTGCATCTAAAAACTTCATGTTATGATCCTCCATCTTATGATTCATTTTATTTTCTCTTTTTCAGTACTTCATCTTCATATGCTATGATATCCCCGAACCAGCTCTGATCCCCAGCCGTGCCGCATTGTCTGCAGTATTCTGCCCAGACATCACCAAACGGATAGGTCTTGATCTCCTCCTGCATCACCATAAGCTCCGTCAGTCGATTCTCATCCTGCAGCTGCTTTAATGTTTCGTTTGGCATACAAAGAGCGTTTAAAAGTGCCTTCTGCCAGCTGCGGAATCCAACCGTCCATGCCGAGATACGGTTAATGCTTGCATCAAAATAATCCAATGCCATATAGACGCGGCCAAGGGCATTGTTTCGCACAATTTCCTTCGCCAGTTCTTTCGTCTCATCATCAAACAGTACCACATGATCACTGTCCCAGCGCACCGGTCTTGTGATATGAAGCGCAATTTCCGGATAAAAACAAAGCAGTGCCGGAATCTTGTCCGATACAACTTCCGTCGGATGATAATGTCCATTATCCATAAGCGGCAGGCATCCGTCATGGGTCGCAGCAAAGCTCAGTGCAAATTCTGCCGAACCTGCCGTATAGGATTCCACACCGATTCCAAATACCTTCGATTCCACACAGGGTTTTACAAGCTTCTTATCATACGGCTCTGCAAGAATCTGTTCAATGGAATCCCGGTATCGCATCCTTGGACCCATACGGTCCGCCGGTATATCCTTAAAGCCGTCCCCTGTCCAGATATTCATGACACACGGCAGGCCGGTTTCCTTTGCAAAATATTCCGAGATCCGTATACATGCCTTCCCGTGCTCAATCCAGAAGCTTCTTGTTTCGGCATCGGGACTCGAAAGGGTAAGTCCATCCTTTACTTTTTCATGGGAAAAAAATGTGGGATTGAAATCGATTCCCATGTTTCTCTCCTTTGCAAACTCCACCCATTTCGCAAAATGCCTGGGTTCCAGCTTATCACGATCTACAAATTCACCTTTTTCAAAAATTGCGTAGCTTGCATGCAGGTTCAGTTTTTTCTTACCCGGCATTAATCTGAGCGCTTCGTCCATGTCCTGCATGAGTTCCTGCGGTGTTCCTGCCTTGCCCGGATAATTGCCCGTTGTCTGAATTCCTCCTGTCAAAGGGCCGTCATGATCAAAGCCCGTCACATCGTCTCCCTGCCAGCAATGCAGGGATACCGGAATCTGTTTTAACGTTTCGATTGCTGCATCTGTATCCACACCAATTGCTGCGTACTGTCCCTTTGCCGATTCATATCTCTCTGTCTGATTCATCTCTTTTCCATCCTTTCCTATTCCTTGTTGTAAGAATTTTGGTTCACGGTTCATAACTTTCAATGGGAAAGGAATTGCAAATGCAGATCCTTGCATCACTTAAGTCATAGAATTCCCGTTTTGCTATCATCTGTGCCAGCAGATTGCCAATTGCAGTGGCCTCTGTCGGCCCTGCATAGACTTTTAAGCCTGTTTCTTCTGCCGTCAGCTGATTTAAATACGCCGCATTGGAACCGCCGCCGATGATATGGATGCAGTCATACTTCTTACCGGTGATTGCCTCTATTTCTTTTACGGTCTTCGCATAGCACACAGCCAGACTGTGATAGATCACCGCTGCCACCTCACCGATGCCGTCCGTAACCTGCTGTGCAGACTCCCTGCAGGCAGTTCGAATCTCTTCTGTCATATTCCCCGGTGCCAGAAAATGGCTGTCATTGCAGTCCACAATGGAAGAAATCGCAGTTTTCGATGCAAGCTCACAAATTTCACCAAAACCAAGCACGCCTCCGATCTCTTTCTTTACCGACTGAATCATCCAAAGACCCATAATATTTTTCAAATAGCGAAAACGGTAATCATACCCGCCTTCATTTGTCAGATTGTGTTCCATGCTCTCAAGCGAGCAGTTTGCCATCAGCAGTTCTGTGCCCATCAGGGACCATGTACCCGAGCTGATATAAAGAATCTCTTTCCGGTTTTCCGGCACCGCCATAACTGCGGAGCCCGTATCATGGGTCGCAGGAAGTACCACCTGACAGTCATAGCCGACTTCCCGCTGTATCTCTTCTGTCAAATGTCCCAGTTCATACCCCGGAGTCTGGATTGGCTGAAAAATAGATTCCGGAAAACCGAGTTTTTTTATTAATGTAATATTCCAGTTCTTTGTTTCCGGACTGACCAACTGTGTGGTTGTTGCATTGGTATACTCCGTTACTGCATTTCCGGTCAAAAGGTAATGAAAATAATCCGGTATCATCAGCAGTTTCTTCGCCTGCTGCAACTGTCCTGGGCTCTTTTTTAGCAAAGCCATCAACTGATAGATGGTATTAAACTGCTGCTTCTGAATGCCTGTGATCTGATAGAGCTCCTCTTCAGACAGACATCTGTATACCTCTTTATCCATTCCATTCGTTCTGGCATCGCGGTATGCGACAGCTTCTCCCAGCCTTTTTCCTTCCGCGTCCAGCAGTACGAAATCCACCGCCCAGGTATCGATTCCTACACTGACCGGCACCTTTTCAAGCTCCATGCACTTTTTCATTCCTGTTTTTATTTCATGGAACAAACGGTCGACATCCCATACGAGTTCTCCATTTCGCTCGAACATTCCATTCTCAAAACGGTAGACCTCTTCCAATACCATGTTTCCTCTTTCCATATGCCCCAGAATATGTCTTCCGCTTGATGCTCCTATATCAATGGCCAGATAATACCTTATCATTTGCCGGTGTCCTCCCTCATCAACTGTTCTATAACCGTATGATATTGGATTTTCCCGCAAAAAAAAAGAACACCTTTTGTCTGAAAAAGTGTCCTTATTTGTCTTTTATTCCATGCGGTTTTTATTGCCGATCCGGTATGTTCTGGGCGTCATTCCATATTTTTTCTGAAAGATCCTGTGAAAATAGCTGATATTGTCATACCCGACTGCCATTGCAACATCCATGACCGACATGGATGTCGTGTTCAGCAGATATGCCGCCTGTCCCAGACGTTTCGTCTGAACCAGATCCGTATAAGTCAGTCCCATTCTTTTTTTGACTTCTTTGGACAGCCAATACAAATCGTAGTGGAGACTGTCTGCCAGTTCCTTCAGCTCTCCATCCTTGTAATGCTCCTCAATATAACTCAGCACAGTGATCATCAATCTGTTCTGTGCATTGCTTTTGTCTGTTTCCAGTTTATCCATCTGATTCATCAGCTGCAAAAACAGCAATCCCATCGTTGCCTGATTGATGCTGCGCTTATTTGGCTGCCGGTTCATAATGGTCCAGATCAGATTCTCAACCAGATTCTGGACCGGAAGGATATCCGCAACCCGAAACAGGAGATAACCGGAAGATTCACTTTCACTACGTAGACAGTCGATGATAAAATCCCGCAGAAGATTTTCTTCCGATTCCATCATTTTTAGCCCATAATCAAAGAACTCCGGCAGAATAATGAAGTTGACCGCGATATCCTTCTCACCGGCCGGGTAGATCTCCTGTGTAACCTTCTGATTCAAAAACAGAAGTTCTCCCTGCTTCAGAATAATATCCTCTCCATTAATGATGTGACGGGTAGTTCCGGAGCACATATAAATCACTTCAATATAATTATGGGTATGTTTCGGAAAATGAATAAATCTCGTATGCGTGCGCACCTGAATCAGCTTTCCGGCATCTAACAGCTTTTTGGCATCAATGATATTCGATTCCGAAGACATGTACAATTCCTTTTCGATTTCCGGATTTCCCGATAATATGTTTTGTTCTTCCTGCGTAATCTGCTTCAGCTTATTCAAAAGTTCTTCTGTCATAATCATCTCCTGGAATATACTATTCTTAGCTTATCACTCTACACGAAAAACTTCCAGTGCCCTCTGCAATTCGTCCATTTTATTTCTGAGTCCTTCCGTCTCCTGATTCAGGTTCTGAATGAGTTGAACCTGATTCTGTGTCATATCATTGACCATTACCGAGGTTGCTGTCGTCTCTTCCAGTACCGAAGAAATGTTTTCCACGGCCTGTAATGTCTCACAGCGTTCTTTATTGAGATCCACCATATGTGTCGTTACGACCAGCTGCATCTGATTCTTCAGATCATCCACTTGTCCGTTCATGCTGACAAACAGCTGATTGGCATCTTCAACCGCAGTCGTCTGCTGTGAAACGATGGAACGCGCCTGTCTGGAGGAAATAACCGTTTGATCCGTCTTATCCAGAATTTCTGTCACTGCATGGTATACCTCATTTGCAGCGTTTCGGGATGCCTCCACAAGACTGCGTATTTCACCTGCAACTACTGCAAACCCCCTTCCGGCTTCGCCCGCTCTTGCCGCTTCAATTGATGCATTTAAGGATAACAGATTTGTTTTCTCCGTTATCTCATTCATGACCGCAACAAAGTTTTGAATCACTTCGGTCTTCTGCTGTAATTCCTGAATGTTCCCCTCGACCTGCTCCGTTATCTCAGATGTCTGCCTCGACTTCTCGGACAGATCATTCATAATCTCCATGCCATCGCTGATGATGTCCTTGATTACAAGCGCTGCCTGACCGGCTTCATCGGTATCCCGTGTGATATCTTCAATCTTCCCGGAAAGTTCATCCATCTGTACCAGACAGTCCTGCGCATCCTCCGCCTGCTTCGTGACTCCATTCTCAATCTCTCTGGATGCCTGCGCGATATTACCGGAAAACTCTGAGATGGAATCAGAGGCCTTCTCCACTCTCGTAATTGCCAATTCAACCTTTCCTGCGATTTCTCCGGCCTTTTGAATAAATGACCGCGTACTTGCAATCATTTCGGATATATTGGCTGCGATCAGACCGAATTCATTTTTTTGATACAAGGCAATTCCGCTCGTCAGATCCCCCTTGGATGCGACCTCCAGTCTTTCATTGATCAGTTTCATGCTCTTATTAATCTTTTGCAGTATTGTTCCTCCAAGAATCAGAACAATGACACATGCAATCAGAACAGCAACTGCCGTTGTCTGCCTGATCTGTATTGCAGATGACAATATATTGTGAACCGGAACCAGCAGATTCAGCATGCTTTCATTCGTTTCACTTTTGTTGTAAGCATAAAAGTATTTTACCCCATTTACAGTCACATAAGAGCTTCCGCTTTGTTTTTTGCTCTCCTGCGCCTTTTTGACAAAATCCTGGTCTTTGAACGAAATCTTCTGATCCGAAGAACTGTTCTGCAGTTCCTTCCCATCGGATGTCAGATATCCGGCAATACTCCCATTTCCGTAATCCGATTCATCCAATACCTTTTGAATGTTCTCCGCCTTAATATCAATTACAATTGCGACAGACTGATCCTGTGAATAGGCAATACAGGATACCGCATATGCCGTGTGATCCGTCTGCAGTTTCTCATCCAAAAGATCGTGGTCTCCGATCCAGGTCATTCCATTTCCGGACGTCAGCTTCTGCTGTCCCTCTTTCGAATCCAGCCAATCGGAAAGAAAGCCGTCCTGCTCTGTGTTCGCATTCTGATCCGAGCTGGAAACAACGGATTTCCCTGTCTGCGGTATCAGATAAATATTCTGGATAAATGTATTGGTCTGTACCTTAACATAGATATCCTTTTTAATCGTTCTTTTCAGGCTCAGATCGGTTTTCGACTGGCTTCCATAATTCTTTACCGTATCATCCAAAGCCAGCTGAACCGCTTCCGATCCAACTGTCGAAAATCCAATATCCAGATACTGCATCCCCATCTGCAACGAACTTTCGGCGGCGTTCTTATAATTTGCCTCCATTCCTGTCTGTGCCTTTTGATATGCGATTACCCCAACCAGTATCACAAAAAGTACCGGTATGAGAAAACCAATCAACAACTGCTGCTTGATTCCCAGACGAATCTTTCCCTTTCCCATTCGGGCTGTCTTATTTTTCTTATATATCCTTTTTTTCATACTTCTCCTTCTCCGAAAAGCCCCCACAGCTGTTACTTTCGAATTTTTAAAAGATCTACGTATGTATGTTAACGATTTTTATGACAAAAAAAAAGACATCTTTTGTGCAAAAAAGTGTCCTTATTTGATGGCTTTAAGTAAACATCCTTTGTTTCAGAAAATCCATAATGAATTCGTAATTCCCGGACTGATGCGGGAACGTACAATTCGTACAGTCTTTGATCCGCCTGCCGCCCGGCAACGTGATAAATTCCGGGGAACCCGGACAATCCTCAAAACGATTCATCGGACAATAGCAGAACAGACAGTTAAAATCCTCCTCATCTGCGTCCCGATGACAGGGGAAATATTCACATTTCTGATTGTGGAAATATTTAGAGCTGTTTTCCATTGAAATCCGCCTCCTTGTATGTTGACACTGTCTTAGTTCTATGCCTGTAAATATGCTTTTACCTGATCGATAACTTTGTCCGCAAGGCGTGCTCTGGCATTTTTCGTAAATCCCGATACTCTCGAATTAAATAATACATGCGGATGATTCTCATATTTTATACGAAATGCCTCATCAATCGTCCCCGCATCCATAATGGCGAAGTTCTTTTCATTGGCGATCCAGGAATCAAATGCTTCCTTATCATAGGCATAACCCAGACCGGAGCTGACAATAACTTTCTGATTTCCCATCTGCTGAAATTCTTCCTTCCCCAACAGCACCGTATTTCTGGGCAGATGCAGGGAAATCACATCGCATTCTTCCAAAAGCTGCGGCAACGATAAGTAAAGATAGGACAAATCTTCCTTCTGGTTCCTGCTATAATAAGAAACCTGCATTCCAAAATATGCTGCGGCATCTGCCAGCTTACGTCCCACTGCACCCATACCGATAATGCCAAGATGCAGAGACTTTAATTCCTCCGGTTCCTCATTCAGATAAATGCCGTTTGTCCCCAATGCCAGCTGAACCAGTTCACTGATGATAAATTCTACAACACCGTCATCCCCATAATCCCGCACGCCTCTTACTTCAATTCCCAGTTCTCTCGCCTTTGCGATATCTACATTCGCAGATTTTTCATCATAAAGGCTGCAGCACATTCCCACATAGTTCAGATCTTTGCAGCGTACCAGAATATCTGCTGTTATCCTGGTATTCCAGGATACGAATACGGCATCCGCACCCTGCATGCGAAAGACAATCTCCTCCTCATCTTGCGGAAAGTCCTGATAGATGACCAGTTCCTCACAGCAGCTCTTCAAATCTGCTTCCACGAACTCATCAATACCCGTGTGATCCACACATACGATCTTTTTAAAATGCCTTTTCATAAATCCTCCTTCTAAAAAAGTGTGTTATAACACAACCGGAAACCTGCAAAACCTGCATCATCGCAGCTTTGCAGGCCGTATCCTACAATCCGAAGTTCTTCTTTACTATTTCCGCCATGATTTCTGCGGTTCCGTCCACACCAAGTACAGAGCTGTCAATCATCACATGATTATACTCTAAATCTTTGGGCAGGAATCTGGTATATCGCTTATGGTATGCATTTCTTGCCTTGTCAACCTCCTGTATCATCTTAATTGCTTCCGATTTTGACATGTTCAAATCCTCAATACAGTTCTTCAGGCGTTCCTCATATGGCGCAAAAATAAAAAAGTTCATATGATTTTTCTCATTTCTCAATATGTAATCCGAACATCTTCCTACCATGACACAGGACTTTTTTGCCGCCCAGTCTGTTATAATACGATTCTGAATCTCATAAAGACGCTCTTTGATTTCCAGACTGTTTCCGCCTAACGGATAACGCATATACAGAAATCCAGTCTTCTCTTTTTCCTCCAGATTACTTGCTTCCGACAACGGAAGATTCAGCTGCCTTGCCGCCTCCTCTACAATATCGCGGTCATAAAACTCCACGCCCAGAATTTCTGCAAGCTTCATTCCGATTGGTCTGCCCAGGCTGCCAAACTGTCTTGAAATTGTTACATTAAAATGCTCCATACGATCATCCCTCTTTCTTTTGATTCAATCCATCCATAACAGCAACAATGTCCTCTGCCTTCTTCGTACAATGGATACCCAGTTCCATTAACCGTTCCGTCACATCAACCGGAAGATTTCCATCCTCCAGATTTTCATTTAAGATTCCTCCCATAAATACCGGAATATCCAGATTGTATTTCTTTAACTCTTCCAGCGTACGCTGTGCGAAGGTCAGTGCAATTCCATTATAGGTACTGATCGCAATAAACTGACTGGCGGTTTCAATTGCGGTTTCCACAATTTCCGTCGGGCTGGCATCTGTACCAATATCAAATATTCTCGCTCCTGCTTTTTCTAAAATGCTCCCTACAATTTCTTTGCCGAATTCATGGACATCGGTGGAGCAGATTACAACCTTTGTCCCTTTTAATACCTCTTCACCGGAAAGATTCTGTATGCATTGCTCCTTGATTTTGTCGATGTTTTTCACCATATCCGTTGCCCAGACCGGTATTCTGCCCCGCCCATTTAAGGCCTTGACGCCTGCACCATAATGCGATTCCAGATATCCCGGTCCAAGTTTTTTCAATGCCAGCATAAGTTCTGCGGGGTTTTCTACCTTGATCCCCATCGCATCCAGTCCTTCCAGCGTCCTGTCATAAAACACCTGCGCACCAATCAGCAGTTTATTTTTGTCTGCCTCAATTTTATCCCAGTTTACATAAGGCTCATAGATCCTGGCATAGCGTTCCAGTTCATTGGACATTACCTGTGCCTCGATAATCTCATCCGGAGATGGAATCCGGGCTGCCTCAGATACCGGGACCGCATTCAGTCCATGTCCGCTCGGAGAATGAATCTGCACCATCATATCCCCCAGCAGATATCCATTCACCACGGAATAATTTTTCTTAAAATCCATATCAAAATCCGTTGTATTTCCATAGACCATCGTTCCGCAGGAATCGCCCTCATTGATATCATCCAGTGCCAGTGCAAAGGTCATGCGAAGCGTCGGGCTGCTAAACAGATTCCCGAAACAGTGTCCCAGCTTTGCGCCAAGTAAATCCTGCACAATATGACGTTCCAGCTTTGCCCAGCCTAAAGTAACCGACAGATCATGAAACAGTGCCGGGAATCCGTCATCCAGATTGGAGTGCACCAGCATGCCCTTTTCTTTGTAGTCTGCCATAATTGCAAAGCCCGTTACCGTATCAATCGTCCGCTGATTCAGATCGTAAGCAAAGGGATACTCATAGGTATAATAATGAGAAGCGTTTCCGATTGTCGTACCGCCTGCGGCAAACGCACATCTTAAATTCTCCAATGCATTCAGCGTCCCGATCATATTGTCACCAAAATGTACCATGACCGGTGCGGCCTGCGCCACCGCAATCCACTCCTGCGGGTTCCGGAACACCTGACCTGCACCTCTTGGAATCTTATCGCGCAGCTCGGGAGGCACCCCCATCTGACAGTCCAGGCAGATACCGAACCGATCCAGCTGACTGTTGTGTTTCTCTAATTCATCGTAGATATATTTGATGGCCTCAATCGTTTCTTCCGCAGAATTATAACCTATGTGGGCATGGCGCATAATCCTGCCTTCCTTTTTACAGCGTTCCTTATATTCTCGCTCTGAATTTACACCCATCTTGTCCATAAAAGGACTTCTTCCGATCGTCCAGTCCTTTGACACACTGGCTGCACGGGTTTTTATCTCTTCCAGTGACGGAAGCTCTTCCTGAATTAACTGCTGCCTTGATACTTCTCCCATCGCGATTCCTCCTTATATTTCTTCTATATTTCTTCGTGCGATTTCGAATGCCCCTGCCGGATCAATGGAAGCGCACAGACCTACTGCATACAATAAGTACTTTTTATCCAGATAAAATCTGACTTTGTGCGGAAGCAGAATTTCTTTTTCGTCTTCACACCGCAATGCCTGCTGCATGACGCCCTTCGGATCAATGCCATTGATAATCGGGCCGCCGGTTCCGATGACAGTATCTACTTTGGTAAGATTTTTGCCTACCTGAATTTCTTTTGCACCTTTTGCATAGGCATTTTCTATATGCCCGCCATGGCGCCTTGCACTAAAAAATACCGCCAGTTTTGCAAGCTCATAATCGAATTGCCGACCCCAGTCATCCGCAGCCACAAAGTCTTCATGCTCCGTCCGATAACGACATTCCTCCAGAATCCGCTTTTCATCCGCTCCCAGCTGTGCTGCCAATTTTTTCACATCTGCCGTTTCCAGCAATGACAGTGCGGACGAACGAAGACCCAGATCACCTTCTACCGTCCGTTTATATTCCGGCTCCGGAGAACCCACCTGCTTTGCATCGCCTGCCGTATTTTTGAGAAAGGAATAGACATCGGTTGTTGCACCGCCAATGTCAAAGACCAGACTTTTTCCAAAGCCTTCTGCCCCATCCGCACCTTCCGCGACCAGCGTACCGCCTGCTAATACAGCCGCCGGTGTCGGCATGATAATTTCACCGATCATCGCTTTTACCTGATTCAGACCTTTCATACCGGTAATCCGTTTCATAAACAGATTCCGGATGACCTCCCCTGCCGGACCGGCATGCAGGACATCCAACTGGGGAAATACGTTTTCCACCACATAACATTCTTTCTTATTTTGCAGAAACAGCGTCCGAATCTCTCTTGCGACCGTCCGGTTCCCGGCATAGACGACCGGAAAGCGGAAGTTTCTGCCATTGGCGAGCTTTTCTGCATTTTCATACAACCACTCTGCATTCCCATCCTCCACTCCGCCGCACAGCAGCAGTATCTCCGGATCAATTGTCTCGATTTCCAGTAAATCCGCAGCGTTTAGCCGGAACGAATAAGATTTTATCACTCTTGCCCCTGCACCCAATGCCACGTTGGTTCCTGCCAGCAGACTGTACCGCGGAGTCAGCCCCACCACAACCATACGAAGTCCGCCCGCAGCACTGCTGCTTGCTACAATCTGCGCCTTTCTGACATTCGCTCTTCCAATTACTTCCGCTGCGCTGTCCAGATTTGCCATTAAACCGATGCTGGCATCTGTTCTCACGGTAGAGGGATGTCTGGCTGTCAATACCACCTCTGCATTGTTTAAATCAAACACACACATTTTTGTATAAGTGCTGCCAAAATCCAATAATATCGTATGCTGCATTCCAATCACCTCCGCTTAGGCATTTAACAATAAGCCTCCACTCAGGTTTACAATCTCGCCATTCATATAATCTGCCCGTTCTTCACAAAGAAAGGTCACCATCTCTCCGATTTCCTGCGGTTCTGCCATTCGTCCCTTTAAGACTCCGCCAATCTGTGATTTCCAGCGTTCTGCCTTTATTACCGGCTCTGTTGCCACCCAGCCCGGCGCCACTCCGTTTGCCGTGATATGATACTCTGCCAGTTCGATTGCAAAGGACTTCACCATGCTGTTGACTGCCGCCTTGGACGCCGCATAGGCTATAATTCCTTTGGAAGGAAGCCAGCCGTCTACCGAGCTGATGCAGATGATCTTTCCCTGCTTCCGTTCCTGCATGGATTGTCGCACCACCTCTTTGGTCACGAGGAATATTCCCTTCACGTTAATATCAAAAATCTGATCAAAGGTCTCTGTGTCCATTTCCAAAAAGGGAACTGCCGGATAAATTCCCGCATTATTCACCAGAAAATCTATTTTTCCAAAATCTTTGATTACATCTGCCACCGCATTCTTTACCTGTTCTTCCTCTGCAACATCGCAGCTGTAAAAACGCACTGCCGGCTCTCCGCTTTCACGCGATTCTTCCGTCATCCCTTTTGCCTGCGTTCTGCCAAATACCGCTACATTACAGCCCTTTTCCACAAACTTTTCTACAATTGCACTGCCGATTCCCATCCGGCCGCCGGTTATAATTGCAACTTTTCCTGAAAACAGTTTCTCACTCATGCCGCTTCTCCTTCTTTCCCTATCCGTTATCTGCAACAGAAGTTCTTACTTCATGGGAAACACCTGCGTCACTGTTTTCCTATGAAGTAAAAACCTCTGTGCCACAATGACACAGAGGCTTGTTCTAATTAGTCATTTGCGATAGAACCGTATTTTGCTATTAAATCCTCACCAAACCATTTTTCACTCAGCTCGCCGAGTTTCCCGTTTTCCTTTAACTCCGCAATACACTGATTCATTTGCTCGAAAAGATCTTCATTTTCATTATTGAGTAAGAAGTGACCTCCAACCACGGTAAATGGATCTTCGATTACCGTAATCTTAGATGCAAGTTCTTCATCCTGATCTAATACATCATAGAACATATCCGGCGGATCGATCATTGCATCGTAACGTCCTGCAGCCACATATGCGAGTCCGTCTGCAATACTGACCAGAGAAGAACCGGTATCCTGTGTGATATCACAATCCGGATTTGCCTCCACATAATCCAGATATACCTGACGCAGACCATCGGCTTCCGGAACCGGCACTAAGGTCTTGCCCTTCATATCCTCGATTGATGTAATACCGCTGTCTTTTGCAACTGCCAGCGTTACGGCTGCATAGTAATTTGAATCACAGATCAGGAACTTTTCGGCTCTTGGCGTTGTCTTATATTTACTTCCTGCCTCAAGGTCGTACTGACCGGACTCCAGTCCGATTGCTGCCGCATCATAATCCACCATGGAATATTGGAAGGTATAATCATCTAACATTTCATCAATCAGAAGTAATGTCTCATAATCATAACCTGTGATATTTCCATCCTCATCGTAATAAGTGTACGGTGCGACGTTTGCATCCAGTGCACATTGTACGACCGTTGCTTTGCTGTTATCGGCAGATGCCGATTCTGTTCCCTCTGTTGTTTCGCCTGCACTGTCATTGCCTGCAGAATCGTTTGCGCTGTTTCCACAGCCTGCTACTGAGAAACACATAACCGCTGCCAATCCGAGTGCCGTTGCTCTTTTCCATTTTCTCACAATGTTTTCCTCCTGTTTTCCAGACATGTATTTAGATAAATTTATTTCATTACTCCAAACGGAATAAAAAAACCTGACTATGCGCTGATCTTGCCCAGAAACTTTCTGGTACGTTCTTCCTTCGGATTGTCAATCACCTGTTCCGGCGTTCCCACTTCAATGATCTTCCCGTCATCCATGAAAACAACCTTAGATGCGACATCATGTGCAAACGAAATCTCATGTGTCACCACGATCATGGTGATTCCGGTTTCAGCTACTTCCTTCATAACCTGAAGAACCTCACCGACTAATTCCGGATCAAGTGCGGATGTAGGTTCGTCAAAAAGAATGACTTCCGGATTTAATACCAGAGCGCGTGCAATGCTTGCCCTCTGCTGCTGCCCACCGGACATCTGTGATGGATAATAATTCAGCCTTTCTCCCAGCCCGACTTTTGTCAATGCCGCAATACTGATTTCCTTTGCTTTCGCTTTATCCATCTTTTGAACCAGAACCAGTCCTTCCATGACATTCTCAAGAGCTGTTTTATTTTTAAACAAATTGTAATTCTGAAATACCATTGCTGTTTTCCTGCGTAAGGCAATCACTTCTTTTTTGCCCGCATGGGAGTAATCTACCTTCAGCCCATCAATTTCAACACTTCCCTCATTTGCTGGATCCAGAAAATTGATTGTCCGCAGAAAAGTCGTCTTACCGGAACCACTTGGTCCGAGTATTGCAACAACTTCTCCTGTCTCCACATTCAGATCCACGCCTCTTAAAACGTTCAAATCACCAAACGATTTTTTAATGCCCTGTAATGTAATCATATATATCCCTCCTGTCTGTTTGACTGCCATAACAAAAAAAGCAAAGAAACCATTTAAGCTCCTTTGCTTTTCTTGCATTGTATTATTTTGCTTGCGTTGTATGACCACTGAAATTATAGGTATTATAGCTCCCCACTATTTATCTGTCAACCCATTTTCTAATTTTTTTGTGAAATATCTCAAATTTTTTGTGAAATGCCCTCCTGAATGCCTCTTTTACTTACATATTCCTCCCGCAGCATCGTAACTGCGCAATATAGCAGCAGTGCAATCATTCCAATCTGCAAGATGGAGACATCCATTGCTTTCAGAAAATGAACTGCTGCCAATACCGCCAGTACACCTGCCAGTGAAGCCGGAATGGCTTTTCTCGTATATGCACCTTCCCGAACAAACTTATAAGCACCAAAAAAACAACTCATAATATTACCCGTCATCACAATCGGATAGATTGCCTTTATGCTCATACCTAACAGCAATAACACTGCCATATTCGGTACCGTTGCACCCATTCCGATCATATTCAGTCCACCGAATACAAAAAAGCATCCCATTGCAGCTGCAAGGTACCAGGAATGAAGTCCCATCTGCTCACCGCCCGACAATCCAAAAAAGAACAGTTTAAAGACGATCAGTGCAGCCGTCCCGATTAACGCAATTCCCATAATCATGCGAATCCAATGTTCATCGAGCCGGACAATCAGTTTCACTCCCAGAATCGCTCCCACCGATTGTGCTGCCACACAGATCAGCAATGTAAGCGGATCGACTTCAAGTGTGGATAAAAATGCGAGTGCCATTGTGCCTACCGGTAGAATTGACGCTGAAATAATGGTTCCCGGCATTCGCCTGTCATCTACCGACTTTGTTGTCTTATACAGGAATACGGAAATGGCTGTATC
Organism: Bacillota bacterium; assembly: GCA_023390555.1. GTDB lineage: Bacteria > Bacillota > Clostridia > Lachnospirales > Lachnospiraceae > Roseburia_C. The sequence continues at coordinate 13,783 of JAEWCQ010000033.1, read as the reverse complement.
GGATACTCCAAAGGTTCCAAAAAACATTGCCAGAACAGAGGTCAGACAATATACCGGCATACTGCCGCTTTCCCGTTTCATAATATCCCTGGAACGTATGACGTCCCGAAAAGCAATCACGGCAAAAACAGTCATTGCCACTGCGATCAGGATCTGAATTATCTGTATCATTTCAATCTGCCTCTTTTCCCATCACTTCTACGCAAAGGTGATACGATTCCAGAATTTTCCTTGCTTCCTCCAGCTTCTCATCTGCCGGTTCGGCAAACTCCTGCTGTCTTATTCCGATTTCCCTTGCCTTTGATACACCCATATTGTGATAAGGCAATAGCTGAATCTGCTTTAAATGATGCTGTCTCATGAAACTGCCTGTCGCATGTATATTTGCAGAATGATCATTGACAGAAGGAATCAGCGGCAGCCGGATTATGATTCTGGAAACAAGCACCGGATCTGCAGTGAGTCTCCTTAAATTCTCCCAAATACGCTTCGGAGATTTTCCAACATAGTTTTTATGCAGCCTTTCATCCATATGCTTTAAATCAAACAAAATGGTATCGCACAACTGTACCAGTTCCTGTAATTTCTCATAATTTCCATATCCGCTTGTTTCAATTGCCACAGAGATTTTTCTCGACGCTGCCTGCTTTGCGATTTCTATCGCATAATCCGCATGTGCCAGTACTTCCCCGCCGCTTAACGTTATCCCGCCGCCGGAAGCATCATAATACGCTCTGTCCCTTTCAAGCAGTGCCATAAGGTCTTTCATCTCGTAGAAGACAGATTTGGTATGAAGTGCACCGGAACAGCAGATTTCCGTACAGATTCCGCAGTGACTGCACTGCTCTGCGTCTACTTGGATTCCTTCTATCCCGGCTTTCAGTGCGTCGGCCGGACAATGTTCGATACACGTTCCACAGTGTATGCATTTTGCCGCTTGATATTGTATCTGATAAGAACCGTCCATTAACTCCGGATTGTGACACCACTGACAGGACAACGGACAGCCTTTTAGAAAAATCGTCGTTCGGATACCCGGCCCATCCTCCGTGGAAAAACGCTGCACGCCTCCGATATAAGCCTGCCCCGTCATATCAGCAGACCGTGTGACTTGTTCTTGCGATAACATTATTCTGAACATCCTTATCCAATTCGGTAAAATAGGCGAGATATCCGGCCACCCTTACCAACAGATTACGGTATTTTTCCGGTTCACGCTGTGCAGCACGCAATGTCTCATCATCTACCACATTCATCTGTATATGTTCTCCCATATGATTAAAATAAGTCTTCACTATACTTTGCAGTACAAGCTTCCCCTTTTCCCCCTGAATGCTCCTGGGATCAAAGCGGATATTGTACAGACAGCCGTCCTGCGCATTTTTCTGGTTCAGCTTTGCAACGGAATTAATAGTGGCCGTAGGCCCGTTGACATCCCTGCCCATGACCGGTGAACAATTATCGTTAACCGGTTCATGCGCGAAACGTCCGTCCGCGGAAGCCAGTACACATTTTCCCTGAGACACATTCATCGACTGCGATTCTACCACTACGGTAAATTTCCCTCCGCGGGAGTCCCGGTATCTCTGCAGACTCTCCTTGTAATGTCCCACGATATCCGCCGCAATTCCATCTACATAATCATCATCGTTTCCATATTTCGGAGCCTTATTTAAAAGCGTCAGCCGCATCTGTTCATATCCGCCAAAATTTGCCGCAAGCGCTGTCATCAACTCCTCCATCCGATAGGTTTTCTTCTGAAATACCAGTGTATCAATCGCTGCCACGGCATCTGAAACATTGCCGATTCCACAGATAAATGCACCCGATTCCGAGAATCTGGCTCCTCCATTCTGGATGGATCTTCCATTTTTAATGCAGTCCTGAATCAACAGAGATGCAAACGGCATCTGCTGCCGTACGCTATGTACAGAGCCCACAATATTAAATCCGTGCAGCATCAGATCCACAAAATAATCAATCTGCGTATAGAGCGCATGTTGCAATTCTTCCAGACTGGTAAAGGATACTGCCTCTCCGGTTTTCGGCCCCAGCTGTTCCCCGTTGACCGGATTTACGCCGTTGTGCAGCACCAGTTCCAGACATTTCAGCAGATTCACATATCCTACCGTGGGTCTTCCATCCGTATATCCGGGAATACAGGGCTCAACACAGCCCAGAATCCCCCAGTCTCTGGCCTCTTCCAAAGTGACATTAAATTTTTCCTGCATGATCGGAATGACCAGTTTGTCATTGAAAAATGCAGGAGTAGCCATTCCCTGCTGGATCATATCGATCGATTCTTCCATCAGCTGCTGTGACAATCCATCGAAATAACGGACCGATACGGTAGGCTGCGAGGTCTGCACCTCTCTGTTTGCCTGCAGGACCAGATGCGACATCTCATTGGACGCATCTTTCCCGTCCTTTGTCTGTCCCCCGATCACCATATTCTGCCATACGGGATAACCTGCAAAAGATTCGCTGTAAAATTTGTCACGTAACTTGATGATATCCGTCGTCTTAATAAAAAAGCACTCCAGCAGCTCCACGGCCTGCTCTTTTGTAATTCTTCCCACTGCCAGATCTCTCAGATAAAAATCATTCATATACTGGTCAAAGCGGGCAAATGAATTTCCGTGACCATTTGATTCAATCGTTACTATCAAATGCAGGAACCAGACACATTGCAATGCCTCCATAAAGGTATCCGGCGCATGCATCGGCACTTTTTGACAGGTTCTGCTTATGGTGAAAAGCTCCTCCCTGCGTATGATGTCCGTTTCCTCGCCTGCCAGCTGCTCTGCAAGTTTACTGTAACGGAATGCAAACTGTTCTGCGGCATCCAGGGTAATAATCGCAGCATTCCAGAAATCCGCCTGTTCCTGTTTTTCTCTGGAATCTATGGCAAGCGTATCCAGCTGCTTTTGACACTGCTCCTTATAAGCAATCAGACCGGTTTTCAGAATATTGTGATAATCCGGTATGATATGACCGGTCGCACAATCCCGGTTACCCATGGTCATTACACCGCTTTCTTCCGCATGTCTGGCATCCTCCGGCAACAGGCGCCCCATTACCTGGTCCAGGTTTTTCCCTTTCCACTTTTCCAGAATCGCCAACAGTTCTTGTTTATCTTCGGATGTAATCTGCAGCGGATCACTGACACGCGATGGGAATTCATCCATCTGATTTGCAATCCACTCCGAACTGAATTCCGGATATACGGGCGCACATCTGGGATGATCGGTATGATTTCCCACAATCAGCTCCCCCTCCTGGATAAAAATCGTCATGTTCTGCAAAATATGCTCCAGCATATGTGCCTTCTGTAAAATCAACGGTTCCACCGCATAGTTTTCCACAGCTTGCGTTACCAGCCGCGCTCTTTCTGCACTAAAAGAGGGCTTTACGTGATTCTGCATTTCCTTTAACTTCTTCACTCTTACTCTCATCCTGCATTCCTCCTAAAACCAGTACCTTTTTCACTGACCGATTACTATAGCTGCCCTGCTATGAAGTTGGCGCTATTTTGGAATTAAAGCGGTTTGCTTTTCTCTCCATATACGCAAATACACGCTCCAAAATAATATTTAAAATCCAATAAATGCCTGCTGCGACCACATAGGTCTCCAGGTAATTCAATCCACTTCCGGCAACCTTTTTTGCAACACCCATAATATCCATGACCATTACCATATAGGCCAGTGAGGTATCCTTGACCAGACCAATAAACGTATTTCCCAGATTTGGGATCGCAGTTACAAATGCCTGCGGAAGAATGATACGGAACATCGCCTGTCTGGAAGTCATTCCGATGGATCTCGCTGCCTCCATCTGTCCATAATCTACGGATAACAATGCCGAACGGATTACCTCAGACATATATGCGGTATAATTGCAGGATAAAGCCACCGCAGCTACGAGCATAGGCGGCAGATCTATATACATATCCCAGCCCATTCTGTCTACCACAGCCTGCAGCCAGATCGGCAGAGCCACAAATACAAAGTAGAGCTGAACCATAAGCGGTACCCCGCGGATCACCAGCAGATAAAAGGAACAGAATTTTCCCAGAACCGGGACTTTGTACATCCGGCAAAGTGACATTATAAATCCGAGAATCAGGCTGCACACCATGCCGATTACCGTTAGTTCCAACGTGATCGGCAATGCAGATAAGATTTCTGGTATACTTTCCACTGCAAATTTCAAATTAAATACCATAATAATCCCTCCTTAATGAACCACTGTTTTGTTTTCGGAGCCAAGTACACGGATATCTTTACTCAGATACCATTCAAGCCCATGGAAGAACTTATCCAGCAGAAGGCAGACAATCCAATATACCACTGCAACCGCTCCATAGATTCCGATTGCACCGACACCTCTTGCCGCATTTGCCAGACCCTGTCCTCTGCCCATCAACTCGATCACACCGATGGAAAATGCAAGTGAAATCGCTTTAAAATCATCCAGCAGCAGGTTTCCCATATTTGGCAGTGCAATCCGGGCACCCTGCGGGAGAATGATTTTCCGGAAAATCTGAAACCGGCTCATGCCGATACTTAAACCCGCTTCAATCTGCCCCCGATCAATTGCCAGATAGGCACCGCGAAACGTCTCGCAAAGGAAACTGGCCAGATTCAATCCGTATGCAAAGAATGCAAAATATGCAGCACTCCATTGGGCCGCCCCGGAAATATGGAATCCATTGATGAAAATAGCACGCAACCCAAAGTATACGACCAGAATCTGAATTAACAGCGGTGTACCTCTCTCAAACGAAATCAGTACAGCAATCACTCCATTTGCAATTTTACTTTTACCCAGACGAATCATTGCAAATAACATTCCGAATAAAATTCCAAATGCAACAATTGCAAGAAACAACAGGCAGGTAGCGGGTAACACAGATAATAACTTCGGCAGGGCCGAAACAAATGCTTCCATTGATTTCATATTTTACCTCCTCTTATTATGTAACAATCCAATAGGTTCCTTTGTCTCCGTTGTGCAACAGCCTTCCTACGCAATCTGCCAGTCAATTTTTTCCCCATTCCCATACTGGCAGCAGGTTCTGACAGAATTTTCTACCATATCATAAATTGCCTGATCCGTGTAAAATGCCGTATGCGGCGTCAGTATGACATTTGGAAAGCTCTCCAGAACGATTGCATCGTGGTCCTCCAAACGCTCCAGTTTGTGATCGTAATTGTAAAGCGCCGGTTCATGATCTATGACGTCCATACCTACCGCACCGATCAGATTCGCTTCAATTCCCAGAATCAGCGCTTTATTATCAAGCAGAGAACCGCGCGCCGTATTAATCAGTACAACTCCCGGCTTTAAGTCCATCACATTTTCGGTATTCAGCATATGATGTGTCTCTTCTGTCGCCGGAAGATGAAAGGTAATCACATCACATTTCTGCAGAATCTCTTCATATGGAACATAGGTTGCATACAGCTTTGTTTCTTCGTTCTCATACACGTCGTAAGCCAGTATCTTACAGCCAAATCCGCTGATCTGCTTCATTACGGTTCTTCCGATACGGCCGGTTCCCACAACTCCCACCGTCATATTACGAAGCTCACGGCCCTGATTACATCCCAGTTCATAATCCCGGACTTCATAGCGCTTCATAATATATTTTGCCTTTCTAAGGGACATCAGCATCAGCATGATGGCAAAATCCGCAATTGCATTCGGGGAATACACGATGTGGGCCATCTTCATACCAATTTCCTTTGCATGCGCAATGTCCAGATGATCCGTTCCAATAGAACGTGTCGATATGAAATGAATCCCCATTTCTTTCAACGCATCCATAACCGCATTATCCAGAATCGTACCTACCATACTGACACATTCGTAACCTTTTGCCAGTTCAATATTTTCCTCTGAAGGCTGCGTCTCGCAGAATCCGATTTCCACTTTATATTGTTTACAAATATCCGGCAGAATTACCTGTTCATCCGCCTTGCAGCTATACATAAATATCTTCATATATTTTCTCCTATCCAAAAAATCAGTAACTTGCTCAATTACAGCACCGGTCACAATTGCAGCACCCAGTCCGCGAGCAGATAGATACCTGGTAACGTAAATACCATAAGCAGGGTACTCTGTGCGACTGCCCTTGCGGCAAACGTACTGTTCCGTCCTTTCTCCTGTGCTGCGATCACGGTCAGCGAGCCCGAAGGCAGTGCGGTTAATAATACCAGTGCCATGCTGACCGTGTTGTCTACTTTACAGAATTTTAAAATAACAAGTAAAAGGAGTGGGAACAGGATCAACCGCAATGCAGACACCAGATACGAAAACACATCTCTGTACAGGTCGCTGATTCTGGTATTTGCAATCTCCCAGCCAATGATCATCATTGATATGGGGATCATCATTCCACCTACACTGGACAGTGTGGATTGAACGAAATCCGGAAAACGCAGACCGGAAAAATATATCAGGATTGATACAAGAGAAAATCCAATGATACTATTGTGAAACAACGCCTTAACAGACAGCTTTCCCTCCTCCTGCAGCAGAAACATGCCAAATGAGAAAAAGAACAGCTGGTAGCTGATATTATATGCTACCGTATAGAGGGTTCCGACCTGTCCAAGCAGTTCTCCCAGCACCGGAAAACCGATAAATCCCACATTTGCAAACACAGCCAGATTGATCAAAACGCTCCGATTCGAATGGCTGCTCCGGCACTTTGTTAACAGCAGCATCACAAGCAGCGCGATAATATAATATCCGGCACTGATTCCAAGTACCAGCAGCATCCCAAATCCGTTTTCTTTTGAAAAGGTCTGACCGGCAGAGCTTACTATATTAATAGGAAGAATCGCTTTCATTAACAGCGCCGATAACTTCCGTTTCATTTCCTCATCCATGATTTCCCGTCTGCATAAAAAGAATCCGAATCCAATCATAAGTAATATTTTTCCAAATATATTTAAAATCTGTACGATCACAGCTGCATTTGTCCTTTTCCCATCTGTTTATTCATTGATCTCATCCGTTGCGTAACGTCTTTTCACCTCGGTCACTCCGGAGATTCCGCGTTCTACAAAGATATTATTCGGCGGACAGCCCGGAACCCAGGTAGCTTCATCCCGGTGCGGCATGGTACATTTTCCGATCAGAACGATATTCTTGGGGTCAACCCCCTCCGGAAGCTTGTCAATCGGACCGGCAATAATTGTCTTGCCCTCCAGGGTATGCTCGATCCCATCGTTTTTCATATCCATAATTGCACTGATGACGGTATTTCTGCACCCGGTACAGGCGCCTTCAGTCAGAATCAGATCATAGGGCGGAAGTCCCGGAATTTCCACTTCGAATGCACGCTTAAAGGTTCTCTTTGTTGTTTCAATCGCTTCACCTGCCACTTCGATATTCTCAATATCCATTTCACCAATCTGAGCGTCTCTTGCGGCAATCCGGATAATTCCTACCTCTTCCGGCTTATATTCCATCAGCATACTGGTCACTGCGTCGCCGGCTACAATATCCTTCGAAGCCACGAGCACTCCCATCTCTACCTTATCTCCGAATAACGGACCGTATCCCTCCTGGGCAATCGTACCGTCTACCACAACCAATGCCGGTTTTAAGGTTGCATTGATATCTACTACACCCTCCTGCACACCATTGGAATGAAACCATTTTTTCTGAGTATCGTGGATCAATCCCTTCAGATTCTTCATACCAAGTGTTACCTCGGTCTGATCGTGCGTCTTCATGACAGGGACGCTGATGATAACGTCTGCATCCCGAACCGGCTCCCAGGTATTCAGTTCTTTTAAGAGCAGTCCGTTCTCAACCGGCATCTTACACAGCTTTTCTCTCTTTAAATCGATTACCTGATAGCCCTGTTCCCGCAGTTTGTCATATTCGCAGAACTCAATTACCTTTTCCGTATCTACGCCTGCCGCACTGGATTCTGCAATGAAGGGCTCACCGCCTGCCTCTGTCACCAAATCTGCAACTGCCTTGCATACTTCCCATCTGGTGATTGCTCCGGATAATCGTTCCACGGGAATAGCTGCAAAATTCGGTTTAATCAACACCTTATTTCCCGGTTTTACAACGGATGCCATTCCGCCGATCAGCTCAACTGCTTTTCTTACATCTGCCATGATTTTCTCTGCATCGTAGCAGTCTGTTTTTACGATGGATACTGTACTTTTACTCATAATTTTTCCTCCTCTATCTATCTTTGTTCCATAAACTTGCGAATACGTTTCAATCCTTCTATGGTGTCTTCTTTGGATACGACATATGATATTCTTATGTAACCTTCTCCTGCTTCTCCGAATCCGGAGCCCGGTACCACCACGACTCCCGCCTTCTGCAGCAATGCAATTGCAAATTCTTCTGAGGTCATTCCGGTTTCTTTTATATTTACAAATGCATAGAAGGCACCTTGCGGAACAATAACGCTCAGTCCGTCTATGGAATTCACTTCTTCCATTAATATTTTGCGATTCTCTGCATACTGTGCCAGCATTTCCCTTAATACATCCTGCGAGCCTTCCAGTGCTGCCAACGCGCCATATTGGGTCGGTGTATTGACGCAGGATACCACGTTTTCCTGAATCTTTACCATCTCACTGACAATTGCTTCCGGCCCGAGTGCAATCCCGCATCTCCAGCCGGTCATTGCATAAGTCTTTGAAAAACTATCCACGATGATCGTTCTCTCTTTCATGCCGGGACAGGTTGCAATCGAAAAATACGGGACATCTCCGTAGATAAATTCCTGATATACCTCATCCGTAATCAGATAGAGATCCTTTTCGATACATAAGGCTGCGATCTCTTCGAGAATGCTCTGTTTTGTCACACTGCCGGTTGGATTTGACGGAGAATTGATTAAGATTGCCTTCGTTTTGTCTGTGATTGTATTTCTCAAATTTTCTACGTTATACTGAAACGCATCTTCCTCCAGCAGCGGCACAATGACCGGTTTCGCCTCACACATTCCAATCTGTCCCATATAATTCGGGAAATAAGGGGCTCCCAGAATAATTTCATCTCCGGGATTTAAAATTACCTTCATGCTGAGATATAATGCTTCCACACCGCCGGAGGTCACCATGATCTCACTTTCCGGTTTATATAAGACACCTTTCTTTTCTGACATCGTCTTTGAAAGAGCCTTCCGCAATGGCAATATGCCAGCATTTACGGTGTAATGTGTCTCCCCCGTTTCGATTGCGCTGCATGCGGCAGCATTGATATGCTCCGCTGCTACGAATCCCGGTTCCCCCAGTGCAAAACTGATTAAATTTTCCATTCCCTGTGCCAGATTAAACATCTTACGAATGGAGGAACCCGGCAAATCTGTCACTACCTTCGATAAATCTTTCATCAAATCACTCCTTTGTTTTTGCAGATTCATACTTCCTGATAAAACAAAAAAGCAAAGTCCTTATTATCAGCGACTTTGCTTTACGTTGTATTACTTCTCATGCGTTGTATTATCTTATATGTAATATATCGGATTTGATTCGATTTGTAAATACCTTTTTTATATTTCTTTCCTTTTTCTGATCGGTTGTGTATTTTTCGGATGCCGAAATCTGCTTTCCCCTTTCTCTGCATCATTTGATGAGCATGGCACGCAGGATACTGGCTCTTTCATAATTTCGCTTGCCTGCTCCCAAACCAATTTTTTGAATCATCCACTCTTCCGGAAGCCGGTCCGACGTTCGAATTGCCGCAACAATTGCAGCACCGGTTGGCGTCACAAATTCCCCCTGCTCCTCAATAATCTTAAGCCTGATCTGATGCTTCTCCAGAATGGCTGCTGTCGCAGGTACCGGAACCGGGAGGATTCCATGCTGACAGCGCACGCTTCCCATGCCCTCACACAAACGCGGTACGATAACTTCTTCAATACCCAGATTATCCAGACATACTGCTGCAGCTACAATATCTACGATAGAATCAACTGCACCCACTTCATGGAAATGCACCTGTTCCATTGATACTGCATGTACCCCGGCTTCTGCCTCTGCCAGAATATAAAATATTTTCTTTGCCGTGGCTCTTGCCCCATCCGTCATCTGGCACTGCTCCAACAATTCCAGAATCTCAGGCAGCCCCCTGTGCTCGTGGTGATGATGATGCCCCTTTTCCTGTGGATGAGCCTGATGATTATGCTCCTGTAAATGGACCTGATGATGATGTTCACTGTGTTCGTGTCCGTACAGATATTGCATGTCATGATCGTGATTCTCATGCTCCAGACGAACCTGAAAATCCATACAGTCAATGCCGGCCTTTTTTACCCTGCTGCATTCCACTTCGTATCCGGAAACCGGCATACTTTCCAGAACACTTTTTAAATACTGCCAATTGGCTCCCAGATCCAGCAAAGCTGCCACCGTCATATCTCCGCTGATCCCTGTATTACACTCCAGATACAATGTTTTTGTCATTCTGCTCTCCTCACTTACTTACTGTTTGTCCAATGTTTCATTCATACTGCCCGTGCGATAGCCCAGCAGATCCATGGTAATATACTGAAATCCGTATGCCTTGAAACGATCAACAATCTGACTGCGAATATCCTCCTGTAACAGTTTCTGGAATTCCTCGGGCATAATTTCAATCCGTGCAATCATACCGTGAATACGAACACGGATCTGATGAAATCCCAGGTCCATTAACAACTGCTCCGCTTTATCCACCATGCCAAGCTTTTCTTCATTTATGACCTCTCCATATACAAATCGGGAAGACAGACAGGCAAATGATTGCTTATTCCAGGTTGACAGTCCATACTGCTGTGACAGTATCCGGATTTCCTCCTTGGTAAGTCCTGCCTCGCGCAACGGACTTTTCACTCCCAATTCTGCCACTGCCTGCAGCCCCGGGCGATAATCTCCATTATCATCCATATTGGAACCTTCTACGATAGATTCCATTCCGTTTTCATCTGCGATCTTTTGAATCTTCTCAAACAGCTCCCTCTTGCACAGATAGCATCGATTCTTCGGATTCTGAGAGAACCCTTCTATCTCTAATTCTTCGGATTCACAGGTGATATGGCAAATACCCTCTTTTTCACAAAAGGCCTTTGCTTCGTTTAACTCTCTTTTAGGAAAGGAACAGGACTCTGCCGTCACCGCTATGACCCGATTTCCCAATACTTCATGTGCTACTTTCAGTAAAAAAGTCGAATCTACACCGCTGGAAAATGCTACGGCTACACTGTTCAACTCTTTTAAGTATTGTTTTAGATTACCCAATTTCCGCTCTGCTTCCTGCAGCAGCATTGTATCCTTTTCACTCATCATCCATCTGCCTCTCTATTCTCTTTTCTCTGCCAGCCGATTCATCTGTGTTGCGAGATAACCGGCACCATAACCATTATCAATATTTACGACTGCAATTCCGTTTGCACATGAATTAATCATTGTGAGCAATGCGGATAGACCGTGCATACTCGCTCCGTAACCGACCGATGTCGGCACTGCGATCACCGGATTACTGACCAGCCCTCCCAGGACACTTGCCAGTGCACCTTCCATTCCGGCCACGGCCACCACACAACTTGCCTCCTGAATGACCTCCATCTTTGCTAACAGGCGGTGCAGTCCGCTGACTCCCACATCGTAAAGTCTCTCTACGTGAGTCCCAAAATACTCTGCTGTCTGCGCCGCCTCTTCCGCCACCGGAATATCTGCCGTACCTGCGCTGCAGACCGCAACCCTGCCAATCCGCTTTCTTTCTGTCTTCTCTATTTTCAGTATATGTGATACCGGATCATACGAAATCTCGGGCAGCACCTGCCGTACTATTTCATACTGGTGTACATCCGCTCTGGTGCCGAATACTTCTCCATTCATCGCATACATCTTCTGATAAATAGATACCAGGTATTCATCCGGTTTTCCACTGCAATAGATCACCTCCGGGAATCCGGAACGGACCTCTCTGTGCGTATCCAGCTTTGCAAAGCCCAACTCATCATATGGCTGCCTGCGAAACTTCTGTTCCGCCTCCTCGATTGACAACTCACCTGTTTTCACTTTCGCTAAGATTTCTCTTGTTTCCATCGGCGCTCCCATACTATCTGTTTACAAATTAACCGTTAATATAGTCCTTCAAAGCATGTTTCATATGCAGATACATGGCCTGCTTTGCGCCTTCTCCATCTCTCATCTGCAAATATTTCATAATCATCCTGTGATCCATTAAGGTATCTTCAAACAGGGTCTGCTTCAGATTGCGTTCCTCAAAGGCCTCAATCAGTGCCTCATTGGTCAACTGGCAGATGCGGATTCCAAACTCGTTATGCGTTGCCTTGGCAATTGCAATATGAAACGCCTGATTGCCCTGTGTATTCTCATCACATTCATCCTGATGCTCCTCAATCTGCCTGCCGAGCTCCAGTATCTCATTCAATTCCTCCTCCGTAGCACGCTTTGCCGCATAATAAGCCATTTCCGGCTCAATCATACTTCTGACTTCATACAGATCCCGAAGTTTTAGATGCATATACTTTAAATCATCAAATCCAAAATCATCATCGATTTTTGATTGCTCCGATACAAAGGTTCCTTTCCCCCGACGGATCTCCAGAACATTCTGTGTAACCAGATACAGGATGGCTTCCCGAAGCGTAGTTCTGCTCACTCCCAGCTCAAGTGATAATTCCTGCTCATTCGGCAGTTTATCCCCGGGCCTGTATTTTTGCTGCACAGATATCATGTCTAATATCTGTTTAATAACCTTATCTGATAATTTTCTCTGTTTTTCCATAATAAAACCCACCTTTCAATGTACCTGATTTATGTATCTTTTGCATTACGTCATATGGTTACGTGTGCGTGCTCAGACATCACACATTAGTCATTATAGTCATAATTATTTTTGCTGTCAAGATTGTATCTCGTAAAAACAAGTGTAGAAAACAGATTTCTTAATCTGTTTTCTACACTTGTTTTTCTACTCCACTTACGAATCCAGGATCTTTCGAATCAGCTGCTCAAAAGATGCGCGAAACCGCTCATCATCTTCCGTCGTCCGTTTTCGGGGCCCTTTCAAATGATTTTTCCCGGAAGCTCTTCTTGCACTTTTACCGATATGCCGTTCCAGCAGCATCTGGTCTATATTCTCATTGGTATACCATTTTCCGGACTGATGGATTCCATATGCTCCTTTTCCGAGTACCATCGCTGCCAGACCGTAATCCTGCGTCACGACAATATCTCCCCTTTTACAGTGATTTACCAGCGCAAAATCCACTGCATCCGCACCTGCTCCAATGACTTCAATCCGGCTGTATTCGGAATGCAGCACATGGTTGGTATCACAAAACAGGGTTACGGGAAGCTCATAGTCTCTGGCAATCTTTTCCACAATGCCTACCACCGGACAAGCATCGGCATCCACACATATCTGCATAGGTCTCTTTACCTTTCTTCAAATTTCAGCCTCATTGCATACCAGCATACTCCGCCATGCTCTGACGACGATATTCCCTCATTGACAAAACCAAACTTCTCATAGTACCGAATCAGCTTGTCCTTACATGTGAGTACAAGCCCCTTTCTTCCCTGCGCCCTCACATCCTCAATCACATGCTCCATAAGCTCTGCAGCATATCCGTGACCCTGATATTCCGGTGCGGTTTCCACGCCGAAGATCATCTGCCATGCCCCTTTTTCTTCATGCAGGGAAGCGTTTTCATACATCTCATCCCGGAGTACCGGCTCATCCGTTGCCATTCCATTGATGCCACTGACCAGCTTTCCTT
>JAEWCQ010000031.1 GCA_023390555.1 Bacillota bacterium | reverse complement strand
CCTCCGCATATCCCTGGAACCTCCGGATTCCCTGCAAATCATCTTCTTTAAATATGCCGGCAATTTTTTTGTGGCCTGCATCGATCAGCATTTTTGTCATTTTTCTGCTTGCAACAATGTCATCCATCATGATACAAGGTGTGCTCAGACCTCTGTAATGATTATGAACGAAAACCACCGGAATCCCCTGTTCCATGAGTCCCCTGTAATGATTTAAATAAGGATTCGGCAATGCAGACTTCGTTCCCTCCACAATCAGGCCGGCGATTTTATCCGGGGTCATTAAATCCAGACATTTCCCTTCCAGTTCAAACGAATTTTGTGTAATGGCCAATTGCATGCCATACCCTTTTTCCAGTAAAACACTGTCGCATCCCATTAAAATATTGGGAAACATGTGGCTGTTGGCATAGGACAAAATAATCCCTATATTTTTCTTCTCTTCGCCGTGATCTTTTCGTTTTACAAAGTTGCCGCTGCCCCGGATACTGTAAGTATAGCCTTCCTGCTCCAACAGATCATAAGCCTTCCTCACACTTTGCCTGCTGATGGAATATTTATTGCACAGAAAATTTTCACTTGGCAGTTTTTCTCCGTACTTATAATCACCATTGTCAATCTTAAGCTGTATCAAATTTTTTATCTGTTGATATTTAAAATCTGCCATAGGAATCCCTTTATTCTTTCCTTATATTATCTGTCTCAAGCATTCTCTACACATACAACAGGGAGCTGAATGTTCCGTATTGTATGTGCGAAAACATTTCCGACGGTACGATTATGACAATTTAAAAATACGGGCCGACTTTATCTGTTTCAATGCAAAGGATATGGTATGATTCTCATTGATTACGGCACTGTCATTCGAAAATTCAGGATATACGGTCTGAATATTTTCATATTGCTGCAGGCTTTCCCGCATCGCAATGTTTAAAACCGGTTCTCCCAAAATTCTCCAGACGGCAATATATGCACAATCGGTGCAATCCAGACCAAATACAAACCATCCATCATGGAACTGCGGAATTCCCAATGGCCAGAATGGCACACTCCTCTTGATATCGGCTCTCATCTCTTTATATTTTTCGATCCCTTCTTTGACCAGATCAAATTGCTCTTTCGGTAAATTTGCAAGATGTCCGCTCTGGTGTATACGAAGCATCATGGCATTGACCATATTCACAACTGTCTCCTCCTTATCCGCACCGGATAAAGGATAAGACCAGATTGCACACTGCTCCGGATTTACAGCCGTCACACAGGAAGCTGCAATCGCCGCATTTTTAATATAATCTGTCTGATCACTCGAAGACTGGATGCTGTGTCTGCTCAACATGGCATAATCCATTCTCAGTCCACCGGAACCACAGTTTTCAATAATCAGATCCGGATACGTTTCAAATATGGTATCAATCCATCCCAGATAAGCTCTGTTGTGCTCCAGCAGTCCATCTCCCAAACTGTCTGAATCCACATCTGTTCCGATACCGCTGTTAATATTATAATCCATCTTTATATATCCTACACCGAATTCATTTACCAGCCGATCGATTACGGAAGTCGCATATTCTCTTACCTGGGGATTCCGGAAATCAAGCTGATATCTGCACTGATCGGAAATTGTCTCTCCGTATCTGCCAAAAAACCATTCCTTCGGTATCTTTTCCAGATGCGGGCAGTCAAAGCCCACAGTTTCTATTTCCAGCCAGATGCCCGGTACCATGCCCTTTTCCCGAATATATTTGATTGGCTTGTCAATTCCTCCCGGATATCGTTTTTCCGATGGCAGCCATTCTCCGACACCTGCCCACCAGTTGGTATCAGTATACCATCCGCAATCGATACAGAAGTATTCACAGCCTGCCTCCGCTGCAGCATCGATCAATGGCAATAGCTTCTCCGTTGTGGAATCCCCAAACAGGCAATTCATATAATCATTAAAAATAACCGGCAGCTTTTCATTATCCACATTTTTCCTTCTGATCTGCCTTCTGTATTTCACCATCTCGTCCATCGCATATTCGAAACCGCCGTGAATCGTTGAAACAGCCACCGGCACGCTGACGAACTTCTTTCCCGGTTCTAATTTTTTATGCCACTGGCTTTCCCATTCGGTCGGACCGGATAATTCAAAATAGATCTCTCCGATCTGGTCTCCGTCATTTGTAATCATCAGATTGTGTGCATCCGGTGTCAGGAACAGATCTCCGCCGCTTTCTGCCACTTCCCAGTACCAGGAACCATTGTGCTCGATCTGCCACAGATACGTTGTTCCCGTCTCCTCGTTTTCCAGACATCCCATTGGAAGATATTCCTGTGTGGACCAGGAACCCAGATTCTGCTGATAGATTCTTTTGGTTGACTGTGCAAGATTGATCGGATTCAAGCCAAGTTCCGGCAATGTGTGTGATACCCATCTGCATTCATCATACCAGGAATTATGTGCCTGATGAAGTTTTACTTTTTCATCCCAGCATTTTTTTCCTCCGACAGATGCGAAATAGTAGATAAAAGAAGATACAAATTCAATATTACGGGTCTGCGTGCTCCTATTTATGACTTCCGTCCAGGAACGAATGGTTTTCACATCATCATAAAACTGATAATGACTGATAATGCTCACTCCATCATAGCCCTGTTCAATTTCAATTTTTCTTCCCTTCTCATTCCGATAGTCTTCCATACCCTGATAGACAAGCCAGGATCCCGGGAGGCATCCGATGTGTTTTCTTCCCCTATGGTCCGAACTACCGGCACCTGTTTCCTGATATTGTACCAGCTTTCCGTTATCCCACATAGATTCCGGCAATTGATCCGGGTCAAATTCCTGATCATCAAAATGTATCAGTCTGATTTTTCTCTCATCCGAAACAGCGAAAACCATAAAAATACCATTTTCCTGAATATCAATTCGTTTCATCATTGTATTTTTCTCCTTCTTCTTATTTAATTACCCGCGTTGATTTCCGATCTGTCGTAATTGCTACGATTGTCAGGAAAACCAGTCCACGGATCAGCTGCTGAATATTCGGCTCAATCTGCAGCATAACAAGTCCGTTGTTCAGTACGCTCAGCATAAATACACCGGTAATCACACTGAGAAAATTTGTTTTTGCTCCGCCGCTGACCGGCAGACCGCCGAGCACCAGTGCTATCATGACATTTGTTTCAATCAGTGTGCCGGCGGATGCTGTGATGGAACCAACACGCATTACATTTAATGTTGCTGCCAGACCTGCCAGTACACCTGCCAGAACAAACACCAGAATTTTCACCACCCTGACATTTACACCGGAAAACTTGGCCGCCGTCTCTCCCGCACCAATGGCTCTGATCTGATAGCCCAATTTGGTCTTTGACGAAATCAGCCATCCGATCAGTAAGATTGCGATTACGATTGGGATACAGAATGCCCATGCATTCATCGTATACATATAAATCGGAGCAGAAAACGGTGTATCCGTCGTCAAAAAAGCACACACCCCCCGAAAAATAAACATTGTACAGATTGTAACGATAAAAGACCCGATTTTTGCATATACGTGCAGGATTCCATTCAATAATCCAATGAGGAATCCGACCACAATCCCGGCGAGCAATCCCAGCAGTAAGCTGTCATGACCGAATACAATCACTGCGATCGATGCCACACCGACGATTGCTCCCTGCGAAAAATCCAGGCTTCCCATCGTCATTACGAAAAACACGCCAGCAGAGCAGATCAGCAATACAAAAGACTGCTCGAATACTAATTTTAAATTTGATAATCCCAGCGATTCAAAGCCGGTCAATATTCCAAAAAACAAGATTAACGCAGCTAAACCGATAAGCGGAATCACATTCTGTAACCATTTTATATTTGTAAACAGCAATGAACCTGTTCCGCCAAAATTTTTCTTTTCCATATGAAAGTCTCCTATCAGATCATTTCTTTGATCAAATCCTGTTCTGTAAGATTCTTATCTCTCTTAAATTCGCTACGAACAGTACCATTGTTAAAAATTAAAATCCGATCACACATACCAATCAGTTCCATAATTTCCTCTGAAATCATGACAATGGATTTTCCCTGAAGTCTTAAGGAATCCATGAGCGCATAAATATCCGCCTTTACTTTAATATCAATTCCTCTGGTCGGACTGTCTAAAATTAGCAGATCGGGATTTTTGCCAAGCCAGCGTGCCAGCACGACCTTCTGTTTATTTCCGCCGGATAAACCGGATACATACTGATCGATGTTCTGCATCTTTACACTCATCTTTACCGCATAATCGTTTGCAAACTTTTCCTGCTTTTTTCTGGAAATGAGTCCAAATCGTTTCAGATGATCGAGAGACATCAGACAAATGTTGTCTTTGATACTGGAACTCAAAATAACAGATTCATTGTCCCTGTCTTTTGACGTATAGGCGATTTTATGCTGAATCGCTTTTGCGATGCCTGTAATTTTTGTGCCATCGGCAAGTTCGACATCTCCGCTCTGCTCAATCGCCGCTCCAAACAGAGCCTTTCCGATATCATGAATCCCGCAGTCACTCAGACCACCGATCCCTAATATCTCTCCTTTATGAACTTCAAAATTCACATCGTGTATTTTTTGATTCGCACTTACATTTTTCACTTTTAGCAGTATTTCTTTTGAAACAGGTGTATCATAATCTGTCCGGTAATATTTCTTATCAATTTCCCGGCCGACCATCAGCGTTTTTAAATCATCCGCAGTTACATCTGGGGAATTCACCGTTGTGATGTACTGCCCGTCCCGCAATACCGAGATTCGGTCCGTCTTTTCTATTACTTCTTCGAGATCGTGAGAAATAAAAATAACCGCATTTCCGCTGTCTCTGACCTTTTTCATCTGTTCGTACAAAATTTCTCTGCCATCCTGTGACAGGGCAGTTGTCGTCTCATCCACAACAACGATTTTCGGATGAAAGTATGTGGCTTTTACGATCTCCACCAGTTTCCTGCTTTCAAAATCGTAATTGTCGATCATGACGGAGCCTTTTATCTGTGAAAATCCATAGCTCTGTAAAATCTCATCCGCCTTTCCGTTCATTCTTTTCGGATTCAGAACACCGTTTTTTACAAATTCCGTCTCATTTCCAAGAAATATATTCTGTGCAACTGTCAGTCCGTTCAAGGTTCCCATTTCCTGCACGATAACAGATACGCCATTTGCATTTGCCTCTATTTGTGTCTTCGCTTCATATCCCTTTCCATCGAGGAAAAATGTTCCGCCGTCAATTTTATGAAGCCCGCACAACATCGATGTAAACGTGGATTTTCCAGAACCGTTTTCTCCAATTAAACCATGGACTTCACCCCGTCCAATGGAAAGCGATATCTTTTGACATGCCTTTGTAACCCCAAAAGTTTTGCTGATATTTTCAGCCCGTAGTAATTCTTTATATTCTTCCATGTCATACTCCTATTTTACAACTGTGTCTTTTCCCTTATTTGAAGTTAAAATAATGATGAAAAGAAGTGTGATTCCAATGACAACATTCTGCATTGTGGTAGGGATTCCGATTGTGATAAGACCGTTTAAAATCATTGTTATAATCAGTTCCCCGCAAAAGATCGATATCACCGGATTTACTGTCTTTTTAAATGCCAGGGCAAAAAAGCAGCCCATTAACGGTGTAAAACTCCTTGACATACTGGCCATATTGGTACTTGCCATCATTGCGCCTCCGTAACTGACGGTCAGAATACTCATAATACCTGAAAAGAAACCAGCCAGTACAAATGCGATTACTTTATATTTTTTTACATGGATTCCAATATTCTCCGCTACCGACTCATTGCTGCCGATTGCGTAGGTATAAATGCCGATTTTGGTATATTGAAGAAAGATATATGCCAGTGCAAAGCTGATCAGGGCGAGGATAATGTTGAACGGAGCCCTGCCGAATGCATTCATATTACTGCTCAGTGTCATTACATTGCCGGATGCAACCAATGCACCAATACATTCATAGACGATCATCAATCCGATTGTCACGATAATGGACGGTATTCTCAGCTTGATATAAACGATTCCATTTACCAGACCAATCAAGGTTCCGACAATTACGGCTCCCAAAATAAATCCCGGATATCCAAAATGATTGCTTAGCAATACACCAACAATGGAAGACAATACAATATTGGCGCCTATGCTAAAATCAAACAATCCCATTACAACGATAAAATACAAACCGCACGCAGCAACCGATGGCAGCAGGGCCTGTTGAAAATAAGAAAAAACATTGTCAGCACTGCCAAAATTATCTGTTTTTATTATTTTAAACACCGAATAAACAGCTATGGTAATCAGAAGCAATACGATGATTCCCTGCAGTTTGCTCTTTTTTTCTAAAATTTGTGTTTTTGATTTCATATTTTCCTACATCTTTCTTGAGATAAGCAGCGTATATGTTTTCCATATACGCCGCTTGCATTATTTATTGTGCATGCCTCTCTGCCACTTCTGAAATACTGAGTTTTGATGCAGTTTCCTGTAATTTTTCAAAGGATTCGTCTGCAATCGCCTTAATCTCATCGTCATTGTACGGCAAAGATTGTATAAAATACTTATCATACTTCGCATAGTCTTCCGCTGAAGCAACATACATCATCGGGAAAATAACTTCCAGATACTGATCTGCCGGTCTCTCATAGTTGCCTCTTACTGCGTTGTAAACCATCATGAGAGAAAAGAACGGGTCTGCATAATGTCCGCCGGACATCGCTGCCATTTCGCCGTTTGCAAGCTGGTCTGCAAGATTTGTCGTGAAATCGGTGGATGCAACACTGATTTTTCCCGTCAATCCCTTGGCTGTAATCGCACCCAGTGCTCCTTCCAGAGACTGTCCGCCGCCGCCGACAACCACGAGACCATCCATATCTTTATTTGCATCGATCATTCCCTCTACTGCCTGTCTCGCTTCTTCTGCTGAATATTTGTCATCTACCACATCTCCGAGAACCACTTTGTCATCCGCATGATCTGTATTCCAGTCCTCCACTGCTTTTTTGTAACCTGAAATCCTGGCACTTGCCGTCGCATCCCCTACGCGGTAACTGGTAATCCCAATGTTTCTGCAATTCTTTTCTTCGATCAGAATTCTTCCTAATTCGTAGCCGTTAGCCTCTTCATCTTCATGTGTGGTGCCAAGATAGTAGGAATTTTCCATTGCCATTTCTTTTACGTCAGCATCTGTGATTTCCCGGAAGAACTGTGCCAGATAAACCCCATTTTTCTGACAAACCGGAATCGCCTTCGCCATCTCCGCATCTGCCGAATTGCATACGATGATTCCATCTACACCGGAAGCACACAAGTTTTCAATCGATGCAACCACTTCTTCCGATTTCAGATTATGTTCGCTATAAACTAATTTGATTCCAAGTGCCTTTGCCTCCGCATCCAGCATTTTTTTCACCTGGTTTCCCAATGGGTCATTCGTTCCCCAGATGGATACCCCGATGGTGATTCCACCTTCTGTCGTCTTATCCGTATCTGTTTCAGAGGATACCGCATTCTGCTGATCGTTTGTTGTTTTATCTGAGGATCCTCCACCAGTTGTTCCACATCCTGTTAATAACGACACCGTCATTACTGCAGTTAAAAGCAACCCCACTACCTTTTTCATATGATCTTCTCCTTCTCTCTTAATCTGAACACAAACAGCACAAGTTGATTACATGTTTCCCAATTGGCCAATTATTTTCTTATTTGTCATGTGCACAATGACTAATAATTCAACTTTTTCTGTTGTTACATCTACATATTAAACATATATTCACTCCATTTCAACGAAGTTTTCAAACAACTTGTATGTATTTTCTCTTTTTGGAAAGATAGTTGTATGCATATTGACTTATAATCCATATATTTCCATTTATTTTCAAACAATATGTCTGTTAAAACACATTTTATTTTTCTTTTTCGCCGTTTATCCGGCCATGTCGTTTGTCTTTTCTCCGAGTCTCGACACTATCTCCTATCCCCAATTATTTTCCAGGAGGAAGATCCCGGACCCGAGAATAGCTTGTCCGACAGATTGATTTGCACAAAAAATAGAGCCGATGCAGTATCTGCACCGACTCCGTTTTATTTTATTATGAATATATGAATCACGGCTGCTCTCAGTCCACCGAAAGTAATCCTCTTAAAGAGCTGCCAACATCCCAGGACGACTTATCGGTTTCTGACGTACCGAATCGCAGATAGATGTTTTTGATGTTTCAGAACAACAAAATCTATGAGCAGATACAGCATTTCTAGTTGAAGGACAATTCTTTTTCATATGATACTCATGTACTTCTTCTTGCGCGTACCGAAATTCGGCACGCTGCTTCTGGAGATAAAAAAGAACCCTGAGAGTAGTTGCTCCACGAATTATTTCTCTCTAATTCTAATATACAATAACCCAGATGAGACATCTACGTTCCTTTACGCTCCCCCTAGCATCAATTTTCAACGATGCCTTCCTTCTTCCTAAACTCTATGCTTCCATAAAGTTTTTGCTCCAGCTTATAGCCATAGTGCTGTTTTTCCTTGCTCGTTCAACTAGCAAATCTAAAATAGAACTCAAAGGAATGGGAGATACTTCGCAAGCTAAGCCTGTGAAGTATCTCCCATATCATAATTTGCATTTGCTAATTGGCGCAATCCCCCCTTATGGCCTCTAGGTGCGCTATTGTAACATAGTCGTTTAAGAAGCGTTAAGGAATTTTAAGACAAAATTGTTATATATTTTCCCGCAAAATGCTTCGACTATATGTCCCGCACCTTGAATTTATTACAAAAGTCTATTTAGGGCTTACACATAATGCAATTGAGCGTTAACATTCTGTTTTAGTAAAGGTAATGTTATCCTATTAAAAACACTATTTTCCCATGATGATTTTGCATTTATCGTCACTGCGCCCTCTACATTTTCAGCAAATTTCTTTTCTAAAGATATATACAATTCATGTACTTGCTCCATAGTCAAAGGGCTTTTGGGGTCAAAAAGGTTCTCCTCCTCAATTTTTCTTCCAGCTTGAGTAGACTCCATACTCCCTGTTAACACAATATCATGCTGGAGATTTAATATTTCAGGTATAATATCCATTATAACAACTTTTATTTTTCTTTTCCACGCAATCCTTTCTAACAAAAAAATTATCTCTAATCTTTCTTCTTCCGATAACTCATTTTCAATTGTCCTCCATCTTTGTTCAGAAGGAAAATATACTATTGCTTCACAATTCATCATTGGTTCAATAGAAAAGCATAACTTCAAGTCATTTTTTATATAAGATACACTTTTCCATCGCATATCAATTTTCATACCGTCGGGCAATGTTACCAATCTAATACCTCCTTAATCTATTTCAATTAAATCTTCTAATCTATAACTTTTTAATAAGTATTCTATAATAGTTTTGTAAATTTCTTCACGTTTCTTCTCTGAAATCTCTTCACCATCATATGGCTTTTCCCATTTTTTAATCAGACTTTTTCCTATACGGATTTTAGCCTCTCTAAAATCAATATCCACTATTAATTTTTTATTATCTTCAGTATATTCCAAACAATAGAAATGAGGTATACTTATTTTTATTTGCTGCATATTTTCCTCCCTAATCAAATAACTTGGTGAATACATTCGTTATACTAGGATTATTCTGTAGAGCAGGGGATTCCACCGTGTTAAATATGCTACCATCCCATGAACCTTTCGCAAAACCATATGCATTCCCTGATGCTCCCTCTGCATATTTCTGCGATAGTTTTCTCCAAACCTCTGTCGCCTGTTGCTTTGTAAGTTGACTCCCTTCTTCAAATAACTTCAAATCATCTAAATAGCTTCCTCCAAAAGTCATTTCCAAAGTAGTCTTTCCATTTGCTTTCGCAAATCCTTCGGCTAATTCTCTATTTCCAGGGCCAGAATAAAATGTGGCTGTATCTTTGGCCGTTGAAACATCTAACTCATCTACTAAATCCATATAATATTTATATGCTTTGTCATTAGATGCAAACTCTTGGATCTTAGTTACAGATTCACTCTTAACCGCATTTTCCGCACCATCAACTGCACTTTCTGCCACACTCACCGTCTGACTGCTTCCATTTTTCAACACTCCAGACAGCTTGCCAAGCAGCTGTGAAGCTTTTCCGGCCAAAACAACACTTCCGGCAGACACCACAGCTCCGGTCGTAAAACTCAATGCAAGACCCGCTGCGCTGACCTGTCCTCCATCATAGCTAGTCTCCGCCGTATACATCCCGGCACTCACGATTCCCTGCGCTGCGGACATACTCAACAGTCCGGCTCCGGTCGCAGTCGCTACACCGGCTACAGCTCCGGAGACCGCTCCGCCGATACTTCCCCAGAAAAAGCCGTCTGCCGCTCCCTCTGCAAAGGTTCCGCCGTTCTTTACACTTTTATATCCTCCGATAATGCCTCCGGCTATGGCGCCAGTCGCTGCTCCGATGGCCGCTCCGACTACAACTGCAGTCAAAATAGCAGGTGCAGCCACGGTCAGGACCACGGCTGCCGCCACAACTGTTCCGACTACGACAGCGGCTCCGACTACCCATTTAAAGGTATCGGTCTTGTACCACGGAACATCATCTCCGGAACTGTTCTTTGCATTGGCATAACCGCTCAGTCCACACTTTACAATTCCTTCCTCACAGGATTCATACACGCCACAGATCTGTTGTAAAGCATCTCCATAGCTGCCATGCTGCTTGCAATTCGCTCCAGTTCTTCCCGGATGCTCTGAATCTGACGCTGCAGCTCCCCACCTCCGGAGATCTGGCTTTTGACATACTGTTCTATGCTGTCCAGACTCTGAATCTTGCGGCGTATGTCCTGTGGAATGCCGGAAAGCTCTGACGGCACTTTCTTCAGCTGCGGCAGATTGATATACAACTCGCTCATACGTCTGCCACCTCCAGACACTGACCGGCATAAATCAACTCCTCCTCATCCTGGAAGCCGATGAAGAAGATCTTTTCAATCTGATCATGCTGAAACAGATATACATGATCTCCGCTTATATTTCCTTCCGGATAAAGGCAGGCTGCATAGT
>JAEWCQ010000006.1 GCA_023390555.1 Bacillota bacterium | reverse complement strand
GGTATAGAATGGACGCTTTAAATTCTGGTGATATTTCCTGGATGCTTACATCATCCGCGCTTGTATTATTAATGACCCCCGGTCTTGCATTTTTTTACGGTGGTCTTGTAAAACGTAAGAACGCAGTAAATACCATTATGTCGTCTGTTTTTATAATGGGTCTCGCTTCAATCATGTGGGTACTTATCGGTTATACACTATCTTTCAGCGGCGATCTCGGTGGGATAATCGGAAACTTTAACTGGTTCGGACTCAATAGCGTTGATGCACTTCCCGGACCATTTGCTCCCACGATACCAAATCTTTGCTTTGCAATATTCCAGATGATGTTCGCAGTCATCACACCTGCTTTGATTACCGGATCGGTTGCAGGAAGAATGAATTTCAAGGCATTATTTATTTTTGTTGCTTTATGGTCACTGGTCGTATATTATCCGCTGGCTCATATGGTATGGGGAACAGACGGATTACTTGGAGCTGTTTTGGGTTCCGTAGACTTTGCAGGTGGTAACGTAGTACATATCAGTTCCGGTGTCAGCGGACTTGTACTTGCGATTATGCTTGGAAAGAGACGCGGGTACACAAAAATGTCCTATCGTACCCACAATGTACCGTTTGTTATGCTCGGAGCAGCAATCTTATGGTTTGGCTGGTTTGGATTTAATGCCGGCAGTGCATTAGGTGCAAATGGACTTGCTGCACACGCATTTATGACTACAAATACTTCTGCAGCATTTGCTATGCTTTCCTGGATTGTGATTGATTTAATCAAAGATGGAAAACCTACACTGATCGGAGCTTCTACCGGTGTCGTTGTAGGCCTGGTAGCAATCACACCGGCAGCAGGATTTGTACCGTTATGGGCATCAATTATCATTGGTATCTTAGTCAGCCCGATCTGTTACTTTACAATGTCAGTCGTAAAACAGCGTCTTGGATTTGACGATGCGCTTGATGCGTTTGGCTGTCATGGTATCGGCGGTATCTGGGGCGGTATTGCAACCGGATTATTCGCAAACAAATCGATCAACAGTGCAGCTCGCTGGGATGGACTTGTCTATGGAGATTATCATCTTTTTGTAGCACAGCTGATCAGTATCGTTGCTTCTATTGCAGTTGCAGTTGTGGGAACATTTATCTGTGCTTCTGTAGTGAAACTGTTTGTTCCGCTTCGTGTCTCTGAGAGCGAAGAGCGTGTTGGTCTGGATACAACGCAGCATGGTGAGAGTGCCTATCCTGCATTCAACGGACTGGATTAAGAGAGTGGAAAAACATGATATTTCAAAATATTATAATTTGGAGGAAATAAGCGGATGATTAAAATAGATGCAATTGTACGTGAAGATATACTGGAAGATATCAAAGATGCTCTGACAGGAATCGAAGTGCATGGTATGACAATATCTCAGGTAATGGGGTGCGGCTACCAGATGGGCTACAAGGAGAGAGTACGTGGAGTAGAAGTAGATGTCAATCTGGTTCCTAAGATTAAATTTGAAATCGTAGTATCAAATAAAAAATGGGCGGATAAAGTCGTTGACGTAATTTCCAAGACTGCTCATACCGGTGAATATGGAGACGGAAAGATCTTCATGTATGAATTGATGGATGTTGTTCGAATCCGTACCGGTCAGCATGGTGCAGAAGCACTGTGGGATCCGGAGCAGACAGAGTAATCCGGGTACAGGGAGAATACGCTGCGGAAAAAAGAATTTGATTCCTAAAGGTAACTGCCTTCTGGATCGGTCACATGTGAACGCTACAGTGGCCGCCGGAGGTAAGTTACCTTTTCTGGTGTTCAGAAAAGTAGATAAAGTCATTTAATACAAGATGGTACCTTTTGGAAACAATATCAGGGGATGGCTTATGCAAAGGGCGTTCCTATGCCGATACATAAAAGAGTTTTTGCAAATCTTATATACTTAATAGGAAGAAGACTGTCTCCCAAGATGATTATTACATATAGAAAATAGATACCGTTTATGTAAGAAAATTCGAATTTGAGGGGAAGTCAATGCAACACTGGATCGCATAATTATCGTGCAAATGGAATTTTTATACAATAATTGAATAGAAAAACTTCAGAAAATGAAGTTTGTCTATAGTCTAAAGGCAGGAGCAATGCTCCTGCCTTCTCTTATTACTGAACGGATTGAACGTCTGAAATCTGTTCTTCCAAACTGTCATATTTTTCACTTAAAATAATGATATCAATACGCCTGTTCTTTGAACGGCCCTCTTCGGTGGAATTATCTGCAATTGGTTTATATTCTCCGCGTCCGGCTGGAACCAGCTTCTCGGGATCAATATTGCTTTTGTCGATAAACAGTTTCACCACGTTGGCAGCTCTTGCGCAAGACAGCTCCAGGTTGGAAGGATAAATGGAGGTGCTGATCGGCTGGTTATCGGTGTGGCCTTCAATTAGAATGTAATTATTCAATGTTTTAATCGTAGATGCAACCTTGATCAGCAGATCCTGATTTTCCGGTTTGATCTCAGCACTGCCTGAATCAAACAGGATTGCATTGTTCAGACTGATAATCAGTCCTCTTTCGTCAATGTGGGTAGAAACCGATGCATCAACTCCCTGATTCTTGAATATCACATCCAGCTTGGATTGCAGCTTCTCCAGCTTGTCCATCTCCTCTTGTTCCAAAACACCACTGGAATTTCCCTCGGATTCAGTTTCAGTCTCAGTATCGGTTGAAGGTTCTTCCGTAACATTTTCCGAAGAACCATCCGATCCGTCACCGGAACCGTCCTGATAGAGAGGAACGGCGGAATCTCCGTCATTCGTCAGGACACCGGCCCCTCCGTCCGTGATCATGGTCTTACGGAAAGAATCTGCCATCTCCTCCGTCTTCGTCTGGTCGACTTTACTTACCGCAAACAGTACGATAAAAACGGCCAGCAACAAAGTCATCAGATCGGAATAGGGAAGTAACCAAGCTTCTCCGTTTTCTTCTTCATGGTGCTTCTTGTTCTTTCTTCTTGCCATTTTGTTCGCCTCCTATTCCCGTGTCAGTTCAGCCAGTATCTTTTCCTGCTGTGACTGAGGAAGTACGGAGAGGAGCTTGTCCTGTACCATCATAGGCGAGTCACCCTTCTGGATGGACAAAAGGCCTTCGATCGCCATACCTTTTATCAGTACCTCATCCTGTGTTTTCACACGTAGTTTTTTTGCGAACGGGTTCCACAATACATAGCCCGTAAAAATACCGAGGATTGTCGCGATAAAAGCGGCTGCAATTGCTTCTGCCATTGCGTCCGTATCATCAATATGAGACATGGCAGCTATCAGACCGAATACCGCACCCAGAACTCCAAGTGTCGGTGCGTACATACCAGCGGATGAAAAGATACTGGCGTTTGTCTCATGTCTGGTTTCCATTGCTTCTATTTCAGTTCCCAGAACATCTACTATGTATTCTTCACTCATACCGTCAACGACCATACGAATTCCCTTTTTAATAAAAGGATCATCAATTTCGTTCGCGCGGGACTCAAGTGATAACAGACCATCTTTTCTGGCTTCTGATGCAAGTGTCATCATAAGCTTGATAATTTCTGATTCCTGACCAGATTTTTGCGTGGTAAAAAGTGTTTTAAATAGTGCTCCAAGACATCTTAAGTTTTTCCCAGGGTAAGAGTTCAAAACCGTTGCTATGGTACCTACGATGATTACGAAGAATGCTGCCGGGTTAATTAAAACGGTAAAATTGATATGCTTAAAAATCATTGCTCCGACTACGGCTATAATTCCTGCAAGTATACCCAAGATTGTTGTTATTTCCATAAAAGCTCTCTCCTTATTCTTTTGAATCACATAATTCTGCTTTTATGATTATAACACTGTATGATTCAAATAGAAATAAAAACTTAAAATCTGACAAAATTTTTCTAAGGAAGAGCTTGTGAAATTTGAAAGACAAAGTGTGCTCCAATGCTGAGAAACAGAGTGTACTGGATAAAGGACAGAATCGATTCCAGACAATACGCATTGTGTGCACAGCGATACATCTCCTTCGTTTCGGTATATCAATTTGAAACCAGTGAAAATATATTAGCTAAAAAAGAGTAAGAAAATAGGGCGAATTTGTAATTAGTGTTCAAATTTCTTAAAAGAATAAAGCATAAGTGTTGTTCGATATTCATGAAAAATAAAATATGTGTTGAAATAGTAGTGCAATAGTGATAGCTTTTAATCAATAATATAAAATGACTCGGCTAAACAAAAATAAAAAATAAATTAAAATTAATTTCTCGTGTGACATTTTATAAGTTTGTGAAAAATTTTGGAGGATATAAAATCATATTAAGTGATTTTATATAAATCAGACAAATAAAAAAGAAGGAGGGTTACGGAGAAGGCTGTCTGATTGATAAAGAAAAAGGGATTGGGGGAAATTTAATGTTACATAAGTTACAAAAAAGAGTGGTTGCCCTGGTGATGGCAGTCACGGTTTCCTATACCGGTTTTGCCTGGAATGGGAGCCTGTTGGCTGAAGCAGGCGAAATAGACAGTTCCGGAAGTTCGGACTTTGTCAGTACGAACGGGACACATTTCTGGTATCAGGGAAGTGAATATTACTATTGTGGCTCTAATTGCTACTACCTGAATTTCAAGTCTGAAAATGACATTGATGCAGTGCTCGAAGGTGCAAAAGATATGGGAGTATCGGTTATCCGGACGTGGGGACATCTGGATGCGGGCACGATTCAAAAAGGCCAGAAAGACAGCAGCGGATATCAGGTATTTAAAGATTCCGTAGATGGACAGGGACAAAAGGACGGCATATACTATCAATATTTTGATGCTGAACGGAATGAACCCGTTGTCAATGAGGGCGCAGATGGTTTAAGACGATTGGACTATGCAATTTACAAAGCACAACAGAACGATGTAAAGCTAATCCTGACACTGACAAACAACTGGTCGGCTTTTGGCGGCATGGATCAGTATGTAAAGTGGGCAGGATACAATGTCGGACAGGATACGCACCAGTTATTCTATACGGATTCTAAGATTAAGGGATGGTTTAAAAATTACATCAGCACCCTGCTGAACCATACAAATTATTATACCGGAGTGAAGTATAAAGATGACCCAGCCGTATTTTCGTGGGAGCTGGCAAATGAACCGAGATGTTCCGCCGATGCACAGTGCGGCAATAACATTGTATATAATTGGGCTTCGGAAATGTCTGCCTATATCAAATCCATTGATTCTAATCACATGGTATCACTGGGAGATGAGGGATTCTTCAATTACGATCGTCAGACAGATACGCTTCCGACTGGGGCGGATTCGAATAGCTGGATATGGTGGGGAAGCGAGGGGATGGATTTTGAAAAGCTGATTGGAATCGGCACGATTGATTTTGCAACTCCGCATATTTATATTGGCGATTGGAATATGAGTACAACCGATAATGCCGAGGCCTGGATCAGGCAGCATGCTGCCGTTGCCCATGCCGCGGACAAACCGATCATATTGGAGGAGTTCGGTTTCAATTCTTCGAAAGAAGGAAGACTATATTCAGACGGAGCGGCATTCTATTCTAAGATGTACCGATTGATAAATGACTGTGATTACGCAGGCAGCAATTTCTGGATGCTGGCGGATATCGTCGAGAACAATGGAGGTGAGACCAATACACCGTATATGAATTACGATGGTTACAATGTTTATTCCTGTACGGCAGAGGATCTGGCAGCGAAGGGGATTACGGACAGCAGCATCCTTAAGCGGGTAACGGACACGGCAGGGGCACGTGCAGAGGTGGTAAAACAGGTGAAATATGTCTCTGAACTGGGAAATAAGAATTTTGTCAATCCGACTGCTGTCAACGTGGATCTGGCAAATGTAGCAGATATTTCTGTGACATTGAGCCTGCAGACGGGAGCCTCTCTGAATGCAATTACGTTAAATGGCAGCGTCAGGACATTGACACAGGACAGTGATTATACGGTCGGCGGTACGGCGGTGATTTTCAAAAAGAGTTTTCTGGCAACGTTAGAGGAAGGACAGAGTATCCTGAAATTCTTAACTTCTACGGGTATTCAGCCGGAAATGGAAATTACAGTTACAAATTCCGCTGTTACCGGAGCAAATGTAGCACAGGATATCTTTACATTTGATAAGAATCCAAAGACAGCACAGGATATCACGATTCCGGTAACAATCAATGATGCCGGTGCATTCAAAGGAGTGAAGCTGCGCGCGACGGGTTCCGAAGAGAAAATTCTGAACAAGGGTACGGACTATACTTATGCGCAGACGGCAACAACAGCGACTGTTACGTTGTCTGCAGATTATCTGGCGGCGCTGACCGGTACACAGGCAGTCTTTGAACTCGATTATGCACAGGGAAAGGATCCTGTGATTACGGTAAATATCAAAGACACAACGGGGCAGGATGTGATTGATGATTTCGAGGATTACACAACCGGGACGAGCAGTGTGACCGCAGCATGGGCCAGAAATACCAACGGAGCATGGGTGGAAACCAGTATCGTGACAGGAAAGACAGATTCCAAAGCAATGAAATATCATTATGATTTAAGCGGCAATACATATGCGGGTGTTTCCAAACAGCTCGGCGGAGTTGATTTCCGTTCTTTTGACGGAATTCAGTTCTGGTATCAGCCGGACGAATCTTCGAATCAGCTGACGGTTCAGATCCATGACAAAGAGGGAGTATATTGGGAAAAGTATATTACGATGAGCGGAACGAGCGCACAGGAAATCCGGATTCCATTTTCTGAAATGACTGTCAAATCCGGATATGGAACGCCATCGGGGAATTGTGGAGATTCTAAATTTATAGATTTTTCTATTTATGTGGACAAGAAGACGGATACGCTGACCGGAGATCTCTGCTTTGACAATATCGAAGCATATGTGGACGGAACCGCTTCGGAACCGGCGGCAGTGACAGGCGTATCGCTCGATAAAATTGCGCTGAACCTTAAAGTGGGAGAAAGTGCGGTGCTGGCTGCTGCTGTCGCACCGTCCAATGCGGCGAATAGAGCAATCAGCTGGTCCACAAGTGACACATCTGTTGCAACTGTCTCTGACGGCATTGTAACAGCCTCAAAAGAAGGGACGGCAGACATTACGGTTACCACAGTGGACGGAGGCAAGACAGCAGTTTGCAATGTGACTGTCACAGAATCAGATACCGGAGGTGGAACGGGAGAAGAGAAAACTGTGTCGATCGATGATTTCGAGGGCTATGCAACGGGAACAGACGGTGTGACAGCATCCTGGTCCAGGAATACCAACGGAGCATGGGTGGAAACCAGTGTCGTGACAGGACAGACAGAATCCAAAGCGATGAAATACTATTATGATCTGAATGGAAATACGTATGCGGGAGTTTCCAAACAGCTCCAGGAAGCAGATTTCAGTTCCTTTGACGGAATTCGGTTCTGGTATCAGCCGGATGGATCTTCGAATCAGCTGACAATCCAGATTCATGACAGGGAAAATGTGTACTGGGAGAAGCACATCACAATGAACACAACGACCGCACAGGAAATCCGGATTCCATTTTCAGAAATGGAACCGAAAGCAGGCTATGGCACACCGTCGGGAAACTGCGGGGATTCCAGATTTGTAGACTTCTCAATTTATGTGGATAAAAAGACGAATACGATGACCGGAGATCTCTATTTTGACAATGTTGCTGTGTATGCACTGAATTAACAGAAGCTTCGCTGCTTTTTGCCTGTCCGCTGGGCTAAGGGCAGCCGGAAAGGTTCGCGTTTGCATCTGTTGCAAAAATACAGGCAAATGGGTAGAATGTAAGCAACGAACATATTATTCCAAAAACATGAAGCGGAGGAAAGGCGAATGAAGCGAATCTTAGTAACGGGAGGAACGGTCTTTGTCAGCAGATATGTTGCTGACTATTATGTAAAGCAAGGGTATGAGGTCTATTGCCTGAATCGCAATCACTACACACAGGTGGAGGGTACCCATCTGATCAAAGCCGACCGGCACAATCTGTCAGAGGAATTGAAAATGTTGGAATTTGATGCGGTTATTGATGTAACGGCATACAACGGGGAAGATATAAAATGTCTGTTAGGAGCATTATACAAAGCAAAAGACTATATTATGATCAGCTCAAGTGCTGTTTATCCGGAAACACTGCCGCAGCCGTTTCAGGAAGAACAGGAGGGTGGTCCGAATTCCATCTGGAAAGATTACGGCACCGATAAGTACGAGGCAGAAAACGTTCTTCTGGAAAAGAGACCGGATGCCTATATTTTGCGCCCTCCTTACCTGTATGGGCCAATGCAGAATCTCTATCGTGAACCGTTCGTCTTTGATTGTGCACTTGCCGGTAGAAGCTTTTATGTTCCGAAAAATGGTGCCATGAATCTGCAGTTCTTTTATATAGAAGATTTATGCAGATTTATTGACATCCTTTTGGAGAAACATCCGTCAGATCATATTTTTAATGTCGGTAATCCGGAGACGGTAACGGTCAGAGAGTGGGTTACGCTGTGCTATAAGGCAGCCGGTAAAATCCCGGATATCAAGGAAGTATACCATTCCTGCAATCAAAGGGACTATTTCAGCTTTTATGATTATGACTACCGGCTGGATGTCACACGGCAGATGAAGCTGCTTCCGTCCATAAAGCCTTTGGAAGACGGTTTGAAAGAAAGTTTTCTTTGGTACAAAGAACATGAATCAGAGGTGCAAAAGAAAGCATATTTTGATTTCATAGATCAGCAGCCAGATTTTAAGCCGTGAAAATCCGGGGGGAACAATGTTGTAGAATAAAATATTACACAGTGGAGATGTTCAAAACGGTATTTCCGGTTGACAAACAGAATCAGATATGATAAAAATATTAGCATGCAAATAATTTGCATGCTAATATTTTTGAATAACAAAGGAAGAGGAAAGCAAAAATGAATCAAAGTTTTCACTATTTAATTATGATAACAAATGCTCTTTTTCAAAAGAAAGTCTGGAAGGAATTTCAACAGGCAGGCCTGACGCCGGGACAGCCAAAAGTGCTGGATTATCTGAATGTGCACAACGGCTGCATCCAAAAAGAAGTCGCAACGGGATGCCAGATCGATCCGGCGACACTGACCGGCATTTTAACCCGTATGGAGGCGCACGATCTGATCGAGCGGAGGTACGAATCGAATAACCGGCGCTCCTGTTACATTTATCTGACTGAGGAGGGAAGAGAAAAACAGAAGTTGGCAGAAACGGTATTTCAGAAATGTGAATCCGAGGTCCTGCGCGGTCTTTCGGAACAGGAGAGAGAGCAGTTTCTGACGGTGATGGTTGAAATCTGCAAAAATATGATAGATATCAAGGAGTTACAATGATGGATATCACAGAAAGAATGAAACGCTATTTCCTGTTTTTGATTGGGCTTATCATCAATTCATTTGGTATCAGCTTCATTACGAAAGCAGATTTGGGGACCTCTCCGATTTCAAGTGTTCCTTACACATTGAGCCTCGCTTTCACGCCGTCTTTAGGCATGTTTACCCTTTACATGAGTATCATTCTGATTCTGATTCAGCTTGTTCTGCTGCGGAAGAATTTCCCCAAAGAATATTTGCTCCAGATTCCGGTGTCTCTCCTGTTTTCTTATTTCATCGATCTGTCGATGAAATTACTGGATTCCGTCCATCCGCATTTTTATGCTCTGAAATTACTGATGCTGTTGACGGGCTGCCTGATCCTTGGTACAGGCGTGTTTCTGGAGATGGTTGCAGATGTCGTCATGCTTCCGGGAGAGTCGATTGTCAATGCGATCGCAATAACCTTTCATTTGGACTTTGGAAAAACAAAGGTTGGATTTGATTCAACGATGACGATCTTGGCTGCGGCCAGTGGATTTTTGTTTTTACACCGGCTTGCAGGCGTCAGGGAAGGTACGGTTCTTGCCGCATTTCTGGTTGGTATGACAGCGCGGTTTCTAAAGCGGAAAGCAGGCAGTTTCGTGGAGCGATTCTGGCAAAAAGAGAAAACAAAGGCTCCCGTGGAACAAGATATGCTTCCGGACAGCAATCTGGTGATTACCGTCAGCAGACAATTCGGAAGCGGCGGAAGGCAGATTGCGAAAGCAATTGCAGAGCAGTTACATATGAAGTTCTACGATTATGAGATCATTCGAATGACTGCGGGGGAGATGCATATTGATGAGGCAAAAATTGAGCAGAAGGAGCAGAAGCTGACAAATAGTTTTCTCTATGATCTGGTTGCACAGTTTTACGATTTTTCCGGGCAGGAATCAGAACTGGATCAATTGTATCATACGGAAAGTGAGGTCATCCGCAGAGTGGCGCAGGAAGGAAACTGTGTCATTGTAGGGAGAGGTGCGGATGAGATCTGCAGACATAGGAAGCATGCATTTCATGTGTACCTGTATGCGGAGGAAGAGTACCGGATTCATGAGATCTGCAGAAGGGAGCAGCTTGCATATGATGCGGCGAAAAAGCATGTACGGGAGATAAACCGGCTTCGATCGAACCATTATAAATATTATACGGGAAGGACCTGGGGGATGGCTTCCAATTATCATCTCTGCATTGATACCGGAAGAGCCGGCATGGAGAAAACCATTCGTATGGTAATTGATGCGATTGGAAACGAAGAATTCCAAAAGTAAAATAAAAAACGTATCTGCTTGACATTATTTCGTAAAGTCTACTACAATGGATAGAAGAAAAACAAGCTGGAAGGAGTTCTTAATATGGATACATCTGATAAACGAAAAGGATTGAAAAATTTAAAAAAGAATGAGCATTTCGAAAAAGTGGGAGGAGTTTTTGAAGAATTTAAACTGTTTATTTCCCGCGGAAATGTTATGGATCTGGCGGTAGGTGTCATCGTCGGCGGTGCATTTACTTCTATTGTAAATTCACTCGTGGGTGACATCCTGATGCCGATCATCGGAATGGTCCTGGCCGGTGTCAATTTTGCGGATCTTGGTTTTTATATTCCGTGGGGAAATCAACCGTATATCAATATTGGCAGCTTTCTGCAGGCGGTGATTACCTTTCTGCTGACTGCGGCCTGCGTATTTGGGATTGTAAAGTTTATCAATTCGCTCAATCGGAAGAAAAAAGAGAAGCCGGCGGAAGAGGCTGAAGTCCCAGCCGAACCGGAATTGTCACAGGAAGCAGCATTGCTCCTTGAAATCCGAGATTTACTGGCAAAAACAAAAGAATGACGGAAAGAACTGTATGCCATAACCGGTATGCAGTTCTTTTTTTCGAATCCAAAGGACTTTGTTCCATTCGTGTGTGAAAGCCATGACTTTACTTAGAAGGCTTCTTCTGGGAACTAAACTTATTTTAGTAATTTAGCTTCAAGTGTTGAAAAATGTGGTAGAAGCATGTATAGTTACTATATCTTGGAAGATGGAGGATTTTTATGGCTGTAATGAAGGATGTAGCAAAACTTGCAGGGGTATCGGTTTCTACCGTGAGTTTTGTTTTGAACGGAATGGCAAAGGAGCATAAGGTAGCTGACAGCACGGCACAGAAAGTGCTGCACGCGGCGAAGCAGTTGGGATATAAAATAAATTCTTCCGTAGGCGAGAAAAATGAGAACAAAAAGTGGCAGCCGACCGTCGCTTTTTTTGTGCCGATGGATGCGGCGTGGATCGATATGAGCGAGATCGATGCCGCAATTCAAAGGCATATGAACCAGTCGGAACGGAATTATCTTGTTTTGTTCTGCCTGTATGAAAAAGGACATTTATTGGAAAAGATGAGTCAGATGAATACAGATATCTTTGATTCTGCGGTGATCAGCCTGGAGAGCGAGAAGGATTCGGAGGATATCGAACAGCTCGATCCCGATGGTTGGGAGGTACCGTTCGTACTGTATAATCATCTGAGCAATCGCCATCGAAGTATTGTCTGTGTGGCAGAGAAGGCCGTTACAAAGGCTGTGAAGATGATTGCGTCGAAAGGATATAAGACGATCCGTATCTTTACGGGAAGTGAAAGCGAAAAATACGGAGATGAGTATCTGAACTTGTTTATCCGTATCTGTGGAGAACAGGGCGTTCTGCTGGGGGAAGAGAGCTTTCTTGCAACGGAAAATACCATGATAGGAGGAGCGATTGCGGCACGCAGTATTTTAAATATGGAGCAGAAACCGGAACTGATTGTCTGTATGAATATTTCACTTGCGTTTGGAGCCATTCCGCTTCTTGCGCGAAACCACTTTCTGATTCCGCGTGATGCCGAACTTCTGTGTTTTGGATCGTCCGGGAATGCAGAACACATTATGAATTATATTCCGTCTCTTTCCATGATTGCGCTTCCCGTAGATGAGATCACAATGAAGGCATTTGACCTTGCACTTCGGCTTGCAGAGGAAAAAGAGGAGCTGTCCCTCCATTATAAATGTTCCTGTGAACTACTTTTGAATGACAGTTTCAGCCTGTAACAGAGATTAAAAATATTTTAATTGTTTTAATTATTTTAGTTGACAAAATAAAAATAGGACTATATAATAGCCATGAGTTAGAAAAGACTAACTTGTGGCTATTATTTTTTTCAGAAGGAGAAAGAACATGAGATTAAAAAAAATTGGTATCAGTATATGCGCAGTCCTGACAACAGCCGGCATGCTTACGGCATGCGGTAATTCCAATTCCAACACAGCAGCAGAGAATCAGGCAGGAACCGAGACTGCTTCCGAAGTAGTTGCAGATACAGAGAGTACAGCGTATCCGATCACCATAGATCATGCATTTGGACAGACTGTAATTGAAAGTCAGCCGGAAAGAGTTGTAACGATTTCCTGGGGCAATCAGGATGTACCTTTGGCACTCGGTGTTGTCCCGGTTGGAATTTCAAAAGCAAATTTCGGCCTGGTAGATGAAAACGGCCTGCTTCCGTGGACTGCGGATGCCTACGAAGCACTCGGCGTTGAAAGCCCGACTGTATTTGATGATACGGACGGATTGGATTATGAAGCAATCAGCGATGCGAATCCCGATGTGATTCTGGCTGCCTATTCCG
Organism: Bacillota bacterium; assembly: GCA_023390555.1. Classification (GTDB taxonomy): domain Bacteria; phylum Bacillota; class Clostridia; order Lachnospirales; family Lachnospiraceae; genus Roseburia_C. The sequence goes on along the minus strand of JAEWCQ010000006.1, from coordinate 130,553 downwards.
GCATAACGCAGGAAGAATATGATATGCTCAGCCAGATCGCACCGGTCGTTGCCTATCCGGATAGTGCATGGCAGACCTACTGGAGAGAACAGACATTGATGGATGCAACCGCAATTGGAAAAGAGGCAGAGGCCGAAACCCTGATCTCGGAAACGGATGATCTGATTCGTGAAAAAGTCAGCCAGTATCAAACGTTAGAAGGAAAAACAGCGGCATTCGCATATTTTAACGCATCCGATCTGGGTGAATTCTATATTTATCTGCCTACCGATCCGCGTGCAGCCTATTTGACCGATCTGGGTCTTGCTTTCCCGGAAAGCGTTACAGATATGGCACAGAGCAGCAGTGACTTCGCCGTCACCATCAGTTCGGAAAATGCGGATGTACTGAGTGATGTCGATATCATCATTACATATGGCGACGACGCCGTTCTGCAGACATTACAGGCAGATCCGCTGGTTGGGCAGATTCCTGCAATTGCAAACGGAGCGGTCGTTATGATCGACAGTACCGGCGCTCTGGCTGCATCCTGTACGCCGACCGTATTATCGATTCCTGCAACAATCAATGACTATCTTGCACTTATCAACGAGGCGGCAGAAAAAGTGCAATGAAAACATACATAAGAATCGTTTCTGTCGTCCTTGGATTTGCAGCTCTCCTTTTGTGCGTGATGCTTTCGCTGGCATTCGGTGCCAGAAGTATCTCCTTTCCGGAAGTGATTCAGGTGCTTCTGGGAAGCGGGGAAGATTCTGTGATAGTCAAGGTGGTGCAGGCCAGAATTCCAAGAACGGTTTTTGCTTTGATAGCAGGAGGGGCGCTCGGGGTATCGGGTGCTCTCATGCAGGCTGTGACAAGAAATCCGATTGCAGATCCGAGTATTCTTGGAGTAAATACGGGGGCGGCCCTCTTTGTCGTTTCGGGTATTGCATTTTTTCACATTAATCTGCCGCAGGAGTATATCTGGCTCGCCCTGATTGGGGGTGCGGTGGCAGCGGCATTTGTCTATGCCATTGCATCGCTCGGCCATGGGGGTGCGACACCGATGAAGCTGGCACTGTCCGGAGCGGCCACAGGTATGGCGCTTTCTTCACTTGTAAGTACCATCATGCTGCCGAATTCTCAGGTCATGGATGATTTTCGTTTCTGGCAGATGGGAAGTATCAGCGGTACCGGATGGCAGGACATCAAGGTGGCGGCACCGTATCTGCTCGTTGGACTGCTCCTTGCATTCTGTTTGATTCCATCCCTGAACTGCCTGGCATTGGGAGATGAAATGGCAGCTGGTCTTGGCGTCAATGCAAAACTGACGAGAGGTCTTGGTGCACTGGCAGCCGTACTGTTATGCGGAGCGACAACCGCCATCGCAGGACCGATTGCATTTGTCGGACTGATGATACCGCATCTGATGCGCTTCCTGTTTGGACCTGATTTAAAATATGTGATACCGATGTCTGTCGTCGGCGGAGCATGTATGCTCACCGTATCGGATGTGATCGGAAGGATCGCAGCAAGGCCGGGAGAACTGGAAGTGGGTATCATTACCGCATTTTTGGGTGCCCCATGTTTTGTTCTTGCTGCAAGAAAGGCTAAGGTGAGTTCGTTATGAAACGTGAAAATACGAATATCATCCGAACGGGATATCGGAACAGAAAGAAGCGATTTTGGATTGTTACTGCAGCTCTGCTGCTGCTGATCAGCGTGTTGTCAGTGCTGCTTCTGACCTATGGAAATACCATATATTCTATGGATACGGTGATTCAGGTACTGAGAGGGACTGATATTGAGGGGGCGACCTATGCGATAAAAGTTCTGCGTCTTCCGCGGCTGCTCGTCGGCCTGCTTGCAGGGCTGGCATTTGGAATCGCCGGGAATACCTTTCAGACGATTTTGCGCAATGATCTGGCAAGTCCGGATATCATCGGCGTGACATCCGGTTCGAGTGTCGCTGCCGTGTTTTGCATACTGGTTTTGCATATGAGCGGGATGAAAGTATCCCTCGCTGCGCTGGTGTCCGGGCTGCTGGCAGCCGGACTGATTTATTTTTTATCAATCGGCAACGGGTTTTCAAAGAGCAGGATGATTCTGATCGGAATTGGGATGCAGGCACTTTTTAACGCAATCATTTCTTTTATCATACTAAAAAGTGCGCAATATGATGTTCCGACCGCACTGCGCTGGCTGAACGGAAGTTTAAACGGAGTACAGCTTGACCGGGTGCCGTCTCTTTTTATCGCCGTAATCAGCGTAAGTATCGTGATTTTGTTGCTGACACGTCATTTACAGGTGTTACAGCTGGGCGAGAGCATGGCATCCACGCTTGGATTGCGGGTAAATATCACGTATCTGTCACTTATCTTCGCTTCTGTAATTTTAATTGCCTTTGCAACGTCCGTATCCGGGCCGATTGCCTCCATCGCATTTTTGTCCGGACCGATTGCGGCAAGGATGGTGGGAAAGGGAAGCGTGAATACGATTCCGGCCGGTCTGGTAGGCGCAGCTCTGGTACTCGCCGGGGACTTCTTCGGGCAGTATGCGCTTGCAACGAGGTATCCGGTAGGTGTGATTACGGGAATATTGGGAGCTCCCTACATGTTATTTTTGTTAATACGGATGAATCGAAAAGGAGAAAGTGTATGAGGAACGATCACATGCTCGCAGCGGAGCATATTGTAGCCGGTTATGAAAAAAAAGTAATTATAAAAGGCATCGACCTCGTAATTCCGAGCAATAAAATCAGTGTCATCATCGGCGCAAACGGCTGCGGAAAGTCGACCCTGCTGAAAACTTTTTCCAGACTGCTTGGAACGGAAGACGGAGAGGTTCTTTTAGACGGGAAAAAAATCAGTGCCTATCCATCGAAAGTATTGGCACAGACGCTTGGACTTCTGCCGCAGTCGCCAATTGTTCCCGAAGGAATTACGGTGTTTGACCTGATCTGCAGAGGACGGTTTCCGTACCGCAAGATGATGAAGGGAATGGAAAAAAAGGATTTTGATGCCGTAGAGGAAGCGATGGATCTTATGGGGATTAAAAATATTGCGGATCGCTGCGTCGATACACTTTCCGGCGGTCAGAGACAACGTGTCTGGATCGCACTTGCGCTTGCGCAGCAGACAGATATCCTGCTTCTGGATGAGCCGACCACCTATCTGGATATTGCCTATCAGGTGGAAATATTAGATCTTCTGACGGAGCTGAACCGGAAACGCGGAACCACGATCGTAATGGTACTTCATGATATCAATCTGTCCGCACGATATGCAGATTATTTATTTGCACTCTGCGAAGGCAGACTTGTGGTGGAAGGAGCGCCAAAAGATATTGTGTCGCCGGAGTTGATGAAAAAAGTATTTCAGCTGGACTGCTCGGTCATAACAGATCCCGTATCCAATGCACCGCTGATTCTGCCAAAAGGCAGATATCACACAGGAGAATCCTGATTGCGATTTCAGCGGATGTCCGTCTAAGGCCTTCGGCTATTTATCCGATAATATTAGAATAGCAGAAGTAATTAAAAAGCCCTGTTCCATCTTAAAAAGAACAGGGCTTTTTGCGTACGATGCAGATTGGCGTTCGTTGGGATTACTGAATAAATGTTCCGTCCTTAATCTGATCTATGATATCCAGATATTGTGTTTTCACATCATCTGAAACAGCGTCACTGAAGGTACCCACACTCAGGCATCCATTCGACAGGTTGCCATAAATGGTTTTGTTGCCATAGCTGCCTGATTTGATATCCTGCATGCAAAGGCTGATTAAAGTTGCGTTATCGGTAACAACACTTCCGATGACAACATCGGATTCCTGTGTGGCAAGTAAATCACTAGGCTGACCAATATCATAAGTTTCTTCATAGTTTGCCAGGGCTTCACGAGCTCCGGAGTCAACCGCGCTGGCATCACCGAACATAACATCCACTTTATTGGTCGTAACCATGGAATCTGCAATTTCTTTTCCCTTTGCAGAGTCGCTAAAGGAGTTTGCGTAAGCGGAGGAAACTACAACATCCGGGTTCACAGCTTTTGCAGCAGCTTCAAAGCTTGTCAATTTAGCTTTGGTCGTATCTAATTCCATACCGCCGATGAAACCAATGTTGTTTGTCTTGGTCATAAGACCTGCCAAAGCACCTGCCATATAACCGATCTGCTCAGCGTCCGGCAACAGGGATACGATATTATCCGTTTCTTCGGTACCATTCAGTAATGCAAAGTATACATCCGGATAGTCGGCAGCCACTTCTACAACAGCATCTGTATACTGATTTCCAGGAGCAAAGATCAGGTTGAAACCTAAATCACAATAGGAACGAATGCTGGATGCAAAATCAGAAGAAGTAAGACTGTCGGTGTACTGTGTCTCAAAGCCGTTTTCTTCTGCAGCTTCCACCATTGCGTTATAGCAGGCGGCTCCCCAGCCACCATCTGCGATACTGGAATCACAGATCATAGCAACTTTATAAGTCGCGTCATCCGTTGTTTCGGTTGCTGCAGCATCTGTTGCAGTATTTGAACCTGTGTTGGATGAAGACTTAGATGAAGTACATCCTGCCAATGCTGTGACTGACATAGCGATAACAAGTCCGAGTGCCAAAATTTTCTTTTTCATGTCGATTTCCTCCTAAAATAATTGGTTTTGAGTTCTATAATTAATGGACGGGCCAGTAATTAACGTTCTTCTCTGAAATATGCCTTGCCGTTGGCAGCAGGGCCAGCCTTTTTAATTCCGAAGAAGGCAAGGACGAACAGGGTACATAGATATGGGATCATTGCCAATAGCTGGTAAGGCGTATTGGAATTGATGACCTGGAGACGAATTTGCAGGGCATCGGTAAAACCGAATAGCAATGCTGCAAGCAAAACACCGCCTGGCATCCATCGTCCGAAGATAACAGCGGATAGTGCGATGAAACCGCGGCCGGCAACTACGCCGTCCGAATAAGTACTGATATAGCAGGTGGTCAGGTAAGCACCGCCGATACCGGATAAACCACCGCATATGATACAGGCAATGTATTTCATGCGGATTACGTTGATTCCCAGAGATTCAGCTGCTTTTGGATACTCGCCTACGGCTTTATAATTCAAGCCGGCTTTTGTCTTGTTAAAAAAGATATAGGTAACAGGAACTAACAAATAGGCCAGGTAAACAATAGGGGTGTGGTTAAACAGGATGTTGCCGATCATTGGTATTTTACTTAAATAGGGTATTGGCATCGCCTGCATTAAAGTTGCCTGTACCAGGGAAGAACTGATACCAAATTTAATTTTGTATAAAAAAGAGGCCAGTGCAGGTGCAAAAATATTGATTGCCATGCCGTATACAATTTGCTCCGCACCAAGATGAATGGTGCAGAATGCATAAACAAGGTTAATGAAAATGCCGCCGACGGCACCTGCCAGAATACCCAAAAGAGGACTGCCGGTGCTATAACTTGTTAAAAATCCAATCAATGCACCAAAGGCCATAATACCGTCCAGACCGATATTTACCATACCTGCCCGTTCCGAATACAGCTCTGCCAGTGCCACGATCAAAAAGGGAGTGGCCATGCGAAAGGTAGATAAAAGTAATTCCTGTATAAAATTCCAATTCAAAAATACTTGCATGAGTTATGCCTCCTTTTTTGACTTCGGTGATAAAGAAGTAAGAAACTGTCTGATTTTCGGAAGGTTGACGAATGCACTTCCAGCAACAGCGAAAATAATAACCAGAGCCTGTATAATATCAATGACAGAAGTTGGCAGACCGGTACCGACCTGCATGGTCGTTGCGCCGCTGCGTAAAACAGCAAATAAGTAAGCAACTGCAACAGTTCCAAGAGGATTCAGCTGACCGATTAATGCAATTGCAACACCGTCAAATCCATATCCATCGCCAAAACCGGCCATTAAACGAAACTGGGTCCCGTGAAGTTCCACACTTCCGCCGAGTCCTGCGATTGCACCTGACATAATAAAAGAAATCAGCATCAGTTTTTTAACTGGAAAACCATTATATAAGGAAGCGGTCTGATTCAGGCCGACAGCTCTAAGCTGAAAACCTTTCGAGGTATAAAATAGAAAATAGTGAATCCCAATTGCCAGGACTAAGGAAATGATAATACCTGCATGAATTCGGGTTCCGCCTACGAAACGGGCTAACTTCACAGATACTGCTGCTGTCTGGGGAAGATTGCCGTCTCTCAATGGATTCGTATAGATATAACCCATAAACAGGATTGCAACATAATTTAACATGATACTTACAATCATTTCATTTAATCCGCGGGTAACCTTTAAGATACCGGGAATACATCCCCAGAAACCGCCGGCAAGAGCACCGCACAGCAGACTGAAAATGAGAAGGGGTACACCGGAAAGAAACGTTACGGTTGTAGCCACCCAGATACTGGCTACCGCTCCCATCACAAACTGTCCCTCTGCCCCAAGATTAAACACCCCGCATTTATATGCAAACGTAGCTGCCAAACCAGTAAAAATAAGAGGTACAGCCTTTACAACAGTCTCTCCGAAGTTGGAGATATTCCCAAAGGCTCCCTGAAATAAGTAGTGATAAGCCTCCAGGGGATTTCCGCCTACGACAGCGATCAGGATTGCTCCCACCAGAAAAGAACACAGGATGGATAGTGCTGGTACAAGGATTTTAATAAATTTATTATTCGTCTTCATCGCATAGATCTCCTTTATGATATTTTGCCGGACATCGCCAGCGAGATTTCTTTGATTGGAGGATTTTCTCCGGAATAAATTCCAATGATATTCCCCTCGTACATAACTGCAATTCGGTCGGATAGTTTTAATATTTCATCAAAATCAGCACTGATCAACAATACGCCGCAGCCATTGTCACGGGATTCAATGATTTTGTCATGAACATATTTGGTAGCCCCGATATCAAGTCCTCTGGTCGGGTGCACTGCAACCAGAACATCCGGACATTCTTCTAATTCTCTCGCCAATACGATTTTCTGCTGATTGCCGCCTGACAGATTACGTATTTCCTGATCCAGGGAGGCACAGCGGACATCGTATTTCGTCTGCATCTGCTCTGCAAATTCTTGAATCACATTCTTTTTTATGTAGAGTCCCTTTCCCAAAGAAATCGGTGGTCGTTCGGTACTTTTCAAAACCAGATTCTCTTTTACACTCATATTTCCAATTAAGCCCATTTTGTTGCGGTCTTCCGGAATGTGGGAGACATTGGATTGGATAAAATGAATGGGCTGGAATTTGGTCACCCTGGTTCCTTTTAAATAAAGTGCACCGCTTTCAGGAGCAATTACTCCCGTAACCAGCTGGGCCAATTGAGATTGACCGTTCCCATCAACACCGGCAATTCCAAGAATTTCGCCTTTACCAACAGACAAAGTAATATCTTTCACTCCGTTATGTTTTGAAGCGCTGTTGTAGCTTACTTTATCCAGGGACAGGATGTAATCCTGGACGGAGGAGACCTTTTTATAATCGCTGGAGACCAATTCTTTCCCAATCATCAGATTCGCAAGCTCGGTGGCATTGGTGGTATCTTTACGCAACGTTGTTATTGTTTCACCAGCTCGAAGAATCGTAATCCGGTCACTGATTTCAAGAACTTCCCGCATCTTATGAGAGATGAATATTACGGATTTGTTTTCTGCGATCAAACGCCTGATAATCTGAAAAAGACCTTCTACTTCCAAATCTGTCAGAGCAGCAGTCGGCTCATCCAGAATCAATAATTCGGCTCCGCGGTAAAGTGCTTTTAGAATTTCAACACGCTGCTGCGCACCTACGGATATCTCAGTCACAGGTTTGTCAATCTCAATATTTAAGCCATATTTATTGGATAAATCCAGAATCTCTTTCTTAATTTGGTTCTTTTGGATGAAGAGCGAATGATCTTTGGTTATGCCCAGAATAATATTTTCAAATACAGTCATCGCTTCCACAAGCATAAAATGCTGATGTACCATGCCGATTCCGTATTTAACGGCTTTTGCGGGAGAATCGATTCGGACTTTTTCATCTTTTAAATAAATGTCTCCGCTCGTTGGCTGGTAGAGTCCGATTAAAATATTCATAAGAGTACTTTTACCGGCACCATTTTCTCCCAATAAGGTATGAACTTCACCAGCTTTAATATCTAAGTTCATATTTTTGTTTGCATATGCATCCCCAAACATTTTGGTAATGCCTTCCATTTTTAAAAAACAGTCCATCGTCAATCCTCCATTAACCGTATCTGCTACTGCTGAAATGCAGAAGAAAAAATGTAGAAGAACAGAAGTGGATATCGTACACTCCTACATTCTATTACTTCGGACGTACAGCTTTTGTTCCGCGCGCGAAAGTGTGTATCTAAATTTTATTCTATAGAAAAATCGTAGTTTTCCTACGTTAACGTAACAAGAGCTTTCCTGTAGAATAAAAAAGATGCAGTTAAACCTATCTCTGGATAGGTCTAGCTACATCTTCGTATTGTTAAGAATTCTTTTATTTGGTTTTCTGGATGTACTATATCATTAATTGTTTGACCAGTCAATCAAAAAAATAAAAAAGTTGATTGAACTGTGAAATTTCTGCGGGTAAGAGGAGGTGTGGTAATTTGTGGAAACGCAAATGAAGTAAAGATTGACCGGCTGCTGCCTGGTAGCTCACATCATTTCCTTCCCCCATTCACACATGGCTTCCAGTACCGGAACCAGACTTTTTCCGTGTTCGGTAAGCGAGTACTCCGTTTTGGGTGGTACAACCGGATAGACTTCTCTGTGAATCAGAGCATCCTGCTCCAATTCGCGTAATTGCTGAGACAGCATTTTGGGGGTTGCACAGGGAATCAGCTTCTGCAGTTCATGAAATCGAAGTGTCTGGTCAATCAGATGCCAGAGTATAATTGCTTTATATTTTCCGCCAATCAGGCTGATCGTGACATCCACCGGACAGCAGAACTCGTGTTTCTTTCTCATTTGGTATCTCCTTGGTATCTTTCGGTATACTTAGTTACAAAAAAGTACATTCTTGTTGATATGAAATATAATGCTAAAATGATAGCATGATTCAAAAAGTTCAGCAAGAAAAAATGCAGGAGGTAAGTATGAACGCAATTTTTAAACGAACAAGTGTCAGAACCTATCAGATGAAACCGGTTGAAGACGAAAAAATCGAAATGCTGATGAAAGCCGCTATGGCAGCGCCATCTGCGGGAAACCAGCAGCCGTGGGAATTTTATGTGATAACAGATCCGAAGAAGCTGGAAGAGCTTGCCGGAAGCAGCCCGTATGCAGGCTGTGTGAAAGGAGCACCACTGGCAATTGTCAGCTGCTACAGAAAGGAAGCTAAAATGCCGCAGTGCGTGGAGCTTGACCTGAGCGCATGTACGGAAAATATCCTGCTGGAAGCGGAAGAACAGGGGCTTGGAGCAGTCTGGTTGGGAATCGCACCAGTAAAGGAAAGAATGGAAGGTGTCAGACAGATTTTGGAGATTCCGGATCATCTGGAAGCTTTCGCAATTATTTCCTGTGGTTATCCGCTCAAAGAAGCGGAACAGCAGAATCGCTTTGAAGAGGCAAGAATCCATTACGTGAAATAGGAGAAAACGAATATGATCAAGATTGTAGCAGAAAATTTTGTGAAAAAGGAATATGTGGAAGAATTTCTACAGCTGGCATCGGAATTGACAACAGAGAGCAGAAAAGAAGAAGGGTGCATTTCTTATGCGCTGTATGAGGCTTTGGACGATCAGACGCATTTGACATTTATCGAAGAGTGGAAAGATGCTGAGGCGATTCGCAAACACGATGCTTCCGAACATTTTAAAAAGATTGTACCGAAGCTTGGCGGACTGTGTGATAAAGAGGGAAAAGTAGAAAAGTATCAGGAGGCAGTGCCGGGAAAATAATCGCCTGTATAAACAGCAGGATCGAAGCGGAAAGGGCAAAACGATTCCTGTAATACCGGATCCGGCAGACGGGTGCTCCGCTCTTTGAACTTGACAAGGAAGAAGATTGTAAGTAATATATCCATATACCCCATATGGTATCGGAGGTGTAGGAATGAAGAAATGTATGGATGCGGAAAATCTGCATCACAGACTGAAAAAGATCATCGGACAGGTAGAAGCAATTGACCGGATGGTGGATCAGGATATCCCCTGTGAAGATGTTCTTGCTCAGATCAATGCTGCAAAGTCAGCACTTCACAGAGTGGGACAGGTCGTATTAGAGGGGCACATCAAACACTGTGTCCGGGATGGTATTGAACATGGCGATGCGGATAAAACAATAGAAAGTTTTACAAAAGCCGTGGAACGTTTTGCCAATATGAAATAAACTTTTTTAATAAAGCAGCCAGAACGGCTGCTTTTTCTTTTTCTCTTGACAACCCATACCCCTATAGGTATGATGTACATATACCCCCATATGTATAAAGGAGAAATAGAATGAAGAGAATGATGGAAAGATGTGAAGAACTTCTGGAGGCCGGTGGTACAAAAAAGGATATTACACTGCTTCTCATTTCAGGTGTGGCATTGCTGCTTAGTATTTTTGATCTGATACCGCTTCCTTTTGATGCGGCATGGATTGCAATCCTGCTCTGCGGAATTCCAATCTTAATGGAAGCAGCCATTGGACTGATTACAGCTTTCGATATAAAGGCAGATGTGCTTGTTTCAATCGCACTGATTGCGGCTGTTTGTATCGGTGAGAATTTTGCAGCAGGTGAAGTGGCATTTATCATGCAGCTGGGCGCATTGCTGGAAGATCTGACGGTGGCGAGGGCAAGAGCCGGTATTGAAAAGCTGGTCCATCTGACTCCGCAGACTGCCCGGGTCATACGCGGTCAGTCGGAAGAAGTCATTCCGGCAAAACAGGTCAAAATCGGTGATCTGCTGCGGGTGCTGCCCGGTGAAAGTGTACCGGTTGATGGAGTTATCGTTTCCGGACAGACATCGGTCAATCAGGCGGTCATGACGGGCGAATCACTGCCGGTGGATAAGGCAGCCGGAGATGAGGTTTCCAGCGGTACGGTGAATCAGTTCGGAGCATTTGAGATGAAGGCAGCAAAAGTGGGAGAAGACAGTTCGATCCAGAGGATGATTCGTCTGGTACAATCCGCAGATGCCGGGAAAGCAAAAATAGTCGGGATTGCAGACCGATGGGCGACCTGGATTGTTGTGATTGCACTGTCTGCCGCCGCGCTTACCTGGCTTGTCACAGGTCAGATCATCCGTGCCGTTACGATCTTAGTTGTATTCTGTCCTTGTGCACTTGTACTTGCAACACCGACGGCGATTATGGCTGCAATCGGAAATGCGACGAAGCATGGATTTCTTGTTCGGGAGGGAGACGCGCTGGAGCGGCTTGCCGCGACAGCAAAGATCACGTTTGATAAGACCGGTACGCTTACTTATGGGAAGCTGAAGACAATTGCGGTAACAAGCATTTCAGATGAGTATACGGAGAATCAGCTGTATGCGGTTGCTGCCGCAGCGGAACAATTTTCGGAACATCCACTGGGAAAATCGATTGTGAACAGCTACAAACAGACAACAGACAGTGCAGTTTTACCGGCAGAGCAGTTCCGGCTGATCCCTGGCAGAGGTGTCGTTGCCATGGTAGATGGAAAAGAGGTCCTGGCGGGAAACCGTGAGATGCTTGCCGAGCATGAGATTGCCATATCTGCGGATATCCAGGGGCAGACAGAAGCTTATATTTTACAGGGCTGTACGGTTATTTACGTCGGAATCAACAGTGTTTTGGCCGGTTTTCTGGTTTTGTCGGATACCGTACGTGAGCAGGGTGCCGAAATGATAGACCGGATCTTGGCACTTGGCATCCAGCCGGTACTTCTGACAGGCGATCATGAAAATGCGGCCGGAACAATTGCTGAGCAGTTACATATTCAGGAAGTGCATGCCAATTGTCTGCCGGAGGATAAATTGAAATGGATTGACGTTTACCAGAACAAAAATCAGTCCGTCTGCATGATCGGAGACGGCATTAATGATGCTCCCGCTCTAAAACGGGCAAATGTCGGAATTGCAATGGGCGGTATCGGAAGTGATATTGCCGTGGATGCTGCAGATATTGCACTTGTCGATGACGAGGTAAAAGAATTGCCGCACCTGCTGGCACTTTCCAAGCGCATGATGGTTACGATTCGTTGCAATCTTTCCTTTTCGATGGGGTTGAATTTTCTGGCAATTATACTGGCTATGACAGGAATTCTCAATCCGGTCGTCGGTGCATTGGTACATAACGCAGGTTCCGTACTTGTAATTATAAATTCCGCACTGTTATTGAAATGGAAAAGAAAAGCGTAACAACAAAAGAAAAGCGTAATAATAAAAGATTACACTAATTTCGTATATAACTGCTACAATAATTTTGTAAAATAGAAATTGTACTATTTCAATAACCTGAAAATTATAGTATACTAACACTAAAGAATGATAGAAAAGTGAAAAGTAGACGAATTAGTGTAAGATGTATCATGATTTTGTGGGTCTCGTTGGAACAGTCAGAAAAACAGACAATACATATCCTGTATTTGATAGACTGGAGCTGCTGGCTCTGCTGTTGATCAAAAGTCCATTGTATGGAATTTTATATCAGCGCAGGTCAGCAGCTTCCTGCTTGCTTTTAGAAATAAGAGTACCATGTAATTCGAAAGAAAGCCTGTTTACGCTTCCACTTTTTTTACTTCCTATGAATCAAAAGGCACTGCGTGCAGCGTGCGCACCTCGCGGAGAAGATTGCATTGCAATCGGCTCGGGCGCGATGTGTAAGTGGCCCACGCTCTGTTCTTCCATTTCACAGAAAAAGGATCTGAAACATTCTGTGAAGACCGTCGGGTAAAAAAGCATTGTAACCGGACGGTTATATGGAGATATTACATTTTGGAAAGGCGGAAACGAAATGACAGAAAATGACAAGCTACAGAGAGGATTGAAAAATCGGCATGTTCAGCTGCTTGCGATTGGAGGGGCAATCGGAACGGGATTGTTTTTGGGATCGGGAAGATCCATTCATCAGGCGGGACCATCGATTCTGTTTGCTTATACTATCACAGGAATTGTCTGTTTTTTTATTATGCGTGCACTTGGGGAATTGTTACTGTCCAATCTGAATTACCACTCATTCGTTGACTTTGTGCAGGATTATTTTGGGAAAGAGGCTGCATTTATCACCGGGTGGACCTATTGGTTTTGCTGGATATCTCTGGCAATGGCCGATCTGACAGCAGTCGGTCTTTACATTCAGTTCTGGCTTCCGCATGTGCCCCAGTGGGTTCCAAGCCTGGTCGCTTTGGTTGTGCTCCTGGTTATGAATCTCACAACGGTTAAGCTGTTTGGAGAAATGGAATTTTGGTTTGCACTGATCAAAGTGATCGCGATATTGGGATTGATTGTAATCGGTACGATTATGATTCTGAAAGGTTTTTCTACGAATGAGGGTGTATCCAGCTTCACGAATTTGTGGAATTTCGGCGGATGGTTTCCGAATGGTGCGAAGGGGTTTATCCTTTCCTTCCAGATGGTTGTCTTTGCATTTACCGGAATTGAACTGGTGGGGCTGACCGCAGGTGAAACAGAAGATCCGGAGAAGGTGATTCCCAGAGCCATCAATAATATTCCGGTCCGGATTCTGATTTTTTACATCGGAGCACTTCTGGTCATCATGAGCATTTATCCCTGGAGCTCAATTCTACCGGATCAGAGTCCGTTTGTTCAGGTTTTTTCGGCAGTCGGGATTACGGCAGCCGCAGGCATCGTCAATTTTGTTGTGCTCACATCGGCGGCTTCCGCCTGTAACAGCGGAATTTTCAGTACAAGCCGCATGGTGTTTACACTGGCAAAAGAGGAAAATGCACCGGAATCTATGGGAAAGCTGAATTCCAGACAGATTCCTTCGAAGGCTGCCATATTTTCAGCTATGGTACTTTTGATTTCCGTTGTCTTAAATTACATTATGCCGGAAGGCGTATTTGTGCTGATTACAAGTATCTCAACGTTCTGTTTTCTTTTTATCTGGGCTATGATGGTTTTGTGCCATTTGCGGTATCGTAGAACAAATCCGCAGCTGGCTGCGAAAAGTAAATTTAAAATGCCGCTATATCCGGTGGCAAACTATCTTGTTCTGATATTTTTTGTTTTTATTCTGGTCGTTCTGGCTCTGAATGCAGAAACCCGGACTGCACTTTGCATCGTACCGGTCTGGTTTCTTCTTCTGCATATTGTTTATAAGATTTTTAAGTACAAAAAAGGAACATTACAGAAATAATGGGAATGAAATAATACCGCTCCTTCCGCTGCTTTCCGGCAGAGGAAGAAGCGGTATTTTCCTGCCATAAATAAGTTCCCTGTCCTGACTTGCGAAATGAAAAGAAAAAGAATATACTTAAGGGTGGGGAAAGAGTGTGAAGAGATATCATCATTATCATAGCGATAGTTATCGATCGATAACTTACTGAGTCAGTATTTTTCCCAACAGGAGCCAGTTCCGTGCAGGTATCAGAATAATCCGGCCAGACAGTCACAGAACAGTGGTGATTTTTTTTGTTTGTAAGTTAGCCATAACTAACCAGAGAAAGGAGAGAGTAACTGAAATGTATAAGATAGCAATTTGCGATGATGAAGAGCTGTATCGGAAAAAGCTGATCCGTTACCTGTTGCAGGAGGAACGTCTGAAAGACAAGGCGCAATTTTTTGAATATACAGATGGAAAGGAACTGCTCGAACAGGTGGGATGCTGTCACGATCTCATATTTTTGGATATCCAGATGAAAGAAACAGACGGAAATCAAGCGGCTCGGATATTAAGGAATTCCAATCAAAATGCAATTTTGGTCTTTTGTACGAATTATTACAGATTGACACCCGAAACCATTAAGGTTCATCCATTTCGCTACATCATGAAAGATTTCGATGACAGAACCCTGAAAAAGGAACTGCCCGTGATTATCGAGGAAATGCTGCAGAAAGTGCATCCGCCGACATTGGCAGTTGCGGGAGACGGAGAACTGCATCTGGTCGAAGTGCCGGATATTTTATACATTGCGATTCAAAAAAGAGGGACAAGGGTATTTTTCCATGCAGGAGGCTCCGTTTGCTCAATTCCCTGCAAAGAATCGCTGCGTGAGATGTACGCAATGACACGAAAGTGGGGTTTTGAATATGCACACAACAGCTATATTGTGAATTTTGCAAATATCATGCAGCTGAGAAAAAATATATTGGAACTGCGCGGGGACATTCAGCTCAATATATCAAGATCAAAAAAGCAGCAATTCGATGAGCATTTTACAGAATATCTGCAAGTGAGGTACAAGAGAAAATGAGTGGATGGACAATTCTGAAAAATTTCATGGTATGTATCTTTGAAATCTATGTTCTGCTTGATTTTTCTGCCTGCATATTCAGCAAAAAAGGTTCTGCCATATATCGGACAGCGGTTTCTCTCGGAGGAATCATTCTGCTGACCGCCGTCAACAGTTTCAATAACCCCAGTCTGAATCTGATCTGTGTTCCACTGATTTATCTGGGAATCATCTTTCTGATCTTTGAGGAGCGGCTTGTTCGCAAGCTGTGTCTGTCGGTCATTTATTATTTTCTGATTATTATTCCGGAGTTTCTGTTTGCGCTATGGATTTGTCTGAACGGACTGCAGGATTACAGGCAGCAGATGAGCGGCGATATCAATGAACTGGTCATGCTGGTTCTTATGAAAAATATGACATTTATCCTCGCAAAGCTGATGGGTCATTTCTACCAGAAAAGAGAAGTTTCGGCAGGAAAGGACTGGATTTTTGCGATGATGATGATACAGCCGGTCGCAACGTTGACGATTCTGGCAAGTCTGTTCTATGCGGATATACAGCTGGGGCGGTATGGAAAACCACTGCTGTTTACCGGCATCTTTTTACTGTTGTTTTCCAATATCTTTGTGTTCTATGTTTTTGATCGTCTGATATTTCATATGGAAAAAGCACAGAAAATGGAGATGTTGTACACGAAAAGCCAGATTGAAAAACGTCATTTTGAATATCTCGAAAAAATTACGGACAGGCATTCAGAACTTCTGCACGATATCAAACGTTATATAAGAACTGCCTGTGAATTAATTCATAGCGGAGAGACGGAAGATGCCATCCGGCTGTTTTCCGATCTGGGGATTAAGATGAACCGCGCACATGATTTCCATTTCAGCGATCACAAAGTCCTGAATGCAATTCTCAATGAACGAAAGGAAACGGCGGACAGGAAGAATCTGCGTTATCAGGTTGAAGTGGAAACAGGAATCGACACAGGATTTGTACGGGATATTGATGCAATCGCAATTCTGGGCAATTTGATCGACAATGCGATAGAAGCAGCAGAAAAAACGGAGAACGGCTATGTGGAAATTCGGATGTATACGGAGAATGGCGGAAGATTTCTGATCTGGGAAGTCAAAAATAATTTTGCAGAGCTACGGAAAAAAAATAAAATGGGATTTATAACGAGTAAAAAAAATAAGCGGGAACACGGTATCGGCCTTCATACGGTAGAAAAACTGGTGGCGCAATACGGTGGAATTTTACAGACAAAAGTAAACGGACAGGAATTTACGGCTTTTCTGCTTTTCTCAATTTTAAAATAAAAGAGGCCAAACTGCAAAAAATGCCCAGTTAGGTGCCGTTTCTGTCAATTGGATTGAAAAAAAAAGAAGAAAATGTAAAATAGGAAAAAAGAAAAGGGAAGGAGAAGCGAGGTTTGAAAAGTATGAATTTTATAAAACAATGCGGTAGAAAAAGTATTGGAATGTGGAATGCAGTTGCTCTTGTACTTGTTGCACACAGTGCAAATGTTGCCTGCGGCTGGCTTTTTTATCAGGAAGAAGAACCGGATGAAGTGAAAAAGCTGCGTAAATTCTGACATGCTATATCAATTCACAGAGGCTCTGGTTCGGCTTCAGACGGAACGGGGCATATTATGTGCTGCGGACCGGAAGGTATATGGATATGCATACAGGCTGCTGTTTGGAAGAATGATCAGTGCCGGAATCATGTTGGGAATCGGAATCGCGACAGATACCATGGCAGAGCTGCTGTTGTTTACAGTTTTGTTTGTGGCATTGCGCCAGTATGCGGGCGGGTTTCATTTCGCGCACTCCGGTGTATGCATCCTGTTTTCTGCCATACTGGCCGATGGTTGTGCTGTGTTTGCCAAATCGATGGGAACGGGGTTTGCGAATCATCTTCTTCTTGTTTTTGAAGCATTCGGCTATTGCGTCATCTGGTTTTTCAGTCCTGTGGATACCGGCAATAAGCGCCTTGACCGGATGGAAAAGGATGTTTATCGAAAACGCAGCAGGTTTATTCTGAATGTACAAATGATACTATATGCTGCTGCGGCAGCTGTAAATTGGAAAGAGGTTGTGATTTTGATTGGCAGTGTACATGTTGTCATTGCAGTCGGAATGCTCGTAGAAATGCTGAAAAAGCATTCTTTTTTTCATCGATGGTTAGTTGAAACTAACAAAAAGTCGATCAATCGGCCGGAAAATAACAGGGAGAAGTCAATATGAGAATTGTAGCTATTGCATTAGGTACCTATGGGGATGTGGAACCCTTTGCCGTGCTGGGGGAGGAATTGCTGCAAAGAGGGCATGATTTTCGTCTGGTTGCGTTTGCGTCTTCCGCGGACCGGATCCGTGAGCAGGGAATCGAAGCAGTGGTCTTTCCGGGAGATTGTGCACAGATTGTAAAAAAGCTCTACGACAAACAGAATACCGCACAGGATATCGGAAATGTGATGGCGGAGTTTTTCTCCGGGATTCTGGAAAACCGGGATACGGCGACACGGCTCTGCGCGAATGCAGATCTCATCCTCTATATGCAATTTGGAGCATTCATTCGCCACTACGCTGAAAAAATGGGAATTCCCTGTATCCGTACCTCTGTGTTTCCCGATACGAAAACAAGACTGTACGCGCCGCTGCATCCGCATGTCAAAAGAGGAAGCATAAAATGCAGTCTTTCCTATGATCTCGAACGGATTGCCGGCAATATGTTAGGACATCGGGAAGTCAATCAGTGGCGGGCGGAGCTGGGACTGAAAAAAATCAGCGTATTCACATCGGACAGAAAGACAAAAACCGGCACAATACCGACACTCTATCAATACAGTCCTGTCCTTGTACCGCCCGATCCGAATTGGGATTCCTCTGTTCAGGTGACCGGAACCTGGAGCCGGATGAAGCGGTGTGAGGAAAAACCGAATGCAGAACTGGAGAGATTTATTCAGCAGGGTCCGGTTATCTATATTGGATTCGGGAGCATGTATCCACAGGATATGGAACAGCTGCAGGAAACAGTCGAGGCAGCGATAGAATTGGCAGGAATTAGAGCAGTCATCAGTCTGCATGGAGGAAATTTCAAAAAACGGGCATTTTCTGAACGGATTTGTTACGTGGATTTTGTGAGTTATGACTGGTTATTTTCAAACATAAAGGGGGTTGTCTGTCATGGAGGGTGCGGCACGGTACATAAGGCTCTTGAGCATGGATTGCCGGTTCTGGTACTGGCTTTTGGAGGAGATCAGCTTTTCTTTGGACAGCAGGTTGAAGTCGTAAAGGCCGGGCCGAAGCCCGTTGATATGAAGGAAGAAACGCCGGGGGCAGAGGTACTGGCGAAGCGGTTTTTAGAATTGCTGAAGCCGGACTTTGCGCAGGCAGCAGGCAGCATTGGAAGTGCAATTCGCCAGGAAGACGGATGCCGCAGAGCCGCAGACTTTATCGAGAGGTACCTGCGGCAGAGAAAAGGGAGGAGAGAAGATGAAAGAGAGCGAAACACTGTTTAATGTAAAAGAAGATATGTCCTGTTTCGAAGATTTGATTGCTTGCCAGGATAAGTGTTATGAACTGAATCAGTTAAAACCGTCTATGTGGATGCAAAGGCAGGAATTGATTCGAAGCATTGTGGGAAAGGCCGGAGAGACGTTTATGATATCACAGCCCTTTTACTGTGATTACGGATACAATATCGAGATTGGAGATGGGTTTGTCGGGAATCACAATATCATTATCCTGGATTCGGAAAAGGTGACGTTCGGGAATCATGTCTTTGTGGGCCCGAACAGCTGTTTTTGCACCTCGGGACATCCGCTGGATGCAAAGCGCAGAAATGAACTGTTTGGCTATGCGAAGCCAATTACGGTTGGGGATAATGTGTGGATCGGAGCCAATGTGGTGGTCCTGCCCGGGGTCACAATCGGCAGAAATTCCGTCATCGGTGCCGGAAGCGTGGTGAATAAAGACATTCCGGAATATGTGCTGGCTGTTGGGAATCCCTGTAAAGTATTCAGGCAGATACCACAGGATCTGTAAACAGACGAAGGGGAAAAAAGTCATGAATATTACGGCGTTTTCTTTTGGTTCTACCGGGGATGTGGAGCCGTTTATTGCACTTGGAACAGAATTGAAAAACAGAGGTCACAGGTATACGATTGCTGCGTTTCCGGAATTTGAGAATGAGATCTTGAAAAGCGGATTGATCTATCGGCGTGTAAACGGGGATGTCCGGCTGCTGATGAAAATACTGTTGTCGGACAGGCAGCAGGTATCCATCAAAAGCAGTATTGAAGATATGAGGAGCATGCTGAAGCTGCATGAGGATATGGGATTGTCAAAAAGCCTGTACCGGGCGACTGCGGATGCCGATCTGATTCTCTATATGCAATTCGGGGGACTGGCCTATCATTTTGCTGAGAAAAGGCGGATTCCCTGTATTCGGACCTTTGTTTATCCAAATGATCCGACCAGACTGTATGCGCCGCTTCTTCCGGAACTAAAACGAAATACTTCACGCTGCAAAGTGGGACATTATACGATGGAATTGTTATTGAATCTGGCTTCACTTACAGTTATTAATCAGTGGCGGGCAAGGCTTGGACTGCGGAAGTGGCACCTGTTTCGCACATACCGGAGACTCGAAGGGGAGCCTGTGACGACACTCTATCAGTACAGTAAGCAGATTGCACCGCCTGATCCGAAATGGGGTGCTCATATACATATTACCGGTCCGTGGAGCAGGCTGCATACGGAGGCATATCAGCCGGACGGGGAACTGCTTCGATTTCTGGCTGAAGGGGAAGTACCGCTCTTTATCGGTTTTGGGAGCATGCTCTCGGGTAAGATAGCGAGGATAGAGCAGGCGGTCAGGGAAGCCGTGCTGCGCAGCGGCCAAAGAGCGATTCTGGTTTCCTCCTGGGCAAAACTCGACGGGAAACAGAAACATCCAAATCTGTTTTATATGGATTATGTACCGTATACCTGGCTGTTTCCCCGGGTAAAAGCGGTCGTACACCATGGCGGTTCGGGTACGACTCATTTAGGACTGCTGATGGGCAGGCCGACGTTTATTATTGCCTTTGGTGCTGATCAGATGTTCTGGGGACAGCAGGTTGCGAGGCATAGGCTTGGACCGGAACCGGTCTGTGCACAGGAGGGCGGAATGGATCCGGTGATTCTGACTAAACGGTTTTTGGAACTGCAAAATGTAGAATATCAGGTGAATGCGGAAAAATTGGCTAAGAAGCTGCGCAGGGAAAACGGAACAAAGACGGCCTGTGATTTGATAGAACAGCATTTTTGCTGTTCGGGGACGGAGGAGAGAAAAAATGAAAGACAGCAGGAAAGAGGATATTAATGATCAAATGGTACTCAAGCGGTATCAGGATCTGGGAATTACATTGTGGACAGAGCAGGGAAATCTGTGCTATTCCGGGCCGAAAAATGTTCTGACGGAAGAGCAGAAGTATTTTCTAAAACAGAATAAAAACCGGTTGATTGTGGAATTGGGGAAAAAGGAAGCACATAAGCAAACCGGCAGAAAAACGGATTTTCCGCTCACCGACATCCAGTCTGCTTATTTTGTCGGAAGAATGGGAAGTTTTGATTACGGTAATGTATCCTGCAAAATTTATCTGGAGATGATTTACGATTCTCTCGAACGGGAACGCGTACAGACAGTATGGAATCATCTGATCCGCAGACACGACATGTTGCGGGCCGTGATAAAGGAAGGCGGATATCAGACGCTGGAAGCGGAAGTGCCGGAGTTTACGGTCAAGGAGATTGTAATAGAGCCTGACAGGGAAGAGTTGCTTGGAAAAATCCGGGCAGAAATGGCGGAGCACACGTTTGCGATCGGAACATGGCCGTATTTTGCGATTTCTCTGTCCAGGCATGCCGATCATACCATGATGCATGTTGCATTTGATTTTCTGATTGCGGACTGGAACAGTATCTGGATTCTCCTGCGGGAATTCGAAGAAGATTATTTCTCCGGAGCTGGGGAAAAAGAGGGCCGGCAAACTGAGTTCGGACAGAAGCTGAGCTTTCCGGCATATCTGGAAAAAGAGCGGGAATGGATGAAAGGTGACCGCTATCTGGCGGATAAAAAATACTGGGAAGACCGCGTTATGACTCTGCCGCCGAAGCCACAGATTCCGCTGCTTGGAAAGGAACAGTTAAAGAACCGTTTTGTTCGGAAGTTTTATCAGCTGCCGTGTGAGCGCTGGGAAGCCTTTAAGGCAAAGGCGGGAAAATACGGCGTTACACCGACCGCTGCAATTATGAGCGCCTATGGGCTCTGCCTCTCTAAATGGAGCAATTCACTTCAATTCGCACTTAATCTGACCATGTTAAACCGGCTCCCGATCGATCCGGATGTGAATCAGATTGTCGGGGACTTTACGACGGTCAGCTTATTGGAAATGGACTATTCGAAAGACAAAACGTTTGCCGAAACTGCAAGAGAACACCAGACCCGCATGTCGGCTGATTTAGATCACCGGCTGTTCTCCGGCGTAAAGGTCATGCGGGAAATTTCCAAAAGAAGAGGAAAGGAAGATGCTTTTTTTCCATATGTCTTCACCGGCGCGATCGGACTCGTAAATCCGGAGGGCGGAAAAGGAAGAATCGGGGAATATGGCATCAGTCAGACACCGCAGGTATTTATCGACTGTCAGGCAATGGACAGCAAAGAGGGACTGCGTCTGAACTGGGATATCCGGGAGGGTGTATTTCGGGAGGACATGGCAGAAGATATGTTTCGGGCATTTGTCCAATTTCTGGAACACCTGACGGAAAGAGAGGAGTACTGGGAAGTCTCCGCCAGGATCGAATTGCCTGCGCACCAGCAGAAAATCAGAGACAGTGTGAATCATACGGAAAAAATCTTCCGGGAGGCAACCCTGTACGAAATCGTAGCGGAGCAGATCACAAAGCAGCGTGAAAAAATTGCCGTGATCGATGAATGGGAAAGCGTTACGTATCAGGAATTGGGGACAAGAGTTCTGGCAATCGGTCGGGAATTGGATTCCTATGGCTGTATCCCGGGGACAAACGTCGGAATTCTGCTTTCCAAGGGAGTGAATCAGATTGCGGCAGTCCTGGCGGTTCTGGCAGCAAGAGCGGTATATGTACCGATTGAGCCTGACCAGCCTGTGAAGCGTATGAAACTGATACTTCAGGAGGCACATATTTCCCTCGTTCTGACAGAAAAGCAGGAAGAATTCCCGCCGGACGCCGGATACCGGGCAATAAATTTATCTGATATAGATTTTGCCCAGAAATGGATGCCCCAGAAAGAGACAAGGCCAAATCCCGCTGACCTGGCATACATTATTTTTACCTCCGGTTCTACAGGGCGTCCCAAAGGTGTTCAGATCACGCATCGGGCAGCCTGCAATACGATTTTGGATATCAATCAGAGATTTGGCATCCGGGAAACCGATTCGGTTCTGGCACTCTCGAAACTGAATTTTGACCTGTCGGTCTATGATATCTTCGGTATCCTTTCGGTTGGCGGAACCGTTGTTTTCCCGGATCGTGACCGGTATCTGGACCCCTCACACTGGATGGAGCTGATTGAAAAGCACAAGATTACGGTCTGGAATACCGTTCCGGCTTTTATGGAAATCTTTCTGGAGTATGTCAGGAATCATTCTGGCAGTCCCGGTCTTAAGACCATTCTGCTGAGCGGCGACTGGATACCGATCAGGCTGCCGGAGACGATATGGAACCATATACCGAAAGCGAAGGTGATATCGCTGGGCGGTGCAACAGAAGCCTCCATCTGGTCGAATTATTATGTGTGCAGCAAAGAAGACACGTATGAAAAGAGCATTCCATACGGCTATCCGCTGAGTAACCAGAGATTTCGGATAAAAAATGAAAAGGGTGAGGAAGTTCCGGATTTTGTGCCCGGTGAGCTTTGCATTGAAGGAGCGGGGCTGTCGACCGGCTATATGAATGAAGATGAAATGACCCGGCAACAGTTTGTGGAAAGCAAAGAAGGGGAACGCATGTATCGGACCGGTGATTTTGGTTATTATGAACCGGACGGAAAAATTGTGTTTCTCGGGAGAAGAGACCAGCAGATTAAGCTGCACGGATACCGGATTGAACTGGGAGAAGTCGAAGCGGCTCTGAAAAATATTCCGGGGGTGGCGGAGGCCTGTGCCGTAATCGCCGGCTCTGACGGAAAACCGGAGGCGATATTGGGCGTGGTCGTTCCTCAAACAGGGGAAGCTGCACAGGAGACAGATCTGGTCGATATTCTGTGTCATGAGGAACCGGGAAGCTGCCAAAAAGAAGAGATGAAAAAAGAAGACCAGAAAAGAGAAGACATCGAAAAAGCCCTGGAAAACAGAGACAAGGCCGCGATTTTTTCTGTTCTGCGTGCATTCCGGGAATATGATCTGTTATTACCGGATCGACAGTACACGGTTAAAGAAATCACAGAAGCTTCCTGCTGGAGTGAGAAAAACAAATGGGTTTTGCGGTATCTGCTGAACGCTTTGTTGAAGAATGGGCTCCTGAAACGGGATGAAAACGAAACCTTAAGCTGTCGCGTGCAGGTAACGGAAGATGAATTTGAACAGTACTGCATACAGATGAAGGACAGTTACCGGAATATCCATATGAATGCGATTGCCTCTTATATGGATCAGGCCTTTCACAGTCTGGGCAGGGTACTTGCGGGAGTAGTCAATCCAGTCACATTGTTATATCCACAGGGGAGCACTGACATTCTGACAGAACTCTACCAGGAAAATCCGGTTGCACAGAAGCTGAATAAAAAGATTTCTGAGGTGGTCGCCAGAGTTGCGGGGACCAAAGAGAAGATACGAATTTTAGAAATCGGGGCGGGAAGCGGTGCAACCAGTTTTGAGATTCTAAGCGGCAGAAGAGACGGAACAGAATATGAATATATCTTTTCGGATGTCTCGGAAAATTTCCTTTTGACGGCAAAGGAGAATCTAAGCAGGTTTGAGAATGTCCGCTATAAAAAGTTTAATATGGATGAAGACTACCGGGAACAGGGATTCCTGCCCAATTCCTTTGATATTATCGTGGCATCCGGCGTCATTGAGAATGCGAAAAGGATTGGAACTGTATTGGAGTCGATACGGGAAATGTTAAAACCGAATGGGTATTTGCTCTGTACGGAACCGGTGCGGGAGGAACCGTGGATTCTGGCTTCGCAGGCTGTCATGATGACAGCACCGGAGGATGCATGCAGGGCGGACTGCCTGTATCTGGAGGAAACGGAATGGATGACATATCTGGAGCAGACCGGCAGCGGAACACTTTCAATTTATCCTGCGGAAACTTCCGATTTGAGTCTGTTTGGAATGAAACTCTATCTGAAACAGTGGAAGGCAGCCAATGCCGAACTGGACGGAGACAAGCTGCAAAAACAGCTGTCCGGGCTGCTTCCGGACTATATGGTACCGAAACAGATTCAAGTCATAGACCATATGCCGTTGACGGGTAACGGAAAAATAAACCGCCGACGGATAGGGGAATGGTATGTGTCGGAGTCTGCATCTGAGCCGGAATCGGGTCAGAACCAGAGGACAGAAGAAAACGAACAGCTCCAGGAACTCAAAGAGATAGTTGAACATTCTTTGGGCATACAGAACATGAACACAAATAAGAGCCTGTATGAGTATGGTGCGGATTCTCTGGTACAGGCGCAGATCGCGGGAAAGGTAAAAACGCTCCTGGAAGAGCACGGGGTTTACAATGTCACGTTTGATTCCATTTTAAGAAAATTACTCAACGGCGCTGCCGTCAGCGATCTGTATGAATTTATGACGAAAAGCGGGACAATGAGGCAGCAACCGATGATGCAGGAGACAGAACAACAAGCGGAGCAGAAAACAATGCAGAGACCTCCGCTCGGTGAATTGCAGGTGATAAAAGATACGCCGTCGGAAACAGTACGGGTTGTGCTTCCGCCCGGTCTTGGAACGATGAGCAGCCTGCAGGATCTGGTCGGTGCAATGTCCGCATGGGACGGGCGTATTCTGGGAATTACCGTAAAGGACAGTCAGGCATATTGTGCGCTCAGACCGGAAGTTTTGATTCGAACAGTTGCGGAGGAATATGCGAATTATCTGAAACAGGAAGAGTTTGGGCAGGTTCAGCTGATCGGTTACTGCATGGGGGGATTTCTGGCAGTAGAAATTGCAAAAAGGTTAAGTGAGAGCGGTGTCCGGGTAAAAGAAGTGGTATTGATTGACAGTGTTCCAGTTTCTTATGATATCTCGGACGAATTAATTCTGGAAGCAATTTATCTGACCAACTATGAAATTACCATCGGACGGGTGTTTGCGGAGGTGGAGGACAGCCGATTGCTTGCGGCAATCCGACATTTATTTGAACTTCATCAGAAGAAACTGCCGCCAAGGAGCCATGAGATTCTGCGGGACGATCCTGACTATGCCAGCGAGTACGCGTTCCTGTGCAGGCTGAATGCAATGTCGCAGGAGGAGCGATTCCGCCTGTATGCAAAAGCGTTGCGTGATGAAACAGACGAAGAGGTTCTGGTTGAAACAATCCTTGCCGGTTATCGGATTTACGCACACAGCTTTCTGGCTGCCAGAGCAGATCTGGAGCCGTATTTTGGTGATATACGCCTATTACAGGCAAAAGAAGCGATGGATTATCTGTTCATCGATCAGGAACAGACCGTCCGGTATTGGGAAGAGCATTGCATCGGAGAACTGGAAGTGATTCCGGTCAACGGGAATCACGGCAGTTGTGTGGAACAGGAAAACGCGGAACAGCTTGCAAGGCTGATCTGCCGGAACTGACGGGAGGAGTGAGAAGATGAAAGTTGGTATTCTGGGTGCAGGCGGAGCGGTAGGAGCCGGTGCTTTATGGCTCTTTGAAAGCATGTCTGAGATATCACTCATACTGGGTGGAAGGAATCTGGAAAAACTCCATTCCATTTCCGAAGAACACCGGAATGTACAGGTTGTATATACAGATTTTAATGACCCGATATCCGTGGAACATTTCTGTGGGAAATGTGATCTGATTATCAATTGCGCGGGTCCTTCCGCGCAGATGAAAGGCAGTGTGGCCGCCGTTTGCATGAAATACAACAAAACTTATGTGGATGTATCCGGCAGCAGGTTGCTGCTGGAAGATCTGCATAGGTTTGAAAAGGAGTATGGGAACGGAACCTGCATTGTTTCAGCCGGAATCTATCCGGGTCTGACAGAGTTGTTTTTGGATTGTGTGCTGCATGAGTATGACAGCGTTTCCTGTGTCCGGGAATTTTTTCGGGGAAACGGTGAATTGTCACTGAATGCTGCCTATGACATTGTTTCTTCTCTTGCCTGCGGGGAAGGCTACGGGATGGCAGGCTACCGGAACGGTGCGGTTGAAAAGACCGCACCGATGGTTCAGGAAGCTCCCAAAGAGCTGGAGAACGCGGAAAATTGTGCGGTTATGCCTGTGTTAAGTCAGGAGTTTGTCCATGTCATGAACCGGTATACTCCGGGGGAGGGCTCTTTTTTTCAGGTACTTCCCGATCAGGAAGCCATGCTGGGATTTGTCATGATAAAAGCATTGGAAAAATACAAAACGGAGGAAGAAAAAAGAGCGTCAGCACAGACGGTAAGAAAACTGTTCTGTCGGACGGACAAAGCGCAGAAGGCAGAGATACTGGTGGAAACCAGCGGGTGGATCAATGGCAGGCGCGTCCAAAAGAGAGATCTGCTGACAAGTGATGAGAACTGGAATAAGATTACGGGTTATATCGCGGGTCTGACTGCGGTTTTATACAGCAGGGCAGGAAGAGAACAGGATGGCATCTGCTTTCCGGCAGAAGTCATTGATTCGACGGAACTGCTGAGATGGTTAGAGCAAAGGGGAATCGTAAGGCATGATACGTCAGATGGCATAGGAGGGGTGTGTTATGAAAAAAGAAGAGATAGAGAAGATGGTAAAAGAATATGAAGAACAGGGATACCTGAACCTGGAAACACTTTCGGAGGCACTGGAGCGCTGGAGCAGGCAGTATCGCGATCGGACGGCGCTTGTGGACGCCAAAAGGCGTGTGACCTATGGACAGCTGAACGAAAATGTCCGCAGACTCGCCGGTCGGTTCCGGCGTGAAGGACTGCAAAAGAATGACAATGTTCTGGTTCAGATACCCAATTCCATTTCATTTATGGAAATTTGTTTTGCATTGTTTTTCCTTGGAGTCCGGCCTGTTTTGATGCTGCCCGCACATGGGGAGAGGGAACTGGAGTCCGTGGCGGAGCTGGCTAGACCCGTTGCGATTATCACCGTACCGGAGGATCTGGGGACGGATTACGGGAAGCGGGCTTTGGAAATCAGTCAGAAAAAGTCTTATATTCAAAAACTCTTTCTGACGGAAAGCCGGGAGTATGGTATTTCCGTTTACGAGACGGAGGATATAGAGCTGGAAGAACTTCCGGAGAAGCCAGAGCCTTGGGACATTGCCCTGTTTCTGCTGTCCGGCGGGACAACGGGGACGCCGAAGCTGATTCCAAAAATTCACGCAGCCTATTTATACAATGCGGCGGCATCTGCCGAGCGGTGCGGTGTAACGGGAAATAGCGTATATCTGGCGGCTCTTTCGATTGCCCATGACTATCCGCTCTGCTGTCCGGGAATGATCGGAACACTGTGCAAGGGAGGAAAGTGTGTGATCAGTGCAACGGCGGAAGCGGATGAGGCGCTTTCCTGGATAGAAAAAGAACGTGTCACATTTACGTCCATTGTTCCGGTTGTCGCGGCCATGTGGGAGGAAGAACGCGAATGGAATCCTTCCATGGATCTTTCTTCCCTGCAATATCTGCTGATCGGAGCTGCAAAGCTGGACAGAGAGCTGGCAGAAAAACTGGAACGTAATTTTTCATGCAAGATTCTGCAGGGGTATGGACTCGGAGAGGGGATCACCTGTTTTACATCACCGGACGACAAAAAAGAAGTGGCATGGGAGACACAGGGAAGACCAATCTCCGCCGCAGATGTGATTAAGATCGTAGATGAGACAGGACGGGAAGTGGAGAACGGAGTAAGCGGAGAGCTGACAGAAAAAGGTCCGTATACTTTTTTGGGATACTATCGTGCACCGGATTTGAACCGGCAGATTTTTACAAAAGACGGTTTCTTTAAAACGGGAGATAAGGCGATGCTGAACGCTGACGGAAATGTCGTTATTTTAGGGCGGGTAAGAGAGCAGATTAACCGTGCGGGCGAGAATATCATTCCCGAAGAGATCGAAGCCTTTATTAAGGAGTGGAATGAGGTCAAAGAAGCTGCGGTCATCGGAATTCCTGATCAGACACTGGGAGAACGAACCTGTGCGGTAGTGGTCACGAGGAAACGCAGTATCACACTGGCGGAGCTTTGCCGGTTTCTGCTGAAACAGGGAATTGCAGCTTTTAAATTACCGGATCAGCTTGTGCTGCTGGAGGGGCTGCCGTACATCAATGTGGGAAAAGTCGACAAGAAAAAGTTGAAACTGCTGGCGGCAGAACGGGGAGAACAATATGCAGAATAAAAAAATCACGAAAGAACAAATCAAACAGGAGCTGGGTAAGATGCTGGGATTGTCTGAAAAAATGGAGGAAGACGTCAATCTGCTGGAAATGGGGCTTTCGTCCATCCAGATCATGCAGCTGTCCGGGCGTTTGAGAAAACTGGGATATCGCTGCAGCTTTGGGGAACTGATTCAAAATCCCTCCGTACAGGGCTGGGAAGCAATTTTAAGCCGCACAGAAAGACCGGTCGTATTACCGGAGAAAAAAGAAGTAAATATGATGGAGCCGTTTGACATGACTGATGTACAGTATGCTTATTGGGCCGGCAGAAAAAGCGGGCAGCAGCTGGGCAATGTAGGCTGCCACGGATATCTGGAAATAGACGGGAAAGATCTGGACCCGCAGCGTTTGAATCTCGCATGGGAAACAGTGCAGATGCACCATCCGATGCTTCGTGTATGCTTTACAAAAGACGGGAAACAACAAATTCGAAAAGCACCGTATCGAAGCGGAATCCAGGTCTATGATTTTAAGGGAAAGGATGCGGCAGAGCATTTACAGCAGCTGCGTGATACCCTGTCACATCGTTTGCTGGATATTGAAAACGGGCAGGTGGCTGAAATCAGTCTTTCCTGTTTTGGAGACGGAAGCACCAGAATTCATTTTGATATTGACTTATTGGTGGCAGATGTGAAAAGTTATCAGATTATTCTGCGGGATCTGCTGGATGCCTATCAGGGACGTCCGCTGCGGGCACCCAGAGAATGGAATTTTGCGCAGTATCTGCATCACGAAAAGATAGAAGGAAATGAGAAACAAAAGGGGGCAGCCGAATACTGGAACCGGAAACTGCCAACGTTGTCCGGAGCACCTGAACTGCCGATTGGAAGTTACGGAACGGAATTGGAACAGCCGCGTTTTGTGCGCAGAAAAGCGGTACTGAAAAAAGAAAAATGGCAGGTATTCCAGCAGACTGCAGCAGGCTTTGGGATTACACCGGCAATGGCACTTCTGGCCGTTTACAGTAAGGTAGTGGAAAGATGGAGTGAAAAGAAACGGTTTTTGATGAATATTCCGGTTTTCAATCGGGATTCCGACCAGGAAGGAATGGAGGATGTCGTTGCCGATTTTACGAATCTTTTGCTTTTAGAGGTGGAGCCTGGCAAAGAGACTTCGTTTGTGAAGCTGGCACGGCGGATACAGAGTGAATTTCATGAAAGCAGCAACTATATGGATTATTCGGGAGTTCAGATTCAGAGGGATTATTTGAAACTGCATCCGGATAAAAAGACTGTGGCACCGGTC
Source organism: Bacillota bacterium (assembly GCA_023390555.1). GTDB lineage: Bacteria > Bacillota > Clostridia > Lachnospirales > Lachnospiraceae > Roseburia_C. The sequence continues at coordinate 100,406 of JAEWCQ010000006.1, read as the reverse complement.
GTGTTTTCCTGTAATCTTGGCATTCCGCTCGTCAGTGAGGAATTTGAAGCGGTACTCGGAAAGATGGGATATATGATTTCTCAGACACCGCAGGTCTGGCTGGACTTTCAGTTGTTTGACGTTCCGGAGGGGCTGCTGCTGATCTGGGATGGGGTCGATGCAGTATTTCCGAACGGACTGCTGGATGACATGTTTCAGGCTTTTCTTTATGCACTGGAGGAACTGACAGTGGATAAAGCGCACTGGGAGAAGGAACTGACCGTAGATCTCACACCGCAGCTTGAATTGCGGAAAGGTCTGGAGGTGCTGGAAGAGCAGACCCTGCGAAAAACGCTGCATGAGGGATTCTTCCGCTATGCGCAGAAAAATCCACAGAAGACAGCACTGACGGAAGGAAGTACGGGGAAGAGCATCTCCTACGGGCAGCTGAGTGAACGGGCAAGAAGCATTGCGGCCTTTCTGATAAATGCGGGGGCGTGTGCGGGAGACTGCATTGGCATTTCGATCCGAAGAGGAATCCCACAGATTGCCGCCGTACTCGGTATTCTGGCCATGGGTGGGAATTATACGTCCATAGGGGCTGCGCAGCCGCTGAAACGAAAAGAGATCATCTGCCGAAAAGTAAATATGAAATTCCTGCTCTCCGATGAACCAGAACTGCAAAAAGATCTGACCGAAGTTTGTGCCTGCCGGATTGATGAGGCATGGGAAGAAGAACCGCTGCAGTCGATTGCTGACCCGGAACCGGAAAGTCTGGCCTATATCATCTTTACGTCCGGTTCCACCGGAATCCCGAAAGGTGTCCGTATGACGCATGCGGCAGCCGCCAACACGGTATGCGATATCAATCAGAGGTATCAGGTGGGGGAGCAGGATTGTGCCTATGCGATTTCAGCACTTGATTTTGATCTTTCCGTGTATGATCTGTTTGGTTTGCTCACAGCAGGCGGTTCGCTGGTTCTTCCGGGAGAGGAAGAAAAACGAAATGCAGGAGCCTGGCTTTCTGCGCTGAAAAAATATCCGGTGACAATCTGGAATTCCGTTCCGGCATTGCTGGAAATGCTGCTGATTGAGACAGAGGGAGCCAAGGTTTTGCTGGATCGAATCCGGCTGGTCCTGCAAAGCGGAGACTGGATCGGGCTGGACCTGCCGCAGCGTATGCAGCAGGTGGCTGCAGGCTGTGTCTTTGTTGCGATGGGTGGAGCCACAGAAGGCGGGATCTGGTCCAATTACTGCAACGTTCCTCTGCCGCTTCCAAAGAGCTGGAAATCGATTCCGTACGGCAGACCGCTGTCCAATCAAAAATACAGAGTCATGGACAGAACAGGAGAGGACTGCCCGGACTGGGTTCCGGGAGAACTCTGGATCGGCGGAAGCAGTCTTGCCGATGGCTATGCAGAAGAACCGGAACTCACGACAGCTCAGTTTGTGGAAAAAGACGGGGAACACTGGTATCGGACCGGTGATTTCGGACGATTCTGGAGTGACGGAACAATGGAATTTCTGGGACGCAGGGATCATCAGGTAAAAGTGAAAGGGCACAGAATTGAGCTGGAAGAAATAGAACAAATCTATCATCGTTATCCGTCGGTGGAAAAGAGTATTGTGTTACCGATCGAGCGGGAAAGTCATGGAAAACAGCTGACCGCTTTTGTGATTCCCAAAGAAAGAGAACGGGCGGAGAACCTGTTTTCGATTCTTGTGGAAACGGAAAAACGGGAAATCGACATGCAGAGGGAACGAATCTGCATGGAAGAACAGACAGAAGCGAAGCACATCTCAATGGAGGAATTCGAGCAGATGACGGTGCGGGGAATCTGTGAGATTCTGGGGCGTATCGGTTGGAACTGCAGGAAACAGGAGGTCTATGATATTCAAAAAGAAGCGGAACGGATCGGAATACTGTGGGACTTTCAGAAACTGCTGGAACAGTGGTTTCTGCTCTTAGAGCAGTCCGGGCTTGTCAAAAGAATACCGGACGGAACCTGCCGGAATCTGCAGGAACTTACGGAAGCAACGCAGGGCATTCGAAATTGCGAAGCACTGCCGCCGGAATTTTTTTCGATTTTGAAATTGTTTCTGGAGCATGCGGGGGAATTTCTGACCGGTAAGATGGATGCGGCAGCATTTATGGTGAAGTATCCCAATATCAATATCGACCGGTTTGCGGATCTGATACCGGGAGCCGTACCAAAAAACATGCTTCTCGTAAAGACAGCAGCTGCACTGATACAAAAGAGAGCCGGAGACAGCAGTTCGCTTGCAATTCTGATTCTGGGAGCCAGAAAACTGAATCTGGTACAGCAGATGATTTCTAAGGTATCAGACAAAACAGTTACGTTTATGATTGCCGACAGTCCGTTTTGCAGAGAAGAGGTAAGGGAAGCGTTTGGGGACGACGAAAGAGTCATGTTTGTTCCGATTGAGACATTGTGTGGAGATGAACTGCTGCTTTCGGAGAAACGGTTTGATGTGGTGCTGTCTTTTGATTTTCTGCATAAGGAAAAGGATATCATTACACTGTTGCGCCAGATTGAGAAGATGCTGAAACTTCAGGGTGTTTTACTTGCCGGTGAAGCAATGCATAACCTGCCGTTGGAGTGGATTACCGCCGCGCTTCTGGAAAAAGGATTTCAGGAGTTTGCGGATGTTCGAAACGGACAGCTTCTTCCATTGCTGTCGAGAACTGAGTGGGAACAGGTCCTTTTGAAAGCCGGATTTGCTGCGTGTTCCGTGTATGCTTCCAGCAGCCGCTTTGGTTGTTTTGAGGAAAATATCATGGCGGCATACAGTACACGGGAACGGGAAACCATTGATGCAAAGGATCTGCATGTATTTCTGAAAGAATATCTGCCGGACTATATGATACCGGCAGTCCAGATTTACATGGATCAGATGCCGGTTACGGACAACGGAAAAGTAGACCGGAAAAAGCTTGCGGAATATGGTAAACGCGAGGAGGCGGCGGAAGAAAAGACCACTCCATCCAGACCATTTGAGCGGGATATTGCAAAAATCTGGTCTCAGATGCTCAGAGTAAAAGACGTGTTTTTGGAAGATGACTTTTATCTGCTGGGGGGAGATTCCCTGATCGCAACCAAAATGGGCGCACGGATCAAAAAAGAGATGGGTCTGGATATCGCCGCAGAACTGATCTTTCAGAAACCTGTCTTCGGTGCGTTTGTTCTGGGACTTTCCGAATATAAGAATCAGAAAGAATATCGGGAGGATCTTCCAAAAGTTTTCTTCGAACCGGAAAAGACAGGAGATCCGTTCCCGCTGACGGAGATTCAGCAATCCTACTGGATTGGAAAATCAGGTGTCTATGAGCTTGGAGATGTGGGTGCACACTGCTATTTTGAAATGAAATGTAAAGACCTGGAGCCGATCCGGCTGACTGAGGCGTGGAATGCGCTGATTGAAAGACATGATATGTTAAGAGCAGTTGTCCTGCCGGATGGCAGGCACCAGCAGATTCTACCGGATGTTCCGGTGTATTCCATTAAAGTTCTGAATCTGGAAGGCGTCGGGGAAGCAGAGGGGGCGGAGAACATCCGCGGAGTCCGGCAGGAGATGGCGGGGCGCGTGTTTGACGCGGAAAAATGGCCGCTGTTCGAAATCCGTCTTACAAGACTTTCTGCCGGAGAACAGCTGCTGCATCTGAGTTTTGACAATCTGGTATTGGATGGATTCAGTATCTTTCATCTGCTGAAAGAATGGCGCGAGGTATACCATTCAGGTGTCGGCGCGTTAAAACCGGTAAGCGGCAATTTCCGGTCATATGTACTGGCGCTGGAAAAAATAAAGGAAACAAAACGCTACGATGCGGATCTTCGGTACTGGAAGGGACGGGCCGCAGCCCTACCGGATGCCCCGCAGCTGCCATTGGAAGAAAACGGTAAAGAACAGCGTTTCCGGCGATTTGAGATGAGACTGCCTGCAGAAAAATGGAGCATCCTTCGCCAAAGAGCACAGACATATCGCCTGACGAAGACCGTTCTTTTCCTGGGTGCTTATGCGGAAGTGCTCGGTAAATTCAGCGGCAGCCGTCATTTTACGCTCAATCTGACGCGGTTTGCCAAATTGCCGCTCTATGACGGAATCGAAAATCTCGTCGGAGATTTTACCTCACTGACACTTCTGGAAATTGACGGTAAGAAGGGCAGCAGTTTTCTGGAACGCTGTAAAAATGTCCAGAATCAGCTGCTTGAGGATTTGCAGCATTCGCTGGTAAGCGGCATCGCTGTGGAACGGGAATTGAATCAGGCACGCAGGGAAACGGCTGTGACCATGCCGGTTGTGTTTACGAGCGGATTTGGCATCAATGAAAACAACGAAGATCCGGATCTTTATTTTGGGGATTTGGTTTACGGGGAGTCTCAGACACCGCAGGTGTGGCTGGATCATCAGATTTTTGAGCAGAAAGGGGAGCTGATTATTTCCTGGGATGCACTCCTTTCGGTATTTCCGGAGGGGCTTGCGGAGACGATGTTTCAAGAATACCGGAAAATGCTGGATGCGCTTTGTGGAGAGACACTTTGGAAGAAACAGCGGGCAAATCTGATCGGTGATGATGCAATTTTTATAATAGAAAAGAAAAACTGGGAGTTCTGTGACTCACAAAATGAGACATTACTGTCCCTGTTTGAAAAATCTGCGGCGAGAGTACCGGGGCGGATTGCTGTGGAGAGTGAACAAATCCGGCTGACCTATGCACAGCTGAAAGAAAAGGTGGATCGGCTTGCGGTCCGGCTGTGCCGTCCGGCAGGTGCAGAAAAGGAAGTGATTGCCGTAATGCTGGAAAAGGGATATGAGCAGATTGTTGCGGCACTGGCGATTTTAAAGGCGGGAGCCGCATACCTTCCGATTGATATTGAAAATCCGCAGGAGCGGATTCTACGGATCTTAAACCAGGCAAAGGCTGCGGTCATCGTGACGAAAAGTACGGTGGCGGAACGTTTTCAACTTGCCAGTGAGCAGATTACAGTAATTGATATGGAAAAAATACCGGAAGAGAAAAACGTGGACTTTGAGACTGTTTTTCCGGTAATCGGACCGGAGGATCTGGCCTATGTGATTTTTACATCTGGTTCTACCGGAATACCGAAAGGCGTTATGATCGAACATCGCGGGGCAGTGAACACGATTTTGGATGTGAACCGCCGTTTTTTGATCAACGAAGCGGATACGGCCATTTTTCTTTCCAGTTTCAATTTCGATCTGTCGGTCTATGATATCTTCGGAATGCTCGCTGCGGGCGGAAAGATTGCGATTCCAAATGCAAAAGAGGTACAAAACCCGTCGGAATGGATTCGGATTATCCGTGACTATGGCGTCACCGTATGGAATACGGTTCCGGCATTTATGGAGATGCTGGTGGAGTACCCTTCCGCAGAAAAGGAAAAAATTCAAAATTCATTCAAAACAGTGATGTTAAGCGGCGACTGGATTCCGGTCGGACTTCCGGACAAGATACGCAGTCAGTTTGGAAATATCAGTCTGGCTGCGATGGGCGGAGCTACTGAAGCTTCCATCTGGTCGAATTATTTTCTGGTGCCGGATCGGATACCGGAGGAATGGCGTTCTATTCCATATGGGAAACCGCTGACCAATCAGCGTTATTATATTCTGAATGCGGATTTTGAAAAATGCCCCGTATGGGTGAAGGGAGAATTATATATTGCCGGTCAGGGGCTGGCAAGTGGTTATTTTGGTGATGCGGAAAAGACCAAAGAAGCATTTCTGGAGCCGGAGCAGATTGGAGAAAGAATATACCGGACCGGGGATTTTGGCCGTTATCTGCCAGGCGGTGATATTGAATTTTTGGGAAGGGCAGATACCCAGATTAAACTCAACGGACATCGGATTGAATTGGGAGAAATCCAGGCGCAGATCAGTAAGATCGCGGGCATCAGAGAGTGCGCTGTCACCATAGACCGGAAACATGCAAGGCTGGTGAACCATATAGTTGTAGAAGAAATAGGTAGTGTTGTGTCAGTGGATAGACGGACGGCTGACGATGTGCCTGAGCTGAAAACAGAGCTGGCGCAGATCGGAGAGCAGAGAAAGGAGAAGGTTGACATTCCGGAGCAGGAACAGATCGCGGCGTATTTTCAGGCGGTTGACCGGCTTTGCACGGAAATGATTTTTTCGGATTTGAAGCAGTTGGGGATTTTTCCGGAACAGGGAGAGGCAGGAAAAAGGCAGGAACTGTTCAAAGCCGCCGAAGTTTCGGATACCGGAAAGAAGATTGTGAATGCTTATCTGAATGTCCTGGAGGAATTTGGGATTCGAAAAAGACAGGGAGAGCGTGAGAGATTGATTCAATTACAGGAGGTTTCACAGATGGAGGAAGTGTGGCTTACGAGTCACGGGTTGTCCGAATCACATAGAAAGCTGCTGGAAGAGTTAAAGACGCAGCTAGCCGCAAATCAGGAAATCCGGCTCGATCTGCTGAGGGGAACCAGGGATGCGGAAGAACTTTTGACCGATCCGTCCATCGGATTTCTGACACCCGACCGGCTTGGGCGCTATGATGTGACAAATGAGAGGATGGATCAGTGGATTTTTGAAATTTTGCAGGATATTGGGAAAGTGCATCAGTCTCTCCGGGTCGCAGAAATTGCGTCAAGAGCACAAAACAAAACGGAGCTGTATCTGGAGGCTTTGAAAGCGAATTCGAACCTCGACTATACCTGCATGGACGAATCCTCCTATTATCTGGATCTGAAAAAACAGAAATTCGGGGACCGGATTCACTGTGTACAGACGGATCTGTGTGCCCCGGCTGTACTTACGGACGCAAAAGACAACAAATACGATCTGGTCATTGTCAATAATACACTGCACCGCTTTTCCAATCTGGACGATGCCATCTACCGGATCAAAAATATGCTGGCTCCCGGCGGAAGGATCTTGCTGGCGGAGAACGTCAGACATGCACCGCTGATGTTTCTGACCGTGGCCTTTTTGGAGCACGGGTATCAGAATCTGAGGGATTTCCGCAGGAAAAAAGGTTTGCCGCTGCTTCCATCGCAGGAATGGGCCGCTCTGGTGGAGAAAGAAAAGCTGGGGCAGGTGGAGTGGAGGTGTGAGGCGTTTGGAAAGATGCTCGTACTGATTCGGGCCACGGAGGAACTTCCGGTGTACAATCTGACGCTTTTGAAAGAAAAGATAAGGGAAAAGCTGCCGGAATATATGGTTCCGGCTCTGCATTTACAGTACCGGAAACTGCCTTGCAGTGAAAATGGAAAAATTGACCGCAAGGAACTGGAACGGATTGGAAGTGCAGGAAGAGATGAGAGGAAGAAGATCCGTATATTGCCGGAAAATGAAACGGAAGAGAAGATTGCGAAAATCTGGAAGCAGGTATTGAATTACGAGGATATCAGTACCAATGATAATTTTTTTGAAAGAGGCGGAGATTCCTTAAAGGCGATCCTGCTACTGAGTGCCTTAAAAGAGTCTGCGGGATACGATGTCACATTGCAGAAATTATACCAGAATCCAAGTATAAGCCAGCTGGCAAAATGCGTAGTTTTAAAGGAAGAAAAGGAGATAAGCTACGAAATCGACTGTGGTATGATTTCCTAAATCCGAACGATGAAATGGAGGGAGAACGTTTGAAAAAAAGAGTGGTAGTCTGCGGAAGCCGTTTCGGGCAGTTTTATCTGGAAGCCGTCGCGGGCAGTGAATCGTATGAACTTGCGGGAATCCTTGCAAACGGAAGTACGCGTTCCAGAGCGTGTGCCAAACGGTATCATACGAATTTATATACGGATGTTCACCAGCTCCCGGCGGACATTGATCTTGCCTGCGTTGTGATCAAAAGCGGTGTCCTGGGTGGAAACGGCATCCGGATAGCATCTGAGTTGATGGAACGTCACATTTCCGTACTCCTGGAGCAGCCGATTCATGAAAGAGAACTGATCGAGTGTTACAAGATCGCGAAAAGGTGCGGAGTGTCTTTTCAGGTGTGCAATCTGTATGGAAAGCTGCCAGCGGTAAAGAAGTTTATCTCGCTGTCGCAGGAAATCGTAAAAAAACAACATTGTCTGTACTTCAATATCGATCTGGCGACCCAGGTGTCTTATCCGCTCGCGCGGATCTTGCTGGAGCTGTTTGAGGATGTAACCTCTTTTTCCGTGGAGGAGGTGCTGCGTGGGACGAGTCCTTTTCAGACACTGCTTTTAAAATTAGATGATATTCCGGTCCATATCCGCGCACAGAATCAGGTGGATGCACAGATATCCGACAGTTATATGCATCTGTTTTTCCAGATGACACTGGGCGTTGATGCCGGAAGTCTGATGCTGACGGAAGGCGACGGAATGATCCTCTGGCGGGAGCGGCTCAAACTTCCGCATACGCAATTTATTCCCGGTGATTTTGAAAAGGGGGAGTTCGAAGATTTGGAGAGGGAACATTCCCGTATTCTTCAAATGCCAAGCTATGGAAATTACAGGGAGCTCTTACGGGAGGGCTGGACGGCAGGTATTGTGGAGACACTCGATGAACTTGCGGCAGATACCGAACAGCAGGAAAAGCAAAGACAAATGGCAGTTCTTGGGAGAAAAGAAATCAGAGCGGCGAAACTGTGGCATGAAATCAGCAATGCACTTGGGTATCCGGATGAAGTTACAAGAGAAGATCCGTCGGCCTTTGCAATAGGGGATGTTCTGCGTGCCTGTGATTTGCAATTGTCCAATGAGCAACGGTATGCGTCAGTCACCGAAACGGAGATCCGTGCAGGTGTGCGCCAGTTAAACAGAGCGGCACTTCTGTCCATGCTGTATGTATTTCAGGGTGTGGGAGTTCTGCAGGATACAGCCGTCTCCCATGAGAAATCAGAATTATTGCAAAAGGTGGAAAAAAAGCCGCAGTTTACCTATATATTAGAACGATGGTTATCCAAATTGACGGAGCATCACCTGGTCGCAGAGGAAGGAACTTGTTACCGGGCACTGGAAGAGCAGATTTTGCCGGAAGCTTTCGAGGAAGAATGGAAAAAAGCACGGGAAATGTGGGATTTTAAGCTGGGTCCGGAACGCGTGTCGACCTATTTTTATCAAAATGCACTTCATCTGAAACAGCTGTTAAACGGGGAGTCGTCTGCGAATGAGTTCCTGTTTCCGGAGGGAAGCGACGAAATCGCCAATGACCTTTACCGTAACACGCTCATTGCGTGGTATATGAATCACGTTATTGCAAAACAGGTGGAAAAAGTCTGCCGGAGGAAACAGGAAGTTACCATTCTGGAAATCGGCGCCGGAACCGGGGCGACCACCGATGCGGTACTGGAGCACCTCAAAACGTGCAATCTGCAAGAGCGGATCTTCCGCTATTGGTATACGGATCTATCGGAATATTTCCTGCACAAAGCGCAGGAAAGATATGAGAACGAGGCATGGATGGTCACCGGTATCCTGGATATGGAAAAGGATCTGAGGGAGCAGGGCATAATGGAGGAAAGTCAGGATATTCTTGTTGCGGCAGGCGTACTAAACAACGCAGGAGACACATCTGCAGTGCTTCGGCAATGGAAAAGAGTTCTAAAGCCGGGGGGCATGCTGCTGATTTCCGAAGCAGTGGAGGAATCTGTTCAGATGCTGATTTCCCAGGTATTTATGATGGAGGAGGCGGCGGATGAGCGAAGAGAGATTGCGAGTACGTTTCTAAGCTATCCGCTGTGGCTGGATATTTTTAAGAGAGCAGGGCTGCACCTTTTAGCATCTTTTCCCGCAGAACGGGAGAACCTTTGTGCATTTGGGCAAAGAGTGTTTCTGCTGGAAAAAGGAGGTGGCGGCTATGTCGCATAGCTTTCCGTTTTCAAAGGAAGTCCGTTCGAAAAAGAAATTGCTGTTCTGTTTTCACCATGCGGGAGGAAGCGCAGCAATATTTCGGGAGTGGATGCGTTCTGACAGTCCGTTTGAAGTGATCCCGGTGGAACTTCCGGGCAAGTCGACACGCCTGTCGGAACCCTATCAGACGAGTATGGCACAATTAATACCGACACTCACCGCGGATATTTTTGAACTTGCAGGGGAGTGTGAAATCTATCTGTTCGGGCACAGTATGGGCGCGATTCTCGCGTTCCAGATTGCCTACACAATGCAGACGGTCTATGGGAAATCCATCCGGCTGCTGGCGGTGGCAGGCAGACAGGCACCTCAGGAGCCAAATTTTGACCGTTATCGCAGTGATATGGGGGATGAGAAATTACTGGAAGAATTAAAGCGGATGGATGGAACGCCCAAAGAGCTTCTGGAAAATGAGGAAGTGCAGAAATATATTCTGCCAATTATAAAAAGAGATTATGCGTTAAATGAATCCTACTGCTACAACAATGAAAAAATACAGGCGGATATACTGGTACACAGCGGAAAGGACGATCCGGATTTGAACTTTGAAAGGATAGAAGGCTGGAAGAATGTCACAGACGGTACAACCCGGATTCGGGAATGGGAAGGTGGACATTTTTTCCTTTTTGAATTGGAGGATGCTTATTTTCGGGAACTGGTGGCGGATATTACCGCTATGGATTGCGGAGAGGAAGGAAGAAAATGAGTGCTTTTTGGTATGTGGTACTTTCCATTTGTGCAGCCATGCTGTTTGTTCTGTTTCCGCTTCCTGTACTGGCTGGAAGGATTGTCTGTTTTCTGACGTTTGGGCATAAAGTAAATCAGAAACCGCGAAAGAGCGGCCCCTGTAGTTCAGACTTTCCGGATCTGGCGGAAGAGCCGTTCTCGTTCTTTTCCGGAGGTCATCGACTCCTGGGACACCGGTACACCTCGAAATGTGACTGTGAGTATGAAGGGATTCTGTTTGTCGTACCCGGATACGGGTACCTGCATCAGGATTATCTGGCTGAAATCGATTATTTTGTAAAACGGCAGTATGTGGTGTTTTCTTACGAAGGAACCGGATGCGGAAGCAGTGAGGGGAAAAGTCTGGGAGGATATCCGCAGTTCGTTCTGGATTTATATGCCGCTATCCTGCATGTGCTTGTCAGGGATGAACACCGTGAACTCCCGGTGTATTTGTTCGGGCACAGTATTGGGGCCTATGCGGCCACGGCAGTTTTAAATTTTGGTCTCTCTCAGATCAAAGGTGTGATCGCCTGTTCTCCGGTCAATTCCGGAACGGAATATGCGGGTATGGTTGTGAAAGCGTGTTCCTGTGCAGTCACAAGACGTTTTTACCGGACGTTTCAAAACTATGAGAAAAAGAGGTTCGGACGCGCCGCGGAGTTCAGCGGAATCAGCGGGGTGAATCATTCGGAAATTCCCATTGTCATTGCGCACAGCCGGGATGATCGGATGGTGCCGCTGATCTGCAGCGTCTATCAGTACAAAGAAGAAGCGGTCAATCCAAACGTCCGATTTTATTTATATGGAGACAGGGGGCACTTTGTGTTTAAGGCAAAGAGAGCAGGGGATTATCTGAATGCAGGAAAAAAAGAATTCGATCCCTGTATTTATGCGCTCAATACGGAATTTCTGGATATGGCACTGGAAGAACTGAAAAAAATAAATGTCCAAACGGGTAAAAAATGACAAAACGGAGAAGAAAAGAGCCAAAAAACCATGCTATAGTAAAGCAGTTCTGAGTTAGTTATGACTAATTTCATGAAGGAGGAAAAAGAATGACAGAACATACAAACAATTACAGGCTTTCGGGAAAGGATCTGATCAATATCGGGATTTTTTCGGCAATCTATTTTGCACTCAGTTTTATTGGGATGGGAATGGCCATTATTCCGATTATGTGGATTCTGATGCCGGGAGTCATTGCCGTACTGGCGGGAATTCCGTTTCTCCTGCTTTGTGTAAAGGTACAAAAGCCTGGCGTTCCGTTGATTATGGGAATTATCACGGGATTGCTGTATTTCGTCACCGGACAGTTCACCGTTGTGATTCTGGCGACATTTATCATTTCCTGTCTCCTGTCTGAGTTCATTCGGTTTCAGACACGTTACGGAAGCTATTGGGGAAATGTGGTTGCGTTTATCCTGTTTTCCTATGGAATGTCGGGCTCTCCGCTTCCCATCTGGCTTTTCAAAGAACAGTTTTTTACACAGATTACAGAACAGGGAATGCCGGATACATATGTCGAGACAATGCAGACGTTTTCTTCCACTCCAATGCTGGTTGTAATGCTCGTATCTCCGATTATCGGAGGATTGATCGGTGCGTTTCTGGCCAGACTGATGTTCCAAAAGCATTTTAAGAGAGCAGGTATGATTTAAAATGAAAGAAAACGGGTGGTGTATTCGGATATCATTTGATCCCAGAACAAAAATACTGCTGCTGATTCTCGCGAATCTGATGATCTTTCTGGGAGCGTCAGAACATCTGAATCTTATTTATATGGCGGCAATGGCAATCCTGCTTCTGCTTGCCGGATGCTATCGGTCGGTCTTTCGGTTCCTGATTGTTCTTCTGGTGCTGGTTACTATGGATACCTATATTTTCCCGATTGCACCGCGGATGATTACGATGCTGTTTTCCATATCGGTCAATTATACTTACAAGATGCTTCCCTGCCTCATGGCCGGAGTCTTTCTCATACGGACAACTTCGCTGCATGATATTGTTCTGGCTATGAGAAAATGCCGTCTGCCGCAGCAACTGATCATACCGATTGCGGTTACCATACGTTACTTTCCCGCAATTGTGGAAGAAATCAGGCATATCAGAAATGCGATGAGGCTGCGGGCAGTTCCAATTGCTTCTCGGGTGGAATGCTTTGTTGTTCCGTTTATGATGGCTGCCTCCACGACGGTGGAGGAGCTGTCGGCGGCGGCTGTTACAAGAGGAATTGAAAATCCCGCAGAAAAGACCAGTATGGTTCAGCTTCAGTTTGGTATCTGCGATTACGCGGCCATGCTTCTGGGAGCGGGCATGCTGGCTGCGGTATGTATCAACTGACAATGGGAGGCAGATACATGGTAGAAATAGAAAAGGTGGAGTTTTCTTATGACGGAGAGCAGGAGGCCTTAAAGGGCATTGATCTGAAAGTGAAGCAGGGAGAATGTCTCTTACTCTGCGGGGAGAGCGGGTGCGGAAAGACAACCGTCACAAAACTGATCAACGGTCTGATTCCTCATTTTGTATCGGGAGAATTTCTGAAGGGAGATGTGCGTGTCGACGGACATCTCGTTGCCGGTACTCAGATGTATGAGCTTGCCGAAGCGGTCGGTTCCGTTTTTCAAAATCCAAAGTCACAGTTTTTCAATCTCGATTCGGATAGTGAAATCTCGTTCGGACTGGAAAATGAAGGCCTTCCGCCCGAAAAAATCAAAGAACGCATCTTTAAAACGGTGCAGGATCTCCAGATTGCGCATCTCGAGCATCGGAATATTTTTCAGATGTCCGGAGGTGAGAAGCAGTCGCTTGCCTTTGCTTCCGTCTATGCGATGCAGCCGAAAATATTTGTTCTGGATGAACCGTCCGCAAATCTGGATGCAAAAGCGATCGAAGTCCTGCGCAGGCAGATCAAAAAGGTGAAGCGGCTTGGGCATACGGTGATTATTTCAGAGCATCGGCTGTATTTTCTGGCGGAACTGGCGGATCGTATCGTGTACTTAAAAAAGGGAAAAATTGAAAGCGTGTTCGATCGGAAGGAGTTCCTGGGGCTTATGGAACAGGAGCGTATCGGAATGGGGCTTCGCACCATCCGGCCGGCTGTTCTGGAGCTTCCGGAGGGCAGATGCAGTGCTGATTGCAGCGGGCTGGTCATACAGGGGCTGTCCTATGCATATAAGAACAAGACGGTGCTGCGGAATATCAGTTTTTCGGCAGATTACGGTGAAATTGTGGGAATTGTGGGGGAAAACGGAATCGGAAAGACGACGTTTTGCCAGTGTATCTGCGGACTGCTGAAAAAACAGGCGGGCCGAATCCGGCTCGAAGGGAAAATGCTGTCTCCCGCACAATGCAGGAAGAACTGTGCACTTGTCATGCAGGATGTCAATCATCAGCTGTTTTCGGACAGTGTCTGGGATGAATGCGAGCTTTCCGCACCCGGGAAAAATCCGGAAGAAATAGAGAGGCTCTTAAAGCGGTTTGATTTACTGGAATACCGGGAAGTACACCCGATGGCATTATCCGGTGGGCAGAAACAACGGCTGGCAGTTGCTTCGGCAATCCTCTCGGATAAAAAGATTCTGATTTTCGATGAACCGACCAGCGGACTGGATTATCGGCATATGCTGGAGGTCAGTACACTTTTGAAAGAACTGGGGAATTCGGGGCACATGATTCTTGTGGTTTCTCACGACACGGAATTTTTAAATGCGACCTGTACCTGTACATTCTCTCTGTAAGAGGAAGGAGGAAGATTGTTGAACGAAATCGGAAAGCGCCTGTTTTCCCGCGGAAATTATACGGCCATCGTGGAAGATGCGTATTGCAGGATTTATCGGATCAATGACGCAACGGGAGACGGACTGATGACATTTTACAACGTGTTTCCCGGCGTATCTGTGATATGCAGTGATTTTCATATGCTCTCCTGTGAGTCGGCGTTTCAGCCGGACTGTGATATGCTCTGTATCGATCACTGCCGGGAAGGACGAATGGAACAGGAAGTGGAGGCGGGGACGTATTCCTTTTTAAAGGCAGGGGATTTAAAGGTGGACCGCAGGATTCATCATGCGGGGCATGTGGAATTTCCGCTACAGCATTTCCATGGGATCAGCATCATTTTTCAGATGGAACAGGCTACGAAAGCTCTGCCGGAGGAAATGAAGGGATTCCCGGTCGATTTATATGCAATCCAGAAGAAATACTGTAATGACCAGCATCCGTTTGTCATTCCGGCGGAACCCTGTATTGAGCATATATTCTCAGAGCTCTATACGGTGCCGGTACAGATTAAAGAATATTATTTCAAGGTAAAGATATTTGAGTTACTGCTTTATCTGGATGCATTGGAGATTACCGATACGAAGGAGGAACGCCCTTATTTTTATAAGACGCAGGTCGAGAAAATCAAGGCAATTCACAAACTGCTGACCGAGAATCTGGAAAAGCACTATACGCTGGAACAGCTGTCCGCGCAGTTTGATTTGTCCCTGACAACAATGAAATACTGCTTCAAATCCACGTATGGAAATTCTCTGTTCGCCTATATGCGGGTGTACCGGATGAATTATGCGGCCAATCTGCTGCGGCAGGAGCGGGATCTGAGCATCGCGGAGATTGCCGGAAAAGTGGGTTATGACAGCCCCGGAAAGTTTTCGACAGCATTTCGGGATGTGATGGGAAGCGCGCCGCTGGCTTATCGGAAATTCGTTGTCTGAACGGTTCATTTATGGCGCAACGGAGAAGATGGGAAGCAAAACTTCTTTTATAATGCAGTTTGGACGGAAGAATTCTTTCCGTCCGTAAAAAAGAAAAAGAGGAAGGTGTCATTATGAAAGAAAAAAGCGGTAAACAAAGCTGGATGTCCATATTGCTTTCATTTGCAGCTACAAGCAGATGGAAAATGCTCTTATCCATGGTGTGTTCTCTGATCAGTGTTGCCGGAAGTTTTGTACCTTATGTGTGTCTGTACCGGATCGTACAGCTGTTTGTCTTTGAGAAAGCCACGACGCAGGCATTTCTGTTCTGGTGCGGAATTTCTCTGTTGGGCTATTTTTGTTCCATTCTGTTTTTTGGAATATCAACGGCACTTTCACACAGTGCCGCCTACCATATTCTGTATGAACTGAGACAGACCATTGCGGAGCGTCTGATGAAGGCACCTTTGGGAAATGTGGGCGGTAACGCAGTCGGGCATCTCAAAAATATCATGCTGGATAAAGTGGAAGGCGTGGAACGGCCGCTGGCGCATATGATACCGGAGCTCGGCGCAAATATCGTGCTGGCACTTCTGGTTTTCGGTTATCTGTTTGCAATCGATTGGCGGATGGGCATTGCCTCCCTTATTACACTGCCGCTTGCCGCAATACCGATGATCGCTGCCGGTAAAGGGTTTAATGAAAAGTATGCGGCCTATATGGAGGCAAACGATTACGTAAACAGCGTGATTGTGGAGTATGTCGAGGGAATAGAGGTGGTGAAGACCTTTAACCAGTCGACGAGTTCTTATGAGAAGTTTACAAAAGCCATCCGGTCTTTTCAGGCGTTTACGCTGGACTGGTTCCAAAGTTCCTGGAAATCGATGAATCTCGTGATGTCGATTTTGCCGACAACTTTTCTCGGTACGCTTCCGGTCGGTCTGATTCTGTATAAACTTGGCGCAATTACCCCGGTCGATCTGACGGTATGTCTGGTTCTTGCGCTGAGCCTGCTGCCCGTACTTATGAAAGCAACTGCTTTTATCAATGAAATGAAGTCAATGCAGTATAACGTAAACGGAGCGCGCGAGCTGCTCGAGATGGAAGTTCTTTCTGATTCCGGCAAGCCTGTCAAACTGGAATCGTATGGTATCCAGTTTGAGGATGTATGCTTTTCCTATTCGGGAAAACGCGAAGAGGATGTGCTGCACAATCTGGCATTTGAAGTACCGGCGGGAAGTTTTACCGCACTGGTGGGACCGTCCGGAGGAGGAAAGTCCACCGTGGCAAAGCTGATCGACCGTTTCTGGGATGTGACGTCCGGCAGTATTCGAATCGGAGGAACGGACATCCGGGAGATTTCGTTTCAACAGCTTTCCGACTCGGTCAGCTTTGTAACGCAGGACAATTTCCTCTTTCATTGTTCGTTAAAAGAAAACATCCGCCTTGGCAATCCAAAGGCGACAGATGAACAAGTCTATTCTGCGGCCCGGGCAGCCTGCTGCGATTCGTTCATCGGGAAGCTGGAACATGGCTATGATACATCGGCGGGCGAAGCGGGCAAATCACTTTCCGGAGGAGAAAAGCAGAGAATTGCAATTGCGCGGGCAATTTTAAAAGATGCACCGATTGTAATCCTCGATGAAGCCACTGCTTTTACCGATCCGCAGAATGAAGATAAAATCCAGAAATCACTTGCGGCGCTGACGAAAGGAAAAACACTGCTTGTGATTGCCCATCGTCTGTCCACCATCCAGAATGCGGATCAAATTCTGGTATTGGAAAAAGGAACCATTGCGGGACGGGGAAGCAAAGATGAGTTACTGGAAAGCTGCGCGCTGTTCCAATCCATGTGGAAAGCGCACATAGGTGCGAAACACTGGGCTGTTTCAGGCGGCCGGGAAGGAGTGTGCTGATATGTTTCGAACGATGAAAAGACTGCTGGATTGGGCGGGTGAATATCGAAAACGCCTCTATCTCGGATTTTTGTGCTCCTTTTTTGGCATGTGGTGCGCCGCGATTCCGACCATCATAGCAGCATGGGCACTGGGATTGGTCATTGAGAATTTAAATGGAAGAACACCGCTGAAATGGAGTATTGTATGGATCTGCCTCTTCGGGATTCTGCTGTCCATTCTGCTCCGCTTTCTTTTTTCCTACTGGAAGGCAAAGTTACAGGAGAGTATCGGATATGAAGTGGCAGCGCAGGAGCGCCTGAAAATCGGAGATGTTCTGAAGCGTGTTTCACTTGGCTACTTCGGGAAAAACAGTACGGGAGATATTTTGACTGCGGTTACAGGTGATCTGTCAAGTCTGGAGCTGCAGGGAATGAAGCTGATCGACGCGATTGTAAACGGGTATGTCAATCTGTTTGCGATTCTGTTGCTGCTGGCCATTGTATGCCCGCCCGCGGCGCTGATGAGTCTTGCTGCCGCGGTGCTATCCGCGTTGGCGCTGAACGGGATCAGCAGAAAGAGCAGGATCAACGCGCCGGTAAAGCAGAGCTCCCAGGAACGGATTACGGATGCTGCCCTTGAATATGTAAGAGGGCTGCCCATTGTGAAATCCTTCGGACAGGAAGGTGTTGCGATGGAAGAGTGGAAAAGAGCCTGCGAAAGCCATAAAAAGATCAATCTAAAGATTATGCATGGATTTGTGCCGTATAACTGTCTGCACCTGCTGGTTTTAAAAATTGCATCGGTCATTTTGATTTTCATCGCAGGCATTGCTGCCATTCAGGGAACGATGACAATTCCAATCTTTCTGCTCATTGCAATGTTTGCTTTTATGATCTTCGGCGGGGTGGAGAACATGAATGATTCCGTGCATATGCTGGGACTTATCGATACGTCTATGGATAAGCTGGAGCAGATTGAAAAAGCAGAGTATATCGATGCATCGGGCAAAGACAGGGCACTTTCTGATTTTTCAGTTGATTTTCAAAATGTGACGTTTGGCTACGGCGAAAAAGACATTTTACAGGACGTCTCTTTCCACATGCCGCAGCATACGACAACTGCAATCGTCGGACCTTCCGGCAGTGGCAAATCCACAATTTGCAGTCTGGTCACCCGGTTTTATGATACCGGCAGCGGTGCGGTCGTAATTGGCGGTCTTGATGTCCGGGAATTTACCTGTGACAGCCTGTTAAAGAATATCAGTATGGTGTTTCAGAATGTGTATCTGTTCCACGACACGATCCGAAACAATATCGCATTCGGAAAAGCAAAGGCCACGGAAACGGAAATTATAGAAGCGGCGAAAAAAGCACGCTGCCATGATTTTATCATGGCTTTGCCGGATGGGTATGACACGATGGTCGGCGAGCGCGGGTCCACGCTGTCCGGCGGGGAAAAACAGCGTATTTCCATTGCAAGGGCAATGTTAAAGAATGCGCCGATCGTCATTTTGGATGAAGCAACGGCCAGTATTGATCCGGAAAATGAGCATCTGATTCAGCAGGCAATCAGTGAACTGGTGCTTGGCAAAACAATCATTATTATTGCACACCGTCTTGCCACAATTGAACATGCAGATCAGATACTGGTCGTTGATCAGGGAAGAATTGTGCAAAAAGGCACTCATGAAACTTTAATGCAGGAGCGGGGAATTTACCGGGATTTTGTGACAATCCGGCAGAAAGCTGAGGGTTGGTGTATTAACGAAGCATAGAAACATCAATGAACGTCAAGAAACAGGATTTCGGAAGAACAGGGAGAGAGCTATGAAATACAAATGTAAAAAAATAGTATTGGAACATCCGATCGGTATCTGGAAGCAATTTGAAATGGAGGAAAAAATTTTATTTCAAAATGCAGCGGAACGGGAATTGCTCATAGGGGTCAGGCGTCATACGGCAATTCCCGCAGGAGGTGACTGCGGCGAATATCCCTATACACTGGGTATGATCCCATTTTTTGGTTCGGATGCCGGTGAAAAGTGGCAGCGACTGGGAAATGAGTGGATCGCCTTCGAATTCTACTTTGTGTTCCGTGACGGTGCAGCCTGTGTATATTATATCGATGAGCCGCCCAAAATACAGGACATTCCAATTGAAAAAAGGAAACATGAAATGCAGAAATCCCATTCTGATTACATGGACTGGATGGACATGTTTGAGAATATCAAACGGGAAATCAGGAGGGGAATTGTCGAAAAGGTTGTGCTGTCCAGAGAAGTCGAATTTATCAGCGGTCAGAAGATCCGGATCGAAAGTGTCCTGCAGAATCTGCTGGAGCAGAACCGGGACAGTTTTGTGTTTGCATACCAGCGAAACGATAAGACCTTTTTAGGAGCAACACCCGAGATTCTGGTATCAAAAAAACATAATCAGATAAAAAGCTATGCGCTCGCCGGAACCATTGCAAAAAATGGAAAGCAGGACGAGCTGCTCGGAAAACAGCTGCTCGCAGATCAAAAGAATAACCGGGAACATCAAATCGTGGTGGATGCGATAGCGGGAATTATGAAAAATGCTGCCGGTCGGGTACAGATCGGGAAAACAGAACTTCTTGAATTAAAGAATCTGTTTCATCTTAAGACAGAGCTTACGGCAGAAAATGACTCGTTCAACCTGCTCCAATGGGCCGGCATGCTGCATCCCACCCCTGCCATGGGCGGAGAACCAAAGGGAAAAGCAATGGAACTGATTCGAACCTTTGAAACGCATGACAGGGGGATGTTTGCAGCCCCGATCGGAATCATCGACAAAAACGGAGACGGTATTTTTGTTGTTGGCATCCGCTCGGCACTGATAGAAGAGAATAAGGTATATGCCTATGCAGGATGCGGAATCATAGAGCAGTCGGACTGCAGGGATGAATATGAGGAAACAGATCATAAATTACGGACGATACTGGAGGCACTTTAGCGGAGGGGAGGAAGCTATGAATGAATATATTGCGGCAGTCGTAGACGAACTGTATGAATTGGGAATCCGCGAAGTGGTCTTAAGTCCGGGATCGCGTTCGACTCCACTGTCCATGTTCTTTTGCGAGCATAAATACAGCGTATATCTGAATATTGATGAGCGCGCCGCCGGTTTTTTTGCACTTGGAATCGCAAAGGAGCGGAACCGTCCGGTAGCGCTGGTGTGCACCTCCGGCTCCGCGGCAGCGCATTATCTGCCGGCAGTTATGGAAGCGAAGTATACGAGGGTACCGTTACTGATTCTGACGGCGGACCGGCCGCCGGAATGTAAAAATGTGGGAGCTCCGCAGACCATTGATCAGACAGAGCTGTTCGGCGGATTTGTAAACTATTATGAGGAATTGGCTCCGCCGGACCCGGAGCATGCATTTACATATCCAAGAATGGTGATGCGCAAAGCCTGGCTGAAGTGTGAGGGAACGCCGAAAGGCCCGGTACAGATCAATGTTCCGCTGCGTGAACCGCTGGTTCCGGAACTGGACAGGCAATATTTTGTAAAAGGCAGAAGTCAGGAGTCTTTCCGGTTTCTGACGGGAACCATGCATGCGGAATTTGATGCTTCCTGCCTTTGCGGGAAAAAGGGAGTTATGATCTGCGGCGCCGACGCATCCTGCGACTGTCAGAGGGAAATTCTTGCACTGGCAGACCGGCTGAAGGCACCTGTGCTGGCAGACCCGCTGTCTAATCTAAGAAGCTTCGCCAGCACACTGCTCATTGACAGCTATGATGCTTTTTTAAAGGACGGACAGGCGCGGGTAACATTAAAGCCGGATTACATCCTTATGTTCGGACAGCCGCCGGTATCGAAGCGGCTCCAGCAATTTCTCACTCTGCATAAAACAGCTCGTTGCTTTCAGATCGATCC
Source organism: Bacillota bacterium (assembly GCA_023390555.1). Lineage (GTDB taxonomy): Bacteria > Bacillota > Clostridia > Lachnospirales > Lachnospiraceae > Roseburia_C. The sequence goes on along the minus strand of JAEWCQ010000006.1, from coordinate 79,329 downwards.
GGCGGCGGAATACCGGAATCCTTCGCTTTCAACGACACAGTACATACAGGCGGAGACAGGGAGTTTCGCAAGCGGTATCAGACTGGTAAACAGCGATGCATCCTATCTGAAAGGATGGCAGAGGTGCCAGCAAAAGATGTGTGAAAAGCTGGAAACTGCCCGGCTGGAAACCGAGCTGTTCGAGGGGAAAATTGTGCAGCTGATACAGGAGGAGATGCCAGAAGAAGGGGTACTGGCTGTCGCAAACAGTATGGCAATCCGCGATGTGGACTATTTCTGGCGTTCCGGTAAACAGAACATTCGGATTTTCTGTAATCGGGGGACAAATGGCATAGACGGCACAATTTCGACGGCACTGGGAATCGCGGCAAACAAAAGCCCAACTGTTTTACTGACCGGGGACCTCTCTTTTTTCCATGATATGAATGGGTTTCTGATCGGAAAAACGCATGCACTCGATCTTGTGGTGGTGCTTTTAAATAATGACGGCGGCGGAATCTTTCAGTATCTTCCGCAGAAAGGAGCCAGGCATTTTGATTATCTGTTTACCGCATCTCACGGAACGGATTTTGGGGGAGTCGGGGTACTGTATGGTGTGCGGTATCACAGAGTCGGCAGTTACGAGGAATTTCAACACTGCTTCCGGAATGCCGTCGCAGCAAAGGGAATGACGGTAATCGAGCTCAGCACACAGATGGAGAGGAGCGTTGCGTTACATGAAAAATACACCACTCCGTAAAAAGCAATATGTGGAAATGGAAGGTATCCGGTATTACATAGAATGTTCGGGAGAGGGACGTCCGCTGTTTTGCCTGCACGGTTTTTCGGAAGATCATACCACCTGGAATACGCTGAATCTAAACGGATACCGCCTGTATAAAATTGACTTGATCGGACATGGAAAGACTGACCGGCCGGAAGACAGAAACAGTTACAGACCGGAGGTTCTGATCCGGCATCTTCATGAGCTGATTCACAGGCTCGTTGATACAGAATACAGTCTGCTGGGCTATTCAATGGGAGGGAGGCTTGCGCTGTCATACACACTGCAGTACCCGAGGGAGGTCAAAGCATTCATTCTGGAGAGTTCCTCTTTGGGCATTCCGGATAAAAAAGCACGGACAGCACGCGTTCAAAGTGACCGCAGGCTGGTGGAGCAGATCCTTTGCAACGGAATGGAATGGTTTGCAGAGTACTGGTCAGACCTGGAGATCTTTGCCACACAGAAATCTCTGTCAAAAGATCTGCGTGCACAGATCAGACAGCGAAGAGTGCAAAACTCGGCATGGGCATTGGCAAATACATTATTCGAAATTGGTCAGGGGACCTTTCCCTATCTGGGAGAGAAGCTATCCGGACTGTCTGTCCCGCTGCTATATGTGGCAGGAGAACTGGATAAAAAGTATGTCCTGGAGGGCAGCAGATTTCTGGAGAAGCATGAAAACACAACATTGGAAATAATTCCGGAGGCCGGGCACAACGTCCATCTGGAAAAGAGCAGAGAATTTCAAACAACAGTCCGTACATTTTTAGAAAAGGAGAATCCGCTATGAACAAATTTCATTGGCAGGCAGCAGGAACTTATGAAGATATCCGTTATGAGACGTATCACGGAATCGCAAAGATTACAATCAACCGTCCGGAAGTGAGGAATGCATTCCGGCCGAAAACCGTGATGGAGCTGATCGATGCCTTTACGGCCGCAAGAGAGGATGCACAGGTTGGCGTCATTGTTCTCACCGGAGCCAATCATGGACAGGGCGAGTCAAAGGAGGCGTTTTGCTCCGGCGGAGATCAGAAGGTGCGCGGAAATGGCGGCTATGTGGGGGAAGATCACATCCCGAGACTCAATGTTCTCGATTTACAGCGCCTGATCCGCATCATCCCTAAACCGGTCATCGCGATGGTAAATGGATATGCAATCGGCGGCGGCCATGTCCTGCATATCGTGTGTGACCTGACCATTGCTTCCCAAAACGCAAAATTCGGACAGACCGGACCAAGAGTGGGATCGTTTGATGCGGGATATGGTGCGGGGTATCTGGCCAGACTTGTGGGACATAAAAAAGCAAGAGAAATCTGGTACCTCTGCCGTCAGTATACCGCACAGGAGGCTTTGGAAATGGGCTTGGTGAATGCCGTAGTTCCGTTTGAGCAGCTGGAGGAGGAAACCGTGAGGTGGGCAGAGGAAATTCTGCAGCATTCTCCGATGGCACTGCGGTTTTTGAAGGCTGCATTGAATGCAGATACGGATGGACTCGCCGGATTGCAGCAGTTTGCCGGAGATGCAACACTGCTCTATTATACGACCGACGAAGCAAAGGAGGGCAGGGATGCTTTCCGCGAAAAGAGAAATCCGGATTTTCAAGCTTATCCCAAATTCCCATAAGGGGGACCGGATGCTATGAAATGGTTAAAAGATCATGCCGAACGAAATCCGGATCGGCAGTGTATCAACGAGTGGACATACCGGGAGGTATGCAAAAAGGTGACCGGGCTGGCCGGTAAACTGGATCAGATTGTAAAAGAAGAAAAACGGGTGGCGCTGTTGTCGGAAAATTCTCCAGAAATGGCCGTGTTTCTGTATGCCTTGCTGCTGTTGAAAAAGGAAGTATTTCTGCTCAACAAGCGTCTGACCGCACAGGAAATCCGCCGGCAGACAAAGAATCTGGGAATTCGGCAGATTTTTTCATCGGGGAAGGAATACTGTTCCTTTGAAGAAGTGCAACAGGTCTCTGGAAAACAGGCCGCTTACGACTGGGAAATCTGCGGGGAGCAAATTGCAGTTATTTTAAATACAAGCGCGACGACGGGGCACTGTAAATCGGTTCCGATTCGCTGGAAGCAGCTGCAGGCGCATGTACGGGCGTCTGCAGAGGTGCTGGGTGTCAGGGAAGAGGACAACTGGCTGGCCGTATTGCCGCTGTTTCATATCAGCGGACTGTCTGTGCTGTTTCGAAGCCTGTTTAATGGAACAGGAGTGACCATTCTGGAAAAATACGAAAAAGAAACGGTATGCGATCTGATCAGCACCGGGAGTATCAATATGATATCACTCGTTCCGACGGTTCTGACCGAACTGGTGCTTGATATGCCAAAACATCATTTGAGAGTCATTTTATTGGGCGGAGATTTCATTCCCGGAAAGCTGGTGGAACAGTGCAGGGAAAAAAAGCTGCCGCTTTATAAGACCTACGGGATGACAGAGACCACGAGCCAGAGTACGACCTTTTCCGTTTTAGAATATCCACAAAAGAAAGATTCGGTCGGGAGACCCCTGCCCGGCGTGAAGATTGAAATTCGAAATCCCGGAAGAGATGGAATTGGTGAGATCTGGATTAAGAGTCCCATGCTGATGGACGGATACCTGACAATGGAGCCGGTTACCGGTTTTTTCCATACCGGCGACATCGGTTATCTGGATGCGGAAGGCTTTCTATATGTACTCAATCGGAGGGAAGATCTGATTATCTCAGGCGGAGAGAATATTTATCCAAAGGAAATCGAAGATCTGCTGTATCAGCTGCCGGGTGTCACTGAATGTGCGGTGACGGCAATAGAAGACAGTAAGTGGGGGCAGGTTCCGGTGCTTTATGTGGTGTCAGAACTGCGGGAAGAAGCATTAAAAACCTATATGGAAAAGCGGCTGGCGAAATACAAGATTCCAAAGCAAATTTTTTTCCGGGAGGGTCTGCCGAAAAATGCATCGGGAAAAATCGTAAGAAATCTTCTGCGGGAGGAACGATGAAAATACAAAATGTCACGATTTATCAGGTGGACCTTCCGCTGAAATTTACGTTCCATACTGCTGCTGCGGTGCTCAATCACAGAGAGACACTGATTTTGAAAGTAACAGATTGTGACGGCAATGTCGGATTTGGTGAGACCGTATCGTTTTCCACTCCGTTTTATACACAGGAAACCCTGTACGCGTCGTTACAGATCCTGCGGGAAGAATATGTTCCTGCCATTCTGGGAAAGGAGATCAGTCATCCGTTTGAACTTCATTCCAGAATCGGACAGCAGTTTCCGATGGCCGCATCGGGTCTGGAAATGGCCCTGTTTGATCTCTACACTAAGAAACAAAATCAGAGTATTGTCGCATCTGTCTTCGGGGAAAAACTGAGAAGTGATATCGAGATGGGAATTGTAATCGGTGATATTCCGGCCGGTGAACTGCTGGAAAAAATCAGAGAATATGAGCTTTTGGGCTGCCGGAGATTTAAAATCAAAATAAAGCCGGAAGACGGGTATGAACGTGTAAAAAAGGCGGTTGAGCAGTTTCCCAGGCTGCAGTTTGCAGTAGATGCGAACCGCAGTTATTCGATTGCACAGCTAAGAGCGGTGAAACGATTTGACGGCCTGAACCTGCTGTGTATGGAAGAACCGTTTCAGTTTTCGGAAGTGGAAGAGTGCCGAAATATGCAGTTTTCGATTCAAACACCGATTTGTCTGGACGAAAGCATTCAAAATTTCAGTCAGTTGGAACGAGCTGTTTCCTGCCATGCATTTCAGGTGCTGAATCTGAAGGTCGGAAAAAGTGGAGGTCTGTTTTATGTAAAACAGATGGTTGCATACTGCAGGAAGAACCGCATCCGATACTGGATCGGCAGTATGGTAGAAAGCGGTATTTCAAAAATGCTGCACGTGCAGCTCGCCGGTTTGACAGATACGTATATGGCAGGAGATCTTTCAGACTCCCGAAGATATTTTGAAACAGATCTGATTCGCCCGGAAATTTCATTCACAAACGGTAGAATGAAATTTCCGCAGAGGCCTGGTCTGGGGGTCGTTGTGGATGAGAATATCTTAAGCCAAAAGACAGTACACGTATGGAAGATGGAGGGGTAGAATGAATCTGATCGAAGCACTGCAAATAGAGCGATTTCAGGTAAACGGTCATCAGTATCATGCGGCTATGAAGCTGGGCAGATTCCATGAGCAGCCATATGGTTTTTTAAATGGAGGTGCGACGCTTGCATTCGCAGAAATTACTGCCGGACATGCCTCCAATCTGTTAGGGAAAGGCATGTATCATGCGGTTGGAATGTCGGTCACGGCAAATCATGTCCGTTCCATGAAGGCAGAGGGATATCTCTCCGCAGAGGGGGAATTGCTGCATGATGGACATCGAAATCATGTCTGGAGTATAAAAATGCGCGATGAAAAAAATAATTTAATTTCTATCGTTACCGTGACCAATGCCATTCTGGATGAAAAAGGAGTCAAAAGTACATATAAGAAAATGGACTGAAGGATTGTTATTCAAAGAAGGGGTGCTTTCAATTCTCATTGTAAAATTTAAGAGCCTGCCCCATGAATTTTGTCGCACCTTTGCCGTACTTTTTATCATTTATTTTCGTGTATTCGGGTTGCGTTAAATACAGGTCAGCCAGCATGCCCCAGTAATTTTCGCCCATTTCCATACTAAGAATTTTATAGTGTTCCCGCACCATTTCGTCCATTTCGTTTACAACTGCCTGCACTTCTGCTGAAAATGGATCTTTCCTCAGATCAGATGTCAGACGCAGGGTCAGTTGATGAATCTGTGACTGATAATGTTGTATATTGCTTTGGATTGTCTGGGCCCCTTCCATAATCGACGGAAGATGATTGACGTTGTGTTTCATGGCTTCCGTATATTTCTCAATTGTTCCATATTCCTTTATTGCCATCTTTGCGATCTCAAACTCGTTTGTTTTCATATGGGCAAGCTTTTTATCAAATTCTTCCACACTTTCAAAATACCGGATGACTTCGTCCGTATGCTCCTGTTTAAATATTTCCAGCGCATGAAAATATTCACTCATATCAAATTCTTTAAAACTCATGGTATTACCGCCTTTCAATTTTTGGTCAATCAGTGCAATCAATTCATTGACTCGATCTCTTTTCAGAGAAAGCATCTTTTTTTGTTCCCGGAGTGCCTGCATTTTGTCATACTGCGGAGCTTCCAATATTCTTTTCACTGTTTTCAGCGAAACGTCCAATTCTTTAAAAAAGAGGATTTGCTGTAAAGTTTCAAGAGATTCCTCATCATACAACCGGTAGCCTGCTTCTGAAATGGCAGCCGGTTTCAGCAGTCCAATTTTGTCGTAATAATGCAACATACGAATACTGATACCCGTTAAATCCGAAACCTGCTTAATCGTTCTCATTTCGATTCACCTCCTGTTCACCTGAGTTCATGTTACACTATGACACTGTGTCAGAGTCAATATCTTTTTTGTAGTTTTCTGTAGTTTGCTATTTTACAGGTTTTTGTATTTTGCTTTTTAATTTTACATGTATGAAATAAAGCAACATATTTTAAACGTCTTTGGCAGATATAACATTATGGAACATAGTAAGAATGGCTGCACACTGTCATCTGATTATGTTCACAGCTGCTTTCACTGGAAAGAAGAGTCAATTTATGCTATCTTAATAGAAAGATTGAAATGGAAGAAACGGAATATCACAGAAAATATAAGTATGAAGTACATAAGCGGAGGGCATATGCAAGGATATAACTGTATTATGGTATTTAGTCAGGATGAGAAGGAACTGCTTTTTTGTAAGAGAACAAAAGATCCGTACAAGGGATTGTACAATCTTGTGGGCGGAAAAATTGAACAGGGTGAAAGCGGATTTGAAGCGGCCTATCGGGAGTTGGAAGAAGAGACGGGGATCGGTGCGGATAAAATTCAGCTCAGCCACATGATGGATTTTACCTATTATAATCAGGACTGCAGGGTAGAGGTCTACGTGGGACAGTTAAAAGAAGAAGCCATATTATTCGAGGAGGCACATCCGCTTCTTTGGTTATCTGTGGATGAAGATTATTTCGATTCCAGCAGATTTGCAGGTGAGGGAAATATCGGACATATGTTGGAACAGGTAAAAATCTATGGGGCAGGAGAGCAAAGCACACGACTGCTTTAAGACAAAAAAACAGATTGCAGCCCATGATGCTGTTTCTGCCTCTGGTTTTTTCAGTTCTTTAGCTTTGAGTTACAGAGATACCCCGGATCGTTTGATCCGGGGTATTTTTTGTTGTTTTATAGGAAAGAATTTGTTGCATTAATGTGCGAAAGTTATGATTCTCCTATAGAATAAAATTTAGATGCACAGCTAAACCATATTATTCGAGGTGGCACATCCACTTCTTTGGTTGTCTGCGCGCAGAACAATAGTTGCACTTTCTAAGTGGTAGAATGCGAGAATGTTCGAAGTACACTTTTGTTCTATAGATGTCCCACGGATTGCAAAAATAAAAAAAAGACACCTTGGTGAAAAAAAAGGGCTAATAATATCAGATTGAGTCACTTAATATTGGTAGTGAAAAATCGAATTATAATGGTAATACATTTGAATCATGCGGTAAAAATCAGTTAGGCAGACGATAAAGCGGGGATAAAACAAGTTTGGTATGACAAGAGAGGTATTTGGAATGGAATCGATCATAAGAATCGAACATGTGTCAAAGGAATTTAAGATCGTGGATCACCGTGAGGGCTTGAAAGGATCGGTCCGGGATTTGTTTTCCAGAGAATATCATATCATAAATGCGGTAAATGATATTACGATGGATATTAAGGCGGGAGAGATTGTCGGGTATCTTGGACCGAACGGAGCAGGAAAATCTACAACGATCAAGATGATGACAGGGGTGCTGGAACCGAGTTCGGGCGTAATTCGGGTAAATGGCAGGATTCCCTATCAAAATCGCAGCAAAAATGCGCAGAGAATCGGTGTGGTATTCGGGCAGAGAACACAATTGTGGTGGGCATTGCCGGTGCGGGAATCGTTTCGTATTTTAAAAGAAATCTATCGCATTGACGAAGGCGTTTTCCAGGATAACCTGGAATATTTTGATGCACTGGTAGGTGCCGGAGAACTGTATGGAAAGACGGTACGCCAGATGTCACTTGGACAGCGGACACTATGCGATATCCTGGCGGCTTTTCTGCATAATCCGGAAGTTGTATTTTTGGACGAACCGACGATCGGCCTGGACGTTTCCATGAAAAGTAAAATACGGGAACTGATCAAGCAGCTGAACCGTGAAAGAGAGACAACGGTAATTCTGACAACGCATGATATGGGGGATGTGGATGCGCTGTGCAGGCGGATTGTGATTATTGATAAAGGAACCGTGCTTTATGATAACAGCATCGAGAATCTGCACAGTTTTTTCGGTGCCTACCGGACGGTACGTCTGACCTTTCACAAGGGAGAGGAACCGGAGAAAGAAGAGCATCTGCGCCTGGTACAAAGATGGCTGCAGGAAGCATTTCCGGGGGCAGTCTCTCTGAACATCTCCCTGCAGGAGCAGTGGATTGATGTGCTTCTGGATGAGGAAGAAGTGTCGGTTATGCAGGTGCTGAATGCTGTGCAGGAAAAGAAGAAAATTGCAGATATGATGTTACAGGAAATTTCCACGGAAAGTGTCATAAAAAAGATCTATGAGGGAGGAATCCGCTGATATGAATCACTCTTTTTCCATTCGCAAGTTTCTGGCACTGACACGGGGAAGTGTGCTGGACAGTCTTGTTTTTCGTGCGAGTGTACTGGTTACCATATTTGGAAATCTGATTTATCTGTTGATTATTTATTATCTGTGGAAATCAATTTATGCATCCAGTCCGGCAGATGTTATAAACGGGATGACATTTTCGGATACGATGGTATATCTGGTACTGGCATCTGCGCTTTTTTCCTTCATGAATTGTTACATCGTATGGGGGATGGGACGGGATTTTCAGACCGGGCAAATTGTGCTGGATCTGCTGAAACCGATGGATTATCAGCTGTTCTGGTTCTTTTCTACATCCGGTGCCTATGTGATTTCCTTTTTCTTTACATTTCTGCCTACGTTTCTTGTGGTATATCTGGTAACAAAAGGCGGGTTTGCATTGGGGATGAATCTTTTGTTTTTTGTGGGAAGCGTCATTCTTTCAGTGGCAATTAATTTCAGCGTGGATTTTTTTGTGGGAGTCATCTGTTTTTATACACAGTCTGTCTGGGGTGTCAATATTATGAAAGAAGTCATTGTGGCATTTCTTTCCGGTGCAACGATCCCGCTTGCTTTTTTTCCGGAAAAGATACATACCTTTGTAAACTGGCTGCCTTTTCAGGCAATTTACAATACGCCGCTGCAGATATTGATTGATGATTCACTGACCGGAATGGATATACAGCAGATGCTGCTAAAGCAGCTGCTGTGGGCAATTTTTATGATTCTGCTCAGCCGTGCATTCTGGCTGGTTTCCCAAAAAGTGATTACCGTAAATGGAGGCTGATGATGGATACACAAAAAAACGGACTGCGGTTTTACCTGCATATCTATAAAATGATTGTATTTCAGGATTTTAAGAGCAAGATGAGTTACAGAGCCGATTTTGTGATCTCGACGATCGGTATGATTTTCACGAATATCGCAGGGTTTGCGGCGTTCTGGATTCTGTTTCAGAATTTTCCCTCCATCAATGGCTGGAGTTACTATGAGCTGCTGTTTTTGTATGGATTTTCTCTGCTTGCGCTGACACCGGTACAATGCTTTTTCGATAATAACTGGAATCTGCGTATGAGCCTGTACAGTGGGGATTTCATTAAGTATTACTTCCGGCCGGTGAACCTGTTCTTTTATTTTATATCAGAGGTTTTTGACATAAAAGGAATCGGAGAATTTGTATTTGGCATCGGAACCGTTGTGTATGCATGGCATCACCTCGGAGTTCAGCTGACATTTTTCAATATCCTGTTATTTATCTGCAACTGGGTATTTGCCTCACTGTTTATGATTGCTTTGATGAATGCAGCTGCAGCCACCGGGTTCTGGCTGATGGGTTCCACTTCCGTCATGATCCTGGCCTTTCATTTTAAAGATTATGCAAAATATCCGATTACAATTTTTGGACCGGTATTTCGTTTTGTGTTTACATTTCTGATACCGATTGCTTTTATTGCCTATTATCCCTGTATGCCATTTTTGCGGAGCACAGAAGTCCCGCTATTGACGTATGCGGCACCATTTCTGGGAGTCGTATTTGTCTATCTGAGCTATAAACTATGGATGAAGGGCGCGCTTTCCTATTCCGGAACCGGTTCGTAACAATAAGACCTGCTTTTTTCAGTTTCTTCAGCTGTCGAGTTTGCATTATGTCCATAAAGCAGTTATTATGGAGATAGCGTTGATAGGTAGGAGGAGATTCCCGTGATAAAGATTGTAAAAGCTACGGATGCTGATTTTGATGCGGTTATGCGAATGCGGATGGAAGCGCTGAAAGTATTGAATGGCTTATCGGAAGCAACGGAATTTGACAGAACATTTGTCGATCATACCGCACAGTATTTCCGTAGTTCAGACCAGACAACGGTACTGGCTGTTGATCGTGAGGTGATTGGCTGCGCTACCATTTGTTACATAAAGATGATGCCGACCTTTGATCATCCCAATGGAAAAAGAGCTCATATTATGAATGTATATACCAGAGCCAGCTATCGCAGGCAGGGAGCTGCCAGTCAGATGATGGAGGCATTAATCAAAGAAGCAAAACGAAATGGAGTTACGGAACTATATCTGGATGCCACCGAATATGGCAGGCCGTTGTATGAAAAATGTGGATTTGCGAAAACACAAGATGGAATGGTTCTGAATCTGAAGCAAAGATAACAGCATATGTCTGACCACAGTTTTGTAAAAAAAGAGATACCGGACAGAAAGGTATCTCTTTTTTATGAATATATTTATTTCATGGAATAAGCGTTAGTTTCCGCGCTGTCATTTTGCTTTTTTGCCATCATACGGTGTAAGGTCAGAGCGGCGCCAAGCAGACTGATTGCCCCGGCGGTCAGATATACGATATGCATTCCAAAGATAAAAGCATCACTTCTTCCCGGTACATAGTCCGTCACCCGTTCTCCGGTCTTATAGCTCATCATGCTGTACAGCAATGTGGTAGCCAATGCGATTCCGCATACCATACCGACATTACGGATCAGTGCATTAATACTCCCGGCGACACCTAGCTTATCACGGCTTACGGTCGACATGACAAGGGAGTTGTTCGGGGACTGGAACATACCCATTCCGACAGACATAATGGCAATGATCAGAATCAGGTAGAAAATAGAAGAATGTTCTTTCATTGTTGACATTAAAAATAAACCTGCACTTGTCAGCACCAATCCAAAAAACGTCAGAACTTCGGAGCCGATCTTATCCGAGAGCTGCCCGCTTAACGGTGCAACGATTGTTAAAATGAGCGGATAGACCATCATAATGACACCCGAAAAGGTAGGGGTGTATGCGCGTACGTCCTCCAGATAAAATGGCAATAAAATATTATGACAAAAGATTGCAACAAAGCTGACAAAACCACAGAAAATACTCAGTGAAAACAATTTGTTACGGAACATGCCAAGCTCCACAAGCGGATCTGACTTCTTTTTTTCAACGATCAGGAATGCGAGGAATGCAACCAGTGCGATTGCGAATCCACTCAATATGAGCGGGTCTGTAAAACCACGGCTGATTCCTTCATTCAGGGCTACAAAAAGAGGCACAATGGCGATCAGAAATAAAACGGATCCTGCCATATCCAGCTTCTGTTCCGACTTTTTCTGTGTTCGCGGCAACAGTTTGAAAGCTGCAATAACAGCAATCAGGCCGATTGGAACATTGATGAAAAAGATGTATTCCCAGCCGACAGCCCCGACAATCAGACCGCCAAGACCAGGGCCGGCCAAAGAACCAAGGGCAACTGCGGTTCCAACGATTCCCAGTGCTTTTCCGCGCTCATTTGCCGGAAAAATTTCAGTTACGATGCCTTGATTATTTGCCATCGTACCGGCTGCTCCAATTGCCTGAATGACACGTGCGGCGATGAGTACCGGATACGATCCGCTTAATCCGCACAGCAGGGAGCCGAGCGTGAATAGTGCAACACCAAGGGTAAACATTTTGGTTTTCCCAAGCATGTCGCCCAGTTTTCCAAAGACCAGAATCACACCGGCGATCACAATCAAATAACTTGTCGCCACAAATTGAATTCCGGAAGTGCTTACATTTAATGCCCTTGCCATGCTTGGAAGTGCCACATTGACAATACTTCCGTCAAGTGTTGCCATAAAGGTAGTTATAATAATAATGGAAAGTACGGTCCATTTATTTACGTTTTTTGTCTGATCCATTTTAAGTCTCCTCAACCATTTAACTTTTTGGTATTGCAAAATACCGTGTATAAGGAAGTTATCATCTGTTCCTTTTCTTTTTCGGTCAATCCTTCTGTGATGCGTTCGATTAAAACAAAAATCTCTTCTCTCAGCTTTGGCAGCACGTCTCTTGCTTTATCCGTTAAATAAAGCTGGTAGGCACGGCTATCATAAGCAGCCTGGTTTCGTCGTATAAACCCTGCATCCATAAGCTTTGTAATCATGCGTGCAGACATGGCTTTATCATTGCCGATTTTCTTGCTGATCTCATTCTGGCAAATGCCTTCTTCTCGTTCCAATTCAAACAAATAGCGGAAAGAACCGCTGCTCAGCTCATATTTCTTCAGTGCCTTATCCAGATAAGTCTGTGTATGCCGGAATATTTTACTGTTTATCATGAGCAGATTCATTTGTGTCATATCCATGGTAATCACTCCTTTTGTTGACGAATCAACTATATTGTAGAGAGATTTTGTTGATTAGTCAACCTTTTTGTTGTAGAAAATACATAAATTCTAATACAAAATTTATGTATTTTGCACAAATAAAATGAGGGACAAGACAGGAATTAATTGGAAATACCATCCCTATTTTTTTATGCGACACTGCGTAATTGTGTTTTATAATCACGCATTTTTTCCACGGGATAGTTTTTGCCGCAAGGTGGTATACATATGCAGAATTGCGGGAAGTGGATGATAGAATATCATTCTTGGCCCGGCATATCTCATAACATCCTGAATCTTTTTTCGTCTATCCGGTGCATAGCAATGGACTTTACATGCACTGCAGAAGGATTTTGTCTGCATAAATGGACACTTCCTGGTTCTTTCTGCTGCGTAATCCAGCAACTGTCGGCATTCTTTGCAGATGGTTTTTCCCTGCTTATGATTTCCGCGGCAATAGATCTGAATCATGAACTCCAGCATTCTCTGCTCCTGTGTTCTTTTTTCATTCAGATCCATTTGGAATATCCTCCTCTGCACGATTTCCCAGTTGTGTCTCTTCAATATCCGTTTCCCGGACTGTCTTTATCCGAAATAGAAAATAGTAATAGTGAGCGACTGCAATCAATACCAGAATGCATTTGGCGTACCAGACAGGCGAAAAAAGAAATCCGATCAGAAGGAAAACACTGATCGTTGCAAGCGTGGAAAACTTTGCTTTTTTGGTCATTTCCTTTTTTTGAATCGTGCGTTCGATATATTTTTTGTAAATCGTTGTCTCAAGAAACCAGTGATGAAATTTTTCGGAACCTTTTGCGAAGCATATGGTTGCAAGAATAAAAAAAGGTGTTGTCGGTAAAATCGGAAGTACAATTCCAATTACTCCCAGAATCAAAGAAAGAAAGCCGAATACAACACAAATGGAATTTACGATTTTTTTCATAGGATACCTCTTTCTGTAAAAAAAGTTAGTAAACGCTAACTCATGCTAGAATATTATGAAATCGACACGGATGCAACCAAAAGAGCGGTTAATGAAAAAAAATATCATGTAAAGCAGCGGGCTTTGTGCTATATTGGCAATAAAAATAATACGGACCGGAGGGAAACATGACAGCTTTGACAACAGAAAAAAAGATGGATACAGAGGGTTTAAAATATATGATAGCACTGGCGGAAAGTGAGGAAAGGCGTCCGTCGGCAACAAAGGTCGCAAAGAAATTCGGCGTAAACCGTTCCACAGTATGCCGGGCACTTTCGGTCTACGTAAAACGCGGGCTTTTAACGGAGCACTTTCAGTTTACCCAGAGAGGAAGATATTATATCAATACCTATCTGGAGAAAAAGATCAGTATCCGGAATGCACTTGTGGAACAGGGAATGTTCTGCGAAAAGGCAGAGTACAATGCGATGACAATTTTGTGCTGTTGTGACAGTGAAGCCGCAGATATGATCGCGCGGAGTGTGGATAAACTATATGGCGGCAGGAAAAAAAGACTGCTTGCGGAAAAGAAAAAATCATTTTCCGGTTACAGGGTGAATGAATATCTGCGTGTCGGCAATTATAAGGTTTCCTTTCTTTTTTCAAAATACACGAAGCGGGATCAGGAACAGGTCTCCATGGCCAATGATGCCTTTCGTCATCCCGGAACACTGATGATTACTACCGGAAAGAGCTATTTATGTCTGAACCTAATTCCGATGGAAAGAGAATCAAAAGCCGCAAATAAGTTTTTACGAGGCAAACTTTCTACGATGAAATACGAAAGGGACGGAAAAATAGAGGCTGTGAAAGTAAATGACAATTGGGTCTATATACCGCTGGAAGCGTTCCATTTTCTATATGTACGAGACGATAATCTTTTGCAGGGAAAGGCGGAACTGCTGATGTCAAGTTCGGTCGGAGCGCTCAATATGCCGGAGAGCAGGGCCGTTCTAACAATTTACTGCTGATTATGGAGAAATATTTTCAATAAGAAAATGGAAAAAGAGCAGAAACGTGGAGAAAAGCCGATGATTTCCGGAAAAGCAAAAATGGAAGAAAGAGAAAAACATCGCATTTGTGCAACAGAGACGTTTGACAGATAACCTGAATTTGATAAAATGAGCATGCTTTTCACAGGAGACACAGTGGTTCACAAGAATGACAGATAACTGTCCTTTTTTTAAAACCATATGTTAGTCAAAACTAACTAATTTGTGAGGCGACAGATCAGAAAGGAGAATTTTATGAAAAAGAATCAGGCAGGTTTATCGTTTATCAAACGATTTGTAACATGTGCATTGGCTGCAACGGTGGTTGCGGCCGGAATGCCTTCAAATGCGGTATTTGCAAGTGATACGAATGCCGTATCAAGTGATGCGGCTGCATCGGATATGGTATTTGGAAGTGCTGCAACGCAACTGGAAGCGGGGACTTATCTCGTTCCGGTAGAAATGAGAAAGGCGGTGGATCCGACCTTAGCATCGATGGCGGCTGGGAGCCTTGCGGCAATGGGAATTTTAAACATCGCAGAGGACGGAAGTGCAACTTTACAGACCAGATGGAAAACGCTGACCGTAGCAACGATATCTGCAAATATTCTCACAATGAGCATTTTTCAGACCACGGATTATACCAGCGAGGAAGCGATTGCGGGACAGGTTCCGGGAACTGTCCTATCGACGAGAACCGTAGGTGATGAGGAAAAACCGGATATTATGAGTATTGAGATCCCAAGTGGGATGCAAGGTGAGGACGGCGTTTATTTCAGTATGACGACAGACTTTTCCATGATGGCAAATGAGACGGCATATCTATACATCAATTATGCGAATGCCACGCTGTCAACGATCTCTCTGGACAAATCATCCATGACCATCGTAACGGGGCAGACGGAAACATTAACCGCGGTACTTCCGGAGAGCGGATTTGATGCAGCGGCAGAATTTTCTTCTTCGAACCCTGCAGTTGCAGCGGTGGATGAACAGGGAAATATCACCGCAGCAGCAATGGGAACTGCAACGATAACCGTGACCGCAAACGGTACTTCGGCGTCCTGTGCGGTAACTGTGCTCGATACGGGGATTTATTCGCTGGATGCCAGCTTTATAAAGTTAACGACAACAGACTTATCCATGACAAATCCGGCAATTGCGTCCGCAAACCTGGTAGTCTATGAAAACGGAAGCCTGTACGTATATCTGAATCTGCAGCCTTTTACAGTCTATGGATTGACACAGTATGTAAGTCAGTTGAAATATTTCAGTGACGGTCAGTTGACAGATACAGAAATACTTAAGACAGATGAGGAAGGACATCCAACACAGGTGAGACTTTCTCTAAATGATGCGGAAAGTATCATCGGAATCGCATTCAAAGCAGATGCTGTCAGCGCAGAAGCGAGACTGGCACTTGATTTTGGTTCACTGGAAGCAATAGAGACAGAAGGAACTCTCACGGTGACAAAGAGTGTTCAGGCAATCGTTACCGGTACTTCTGATACAATTACTGCGGAAGTGACCGGAAATGAAACTGCAGTGGATAAAAAGGCGTCATTTGAATCCTCTGATACATCGGTCGCAACCGTGGATGCGGATGGTAAAGTGACTGCATTAAAGCAGGGAACCGCAACAATTTCCATAAAGGCAAACGGCAAACTGGAGAAGGTTGCAATCACTGTGTTAGATGCAGGTCTGTATGCAGTGGAGGCACATATCTGGCATGCCACAAAAGATCAGGCATCTATGTCGGATGGTATCATCAGCCATACATTTCTGGCGGTTGGCGAAGACGGAAAAATTGCTGTTTATCTGAATTTACAGGAATTGACAGTCTACGGAGTGACGGCATGGTCGGAAGGGATTCAGTATCCGACGGAAAGCGGTTATGCAGATGCGGCTGTGACAGAGCAGGACAGCGAGGGACATATTACGCAGACCACATTTGTACTTCCGGAAAATACGGCGATGACAGCAATCAAACTCCGGTCAAATGGAGGCAGCAATGACGCCCGCCTCAAAATAGATTTTTCTACAGCGGTATTACAAAAAAATGACAAGAGTGCACTGAATACGGCGATTACAAAAGCACAGGCGCTGAAAAATACTTCCGGTCAATATTCTGCCGTCACCTTTACAAAGTTGACAGAAGCCATTATAAAAGCGCAGGCAATACAGGAAAAAGTGACTGCAGTTCAGGCGGATATTGATGCTCAGACAAGCGCATTAAATGCGGCGCTCAGTGCATTGGATCAGGCAACAATCAGCATTCAGCAGAAAACAGCGACCATTTATACGGGGAAATTGTCGTCCTCTGTGAAACTGCTCGCAACGATTCATGGCGATAGCAAAACAGTGACATGGAAAAGCAGTGACAGCAAAATAGCTTCGGTATCTGCAGCAGGCGTTGTCACGGCAAAAAGTGCCGGGACGGTGACGATTACGGCAACGGCAAACGGTGTAGCGGCAACGTGTAAGGTGACTGTGAAGAAACCTTCTCTGACGCTTACAAAGACAAGCGGTACGATAGCGGTCAACAAAACAGTTACAGTGAAGGCAACGGCAACTCCAGGCGGAACGATTACTTATAAAACAAGCAATAAAAAGGTTGCAACAGTCAGCGCAAAGGGTGTTGTAAAAGGAATCAAAGCAGGTAAGGCAACCATTACCGTAACCTGTAACGGCGTATCAAAGACTTATAAGGTAACGGTCAAAAAACAGACGCTGACACTGGCGAAGACAAGCGGTACGGTGAAAGTAAAAAAGACAGTTACAATTAAAGCAACGGCGTCACCAAGTGGAACAATTACCTATAAAACAAGCAATAAAAAGGTTGCAACAGTCAGTGCAAAGGGCGTTGTAAAGGGAATCAAAAAAGGTAAGGCTACGATCACGGTGACCTGTAACGGAGTAAAAAAGACCTACAAAGTGACGGTGAAATAGTGCCTGCTTATCAGGAAATAGACAGAATCAATGGGATTAAGAAAGAAAATGAAAAGAACAGATAAAAAATGGGCAAATGGGAAAAAAATCACTTCGTCGGTTCTTCTTATCTTATTCCTCACTTTCCTGCTGTGCGGCGGCTGGTCAGACGGAGAAAGGAAGGGCTGGCTGGAAGTAAAAGCGGGCACCGTATGGAACGATGGTACCTATGCCATTCCGGTCAGCTTCTGGAACGCGACGAGCAATGCCGCTAGCATGGGAAACGGCGCACTGGAGCAGAGTGGAAAACTGGTGGTAAAAGACAATGAAGCAATCTTGTATCTGCATCTGAAAAGTCTTTCTTATGCGGATATGTCTGGCTATCTGATGCAGTTGGACTTACTGCAGAATATTACACTGAACACGAATCAATATCCGACCAGATATGAGCTCTTAAACGGAACGGTTGTCAGTACGTATGATATCACAGACGTTTATAATGCCGTAGATTCTACTGATGCCATCTGTGCGGGAAAGGCCTATCCAAAGGTAGTGTCCGTTCCCGTGACATTGGATCAGGCGTATATCTGGGCCCATATCTATGTACCGGTGATGGGCAGTCTGGGATTCGGAGACCAGTTATTGCGGATTAAGCCGGATTATTCGGCGGCAGCGGAAATGACAGCGGAACAGATTCAGATGTGGGATGCTTATGAGACAAGTGATCTTGAAAATTCCGAGGAAAATACGGAGAAAAATATAGAAAATGAAAATCCGGCATCGACCGATAAGAGCGGATTAAAAGCAAAAATAGAGAAGGCAAAGACGCTGCTGGCACAAACCGATGTATACACAGAGGCTACATTGACCAATTTGAAAGATGCAGTTGCGACTGCTCAGAATGTATATGACAATGCGGCCGTCAGTCAGGCGTCGGTGAATGCACAGATTACTGCACTGCAAAATGCGATCGATGCGCTGGTGAAGAAATCTAGTGAGGTGCTCGATAAGGATCATTTAAAAGATGGGAAATACAATGTCTATATCGCTCTGTGGAATGCTGTGGCCGACCGTGCCAGTATGGGTGACGCAGCCATGAATCATACGGCATTGCTGACGGTAAAAAACGGCATTTACAAGCTTGATTTTTCCACACATCCGATGACAGTCGGAACAATCACAGCATGTCTGCAGAGTATGGAAATCGAGCAGACCAACGGCAGCTATAAGGCTGCTGTAATTACGGCGAAAAAGAACATGGTGGAGGGGAAAGCAATGGCGAGTGCTTTTTCGTTTACCATGCCTTCCAAGGAAGGATATATCAATGTCAAAATCGATCCCAAGGTTGCGGTCATGGGTACGGATCCGTTAGCCGCAAGACTGAAAATAAGCTGGGATACGTTAAAGAGCGTTTCCGATGATACGAAGGTATCTGAAAATACGGATACGGTGACATCCGGTCTTGATACGCCGGCTGTGGATCTGACAGATGCAGGAACAAAAATAAGAATCAAAGCCGCCGAAAATATACTTGCGGAAGGCGTCAGCATGAAGGTGTCCGCCATTTTGGAAGGCTCGGACTATGAAATCGTCAAAGCAGCACTTGCCGGATGGAAGGACTCGTTTACGCTGTATGATATTACACTTTACAATAGCGAGGGCCTGCAGGTAGAGCCGGGTGGAAGGGTGACAGTCTATATCCCGCTGCCGGAAGGTTATGAGGCAGATAAAATTGCAGTTTACCGGTTTGAAGATGCGGCAAAGACGAAACTGTCTGCAGAGGCAGAAAATGGCTACGTGGTATTTCAGACAGGCAGTTTCGGTAAATTTGCTATCGCAGATACGGGGAACAGCCAGTTGGACGCAGAAGAATCATCTTCGCAGGAGGAACTTCGTACAGCAGGAAAATCATCCACGCAGGAAACGGCATCCGGAAAAGGGAAAGCATCGGCGGGGAAAGAAGCCGATGTGTCAGGAAAGATTACGGAAACGGCTTCAGAAGATTTGGAGACGGGGAATCAACTGAAGAGTGATGACAATCACGAAAGTGCAGTGCAAAAGGCGGAAATGGCGAAGAACAGCAATTCGTCACATGAAAACCAGGTTGTGACCTTGTTTTTTCTCGGAGCATCCATGGTTGGTTCCATCTGCATTACCGTATTTGTAGTCGGCTTCATTTTGACAGACAGTTCTTTAAGGAGGAAAAAACATCATGATAAGAAAACGGGGTAAGCGTTCGGCTCCCAATATCGCTGTACGAGCCGCCTTTTTGCTGTTGCTGGCCGGAGTATGCGGAAACATTCTGTTTTTGCAAAAGCCGTACGCTGCGGAAACCGGGACTGCATATCTGGCAACGGCACATCCCTATTATGCGCATCCGGTTACCGGTGAGGTAGAAGATGCCGGCAACAATGCCGGAATCGGTCAGGCAATGACGGAAAGTGTTCTGAATACAACGGCATTGATTGAAAAGGCAGAGAGCGGAACAACGTATGCCACGGTCCGTCTCTCTTTGATGGACAATATTTCGGATGTGAGATTTGCTACACAGGAGAGAGGGGCATCCGGATGGACGGAAGTATCCAGTGAGATTATGCAGGAAAATACCGGAGATTCCTACACCTCGGATTTCAGATTCTGCATACCGTCAGAAAGCGGAGTAATTCGGATACAGCTGTATGTGACAGCAATGGGGAGAGACGTTATTTTTTATGCGGACTTTTCGGATTTACAGGAGGGAAGCGGTGATTTTATAGTGAGTGTGGACGCTTCCGGCGTTCCGGCTGCGAATGAAACAACAGCATCGGCTGCTGCGGACAGCGTACAGACCACGAAGGAGGACGCTTCCGTGACTGCATTGGATTCTGCAGAGGAGCTTTCCGAAGAATCAACAGAAGATGCTACGGAAAATGCAGCAAAAAACAATCAGAAAACAGGAAGTCAGCTGATTGCGGAAGCGGATGGCATGGTGCTTTCCGATGAGAGCATTTTGGAGAATACGGAGACAGAAGCCTCTTTTGAAAGCGGAGATGAAGCTGCCAATGCAGGGACGGATGTAATACCTGCATTATCCTGGAAACTGGTGCTTCAGTGTGTGATCCTGCTGACGGTGCCGGGTATTGTTGTAGGGAGTGTATTACTGCTGCTTCGGACCAGGCTGCAAAAAAGAGAGCGTGTGGATGAATGAGGATCAGAAAATGGTATTTGGGAAAAAAGGCAGGTGTATCCGTTCTGCTTGGTGTCATAGTGCTCTCTCTCAGTGCATGCGTGGATTATTCCGGGACTTCTTCTGCTTCGGCAGAGAAAACGGAAAGTGCCGTTGCATCCGCTGGGGACAGCACGGACCAAACGGAAACTGAAACAGAAACCGCCAGTACGGGAGCATTGGTAAACAAAGCTGGAAATAGTCCTGTCGTGATTGCCACTTCCGTAGCTACCGCACAGATCTGTGAGCAGTTGGAAATACCGCTGGTCGGTGTTCCGCACAGTGAATCCTATACGGTACCCGAAGTTTACAGCGGAGCGGTTGAGGTAGGAACCGGGATGGCACCCGATCTGGAAATGATCGCTTCTTTACATCCCGACTGGGTGCTGTCCCCGGTCAGTCTGATCTCTGACCTTCAGCCTAAGTATGAGGAGTTGAACACAGAATATGCATTTTTGAATCTCTCAAGTGTACCGGGAATGTATCGGTCAATTGAGCAGCTCGGAGAGCTGTTTGGGAAAGAAGAGCAGGCAGAAACGCTGGTAAAAGAATTTGAGCGATTTTATGACGCATACAGACAGAAACAGGATGGCGCAGAGGCGCCAACCGTTCTGATTCTGATGGGAGTACCGGGTTCTTATGTGGTCGCCACACCGGCGTCCTACGTGGGAAATCTGGTCGAGATGGCAGGAGGCAGAAACATCTATTCAGATGAGACGGCTGATTTTATCAATGTCAATACAGAGGATATGCTGGAAAAGAATCCGGATATTATTCTAAGGACAGCACATGCTTTGCCGGATTCTGTCAGGAAGATGTTCGCGGAGGAATTTGTGACAAATGATATCTGGAAACATTTTTCGGCGGTAGAGGAAAATCGTGTCTATGATCTGGATTATAACCTGTTTTCCATGAGCGCAAATTTACAGTATCAGGATGCATTGGAAGACCTGGATCGTATTTTTTACGGAAATGAGAAGGGATCTGACGGGACAGCAGTAGTAGAAGTAATGGAAGAAGCAACAGAGGAGGGCGGAAATTAAAATGAGGGCAGGCATCGCAAATTCAAAGTTTCGAAGGGCAGGAGCCGCAATTGTAATTACGACAGCGGCATTTTTCCTGGTCGTGCTGTGGGCGGTGAATGCGGGCAGTATCGCAATCGGTCCGAAGGATCTGCTGCGCGGGCTGTTTGTCGCCTATGACGACCGGGTAGCGACGATTTATGATCTTCGCTTTCCCCGCATTCTTATTTCAATATTTCTGGGAGCTGCATTGTCGGTATCCGGAACCTTATTTCAGGCGGTATTGAAAAACCCGTTGACAGATCCGGGTATAATCGGGATTTCCGGAGGAGCCAGTTTTGCTGCTGTCGCAGTGACGGCATTCTTTCCGATGCTCTTTGCGTATCTGCCGCTTTTTGCTTTTGCAGGAGGACTGATTGCCTTTTTGGTTGTGTATTCACTGTCCTGGAGAGAAGGCCTTAGTCCGCTTCGGATTATTCTGGTGGGAATTGCTGTCAGCAGCATGTTTTCGGGACTTTCCAGTGCAATTAATTCGATGAACGGCGGGAATCAGTCCAGCGTGGCTTCGATTGTATCCGGAAGTATTACCATGAAAACCTGGGATGACGTGTATACCGCTATTTACTATATTCCGCTTTGTCTGGTTGCGGCACTTTTATTGTCCGGAAAATGTAATCTGCTCTCTCTGGATGACAGGACCGCGCGGGGAATCGGAGTAAATGTAAGCCGTGACCGAATCGTAATTTCGCTTCTGGCGGTGCTGCTTGCGTCCATTGCAACGGCTGTCGGCGGTGCGGTCAGCTTCCTCGGGCTGATTGTACCTCATATCGCCAGAATTCTGGTCGGACACAATCATAAACTTCTGCTGCCATACACCATGATTCTTGGCGCAACGGTTTATCTTGGCGCTGACACACTTGGAAGGACAATCGCTGCACCTTATGAAATCAGTGCGTCGATTATCATGGCGGTGGTCGGAGGACCGTTTCTCATCGTGTTATTAAGGAGGCAGAGCAGATATGGGAGCTGAACCATACAGAGAGAAAAAAGAGGATACAGATCCGGTACTGCGGGTGGAGAATCTGACGTTTTCCTATGAAGAAAAGAAAAGAGCAAAAGCGGCAGGAAAAATCTTAGATGGTGCCAGCTTTTTTGTTCCAAAGGGAAAAATTACGACTTTGATCGGAGCGAACGGCTGCGGGAAATCCACACTTTTTCAGCTGATGACGAAAAATCTGGAGCCTGATGCGGGAAAGATTTATCTCGAAGGGCAAAATATCCACAATATGAAGCAGAAAGAGTTTGCCAGAAAGGTGGCGATTGTGCATCAGAACAATGATGCAGCAGCTGATATTACCGTGGCTAAATTAGTAGCCTATGGGCGCAATCCGCATCTTGGACTGTTCGGAGCGCGTGGAACGCAAGAGAAGGAGATCGTTGACTGGGCACTTGCAGTTACAAAGATAGGAGATCTGCGATATCGTGAGGTGAGAAGTCTTTCGGGCGGCCAGCGTCAGCGCGTATGGATTGCGATGGCGCTTGCACAGAAGACGGAAATCCTGTTCTTAGATGAACCGACAACATTCCTGGATATCCGATATCAGGTCGAATTGTTGGAAATGGTGCAGCAGCTGAACCGGGAATACCGGATTACGGTCATTATGGTTTTGCATGACATGAATCATGCGGTATATTTCAGTGATGAGATACTGGGTCTGAAAGACGGAAAAGTTCTGGTGCAGGGAGATCCCAAAGAGGTAATCACCCCGGATTGTATCGAAGAGATATATGGAATACGTTTAAAGGTAGAAGAAATGAACGGACGAAGAGTAGTGATGACGGTTCGATAGAAGGGTAGATTATGTTTCATAAAAGACTAATGAAAGAATTTAAAGAAAACAGAAAGTATGTGGCAGGAATTGTATTGACACAGTGGATCATGCTGCTTGCCAATATCTGTTTTGTGTTTGCAACGGCGAAGCTGCTGAATGGCGTAAGGCTGGGGAATACGGGCAGAGAATCATTTGCAGGCTATCTGATCCTGATGATTGCGGTTATCGCGGCGCGGGTCATGCTGACAAAGCTGAATGGCAGATTCTCTTATCAGGCATCCGCAAATTTGAAAAACCGGCTGCGTATCCTGCTGTATGAAAAAATGATACGGCTGGGGCCGGATTATTATAAAAAGTATTCCACTTCCGAAGTCGTGCAGCTGTCGACAGAGGGCGTGGAGCAGCTGGAAATTTATTTCAGTAAATATGTTCCGCAGTTCTTTTATGCTTTTTTGGCACCGGTCACTTTGTTTTTTGTTGTAGGAACGATGTATATGCCGGTAGCGATTACACTGCTTCTCTGTGTTCCGCTGATTCCCGGAGCCATTATGGGCGTTCAGAAATTCGCCAGGAAACTTCTTGGAAAATACTGGGGTGCCTATACGGAACTGGGAGATCATTTTCTGGAATACATTCAGGGACTGACCACCATGAAAATCTACGATGCCGATGGGTATTATGCCAAAAAGATGCATGAAGAATCGGAACAGTTTCGGAAGGTGACCATGCGTGTCCTGATCATGCAGCTGAATTCTATCACGGTCATGGATCTGATCGCCTATGGGGGGGCAGCAGTCGGGATTATTTTGGGATTGACCGGAATGCACTCCGGTGATCTGGATTTCGGAAACGGTGTATTTATTCTGCTGATTTCTGCCGAATTTTTCCTGCCGATGCGTCTGCTGGGATCTTTTTTTCACATCTCCATGAATGGGAATGCGGCGGCGGATAAAATATTTTGTATCCTTGATCTGCCGGAGACGGAGCAGGGCTGCGTTACGGAAATTACAAATACAGGAATTTCTTTTTCAGACGTCTGTTTCGCGTATTCCGATGCAAAAGAACGGAAGGTTTTACAGGATATCTGTTTTGAAGTAAAGCCGCATCAACTGGTTGCGATTGTGGGAGAATCCGGATGCGGAAAAAGCACAATGGCCTCTTTGCTCATGGGAGAACAGCCGGGGTATGACGGAGAGATTCTCATTGGTTCTTATCCTCTGCGGGAAATCAACAGCCAGATCCGTTACCGGAAAATAACAAGAATTGACCATAACAGTTATCTGTTTGCCGGTACGGTCCGGGAAAACCTGCAGATGGGTGCTGCATCCGCGGATGAGGGAAGCATGGAGGAGGCACTCAGGAAGGCCAGACTTTATGAATTCGTCTGTGAAAATGGCGGTCTGGATATGCGGATTCAGGAGCGTGCAGAAAACTTGTCCGGTGGTCAGAAGCAGCGACTGGCACTTGCAAGAGCGATTCTGCATGACAGTGATATTTATATTTTTGATGAGGCCACTTCTAATATTGATGCGGAGAGTGAAGAATTAATCCTGCAGACCATCCGGCAGCTTGCGAAAGAAAAAACGGTGATTCTGATATCCCACAGACTGGCAAATGTGATAGTTGCGGATCGAATCTTCGTCCTGGAACAGGGGCGCATGACGGAGCAGGGAACGCATGAAGATCTGCTGCAAAAGAGAGACGGGCATTATCGGAAACTCTATGAAAGCCAGAGGGAGCTGGAGGCATATGCGGCGGCTGGAATGACAAAAGCAGATGAGCGAAAGGTGGTGCGCTAAGATGAAGCAGACAGAAAAACAACGTTCCGGTTTTCGTGTTATGGCCGGATTGATCGGAATGATAAAACCGCTGATTGGTGCTATGATATCCGCGGTTACGATGGGAACAGCCGGCAATCTGTGTGCCATATTTATTCCGGTTCTGGGTACCTATGGTGTACTGGATGGGTTGTCGGCAGCAGACGGCACGCAGCTGCAGACTGTTGTCGGAATGAAATTGACATTTCCGCTCATCTGTGTGCTGATGGTCGCAGCTGCGATTGCGCGCGCAGTCTTAAAATATGCCGAGCAGGCCTGCAATCATTATATTGCGTTCAAATTGCTGGCAAGAATTCGTGATAAAATTTTTGCATCATTACGAACGCTGACGCCGGCCAAATTAGAGGGAAAAGAGCGGGGAAACCTGATTTCCCTGATTACTTCGGACGTAGAACTGTTAGAGGTGTTCTACGCACATACGATTTCTCCGATTGCGATTGCGGTGTTTACCTCTGCCGTTATGATCGCCTACATCGGGCATGGAAGCTGGCTTCTTGGAGTGACGGCCTTTGGATTTTATCTGCTGTTGGGGCTTGTTGTGCCGCTTGTAAATGCGAGACTGGGAGAAGAGAGGGGACAGTCCTACCGGGAGCTGTTCGGTAAATTAAATACAATCGTTTTGGATAATCTGCGCGGCATAAGCGAAATTCTGCAGTATGGGCAGGAAATATCCAGAAAGAAAAAAATGCTGGAGCAGACCGGGCATCTGAATCATACAAACAAAAAGCTGAAGAATCAGGAAAGTACACAGGGAGCGATCACGAATGCGGTTATTTTGGCAGGCGGAGGTGTGATGCTGCTTGCAGCATGCAGTCTGGCAGCAAGCGGAGAGATTTCTTTTTCCGATGCGCTGCTCAAAACAGTGGCAATGATGAGTTCGTTCGGACCGACCGCAGCACTGAGCAGTCTTTCGAATAATCTGCATCAGACGTTAGCAAGCGGAAACCGGGTATTGAATTTAATGGAGGAGCAGCCGCTGGTGAATGAAATCGAAAACGGAGCAGCGTTTGAAAACGGATCATTAAAAGCGGATCATGTTTCTTTTGCCTATCCGCAGAATCAGAGGGAACTGGTATTGCATCAATATTCGGCAGTATTTGAAAGGGGGAAAATCACCGGAGTGCTGGGAAAGAGCGGCTGCGGAAAATCCACTTTATTAAAGCTGTTCATGCGCTTTTTTGAAGCGGACGACGGAAGTCTTACTTATCATGGAATTTCTGTGAATAAAATCACAACCGGTGATTTGCGCAGACATATTTCCTATGTCACGCAGGAAACGTATTTATTCCATGACACCATTCAAAATAATATCCGGATAGCCAGGGAGGGAGCCTCATTAGAGGAGGTGATGGATGCCTGTAAAAAAGCGTCCATACATGAATTTATCCGGAAACTGCCAAATGGCTACGAAACAAAATTAAGTGAACTTGGAGATTCCCTGTCCGGCGGAGAGAGACAGCGGATCGGTATAGCCAGGGCATTCCTGCATGACGGAGATATTTTGTTTCTGGATGAGCCCACAAGCAATCTGGACAGTTTAAATGAAGCGGTAATTTTAAAATCACTTTCCGATGAGAGGGGAGATAAGACGACCATTTTAGTTTCCCACCGAAAATCTACCATGGGGATCACGGATAAGGTCATTCAAATGAAGGAAAATAAGGGCTGACAGGAAACATTTTTGTTGACAGAAACGGTTTTTTCGTTAATATATTAATATAGGCAAAATTAATGAAAATTAATGACGCAAAGCTGTGGGTCTAAGGGGACTTTCCTATGATTGCCAAGCCGCAATAATAATCCTTTTTTTTAAGGATTATTATTGCTTTTTTTATGTTAAGGGGTAATTTTTGGAAAAAATTTCCTGATGGCTATCAAACACTGCATGCGTATTTACTGTGAAGAGACAGATTATTTGAATGAACGGATAAGGAGATTATGGAATGGCGAAAAGAAAAGGCAGGAAGCGAGTTTGGGCTGGTATTTTATGTGTGATTTTATTGTTTCAGACAATCGGGTTTGATTTTGTGGAGAATGTACGATATGCAGAGGCAGCCGTCAATACGGGGGCGGCATCCATTAACCTTCTGGATATCAATTCTACGGTCAGCAGTCAGAATCTGAGTGATTATTTTTCGACTGCAATTGTGAATACAAGTACATCAGGCGGAAATCTGGCCTTGCACGCGGATTTTGTGATGAAGGACAGTTTGAATTATGCATCCAATGGTGAGAAGCTGGATACGCTGATCGCGGATATGAACGGAAATACGGAAGAAGGAACCACGGACAGTACGAATCTTGCTCTGCTGCAGAAAAATGATACTGAATTTTCGGCAGATGTGGCTGCAAAGCTGTCACAGGACGGTTTTACGCTGCCGACCATTACGCTACCGATCAGTTCCTCTCTGGTACAGAATATGAGCGGGAGCGGTTCCTTCGTTGCGGAGAAGGTTGTCAACGGGCAGGACCTTACGGTTGGTACCTACACATTCGAATCCACGGCGGATCCGGATAAAACGAATCTGGTGATTCATTTTAACTATATGATCTATGCATTTACCAATGTCACTGCCGGCGTATCCATTACCTTGCAGCTGGATGCAGACAAGGCCGCCAGTACGGATACGAACTATTCACTTGTATGGAGTGACGATGCAGACATTCTGTTTTTGGAGGAGTCCGAAGTACCGGTCCCGGAAACCCCATCGCCGAGTTTTGAAATCAGTAAGAGCGGAAGCTATACGGAGAACCGCAATTATATTGATTATACGATTACTGCAACCGGAAATAACTGTACGGATGCGGAGAACCTCATTGGAAAAGAAATCGTAGATACCCTGCCTGCAGGGATGGAACTGGTTTCGGCCAGTGTAGAGTATTCGGGGAATACGATAAAAACATATACGACTGATGAACTGGCAGCAGCTACCGCAGCAGGCAGTCTGGCATATACGATACCGTCAGATCAGAGTGTGGCAGCAGAGGGGACGGCTGACGTGGTGCTGAAACTTCGGATGCAGGTAACGGGGGAAGAATATCAAAAACTGATCAGTGACAAGAACTATTCCCTGTCTGTAACCAATCTGGCGGATCTATATAGTTCGGATGCCTCCGATCAGACAAAAGTGGCCGCACAGGCACAGGATACAAATACGATTCAGATTTCTTTTATCGATAAAACGGGTACTACCGATCCGGAGGATGGAAGTCTGATTAACTGGACCATTGAAGGGAATTTTAATCTGGAAAAAAATGACGGGGACGCAAGTGCCTTTATTATTGACGTGCTTGATAATGATACGAAAGTAAAATCCCAGGAATATTACCCGTCGAACCGGGTCCGTGTGACAGGGGGCGCAACTGCAGCCATGGAAATGGTGGATCTGAACTCGCTGACCGTTTCCCACGACGGACTGGCAGATCTTTTGACCTCCTATGAAAATATGACCATCGAGAAAGCGATGGAAATCAAAGCGGCACTTGGCACGGACTACAGCGCATCGAAAGCATACTATTATCAGAGAGAAGACGGAACCAGTGTCATGCTGATTCCGACGGAAGACTATATGAACTGCGGAACAGTTGCGTTTACTTACACAAGTAAAAACGTTGCTTCGGTAGATCTGAGCAGCGGAACAACGGTCTCTCATTCCAATGAGGCAAAGGTAGTATGGAAAGGCTATCTGTATCCGGGTATAGGACCGGGAACCGGAACGGCAATTGAGCCTGTGTTCAACTTTGAACTGAAAAAGTCTGCGACGACGAGTAATTCTTATTTCTCCAAGACTGCTGGGAACTACGATCCGGACAGTCAGACACTGAGTTGGAAATTTACCGTCAATAATGCAGGCGTGGCAACCAGTGGCTTTTATCTGACCGATACACTTCCTTCCAATACAGTCTTAACCGGATTTACATCCGTGAAGCATACAAAAGCCGGCAGTTCGCAGGCTGCTACGATCTCCAGTGATACGGCTCAGACGCCTTATTATACGGTAACAGGTACGAATCCTCAGGTGGTGAAACTGTATTTCGGTGATCTTGCGGCAGATGAATATTATACATTCACGATGAATACCAGAGTAGAGGATCCGGGACTTCTTGGAAGCAATCATACAAGCGGTACAACGGTGAAGAACAGTGCTTCGGCGTATTCAGAGTCAGACCCGTCCGTTTCCTTACAGGACATTACGGATGTAGTAAGTGCCAAAATCACCAATCAGATTTTCGATAAGGCGGCAGCGTCTGCCTATCATTATAAAACACATGAAGTGCAGTGGAAGCTGACGGTCAATCAGAATCATGTTCCGCTGTCTGCGGCCATCAGCGGCGCTTCCTATGCGGTTCAGGATACGCTTCCGGTCGGTATGCAGTTTGATGGGATTGACAGTGTGAAGCGAATTACTGCGGACGGTACGACAACAACGGTTACCGACACCGCCGCTATAGCAGCACTGGTCACAGCAGCTGCCATAGCACCGTCAGATGTGAGCAGTGCCGGGAGTGCCTCTTTTACATTCGCAAACAGCACACAGAATACCGATTCATATGTGATTACCTATACGACAGTCGTGACAGATGCGTATTTTGATGCGGTCATGTCCAAACAGACATCGGATTCCCAGACCTATGATTTTCAGAATAATGCGGTACTGCATGCGTCGATCTATGGAACAGATATCAGTCCTTCAGATTCTGACGGTGTTACGGCGTCCGCAAAAGCATTGTCCAAAACCGGAACCTATGATGCAACAAAGAAAGTGATTCATTGGACTACCTGTTTTAATTTGACGGGGCTGGATCTGGACAGCAGCAAGACGTACGCACTGCAGGATACACTGAGCAACGCCTCCTTTGAAATCATCCCCGGAACGGAAAAGGTATATGCCATTGATTTATCGGATATCAATGCAGACGGAAGCTATGCAGTCAGCGATGGGACATTGCTGCTCAATGGATCAGAATCGGTACTGGCATCCGCGCTGCTGGATGGAAAGTACAAGGGTTTTACCTGGACGATTCCGACCGAATACCTTGGAAAAGCGCTGATCATCACCTATGATACCGGTATTACTTCTGACATATCGGATATGACATCGCTCAAGAACAACGTGAAATTATTGTGCGGAGGCACGGATGCGGGGCTTACCACCGGAGATAAGTCTTCCGATGCAAGCGGTTCACTTACACTTGCGGATTATGCAACGGCATGCGGTCTGCCGTATGTAAAGATTGTTAAGCAGAGTGGCAATTCAGACAGTTCCGTTCCTCTGGTATTGTCTGATGCGACATATCAGATCAAACCGGTGGCAGTTTTCCATGCGGATACCGGAACTGTAACGAATCTGGATTATGATACGATCCGCAGCAATACGACAAACGTTGGTGGTTATGCATACTATTCCGGAATCTATTACGGCTGGGTGTATGAAGTGACTGAGACGCAGGCACCTGCGGGATATGTGAAGAGTGATCATGCCCAGTATTTCATTTTCCTGAAAGAAGCTGAGGCGAGTGCGGATACAACAGTACTGACCGATCTGTATGGGACAGGTAAAACGGTCGGAAGTCGCACTTCGGATGGAATGACAGTCAAGACAACCAGTAACCGGCTGCAGCTTTCGTTTGTAGATGCGGTAGATGATATTCATATTTCTTTTGTTAAAATGGGTTTGAGTGAAACAAATACGACCGGGGTAGTAGCAGGTGCTAATTATAAGCTGACCTATCTTTCCGGAAGTAATTCCGGAAAGGTAAAAACCTTCACTGCAGTCAGCAATGCGTTCGGAATTGTTACGTTCGAAAATGTCGATCCCGGCACGTATTCTCTACAGGAGACCTCCGCTCCGGATAAGTGGGGCGTAGACCAGCATATCTATACCGTGGTCGTCAATACGGATAAATCCTTTACAATTACGCAGTCGTCGGGAAGCGGGGACGGTACGATAACCGGTGATGACCAAGCCGGGTATATAATTACAGATGCCGTTGCAAAAGGCACTCTGACGGTCCATAAAACGGATGCCGCAGTTTCCAGCGTCAATGTGAAGGGTGCGGTCTATGGCTTGTTTACAGATGAGGCATGTGCGGGAGCTGCAGCTTATACGGCTACAACCGGTACGAATGGAGTTGCGACCTTTTCAAATGTGCCTTATGGCAATTACTGGCTTCGGGAAACTACGGCAGCTGCCGGATATCAGATAAGTAATGAAGTGCAGGCAGTAACAACAACCGACCTTCTGGATAAGATTACCGCTGACGATTCTTATGCAACAACAGCCAAGACATTTACCTACACCTTTGATGCAGTAACGGACGTACGTGTGACCACAAATCTGATGTTGAATAAGACATTTGCGGCAAACTGTGTATCCGCACTTCGCGAAAATAACAACAGTCAGGTCACGTTTAAAATTACCTACCTGACAAATGCATATGGAACCGCAGATGGATATAAGCCATTTACCAATGAAACAGGAACGGCGGTAAATAATACAACGGTAACAACAGATGCAGCAAGCGGTATGGCCGTACTTGGAAATCTGCCCTACGGACGCTATTCCATCACGGAAGTGATGCCTGCAACCGGGTACTGTAAGAATCCGGGGACTTTTTATCTGGAATCGGCAGATTATTACACCAGTGGTATCTTGAATGCCGCTGTCACGAAGTCAATCAATAATACGCTGGCGACGGGCAGTTTCACAATCACAAAGCAGGATGCTTCGAGCGGATTACCATTAAGTGGAGTGACCTATACGCTGACCTCTTCCTCCGGAAATAATCTGTCCTATTCACAGGTCACGAATGCTTCGGGAGTTGCGAGCTTTACCGGCATTCCGGCAGGAACTTATATATTAAAAGAAACGGCAAATGCAGTCGGTTATGATCCGGATGCCTGCAGTGTGGAATATGCGGTTACCATTACCACCGCCAGTGGCGCATCCACTGCGGCAACTGCAATTGCAGATGCGTCCGGAATGATAACAAAAACAGCTGCAAATACCTTTGTTATGACAAATACACCGATCACCGGTACGCTTACGTTTCTAAAGAAAACGGATGATGGGAAAACTCTGTCGGGAGCAGTATTTACGCTGCGTGATACGGACAACACAGCAAAAAGCTATACGGCCACATCCGATGCGAATGGCAGAGTTACATTTTCGGATATTCCGTTTTCCAATTATCAGTTGACAGAGACATCGGCACCGGACGGATACGACACCTGTTCGGCGGTTACGATTTCGAAATCTTACCTGACCAGTGCTGCGGGACTGACTGCAGCAAGCACTTCATTTACCGTGGAGTATTCGGAGCAGACCGATACACTGGTCCGTGGAACCGTAACGGTCAACAAAGAGGACGATGCTGGAAATGCCCTGACAGGAGCTGCGTTTACCATTTATGACAAGAATACGGATGAGGCCGTGGCATATCTAACGGATCTGGATGGAGACGGAATGTATACACTTGCAACAACAAATGGTACGACCGATTTAAGCGGCAGGACAAATCCGCTCTATCTGGATGCTCCTTATATAAAAGGAAATGAACTGGCCTATGGTGTATACTATCTGTCAGAGACAACCACTCCGGAAGGATACTATAGAGACGAAGATACGGATGGGAATCTGAACAGGTATGAGTTTGGCATTACGATGGGTGGTGATGCAGCTACTTATCATAATCAGTACAGTTATGCTTTTTCGGACGGGAATAATGCGATAACGGTCTGCAATGCTCCGGAACAGGGCAGTTTTATTAACAGCAAGGTGTTGACCGGATTTCAGATTCAGAAAACAGATGCCGGGAATGGAGAGCCGCTGGCTGGCGTAATCTATACATTGAAAGGGACATCAAGTCTGGATGGAAGCGTATATACCGCCATCAGCGCAGCAACAGATGCAACTGGGATGACCTCGTTCGAGGATGTTCCGGCCGGCAGTTATACGCTTTCCGAAAGTGTAGTACCGAAAAGCTATACAAAAATGGAAGACAGGATTGTCACAATTACCAAGGACGGGCAGAACAAGGCCAAGATCGTTATTACGGACACTTCGGGACACTCGCTGCTCAATACGGCCAGTGCAAATGCGCTCCTCAATACAACCGGTTCGAATGTTTTGTTTTCGGTGGAAGATGCTCCGGTGACAGCGAATCTGGTTCTGGAGAAAAGTTTTGCAGGAAATCCGGCTTACTATAGCCTGCAGGGTGTTACGTTCAAGGTAACATATACCGGAGACCGTAATTATCTGCCATTTACAGATAAAGATGGAACTGCGACCGACAGCTGCACGGTGAAGACAGATGCGAATGGAAAGGCGGTGCTTGCCGATGTTCCGTATGGCTCCTACCAGATTGAGGAGGTGCTGCCGCAAAGCGGGTATTACACCGGACAGGTAGCGAACATTTCAGAAGATGCATTTTATAAGGAGGGGCAGCCGGTAAGTGAAATCGTATGCCCGATTGAGAATCAATTGGCCACAGGTGCTGTCTTCTCTCTGATCAAAAAGGATTCCCTGACCGGTAAGACTTTGTACGGAGCGACCTTCAGCCTGACGGATCTGGATGGCAATACGCAGCTGGTAACTACAGATGCAGAGGGAAAGGCATCCTTTTCTTCCTTGGCGGCAGGAGAATATACGCTCAGAGAGACGGGAAATCCTGCAGGGTACCAAAAGAGCGATGTCAGCTATTCTGTTTCTGTCAAAATGATTTCGGATGGAGGCACTTCGGTATTGAGCGTGAGCATGCTGGATGAAAAGGGAAATCAGGTCGTGAAAGACGGTTCGTCTTATGTCCTGAAAAACAGTCCGATTACAGGTACGATTGTGCTGCATAAGACGGATGAAGCCGGAAACGCGCTTATTGGGGCGGTATTCCGTTCAAAGGCAATCGGTATTCTGGATAGCATGACCGCATTGTACGGAAGTGGGACGGCTGCATCTGCCTCGGATGGCACCGTGACCTTTACCAATGTTCCGCTTATGGATTATCAATTTTCAGAAAGTTCGGCTCCGTCGTCGCATTACACGGTTTCCGCCGCAGCTGTCTCTATAACAGCGGATGATATCCGGGAACAGTGTCATATTACCAGTGATTCGTCTACTTTTGTGTATGATGTTGGCACAACGTTCATCAATCAGGCCAAGAGAGGAACTTTTAGTATTATAAAGAAGGATCCGGATGGAACGAAACTGACAGGTGCCGCATTCCATCTGTATGCGCAGGACAATACGCTGCTGGCCGTTTTGACAGATGCCGATGGAGACGGGACTTATACCATTTCAGATATTTACGGAGCAGATGCAAAATCAACGGAAGGATCGAAATATATCATCGGCTCAGGTGCGAATACTGCCTTTTTATACGGAGATTATTATGTCACAGAGGTACAGACGCCAACAGGATATCTTGCCGATTTCGATTCCAGTGGGGCACTGGTAAAGCATAAGGTAACAATTGGTACGGCGGAAAATACGGTGACACTCGTAAATAAGAAGGCATATGCAGACTTTGCGCTAGTCAAGACGGATGGCATCCGGGGAACAAGGCTTTCCGGTGTTTCGTTTACACTTTCCGGAGTCCGGGATTATGACGGTGCAGGTATCGGCAGCCAGACACTGACAACGGATCAGAACGGATATATCAAAATTACAAATCTGCCGGTCGGAACCTATACGTTGACGGAATCCATACCGGAGGGCTATAAGGCGACAGCGGATTATACGATTCGGGTAACCCAAGATGCCGCAAATAAAGTATCGGTTACGATGATTTTAAACAGCAGTGTTCCGATTACTCTGCAGCCAGATACGACTTTACAGTTCGGTCAGCTGGTCACTTATAATATCGTGAATACACCGTATACACAGGATGTAATGGGAACCGTTCTGACAACGGAAGGGAAAAAGCTTGCAAATATCAAGATGGGATTATTTCTTGCAGGCACGACAGATTTTAGTGAAAAAAATGTATATCTAAATAAAATCGCATATACCGATGCAGATGGCAGATTCCTGTTTCAGGATGTGCCGCCTGGAAACTATGTGATTGCCCAGATAACCGGGTATAAGAATTATGTCAAAGTAACGTCCAGACTGTCGGTAACGGTCAGTGCACAGAGCGGTCAGGATGTAAGCCTCATATTTTACAATACGCCACCGTCTTCTGAATTGGGAACCGAAACGGAGAACGGCACCTCAGATCCGGTCGGGACATCCGTGGAAGCAGACAAATCCACGGAAGAAACGATATCCGCAGTGAAAACAGGAGATGATTCCCCGCTGCTGCTGTGGACGCTTGTAGCTGCTACGGCAACGTTGGTCATGGGAATTGAATTGCTGAAAAGAAAACGGAACAACGATTGAGTTCGTAGTTCAAAATAGAGGTAAAATGAAAGATAAGCCGGAAAATTCCGGCTTATTTTTTAGTTCATTTAAGAGAGGTCCTGTTGCATGAAAGTGCAAAAGCCTTGATTCCCATGAATCAAAAAGCACTGCGTGCAGTATGCACATCTCAAGGCGGGAATGCATAACATTTCACAGAATGAATCGCTACTCGAATCGGCTATTCACAATTTCAATAAAATTGCGTGCTACGGCCGATAGGTAGTGTTCTTTGCGCCGAATCATCACGACTTCGCTTTTGAGGGCCTGTTCGTCGATTTCCCGGATACAAATTTGTTTGTTCTGCAGAGCGAAGACGGAAGAATTCGTAAGAATCGTAATACCCAGTCCGGTTTCCGCCCAGGTAAGCATAGCCCGGATGTCATCGCTGATACAGAAAATGTTTGGTTCAAATCCGTGATTTCGGCAGGCATCAATCGTTTTCTGCTGGTTTCGGCGGTGCAGAATCAACGGTTTATCTTTTAAATCTTTCATCGTAATCAGGTCCACACCGATGCCGGAATCCCATTTCCTGTCGTATACGGCTACCATGGGATCCAGAAGCGATTTTTTGGTACGATCCAAAAGCGTATATTTCCGAAAATCGACCGGAGTTCTGACGATTCCGATTTCCACCAGCTCCCGGTCGAGCAGTTCCTGTATCCTGCTGGTATCTCCGGCCCACATCTGGTAAGTGACGTTCGGATACGTTTCATGAAAAATGGATATGTAGTTTTGCAACAGCTGAAGAACATAGGTATCGGAAGAAGCCAGTGTTGCAATGTTCAATATCCCGGATTGCCCCTCATTCGTGTCCTGAAGTTCCTGTATGGTAGAATGAAAAAGTGAAATCATTTGTTCGGCACGCATGCGCAGAATATGGCCGCCCTGTGTGAGTTCCACATATCTGCCGTGCCGTTCAAACAGCTGCTGACCCAGTTCCTCTTCCATTTGCCGGATCTGCTGGCTTAATGCTGACTGAGCGATATGAAGGCGTTCCGCAGCCTTGGTAATCTGTCCCTCGTCCACCACTGCCAAAAAATATCTCATTTGTCTGATGTCCATTCCGTTATCCCTTTGCCAACTATCAGTTTTAGTGATAGATCTATCTGATCTATATATTTTACATATACAATTCACAATAGTATACTGGAATCGTTTGAGAGTCAAGCAGGGGTTGTTTTACACCTGATTTGAATTCTCCTTATTCTATAATTGCAATAATTCGTAAGAGAAAAGGAGTTGGTTATTGTGAAAAGCAAGACAAGCGTTTATCTTTATCTTGCCTTTGCTACCATGGCATGGGGCAGTATGTATGTAGTAAGCAAATTTATTCTGGCAGTGCTTCCATCCTTTGCCGTTTTATTTATCC
Source organism: Bacillota bacterium (assembly GCA_023390555.1). Taxonomy (GTDB): domain Bacteria; phylum Bacillota; class Clostridia; order Lachnospirales; family Lachnospiraceae; genus Roseburia_C. Next base: position 42,120 of record JAEWCQ010000006.1, on the reverse strand, counting down.
GGTATCTGTTGTCCGGCATCATTCTGCTGCTGTTACTCCGTCGAAATAAACCGGAAAAAATAGAACATAAGGATTACAAATTTATTCTGTTTATCGGGATTGTCGGATATTTTCTCAGTATCGGGGCCCAGCTGCTGGGAACCCAATTGTCGAACGCATCGCTCGCGTCTCTGATCAATTCCCTGAATCCGATCTTCATGATTATTTTTGCCGTGCCAATTTTAAAGGAAAAGGTCACACCGCAGAAAATTGTTTCAGTTGCGGCGGCAATTGCTGGGGTTTATATCATCATCGGCGGCGAAGGCAGCAGGGGAACATTTGCAGGAATTCTGATTTCGCTGTTTTCTGTGATCAGCTGGTCGCTTATGAGTGTGACGGTAAGGCGTATTACGCAAAAATATGATGCACTGGCTGTTACGACTTATGGAATATTGGTCGGAGCAGTTTGTGCACTTCCGGCATCTGCGGTTCAGATGGCGAAAGCGCCGCAGGCGGCGGCAGCACTTCTGCGTCCTTCCATCATCCTCGGACTTATTTATATAGCGGTCGTTTGTACGGCGTTTGCACACCTGCTCTGGAATAAGAGCCTTTCTATGATGGAAGCCGGAAAATGTTCCTTATTTTATCCATTGCAGCCTATGACCTCCGCACTGCTTGGATTTGTATTTTTACATGAGACGCTACATCTGACATTTCTCATTGGGGCGGTACTGATTATAAGCGGTGTCCTGTTCAGCTTTCTGCCGATTCGCATCGGCTATTCGACAGAATAAACTGAAATGCTGGAGGTACTGATAAAAGAGAATAACTCCCAAAAACTTTCCCGAAAAATCATTGCGCCATTGCGGGAAAATGATGATAATAGAAGAGAAGCAATCGAATGGAAGTGCATTCTCATCTATGTGAGCAGTGGAATGTGTTTCCAAAATCTGTAGCGTGAATGAGGTATACAACTATTGGGAGGGACAACACGAATGATGATAGATTTGCCTGAAAAAATCAAGGCTTTGGTTGGCAGTGAAAGTTACTCGATCGATCCGATTGGTATGTCTGATTCAACCGTATTGTTATTTGCCGATAAAATTGTAAAAATTCAGCCGATCCATGAAGGGGCGGAAAATGAACATCATATCATGGAATGGCTACAAGGCAGGATTTCAGTGCCAAGGATACTCGGATATGAGGAACAAAACGGAAAGAGCTTTCTATTAATGACAAAGTTACCGGGGAAAATATCCTGTGCAGACGAGTATATGAGAGATCCGGAGAAATTAGTGTCTATGCTGGCAGATGGATTACAAGCGTTATGGAAAGTTGATATTGCCCAATGTCCATATAATTGTAGTCTGGAGAAAAAATTACTAATGGCGGAATATAATGTAGCACATAATCTTGTGAATCTGGATCATGTGGAGCCCGAAACATTCGGAGAGAATGGCTTCCAAAATCCGAAAAGACTTCTCGAATGGCTGTATGCAAATAGACCGGATGAGGACATGGTATTGTCACATGGGGATTATTGCCTTCCCAATATCTTTGGAACGGAGGAGAAACTATCCGGATTAATTGATTTGGGAAGGACAGGGATAGCGGATAAATGGCAGGATATCGCTCTGTGCTATCGCAGTCTGCTTCATAATTTCAAAGGGAAATATGCTGGAACGTCATACGAGGGATTTCAGGAAGATCTGTTATTTAAGAAACTAAGAATAGAACCGGACTGGGATAAGATTCGGTATTATATTCTGTTAGATGAACTGTTTTAGGATAAGTTTGGTCGTGCGATTCTATTTTAGCGTAATTCTTATTGACAAAAATAAAGTAGAAAAAGGGTGATAAAGTGAAAGAATTAAAGGATATGAGCCTCGATGAATTATGGCAGCTTTTTCCCATAATTTTAAAACCATATAGTCCTGACTATGCAATCTGGTATAAGGAAGAAAGGACAAGTCTTTTAACGATATTGCATGGATATGATGTTTCCCGCATCAATCATATTGGCAGCACATCGGTCAGTGGCCTTATTGCAAAACCGATTGTTGACATTCTGCTGGAACTACCCGGTGCTTATAATGTTAATGGCATTTCCGATTTACTGCAAAACAGCGGGTGGCTTGAAATGGCACGGAATGATGCAGAAAAAACACTTGACTTAAATAAAGGCTACACGCCTGACGGGTTTGCGGGGAGGGTCTACCATCTTCATGTGAAACCGGCAGGTGATTGGAATGAATTATATTTCAGAGACTATCTGCGAAAACATTCGGATGTTGCACGGCAATATGAAGCTTTGAAGCTTAGCCTGAAAGAACAATTTGAACATAATCGGGATGCGTACACGAATGCAAAATCAGATTTTGTTAAGAAATATACGCAAAAGGCACGAGAAGAATTTGGTGCACGCTATTTGCTGTCAGAACAAGAGCGATGAGATTCCATGTAGCGTTCATGCCTGTTATTACTTCGCTGCCGTTTATCGTTCATCACCCTTATGTGCCAATGAGCAATGTTGCCCATTGTGCCTATGATATATAAAGTTTTAAGGTGTGCAAATAAAAATTGAAATAATTGAGGAGAGAGACTGTTATGGAAGAATGCATCTTTTGCAGGATCATACAAAGGTAAGAACCTTGCTGTTTGATTTGGATGGAACTATCCGAAAGGTCCATTTTTACACTCGGAAAAGTTGGCAGAAAAATAGTTCGATAAAAATTTAAAAACCCTGTATGAGCGGCCTTATAAGGCGTTTACGTTCTCATGCAGGGTTTATTTTATAAATCAGATGGATTATGATTTATATTTGTGTTGCAGAAGAAGTACTTACAGACTCATCTGTTTCGGTACTGTCCGAATCAGAAGACGTACTGCCATATTGCGCCAGAAATTGTTTCAGCAGTTCATCCAATGAGGTCATCAGTGAACTGTAAGCTTCATCGCTCAGGTCATAAGTAGTCTGTAAAGAATCAGCGCTTTCAGAAGCGTAGGAAGTCAGTGAGGAAATACTGTCATCCAGATTGGTCACAGTCGGCAGTCCGCGTTCGCTTGCACCTTCATTCAGTGCAGTTACGAGTTGGCTCATTCCGTCTGAAGTGTACAGATCGCTGGCTGACAGACCGAGTTCATCCATAGTCTGAAGGATAGAGTCCGGATTTACGCGCATCGTAGAAGAAATCTGATTCAGAAGATCTGAAAAAGAGGAAGCGATTGCGGTGTCAGTTTCGTCTACTGTGGTATCCGTATCGGTCGCGGTTGTGGAAGAATCAGTTTCTGTGGTTGATGTGGAACTGTCGTCAGAATTCATTTCTGGTGGTGGAGGCGGTGGCATCATAGAACGATTCTGGCTCAAAATGTCATTGTAGTTGTCAGAACAGAAAATTTCATCGCCTGTTTCGTTCGATGGAATGTACCTGTCATAAGCAGCATATTCTTCTGCTGCCTGTCCGGAGGTACTGGATAAGTTGGAAGTGATGTCTTCGTCCGCGGATTGAGCGGTCTGAACTTTCTGCCAAAAGCTTGTGAGGTTACTGATTTCCATAAAAAGTCTCCTTTTGTTTGCGCTTTCCTTAGCAATTTTGCCATCCTGTTGATTTGGGTGCTGTTTGCAGCACCGGGCTTATTAGATTTATTACAATGCTGATTTCGGATAGGTTTGTACATTTGTTTATAGCTGAATAGTTGAATTCATGGAACATTCATCTGACTGTCACAAAACCGTCACACGCAGAAACAGATCCTTGTTTTTTATGAAATTTTTCTTTTTTGGCAGGACCAAATACTTTTTTTTGTATGATTCCATGCATTGTGTGTAAATAGGAAAAACGGTTATGATGGATGAGAATCATACTTAGGAAAGGAGAACAGATTATGCATAAAATTGATGTTGATAACTGTCAATTCTGCGGTGCCTGCAAAAGTGCATGTCCGGTAGGTGCAATCACCAATCCGGATGGCAAGAATTATTATGAAGTCAGTACGGTTTGCGTTGATTGCGGCGCATGCGAATCGGAATGTGGATTTGGCGCAATTTCGACCATGTAAACAAGACAATCTGCCTGGTGAAGTTTTTGAATAAAAGTAGACAAGGAGGAGATTTCCCTGTCTACTTTTATTGTGCGTGGATAAGTGGAAGGAAAAAGCAGTACGCAGGAATCCATTTGCTTAATCGATGGGAACGCAATATAATAAAAACGATTGGCTAAATTGGAGGGAACGGAATATGAAAATCTTATTAGTAGAAGATGATATTGAAATTAGTACGATGCTAAAAAATTTTCTGATAACAGAGAATTTTGAAGTTATTACTGCAATAGATGGTGAATGTGCCTGTGAAAAATTCTTTTCAGACAGTTTTAGTTTAGTGCTGCTTGATCTGATGATACCTAAAATGAACGGAATAGAGGTTTTGAGCAGAATCAGAGAAAATAACACGGTACCTGTTCTTATAATATCTGCAAAAGATTCTGATTCCGATAAGACGCTCGGTCTGGGATTGGGGGCAGATGATTATATTACAAAACCGTTTTCAATCACAGAAGTTTTAGCACGAATCAAGGCAAATATCAGAAGAAGCACACAATATTCCATGAGTGCTTCTGTACAGCAGCCCATTCTTACAAAAGGGAATCTTGTGATGAACCTTAGCGATTACTCTATAAAGAAAAATGGAAATCAAATAGAACTTACCGCAAAGGAATTTGAGATTTTGAAATTGTTATTACAGAATCCGAAAAAAGTATACACCAAAGAACAGATCTATTCTCTCGTATGGAATGACGCTTACTTTGGGGATGAAAATGCTGTAAATGTTCATATAAGCAGATTAAGAAACAAGATAGAGGACAATGCCCGCGATCCGCAATATATAATTACGGTATGGGGAATCGGATATAAGTTAGGAGATTTCAAAGAATGAGCGATAAAACAATTATTTTCTTTTTCGCGATTATAATCGTGGTGCTGTTTCTTATTATAATCTATCAGCAAATTGTCTTTACCAGAGGGATACAAACAAAATTAAGACAGATCAGTAAAAAGCTCGAAGAAATTTTAGAAACAGGCAGCGATGAAAAGGTAATGGTATTTACAGATCACAAGGTATTGATGGAATTAGGTGGACAAATTAACGCTCTTTTAATTGACCGTCAAAAGAGGAAAGCGGATGATAGGAAGGGCCAGATTTCTTCAAAAAAAATGCTGGCAAATATATCACATGATATCAAGACTCCTCTCACTGTTATATTGGGCTATTTGGAAATAATGCTTCTTAACAATGCCGATGACGAAATGCTGAAAAAGGTGGAAGCAAAAGCGAAACAGGTAATGAATCTCATCAATCAGTTTTTTACGCTTGCAAAGCTGGAAGCAGGCGATACCAATATAAGTCTTTGTAAAATCAACATCAATGAGCTATGCAGGGAAACTGTTTTAAGCTTCTATGAAATTTTATTGCAGAAGGATTTTACAGTTGATGTATCGATACCCGAAACCACTATGTTTGTACAAGGTGACAAAGATGCGCTTCAAAGGATCCTGTTCAATTTAATATCGAATGTATTCCGCTATGGCAGTGACGGAAAATACTTGGGAATATTTTTACGTGAAGATAAGGCCAGTGTGTTGATTGACGTAACCGATAAAGGAAAAGGAATTAAAAAGGAATATGCTTCTCATGTATTTGACCGCCTATATACAATGGAAGATTCCAGAAATCGTGAAATACAGGGAAATGGTCTGGGACTGACGATTGCAAAGAATCTCGCGATCCAATTAGGGGGCGATATTTTTTTAGACAGTACACCTGATGTTGAAACGACATTTACAGTAAAATTGAAAAAAATAAGTTACTAGCCATGTTGCGAAAGAAATTCGTAAGAATTTGTCAATAGTTTTGAAAATCGGTACCGCTATAATGGTATCAGAAAGGAGGCAATCAATATGTCTTATATAATACAAACAAACCAACTGACAAAAATCATAGAGAAAAAAGAATTGGTTACGGATGTCAATCTCCACGTGAAAAAAGGAGAGATTTACGGGTTTTTAGGTCCGAATGGAGCAGGAAAAACGACGGTAATGAAAATGATTACAAATCTTTGGAAACCAACAAAAGGAACGGTTGCGCTTTTCGGAAGAACACTGGAGAAAAATTCTTATGAAGTATTAAAACGTATGGGAAGTATCATTGAGTTTCCTACATTTTACGAACATATGAGTGGAAAAGAAAATTTACAGCTTCATTGTGAATACATGGGATATTACAACAAAGGCAGCATAGATGAAGCGCTGGAAATGTTGAATCTAACGGAAGCAGCAGATAAACCGGTTAAAAATTATTCTTTGGGAATGAAACAGAGATTGGGAATCGCCCGTGCTGTTTTATGCAAACCAGAACTGGTCGTACTTGATGAACCTACAAACGGGTTAGATCCTGCTGGAATGAAGCAAATCAGGGATTTGTTCCGAATGTTGTGTACGGAATATGGCATGACTCTTATGATATCCAGCCACCTTCTGTCTGAAATCGAAAGTATCGCAGATACAATCGGTATTATCAATCACGGAAGGATGATGAAAGAAATTTCCATGAAAGAAATCTCCGAAATCAACACAGCCTTTCTAGAACTGGCTGTGGAGAATACGCAAAAAGCAGCGTATCTACTTGCGGATAAAATGCAGTTAAACAATTTCAAAATTATGGACAATTCTAAAATCCGTATCTATGAAGTGGATGTCACTACACAGAAAATAGCAAAGGAATTGTTGCTAAATGGTGTAGAAATCACTTCTATCAGTAAGCATACAGAAACCTTAGAAGATTATTTCTTAAAAATGACAGCGGGGGGTGGGGAAGGATGCTGAAGTTAATCAGACTGGAATGGAAGAAGAATAAGATCGGAACGTATATCCGCAATGCGATTATCTTAGCGATGCTGTTAGGTCTGTTTGTTTTTGCGCTTGCATTTTGGGGTATTGCAAACGATCCAGATGGAACACTGGACGCAGCGCCGGGTAAAAACACAATTTCTTCACCGATAGAATTGTTCACAAGCATGACATTCCTTGTTTTTACCAGCGTAATGTCAGCATCATTTATCGTAAGTGCTTACAAAAACAAGACTATGAATATCATGTTTTCCTATCCGATCAAACGTCAGAAAATATTAGCTTCTCAAATGCTGGCTGTCTGGTCATTCAACTTTGCGGCATTGGTTTTGACAAAGCTGGCTATCTATCTATGCGTGTTTATTGGAGCCAGGTTTATGCAATCATCGTTCCTGATTGATTTCGATATGGGCAGTTTATCATTCTATATTCAACTGATCTTAAAATCATCCGTAATTGTAAGTATGAGCTTTATTGCCTTGTTTGTAGGAATGGCGATGAAATCTTCAAAAGCGACGATCGTTGCTTCCTTTCTATTGATTTTCCTCACGCAGGCAAATGTTGGTGATTTTACATTGGCTGATAATGCAATATTCCCTGTCATTTTAACACTTCTATCTTTGGGTTTCGCTGTTTTGTCAATCCACAACGCAGAGAATAAAGATTTGTGATAAAGGAGTGTGTATGGCTGGGAACTTAAAAAATTCGCATGCACTTCATTTGGTTCTGCATAAGAGGAAATTGGTTGGATAAAAATAGAAAAATACAAGTGCATTCAATTTTTACGATGGAAAAGGGAACCAAAATGACTTTTGAATAGTCTTTATTAGTAGAAGACTATGAGCAAGGAATCACATCGTCGTGATGCAACAGAATGGGAGGCAACGATATGAAATCACTGAACCATAAAACACATTTTCAATCACAATATCTGAATCTGAGAAAAATTTATAGTATACCAAAATACATAATTATTATTTTTTTTGGCCTGTTTTTGGTAAGTATGCTGTTAAATGTGAAACTTCTGCTTTTCCCAAAAGCCCTTTCTTTAACGGATGTTCCTTTTGGAGGGCGGATTACAGAGGCTGATTCAAAGGAAATTATTGTAGAAGGGTTTGGCGAAAATATAAAATATTTCAGGGATAGTTACAGGATTCCTCGCTCAGATGAAATGAAAATTGTGAATGAAGAAGGAGAGAGCATTTCGTTTGACGATTTAAAACCTGGGATGTTTGTCAGTGTCAGAGTTGTGAATTACGAGTTTAATTTTAAAGACATGGACACAGTCACGGTTGTGACAAGAATCAAATGCAGTGAGTCAAAAGAGAAATTATAGGAACAATGGTCTCGAGTTTCTTTCCCAATAAACTATTTTTGGATATTGGTGTTATAATGGTTCAATAGTTTGAACTAACAGAAAATAAAAAAGAAAATGGAAACAATCATTCTTTTCATCCATGACACAAAATTATCGAGCAGTTATAAATTACAACGAAAGGAAGAAGACCATATCTTCTTATATTTTAGTGGAACCGGAAACAGCAGATTGGTAGCAGAAAAGATTGCGGAAATTACAGGAGATGGGCTGTATCAATGGATGTCCATCTCAGGCAATTGAATAGAAACAAGCGACACGGGGAAAAACAAAAAAATTACAGCATTGATAAGGGAGGTATCCGATGAATCGGGAAAAATTGTGTGAGAGCCGTATGGAACATATCGCTGAAGAATTCAAGTCTTTAAAGCCGGCTTTTTTGGCACTTGGCGATGAGACAAGGCAGCAGATTATTACGACATTACTCCTCAGTGACCATAGTGGGATTCGTGTGGGGGAAATTACTTCCAAAACGCATCTGTCACGTCCGGCAGTTTCCCATCATTTGAAGATTTTAAAAGATGCAGGAATCATCAATATGCGAAGAAGCGGAACAAAGAACTACTATTATGTAGATGCAGATGAATCCCAGTGGAAACAGATGCTGGAACTGACTCAGTTTATCTATAGTGTAGCAAAGGATATTTCAGCAAACGGAAGATGTCAGGAGGTTGAAGACTGAGCCGGAATAAGAAGTCATGATTTCCATTTGCTGCGGTAATAGCGTTTCCGGTATTCTTTCGGTGTCATACCGGTATACTTTTTAAAAACACTGATAAAATGGCTATGTGAATTGAAGCACAGATAATTACTGATATCGACTGGTGGATAGTCGGAGTATTTCAGAAGATTTTCTGCTGCTTCAATTCTTTTTTTGCGAATAAAGCCGCCTATCGTTATCTTCAGTTCCTGCTTAAAAAGGGCACAGAGATAGGTGGGATTTTTTCCGGTATATTCTGCGAGTTTTTCAAGTGTGACCGCATCGTGCAGATGCTCGAATATGTAGTCCATACACTGGGTCACAGGCAGGGAATAACCAGTGTCACTCTGTATCTGCTGCATGCGTTTGGCATAGTCAAAAACGATATCGTGGTGCAGCAGGGTCACGTCTTCGGTACGGGTACAGCAGTCGAGCCTGCGGATATTGACGTCACTTAACGTGTAGGCAGTTTCCGCGTCCATGCCGCCTTCTATACAGAACCGTGTAATAAACGCAATCGTAATGATAAGGTGGTACTGCATGTTACGCAGCGGATTATTTGACAGAAGTCCCAAATGGCTGTTGTTTAACGGAACCATGATTTCTTCGAGCAAAGAGATATCCCCGTTTTTCACAGCTTCATAAAATTGCAGCTCCTTCTCATAGGGAAGATGACTGTAGTGTTCTTCTCTTTGCAGGAAAAGCAGATGATGCAGATCCGTATTGGCATTTGATTCACTCATTGGAAACCTCCTTTTTATTAGAAGTATCATATCATAATAATTTGATAAAAAACAGAAGAATATGATATCCACTTGAACGATCAGATGTTAGATTTTTAGTTAGGAAGTAAATAAAAAGAAAAGGGGTTTTACAATGAAAAAAATGGGAAAGAGAATCTGCATGGCAGTCCTCGTTTTGCTGCTGGTGTCGTTGCTGCTTCCGGTTTTTTCCGGCAGTACAGTGGAGGCAAAGACAGGGGTCGGCGTAAGCAAGGTAACCGTTACGCGGCCGGGAGGAAAATCGCTCACCTTAAATGTGGGCAAGACGTATCAACTAAACGTAAAGGTGTCGCCGTCAAATGCAGCAAACAAGAAAGTGAGCTACAAGAGTTCCAATAACAAAGTGGTCAGCGTAAGTGCAAGCGGCAAGCTGAAGGCAAAGAAATCCGGAAATGCCCAGATTACAGTCACAGCTGCGGACGGGAGTGGAAAGAAAGCTGTCCTGAAAGTAAAAGCGGTGATTTCGGTAAATAAAGTGACTATTATCTCGCCTGCGGTAAAACAGCTGGTGCTGGTAAAAGGAAAAACTGATTGCTTAAAAACAAAGGTTACTCCTACCAATGCAGGGAATAAACAATTGAGCTTCAGCAGTTCGGATTCCAAAATTGTGACGGTAAGCAGCAAGGGAAAAATCACTGCCAAAAAGTCAGGTACGGTGACGATAACAGCAAAAGCAAAGGACGGCAGCGGGAAAAAAGCGGTTCTTAAAGTCACGGTGGGTACGCCTGTCACAGAAGTTCGTGTTTCACCGGCTAAAATTACAAAGTTTGCGGGAAGCACATACACCGTAACGGCAAAGGTGGCACCGGATAAGGCATCCGTGAAAACGTTGACTTATAGTAGTTCGAATACAGATCTGGCAACCGTAAACGGCAATGGAAAGGTCACATTGAAAAAAGCAGGAACAGTAAAGATCACAGCCACAGCCACCGATGGAAGCGGGAAGAAAGGCGTAATCAGTATTCAGATCACAACACCGGTCAGATCCATCGTGCTGGATCAGACGAATGTTACAGGAGAGACAGGCGGAACTTATCAGATGAATGCAACGGTGCACCCAGAAACTGCTACCAATAAAAAGCTGTCTTACAGCAGCTCGAATCAGACCTTGGCAACGGTAGACGGAAATGGAAAAGTGACATTGCTCAAAGCCGGAACCGTGAAAATTACGGCTGCTGCAACCGATGGAAGCGGGATAACAGCAGTTTGCTCTCTTACGATTAAGGACCCGGCTATCCCGCAGACAGATGCATACTCACTGGTCTGGCAGGATGAATTCAACGGAACAGAGCTCAATAGTGCGGACTGGAATTATGAGCTGCATGAGCCAGGCTGGGTAAATAATGAATTACAGAAATATACAGATTCCACAGACAACATCTTTGTACAGGATGGAAACCTTGTCATCAAGGCAAAGAAGACAGAGGATGAAAATGGGACCTCCTATACTTCGGGAAGGATTAATACACAGGGAAAGCATGATTTTAAGTACGGACGTTTTGAAATACGGGCAAAAGTCACGGGCGGACAGGGATTTTTACCGGCATTCTGGATGATGCCGACGGATGAAAGCCTGTATGGGCAGTGGCCGAAATGTGGTGAGATCGATATTATGGAAGTACTGGGAAATCAGACAGACAAGGTATATGGAACGCTTCATTTTGGGGAACCGCATACACAGCGGCAGGGCAGTAACACGTTGAGCGGCGGAACTTATTCAGACGGCTATCATACGTATGCCTGTGAATGGGAACCGGGTGAAATCCGTTTTTATGTGGATGACAAGTTATATTATACCGCAAATGACTGGTTTACCAAAAAGAGCGGTTACGGTGAAGTCACATATCCGGCTCCGTTTGACCAGCCGTTTTATATGATCCTAAATCTGGCTGTCGGGGGAGACTGGCCGGGAAATCCGGATGAGACGACAACCTTTGGGGAAAATGCGGAATTAAAGGTCGATTATGTGAGGGTGTATCAGAAGGACAGTTACGATGAAGACGTTACCAAGCCGGTGACAAATCTGACATTCCGTGATCCGGATGAGACAGGAAACTATGTTCTAAATGGAGATTTTTCTACAATCGAAAATCTTTCGGATGAAAACAGCTGGGAATTTTTACTTGCCGGAACCGGAGCGGCAAACGCTGAAATTTCGGATAATGCGTTACATATTCAGACATCAGATCCGGGAAAACTGGATTACAGTGTGCAGGTTGTGCAGGCAGATCTTCCAATGGAAAAGGGATATAAGTACCGATTGACCTTTGATGCATCTGCCTCTGAAGAACGTACCATGATTACAGATGTCTCGGCACCCGACAAAGATTATATCCGATATTTGGCGGATACCAGCGTGCAACTTACAAAAGAAACACAGAGCTACAGCTATGAATTTGATATCACGAAAGAGAGTGACACGAACGGAAGGCTGGAATTCAATTTGGGAAATCAGAACTCTTCCGCAGCTGTCACCATCCGTAATGTGAGGATTGAAAAAATCGGAACCGTGGAAATCCCGGAAGAAGTAAAAGATGTTCTGCCGGATGGCAACTATGTTTACAACGGTGAATTCCAGGAGGGCAGTGACCGCATGAATGATTGGAGTGTGGAGAATTCCTGTCATGCCGTCGTAGCCGTAACAAATCAGAATAATATTCGTGAACTGAAAGCAGTTGTTCCGGCAGGTGTCACCGATCTGAAACAACTGATTCTCAAACAGGAGCAGATTGCAGTGATTGGAGGAAAGACCTACGTCTTAAGCTTTGATGCATATGGAGACAGCGGTCAGAAAGTGGAAGCAGTCATCGCGGGACAGACCTTTGACGCGGTACTTACGCCGGAAAAGACAACCTATAAATATACGTTCAGTACAGACAGTGAAACAACCGGTGCTGTCTTGCAATTCTTACTTGGAACAACAGGCACTGCCTATCTGGACAATGTGCGTATTCAGGAGGAGGGAATGCTGATAAACGGAGACTTCTCAAATGGAATGACAGGCTATGAAGTATTTGCCGATTCGAGTGTGGCAAACGGTGTGAGTTACGGGGTCGATGGGCTTACGGAAAACAATGCGGCCAGCTTTACAATCGGAAATACCGGAGATGCCGATTGGAAAATCCAGCTGCTGCAAAGACATATCCATCTCGAAAACGGGAAATGGTACAAAATCAGTCTGGATGCAAAGTCAACGCAGGACAGAGTTATCATGTATGCACTGCAGCGGGATGGCGCGCAGGATAATGACTGGACACCATATTCCGGAACACAGGTGATAGGATTGACCGGTGAATACCAGACGTTTTCGACTGTCTTCCAGATGACGGGTAAAACGGATTCTGAAACAATCCTGAGTATTTCCATGGGAAGCGTAAATGGAGTTCAGATTGCACAACCACACACAATCTGTATTGATAACTTAAAACTCGAAGAGGTGGAAGAGCCGCAGACAGAAGACGTGGCGGCAGGTACGGAGCTGATTCAGAATGGTGATTTTTCACAGGGAGCAGCAAATTGGATCAATGCAATAACCGCACCGGGAGTGGCAGAGGCGGATTTCTCGCAGGGGAAAGCCATCTATACGATCGTAGAACCGGGAACTGCGGATTGGAACATACAGCTGAAGCAGAGCGGTTTGCATTTGGAAACAGGTGCCTCCTACCGCGTGCGGCTAAAATTAAAATCTTCGAAAGATAGAAGTGTGCGGCTGGCATTTCTAAATGCTTCTTATCAGTGGTATGGCGGCATGGATATCGACCTTACGGCAGGAGAAGAGACAGAAATAGATGAGATCATACCGATATCAGCCGTGAGCGATGCGGCAATTGATTTTATGATATCGATGGGGAAAATGGAAAATGCAGATACGCCCGCTTCTACCATAGAAATCAGCGGCGTCAGTGTTGTGAAGCAGTAAGGATAAAAAGTGACTGCCCAATTCGGAGATTAGAGATCCGGATTGGGCAGTTGTTTATTGTACGGACAGGTTATATAAAATGGATCAAAACTGGTCGTTCATCCCGTTTCCCGTGTCGTCTGTCGGAAAATGCAGATAATTGGAAAAAGTGTGCTATAATTAATTTCAATCAAATACTGGTGGTTAAAAATGGAAAAGTGATATCTGTATATTCGTAGGAGGAATAAATGTCTATACGTTTATATGCAAGAATAAAGAAAATGATTGTTTGACCTATAAGAAAATATTTAAGATCAATGAAATAATAATATCATTTTTAAAGGGGAAAAAACCACCATATACATTTATGATGTTAATATTAATGATGAAATATAATAGTGAGGAAATGCTATGGATTCAAGAGAAACGTTAAAAGTATATTTCGGTTATGACTCATTCAGAGAAGGTCAGGAAAGCATTATTAATACAACACTGACAGGCAGAGATGCTCTGGCAATTATGCCTACAGGTGCTGGTAAATCAATATGTTATCAGGTGCCGGCATTGATGCTGCCTGGAATCACAATTGTTATTTCCCCATTGATTTCTCTTATGCAAGATCAAGTGAAAGCCTTGAACGAAGCCGGAATTCATGCAGCGTTCATTAATTCATCATTATCGGAAGCTCAGATTAGCAAAGCACTTACTATGGCAGCAGATGGCTCGTTTAAAATTATCTATGTAGCTCCAGAACGATTGGAGAGCCGGGGGTTTACGGAGTTTGCCGCGAGAGCAGATATATCAATGGTTACAGTTGATGAAGCACACTGTATTTCTCAGTGGGGACAGGATTTCAGACCAAGCTATCTAAAGATTGTTGATTTTGTAAACGGTTTGCCTAAAAGACCTATATTAAGTGCTTTTACAGCTACAGCAACAGAAGAGGTAAAGAATGATATAGCCTGCATTTTAAATCTTAGAAATCCGAATATTGTTGTGACTGGATTTGATAGACAAAACCTATATTATCGCGTTGAAAACATTAAGAAGAAAGATGATTTTATAGTCGAATATATTGAAAAGCATCCGGATTATAGCGGAATTATTTATAGCGCTACCCGTAAGAATGTAGATGCTTTGTACGAGCTGCTTTTCAAAAGAGGCGTGCCTGTAACGAAATATCATGCAGGTCTTGATAATGAAACCAGAAAGAAAAATCAGGATGATTTTATCTATGATTGCACGCCTGTCATTGTTGCAACAAATGCATTTGGTATGGGTATTGATAAGTCTAATGTTCGTTATGTGATCCATTATAACATGCCTCAAAGTATGGAGAACTATTATCAGGAAGCCGGACGTGCCGGAAGAGATGGTGAACCGTCGCAATGCATTTTGCTGTTTTCTGCGCAGGACATCATGATTAACAAGTTCCTGCTTGAGAGAAAGGACTTTAGCGAAGTCAGTTATGAAGATATCAATCTTATCCAAAAACGGGATGCAAAAAGATTACAGGTTATGGAAGGCTACTGTCGAACTACAGGCTGCTTAAGAAACTATATCCTTGAATATTTTGGAGAGAAGACTGCTGGACCTTGTGATAACTGTGGTAACTGTCATCGTGAGTATCACGAGGTTGATATGACTGCAGAAGTAAAATGGGTGATAAATTGTGTCGCCGAAACAAAGGGAAGATATGGTTTGACAATTGTATTGGGAACTCTGTTAGGGGCGAATAGAGCTCGCCTGAAAGAATTGGGAACAGTAAATTACAAATCCTATGGAGCGCTGAAAGACAGCAGTGAAGCGGAATTGAGATTGCTTATCAGCCAGATGCTGCTGGATGGCTATTTGTATCAGACGAATGATCAGTATAGCGTCCTTAGAATGGGAAATATTACGCCTCTTAGAGATGAGAATACCCATGTAATCATTCGCATGTATGAGGAGAAAGAGCCTTTAAGAAAGCAAAAATCAAGCTATAAGAGAAGCACAGATTCACTTACAAGTGCAGGCTTTGAATTATTTGAGCAGCTAAGGAAATTACGAATGGAGATTGCAAGAGAAGAGGCAATGCCGCCATATATTATTTTCAGTGACAGGTCATTGATTGATATGTGCGTAAAAGTTCCGCAAAATAAGCAAGAAATGCTTAACGTTTCGGGAGTTGGAGCAAATAAATTTGATAAATATGGTAAGCGATTTCTGGATGAAATAAGCAGTTATCAGGAAATACATCCAGATACTGTAATAAGCATTCTTGAAGAGGAAGAACCTGAACCAGCTGAAAATGTGTATTCTAAAACAAAGAAGAAAAAGAAGGGAAAAGGAGTATTCTGCCTGTCAAAGTCAGATGCTGAAAATTTCAGATATGAAGATCTGTATTATATCAGTGATATCAAAGAAGAGCTAAATAGAATTTGCAGTATTACTGGTGTTAAAAAAGCAACTGTAACTCAGGTATGGGAATATCTTGTTTCCGAAAATCTAACAAGAGAAGATAACACAGGAAAAGTGCAAACGGAGAAGGGTCAGGCTCTTGGAATTCAATCAATAGATAAAAGAAGCCAGTCAGGATTCTCCTATACATCGCTTATGTATCCGCCTGAAGTTCAGAAGATGATTGTTAATTCTTTTGTCGGGCTATATGGGGGTGAGGACTCTGAATATGAGGTTAACAATGAATCCATTTCTGTAAAGCCAAAGAAGATTATCGGAAAAAAGAAAAAATATGCTGATTGGGCAGCGGAATATCCTGAGACAGTAGTCGTAAAGAAAGAAGGGATTTTTTATACGGTTAGAGGTGCTGGCGCAGTAATACTTGGAGCAATTGCCGACGTTCATATTAGCCGTGGTTCAAATCCTGTTACAGGCTCTCCTTCAAAGGAAGGAATTACATCGGCGTTATTGAAAAATCAAATTAATTATATTGTTGTTGTAAATGATGAGATTGCTGAGCAGGAAATATTTAACAATAATAATTACAAAGAATATTAGTCACATATGACTTGTAACGATATCTGTTCAAACCGAAAGCGAAAATTCTTTTATATAGCTACTGTTCCAGTATAAAATTACTTGTCCCATTTCCAGAAAATGGTATAATTATCCTATGTTTGAAAGAAAGGGAAAATCATATCATGATTATGAGGAGATTTAGTAAAATAATAGCAGTGTTTATGCTGATTTTAACAGCATCACTCATTGTTCCAGAGACGACAGTGCCATATTTAGGAGTAGAAAATGTACAAGCTGCCACAAAATTAAGCAAAACAAAGGCTACATTAATCAAAGGACAGACTTTAACTTTGAAACTAAGTGGCGTCAGTTCATCAAAAGTAACATGGATAAGTAGTAAAACGGCTATTGCTACTGTAAAGAAGGGGATTGTTACAGCGAAGAAAAAAGGCACAGTGACAATTACTGCAAAGTATAAGAATAAAAAATATACTTGCAAGATTACAGTGGAGACTCCTGCAATTAGTAAAACATCAACAAATGTATATGTTGGAGATACCGTCACGCTGAAAATGAATGGAACG
The DNA here is from genome assembly GCA_023390555.1 of Bacillota bacterium. GTDB lineage: Bacteria > Bacillota > Clostridia > Lachnospirales > Lachnospiraceae > Roseburia_C. The sequence goes on along the minus strand of JAEWCQ010000006.1, from coordinate 24,941 downwards.
ACACAGAGCGTTTCGTGGAGTTCTTCAAATAAAGCGGTTGCTACCGTAACATCTAAAGGAACGGTAACTGGTGTATCTCCTGGAACGGCTAAAATTACCGCTAAGATTGGTAGCAATAAGTATGTGTGTAGTGTAAATGTAAAATCGTTTTTAACGACTACAAATTCAAAAAATATAACAATTAATCAATACTCAACTTATACGTTTTCCATTGGACTTGGACAAAGAAACAGCGATAATACTTCGTATTCTATTTATGAATATTTTTCTAATACAAACTGTGCAGACTATGGAGGTCAATGGAATGGGAATACGTTATCTCTAACTCTTATCGGTCAAACCCAAGGAACTACAACATTGACTATTATAAATTATTATAATTCTGAAACTTTGACTTTTAATATTACAGTTGTACCACCCACCTCGGATTTAGCTGATCAGTGTGATGTCGATTTGCCAATTATGCCATTAGATGTAAAATATTTGCGTCCATCTGGTTTACCATATTCAACTGCAAATATTATAAATATTACGCCTAAATTTGCACAGTCATCAATTAATACAGTAGATTTATCTTTGGGTATTACAGGAATAAAAATCTATGATTGGAGAGGAAATACGTCTGATACATGGGTAGAAATGACGATAATATTATATGATGAAAATGGAAATGTAGTTAGTTCAAAAAAATTGTATAAAAGTGACATTATAGTTAGTCAACAGTTTACTATCAATGCAACATTTACCAAGCTTCCTATTGGAAAATATACAATAAAGCTATTTGATTATCAATTATAAAATGCGTATAATAAAGCACTTACAATTAAGTAGGTGCTTTTTTTATATATAAAACAATCACATTTACATTCAAAATATACGCCCCCTAACAATTCTCACACATTAATTAAAAATGGAAAATATGGTTCATTTAGCGTGAAAAACGCAATAGATTGGGTACTTAGGGGAGTACACCCCAAATCTTACAAATCAGGGTGCATGAGTAAGGAAAAAAATCTTGATATGATTAAATCTGCATCTGAAGAATACGACTTATATGATGATGTATTTATTTTTTCCCAAGCTCAAAACGATTAAAAGCCGGTAGTGTTGTGTTGATAGCAAGTTATATCGTTACTGTGATTCTTGTGGAATACCAAAAAAATTGGTGTACAAAATAAGGAAGACTCATATCAGTAGGCTGATAAACGATGGGAGAATTGATTTAGATACAATATGTCGAGTTTCTGGGCATACAGATTAAAAAACTACATTAGGGTCATACTGCTTTGGATTTAGAAGAAAAAGAAATAATTCACAACAATTTCGAGAGGATTTTAGACGATTCAAAAAGTGTAACCAAGTGTAACCAAGAATCAGAATTAAATTTATTAGTAAAAAATAGCTGAAACCTTTGAGAATATAAAGATTTCAGCCATTACACATAAGTGCAGGAGATGGGACTTGAACCGTATGCTACAGTCAAAAAATCCAGTAAATAAGGAGGTTTGGGGGCATCGCTCATAGAAAAGTAATCAAAGGTGTAATCAAACAGGCGTTTGGTCATAGATATATTGTATAGGAAAATAACAGATTACAAGATGTTAAAGTATGGTATAATATACATAAAAGTATGTCGCAGATTTCGAAGGTAGGTGATGATATGGAATCGAAAAAGTATATATCGGACGAAGCAGTTCAAAAGAGAGCAGTTGCAGCAGTAAAAATAGAACTTGAAAAAAAGAAAGCAATGGATATACCAATCACAGTTTACGATAGAAAGTCTGGAGAAGTACATTTAGAAAATAGTGACGGTACCATAAGTGAAACTAGAAAAGTGTCCAAAAGGGGAAGATATAGTGAACGCATTTCAAGAAAAGCCTGAAATAGTAGTATTTGCAGGTCCTAATGGATCGGGAAAAAGTACGTTTACAGAATTGTTACGACCGCAGTCAGACTATATTAATGCCGATGAAATTAAAAAATATGTGAAATGTTCCGACATAGATGCTGCAAAGATGGCTGAACAGCAAAGGGAAGAGCATATGCAGAATATGGATGATTTTTGCTTTGAAACGGTACTTTCTACAGATAGAAATTTAGGACTACTTCAACGGGCAAAAGCAAAGGGATATTTTATAAAATGTTATTATGTGCTGACAGCAGACCCAGCAATTAATGTACTACGTGTAAAGAGCAGAGTTGCATCAGGTGGACATGATGTTCCGGAGGATAAGATTATTTCTCGGTATGATAAAGCCTTGGATTTAGTAAAACAGGTGGTAGAAATATGTGATATATGTCATGTGTATGATAACTCTGACAAAACTCCGTTCCGCATATTTAAAAAGAGAAAAGATGAATTTTTTTATGATGAATGTGAAGATTGGTATCTAGAAGATATTATTGCGTTAACAGGAATCTCAAAACTAGAAAAGAAAAATCTCAATATAAAATAGAAGTGGTTCAACTAATAAAAAATGGCTAGAAGTGTTGAAAAGTTAAAGGTTCTAATATTAGAACTTCAGGTTGTCAATAAAGTACTTTGAAATAGAAGTACTTTGTTGACAGTTTTTATTTTATTCACAAACCATATAAAAATAGAAACTGTTTTGGGATAAGTATTAAATTAATGCCTTGTTTTCCAAAATCCAGCTCCACTTTTAAAAATTTACTTATAATTTTTTATCAAAATGGAAGTTTGTTTACAGTCTGAGGTTCTAATGTTAGACCAATATTTTTTGTCGAAATTATTGTTTTTATCGGAATTTGTAAGAGATTTGGCTTGATTCTGTTTGAACAAAGAACTATAATAAAATTGGTGAGAAGAGAATGAAAATAGTGGCTAGTATATCAAAATTCTAAGTTTATCAATCGATAAATGACTAAGTCAGTATAGATTCCCTAAAAAGAGTTTTTATTAATGTAAATTTAAGCAAATAAGGAATGGTTTCATGCAATATTAAGTAAGTAGAAATAATCATTAGTTTAATAGCAAGGGGAGGATGAATTATTGGAATATCCATATTTACGCAGTAATAAAAATATGCAGTCAATGTTTGAAAAAATTAGAACAGCAGCAAAACCACCAAAATATACGATTGCATTTGTCAAACAATTAGGATTTACAAGCTCAAATGATCAAGCATATCCTTCATTACTAAAAAAATTGGGATATCTTATGGAAGATGGAACACCGACAGCTTACTATGATGATTTGAGAGATACAAGTACGGTTGGAAAATCTCTTGCATGTCGAATAAAAGAACTTTACAGTGAATTATTTATCATCAATACAAAAATTAATGATGCATCAGATGATGATATAAAAGGAGCTATTAGTAGAGTTACAGGGAAAGAAGCCAAAGATGTTACAAGTATAGCATCAACTTTTAAAGCACTGTGCAGCATGGCAGATTTTAATTTCCAGGAATACAACGAAGAAGTGCATGTTGAACAATTGAGTAAGCAAACAGAGAAAAAGGAGATTGAAGTTCCGCTAATACTTGCAGGAAATAGTATTACTCCAGATTTCCATTATAATATTCAAATACATTTACCAGCAACAACAGATATTTCAGTATATAATGCAATATTTAAAAGTATAAAGGATAATCTGTTATCGTAAAGGATGGTGTGTAATTTGAATACAATTAAAGAATTGAAAAAATTTACTTTTAATGCGATGTTGCTTGAAGATGCTTTGTTTAACATGCAGAAAAGTGGAATTTTGGTGAAGGAGGGTATGTCTCAAACACCGGTAACAAGAATGACCGAAAGTGATTTTAGCCCAATTGTATGGCAGCAGGCGTTAGAAATGTCATCTGTGTATGCGTTGATATATTGTATAGAGAATACACTAAGAAATTTTATAGTTGATAGGTTGTCTGAAAAATTTGGACTGGATTGGTGGGATAGCTGTGTTTCGAAAAATGTAAAAAATGCAGCTGAGCGACTTAGGCTATCTGAGGAAAAGAATAAGTATCATTCAACTAGAGGGGACTCACCTATACATTATATCATGTTAGATAATTTAACTCAGATTATTACTGGAAACTGGGAAGAATTTGCAGATATCATACCAAATCAAGCCTGGATTGTATCAAGGATGGATGATTTGACTATGTGTAGAAATGTTATTGCTCATACTGGAATTTTGCCAAGATATGAGATTGAGCGTATAGAAAGTATTGCAAGGGACTTTATCAGCCAACTTGGATGATTTGCTTTCTTTCATTCTCTATATAAACATTGCAATATATAGCTAGAAAAGTAAAAAAAATGTAGGATTATAAGCTTTATTGAAGAAGATAGTGCCAAATGAACAAGCAAGCTCTAGGGTAAGTTACTTCATGTTGTTATATTTTAAAGGAGTTGGCGGAGATAGATTACAGCATATGTATTGAAAACACTATAAAGTGGTATAACAATTGCTTTTCAAGTATTATAGCTTTTGTTATTTTTGGTTTGACAATGATAGGCATTACTTTATTTTCAAAGATGAAAAATGGTACGGATGAAAAATGGTACAGCTTTAAGTATGTAGTATTGAAAAAATTAACTGAAATGATTGTTTTAATACTTATGATTTTAGCTCTGATTATTTTTTTAAATGAATCATTTTTTATTGATACATTGAGTGTACTAAATGTAACTAAATATTGGAAAATAGTATTTAGTATATGGATGCTACTTAATATAGTTTCAGGGAAAAGGCTATATGATTGGCTTGAATTTGGTGATTTCTTGCAAAGGGTTAAGGACGGAAAGTATGGGTATACAACGCCTGAAATTATGATACTAGATATAATCGAAAGATGCAATTCTAAATATGAACTACAAAAAGAAAAGCTAGGAATATTAAAAAGTTTAACTCCAATTTCAGTTATACCTTTGATTGGTGGTTACATATTGGAAGGGAAGAAAGTAGCAGTTGATTGGAATATATATACGATTAGTTTCTTTGCAATTCTTATTTGGTATTTTTATAGTTTGTGGAAATGCTATAAAGATATGCAACTTTTGAAAAGACGGAAATTAGAAATTCAAAGAGAGTTAACAGATATACAATACAAAAGCAAAAAATAGTATTAAAATAAAATTTTAGTAAGTCTGAAAAGGGTTAAAAAATGCTGAGTTATGGAAATGACTTTCAGTAGCGGATGGGACTATACGTCACAAAATTACCACCAACCAAAAATCTCGCAAGCCTTGATAATCAAGACTTACGGGACTTCCAAGTAGTGCAGGAGATGGGACTTGAACCCACACGATATTGCTACCACAGGCACCTGAAGCCTGCGCGTCTGCCTATTCCGCCACTCCTGCAAGCGAACCTGCAAGAGCTATTCTATCTTTTTTTTGACAATAAGTCAAGTGGTAAATTTAAAAAAATGTAGAAAAAAATAAAAATAAAAAAATTAAGAAAAGTCATTGACAAAATTAAGACCATTTGATATTATTGCATAGTCGTCGTGACAACAAGTCAACACGATTTGCGGAAGTGTCGGAACTGGCAGACGAGCAAGACTAAGGATCTTGTAAGCATTGCGCTTGTGTGGGTTCAAGTCCCATCTTCCGCATGAAGTTAAGATAAGGAAACCTTTTGAACAGAGGTTTCCTTATTTTGTTTTTGGTTTTTCCATTGATTTAGCATTCAAATATTATGAAAGTAGTTCTTGTAAAAGCAGGTATTTTGTCAGATAATGAAACATTAGCAGGTTTATAAAATCAAGACTGTGATTTTCTGACACGTATAAGCGTATCAATAGTGGTGGCATTAGTGGACGCTATTCCACAATGGAAGAGGAGGGCATTTATGCAGTACAGGATGAATCAGAAAAACGGACAGCAGTTATCTGTTTTAGGTTACGGATGTCTCCGCTATTCCAAAAAAGGAACCGCGATTGACCAGCGTAAGGCCGAAACTGAAATGGCTATGGCCATAGAACAAGGCGTAAACTATTTTGATACCGCATATACTTATGGTGGAAGTGAGGAATGCCTTGGAAAATTTCTGTCAAAGGGATACCGGGATAAAGTGAATATTGCAACGAAACTGCCGCACTATTATGTGAAAAAAATAGAGGATATGGAACGTTATTTTCTGGAACAGCTGCAGCGGCTACAGACAGATCATATTGAATATTACCTGATGCATATGCTCAATGATGTGGCGACCTGGCAGCGGCTTGTAGACCTTGGGATTGTGGAATGGATTGCGGGTAAAAAGAAAGCTGGGCAGATCTTCAGCATTGGATTTTCCTTTCATGGCGGGTCAGAGCAGTTTGTTAAGATTGTCGATGCCTATGACTGGGATTTCTGTCAGATACAGTTCAACTATATGGATGAATATACACAGGCTGGGGTTGCCGGGCTTAATTACGCGCATGAAAAAGGGCTTCCGGTCATTATTATGGAGCCGCTGCGGGGAGGCAGACTTGTAAATGCGCTTCCGGCAGGAGCTAAAAAGATCTTTGAAGAGGCGGAACCGAAACGCAGTCCCGCCGAATGGGGATTACGCTGGATTTGGAATCATCCGCAGGTCAATGTGATTTTATCCGGAATGAATGACCTGGAGCAGGTAGAGGAAAACACAAGAATCGCGGATGAGGCGTTGGCTGACAGCTTTACGCAAGAGGAGAAATATGTCATAGAGAGCGTAAAGGAAGAAATTAACCGTCACATCAAAGTTCCGTGTACCGGATGCAGTTACTGCATGCCTTGCCCGCAGGGAGTTGACATTCCGACCTGTTTTGCCGCATATAATGCCAGGTATACGGACAGCTGGTATACGGGAATGAAAACGTATATCATGTGCACCACCTTAAAGACGAATCCAACCAATGCATCAAAGTGTATCGGATGCGGAAAATGTGAAAAGCACTGTCCGCAGAGCATTGCAATTCGTGCAGAATTAAAACAGGTAAAGAGGCAGATGGAGACACCGGTTTACAAAGCGGTAAGATTTATTGCAGGTAAAAAAGGAAAGTATTAAAAAAATAAAGGAAATGATAAGACTGCACCGAATAATAAAGTAAAGGTGTTTTACAAAGAGATGTAAGCAGGCAGGAAGGAGCAGAAAAAGATGACGATTCGGGAAAGGATGGAGAGACTGGAGCATACCGCACTGAGTCCCTATGCGACCCTGAGTGAGAATTCGATAGGCAGGGACCGCCCGGAGCCGCAATGCGATATCAGACCGGTGTTTCAGCGTGACAGAGACCGGATCCTGCACTGCAAGGCATTTCGTAGATTGAAAAATAAGACGCAGGTCTTTTTGACACCAAGGGGAGATCATTACAGGACGAGGCTGTCACATACGCTTGAAGTGTCACAGAATGCGCGGACGATTGCCAAGGCACTGCGGTTGAACGAAGATCTGGTAGAGGCAATTGCGCTTGGACATGATCTGGGACATACGCCATTCGGACACGCAGGAGAGTATGTGCTGAATCATTTGTGTGAAGGCGGGTTTCGGCATAATGAACAGAGTGTGCGAATTGTAGAAAAGCTGGAAAAAGACGGTGAGGGACTGAATCTTACCTGGGAGGTCCGGGATGGGATCAAAAATCACCAGACAAGCACGATGCCCAATACGCTGGAAGGAAAAATTGTCCGGTTTTCCGATAAAATCGCATATATTAACCATGACATTGATGATGCGATTCGCGGAAGAATCTTGCGAGAAGAGGATATTCCGTTTGAAATGCGTAAAATTCTGGGTGACACGACCACGACGCGTCTGGACACCCTGATACATAATATTATTACGAACAGTATGGATAAAAATGATATTATCATGTCACCGGATGTCCTGCAGGCAATGCAGGATCTGCGTAAATTCATGTTTACGAATGTGTATAAAAATCCGGTCGCGAAAGGGGAAGAAGTAAAGGCAAAGGAACTATTGGAACGTCTTTTCTATTTCTACATGGAGCATCCGATGGATATGCCTTCACAATTCACAACGATGATTGCGGAGGGAGAGAAACAAGACCGTGCGGTGTGTGATTACATTGCAGGAATGACAGATCAGTATGCAACAGCAAAATTTATGGAATACTATGTTCCGAAAGCTTGGCAGGTGAACTAACAGATGGCATATTATTCAGATGAACTGGTGGAGGAAGTTCGTTCGCGCAATGATATCGTGGATGTGATTTCGGGTTATGTGAGGCTGCAGAAAAAAGGAAGCACCTATTTTGGGCTGTGTCCTTTTCATAATGAGAAGACCGGATCTTTTTCCGTATCGCCGGGAAAGCAGATGTATTACTGCTTTGGCTGCGGAGCGGGAGGAAATGTCTTCACTTTTTTGATGCAGTATGAAAATTATACATTTCAGGAGGCAATGCAGGCGCTGGCAGAGCGGGTTGGAATGGAATTGCCGAAGGAGGAGCTTTCTTCACAGGCAAAGAAAGAGGCAGACAGGCGTCAGCTGCTGTTGGAAATCCATAAGGTGGCAGCGAAATATTACTATCTGCTGATGCGCGGTGAGCGGGGCAGACGGGCACTGGATTATTTTCATCACAGGGAACTATCGGATGCGACGATCCAGAAATTTGGCCTTGGGTATTCCGACCAGTACAGCGATGGTCTATACCGCTATTTGAGAGGACAGGGCTATGAGGATGGACTTTTAAAGGACACGGGGCTTGTAACTATTGATGAGAGCCGCGGCGGAAGGGATAAGTTCTGGAATCGTGCCATGTTTCCGATTATGGATGTACATAATAAAGTGATAGGATTCGGCGGAAGAGTGATGGGGGATGGTGAGCCGAAATATTTAAATTCCCCTGAGACAAGGATCTTTGATAAGAGCCGGAATCTGTATGGGCTCAATTTTGCCAGGCTGAGCAAGAAACCGCAGATCTTGCTTTGTGAAGGTTATATGGATGTAATTGCCCTGCATCAGGCTGGATTCGATAATGCCGTGGCAGCACTCGGAACGGCATTTACGATTGGACATGCCAATCTTCTGAAACGTTATACAAGTGAGGTATACCTTACATTTGACAGTGATGGCGCCGGTATCCGGGCAGCGCTTCGGGCAATTCCGATTTTAAAAGAAGTCGGTTTGACGGCAAAGGTCATTCATATGGAACCGCATAAAGATCCGGATGAGTTTATAAAAGCGCTCGGAGCAGAGGCTTATCAGGAGAGGATCGAACAGGCGGAAAACAGTTTTATGTTTGAAATCCGGGTGTTGGAGCAGAATTATGATATGAAAGATCCAGAGAGCAAGACAACTTTTTATAATGAAGTTGCAAAAAAGCTTTTGAATTTTACCGAGGATCTGGAACGCGGTAACTATATTGAAGCAGTTGCGGCAAAGTACAAAATGGGCTATGAAAATCTGAGAAACCTGGTGAACCACCTAGGAACCATAGGCGGAGTGGTCAGAGAAAAGCCGCCGCTGAAATCAGGTGTTCAGGAAAAAAAGAAAAAAGAGGATGGCATGCGGCAGTCCCAGAAGCTGGTACTTACCTGGATGATTGAGGAAGAAAGACTGTTTCAGGTCATTTGTCAATATATTGCACCGGACGATTTTACGGAAGACATCTTCCGCAGAACAGCAAAACTTCTGTATGAACAGCAGGAAAACGGCACTCTGAATCCTGCGAAGATCATCAGTATGTTCGAAGATGAAGAGGATCAGAGAGAAATTGCGGAGCTGTTTCATGCGAGAATTCATGAAATTGAGACAAAGTCAGACAGGGAAAAAGCGTTGAAAGAAACGATTCTGCGTGTGAAGCAAAACAGCATCAATTACCGCTCGACAAATCTTGCACCCGCCGATATACAAGGCTTACAGCAGCTGGTCGCAGACAAGCGGCAGCTGGAGAAATTAGAGAAACTGCATATTTCTATCGATTAAGGACAGAATATAAACTAGCTTTGGTGAAAAACCTGAGAGGATGAAAAGAATGGAAGAAAAGAAGACAACAAAAAGTACGAAAATTGAAAAAAGTGTCAAAGAAGAACCGGCACAAGAGGAAAAAATGGCGCGGTTTTCCGAGAGACTGCAGGAATTGCTGGCACTGGCTAAAAAAAGAAAAAACATTCTGGAGTATCAGGAAATCAATGACTTCTTTCGTGATATGGAACTCGATGCAGAGCAGTTTGAGAAAATCCTTGATTTTCTGGAATTGCATAACATTGATGTGCTGCGTATCACCGATGATGATGACGATGTAGATGATGATATCATTCTGGACGAAGAAGACGAAGTGGAAGTGGAGAAAATCGATCTCTCGATTCCAGACGGTGTTTCGATTGAAGATCCGGTTCGTATGTATTTAAAAGAGATTGGTAAGGTGCCTCTTTTGAGTGCGGAAGAAGAGATCGAACTTGCAAAAAGAATGGAGATTGGGGATCAGGATGCAAAAAAACGTCTTGCCGAAGCGAATCTCCGTCTGGTCGTAAGTATTGCAAAACGTTATGTAGGGCGTGGAATGCTGTTTCTGGATCTGATTCAGGAAGGCAATCTGGGTCTTATTAAAGCTGTCGAAAAATTCGATTACCGGAAGGGCTACAAGTTCTCCACCTATGCGACATGGTGGATTCGTCAGGCGATAACCAGAGCGATTGCCGATCAGGCAAGAACGATTCGTATTCCGGTTCATATGGTAGAAACAATCAACAAACTGATTCGTGTTTCCAGACAGTTACTACAGGAACTCGGGCGTGAACCTACCCCGGAAGAGATTGCAGAGGAGATGAATATGCCGGTAGACCGTGTACGTGAGATTTTAAAAATATCACAGGAACCGGTATCGCTTGAAACACCAATCGGTGAAGAAGAGGATTCTCATCTGGGAGACTTTATTCAGGATGACAATGTGCCTGTTCCGGCGGATGCGGCAGCATTTACGCTGTTAAAAGAACAGTTACAGGAGGTATTGGAGACACTGACAGAGCGGGAGCAGAAGGTATTGACACTGCGTTTCGGTCTGGAGGACGGACGTGCAAGAACGCTGGAAGAAGTTGGAAAAGAATTTAATGTAACACGTGAGCGTATACGTCAGATTGAAGCAAAGGCGCTTCGCAAACTTCGTCATCCAAGCAGAAGCCGCAAATTAAAAGATTATCTGGAGTAAAACAATGGTAAAACTTTCGAAGAGATTACAGGCAGTAGCGGATCTTGTCACTACAGGGAATCGTGTCTGTGATGTTGGAACGGATCATGCCTATATACCGATTTTTCTGGTGCAGAATCACCGGATACCTGCGGCACTGGCCATGGATGTGAATGAAGGACCGCTTTTGCGGGCCAGAGAGCATATTTTAGAAGAAAAGATGGACAATTACATAGTTACAAGACGATCGGACGGATTAAAATGGTTGAAGACCGGGGAAGCGGAAACGATTATCATCGCGGGTATGGGCGGCGGACTGGTGCTGCGTATATTGGAAGAAAGTTTTGGAAAGCTGGAGGCTGTAAAAGAACTGATTTTACAGCCTCAGTCTGATATTGAGCAGGTTCGCAGGTATGTGGAAGACAAAGGATTTGAGATTGTTCAAAATCTAATCGTTTATGAGGATGGGAAATACTATTTTATGTTCCGATGTGTCCATTCGGGTGAGCAGCGGGAGCCGAACAGAAAGATTATTTATGACCGCTACGGCAAACAGCTGATTCAGCAGAACCATCCGGTCTTACGGGCATTTCTGGAGAAAGAGGAATCACAGCTTTTCCGGATAAGGGAATCCCTTTTAAAACAAAAAGACAGTGAAACGGCAGCAGCACGACATTGTGAAATTCAGGAAAAACTGGAACGGATTCGAGAGGCCAGAGAGGAGATGGGGGAATCATGTACTGCGGAGAAATCATTCGGATCATAGAGGCACAGTGGGAGCCTGACAGTGCCTGTGATTGGGATAATGTCGGCCTTTTGGTTGGCAAAAAAGAAAAACAGGTAAAGAAGATCATGCTGGCACTGGATGCGACGGAGGATGTGATACGGCAGGCTGCAGATCGGGAAGCGGACATGTTGATCACACATCATCCCATGATATTCAGGGGGATAAAGCACATCACGTCCGATGATTTTATTGGAAGGAAAATACTGTCTTTGGTACGTGCGGATATTTCCTATTATGCGATGCATACGAATTTTGATGTGCGCACAATGGCAACAGAGGCGGCAAAGCGGCTGGGCCTTGCGGAATGTCAGGTGCTGGAATATACCGGAGAAGTCGAAGGAGAAGTTCTGGGCATCGGCCAGGTGGGACTGCTGCCGGATGTCATGACATTACTGCAGTGTGCAGACAAGGTGAAAAAAGATTTTCAACTGGAACATGTCAAGGTATTTGGTGATATGGATGCGGCAATACGGAAGGCGGCAATATCGCCTGGTTCCGGAAAGAGTGAAATCAAACACGCCCTGCGTGCCGGAGCAGATGTTCTGATTACCGGGGATATCGATCATCATGACGGAATAGATGCCGTGGAACAGGGGTTAACGATTATAGATGCAGGGCATTACGGATTGGAGCAGATTTTCAGTGACTATATGGAAGATTTCCTGAATAAAAAGCTGGAAAATGTTATAATAATGAAAGGAATGGAAAAATCACCGTTTCAGGTGATCTAGCAGAAATTTCTGCAGAACAGGAATCGTTTGAGAAGAAAGCTGGGGATAACATGGAAGGAAAGACATACGTGTTTGAAATCGGAGAGGAGCGGAAGACCTATCCGGAGGGAACGCTGTTTTTGGATATTGCAAAAGAGTATCAGAAGGATTACGAGAATGACATCGTACTTACAAAGGTGGGGAATCATCTGCAGGAGCTGAATAAGGCAATAGACCGCGAGGGAGAACTTACATTTATCACGACTGCGGATGAAGCAGGAAGAAAGTCCTATCGCAGGTGTGTGACACTTCTTATGCAGAAAGCGGTGCATAATCTCTATGGGGACAGAGGCGTGACTGTGCGTGTACATCATTCGATCGGACATGGCAATTACTGTGAACTGCATGGAGATATCACGGTCACACAGGAAGTGGTGCTGATGCTGAAGATGGAAATGATGCGTCTGTGCGATCAGGACATTCCGATCAATAAGCGGAGCATGCATACGGATGATGCGGTGGAGCTGTTCGGAAAGCTTGGCATGACAGACAAGGAGCGTCTGTTCCGTTATCGCAGAGGATCGAGAGTAAATGTCTATGAACTCGATCATTATAAAGATTATTTTTATGGATATATGCTTCCTTCGACCGGCTACCTGAAATATTTTGATCTGATCGTATATCAGGAAGGCTTTATGCTCTTATATCCCGGCAAAAATACAAGAATGGTGGATGAATTTTCGGCATCTGAAAAACTGTACTGGACGTTGAAGGAATCTTCTGCATGGGGAAAGACGATGGATGTCGGAACCATAGGAGCCTTGGATGACAAGATTGCGGATGGAAGTATCCAGGACATTATACTGATTCAGGAAGCTTTGATGGAACAGAAAATCGGGCAGCTGGCAGAGCAGATCGTCAAGGCGAAAGATAAAAAATTTGTTATGATCGCAGGACCTTCTTCTTCCGGAAAGACGACATTTTCACATCGGCTGTCGATACAGCTGAGTGCACAGGGCATGAAACCGCATCCGGTACCGCTGGATGATTTTTACGTCGACCGGGACATGACGCCGCGGGAGGAAGACGGGACACCGGACTATGAGTGTCTGGAGGCTCTGGATATTGAGCGCTTTAATCACGATATGGGCGAATTGCTCGCCGGAAAAGAAGTGGAGCTTCCGGTGTTTAATTTTAAGACGGGAAAACGTGAAGAACGGGGCAGAATAATGAAGCTGGGACCGGAAGATATTCTGGTGATTGAGGGAATCCACGGCCTGAATGACAAGCTCTCCTATTCCCTGCCGAAGTCCAGTAAGTTTAAAATCTATATCAGCGCATTGACCCAGTTGGATATCGATGAACATAACTGTCTGCCGACAACAGACGGCAGACTCATCCGCCGCATTGTGAGAGATGCAAGAACGAGAGCGACACCTGCAAAAGAAACGATTGCCATGTGGGATTCCGTGAGGCGCGGTGAAGAGAAGAATATTTTTCCGTTTCAGGAAGAGGCGGATGTCATGTTTAACTCTGCACTGATCTATGAGCTTGCAGTGCTTAAACAATATGCGGAGCCATTGCTTTTTGCAATCGATAAAAACTGCCCGGAATATTTGGAAGCGAAGAGACTGCTGAAGTTTCTGGACTACTTTCTTCCGGTGCCGAGCGATAATATAAGTAAAAACTCAATTTTGAGAGAATTTATCGGCGGGAGCTGCTTTGATGTATAAATCAAAAATGAGTTTTCACTTTAATAAGTTGCAAAAATTTGGAAATTGTGTATAATATAATATATAAACGTTAGCTGTTTTATAATGTTTTCTAAAAACTGAATTAAGTAGAATAAATGATCGCGGCTGCATGTGTCGAAAGACCGCAGACGAGGAAAGTCCGGGCTTCAAAGGGCAGGATGCCGGATAACGTCCGGTGGAGGCGACTCCAAGGAAAGTGCAACAGAAATGTACCGCCGGGAAACCGGTAAGGGTGGAAGGGCAGTGTAAGAGACTACCGCCTTTCTGGTAACAGAAAGGGCACATGTAAACCCCATTCGAAGCAAGACCAGATAAAAGCGTTGACGTGGCCCGCCAGCTTTAGGTAGGTCGCTTGAGGTAGCTGGCAACAGTTATCCTAGATAGATGATCATTCACGACATAACCCGGCTTACAGTTCTGCTTAATTTAGAATAAAAATAGAAAATTTACAGGGGAATAAGATGGCAGACTTAAAGAAAAAGAAACGTTTGGGGGATATGCTTTTAGAAGAGTATATCATAACCGAGGAACAATTGGAGGATGCATTAGCAAAGAAAAAGGACAAGAAATTGGGAGAAGTTCTTGTTGATCTTGGCTATACCAATGAGACTGAGATTGCAAAGGCGTTGTCCAGGCAGCTTGGTCTTGAGATTGTATCATTAAATGGAATTCAACTTGAAGATAATATATTGAAATTAGCAGATGCATCTATTTTGCGCAAGCATGTTATGGTGCCTATTGGCTTTAGCGCGAATAATTTGAACGAAGTCAGGGTTGCCATGGCGGATCCTATGGATATGCGCGGAATAGATGATTTTTCTATTATAACCAGTTTGCAGGTACGTCCTGTGATAGCTACAACCCACGATATCATGCTGACGCTCGATCGTTTTTACGGCAGCAGTGAGGCGATGCGTGTGGTGCAGGAGTTTGCAAGAGAGCGCCGGCTGCGGGAAGTGCAGCAGGAAAATGCAGAAGAGGATGAGGATGTTACAAGGGCACCGATTGTACTTCTGGTAAAGGCAATGATTGAACAGGCCGCCAGACAGCGGGCCAGTGATATACATATTGAAGCATTGGAGAACCGTGTCCGTGTCCGTTACCGGATCGATGGAGCTTTATACGAGAAGGGAAGCTATGATATTCAGATGCTGCAGGCAATTGTGGCACGAATCAAGATCATCGGCGGCATGGATATTTCCGAGAAGAGAAAGCCACAGGACGGAAGGATCACATTGACTGTGGATCGTGTGGAATACGATATCCGTGTATCGGTTCTGCCGACTGTATACGGAGAAAAATGTGTACTGCGTCTGGCACAGAAAAGAGCATTGACCCGTGATAAAAAGGATTTGGGATTTACCGATCGCGAATTGACGCTTTTTGACAAAATGCTGGCACATCCCAATGGTATCCTGTTCGTGACCGGGCCTACGGGAAGCGGAAAGTCAACCACACTTTATACCGCGCTCAGCGAAATTAACAGGGAAGATGTGAATATCATTACCGTAGAAGATCCGGTAGAGGCAAATATAGACGGCGTGAATCAGGTAAGGGTAAATGCAAAGGCTGACATGACATTTGCCTCGGCATTGCGATCGATTCTGCGTCAGGACCCGGATATCATCATGATTGGTGAAATCCGAGATGAGGAGACTGCTGAAATTGCAGTTCAGGCGTCCATAACAGGACACCTTGTAGTGAGTACGCTCCACACTAACAGCGCACCGGGAACGATTTCACGAATGATTAATATGGGAGTGGAGAGTTATCTGCTTGCCGATTCGATGATTGGCGTGATTGCACAGAGGCTTGTACGGAAACTGTGTCCGGACTGTAAAAGGCCGAAAAAGCCGGATGCAACGGAACGCGGGCTGCTCGGACTGACAGAGCTGGATGACGTGACGATTTTTGAACCAAAGGGATGCCCGCTTTGCAGTAATACAGGCTATCGCGGGAGGACCGGCGTATATGAAATGATGGAAATTACACCCGAGCTGAAATCCATGATCGCAAGACAGGCGAATTCGGAGGAAATCAAAGCGGAAGCGGTAAAACATGGGATGGTTACGCTCTCCATGGGAGCGAAAAAAAAGGTATTGGACGGTATTACAGCCATATCGGAAATGATAGGAGTGTCTGCAGACGAATGACGGACAGCTTCGTTTCTATATTTGGGAGAAGGTTATATGGGGAAAATAGAGACCTATTTAAAAGAGGGGAATGAAAGAGGGGCTTCGGACATACACTTAGCTCCAGGGAGTCCTGTTATGTACCGCATTGACGGAGAGCTGGTTCCTGCATCAGATGAAAAGATCAAACCGTTTGAGATTGAAGAGCTGATCAAGCCAATGCTGACAGAGGAGCAGAGCGCAGAATTACAGAGAAATGGGGAACTGGATTTTGCGTATTCGATCGCAGGTTTTAGCCGGGTGCGTTTTAATGTGTTTCGTCAGAGAGGTACTTATGCAATTGCACTTCGCATTCTTTCGTTTGAGATTCCCAACGCCCAAAAGCTTGGGATTCCGAATTCGGTACTAAACCTGGCGAATAAGAAAAGAGGTCTGGTACTTGTGACCGGCGCGACCGGCAGCGGAAAATCGACGACACTGGCCGCTTTGATACATATTATAGCAACGAGCTATGCGAAAACAATCATTACACTGGAGGATCCGATCGAGTATCTCCACAGTCACAACAAATCTATGGTACTTCAGCGTGAAGTCGGATACGATACGTTGTCCTATGCGAATGCGCTGCGTGCAGCACTTCGGGAAGATCCGGATGTGATACTGGTTGGAGAGATGCGTGATCTGGAGACCATTACAATTGCCATTACAGCCGCGGAAACGGGACATCTGGTATTTTCTACCCTGCACACCAACAATGCGGCTTCGACGGTCGATCGTATTATTGATGTATTTCCGCCATATCAGCAGCAACAGACGAGAGTACAGCTTGCGGGTGTGCTGGAGGGAATCATTGCACAGCAGCTTTTGCCGAAAGAGGGTGGCGGCAGGGTTGCAGCATATGAGGTGATGCTGGCAACACCAGCGATTCGGAACCTGATTCGTGAGGGGAAAAGCTTTCAGATTCCATCGATGGTTCAGACCAGCAAAAAACTGGGGATGCAGATGATGGATGATGCGATTTATGAGTTATATATGAAAAGCCTGATATCTGCAGAGAGTGCAGTCAGTTTTGCACAGGAACCTGCCGCGATGTCGCAGAAAGTCACATTGTTTTAAAGGGGGAAAGCAAGGTGCCGATTTATTCGTACATAGCAGTTGACAAAACGGGGAGAGAGAAAAAGGCCAGTATTGATGCAGGTGCCTTAGAAGAGGCACGGGAGCAGATCAAAAAAGAAGGAATGGTACCGATTGATATCAAAGAGGTCGGTGTTCTCGGCAGGGATATTGAGTTTCATATCCATAAAGGGATCAAGCCGAGAGATCTGAGTGTATTCTGCAGACAGTTCGTCAGCATGGTGGGAGCGGGCGTTACGATCATCGATGCACTGGGAATGCTGTCGGAGCAGACCGAGAATAAAAGGCTTGCAAATGCAATTCGGGCGACACGGACAGAGGTAGAAAAGGGGCATACCCTGTCGGAGGCCATGCGTCATCAGAGCGAAGTCTTTCCGGTTATGCTGGTCAATATGGTAGCTGCTGGAGAGACCTCCGGCAGCATCGAAGTGGCATTTTCCCGGATGGCAACACAGTTTGAAAAGAGTGCCAAGCTAAAGGGTCTTATGAAGAAATCTTTGATGTATCCCTGCGTGCTCGGTGTGGTGGCGACCGTTATCGTCATTGTCATGGTCACTTATGTCATACCGAATTATGTGGATATGTTTCAGGGATATGATATGGAATTGCCGGGGATTACACTTGCAATGCTTGCAATGAGTGAAGCCATCCGAAACTACTGGTATCTGATGTTGGGCGGATTGATTTTGTTTGTGCTTGTGATTCGGGAATATAGGAAGACCGATTCCGGAGCAACGCTGTTTGGAAGGATGGCAATCCGGATTCCGCTGTTTGGCAGATTGAATGTGAAAACGTATTCCGCACAGTTTGCAAGGACGTTAAGCACGATGATGTATGCGGGTATTCCGATGATCGACGCAATTGATGCGGTAGGTAAAACGATGAATAATGTCCTGTTTAAAAGGCAGCTGCAGACGGCAAGGGAGGAAGTTTCCAAGGGGGTGCCTCTTTCGGAACCGCTGATGTATGGCAAGCTGTTCCCGCCGATGGTGGTCCATATGTTATCCATTGGGGAGGAAACCGGAGACATTGAAAAGATGCTGGAAAATCTGGCAGATTATTACGATGAGGAAGTGGAGATGACCACTCAGACGGTGATGGCAGCAATGGAACCGCTGATCATTGTTGTGATGGCAGCAATTGTTCTCGTTCTGATTGCCTCGATTATGGCACCGATGCTTTCCATGTATGACCAGATTGGAAATATGGCATAGCGGCTTTTCGATTTCAAGTCGGAATTAAAATTTCATATGCAGGGTATGGAATTTTAAGATAAATAAAAGTGAAAAAAGGAGAATGGATTATGAACAAGAAAGCGAGCAAAAAGAAAAACAAAGGATTTTCATTGGTGGAGTTAATTATTGTTATTGCCATTATGGCAATACTGGCAGGGGTGCTGGCACCGCAGTTTATTAAGTATATTGGAAATTCGAAAAAATCATCGGATATACAGAATGCCCAGCTGATTGCAGATGCAGTCTCTGCGCAGATTGCTGAGGATGGTGCAAATGGAACAACAACAACAGGCTGCACGGTACCAACTGCTTTCGGAAAACTGGCAGATATCAACAGTGTTGTTGGGGGAACGCCAACAGTTAAGAATGCAAGTGGCTACACTTATTACTATACGATTGATAGTTCTGGAAATGTAAAAGTATATGTTGGATCAACAGCGGCAACAGCAATAACTGATGCAACTATAACAGAACTTGTGCCAACTGTAGCCAGTGGCTCTGATTGGGATTAAGATTGCTTACAATAATCTGCGAGGGATAAATCTATGACGCCAATGCTGATACTCATAACTGCCTTTGTGTTCTTATTTGGAATTGTAATCGGAAGTTTCCTGAATGTCTGTATCTATCGGATACCAAATGGGGAAGACATTGTAAAGGAAAGTTCTCATTGCATGCATTGTGGGTATCAGCTGAAATGGTACGATCTGATACCGATTTTCAGTTTCCTTTCCTTGAAAGGGAGATGCAGGAAGTGCGGGACAAAACTGTCAATTCAATACCCTGCGGTTGAAGCACTGAACGGATTGCTCTATGTCATAGTATTTTATGTAACAGATTTTACAGTAGAGAGTTTTCTCTACTGCCTGCTGACCTCCGCACTGATTGTGCTGAGTGTCATTGACTTTCGTACTTATGAGATCCCGTTTGGGATCAATGTGCTGATTTTTATCATCGGCGTAATCCGGTGCATAGTGGATTCAGAGAATTTGGGGAACTATGTAATTGGTTTTTTTGCGGTAAGTACATTTTTACTGCTTTTACAGATTCTTTCAAAGGGACGGGCCATTGGAGGTGGAGACGTGAAACTGATGGCGGCAGCTGGTCTGCTCCTTGGATGGAAACTGATTATACTCGCATTTGTGTTGGGCTGCATCATCGGTTCTGTCATACATATCTGCAGGATGCGCATCAGCGGAGAAGGGCATGTACTTGCTATGGGGCCTTATCTGTCTGCCGGCATCTGGATTGCGGCCTTATGGGGAACGCAGATGTCTGAGTGGTATTTCGGTCTTTTTCTGTAATACAAAGATACAGTTTCAAGTAGAAAGCACATTGGCGGCAGTATATTTTCCAGTTGAAACTGTAGAAAAGTGGATGGTATGGTGAGGGTGAAATATGAGAGTATTGAGTATTGAGATCGGTACAGATGTAACACATGTACTGGAAATGGAAAACCAGGTGAAAAATCCGAAAATCTATACATTCTTTTCATTTGCAACACCAGCCGGTATGGTTGGTGACGGGATTGTTAAAAATAATGAAGAATTTCGGAAAATATTGCAAAAGGGAATGGCCACAAAAAATGTAAAGGCAAGAAAAGCCATCTTTTCTGTTACTTCAGGCAAGATTGCGAATCGTGAAATTGAGATTCCTTATGTAAAAGATAATCGGATCAAAGATCTTTTAAATGCAAATTCCTCGGAATATTTCCCGGTAGACCTGTCTCAATATCAGCTGGTATATCGTACCGTCAGTCTGCCGGAGCTGGAAAAAGAGAAAAAACGGAAGCTGTTCGTGCTTGCCGTACCAAATGATCTGGTACGTTCTTATGAGGAACTCAGTGCCTGCTGCGGGCTGGAACTGGTTTCACTGGAATATACCGGAAACGCTATTTTTCAGACGATGCGCCGCGCAGTTCCGGAAAGCCTTTCTCTGAGTGTCAAGATCGATGAAGATTCTGCAATGATTACCATTATAAATAAAGGCGAACTGGAGATACAGCGTACCATATTTTACGGAGTATCGGAGGCACAGTCGCTGATCGAAGAGTCCGGCCTGTTTGCTGACCATGAGTACAAATTTGCACGTAAGATCATGGAACATGAGTGCCTGCTGAATTGCCGGCTGGATGAAAGCAGTGCAGATACGGATCAGAGAATGGCGAAACTGAAGGACGAAGTGACAGAAGCACTGCGTCCGCTCATCGGAAATATTGCCCGTGTCATTGACTATTATTTATCCGGAAATGCCGGGGTGGAACTCAAATACTGTACGTTGATCGGCAATGCCGCAAGAATACTGGGATTGGCAGAGCTTTTGACCAACGAGCTCTCGATGGAGGTGTTTGCACTCACGGTGGAACGATCCGGAATCAGTGCTCTGCCGAAAAATATTGAGATTGATAAATATATTACCTGCTACGGAGCGACCCTGGCACCGCTGCCGTTTCTCTTTGGTGAAAAACAAAGCGAAGAAGTGTTAGAGGCAAAAAAGAAAAAAGAAATGATAGCAGCAAGAACCTTCTGCCTGATCTGCGCGGCTGTCTGCATTGGAATGACCGGTTACGCATTTCTGGCGCATCTGATCTTAAAATCAAATGTAAACAGTCTGAGCAGAGAGAAAGAGAGCCTTTCTTATATCGAGGATATTTACAGTGCTTATGAAGTGGCTCAGACGCAATATACCGATGTCGTTGCAATGGGGGACGCAACCGCTACAACAAGCGATCAGCTTGCGGATGTGATTGAAAATCTGGAACAGAGTCTGCCGGAAAGCGTAGTGGTATCTGCTCTGACTTCCGATGGTACGGGCATGACACTGGATATGACCGTGTCTTCCAAACCGGAAGCGGCAAAAGTGATTGAAGAATTACAGAATTTCGAAGAATTTCAGCTGGTAAAGACAGATGGAATTACCGAGTCGACCGACGATGCGGGAGTAAAATCAGTCTCTTTAAAAGTGACCTGTCTGTATGTAAATCCGGAAGCAGATACCGAAATACCTACGGAATCAACGGCACAGGAGGGCGGGTCAGATGAACAGTAAAATCAATCTTAAGATCAATGACAGAGAAAAGAAGCTCCTGCTGATCCTGGGCGGATTGATTCTCATTTTTCTTGTTTACCGTCTGCTGTTTGTTCCGCTGCAGAACGATAACGAAAGTCTGAAGTCGGAAGCGGGGCAGCTGGAAGCGCAGGTAGAGCAGATGCGCGGAATGGTAGCAAATCAGTCTTCTTATGAGAGCCAGACGAAAGAGATGAAGGAGGAGATGGACCTGGTTTTTGACGGTATTCCGTCTAATCTCACCGCAGAGGATGAGATCCTCTATGCATACAATATGGAAAAGCAATATGATCTTACGGTTACAAGTCTGAGCATGCCGGATGCGTTGCTGGCTTACACGATGAATGCGGACGGAAATAATGTACAGGACAGTGGGAAGCTCTTGTATAAGGTTCCGATGGCAATTGCCTGTGATATCAGTTACGAGGGAATCAAAGATTATCTGCGGAATCTGGAAAATGAAAAGTACAGCAAATCGATTGAAAATATATCGCTGACCTACAACAGTGAAACAGGGCGTCTTTCCGGAACATTGACGGTAAATATGTATTATCTGTTCGGAAACGACAGAGCATATACGCCGCAAACGATAGACGGTGTTTCAATTGGAACAGATAATATTTTTGGAAATACGGCTTCAAATTCGGGGAGTAATTAGGCAACGGAAAAGGAGAGGGGAGCAATGAAGAAATTTGCAAAAAACAATCATGGATTTTCTCTGGTAGAGATTCTGATAGCGATGGCAATCTTTGTTCTTTGTGCAGCTCCTTTTTTGCGTTCGCTTGTGCTGTCCATTCAGACAAATGCAAAATCAAGAGAAATTCTCAATGCAACGACTGTGGCGGAGAATATCATAGAAGACATTAAGGCCGACGGTGTGGTGGTTTATCTTGGCCTCGATCAGGCGGACGGGGGAGTCAGCCCATCCGGAACCAATACATATGGAAATATCTATACGACCGGATATGACCACTATCTTCTGGACGGAAAAAACTATAAAGTCAGCATTACACTGTCCGCCTCGGATAAGACACCGGCGAGTTCAGCAATCGCATATAACAGTGCAAGGCTGGCAGAACTGTACCGGATGAATACCATGACAGATGCCATATACGTACAGCCGGAGACGGAGGCATCGGAAGCGGTGATTGCTTATGTGAATAATCCTTCGGCACCTGACTATATGCAGGCCCCTTCGAATATTCTGGCAGGGCTGGTCACGAACTATGAATTTGATATTTCCTGCAGCAATTCTATCTATGAGGTCAACCAGACGCTATGTTATCAGACGGCATCGGGAAGTGAAGTGCAGGAAAGGACGATTCCTGTCTATAGTTCGGTCAACAACGGAAGTGATTTGCAGAGAGTCTATATTTTTTTCACACCGTCTGTAAAGAATCATATCATAATCAATAATACGGATGAAGTTCCGCTGGAGCTTTATCTGGTGAAGCAGACAGACGCTGCATGCAGCATTGATCTGACGATCAGGGAGGGCATGGTACATGCGGGAAGTGCAGCAGATCCGGTATGCACGAAGGTACGAACCAATGTGGAAGCGGCAGACTGGAGCAGTCTGTTCTATAACAGCACAGGTTTATCCTATACTGCCATGCAGGCCAAATTTGGTATGCATGCACTGGATAAGACAGAAGAAGAGGCAGATACGCGGATTTATGAGATAGAGGTAGAGGTAGATGATATGGATGGAACTAAGATCACATCCCTGTCAGGAACAGCATTGCAATAGAAGGTGGGATGCGGGATATGAGAAGGATAAGATCTGATAACAGAGGAGCCTCGCTGATTCTTGTAATCAGTGTCGTGGCATTGGTCAGCATACTGGTCACTGTGATTCTGGCTATGAGTCTGATGAATTTGCAGATGAAAGCCGTGAATAAAAATGCAACGGCCAATTTTTACGATGCGGAAGCAGCCATGGATGAAATCAGACTCGGACTTCAGCAGGAAGTCTCTTCTGCTTCTGCGGCTGCATATGTGGAAGTAATGGAGAAATATGCGGATACCAATTATCAGAACTCACAGCGCCAGACGATATTTAATGCAGCATTCAAAAGGGAACTGCAGAGCAGCCTCGGTAAGAGCACCGATCTGACAAAGTATGACATCACAAAACTGAGCGGTTATATTTCTGCTGAACAGCAATACCGTGAACCATCCAAAACAGGAGCCAAAATCTTGACGGAGGATGAGACCGGCCTAAGTCCGGTATTCACGCAGACAGACAGCGGATTGGTTCTAAAAAATATAGATTTAAAGTACTATGGTACAGATGACTATGTATCCGAAATAAAGACGGATATTACCTTACATTATCCACAGATGAATTTTGCGCAGCCGTCCTCCGCACCGGATCTGCTGGGATATTGTCTGGTTGGAAATACACAGCTCCTTTCAGCCGCGGGAACGATATCGGTAGATGGAAATGCTTATGCGGGAGAAGATGGACTGACCGTGGAAAATGCTTCCAAGCTGACGGTAGAAGCCAACCATACACTCATTAGCAGAGGAGATCTGACGCTGAACAGCGGAGCCAGATTTCAGGCACTATCGAAGGTTGCGCTTTGGGCACAGAATGTCATCGTTAAGAGCAACACGCAGTTCAAGGTACTTGGCAGCACCTATGTGGCGGATGACCTCGAAATGACCGGAAATGCAAAAGCAGATCTGAACGGAGAATATTATGGATACGGCAACCCGATCACGGCAAAGGCAGCCCAGTCGAAGAGTGCTTCTTCCATACAGCAGGATATTGTAAAGAATCCTGCTGATTACAGCAGTTCCATACTGATTAACGGTATTTCAACGGAGGGAAAGGCCAGCCTGTATATGACCGGACTGACAAAACTGATACTTGCCGGGAACGCATATGTGGGAAGCAGTACCATGATGGGAGAATCGGTCAGTGTAAAAAGCAGTCAGATCGCGTATCTGGTTCCGGAGAGCTGTATCCCCTCCGGTGCGACCAATCCGAGCACGAATGCGGCCCTGGCAATTGACACAGCTGCACTTATGAGTCAATATGGT
>JAEWCQ010000002.1 GCA_023390555.1 Bacillota bacterium | reverse complement strand
TCTTATCACTACGTATATATATTAGCTTTGAATCATTCACAGGTTTTCCATGCTCTACTATCTTGTCATACACTCGCTCGTTATGAAAAGACCCGTGGTGTGGAGCAGTTACAATAGAATTTCTTTTTAGCTCAATAACCTTTTTATATGAATAAAAACTATGGTTCGAATCAGCATTAAAAAGCACATCTGGATATTTTTCATTTTGAAACATGAATACCAAGCTTTTTCGATTAATTGGAGATATTGAATGTAATTTCATACAATATTCATACGCTAATAGGCGTGACAATTCGAATCCACCATATAAACCTACTGTAACCTCATTTGAATTAAGAGCATATAAATCATATTTTTTAGAGATTTTATTCATTACTAAATTCTTTTCATATTCCAACCATCTCACTTTAGGCCAAACTGAATATAAATGTGAGGTATCTATGTATTCAATCCTTTTTATTAAATCATGTGCCATTTCATTCCAAATTTGAGAATAAACAACTTTATCTTCAGCAGATAATTTTTTATATTTTTCAATGTCTACAAAAGGAGCTAATCGATTAAAGCACATTTCACAGGATACAATGTGCTCTAAGAAGTTTTTTGATTTTCTCAAATCTTTATCCTTCTCTTTATCAATTTGTTGTTCTACCCCAAATATATTTTCTTCTTCGTAATATTGTGACTTCTCATATCTTTCTACATCTACAGATTTTTTTTTGTGCTCAGTATGTTTTTCATCAACATCCTGGCAAGGAATATCCATATCCAAGATACGGTCAGCAGATTCCTCTTTTTCTTTTATAAACCCAGATACGATATGACTAGCTTGACTAATTGCAGAAATAATTTCTCGAGTTGTCTTATTCCCTAATTCCGAGATAATTTTCCCTTCTATGGCCGGCAACCAAAGCTCATCAAAATCAAAACCATTTTTTAATAATCCCACAATCCCATTGATATGATCACAATCATAATGGGTACAAATTATAACATCCAAAAATTTTGATGATAATCCATTATCTGCTAAATACTTCGCTACTTCATCCTGTTTAACTCCTCCATCAACTAATATTTTCTTATTATCGTATTCCAGAAAAAAACTATCTCCCTCATGTACTCCAATTGCTGTAAATTTCATCATAGGTCCCTTCTTATCTAATTAAACAGATATTTATATTTTTGCCTTTCCTTTCATAATCTCACTACCAGCAAGAATCTCATATTTCATGGCACTCTCAACTGCTACTTCTTCTGCCGCCGCTTTCTTTGCCTTTACAATTGGATCATCAAGCATATTATCACCTTTTACTTCAAGAATCATATAGGTTCCATCATCCATTTCCACAAGGAAATCCGGATAATATTTTCTCAATCTATTTGATTCAGGATCAACATAAGGCACATAGAAATCCGTCTGTTCGCTGGTGAACATCCCAGTAAAATAAGTTTCTTTTACCCGTTTGTCTGATAGTAATTGTAGGAACAGTTGAAGTTCTGGTTTTGAATCAAATACATAAGTATCCGCATGGAAGCTCTTATCTTTATTATTTACGACAACCGAATCCTTAGAGTCTTTTGAAACAATCAATTCCTCATTTCCGCTAAACTCATAATACCCACCCTGCTTTGGTTTTTTTAGTAATTGAACATCCACATTTTCTTTAATAATATCTTTTTTGACCTCGTATAGAGAGTCAAAGATACCAGGTACCAATTTATCATGTATTATTTCATTATGTTCATTCACCATAACAAGAATTGTTGGCATTCCTTCTTTGGAGTTCCGAAGCATATGTGCAATATCAGTACAACGGATATTGGGAAAATATCTTGCAATTTCAGCAACAAGTGTAATTTCAGAATATTCCTTCTTATCAACCATGTAATTTACCGTACTTTCGCGCACTACGGATGCAGTCGAGATTCCTTCCTTTACATACATTGTGGCATCATATGTTTCTGTTTCTAAATCAAGTAATCCAAATTCGAGTTGATCAGATACATTTTTATCAGCGATTGAATACTCAAAATGAAGTCTGTGCATTTTAATTGTCTTTGGTGGTTCTACAACTCTAACCGGAACTTTCTTTCTGTTTGTATTGCTCTTATTTTTAAGTTCTTCAATATTTGTACGGAAATTCTTTCTTAATTCATCATCAAGAATATCCATATTTTCTTTAGATAAATATACGGTTGCTGTCTGTTGTTCTTCTGTAATCTTTCTCAAACATCTCATTGTAGCCTGAAGAACAAACACCTTAGATTTAGGGCTTCTAAATAATGCAACACCAAATAATGAACGACAATTCCATCCCTCACGACCTTTATTGACAAGTAATATAAACTGTTTCTTGCTACCTTGTGTTCCAACAATATCAAGGTTATTGAAATCTCTGATATCTTCTGATTTTGTTAGCTTATCATCTCCAACATTAACAAGAATCGTATCTAATGAAATTCCTAATTCAGATAACACTTCCTCTACAACTGGACGAATTTCTTTTTCAACCTCAGCAATCTCGGCTCCAAAAATAGCCATCTTAGGAACTAAACCTTCATATTCCTTGTTCCCATATTTTTCCCAGAAGTCCTTAATAATTGCCTTTAAAAATTCTTTGCTCTTAACATTACTATATCCGATAACGCTAGTCTCTTTTAGAAAATGATTTTGAATCGCAGCTTGGAGACCATATGCATAAACTACTTCTGGAAGAATTTTATTATCAACATATGGTGTTCCTGTAAAATTGTAACACGCTACAACTCTACTTCCTTGACTTTCCAGTTCTGTGGCTAATTCATTGATTGTCGTTCTTAAACTAGTGGCTGTACCTCCTTTATGAAGCGCTTTCTCTAAGTCTGCACCAAACATATGATGTGCTTCGTCTACAAAAATACCCATCTGTTTTAATCTTATTAACTTCTCAAATCTCTGATTTGACATAAGACTAGCATCGTCACTAATTTCCTGTAGCATTCCTAATACATCATCTAATACTGATTGTCCCGGAATATCACCATTAAAAAGTTTATCAACCGCTGATTTCTCTTTACGCTGTCTTTTCAATATAATTTTTTGTGTATTTGATACAATAATATTATACTTTGATCCATCCAGAGTATTCAAAGTTGTTCCTGTATCCTCCAAAAAGTGCACTTTTATATTTGCATCTAAAACACCAATATATTCTGGTGGAACCACTTTACTCTTGTCAAATGTCACTATCTCTTTTAATGATTGTAATACTGTTTTATCTGGAGCAAATACAAGGGCATTATGACAATACCTGTTATCTGTTGGAAATTTCGATGACAGTAAAAACTCATAAAAAATACATGTCGCCATCAAAATTGTTTTTCCCAATCCCATCGTTAAAGCATAAATATAATTCGGATAATTTTCGGCATATTTTTTTATCTGTAAAAAATAATCATGATACTGTTTTGGTGAATAAACATCAAATAAAGTCTGCTGTCCTTGGTCATCATAATAGTATCTATTCGCAAAGATTCCATTTCGTTTAGACCAATCATCAAAAATCTGATACATTTGAGCATTGTCCATAAACTCTTTAATAAAAACATACATTTCAAGTGCTTCAAACTGCGGTTTTCTTAAAAATGCATCTGGATTCTTTTCCTTATCATTATAATCTAAATATTTTTTTGTCACCGCCTTATAATTATTACGAATTCTACCTTTGCTTTCCTTGTAAAAAGAGTGAAGGAACTCAAAAAAGGCAAATTCCATTCCTGCTTCTTTTGCCATCTTTATACCTCCATTTCAAGTGATTCCGAAAGTAAATCCGTAATTTTTATTTTTATTCGGCCTGCACTGTCTGGTATCTCATATACTCCAGCCACTAAATCATCTTTTCCCGGAATATCACACACTTCTGGTCTCATAGTCTCTCCATCATAATTCCAATCTACAAAGATTGATTCAACAAGCTGTCTCCAATCTTCTACAGATTCCTTTTGCAAGCTTAATTTTTGCAAAAGATTCATTGGATAGAATTCTTTCACTGTCAACTTACTATTTTCTTTTACAACATTTGCATCCGCTTCCCTTTTAAACTGCAAATCTGACTTATCTCTTAGAATATCTACTATTTCTATATCAAGCTTGTACGCTGATAACTCCTGTTCCAGTGAAGCCTTCAAATCAGCTTCATGCCCCATACACACAATTTTTATTCTCTCAACTACAGCCCCGGGATTATCTTCTTTTCTTTTTTCAAAAGTCTTGTATGGTAAATTTGCCTTTAATTCTTCAAGGTCGGCCTTAGTCGCAATTCGATTTGTTGGCATGATTTTAACCATATAGCCATCTAATTCTCCATCGTATACCGTTGAAGAATCATATTTTTGAATTCCAAGTGCATCAATGATTAATTCCTTTGCTACTACTGGATTACGGAAGAACTCATAATTATTTACATTATATACTTCAAATCCACTCTCTAACGCTGTTCCATTCTGGCCTATCTGTAATAATCTCTTTGTTGTAGTCTGTATAGCACCAAGATTTATATCCGCACCTAAATATCTTCTTCCAAGATTATTGGCAGCAACCTGTGTTGTACCGGAACCCATAAAGCAATCAAAAACCAAATCACCTTCATTTGTTGATGCCTTTATTATTCTTGAAATTAGATTTTCTGGCTTTTGGGTCGGATAATTTTGTCTATCTTTTGCCACTGGGTTTACTGGTGGAATATCATCCCATACCGAATCAATAATATCTCCTTCCACTTCATCCAAATATATAATTCTAGCTCCTCCACCTGTAGGATTTACATCGTCACGATACAGCCTCCCATTCTCATCCTTTTTAAATCTTTTAATATATTCTTCTGAATGTGGTCTGTATTGTACATTCCAAGTATACTCGCTTGATTTAGTATATGAGAAAATCAAATCGTGTTTTTGTGGAAACTTTTTAGATGTGGCACGTTTAAACCCAAAATAGCTCCAAACTATTTCGTTTCTAAAATTATCAGGTCCGAAAACTTCATCCATAAGTATTCTAATATATGCTGATTTGTGCCAATCACAATGCAAATATATAGAACCCGTTTCTGCCAGTAATTCCTTCATAATAATTAATCGCTCAAACATAAATTGAATATATTCGTCATTTGTCCAAATGTCTCCATATTGTTTTTCTTCAAAACTATTTGAATCATTGGTTACATTTTTTCCTTTAATCTTAATTTTCTTTTTATAATCAGCCTTACTATCAAATGGTGGATCTATATATATCAAATCGACTTTTCCACGATATTCCTTTAACAGATGGCTCATGACCTGTAGATTATCGCCCCAAAATATTTTATTCATCCAGCCATCTTTAGGTTCACCATATGATTCTTTAAGTTGTGCTGGATAATACTGTGTTGATGAATATGGTCTCTTTCCCGTCCAGTGTAATTCTGGATATCCCTTTATTGGTTTTCTTTGTTCAAATTCAAATGATAACTGCTCATTCATTATTTTGCTTCCTTTCGTTTACAATAGTGTCTCATATCACAGTTGGCACATAGATTCTTATCTTTTGCCCTACCTGAAAAATCTTTTTTCTGAATTTTCTCTACAACTTTATCAAACTCTTTAATCGTAGTACCTATTGAAGTGTTTGATTTATCAAAACTTATTGTCGGCACACCGTTTTCTTCACCCGTATAATAAAGATGCATTTTACTTACTGTCTTACCTGTTTTTTCTTCTATTAAATGTGCATATGCCTCTAGTTGTCTTCTATATCGTTTCATTTCCTCTGTTTCAATTAATATATTTGGTTTCTTCTCGGACTTAAAATCAACAATTTCAACAGTATCACCTTCTCCCCGTATCAAATCGACTTTTCCCATTAAAATATAGTCTGATTTCACAAGACTAACTTCAACTTCTGCATCTTGAATTATGCTCCAATCCTTCTTAGTTCGTTCTACATATCTCATTACCTGCTTATAGGCGGCTTCAATCTGTGCTTGGCCTAAATAGGAATGCTCACTCTTAGAAAGTGTTGTGTAATTTGTGTCAAACCAATCTCTTATATTTTCAGGAATAATCGTATTCTCTTCTTTTCGCATAGCAGCTCTATGAACATCTTCAATTGTCTCATGTACCAATGTTCCAAATAAAGTTGCTCCAACTCTCACTTGCGTAAAGCCTAATTCTTTGAAAAACTTATATTGTAAAGCGCAATTTTCGAATAGTGTTATATGAGAAGTAAAAGAAAATGTATCTTTGATATTAACAGGTTTTACTTTTTCTAAAACTATGTCTTCCAAATTCACATCTTCATAATCTGGCAGCTTGTTATAAAATTCTTCAAAATATTTACTTGGTGTTGCACCTCTTCCGTCCTTTTCACAGCAAGATAACACTAACAGATTCTGTGCCCTTGAAAATGCCGTATAATATAGTCTCCAAAAATCAAAATACTTAATATCATCTCGACTTTCAAATATGCTTCGATGAAAATATTTGTTTTCTATATCTTCAATAACTGCATTGGAGTTTATTCTAGGTGTTGCATTCAGCGAATCAACCATTACTATCGGAAATTCCATTCCTTTCGATTGGTGAATCGTCATAAATGAGATACATCCACTCGGCGCATACTCTGTATCATCTTCATATTCTGTAATTCCACCATTAATTAAAAATCTCAGATACATGTTAAAGAATCGTTCTACGGCTTGTTCAATGTTAGATTCGGTAAATACATCAATTCGATGTAAATATTCATACTTTCCAAGAATAGATGTTAGAATCGACAAGTTTCTGGCAGGTCTCTCATCCACTACACCAGTTTTCATTTCTATACCAAGATACTCACTGAATGGTTCAAATTGAAATAATTGGTATAGCAAACCTGTAAAAGCATAGTCTGCATTATCCCTGCTTAGGTTACTGTGCTTTTTCATTTTTTCAGTAATCCATTTTCCTATTGTATCCTTATTGTTTTGAATCAGTTCCTTCGCAGCTTTTATGCATTCATTCCCGTAATAATCGTATAGTTCACTAAAGTCAAATTTAAAGTCTCGATCCCTAAGTTTAGATATGTATTCTGGAAAACACAACAATAAGCAACCCAATGCTTCTTTGATTTCTTTTCGTTTGAAGAACATTTCTGAACGCGGAGAATATACTTTAATATCATGGTCTTCCAAATACTCTATCAAATCGATAACTTTATCATTTTTTACTGAACGACACAAAAAAGCTATCTGATTATAGTCTGTAAGAATGCCTTTTTCCTTTAAATTCAAAATAAAGTTTAATACCTGTTCATACCAATCTTCTGGAATTTCTTTTCCAGAACATTTCAAAACAGCTGTCATTTCACTGTAATTCTTTTTGCCTGGAACAATTTTCTTATCAAATCGAAAATTGTTCCACAAGAAATCATATGCTCTACCATCTGTCGTTTTCATCCAATCATTATAAAAATCAATAATTTGCTTCTCAGAACGATAATTTGTAACAAGTTTTACCTGTTTACATATTCCTTCTTCAAAATGTCTAGGAAATTCCAGAATGTTTCGAATGGTCGCTCCTCTGAATCGATAAAGGCCTTGATCATCGTCACCAACTACGCAGATATTTTCATTTTCTCCAGCTATTAAGAATACTAGTAATTCCTGTATATAGTTGGTATCCTGATATTCATCAACCATTACATACTTAATTTTTTCTCTAATTTCCCCAAGTATTTCGGGATGGTTTAACAACAGTCTATGTGTTTCCGTCTGAATGCTTGCAAAATCAATTAGGTTATCTTGCTCCAGAATAAAATAGTATGTATCCATTATATTTGCTATCGCCACAATGCTTTCATCAGAATCCATCTGCATTGCTTCAATATCTACTAACTCTTCTGATAAATTATTTACATATTTTACAATCGTTCCCGCTTGTTTCCAGCCTCCAGTTACATTGGGAAATAAAGAATCGAAATATTTTACTTTACGAAATTCATTTATCTTCTGAAAAACCATATATTGCTGGTCAAAATTATCCAGCATTCGATAGTTCTTTTTTATTCGTGTATATTCCAAATGCTCCTTAAGTATTCTTAAGCAAATAGAATGAAACGTACCTATATACATTTCATTTAAGTTTATAGATATCCCTATATTCAATAATTCATTGGTAATACGGGTAATTAATTCTTTTGCAGCCTTTTCAGTAAATGTAGCTATCATAATTTCTTCTGGATTTACACTACATTCTGTAATCAAGTAAACAACTCGTTTTACCAGCGTATATGTTTTTCCTGTTCCTGGTCCTGCAATAATTAAAAGTGGACCATCTGTAGTTTCTATTGCAAATCTCTGTTCTTTATTTGCCTCCCCATAATCAAAACTCATAGTCATCTCCCTATATAAATGTATATTTTATATGTAACTTCATTATCTTTTTCTCTTAAGTCTACCACATTTTCCTGTCCTTTTTTCAGGACTTACACTACTTAAGTGACAGCTTTTTCAACACCTTATCACCTTTATCTGTAACAATATATCTTCCCTTTGTATGAAGCATTTCAACATATCCATCGTCAATTAATTCTTTCAATATCTGATTTACCTTAAGTTTCCCACAAGGCACCAGATTAGCAATTTCTTGCTGATTCAATGGGCAGATGCTCTTCCCATCGATTTGTAATTGGTTTTCCTTTAGAATTACTAATACCTTTGTTTTTTCATTTACAAAGCCAAGTATTTCATTCATAATCTAATCCTCATTATCTAAAAATCATTTTTTAATGGTTTTATTTTAAAACCATTTTACCATAACTACTTTTGCAAAACAAACGATTTTTGAAGTTTTATTCCATTTT
Organism: Bacillota bacterium; assembly: GCA_023390555.1. Lineage (GTDB taxonomy): Bacteria > Bacillota > Clostridia > Lachnospirales > Lachnospiraceae > Roseburia_C. The sequence goes on along the minus strand of JAEWCQ010000002.1, from coordinate 147,706 downwards.
ACAATAACAATTGGTTTAATGAAAAACGTGTTGCTACTTGTAATACATATAAAATAGCAACACGCCCCTAAACTACCTACTTCTATGCCATTTCTTTTCCTGCACTCCGTCCATCCGCTTCATCATTTTCGCTTCATAAATCTCCTGATACCCTTCAAACAATTCTGAACTGGACATCTTTTGATTCATCTTCCGCATAACCTCCTTATATAAGCTCAAATTGTAATTATTATCTGTCATATCAAATTCAAAATACTTCGCCTTAGAAATCACAGATAAAAGAGAAAATGATTCCGCAGTAATTCCATCAACTAGCATTTCCACAGCTATTAATTCCGATTGTTCCTCTATCAGAATGGATTTATAAGCAGTTTCTAGTTCTTTCGCTTCATCATAAATTTCTCCAAAATAAATTGGATGACAAATACGCTTAAAATACGCTTCCACCATAGCATAGGCATCTTCCTTACCTGTCATCTGATAACGCTTCACTTTTTCTTCTACAGATAAAAGAGAATACTCCGAAAACCTATCAGGAAGTGACTCTGTATAAGCCACAATTTCAGGTTTTGTTTCTGATTGATCTGGTACAATGCTTTGTAAATCTTGCTCACTTGCCAGTGGCTCCACTCGTAACGAGATATTCTGATATTGCGACTGCTCTATATGCTCCTCCAACTCCTGATGATCTTGCATCGTTTCATCCCTTTTAGGCTTCTCCTCATAAAATACCATCGGCTTCGCTATTGGTTTCTGATGCATAGATATTTTCTCATCCTCCAAATAAGAAATTCCCCTTACAATTTCAGCTTTCGTCTCCAATACTCGCTCCTCAATAAACTCAGGAATTTCTATCTTATTCGTAGAATTAATTTCTTCAAACTCTGATACCACATCAATTGCTGTATCTAACTTTTCTGCCAAACATCGTTCTGCCATTGCAACCATATTCTTGGCTTCCTTTTTCTCAACCTTCAGCTTATCCAGTTTACTGTACTCATCTATTCTCCATTGCTGATACATTCTCCAGTCCCCATCTGTTTTACAAGCTCGTTTCTTACTGGAATTTTGCTTGTAAATAGAGTCCTGAATCTTTGTGATTTCATCAATACGCTCCAGCTTACTTTCTCTAATATCAAGTAGATCCTCTATAGTACGGATATTATTATTTGCAAGAAACAGATACTCTTCCTGCAACTTATGAAATAACATCAAATCCTTGGCATACTTGGCTGATTTTACATAAAATCGTTTCTGCTCAATCATACGCAGACGATACATCTTCCCATAAAACCTCTTTTGATATGCTGACATATTACTCCGCTTTATCCAAGTTGGATTTGTAGCATGAAAGTAGGGTATATTCATACTGGTGTATTCAAAGCAATATTTAAATCTGTCCTCTGCAAAATACTCATCCATTTTATCCAAACGATGATACAGCTTACGTCCTGGCAGCTTCACAGTAAGATATTCCTTCACCTTGAATTCATAGCCTAATCGCTGCATTAAAAACAAAAAATGTTCCATGCTACCAGCGTAGGAAGCACAAAACATTGCGTCTCGATGAATCATTTCTTTAAAGGTCTGTTCATATTGCCATTCATTTCTGGAAAGATTCTGCGAATTCTTCACATACTCCGCTTCGATAATGGATAACCCATATTCCTTGCATAGCTTGTTGGTGATGGGTTGAATTATGCGCTTCCAGTCACCCTTCTTATAATCATACTTCCTACCATCAAGAAGACTCACACTATTCCAAACGATGTGACTATGAATATGATCTTTATCAATATGAACGGCATAAACTGCTTCATATCTGTCACCAAGAAATTCCTCCGTGAACCTTCGTGCCATATCAAATGCAATTTCTGGTGTTCCCTCTCCTGGTTTCAAGGACAATACAATATGATATCCCTGCCTCTTATTCGTTTTCTGAAATAACTTCTTTGTATCCATCATCTGATCAAAGGCTGTTTCTGGCAGACAGTTTACACTGCCCACCAAAAATAATTTCTCAGTCTTGTCTGGATTCTGAATATACTCTAGTGCATTTTGAAGATGTTGTGACGGATTACGGTTTTTCTCTGAATTCATGTGCATGATTTTCGTAATTGCCATACGTCTAGTACCTCCTTCAAAATATTCTGAAGCTTTACCACTTCCTGACGAGCATCTTCTATTGCCGAAAAATATATCTGCCCTTGCGCGTTTGCCAAATGTGCCATCTCGTTCACATTGTTTGATACTCCAGAAACTTTTCTGATTAACTGAGCCCGATCTGCCACAAACATTGGATCAATCCCTTTTGCATTCTGAATCAAAGCTCGCAAATATTTACTTCGATCCATTCCTGCCGATTTCGCATCTGATTCCAGTTTCATGAAATCTTCCTCTGATAATTTCAAAGAAACGTGACAAGCCTTCTTACAGGATAGGTATTTTCGTTTTCCATTTGTCATATAAAAATCCTCCAATCTTCCTTTGTGTTTTGGTACAAATCTCTCTTATCTGTGCCATTGTCTTTATCTCCTTTCTTCCCTGGCTAATGCCTGGGTTATTCTCCTAGTACAGTTCACAGGGTTTGCAAGATACGGAAAAGGTAGCACTTTTCCCATCCGCAATAGCGGACGTCTTGGCAGGAGCACCTGCACCCGATATTTAGCCCACCTCATTGGGCGATATAATATACAATAAAATTACACTTATGATATTTACCAAAAGCATAAAAATATCAGAAATGAAATCTATCAGCCTCTTCTGATTGCAAAAAGCAAGACATCTGACTCCAGTCATTTTATTAGAAATTTCTGATGTCAGACTGGCATATTCTTGATTTCATCTTTTCACAAGTGATTTTATTTCTGATTTCTTTTAGAAAATGTTGTCCAAATCCAAGTACTCATTGTCAGCAACTTCCGCTTCACTGATATCAACTTTGATTTCAGCTTCCTTTACCTCAACATTTGACGAAGTACCAACATTACACTCATTAGCCGCAACACCTCTATACTTCTCTGCAAGTGTTCTCCCAATGGATGACGCACCATCTGATTCTCCTGCCAACAATCCAATCAAAAATCCACCAACCACCTTGGGAAGGTCTGCTGTTAATTGTTCCATCACTCCATGTGTAATCCGCTTAATAAATTCTTCTTCACGCTCCCGTGTCTCCAGATATGGATCATCTTTCATCGCTAACATCTTGTGATAATAGCTATTAATTGCATCGACTATAAAATCCTGCTGTGACGAACAACTCTCCTTATCCAGTTGATGAAGATACTCCCATGCTTCCTTATGTTTCAGATTATTGGCATAGAAGCGAACTGTCTTTTGCTCTGTGTCCTTCATTTGCCCCCACTCCCTTCTTAAGCACGTCTACGTTTACGAGTTGCAAGATAGCAGAAATACTCGAAGCCTTTTGCATTGGCACAAATATCATGATTTAAAGATACTCTTGCCGCTTCATACTCTCCAAACAACTCTACCAGCTTTGCTCCACCACCCATGAAATGAAGTTTCATCAATTTGGAATTATAGCCAAGCTCCTTTAATTTCAAGAAAATACTTTGCACATAGGTCTTCGCTGTATCTTCCATAAACGTCAGATATTCTTCATCTACATCGGCTCTTCCCTTCATAAGATAGGAATTTAACAAGCTTTCATCCAGTTCTACCTGAAACTTATTGAGCACTGCGTCGTGAATCAACAAGGCGCATTGTTTCACGCCAAGAATTTCTGTCCACATCTTTTTCTCTATGGTTCTACCATCCTGAAGATACATAACATTCATAGTTCTATTTCCAATGTCAGCCAACATATTAAGCCCCTGATAAGAACCTAACTTTTCTGCCACAGCAGCATAACATTGTGGCATTACACTGCACCCAGTAATATCTACGAAATATTTACTTCCACAATAGGTAAATTCCACATGCTTATTTCGTAGCAAATACTTCTTGAATTCCTCCTGCTGTACGTCCCTCCATTTTAGTGGTAAGCCCACCGCTAGGTGAACTTGTTCTCTTGTAATGCCTCTTAATCGAAGTTCCTTTGCAATGGCAGCAATGGTAAGAATATAAAAATCATCATCGTTAATTTTTTCAGAAGCATATGGCTTATGCCCTTGATTCAAAACATAATACTTTCCCTCAAAGAACAAATAATCTCTGCTCATAATTGGCTCTGTATCATATACCGCCATTCCATTGCTAAATACTATATTTGCTGTTTTCATATTTCCGAATCCGTGATCTACAGCAATAATCAGGCTCCCATCTACTCTATATTGATTCATAAAAAAATCCTCTCTTTCTTGTGTTTGCTAATTTTAGTGAAACTGTCTGACTACATCATGAAGCACAACTTCCTCTGCCATCATTCGTGCCTGGTTGCGAAGGTGTAACTGTTCTATAAAGGAATTAGAATTCTTTGGTCTATGTTTATTCAGCCATCTGACTTCAATGTCTTTTAACAGTTCGTATGCTGTTTCATTGACCATTTCTGCTCGCTCCTTTAATTCTCCAAAGCGCACCAGTATGCGATATCTCTGTGGGTAAGTGATTTTAATGTGTTCAATCCATATACGACCATATTTCCCAACATTAAGGCACTGATAATCCTCCGATGGAACAGATAAAATAGGATAAAAAATTCCGTCAACCTCCTGATATTCTATCCCCAACTTCTCAAATATTGTTTCTTCCTTCATGACACATACGTCCTTTCTTTTTTATTCTGCAAGACCGCAACACCGCAAAGCCTATGGTGTTTGCAACCTTGCAATCATGCGTAACACCGCAATTTTAAGACCGTAAATTCTGATACTTTGCAATGTTGCGCCCTTACTATCAAAACTCATTTGAATTCTCATGCTTCAAATCCCAATACCAGGTATTGTTAATTCTCTTTGCTTTGATTCCTAATTCCTTCTTGGCACTTTCCAACGTCCTCTTGGAAATTCCTTCACCTGAGGCAAAATCCATAATTTCACTACTTGGCATCATGGTTTTGTCTGCGCTCAAATCTTTCAATAACTGCTTTGCCTGCTCCAATTTATTTGCTTTTGGAACAATACCACCAAGAACTTCATCCGCAGTAATATCATAATCACCTATCCAGCAAAAACCTTCTTCCTCTAAGGCAAATGCTTTTGCATGTCCAAATGCAGCTAAGTTATTCTTAATCTGAATCACTGCCCTCATTTGTTCCTGCCCTTCAATTCGCCCGACTAGAATCACGCTTCTTGCAACTGCAAAGAAATCTATAGAACCCATACCACGATATGCAGCTTTTGCTCCACCACCTTTATTCATATGACAGATAAGAACAATGGCACATCCCGTTTTCTCTGCTAATGCTCCAAGCTTTTTTGTCATATCACGAGCTTCATTGGCACGGTTCATATCCGTACCACCACCTAGATATGCCTGAATTGGATCTAAGATTAGAAGTTTTGCTTGTTGCTTCAATATTGCTTCCTCTAATCGCTCATCTATCATAGATACTGATTTTTCACTTTCATCTATAATAGAAATCCGACTACAATCAGCTCCCGCAAGTTCCAGTCTAGGCTTTACAGTGTCGGCCAAACCATCTTCCGCGGTTTGATAAATTACATTTATTGGCTCCGTAGACTTCATTTCATCATCAAGACCTTCTCCCTTTGATAACTTCGCAGCTATGTTCAAAACCAACGTACTCTTACCATCTCCAGGATCACCCTGAATGATGGTAAGTTTTCCATATGGAATAAACGGATACCAAAGCCAATCGATGGAACTCGCTTGAACATCTGCCATATTAATCATCTTTAGTTCAACTTTTGCTTCCTCCACAATTATCACTCTCCTTCCCTGCTGTACTTTTTCCTTCCCACAAATATCGTGCACCTTCAAGCATCCACAGAAGGGCTTTTAGCATATATTCGTAATCAAGCTTTAATTCCTGCATTTCTTCACTGGTTATTTGAATATCTTCTGATAAAATCTGTTCATGCAACTGATGAAGATTTTGTTGCATTTTATGCAACTCTTCTACCAGCACATATACCGTCTCTTTCTTACCAACAACACACACATGGTTATAAATACAGGAACGAATAAAATAATCTTTTTTCAACATTCCACTTGCCTTAATCTTTGCTTCAATTTCTCTTCTTTCATAATCGGAAATACGAAAGCTAATCGTTGGATTCTTATGAACTCCGGGCATTATTCATCACCTTCCTTATCTGTAATCACAAATGCATCATTTAACATGGTTGCCATCTGCTTCTGCTCACTTGGAAACATGTGTGCATAGCGGAAAGTTATATCCGAACTTTCATGACCGACTCTGGAACCAATAGCTACCGCTGTAAATCCCATATTGATTAGAAGAGATACATGGCTGTGGCGTAGGTCATGGATTCTGATTCTCTGCACTCCTGCTTTCTTAGCCCCACGATCCATCTCATGATGCAAATATGTTTTTGTAATATGAAACAATCTGTCTTTCTTGGTAATTCCATACAATCGACTCATATAATCCTGTAGTTCATCACGCAAGAAATCAGGAATCACTACATCTCGTTTACTCTTTGGAGTCTTTGGATCTGTAATAACATCCTTACCCCTGATTCGCTGATAAGATTTTGTGATATGAATCATACTCTTTGGAATATCAATATCTGCTGGTGTTAGTGCCAGTAATTCTCCCATTCGAAGACCGCACCAATAGAGAATCTGAAATGCATAATAGGAAACTGGCTTGTCCTTTACCTGCTCGATAAATTTCAAATACTCTTCCTTTGTCCAAAAGAGCATTTCGTCTGCTTTCCCTTTTCCCAATGGTCCAGCTTTCACCACTGGATTCTCTTTCAATTCATAAAATCGTACTGCATGATTAAATAATGCGCTCAGCTCCGATTGAATAGTTTTCAGGTACGTAGGCTTAAATAATGCTCCCTGCGGATTCTTAAGCTTAATCATCTGATTCTGCCACTGAATAATATCTGTCGGTTTGATATCCTTCATTTTCTTGTCCTTAAAATAAGGGAGTATCTTGCTGTTAACAACCGCTTCTTTCGTGTTCCAAGTATTTTCCTTTAATTTTGGCTTCATATCTCTTGTATAGGCTTCTACAAAGTCATCAAAAGTCATTTCCAAATTAGCCTCTTCCTTCATACGAAAATGCTGTTCCCACTCTAGTGCTTCTCTTCTGGTTTTGAAGCCACGCTTCAATTTGCGCTTATTCTTGCCAGTCCAGTCATAATAATGGAACGAGACATACCATGTGCCTCGCTCCTCATCTTTATATGCTGCCATCAATTTCTCCTTTCGTTACGCTGTCACTGTTACTCCGTAAAATTTCTCTTCAAAATACTTAATTGCTACTTTGCCAGGAATGGTAATAAAACCTTTTGCGTCAAGCTCTTCATTCATCTGTTTGATGAGCTTATACGCATATGGTTTTGAAATGCCAAGCATTTCTGCCATCTCTGCTGCTGTAATATAAATTGCTCCTTCCATCCGTCCACCTCCTTTGTATAAAAATTTAACTAGGGACCTGGGGAACCACCCCGGCCGCTCAACTATTGTTTGGACTATTGCAGCAAGAACAGGTGCTATAACTCACGTTATAGCTACGGTTTTCCTGTTTGGAAAATCGTTGGCGTTCTGTGTATTCATATGTTGTTGATATTTCAATCAACCTCGGCTATGCGCCCCGGGCCTGCTCTTGTTTGAGATATTCCCGCCAGTTCTGGGAGTGTCATCATCGCTCGCTTCCTTATCAGAAGGTCTTGGCAAATGTCTGTTAACATATGGTACCGCTCATTCAGTTGTATTAGTATTCGCTTCATGGCGAATGTCCTATTGTGATACCTATTATAATTCGCCTGATAGCGAATGTCAATATTGTTTTCGCCTCTAGGCGAATATTTTTATTTACTGTATCTCATTTATCAGATATAATAAGTCCTATAAGGTTTCATTTTTATTTGATTTCCAGTAAAGGAGGCAGACTATGACCATTGGTAAAAAAATAAAATTTGTACGAAAACTCAGAAAAATGACCCAGCAGGAACTTGGAGTTGCTGTTGGTTTAGAGGAAAAGGGAGCTGCAAATCGTATTGCACAATACGAATGCGATTACAGAGTTCCTCAAAAAGACATGCTTATAGATATGGCAAAGGCTATGGATATCAATCCCCTGAACTTTGTCAGTGAAGTTCCAGGAAGTGCAGAAGATATTATGCAAACTTTCTTCTGGCTGGACGAAGACAATCGTGGCGCAATCAATCTCTTCTCTCTTATCCGTAGTAATAAAAAAGAAAAAGCCACCACAAAGGCGGTAGCCCAATATGATGACAATGATGATTACTGGCCAGATGAACCGCCAGTTGGTATGTGGTTTAATTATGGATTGGTTGATGAATTCATGAGGGAATGGATGATTCGAAAGCAGGAGCTGGCGAAGAAAGGAATAACTGAAGATGAGTATTTGGAATGGAAATTGAATTGGCCTGATACTTGTGATGATTGTGGGAAGTTTGAAGCAAAGAAGGGATGGAGAAATGAGTAAAACTTCCTCTCAAAACAGATCACTACTAAGAATAAAAATATTTTTTCACGAATTTACTTACATCCTAAAAGTATGGATTCTATATCTACAATTTAAATATCTTCATAGAAAAGAAGAACCAAAGGGTTACTTCTATGAACAGTTTAAAGGAAATAAGGACTACACACAAATTTGTTACAATACTGAATATAAAATTCATTCAGAACATTACGAGTTTTACCATAAAGATTTATTTAAATACGTTAAAAAACCATATCAATATTTTCAAATGTTTTCGAGTAAACAATTTAATTACAAATTCAGCAATTCAGAAAGGTTTTTTCCAAAAGAACCGCCCATTCGAATTGTAAAAATAGCTCCTCACACATATTATGAAGGCATAGAATTTAATAATATTCTTTTTGATTCATTCCAATTGGAACAAATTTGTTTTCATAATTGTTCTTTTAGAAATTGCTGTTTTAAAAACATAATTTCCAAAAAAGATTTTATAGGATTTGCTCCAAACTATATTCAAGGATTCAGTTCTTGTGATTTTTTTAATGTAACCTTTGAAAATTGTGCTATCAATAACACTTTTTTTAGTGTGGGAAATCTAGATCATATTAATTTCATTGATACAAGTTTATGTAATTCCTTATTTCACAGAATCAGTTTTAATAAAGTTATTTTCTCAGGAATAACTACTTTAAATAATACAAGTTTTTATTCTCCATCAAAATCTTTTGATATCTCATTTATTGGACCTGTTGAACAATTTCATGTTGACGCAAAATGTGCTGTTACCGCTTTTTCATATTATGATAAAACTAACATAACGCTTGAGGAATGGTCAAAATACAAAATATGGATGTCTGTTAAGCATAAAGAAGTAGCTGATACACTATTTGCTATCGAACAAATTTGGACAACCAACCATATACGAGAAGAGCATAATAATTACGCAAACTTCTATTATCAAAGAAAAAAATCTGAAACACGAAGTTTAACAAAATGGTCACGGTTTACTGGATTTATTTCTGAATTTATTATTGGATATGGAGAAAAGCCTTTTAGAGCTTTAGTAAGTATGGGAATACTGATATTTATTTTTAGCTTTGTATATTTATTTACAGGATTTTCTCCCTCTACCAATTCTTCAGAAATAAAATACTGTATTACAGGACATATGGATTCGTTCATTACGCTTTTCACGGACTATTTTCAGAGCCTTTACTATAGTTTCTTTACCATGATTTCTGTCGGTCAAGGAAGCGCATCTCCGTCAACACAATTTAGTCAAATCGCAATGTCATTAGAATTACTATTAGGCGCAATACTAATGACTCTCTTCACAGGTACTTTGTTTCGAAAATACACAAAATAATGAGACGCACGAAAATAACAAACCCTTTAACAGATATAACAATTAAAATACTGAACAAGGAGATATTCTATGAAGCAGGATGAACTATACGCAATACCGCAACCAATCATTGATAAAAAAGAAAGCCAAGCATTATCCGAATTAACTGAACGATATAATAAAATAATCGCTCCCTCAAAAATTCACAAACTAGGAACTAAAGTTAATGAATTAATTCCTGACAAAGTAAAGGAAGTTGGAAATAACGTCAAAAATAGCATAACAGAACAACAACTTTTCACCCAAGCAATGAAAATTGTTGCTGAAGGATTTGATGTTGTTCAAAAAACCGCAGCAAAAACATCTATCAGTGAATCATATATTGTCAATAAAATAAACAACGTAACTCCGGACAATAACATTACTAATATAAACGAAGTTTGCCTAGCTCGCTCTTACGATATATCAAAATTAGTCTCTAAATATAAAACTAAAGATTTGGGGTTAGCACTCATTGAAGGCGGTGTAACTGGAGCCTTTGGATTTGCCGGACTTCCATTTAATCTTGTTTTGAGCACTTTTATTTATTATCGTGCTGTTCAATCAATTGCTATGTACTATGGATATGACGTCAAAAATGATTCTGCAGAACTTATAATTGCAAGCGATGTTTTTATGAACGCACTTAGTCCCAAAAGCAAAGGTTCTAATGAAATAACTGATATCATAGGAAAGATTATGCTTATGACCGAATTAACTGCAATTAAGCAAACCGCAAAAAAATCATGGTCAGATATGGCTGCACGTGGAGGATTAAGTCTTTTAATTACTCAAATGCGAGCACTAGCAAATAAAGCTGCACAAAAGGCATTAGAAAAAACCGGACAAAAAGGCTTAGAAGAAAGTCTATTTAAAGGAATCTTTGAACAAATCGGTAAAAAACTCACAAAAAAAGCAGTGGGTAAATCTATTCCTGCTATTGGTGGTATCATTGGAGCTTTTTTTGATACTGCACAAATGAATGTAATTCTAGAATATGCAGACGTGTTTTATAACAAACGATATCTTCTAGAAAAAAATATCAAAATCAATCAATTAACAGATTCACGTTCAACATATTCAGATGATAATATAATTATTGATGTAACTGGATCTATTAACTAATATTCAGGCGTAATATACAATTACCGATCAATAATCTAGGTATCAAAAAGGTATCACACCCCACAGAAAAGCCCCAAGAACCGCGTAAATACGCCATTCTTGGGGCTTTGTTCTCTACTCAAACTCTATCGTTCCAGGTGGCTTACTCGTCAGATCATACATGACGCGGTTAACCCCTTTCACCTCATTGATAATCCTGCTCATAACCTTCTGGAGCACTTCAAATGGAATCTCTGCTGCTTCCGCAGTCATGAAGTCAATCGTGTTGACTGCTCTTAAGGCAACTGCATAGTCATACGTTCTTTCGTCACCCATGACACCGACGGAGCGCATATTGGTCAGCGCTGCAAAATACTGGCCGATGCCGCGGTCAATGCCGGCTTTGGCGATTTCCTCACGGTAAATAAAATCTGCATCCTGCACGATTTTCACCTTCTCAGCTGTCACTTCACCGATGATGCGAATGCCAAGCCCAGGGCCAGGGAATGGCTGGCGGAACACAAGGTATTCCGGAATACCAAGTTCCAGACCTGCTTTGCGGACTTCATCCTTAAAGAGATTGCGGAGCGGTTCAATGATTTCTTTGAAATCCACATAATCTGGAAGACCGCCGACGTTGTGGTGAGATTTGATGACTGCAGATTCACCACCAAGCCCACTTTCAACCACGTCCGGATAGATGGTTCCCTGCACGAGGAAATCCACGGCTCCGATCTTCTGCGCCTCTTCTTCAAATACACGGATGAATTCTTCTCCGATTATTTTTCGTTTGCTTTCCGGTTCTTCCACACCGGCCAGTTTTTCATAAAAACGCTCCTGTACATTGACACGGATAAAGTTCAAATTGTATGGTCCTTGCGGGCCGAAGACCGCTTCCACTTCGTCACCTTCATTTTTACGAAGGAGGCCGTGGTCCACGAATACACAGGTCAGCTGATCGCCGATTGCTTTTGCAAGCATAACTGCCGCAACAGAGGAATCCACACCACCGGAAAGTGCGCACAGCACCTTGCCGGTACCGACTTTCTCACGGATTGCTTTGATGGAATTCTCGACAAAGGCATCCATTCTCCAGGTTCCGGCACAGCCGCAGATGCCGCGGACAAAATTGTGAAGCATTTTGGTACCTTCCTGTGTATGAAGCACTTCCGGATGAAACTGAATTGCATATAAGTTCTTCTCTATGTTTTCGGCAGCTGCTACCGGACAATCTGCCGTATGTGCACAGATGGTAAAGCCCGGTGCAGTTTTTGAAATATAATCAAAATGACTCATCCAGCAGATGGTCGTACTCGATACATCGGTAAATAAAGGAGAATGGTTGTCCACCATCACCTCAGTCTTGCCGTACTCACGAACCGGTGCCTTTTCAACCTTTCCGCCCAGCACATGCATCATCAGCTGCGCGCCGTAGCAAAGTCCCAGTACCGGAATGCCAAGTTCAAACAGCTCTTTTGTATAAGTCGGTGAATCTGCCTCGTAGCAGCTGTTTGGTCCGCCGGTGAGAATGATACCCTTCGGATTCATTGCTTTAATCTGCTCTATATTCGTTTTATAGGAATAAATCTCACAATAGACATTGCACTCTCTGACACGTCTTGCAACCAGCTGGTTATACTGACCGCCAAAATCAATGACGATTACTTTCTCCTGATCCACAATTCTTTCCTCCTAAAGTTCTTGCAAATGGTTTACATAACACTTTTTCCATTCGATTCTTATCCACCATTATAATGTAGGGTTTGTTGATTGACAAGAGGAAATACACATAAATTTCAGAATTTTCGACATACTGATTTCATGAAAAGAAAAATAATTTGGACTCTAATCACACAATATATTTACTTCTTCTTCGTCTGCTCCATCGCGGGCTTTCTCTGGGAGGTCCTGATATTTCTGATCAAGGACGGAGAATTCTGTAAACGCGGCTTCCTGTACGGTCCCTGGCTTCCGGTCTATGGAACAGGCGGCGTACTGTTTCACCTGATCTTACGAAAATTAAAAAAACACCCGGTCGGAGTTTTCCTGCTGGCGATGACAATTGGCACCGGAGTAGAATTATTGACTGGATGGTTCCTGGATAAAGTATGGGGGCTGCGTTACTGGGACTATTCGGAGAGCTTCCTGAATTTGAACGGCTATGTCTGTCTGGATTCTGCAATTGGCTTCGGCGCCGCCGGCGTACTCTGGGTCTGCCTGTTTTCCGGACTGGCTTTCAAGCTGTGGATCCGGATTCCTACGACTGGAAGAAACTGGATCATCACAATTCTTGTGATTGCCTTTCTGATTGACTGTGCGGCATCTTTACTCTATCCGAATATCGGATCCGGCATTACATTCTAAAATACCGGAATCGGGAGTCTTTTAAGATAATCTTCCATGTGCTTCCGCAGACTTGCGAACTGTTCGCGCGTCTGTGGATTTTCGGAACTGAAATGCAGCAGTTTATCAAGATATCCCTGTTTCCTTACAATCGCGATACTAACTGGATATACAAGTTCATAGACGAGCGCCATATGGCCTACAACATGATCCACGGGTGTCTTTTTATTGGAACGCAGGATAGCATGCTCCTCAAAGAATCCCTGCATGACCGAAGCCGAAGCCATACAGCTGTAAAGCTCTTCCGTTGTGACATTGTAGATGGCTTCCAGCGGTATTTCTGCATTTACTTTTAAGATATCAATTTTATCCGCATCGCGCAGAATATTGCAAAAACGTACAGTACGCACATCCAGTCCTTCCGGCAGCCGGTAAGCACTGTGTGCACGAATTGCAGTTTCCAGTAATTGATCTTCCGCGGAATCGTCGAGATAACCCCGAATTCTGTTATGTAAAATGTCTTTTTGGCCCTGTTCCTGCGGAAGAAACAGAATATCTGCTCCAAACTGGGCATGATCAATGGATTCTGCATCCGAAAAGGTACCGAATCTCCGCAGCTGCTCAAAGCGTCCCACGTCATGCAGCATTCCAAGCAGCCAGGCAAGATCTGTCTCTTCTTTGGTAAGCTTCTCTGTCTGTGCTATCTGCTCACACAGTGCCGCAACGCGATAGGTATGGTCAATTTTTAACTTTATCTTTTCGTCGGTAGCGTCGTAGTCAGAAGTATAATCTGCAAACTGCTTTTTCACTCTGTTTCTGTCAATCATCTTCTGTTCCTCTTTACTTTTTTAGTTCTATTCATCACTGAACTATTCTCATATCTTTATTTCTGTGCCTCTATTTCCGCGTCTTTATTCCCGTGTCACTCTTCCATTATCCCTATTTCCGCAGCTCTATTCCTGTATTTACCTTGTATTATTCCTGCATTTCAACCATTGTCGGATATGCGGCAATGGCTCCTGCCTTTCGCACACTTCGGCTGCAATAGCGGTTTGAAAAATCCAGATAAGACTCCAGTTTCTGTACCGTCAGATTTTCCAGTGATTCTTTTCCGATCCCATCTGCAGACAGCTGATATAGAAATGACCCGATAAATGCGTCTCCGGCACCGGTCGTATCAAATGCCTTTACCTTATGTCCCACGGATTCTGCGGTGACATGCTTCGTATAAGCCACTGCGCCTTCCGGGCCTTTCGTATAAATAACAAGCTCCACATTTCCGGTAAACAGCTGATCTTTTGCTTCCTCTACCGTCTTTTTCCCGGTAATGAATTCCAGTTCCTCGTCGGAAATCTTCAGAACATGTGCCTTTGGCATAAATTCCAACACTGCCTGACGAAGTGCCTCCGCACTCTCCCATAAGGCAAAGCGGAGGTTCGGGTCGAAACTGATTAATGCCCCCGCTTCCAGCGCATAGTCAATCGCTCTTTCATGTGCACCTTTCATTGGGAAATCACCCAGTGAAACCGAACAGAAATGAAGTGCAAACGCATCCGTAAACCAGTCCCGCTTCACGTCGGCAGCTTCCATCAGCATGTCCGCACCCGGTTTGCGGTAAAAGGAGAACTCCCGGTTTCCGTCCTCCTTCAACGCTACAAAGGCCAGTGATGTATTCGCTTTCGCGGTGCGCATCACATGCTCACAGCCAATTTCATATGTTTTGAATTCTTCTGCAATTTTATCACCAAACGGATCGTCTCCAAGCTGGGTAATCATATCCGCCTGACCGCCAAGCTTGCAAAATGCCCCGCAGACATTGGCCGGTGCTCCGCCCACAGCCGGACGGAATCCGCATACATCTTTGAGTGCTTTGCCGCTTTCCTCCGGTATAAAATCTATCAATGCTTCTCCGATAGCTAATAATTTCTTCATGATATTGAATATCCTCCAATTCCGGACAGCCGCCTTTTTCCACCCTTTGACTCCTTCGAAAAACTCGCCTCAGGTCTTTCTGCCGCGTCCGCTGTTTTGACTCAATTGTAACGTCAAAATACTTTTGGCGCAATATCCAATCTCTAATTTTTCCATCCTGCGCAGGATATGTTCTTCCTGGCAGCCCTGAATCTTCGTGTCATTTCCATATCTGTATCTGCAGCCGGGGCCGCATCAACGGCAGCAAAACCAGCTCCTCTGCCATGCGGCTCCCCGACTCAGAATGCGCGTGCAATTTTACACATGTGCATGCAGATATTTTTCTCTTGTAGCCATTCCACCTCGGATGTGACGCTCCGATTTATTTACGTCAAGTACCTTCCTTGCTTCCCGTGCAAGGGAAGGATTAATCTGCGCAAGACGCTCTGTAACGTCTTTATGTACCGTACTCTTACTTATCCCAAACTGCTTAGCCGTCTGCCGTACTGTTGCATTGTTATCAATGATGTATTTTGCGATTTCCGCAGCCCTTTCTTCTATATAACTTTTCAAAAAAATTCCCCTGCGATACTTGTTTTTACATTGTATGCATGGGTTGAAACGGTTATTCTTGAAATTGAGCAATCTCTGTACCCGTCTTTTTCATTCTCCTTGTCTTAACAGACTATTGACAATCACTTTGAAAATGAGATACTATTTTTTAGAATAAACAGATAAGAGGGCATGATTATGAAACAATCAGTAAAAAATGGTAAAATCGAATTTCTTCGTTTCGTCTTTTGTATGGCAGTTTTATTCTACCATACCATGAAATATACAAAGGGAATCCCTCCGTGCGGCGATCAGATTGTTGTCAGCTTGTTTCCCCACGGTGCACTCGGCGTAGAATTTTTCTTTCTGCTTTCGGGTCTGCTTATGGCCAGATCCGCTTATAAGCAAAATCAGAAGAATCCTGTTCCGGACAAGCTTGGCACAGAAACCTTTGCTTTTATGGTCCGGAAAATCAAGGCTCTCTGGCCATATCATTTTATTGCTTTTTTTGCAATATATGTGGAAACTGTCATCTTGAAAAAGCTGGATTTGTTTTATTCAATTAAATTACTGTTTCGTTCTCTGCCAAGCTTGTTTATGATTCAAAAATCGGGCGTGGAGTTTACGAATCTGAACTATGTGGAGTGGTATTTATCCGCCATGTTCATTGTTTTGATCGTTCTTTATCCACTATGCCGCAGATACTACAATATGTTCACACATGTCATCGCGCCATTCGGATGCATCATGCTTGCCGGATATATGCAGCATATTTACGGTTCTTTGACCGGTGTCTCCGTCTGGACAGGTCTCTGCTATAAGAGCATCCTGCGGGCAGCTTTGGAAATCTCTCTCGGCGCCGTATGTTACGAAATAAGCAGGTATCTTACGGAAAACCGTCAGACCCAGAAGAACCGGTTCATCCTTACGGCTGTTGAAATTCTTTGCTACGTACTGATTCTAGGTTATATGGTAACGACCGCTGACAATCAATATCAGATTTATGTACTGGCATTATTTATGGTTGCACTTCCGATTTCATTCAGCAACTGTGCATTTGGTTCCGACTTCTTTAATAAGAGGCTGTTTTTCTTCTTAGGAAAACTCAGTCTTCCGATTTATGTAATGCAGGTATTTGCGTTTACGATTTCCAATATTGTTCTGGCCGATATGTCGAATAAATTCCGTGCAGCCTGTATTCTTGTCATTACACTGTCCACCGCTCTCCTGTGCATGTTCCTAGGCGATAAGATGAAACAACTGCATAAGCCGGTGCATGGCGAAGCGTCCGTATAATCTTTATCCACACAAAAAATCCCTCTGTATCCCTATCCAAAAGGATACAGAGGGATCAACAAATTCATTCTTCTGTTATATCAGGCCTTTGCCTTGCCCTGGGCTGCTACTTTTTCCATCTTTTCCCGGATCAGATCCGCATTTCCCAGATACTCTTTTCCCACAAAATTCCCATTCTCATCAAATTCATAGACCAGTGGAATTCCGGTCGGTATGTTGACATTGAGGATTTCCTCTGGAGTCAGATTTTCAAAATGCTGCACCAGTGCCCGGATCGAATTGCCGTGAGCCGCAACTAGTACACGTTTTCCTGCTGCCATATCTTTGTAAATGGTCTCTTGATAGTACGGAACCACCCGAGCAATGGTATCCTTCAGGCTCTCACCGAGCGGAAGCTTCTCAGATCTCTCCTGCCGGTACTGCTCCTGCAGATTTGGATTGCGGGTATCTGACTCCTCCAGAAACGGAGGCGCAATGTCAAATGCACGTCTCCAGATCTTTACCTGCTCATCTCCGTATTCTTTTGCAGTTTCCGCCTTATTCCAGCCCTGCAGTTTTCCGTAATGTCTCTCATTCAGCTTCCAGCTCTTTACAACCGGCAGCCAGCTGCGATCCATACCCGTCAATGCAAGATCCAGCGTATGTATCGCGCGTTTCAAATAGGAAGTATAACAGATATCAAAATCATAGCCGTTTTCCTTCAGACTTTTACCTGCTTCTTTTGCTTCTTCAATTCCTGTTTCTGACAGTTCCACATCGGTCCAGCCTGTAAACAGATTCTCTTTATTCCATACACTTTCACCATGCCTTAATAATACCAGTTTCATATTATCAGACCTCCTTTTCCCAGTTATACTATTTTTATATATTACTTCTTTCTGTTTCTTCTGAAAAGAATAAGTTTTACGGAAACGAAGATACTAAATTCCAAATGCGGTTTCCAGAACAAAAGTATACTTCGTACACCCTCGCATTCTACTGCTTCAAGCGTACCGCTTTTGTTCCGCAGGCGAAGCTGTGCATCTAAATTTTATTCTATAGGAAAATCATAATTTTCACACGTTAATGTAAAAAGGTATTTTCTATAGAAAAAAGGAGTCTTTTATGCACAAAGAAACCAGTCACACACAATTACAGGAACTTTACCTGGAACTAAATCAACATCTGCTCAATGACAGCACTCCGTCCGTGTACCTGAGTAAGACCTCTGCGCAGCCCGAATTTCAGATACATCCATTCGATATGCTGTACCGGCTGAAATCCACCAAACAATCTCCGGTCTATCATCCGGAGGGAAATGTATGGAATCACACGATGCTGGTCATAGACGAGGCTGCCAAGCGAAAAACATCCAGCAAAAATGCCCCTGTCTTTCTGTGGGCCGCGCTGCTCCATGATATTGGTAAACCAACTGTAACCAAAGTGCGCAAGGGAAAAATCACCTCTTATGAACACGAAAAAATCGGTGCCGTCATGGCAGGCGAATTTTTATCCCAGTTCACGGAAGACCTGGAATTTATCGAGCAGGTCACCGCTCTGGTCAAATACCACATGCAGATGCTGTTTGTGATCAATGAACTGACCTTTGCCAGAATACCGGAAATGATAAAATCTTCCGATATAGAGGAAATCGCATTGCTCGGCCTGTGTGACAGACTTGGCCGGAAAGGTTCCAGCCAAGACGCCGAGCTGAAAAATATGGAATTATTTTTGCAGAAATGCAATGCGCAGGGTATCCATGAATAGCCCATAACCTGCGAATCCATCCCTGCTCATTCTTCCGTCATTCCGTTTAATACTTTATAGAGGAGCCGGTACAGCTGTGCTGCCTCTTCCTGACTCAGTTTCATACACTTTCCCATGTTAACCGGGATGTCCACCGCCCGAAGTCTCAGCTGCTCCCCTTTCTCTGTTAAAGAAACGAACAGATTTCGTTCATCCTCCTTCGATCTGGTGCGTAAAATATAGCCTTTTGATTCCAGCTTTTTCAAAAGTGGGGTCAGCGTACCGGAATCCAGATACAGATATTCTCCCAGCTTCTTGACCGTAATCTCCTTTTGTTCCCACATGACCATCATCGCAATATATTGTGTGTAGGTCAGATCTACCTCATCCAAAAAAGGTTTGTAACGCTTTACAACCTCCTTCGAACATGCGTAGAGCGGAAAACACAGCTGATTTTCTAATTTCAATGCATCAAATTTATTGTCCATTCTTTCTTTCCTTTCCAGTAGTTGCATACAATTAATTTACCACATTTTCCGCTCTGCTTCAAATACTTCTCATTTTCTATTTTTTTGGATGTTTATAATGCTTCGCGGATCATCTCTTCCACGTGGTGCATATCCTCCATTGGCTCAAAACGCGCAATTACATTTCCGCTCCGATCAATCAGGAATTTTGTAAAATTCCACTTGATATCCGGCTGATTTCGGTAATCCGGATTGGCTTTGGATAAGATCTCGTCCAAAACAGGTGTCAGCTTGTGATTCGGATCAAATCCCTGAAACCCTTTTTCTGAAACAAGATATTGATACAGCGGTATGGCCTGTTCTCCATTCACATCGATCTTGGAAAAACGAGGGAAGGTCGTCCCAAACCGTAAACTGCAGAAGCTGGATATCTCCTCGTCACTTCCCGGTGCCTGATTGGCAAACTGGTTGCACGGAAAATCCAATATTTCAAATCCCTCTTTGGCATATTCTTTGTAAATATCCTGTAATTCCTTATACTGCGGGGTAAATCCGCATTCGGTAGCCGTATTGACAATTAACAGTACTTTTCCTTCGTAGTTTTTCAGAGAAACTTCGGATCCCTGTGTATCCTTTACTTTAAAATCATAAACTTTCATCGCTCTTCATCCTTTCTGTTTTCTAATATTTATAACAATTCTTTGATTTTCTCATCTATTTTTTCCGGAGTGATAGTCGGTGCAAATCTCTCTATCACATTTCCGTCCCGATCCACCAGAAACTTGGTAAAATTCCATTTAATCTTGTTCCCCATAACTCCGCCCTGCTGCGACTTCAGATACGTATAGAGCGGGTCTTCCTCATCTCCATTTACATTTATCTTCGCAAACCGCGGAAATGTCGTTCCATAGCGCAGGCTGCAAAAGCTGGAAATTTCGGCATTGCTGCCGGGAGCCTGATGTCCGAACTGGTTGCATGGAAAGTCCAGAATCTCAAATCCTTCCTTCGCATATTTTTCATACAATTTCTGAAGTCCTTCATACTGCGGTGTAAAACCACAGCCGGTGGCCGTATTGACAATGAGTAACACTTTTCCATTGTAAGCTTTCAGAGATACCGGGTTTCCACTTCCGTCTTTTACTTCGTAATCATAAATTCCCATCTTTTACGCTCCTTTTTAAATTGTATATAATTTAATTGTTCTTCATTTCATATTTCAATTGTACACAACTTATTTTCAGTTGTCAACAAAAATCGAATCAGATTGTTAAGAATCCAGATGTTTCCTACATTCATGTAACAAGGTGTTTCCTACTGAAAGAACAAAAGTGTACTTCGTGCACTCTCGCATTCTACTTCTTAGAAAGTTCAACTTTTGTTCTGCGCGCGAAGCTGTGCAACGAAATGTTATTCTATAGGAAAGTCATATCTTTCCCACATTAATCTATCTAGGTCTTTCCTATAGAATAAAAAAAGGAAATGACAGCCACAGACCGACATTTCCTTTCACATTTTCCTTAACGTTTCTGATTGATCGGATGAATTCCCTCTTCCCGCACATTATGCTGCTGGTTCTGGTTTTCCGGCTTCATCTTGTGTGTAGTAGCATTGAATTCATTCCTGCTCTTCTGCTCATTCTGCATCTCACGCTGCTTTTGATCCATGTCATCACCTCAGTAACAGCATTTGCAGATGGTATTATTTTTATGCGAAAATCCAGCGATTTTCCAATCCTTTTAAACTCAATTCGTTTACAGGCTGTCGAGAATCTGCCTTAGCTCATCCTCCACTCTGCTGCAACGCGCCGCCTGCACGTCACGCATGCTCGGATTGCAGTTTTCCATCAGATAGGGATGTCCGACGTATTCCAGCATCGCCCGGTCATTCTCGTTGTCTCCAAAGGCTGCCATTTCTTCGGGACGGATACCAAGCTGTTCACCGATATTTTTCAAAGCACTTCCCTTACTTGTTCCAAGCGGTGCAAAGTCCACCCATTCATTTCCTGAAGTTACGATCAGGCAGCTTCCGGGAAAGAGTTTTTCAAACTCTGCCTTGCAGATATCCCGCTTTTCTGCAGCAGCATAATAAGAGACTTTCATGATCGGTTCCGTAATCCGCTCCGGGCTGTCAATTATCGTAATGTTATTGCCGACTACATCCCTGAGATAAGTCACAAACGATTCATCCTTCGGAATCACATAGCTGGTGCGCTCTCCTGAAATCAGCACTTCACAGTCCGGATGCTGATGGACTGCATGACAGATTTCAAGCGCCAGCGAATCCTCAAATTCATTTTTCACAAGAACCTGATCCAGATGCATCACAAGTGCGCCATTCTCACACAGATACATGACTTCGTCATTGACCGGCTTGAAGAGACGCTGCAGATTCGGATACTGTCTGCCGCTCGCCGCAACAAAGTAGCCCCCTTTCCGGGAAAACTCCGTGATCATTGGAAATAATGCATCACTGCATTTTGTGGCACCGTTTAATAATAAAGTTCCGTCTAAATCACTGGCAATTAATTTTATTTTCGACATAAATACTCCTTTTCTCCTTTTTATTATATAAAAACATGTTCCGTCGGGCAATCATTATTTTAGGTGTTTCGAAACACCTATTGTGAATACCAGCTTTTCATGATAGCTTTAACTTATCGACAACAAACATCAGGAGGAATGCTTATGCAAAAAAAATGGTGGCATGATAAGGTCGCTTATCAGATTTATCCAAAAAGTTTCTATGACACAACTGGAAATGGAATCGGTGATTTAAGAGGAATTATCCGGAAGCTGGATTACCTGAAAACTCTGGGTATTGATATTATCTGGCTTTCTCCCTGTTATTGTTCCCCGCTGGCAGATCAGGGGTATGATATCTCTGATTATTATAACATTGATCCGCGTTTTGGAACCATGCAGGATATGGAAGAACTGATCGCAGAGGCCAGAAAACGGGATATGTATATTTTAATGGATCTCGTTGTGAATCACTGTTCGGATGAACACGCATGGTTCCAGAAAGCCCTGCAGAATCCAGACGGTGAATACGGAAACTATTTCTATATGGAAAAAGGCATTGACGGACATGCTCCGAATAACTGGAGATCTTATTTTGGCGGCAGTGTCTGGGAACCGATTCCAGGTACGGACTACTATTATCTTCATATGTTCCACAAAAAACAGCCGGATCTGAACTGGGAGAACCCGAACGTACGCGAAGAGATCTACCGGATGATCAACTGGTGGCTCGATAAGGGTCTTGCCGGTTTTCGGATCGATGCCATCATGAATATTAAAAAAGCGCTTCCGTTTGCAGCGCACAATTACCCGGCCGACCGTGATGACGGACTTGTTTCACCACGGAAGATGCTGGCAGATACCACCGGTATCGGTGATTTTCTGACCGAACTGCGTGACCGCACCTTCGCACGATACGATGCATTCACCGCAGGCGAGGTATTTAACGAAAAAGAAGAAGAATTACCTGCTTTTATCGGTGAAAACGGATACTTTTCCACCAAATTCGATTTCCGGGAAACGATTTTTGGTGCCAGTGAAAAGGGTTGGTATGATTCTGCCCATATCACACCGGACGAATACCGGGACTGCTGCTTTGAAACACAGAAAATCACCGGAAACACCGGTTTTATTTCCAACATCATTGAAAATCATGACGAACCCCGCGGTGTCAGCCGTTATATTCCGGAGGGAGAGGCAGACGAAACCAGTAAAAAGATGCTGGCCACGATTCAGCTGATGCTGCGCGGAATTCCGTTCCTTTATCAGGGTCAGGAAATCGGTATGGAAAATATGGACTTTGACTCGATCCACGAAATCAATGATATTTCCACGCTGGATGAATATCAGGTAGCTCTGGATGCCGGTCTTTCTCCCGAAGCGGCACTCAAGGCGGTCTCCTTCTTCAGCCGCGATAACTGCCGTACTCCGTTTCAATGGACCGCGGGAAAAAATGCTGGTTTTTCCTCCGGAACTCCATGGCTTCGGGTCAATCCGAATTATACCCGCATCAATGCCGACGACCAGACAGACCGGAAAGACTCTTTATACACCTATTACCGCAGATTGATTGCACTGCGCAAGGATTCCGAATATACGGATGCAATTGTATACGGAAGTCTGAATCCGTTTGCGGAGCAGGAAACAAGGCTCATGGCATTTTACCGGTATGGAAAAGAAAAAACACTGTTTATCGCCGCAAACTATCGGAAAGAACCCCGCACCATCACACTCCCGCAGGAGTGCAAAAAAGTTGTTTTAAGCAACTGCGGCAAAGCCCTTCTTTCCAATGGCACGGAACTCTCTCTGCGTGGGTATGAAGCTGTCATTCTGGAATTTTAATGATTTGTCCTGTTTTTTACGGTACCGCGAATCACCAGCTGCACTGGCAGCTGGAAATTCGCGGCAGCCATTTTCTGTTTCCGGCGGATTATTTCTAAAACCTGCTCCACACTTTTTCTTCCTTTTTCATATATATCCTGCTGAATCGTGGTCAATTCCGGCCGGCACTGCATGGATGCCGGGATGTTATCGAAGCCGACGACCGAAATATCCTCCGGTATCCGGTAACCGAGATCAAAAAAGATATTCATGGCCTCTATCGCAAGGTAATCAGCCGAAAAAAACAATGCGGTGTTTTTGCCAAACTGATTCTGGGCAAATTCAGCCAATGTGTTCTCCCGCAGCCTGCTTTCCGTCTGCAGGTACAGATGCGCATCCGGCCTGACCGGAATGCAGTGCTTCCTGAGTGCATCGCAATGACCGACATACCGTGTATCATCTATTTTGCCATCATAGGGTACCTGACTGAAGAACGCAATATCCCGGTGCCCCTGTTCAATCAGATATTCTGTCATCTGATACCCGCCCTCATAATCCTGCAGACCGACATTGATATATTCCCGGTCTTCTTTTTCAAAATATGTGTCAATCGTGACGATCGGAATATCCAGTCTGGAACGGAACCGATAGTATTCCTCTCTTTGAATTCCCAGAAGAATCAATCCCTCAATGTTCCATGCCATTGCCATATGAAGACATTCTTCCACATCTGGATTGGTATAGAGCATCATAAAATATCCGTTCCTGCTTACTTCCTGTTCAATCGCCCCGATCACGGAACCTGCAAACGGATCCTGCATCAGATTCGCTCTGCCCCGGTTTCCGTAACTCAAAATGACTGCAATGATCTTAGAGCCGTAATTGCCAAGCATACGAGCTCCCATATTCAACACATAATTGGACTGCTCAATCACTTTCTGGACCTTTTCCATTGTCTCTTTGGATACTTTCTTCGTCCTTCCATGTAGAACATTGGCGACCGTAGTCGGACTGACTCCTGCAATCTCAGCCATTTCTTTTATTGTAATCATACCTCTCTCCTTTATACATGCAAACTGAAACTGCCGTTTTAACTACCTATTATCATACCGCGGATTCTTTTCGGAAACAACCGGATTTCTTTGGATTGAATGATTTTGGAATTTGGATTATGATAGAAACAATCAGAAATGAAACGGAGGTAACACTTTATGAAAGATACAAAATATCATCCGCGCATCACAGTCGTCGGCATCGGCGGTGTCGGTGGATATGTAGCCGCGATGCTGGCCAGCCGCTATCCGGGCGTCACCGTCATCGCCCGTGGGAAGCGAAAAGAAGCCATCGTGGAAAACGGGTTGGTGCTTCACAGTGATTACAAGGGCGAAATCCGTGCAAATCCATTTGCAGTCGCAGAACCGGGCAGTACCCTGCCAACACAGGACTATGTGTTTGTCTGTGTGAAAAACTACTCTCTGCCGGATGCTTTGGAGGAAATGTCTCCGTATATCGATGAACATACGGTCATCGTTCCGGTCATGAACGGCGTGGACCCTGGCTCTCGTATCCGCAGCCGCTTTTCAGTCGGAACCGTCGTAGACTCCCTGATCTATATTGTATCCTATACACTTCCCGATGCATCCGTTGTACAGGAAGGCAAATTCGCACAGATTCGCATCGGCATCATGCATGCGGATTCCAAAGAGCAGGATGCACTAAACCGTGTGCAGAAGCTGCTTTTTGAAGCCGGTATCGACTGTGTGTCCTCAGATGATATCGAAGCAGAAATCTGGAAAAAATTTATTTTAAACTGCGCTTACAATGTCCTCACGACTTATTATAACGAGCCGATCGGAATGCTGCGCATCGATCAAAAGAAATCTGCAGAATATGAAACCCTTGTAAAAGAAGCCTATCAAATGGCACTTTCCAAGGGTGTACATGTGACAGATGCAGATATTTCTGCCATTTTGCGCCGCTTTTACCTGGAATTGGAAGAAGATGCCACCAGTTCTCTCCAGCGTGACTATCATTCCGGCAGGAAAACGGAATTGGAGACCTTCAGCGGATACCTTGTAAAAGAGGCTGAGAAAATGGGGATCGAGCTTCCCCTGACAACTGCTCTCTACGAAAAACTGAAATGAGGTTTTACGCCTCAGGCGTAAGGCTTCCCCTGTTTCATCCGGTTCACTGCAGCCATCCGGTTATTCACGCCAAGCTTCCCATAGATATTAATTAAATGTGTCTTTACGGTTGCGACGGAAATACAGAGATGCTCTGCAATCAGCCGGTTGGAATATCCCTTTTCAATTTCCTGAAGTACTTCCCATTCCCGTTCTGTCAGAATCTCGGTTCCATCTGACGCTCCGGTTCTGTCTGACGCTCCGGTTCCGGATTCCTGCTCCTCTTCCGTCAGGGCAGCATACAAAAAGTTCCATTCTCTCTCTTCCAGCAGCTGCTCCAGTTCCGCTTCCTTCCTCTGCAAAATCCCGCTCAGGTGTTCCTTCTCAAACCAGAACGGAAGTACGATCTGCTCCGGATATGCATAGGTTACCGCCTCCACCAGCAGATTGAGAACCCTCCGGTCATCCGGATTTTCTGCAAATAGAAAATGTGCTTTCATCAATGTTCCTTCTATAATTTTTAGTTTATTTTTTACCTTACGCGCCCTTGCAACGAGTTGATCAATCTGCTTCAGCGCTCTTGTTCTGTCCACATTCTCATAAAGGATTCCGGCATACAGCAAATCCGTATCCATGTTTTTCATGTTTTCCTCTGCCGTCTCATAGTTCGACAGAAAGCTTTCCGACAGTTTTTGATCGTTCCCCCGGTAGACGGGATAGAGCAGCAGCCGTGCAGAAAAAAACACACTTTGATAGATTTTCTCCTGTGCTAACGACCTTATGATTTCTTCCGTCTTTTCCGGCTGACCCGACACATAATACCACTCTGCAATTGTGTACAGATAGGCACTATTGATCGTCTCCACGCCCTGTTCCATGACGTCCTTTGCAAGCTTCAATTCCGTTTCGGCCTCTTTCAGACGTTTCTGTTTCAGATGCAGACCCGCAATTCCGATGTAGTAAGAAGCCTGCATTGTCGGAACTTCCTCCATCATGGATTTCATCCGTTCATACAGATACAGGGCCTGCTTCAGTTCTCCGTACGCTTCCAAAATCTGCGTTTTCACTGCCAGAACAAAGCTTTCAATGTAAACATTCCGGGTCTGCGTATAAATCAGCTCGGCACGGTTCAGATACTCCATTGCATCCGGGACCAGATCCGCAAGAAAGAGGAAATATGCTTCTTTAATCAAAAGATAAGCCTTTGTCACGGCGTTTAAAGAAAGCTGTTCGATCTGTTCCAGTGTCATAATCGGAATATCACGGAACTCCCAGTTGATATCAAAAAAGAGATTGGCATGGTGAAACGCTCCAAATGTCTCATCCTCCCCAAGGTTTTCCCGGATATACTGATAAATCTGATTGCATTGCTTCATTTCCAGTGCCGCATAATAACAGAAGAAATACTGGTATGCAAAATTGACATTTTTTGTAATCTGTTCTTTCGGAATCTCCATCATATAGCTGAACGTTATGGCATTCTGCGGCATCACAAGAAGTTTCTCCATCAGCGGCTCATATGCTTTGCATTCAAAAAGCAGACGCACGCATTCATCGTAATCCTGCCTTTCGTAAAACACCTGTGCGGCATGAATACAAAGCTCCCGCTTCTGTTTTGGATGCGCTTCCATGACATGAAGCAAAAAGTCCCGCAGTATCGCATGATACCGGTATTCCTTCTGTTCCCGGTCTACCTGTATGACAAACAGATTCTTTTCCAGAATCGCCTGCATCATATGTTCAAAATGAGCTTCGGGAATATACGCCCTGCAGATCTCCTCATTAAAATAGTTCAGTAATGCAGTTTTCTTCAAAAACTGTTTTTCCTCCTCTGAGAGAGAAGAAAAGATTTCTTTCTCGATATAACCATAAATAACCTGTTTATCCGCAGATGCATAGACAGCACCGCTGCTCGGCTGTATGCGTGCCGCAATTGCCATCAGCTGTGCACCTCCAATCCAGCCGTTTGCACCCGCTACGATCGTTTTCAACTGCTCCTCTCCCAGAGAAAGCCCCAGTGTGTACGAAAGAAACTGCCTGCACTCTTCTCCGGTGAGACGCATACTTTCCTCGTCAATCAGCAGCAGCCTGCCTTCCATATACAGGCTCCCCATATAAATTCCCGGCATTTCCCGCGAAAGTATCACGAGGTGCAGATTATCCGGCATGATACGAAGAAACTGATCCAGTGTTTCCAGCAGAAATTGATCTCCAATGTACTGAAAGTCATCGAGCACAAGGATGATTTCCGAACTATCCTTAAGCCGCTCTGCAAAGATTGCAAGAATCTGTGTCAGCATTTCCCGCTGCACATTCCCCTCGAAGCACTTTCGCAGGCTGTCCTCTCCATCTTTCAAAAAGGCACTCAGTGCCTGCATGATATAATTCCAGAACACAAATACCTGATTCATGCCCTGATCCATCGTAATCCATCGAATATTGCCCAGATCCCGTTCGCGGACATACAGGGAAAGAAGTGTCGTCTTTCCGCTGCCCGCGCCGGCCTTTAGGACGGTTACGCTGTTTTCCGGAATCTGCCTGAGTCTTTTCATCAGATCCTCCCTGAGAATAGAACGCTCTCTGGGGGAAGGGATCTTATATTTTGCGGATAAAACCGGATAACGTTCTTCTTTCATACTACCTGCTCCTGTGATAAATATAATCTCTTCTGGTCTTTTGGACCGCGATGGCAACGAATATAGCTGCACCTATTATAACATAAATCAAACCGAGTACATCGCTTTGATTCACATTCTGCTTTTCCCATCCATCCACAAAATGCATCAGATTTTTCTGCGGCAGCAGATAGATCATTCTGCCGAACAGGGAATTGTCATTTCCCATTTCGTAGAAGGATCCCCCCAGTACGGAAGTCAGAACAATGATACAGCTGCCAACCATATTTGCGGTATCGGACACACAGAAAAAGGAATTGTTAAACATGGCGAAGGCCGTGGAAAGCAGGCCGAGCAGTGCGAGAATCAGCACATACTGCCATAGCTGAAAGCCAATGGCAACTCCCGCGGCATCAGCCGCAACTATGACCAGAAACGAGGGAAGCGTGATCAGAATCCACAAAAATGCCATATGGCCACCCAGATACCTCCAAAACGCAATCGGAGAAACTGCGATTCGTTCCAGAAGATGCTTTTCCTTATCTTCCGCAAACAGTCTCGCATACAGTACGCCCTGCATCAGCAGAAACATCAGCATATAGCCAATGATATTGGTTCCGATTTTGCGTATATCCCCACTGTCCGAGATGGAAACACGTTTTCCGTCCAGCACCGCAGACAGCTTTTCTTTCCAGTCATTTCCTTTTATCGTCTGGATCTGATACGTACCGTCTTTGGAAAAACTCACAACAGCGTCATAACGGTTCTGAATCAATTCTGATTCCGGTGGCTGTTCGTTCAGATACGTCACCTGCAGCATACTGCTTTCTGCGATCTCCGGTGCCGTTTTGACCACCGCCAGGTTGACCTTCGGCTGTAATTTACTAGTCAGTACAATGGCAAGTATCACGGAAAAAACCGTGAGTCCCAGGGAGACCATCAGATACATTTTCTGTACCTTGATCCGGCTCCAGTCATTTTTTATCATATTCAACATATGCAGTCCTCCTTACGAAATGTGATACGGCAGATCAGAAGCATACCAAGAATACTTCCGGTAAGAACCAGCACCGATGGAAGAAACAGATGCAGATTCCTGTCATAGATAATCTGAAAAACAGCCTTTACCACCCATTTTACAGGTGAGAGCATACTTATTTTCCTGGCTGCGGCTCCATAGCCGTCCAAAGAAAACAGGACACCGCCCAATATGGCAAACAGATTAATCACAATACTCTGAATCTGATTCGTCATGGCTTCGGATTTGAAGATACAGCACATCGTGATGCCAAGTGTCGCAGCAAATAATTCCGTGAGAACCAGCAATACGAGCAGATAGAGCGGACTGGCAACCGTCACATGAAAAATGGTATATAAAACCAGGATATCTGCAAGATGAAACAGCAGCGCAAAACCAAAAGAAGCAACAACCTTGGACCGGTAAATATTCTGCGGTGAGCCGGGTGCATAAATAATCCGCATGTTCGGCTTTTTGATACGTTCCTCCAGAAAAGCGTTTGCAGACGTCATTCCGCCGTTTAAAACAGCATAGAGCATCATTGTAATTCCATAGTAATCAAACGAAGTGATCTCACTTCCATAGGATTTTTCGGTGAGGTATCCGAGAATAACCGTCATCAGAATCGGGAAGGCAGTGGCATAAAATACCCACATTGGATTTTTCAGCAGATTCAGAAAATCTGCCCGGATCATTAACCATAAATTTCTCATGCGCTCCTCCTCCTAATCCCTCAGACTTTTTCCGGTCAGCTTCAGGAATACGTTTTCCAGTGTCGCCATCCGGCAGAACAGATTGACAATCCGCAGTTTCTGCTTCATTGCCATTGCTATGATCTGATCGAGATTCTCTATATTTTTCAAAGAAGTGATGACGATTGTCTGCCCGTTCTGTTCCACCTTCTGCACCCCGTCTATCTGATAGAATTCATCCATATGCATCTCCCCGGTCTCTTCCACTTCAAGAAGAAACTGGCGTTCGTCAAAGATTTCTTTCTTCAGGCTCTCTTTTGTTCCCTCCGCAATGATGTTTCCACAGTCCATAATCAGAATCCGATCGGAGATTTCCTCTACCTCTTCCATATAGTGAGTCGTATACAGAATGGTCATGCCGTTTTCTTTCAGTTCCCGGATAGAGCTTAAAATGTGATTGCGGGACTGCGGATCAATACCGACCGTCGGCTCATCCATGATCAGAAGCTCCGGCTGGTGTGCGATCGCACAGGCGATATTCAGCCGGCGCTTCATTCCCCCGGAAAACGAGGATGCCCGGTCTCCCTTGCGCTCCAATAATCCTACAAACTCCAGCGCCCGGTTTACCTGCTCTTTTAACCGTTCTCCTTTCAATCCATACAGCGAAGCAAAAAACATCACATTCTGTTCCGCACTCAGATCTTCATAAATCGCAAGATCCTGCGGCACAACACCCAGTTTTTCCTTGAACCGGTTCAGACAGGTTTCCACTCTTTTCCCATTCCAAACAATCGTTCCACTTTCATAATCGAGCAGACCGCACAGGATATTCATCGTCGTACTTTTCCCCGCGCCGTTCGGCCCCAGCAGGCACAGGATTTCTCCCTTTCGGATCTGAAAACTCAGATCTTTTACTACCTGTTTTTCGCCATATGCTTTGTTCAATGACATTACATTTAAGATTTCGTCCATTTTCTTTTCTTCCTTTCGCGTTATGGACTCATTCTATTCCTTTGCATAAAAAAAGAAATCAACCTTAAGGTTGATTTCTCACTTCCTTTGCTGCCTCCACCATATGACGGAGGCTGGCAATCGTTTCCGGTATATCCCTGGTCTTTAACCCGCAGTCCGGGTTGACCCACAGTTTATTTTTATCAATCTTGACAAGCATCCGCCGCAATGCTCCCACGATTTCTTCCACCGTCGGCACACGCGGAGAATGGATATCGTAGACCCCGGGACCGACTTCTGTTTCAAAGCCGTTTTCCTTTAACGCATCAATCAGCGTGAGCTTCGAGCGGGAGGCTTCAAACGATATGACGTCCGCATCCATGTTGTCGATATCCCGGACAATTTCCGCAAACTCACTGTAGCACATATGCGTATGAATCTGTGTCTCAGGCTTTACCCTGCTGTGGCAGAGCCGGAATGCCGGAATCGCCCAGTCCAGATATTCACTGTACCACTCCTCTCTTCGAATCGGCAGCTTTTCCTTGAGGGCGGCCTCATCAATCTGAATCATCCGGATACCCGCCTGTTCCAGATCACATACTTCCTCGCGGATTGCAATTCCAATCTGATAAGCCATCTCGGAAAGACTCACATCCTCCCGCGGGAACGACCAGTTGAGAATTGTAACCGGGCCCGTGAGCATTCCCTTCACCGGTTTCTCGGTAAGGCTCTGTGCATAGGCTGCATACGATACTGTAATCGGACGGATGCGCTTTACATCCCCGAAAATAATCGGCGGCTTGACACATCTCGTACCGTAGGACTGCACCCACGCCTTTTTGGTGAAAACATAACCGGCCAGATTCTCACCGAAGAACTCGACCATATCGTTCCGTTCATATTCTCCGTGTACAAGGACATCCAATCCCAGTTCCTCCTGCTGCCGGATACACGCTTTGATAAATGCAAACACCCGCTCATCATAGGTCTTACGATCGATTTCTCCCTTTCGGTAACTGCTTCGATTCTTTTTCACTTTACACGTCTGCGGAAAGGAACCGATTGTTGTCGTCGGAAACAGCGGCAGCCGGAATACTTCCTTCTGCAGCTTTTCCCGTTCCTGTCTGTCCATCGTCCGTTTAAAATCCTGTTCCGTCAGTGCCGCCACCTGTGCCTGCACTTCTCTGTCCTGATACAGACGCTCGGACTGAAACGCCTCCCGGTTTTCCAGATATGCCGGATTTGTTTGATAAGCATCTGATTCCGTCAGAATTGAAAGCTCCTTCAGTTCCCTCAATTTCTCTTTTGCAAACGCAAAATGCTTTCGTACTTTCTCCTCCAGATCCGGCTCATTTTCCAAGGTGTACGGCACGTGAAGCAGGGAGCAGGAAGTTGCAATCACACAGTTTTTTGCAAAGGCACGGATTTCATCCAGGCGTGCGAGTGTCTTTTTATAATCGCAGCGCCAGATATTCTTTCCGTTTATAACTCCTGCAAACAGAATCTTATCTTCCGGAAAACCGTTTTCCCGCAAGAGCTGCAGTGTCTGTTTTCCCTCCAGAAAATCCAGTCCGACTCCGTCAAATGCCAGTGCCATAATCTCCTTGTAACAGTCTCTGACATCTCCGAAATAGGTCTGAAGCAGCACCTTCACTCCTTTTTTGCCGCTCAAAACCTCCTGATACAGCGACACAAACAGATCGATCTCTTCCCGGGAAAGATCCGTAACCAGATAAGGTTCATCAAACTGTACCCAGTTTACACCGAGTCCGTTCAGACGATCCAGAAGATCCACATATGCCTTTGCCGTCTCTTCGGCATAATCTTTCGCACGTCTGCCGCCCCGGTATTTTGCAAGCTTCAAAAAAGTGAATGGCCCGGTAATGACCGGTTTCGTCTCGATTCCAAGTGCCTTTGCCTCTTCATACTCCGTAAAAATTTTTTCCCCCGTAAGCTGTATCTGCGTCGTTTCTTCCAGTTCCGGCACCATATAGTGATAATTTGTATTGAACCATTTCTTCATAGCCAGTGCTTTCACATCACCCGCTTCGCCCTGATACCCTCTTGCCATCGCAAAATACGTGTCCTGCCGACTCAATCCAAGCTTTTGATATTCCTCCGGAACAACGCCCAGCAGGACCGCCGTATCCAGCATTCCGTCATAAAATGAAAAATCATTGGATGAGATATAGTCAATTCCCGCATCCTTCTGCAGCTGCCAATGCTCTTTGCGCAGTGCTCCCGCGGCTTCTTTCAGTTCAGATTCCGTGATTTCGTTCCGAAAATATTTTTCAGATGCAAATTTTAATTCCCTGAGTTTTCCTACTCTCGGAAAACCGATGACTGCATTTTTCATGGTTACCCCCACATTCTTTCGCTTTTATTATCTATTAAAAAACAGTATAATGTGTGCCTGTGATTTTGAAAAATACAAAAAAATGTGTGTTTGATATAGTTTTAAGCTATATCGTACACACATTTGATACATGTTTCTTCAGGGCTTCCAGATATGCCCGCCCATACCGGCTGTGCGGCATGTTCTTCTGCGTAATCACGCCGACACGCATATATTCTTCCACCAAAAGCGGCTTTGCAATGATATTCTCTCCGTTCAGTTCCTTACTGATGACACCGGTGCTGACGGTATATCCGTTCAATCCAATCACGAGGTTAAACAGGGTTGCCCTGTCACGCACCTTGATATTTTTCTTCCGATCCAGCGTACTTAAGATCTCTTCCGAAAAATAAAAGGAATTATAATCCCCCTGCTCAAACGAGAGGTAGGGATATGCATCCAGTTCCTCCAGTGTGATTGCTTCTTTCCCCGCGAGCGGGTGCTTTGAGCAGATAAATACATGGGGTTTTGCAACAAACAGCTCCTCAAATTCCAGCCCGTTCTGGCGGATCAGTTTGAGGATCACCTCCGTATTTTTCGAGGAGGTATAAAGAATCCCGATTTCACTTTTCAGTCGGCTGACATCTTCTATGATCTCATAGGTCTGGGTTTCCCGCAGCGTAAAATCGTATTGGTTCCCGCCAAATTCACGTATGACATCGACGAAAGCATTGACCGCGAAAGAATAGTGCTGCGTGGAAACCGAAAACCGCGGGCTCTGCTTTTTTACGTTCAGATACCTTTCTTCCAGCAGGTTTGCCTGTTCTAATACCTGTCTCGCATACGCAAGGAATTCATCGCCTTCATTCGACACCACAATTCCCTTATTGGTACGGTGAAATATGGTAATCTGCATTTCATGTTCCAGCTCCTTGATTGCATTGGTCAAACTGGGCTGGGATATAAACAACTCCTTTGCGGCATCACTGATAGTTCCTTTTTCTGCCACCGTCACTACGTATTTTAACTGCTGTAATGTCATTTTACTGCATCCGCTCCTTTTTCCCGGTCAACGAACATCATCAGGAATGCAAGAATCAGCATTCCGGCACAGATAAGAATGGCTTTTTCTGAAAATGTTTTTACCGCTGCATTTCCGACAATCGCCCCAATTACGAAGCATACAATGATTCCATAATAAAGTGCTCCCCTCGTCGCGGTACCCTTATCCTTAGTATACAGATATTCACAGATATTCTGTGTACCGCTTCTTAAATTCCCAATACACATCGTGGTTGCGATTCCGCTCCCGTGAATCTTGCGGAAGCTCTCCACCTGTATGCCGCAGGCAAGTGACGTCAGGCTGTTGGCCGGAAGATTCAGACTCTGCGGCAAAAAGCATACAATAACCAGCACCACAGCTTCAAACAGAACCGATATCTGCCGCCAGTGCAGCAGATTCCTGTCTTTTAGTTTTATCCGCACAATGTCGGCAATTGCGATTCCAAGAGTAAACGCAAGAACCGGGAACAGGTAGCGAAGTGCCATATCCCATCTTCCCTCTGAAATATAAATTCCAAGCAAAAGCATGTTTCCGGTCTGTGCGTTTGCAAACACCTCATCTCTGCACATGTAGGAATAAGCGTCCATAAATCCGCCTGCGATTGCAAGCACAACCCCAAGCTCAATCGATTCGGACATCTGACTTGATCTTTTCAAATAAACCTCTTCTTTCGTCACGTAAGAACATGTGCACCCTGCACATGCTTACGTACTTATTTTTTAACAAAGCTCGCACACTTCCGGCTGCGAGCAGATTGCATCCATCATTCTAACACAGAATTTTCCCCGAAACCCTCTTTTTATACAACCAGATTGGCCGCACCTATGATTCCGGCATCATTTCCAAGTTCGGATACCACGATCTGCGCGATTCCGCCGTGTTCTCCGCCAAAACACAGTTGATTGACCATATTCTGCAACGGTTTCGTCAGATTCTCTTTCTGCGCTGCAACTCCGCCTCCGAGAATGATTTTCTCCGGACGAAATGTATTGATGATATTTGTGATTCCGCAGGCAAGGTAGGTTTCATACTCAGTCACAACCTCCTGTGCAGCCGCATCTCCCTTCGCCGCTGCGTCAAATGGAATTTTTCCATTCATCTTCTCCGGATCTCCCCCGGACATTGTGTGCAGAAGTGATTCCGGATGCTCCAGCGCTTTTTTGCGCGCCATACGAAGCAATGCCGAAGCGGACGCATAGGCCTCCAGGCAGCCTTTTCTTCCGCAGGTACAAGCTTCTCCGCCCTGTACAATCACCGTATGACCAAGTTCACAGCCGCCTGCCAGCGCTCCATGAAAGATTTCTTTATTCAAAATCACACCTCCACCGACCCCGGTACCAAGTGTCAGCAACACGGCGTTTTTGGCTCCGGCCGCCGCACCTGCGCATACTTCACCCAGTGCCGCTGCATCCGCATCATTTGCAATCCCGATTTTCACCTCTCCCAGTGCCTGTTTCAGAAGCGCAGCAATCGGAACATTCTCCCAACCGAAATTGTTGGAATACAGAATCACTCCGTTCTCATAGTCAATCGTTCCCGGACTGCCGATACCGATTCCCCCGCACGCTTCCAATTTTAATTTATTCTCCTGCAGAAGGGCTGTTACCGCGTCTGCCATATCTTTTATAAATTCTTCTGCCGGCACATCAAGCCTGGTCGGAATCACTTTTTTGTCTGTGATCCTGTTGTTTTCATCTACCAGTCCGAATTTGACAGACATACCACCCATGTCAATTCCAATTCTCATCTTATCCTCCATCTCGTCCATATGCGGTTGATCCAACCTGTCCCTATATTATCCGCTATGCGTCAGAAATTCTCAAGTCTGTATTTCATTTAACAGCCTGATATCATCCAGATTCCGATTGATCATATTTATTTAAATGCCGCTTCCACTTTCGTCTCTCTCTGACGTCATTAATCTTCCGATGATTCCGAGATCTGCGGGTAACCAGTCCAGACTGTCCAGTTCTTCTTTCCTCAGCCACTTTGCCGACTCGTGCTCTTTTAAAACGAGATCTCCGGATTTCAACGTACAGACAAAGCAATGCATGATCAGATGAAACGAAGGATAATCGTATTCCACGGTTTCTAGGAACTCTTCTATCTCTACTTCGGAATCCAGTTCCTCTTTTATCTCTCTTTGCAGCGCCTCCTGCGGTGTCTCCCCTTCCTCCAGCTTCCCGCCCGGAAATTCCCATTTGTGCTGAAACGCACCATAACCGCGCTGGGTCGCAAAGATTTTGTCACCGTCTCTGATGATGGCTGCTGCAATCTCTATTTTTTTCATCTGCCTTTTCCTCTTTACATATGATTTCAACCGGATTTTTGCAAACAATATACGAATCATCTGCTTTTTTCTATCGCTATTCTAACACGTGTTGTTCCCGATTTCCAGAACAATGATTCCATTAGAGAGCAATACTTTTCACTTTAACCTGAAACGGTCTTTTCTATAACAGGAAAAAGACCCCCGCAGGAGCCTTTTCGTTCAAAACTAAGTTCTTTCTAGAAATTCCGCCCATTCCAGCCCCAATCCTGCACGCCGGTATAGGTTACATAGACGGCATTGCCCGGAATGCCAAGTTGTTCCTCATAAATGCGGCAGATTTCAGCCGTCAGCTTATCATACTGCTCCGATGGGGCATTGCCAAACAGGCTGACTGCCACGAAAGCGCCTTTGTCCAGCTTACGGCCGCCCATATAGAGATCATATCCGTCATCCATCCCGACCATCAGAAAGCTCTCCGGCTTATTTATGATGGCAATTGCCTTTCCAAGCTCTGTTTTAATTGTCTCTTTCTTTTCCTCTGTTACGTTTACGGTGATTTTTGAATCAATAAATGGCATTTTTTTCTTCCTCCTGATTTTAATTTTTTATTCTATATTGTTTCTTCGCTCCATTAATATGGTGTTCTGCCAGTTTCCAAACCGGTCTTGTGCAATACGCTCCCGATATCCAATCTCCCGGAATCCGCATTTTTTATGTAAGGAAATGCTGGCCTGATTCATGGCAAAGATTGCAGAATACAGACACCAGTATCCGGCTTTCTCACTTTCTTCACAAAGCTTCTTCAGCAGTGCTGTTCCTGCTCCTTTTCCTTTGTAGGTATCGTCCACGTAGATGCTGACCTCAACCACTCCCCGGTATGCATATCTCGGTGATGTCGGACTGAGTGCAATCCACCCTGCCACATCCTCCTGATTCTGATCCAGATACACATATCTGCACTCTTTAACGTGCCCTCTGTCCCATTCCTCATAAGTTGGGCTCAAGGTGTTAAATGTAGATGTTCCATGTTCTAATCCCTGTTCGTAAATCTTTTTTACTTTATCCCAATCACAAGCTTTCATTTCCCTTATCATGATAAGCCTCCTCCATGCGTAATTGTTCCTGTGCGGAATCAGCGAAACCACGTTTCTGTAATTCCATCGTGTTTCCACTGGTCAGCCTCATCGGAATACCCGTCAATGACCAGATACTGATAAGAACTGGAGGTCTTAAGCGCATCGTATACATACTGCAGCGGTATATTACTGCGGTTTTTCGTTGGACTTCCCGGATCTGCCAGAAACACCTCTCCGGTCGCACGATTATAATCCCAGATATTCACATAATGGCCGCCATCATTCTGCCAGTAGGCAGCATCGTTGTTGCTGCTGATCAGCACGATTGCGGTCCGGTACTGCTGCATCAATGTTTCAAATGCTTCCATACTCTCCGGTTTGTTACCCAGTTCCCCTGAGATACCTGCGT
Source organism: Bacillota bacterium (assembly GCA_023390555.1). Classification (GTDB taxonomy): domain Bacteria; phylum Bacillota; class Clostridia; order Lachnospirales; family Lachnospiraceae; genus Roseburia_C. The sequence continues at coordinate 109,458 of JAEWCQ010000002.1, read as the reverse complement.
ACTCCAGTGCCGTCTTCATATCTCCCCAGCCAAGTGCTGCATTTTCCGCTGTAGGCGCATATGCCGTCACTTCTTTCGTATAGGAAAACAAATCAAGCGGGGAGCATTCCTTTCCAGACAGTGTACTGTAAATATTGGCCATGCAGCAAAAGCTGCATCCAAAATGCCCGAACACCTTTCCGGCTTCTTCGTAGTCTGCCCATTCGCCGGACCATTCTTTCTGTTTCTGCCATGCTTTCTGCCCCTGCAGAAAGCTGTAAATGCCCGCACCGGTCTCCTGACTCCGGCTCTCTTCTTCCTCTGTCACTTCGTCTTTGATCTCACCGGTCTCCACGGTCTCTGTCTCGTTCGGAACTGTCTGCACAACTTCCGTGGAACTGTTTTCGTGATCTGCCTGTCTGCTTTTTCCGCAGGCTCCAGCTATCATTATCGCTATTATCAGCAATAGAATCAAGCCTGTTTTTTCTGCTTTTTTATCCAATTTTCACACTTCATTTCTTTCTTATTCCCGGTACCTTTCATCATCCGCCAAGTGTTACATCCTGCCCGTTATACCATGCCAGGGCAGCATCGAAATCTGCTTCCGTATATTCCGGCCACATATGCGGCACCGAATAAAAATCCGCATAGACGGACTGTATTGGAAGCAGACCGGAGAGACGGATTCTGCCTCCCCACCGTATGATCATATCAATTCTTGAAATATCCTTTGACCATGTTGTACCGTCTACCTTCATATGGGAAAGATCCCAGTTCCACCCGTAATTCACCAGAAAATTCAGGCGGATTCCACCTCCGCAGACACTCTGCCTGGTTCGGTATTTCTTCAGTTCTTCCGGAAAACACCTGGAGTTGTCATCTCCCATGACCAAAAGCTCTGCCCCTTCCTGCTGCAGTAATTCCACTGCCTTTACACAGGCAGTCTGAAACGCCTGAAACTGTTCCGCGGGACGTTTACAGTTATCTACCGTAAATCCGTAATACGTAATCTCTTCGATACCCGCCTGCTTCGCCTTGCGCAGCAAAGACAGTCCGGGTTCGAGTCCGTACGCATAGCCGTCTTTTTTTGTCATTCCGTTTGAAACAGCCCATCTTCGGTTACCGTCCGGTATGACGCCGATATGTTTTGGTATTCTCATAATATCACGCTCCTGTTCCATACAGTATCTGTGACATTTCCAAAACTTATTCACTTTTCCCGGATTCTTCCAGCCAGCCGATCAGACGTCATTCTGCATCTTTTACAACCGGTGTAAAATCCTCCGTATCCCCGCAGAAATAGCCTCCCAATGATGTAATAATCTTTCCCATCGCCTGCTTTGCGGCATCATAATCTTCCGGTCGGATTGTCACCAGAAATACGGTCTTGATATGGTTTTGGGCGAAATACGCATCACTGTATGCGTCACCAAAATCTGCTGCTGTCACTTCCATATCCATCGATTTTGCCTCTCCAGGCAGTTCTATCTCTACCACTCCTGCATCTTCCCACAGCTGCGCCTCCATGAGTTCATTTTCGGCGAAAGCTTCTGTGATATTGCGCGGCGTCACCTGTGTCTCATTCAGATACAGCCACTCTCTCGGACATTCTTTCTTTTTTTCATTGCCTTGCTTTCTTTTTTCCAGTTTTGATTTATTTCTCATACATCGTTCCTCATTCTCCTGTATTTATTTTTTTGAATGCTTCCGGACAGAAAACCTGTGCACCCTGATCCGCCTCCGATATTCCCTTCTGGCCTTGTGATTGCGCATCTTTTCTTTTCTGCAGACCTGTTCCAGCCATATTACCTCTTTGCAATCTACTTCCTGCTTTCCATAGCGGATCGCTTCATACCACTGCAATACCTCCAGATATTCCGGATCTTCCTCTTTCTGCCGGGCAAGTCTTTTCCCATATTCACGAAGCGTTTCGCCAGTATTCAGGCCAAGTCCGCGTTTTCTCAGGCAATCCAGAAGTCTGCCCATGCAGATCTCCGTACGCTTACGGCTGGAAGCTTTCTGATAAGCATAATATACCAGTATTCTGCTCAATGCAAACACAAATAAAAAACAAAATATGACAATTCCTGCGCCAATGCCCAGATATGGTACGTACGCTTTCACCGATGCAAACTGCGTCTTCTGCTCCGTGTGTTCTTCTTTTCCCGCAGAAACCTGCGGCACATCCGCTCCAGTCCGACCGCCCTGATTCAGTTCCTTCACATCCGTCTTTGTATTTTCCCAGTTCTCATTTCCAGTCTCATAGCCCGGCGTCGCATCCACATCGATCCATCCGAAGCCATGAATATAAACCTGTGTCCAGGAATGTGCGCTTTTGCCAAGAATCGGATACCAGCCATCCTCCGAATTCTGATACTCTACGACCACTCCCTCTACATAACGCGACGGAACTCCTGCACAGCGGCATAAGATTGCAGCCGCACTTGCAAAATAATTGCAGTATCCCCGTTTACTCTCAAACAAAAAGCCGTCCACAACATCCCGGTCTTCCTCCAACGCATCCGGTGATGTCGTATAAGTATAACCGCCTGTCTTCTTCAGATATTTTACGATTGCCTGGACTTTATCATAGTCATTGTCTGCATCCGCTGTGAGTTCTTCCGCCAGTCCGGCTACACGTCCCGGAAGGTCTTTGGGCAATTGCAGATCCGTTTTCCGAATCTGTTTCTCTCTGTCCGCCAGCTTCTTTTCCCAATCCGCATCCGTAATTTCGGAAATCTCATCTGCATTCAGGGCAAGTGCTTCTATACATTCTGCAAAGAGCGTGCTTCTATCCGCCTTATCGGGCCCGGTGTTTTCCGCCGTTCCGGTACGCAGATACTGGAGTAATGCATCATTTTCCAGATTCATCTGCATGCCAAATACCTGATAACTGCTGCCTCTTTTCTGTTTTTTTGCAAAATATAGGTTTCTTCCTTCGCCGTATATGCTGTCCTCGTCGTTTACAACACGAATCCGGTAGCAGTTGGAAGGATAAAACAGTGTATTGGTACGCAGACTTCCATATTTCAAAAAGTAGGTATTGCTTCTGCAGAACACCTCATCTTCACTGCTGCTTATCCCTGAACGGTAGAGATAATACAGGCGTTCCTCAAGCTCCCACTGATATTCGCTCAAGTCTTCCGTACCTATGCCGTCAACCCCGTACCGGTACTTGCCGCTGCGTCCCTCCACGATATCTTCCTGTGTCAGCTCCCACCTGCCCGATTCGTCTGCAGGCAGCCAGTTATTTGCTTCATACGTCTCTTTAATCTTTCCGGTAAAATACCGCTCTTCTGTTCCGAATCTCGTATTGACGGATAATTCCATCATTTCACGGGAGAATCCATCAGTCAGTTTTCCCCAGAAGCTGTCATTGTCATCTGAAAATCCAGCGCTTCCGACACCGAAATCATCTCCATCTCCCCAATATACCAGATTCGAGACCACTTCATTTGCACCCGTTTTCAACTGATTCCAAAACTGCAGGACTGGATCCCAGGAGATTGGTTTACTGCTGTTTGGGAATATGCATACCAGAAGAATCACACCTGCCAGAAACGGCAGCATATCCTTTGCAAAAATTTTATCACGCTTTTGTATCAGGCGCTGATAGCCCTCCGTATAGCCGCACAGGGCTACGTAGAGCAGTGCGGCGACCGGAAGCATATCCCAACTGACGCGTAACACCGCCTGCCAGATCAGCGCGCCCAGAATGATCGTTGCCAAAAGCAGCTTTGTATGTATGTATTTTGCGATTCTCCGGTACAGAAGTTCCCCGGCTGCGAGCATCACATACAGTAACAACCAGCCATATTTTAAATCGAATGTACCGCGGCCCTGCCAGTGTACGATGTATTCTCCCATGTTCCAAAAGTACCCAAACCAGGGCAGACGAAACAGGCTTAAGATACCGCAGATAAAAAGTAACAGTAAAAAAACCTGATCAACCGGTATCTTTTTCTTTTTTACCAGTTTCCGCCCGTACAGGATTCCGGTATGGACCAGAGCCAGCAGAAGCAAAAATCCGTAGGATACCCCCCATCCCGCGCACAGTGCGATACCATACGTCAGACCATAACTAAATATCATATCCCTCTCCTCATTGTACGGCTGCTACCGCATTGATACTGGTCCGATACAGATGGATTCCATCCTCCGAAAAGCATTTCACCTGCTCTTGATCAATACTCTGTCCTGCCGTAACTTCCACAATACTTGTCTCTACTCCCGAAAATTCCCTGCGGATGCGTTCATATAGAGCCGTATCCGGATTTCCGGTCAGAAATACTGCGTATTTCAGTCCTGCAAGCAGCTTACGTTCTATCGGAAGCTCTGCCGGTTTTCTCTGTGCCTCAAAGCGTATGGATCCGCAGAGCTGATAAAAAGCCTTCCACTGCGGCTCGGATTCAATGTGGCAGCTCTTATAACCATGAAATTCATAGAGGACCGTACAGGGAATATGTCTTTTCCGGCAGGCATGGACAGCCGCCACGGCCTGCTCGATTACTTCATCTTCATACTGGAGCACTTCCAGTTCGCTCCCATCCACTTTTGTCAGATCAAGAAAGAGAACCAGATCTTGTTTCCGGTTCTCATACTGTTCTCTTGCCATCAGCTTTCCGGACTTTGCAGAAGCCTTCCAGTGAATCTGACGCATGCTGTCCCCGTCGACATAATTGCGCACCTGCACATCCAGTTCCCCGGACGGACAATTGGCACCGATATTTTTCCCATCAGACTGATCGAGAATTTCCCGTTCGTACCGCCATGCGGTCACCCGCGGCAGCACAAGCACTTTTAACGGAGCTTTCACCGCATAAGGTGTTGCGATCAGATGCAGGTAATCCGATATCTGAAATCGTTCCACTCCTACTGCATACTCCCCGCGGTAGTTGCAGCAGATCTTTGTAGCGACTGTCTTCTCCTCTCCCGGAAGCAGATGGTATTCCTGCTGCTGTGTGATTCCGATCAGCCTCGATCTTTCCTGCATAAATTCCACTGCAATATTATCATAAAAAAACCGGTCTTCGTTTGTGATACAAAAATAATAGTCGACCGGTTCCCCCTTCACAATCGTCTGCTGTCCAATCTTTTGATAGAACTTAAAATGTGCCGTTACCCAAAGTGTATACAATCCGGCTACGACCGGTATCGCAATGATGAACTTTAACAGCATATAGGGTATGTTGCCCCCATAATGACTTGCAAAATAAAGTGCCGCCCCAAACAGGACAAACAGTCCCAGCCACTTCTTTCTCATAAAAATTCCCCCGCCGGTGATTATTTCACTACTGTTCCTTCCAATAATACATCCTGTGACAGAACCGGAAGTACAATTCTGCTTCGAATCTCCGACAGGATTTTCTCAGGCGTCAGCTGATTCATTCTGGCATCCGCAGTCAGGATCAGCCGGTGACAGATCACCGGATACAATACCTTTAAAACATCATCCGGTATCACATAACTGCGTGCCTCACTGTATGCACTTGCCTGCGCCCCCCGCAGAAGTGCCAGCACCGCACGCGGACTTGCACCGAGAAGAAGATGCTCACTGTTTCTTGTCTCTCCCACGACGTTCAGTATAAAATCAATCAGATCATTATGTATATAAATGTGCTTTACTTCTTCCTGCATGCTTTTGATTTCATCTGCGGTGACAATGCTCTCCACCTCTTTCCAGTCCCGGCGAAACAGAAAAGCCTCCACCATTTTCTCCTCTTCCTCTTTCGCTGGGTAGCCAAGCGAAAGTTTCATGAAGAAACGATCCAGCTGTGCCTCCGGCAGCTGATAGGTGCCCAGCTCATCGATTGGATTCTGTGTTGCCATCACCAGAAAAGGCGTTGGAAGCGGATAGGTTTTCCCATCGACGCTGACCTGACGTTCCCCCATTGCCTCCAGCAGACTCGCCTGTGTCTTCGGTGTCGCGCGGTTGATCTCATCCGCCAGAATAATCTGGTTCATGATGCTTCCCGGAACATACGCAAATGTGCCGGTGTTCATCCGATAAACTGACACGCCGGTCACATCTGACGGCAGTGTGTCGGGTGTAAACTGAATCCGGTTAAATGCACAGCCCAACGTCTGTGCCAGCGTCTTGGCAAGCGTCGTCTTCCCGACTCCCGGCACATCTTCCAGCAGCAGATGCCCTTCGGACAGCAGTGTAATCACTGCCAGTTCAATGACGTCCCGCTTCCCGATAATCACCTTTTCCACATTTTCGATGATCTCTTTTACCCTGTTTTCCCCCATAATCTTTCCCCCTGATTTTATCCCAAATCGATGCTCCGTCTCCTGCCGGAATCATACGAATCTCTTTTCTCAATTTACTACAAACTTCTTTTTTTGAAAAGAAAAATCTGATACAATTTTTCTGTTATTTTATTTCTGTTATTTTATATGCTGTCATCATTTATCTATCGGAGGAAATTAAGATGGAACCATTTACTACCTATGAACAAAATCAAAAATTTTCCCTCGCTATGAGTTACGGGGAAGGCATTTCTTTCAATAACCAAAGTGCTATGGGACTTCGCTTTTGCTTCGTTTATATCGCAAACGGCTCCGGTATCCTCACCGTGGACAACCGTCAGATCCCATACATTGCACCATGTGCCTTTTGTATCAATGAAACGGAGCATATTGTAATTCCTGCCATGGAAGAGAATCAGATAAAAATACTGTACTTTCACCCGAATATTATCAACAGCATGATGAATTATGTAAATGTACGGAATCTGCAGCCTGATATTTCGGTCACATTTCTTCAGGATGTTGAATTAATAAAATTCTTTCTGACCAGAGAGGAAACAGGACTTGAGACATTTCATCTCGATCCCTTTTCGGCAAAAAGAATCCAGTTGCTGCTGAACAGGTTCTGCGGTCAGATCAATGACCAGTCTATTCCCAACTGGCCTTGCAGAAGCCGTTCTTATGTACTGGAACTGCTCTTTTTTCTGGATCATCTGTCTACATCCGAAAGTTATTCCAGTGAACAGTATCTGGGTCAGATTGACGAAGAATTCTATCCGATACTGCTTTACATCTATCAAAATTATGAACAAAAAATAACAATCACAGATATGAGCGAGAAATTTGGCATTAACCGGACCTCTCTGTCTCTGATGTTTCAAAAAAATCTGGGAGAATCCTTTGTGTCTTATCTGAACCGGATTCGTATCACCAGTGCATCCAACATGCTAAGAGATACCCTGCTTCCTGTTTCAGAAATCATGGATCGGACAGGCTTCCATGATTCCGCACATTTTTTGCGCACCTTCAAAAAATATAACGGTATCTCTCCTTCTGGCTACCGGGAAAAATACTGCTGGATGTAGAATGCGGTTTTGATAATTCACATAGAACTCTTTACGATTCGCAATTCAAAAAGAACCTCACCTGTCATACTATTTTGCTATTGGCAATCAATAATTGCCGGATAGAAAAATATGTTGAAAGTTGAGGTTCCTATTATGAAAAAGCGTTTTATCCTTCCTGTTTTATGCATTTGCCTGTGTGCCGGTATAACCGGATGCGGTACTGACAGCAGTAACACCGCCGCGCTGAAAGATACGGAAAGCAATGTATGTTCCACAGAAATATCTACCGGAACAGACTCGGCAGACAGCGACTGGGATATCCTGACACAGCAGGATTACTCCTTCCCTGTTTATAATTCCGCTTTTTACAGCCAGGATTACGGAATTACAGTCGGCTATGACGGCGAAATCCACTATACCACTGACGGCGGCAGCAATTGGCCGCAGGCAGAAAACACATCCATGTGCCGCTGGGGCATGGACATTGTGAATGAAAACATCTCTTATACATGCGGCAACGGAGCACAGGTAACCAAAAGCACCGACGGCGGCAAGACATTTGCCAGAGCAGCGGACTTTGGAGGAACGGAACCAAATCAATGCACCATGATGAGTTTTGCAGATGAAAATAACGGCATCATTGCTTCTGCCAAACGACTGGCAGTCACAGCAGACGGTGCCGCAACCTGGAAAGAACTTAAGACTCCGTCTGAAATCGCAGCAATCCGGATGACAGATGCATCTACCTTCTATTTTGTCGGAGCAGATTTTCAGATTTATAAGACAACAGATGCCGGGCAGACCTGGGCTTCTACTTCCATGAACCTTCCGGATAAAGAGAACTACAAAAAAGCTGCCCAGACGTTTGCCCTGTCTGTAGATGGGAAAGATTCCTACACCGTATACTGCTTTGGAAAAAAAGATGCCGTCTTAAAATGCTACTCTACGACGGATAACTGGAAGACCTGCACAGAACATCCAATGCCGGAAGTTTCCGTCAGTGCACATCTCTATCTGTCTAACACCGGTGATACACTGACGGTAAATGCCACTATGGGAAAAAGTGCCATCGTACTGGTCCGTCGGTAAGCTTCCGCTTATGCGGTATAGAATGCCCGGATTAGTTTCACCAGCTCCATATAATCGTTTCCGGCTGCCATTTCGCGCGCGGAGTGCATTGCAAGCATAGGTATCCCAAGATCTGCTCCCTGCATCGGAAGATAAGAGGAGACCAACGGTCCTAACGTCTGTCCTCCCGGCATGCCGGAACGGTTGACCTGTATCTGATACGGAATCTCGTTCTTCCTGCACAGCTGACTTAAAACAGCAGTTGCCTCGCTGTCCGAAAGATATCTCTGACTGGCACTCGTCTTAATAACCGGACCGTTTCCCAAAAATACCTCATTTGTGATATCACTTTTTGCCGCATAGTTCGGGTGCAGAGCGTGTGCTCCATCCACGGACAACAGGAAACCTCTGGCAAGGCTGTCATTGAAATCCGACTCACCGACAGAAAGAGCTGCTGCGATTTTTTTCAAGATTCCGCTGAGCAGATTTGAATCTGCCCCCTGCTTGGAACGGCTTCCAATCTCCTCATGATCAAAGAGCGAAATGACAGAAATGCTATCTTCATCGGCAGTATCTGAGATACCCTCCAATAGCGCAGCTACGGATGCCAGATTATCAATGCGCGGTGCGCTTACAAACTCCCCGTTCAATCCAATTTCTTCCGGTTTATCTGAATTATATAAAAACAGATCGAACGACAGAATCTCTTCCGTCAAAACACCCAGTTCACTTGCAAGGTATTCCATCAGAAATCCATCCCGGTTGCACTGCTCTTTTAACATTGCCACAATGGGCTGCATTTCCTGCTGCATTTCATAATCACGGTTTTTATTCGCCTCTCTGTCCAGATGCGGTGCCAGAGACGGGATGACAAACAGCGGTTTCTTACTGTCGAACAGAACGATGCGCGGTGCATAGATGTCTTCCCCAGAAAGTGCCACCTTGCCGGCTGCCCCAAGCGGACGATCAAACCAGCTGCTCTTGATCATCCCTCCATACGGCTCCACATTCACCTGCAGGTACTGCTTCGTCACATACTCCGGACAGGACTTGATCTTAAAGCATGGGAAATCCGTATGCGCCATTGCTATTTTCACTTTCATGGTATCTGCAGCCACTTCTCCTGTCACCCTGCTTCCAATGTGAAATGCAACCAATGCGGATGAATATGGTGCCACATAGTAGGAACCGGAGGGGTTCAGGGCAAATCTTTTTTTATGTTCAAGTTCTTCAAATCCGGCCTGCTTCAGATATTCTCTTCCAAATTGCACCACCTGGAAGGGTGATTTCCCCGCTTCTAACAAATTCAGGAAAGTATTCATTCTCGGTTCCTCATCTCTTTCTTTCGTCTGCGGTTCTCGGAACTGCAAACGATATTGTTGTTCGGAAAACTTACTTCTTTCATTATATGTTATTCCGGAAGTCTGTCAAACTGTAATCGCTTTCATACCTTAACGTAACAAAATGTTTCCGATAGAATAAAAAACGGCCACCCGACATGGGTGACCAGCTTCTTTTCTTATCTGTCAAATTAATACTCAGTTTTCTGCAATCTATTACTTTCCCGGATAGGTGATTACGGATGCCACATCATAGTTTGACAGTTTATCCCTGCCCTTTAAACCTGCCAGTTCCATCAGGAAAATGATCTTGGCAACTTCACCGCCCAGTTCTTCAATCAATCTGGTGCAGGCTTCGATGGTCCCGCCTGTTGCAATCAGATCATCCACCAGAACAACCCGCTGTCCCGGCTGAATGGAATCACGATGCATCTCAATCGTCGCGCTTCCATATTCCAGATCATAATCCGCCGAAACTGTTTCACAAGGAAGTTTTCCTTTTTTCCGAATCGGTATGAACGGTTTATGCATTGCATACGCAATCGGTACGCCAAAAATAAATCCTCTGGATTCCGTACCTGCCACTATATCAAAATCTACGCCATCTAACAGTGCAATCATAGAATCTATAGCCAGTTTTAATCCGTCTACGTCCTGCAGCACACTGGTAACATCTCGAAAAATAATACCCTCTTCCGGAAAGTCTTGGATACTTCTTACATATTCTTCAATTTTCTTCACTTTTTCCACCTTCGCTCCGCTTTTATATTCATTCGTATTCTGCTTTTCCAAAAAGAAATACCTTTCCTATTATAATTTTGTTTTTTTAGAATTACAAGTTTTTCTTCGGAAAACTTTCAAATGCCTGTCATCCTATATTCCTTTTTGGTCAGAAAAAATAAGAATTCTAGTTTCCCACATTGCTATTTTCCAAAAATTGTAATAAGATGAGTTCATAAAAACACTGAAGATAAGAGGTATCCTATGCACTACATAAAAATGGAACATTTGCAACCTGGCATGATATTGGGAAAATCCATTATCGGTGACACGGGGAGTTTTCTGCTGAATGCCGGCAAGGAGCTGACTCCGACAATCCTGACCCGTATGAAAGACATGGGTTTTCAGGGCGCCTATATTGACAATTCTATATTCTCCGATATTCAGGTGGAGGATATCATAGATACCAATTTAAACCGCGAGGCGTTTGCCGCACTCGCTTCGGACAATATTGAAAAATGCGTTTCCATCGCAAGAAAAATACTACGGGAATTGAAATACAAAGAGGTCGTAAATGTTGACCTGCTCGACATAAAAAGTGATAAGAACTATGTATTCAAACACAGCATTTCTGTTGCTGTGTTTTCTCTTGTGATTGGAATCGGACTGCAGCTCAACGAAGAGCAGCTTGAAAATCTTGCAATTGCAGGACTCCTGCACGACATCGGGAAATTGCACATCGACGAGGATGTTCTCTACTCCCGGAACAAATTCAGTTCCATGGACATGGAGGAGATGAAAAAGCACCCGATCATTGCCTTTGAGCTTTTAAAAGACCAGCCGCTCGTTTCCAGTGTCAGTCGGAATGCGATTCTGTTTCATCATGAAAATCTGAACGGAACCGGCTATTATGAAGCCTGGGGTGACCGGATCGGTATCTTTCCGCGTATTCTCCGCGTGGCAGATGTCTATGACTCCATGACCACATTAAAAAAATATCGGGATGCCAATTCCCCCGCCGAAACAATCGAATACATCATGGCAAATACCGGAACATTATTCGATTCCGATGTTGTCGAGGTGTTTTCCAAAAAATTTCCGCTCTATCCCGTTGGATTTACGCTCCTGCTGTCAAACAAGACACTGGCCGTCGTTACCAGCAACCGGAACAATCCGCTGCGTCCGCAGGTACGTCTGTTCAACGGCAAAGATATTGACCTTTCTTCCGATCCAAACTACCGCAATGTCACGATTGCAGGCATGATATAAAAACAGGTGTCAGCCGGGCTGACACCTGTTTTTCCTATTCAGAACGTTTTATGTAAGAAACGTACCTTTAATATGCAATAATCTCCGCACCGGTTTCAGTTACGAGTACCTGAATCTCCCACTGTGCACTTGGCAGTCCATCATCGGTATAAACGACCCAGTCATTCTCCTCATCTACAAAGACATCGGGTCTTCCCATATTCACCATCGGTTCGATTGTAAATATCATCCCCGGCACCATCAGCATCTCATGGCCGCGTTTGCTGTTATAGCTTACCCATGGCTCCTCATGGAAATCAAGACCGATTCCATGACCTCCGATCTCTCTAACCACGGTATATCCATTTGCAAAGGCATGATCGTGAACCGCCTGCCCCATATCCCCGAGAAATCCCCAAGGTTTTACTTCTTTGAGCCCAAGTTCCACGCATTCCTTTGCAACTTGAACCAATCTCCGCTTTTCTTCGCTGACATTACCGATCAAAAACATTCTCGATGAATCGGAATAGTAACCATTGAGAATCGTTGATACATCTACATTCACAATATCACCGTCTTTTAAAATCTCTTCCTCAGACGGGATTCCGTGGCACACCTGATCGTTTAAAGAGGTGCAGACACTTTTTGGAAATCCCTGATAATGCAGCGGTGCCGGAATTCCACCCATTGCCGTGGTTCGCTCATAGACCATCCGGTCGATCTCTTCCGTACTCATTCCCGCTTTTATGTGTTCTGCAATATAGTCGAGAACTGCAATATTTATTTTTGCACTTTCTTTGATTCCGGCTATCTCATCCGCATTCTTGATAATATTCTGATTCGGAACGATGTGTCCCTTACTTTTATATGCTGCAATTTTTTCATCAAATGCCTCATGGCATACTTTATATTTTTTCCCGCTGCCGCACCAGCACGGGTCATTTCTTCCTAATTTTAATGACATGTTATTCATTCCCATCCATCCGTTTTCTTCCGGATCAAAGCTCCCTGCGCTTTCTTCTCTCGTATCCTGCGCTGCCGGATACTACTGGCATAATTTCGCAACGACCTGATTGATTACCTTACCGTCGGCCTTTCCTTTTAACTCAGACATCACGCTTTTCATGATCTGTCCCTTATTCTTTGTTGCAATCACATCTGCAAATTTTTCGGTCAGAATTGTCTCTACTTCTTCCGCCGACATCATGGACGGCGCATAAGAATCAATGACATCGTACCGGAACTGGTACTCTGCTCTTAGATCCTCTCTGTCTGCCGGGCAGGTATCCAGCTGCTCTTTTACTGTCTTCAATTCCTTTAAAATAATTCGGTTTACAAGTTCTTCCTTTATATCGTCACGGCACCCCTCATCGATTGCTGCCTTTTTTACCGCAGAAATCACCGATGAAATCGCATCTTTTCTGGCCTTATCCCTTGCCTTCATGGCTGTAATCATATCTTTTTGTAACTGCTCCATCTGCATGGCATCTTTCCTCCAATTCGTTTTCTTAGTTTCTTCCAGTATTTTCATACTGCGGCTATGCTTCCTACCCTATTATACGCAACTTTTTCTATTTTACAAGCCGGCGGAGGATTCTACAATACACGGCGCACGGTAAGAATCTGTCGGTAAGTAGCGGAGTTCGTCTTAATTCCGCCAACCGGATACGGTGCAGAACTGCTCGCATTGACAATCTGCCCTCCTCCGATATAGATTCCGACATGGCCTGCATAGCAGACAATATCTCCCGGCTGTGCATTGGCATAGCTGACCTCACTGCCGCAATTCTGCAGTGCGTAGGAGCTGTGCGGAAGACTGATTCCAAAGTTGGCATAGACACTCATAACAAAACCGGAACAGTCGGCTCCGTTAGTCAGGCTTGTACCACCCATTACATAGGGGTTCCCGACAAACTGGCATGCATAACTCACAACTGAAGCACCGCTGACTCCCGTCGAATATCCCGGATTGGCACCGGAATCCCCGCTACTGTCGCTGCTGCCGTTCCCATTCGTACTGCTGCCGCTGCTGCCTGTACCTGAAGAAGACTTCTTCGCTGCCTCCTCTGCTGCCTTTTGAGCTTCCTCCTGCTTCTTCTGCTCTTCCTGAATTACAGAGTTCTGCTTTTCGATCACACTTGTATACTGTGCCGCAAGATCCTTGGCATCTGCCAGCTGACTGTCAAAGTCACTCATCGTTGACTTCTTATTGGCAATCATCGTTTCATATTCACTTTCCTGTTCCTGATAAGAAGCCTGCATCTCTTCAAGCTCCGCCTTTTCCCCCTCTACCTGGGTTTTTAAGTCCGCAACCTGCTGCTTCGTCTCCTGATAAGTCGTAAGGAGATTCCGGTCATATTCGTAGACCTGCTTCGCATACTCGACCCGATTCAGGAAATCCGCAAAATCAGATGCGCCGAGCACGATCTCTATGTAGCTCGTATCCCCGTTCTCATACATGTAACGGATTCGTTTTTTCATATTGTCATACTGGCTCTGTTCATCTTTCTGTGCCTTTGCGAGATCGTCATTCACCTGATCCAGCTCGCTCTGCTTATCGGAAAGCTCATCTTTTAGTATATCCATATTTGCAATAATATTGACCAATTCCGCATCGAGTGAGTCAATCTCCGACTGCAGACTGCTCTTCTCACCTTCGATATCGCTGATGCTGTCCTTCACCGAATCCAGATCAGATTCTGCCTGACTCTTCTTATTCTGCGCATCGGAAAGAGCACTTGCATGTACGTTTAGGACACAAGAAAATCCTAATACACCGATCCATACAGATGCCGCAATCCGACTCCACATCTTTTTATGTCTATTCCCTGCCTGTATTCCTTTATGTATGCTCATGGTATTTCTCATCCTATTCCTTTGTGTGCTTCATCCGCCATTGTCCTCTTATCGGGATTTTACCCGTTTATGTATATTCTAACACCATCAAACGGTCTTTACAATCAGCAATTTATCTCCTCTTTTTACCTCATCTGACGTAAGCTGGTTCATCTGGATCAAATCGGCAATCGTCGTGTGATTTGCCTTGGCTATGGCCCACAGATTTTCATTTCCTTTTACAATATAACCGACAATCCCCGGCTGCTTCTGAAGTTCTTCGATATTCTGTCCGGATACTTCCACCGAAGCGAGCTTCTCGATCGGACGGTTGGAAAATGCAATCAGGTTGAGATTGATGACAGCTTTGATTTCCACCTGGGTATTATCCATCAGCAGCGCACCCAGCTGCTCGATACCTGCCTCCAGCTCTATATCGTTCGCATCCGTCACTCCCGGTACTTCAATCATCTGTTCAAATGCAATCAGTCCTTTTAACGTTCCGATCGGCATCGCATCATCCGTAGTTATGTACATCAGCTCTACTTCCAGCGTACCCTCTGCCCGGATGCCCTCTTTTTCCACCGTAGTGTTATCAATCTGCACCTGGCCCTCGCAGACACAGATCTGAAGCATATTTTCCTGTTCCCGGTTAAGCTGAATACGGTCACTGACCTTGCATTTTGCATAATTCTTGGCCACCAGTGTCGGTATGATTCCGCTCTCATAGGTTGGCGTGACTTTCTCTGACAGGGAATAGAGATCTTTTACAATCTCCATATTTTCTTCCCGCCACAGGCAGATATCCAGATCAAGCACCATATCGAGATTGAGCACACGCTGTTCTCCGTCATAATCCGGTTTCACTTCCATGTCAACACTGCGGGGCACCACAGTGACTTTGAAGATCTGGTTCTCTTCACAGTTATTGCATTCAATACTTCCGGACAGCGGAATCGTTGTCTCTACCCACTGCAGATGCTCGGTATCTTCCTCTCCGAGATAGAGAATATAGACCAGAACTTCTCCTTTCAGTTCAATAGAACCGGTTTTCATCCGGCTTTCGATTCCTCTGAGCTGTACGCTTTTCCAGAGAATTTCCCGAATATTCGGTTTGCTCGAGGGAATCGATATCTCCTGTTTAAAACGCAGATTATCCTTTTTGCATTCAACCAGCTGCAAAATGTCCTGATACTCCTTCTGTACCTCTAACGGCTCTTCTCCCTCTACATCCGTAACCATTTCCTCGTCCTTCATTTCACGTGCATCTGCTTTCAGCATTATCAAAGCGCGCATATTCAATTTCCTGGAGTTAATGATACCTACGGAGAGGTCTTCCATTTCGGCAACCATATGTATCGGGTCCAGTTCATCCACTCCATCCATACTGATTGTTTCCGTAAATGGAATGCTTCCGGACAGACAGTCTATCTTTTTGTCATCCTGATCACTGCGGTACATAATCACAAATTGCAGTGATCCTTTTACGTACAGATGCCCGTCGCTCACCTTGACTTCCTCAAAGTTGACCTCGCCCTTATCCTTCATTACTTTTACAATATCCGGCTTATAGTCCGGGAGATTGTAATCCTCATCTAAGGTGATCTGACTTAACGCCCGTCCTTTTTCGTAATTCATGTGAATATATTGTTTCTTTAATTCCACAAAAAAGTCCCCCATCCTGAATCTTTACTCCATTCTATTCAGTAGTGGGGGACTTTATTCTAATTAACTTAACACAACTTCATGCGAATATCTCTTGTAATAATATCGGTATAACTGAACGATAACAGCTGCGGCGGATTGCCCTCCACATCGTCATTGACCAATATCGTAAACACACTAGGGTATGCATTCTGAATGATACCTTCCTGTATATCTACTTTGTTTCTCCCTCTGTCTAGCTGAATAAGCACCCTACTCCCGCATTGCTGTGACACAGACGAACGTACTTTATCAATTTCATTTTGCTGCATAACCTACTCCTCCTTATCACATGATACACTTTAGTATAGCACTGTGTTAAATTATTGTCAAACATTTTATGAACAAACCCCATTATTCAAATACAACATTTTTATTTTGGTCTTTTATTTTAACAACAATATATGGATAGCTTGGTGCTTTTGACTTTTCTTCCGATTCTCCCGGCCCGATCAGCAGCGTCTTAAAAACGACCGAATTGGCCGTCAGATACACATCATTTACGGCAATACTGTATCCGCCCGTCTCCTGCTCTCCATATCCTCTTACAATATAGAGATCCCCGTCATTTTCATAGGTCAGCTTGAAATCTGCCTCTTTCTTCTCATCGATCTGGGTCTGCAGCTCCTCCGGCACTTTATCTTCCTCCACAACCGTATAATCCAGATCCTCTACCTTTGTCCCGTCTGACTCCGAGATTTTACATCCGCTGAGCAGGATTGCACTCACCGTCATACTGAGCAGAATTGCCAGCAGCCTTCTTCTACATTTTTTTTGGTCCATAACAGCTTCCATTTTTATTCTTATTTCTATTCTATTCAAAAAATAACACTCTCATTCCTTGTATTTCAAAGAATAAGCCGTTATAATACAGAAGGAATACGAATATTGTATTTATTTAGTAGAAATAACTGTAGAGAGGGTCTTTTATGATACGTTCAATTCTTGCCTTACTTTTTGTCATTCTTTTTCTGATTCTTGGAATCCCTGTCCTGTTCGTGGAGTGGGTCATCCGCAAATTCAACCGGTATGCAGCAGATATCAGCAGTCTGCGCATCGTTCAGTGGGCTTTTCGCGTCATTCTTTTTCTTGCCGGTGCGAAGGTCACTGTGATTGGCGAGGAAAATGTGCCGGAAGACCAGGCTGTTTTATATGTCTGCAACCACAGGAGCTACTTTGATATTATTATCACTTATTCCCGCTGCAAAAGGCTTACCGGATATGTTTCCAAAGACACCATGCTCAAGGTTCCTCTTTTGAATATCTGGATGAAACGCCTCTATTGTCTGTTTTTAAACCGCACGGACATGAAAGAGGGGCTGAAGACCATCCTGACCGGAATTGATCAGATGAAGAATGGAATCTCCATGTGCATCTTCCCGGAAGGTACCCGCAATAAAGCGAAAGACCAGACGGAGATGCTCCCCTTCAAAGCCGGAAGCTTTAAAATGGCTGAAAAATCAGGAGCCCCGATCGTACCGATGGCGATCACGAATTCAGCTGATCTTCTGGAAAACCATTTTCCTTATATCCGCAAGACACACGTCATTCTGCAGTACGGCAAACCGATTTACCCGAATGAACTTTCCAAAGAGGATAAGAAACGGCTTTCCGCGCTTGTACAGGAAGAGGTTCGGTCTATGCTGATTGAGAATCAGAAACATCTGTAAAAGAAATATCCTGGGCACCGAACGCCTCATTCCAGGAACAATGTAACAAGGTCTTTCCTATAGAATAATACAGCGCCCTGTCCAACCGGCAGGGTGCTTGCATTTTCGGTAAATCTATTCTTTTTATACTTCTCTCTCCCGCGTGACGGCTTCTACAACTTTTGGAAATTCCATAAAATGAGAAGCTTTGATCAGAACGACATCTCCCTTTTTTACATATTCCAGCAATGCCTCCGTCATAGATTCCCGATCGTCAAAAACATGGAGCTGGCAGCTTCCCTGTTGCTCGGTCACCGCTTTTGCGATCTCTCTCGACAAATTACCTGCCGTGAACAAAGCATCTACTTCTTTTGTGGCAAGGTATTCTCCCACACTGTAATGCAGTTCTTTTTCTTTCTCACCAAGCTCACCCATATCTCCCAGAACGGCTATTTTCCTCCCGTCTGCTCTGCTGAGTACATCCAGAGATGCCTTCATCGAAACCGGATTGGCATTGTAGCAATCATCAATGACCAGCATATCATTCACACGAATCATATTTGTTCTGCCGCTGATTGTTCCGGCTCTTTCGATGCCTGCCCGGATCTGTTCGAGCGAAAGACCCAGCCGGTCGGCAACGCTCACTGCAGCCAGTGCATTGTAAACATTGTGATCTCCCGGAATGGGAATCACAGTCTGAAAGGAGCGTTCTCCGACATGTATTACGGCTTTTGTACCGGAAAATCCAAGATTTTCCATCTCTGTCGCATAGACCGACTTCCGGACAACGCAGTTGTCTGCCGGTTCTTTCCCAAAACCGTAAAATATCGGTTTCCGTCCATTTACCTGTTGAATCGTGGAAAGCTTGTCATCGTCTCCGTTTAAGACCGCAATCCCGCCCTCACGGATATGATCAAAACTCTCTGTCTTTGCTTTTAAGATTCCATCTCTCGTCTTCAGGTTCTCCAGATGACACAGACCGATATTGGTAATGACACAGATATCCGGATTGGCCATTGCTGCAAGCCGATGCATTTCACCAAACTCTGAGATTCCCATTTCCAGAACGGCCACCTGATGCTCCTCCCGTATTTTGAAAATGGTGAGCGGAAGGCCGATTTCGTTGTTGAAATTGCCCTCTGTTTTCAGCACCGAATATTTCTGTTCCAAAACAGACGCAATCATTTCCTTCGTACTGGTCTTGCCGACACTTCCTGTGATTCCCACCACTCGGACAGACAAACTCTGCCGGTAATAAGAAGCCAGATTTTTCAGTGCTTCCCGGCATGATTGCACCAGTATGTATGGTCCCTGCGGATTTTCAATCACTTCCTCGGACAATACAGCAGCTGCTCCCTGTGCAAATGCAGTCGGAATAAATTTATGACCATCCACCTTTTCTCCACGGAGTGCAACAAAAAGAAAATCTTTTTCCACCTGACGGCTGTCAATTACCACACCCGCAACCTCCATATTGTCGAAAGCATCCTTTCCATAACAGACACCATGACAGGCTGCCGTGATATGTTCCAATGTCATATTTTTCATAATATACCTCAGTTGTATTTTCTATTATTTGCCGTATTTTTTCAGGGAAATCTGAATCAGGTTCTCACACAGCTGCTCGTAACTGATACCAAGGACGGCTGCTTCCTGCGGCAGAAGACTCGTCGCTGTCATCCCCGGAAGAGTATTTGCTTCAAGACAGTACATCTTTCCATTTTCATCCAGCAAAAAGTCAGAACGGGAATAGGTGTCAAGTCCAAGCACCTCCGCCACTTTTTCCGCATATTCCTGCATCTTCTTAGTATCCGCCTCGGAAAGTTCCGCCGGACATGTCTCTACGGCACTTCCGGCCTTATATTTGTTCTTGTAATCATAGAAGCCTTCCACAGGTGCAATTTCAATGATCGGATAGGCTTTCCCCTCTACCACTCCTACGGAAAATTCTCTTCCATTTACATAATCTTCTATTATGACGTTCTCTTCCCACTGGAATGCATCCTCTAGCGCATTCCTGTATTCTTCCTCCGTACGTGCAATCGATACACCGATACTGGAACCGCCGCAGCACGGTTTTACTACACAGGGCAGTGTCAGACCTGTTTTGGAAAAATCTTCCTCTCTGGTCTCACGGCTCATGGCGATGCCCTGTGGGGTCGGAATTCCATTCACAAGGAAGAACTGCTTGGAGATTCCTTTATCCATCGCTATGGCACTGCTTAGATACCCGCTGCCTGTATACCGGATGCCGAACAGATCAAACGCAGCCTGTACTTTTCCATTCTCTCCGTTTTCTCCATGAAGCGCCATAAATACAATATCTGCCATGCGGCAGAGTGCAATGACGTTTGGTCCGAAGAAACAGTCGGACTGATCCTTTCTGCTTTTTTTCACCTGCTCCAGGTCTGGTGCCGTCTCCGGGATTCCCTCGACCTTTACGCTCACTTCTTCGGAACGGTCAAAAATTCCGTCCAGATTCTCTTCTTTATCACTGTATCCCATAAAAACATCGAGTAAAATTACACGGTGTCCATTTTTTCTTAATGCTTTGCTCACCATATTTCCTGTGGTAAATGATACATCACGTTCGGTGGACAGTCCACCTGCCAATACAACAACATCCATGATAGTGTTCCTTTCTCTGCAGTATCTTCTGCTATTATCATGATTATACTATAACAAAATGCCCGATATGACAAGTGAGGAAGTATTGCAAAACGTGCCTATTATATTGCAAAATATGCCGTATCCCGACAGTCTTTTTCCTGCGGCATATTTGGTTTGGGGAAAACATGCGGTTTCTATGATAGAAAACGTCCTGTTCCCTGTTTCTATATGCCGACTGTCATTTCTTCCGTTATGATTTCTTCTTCCAGATTCAAAATCTCACGAAGCTCTGCTGCCCGTCTGAATGAATCTCCTGCTTCTATATATTTTCCAAGTTCTTTCAGACTGACAGCTCTCTGATAGAACAGATACGGCAGCGGCAGGAGTTTCCCCCATTCCAGACAAATCGCAATACCGTGTTCACAATGTTCGGCTGCCTGAAGGTATTGCCGCATTTCATTTCTCCATTTTGCCAGATTACATAGAACTACCGGATAGAGACCTGCTTTTCCCTCTTCATCACTCATTCGCGTATCCATATACTCCTGCAGGCCCAGCAGGACATGCAGGGCCTTTTGCTCTTCTCCCAGCCGTCTGTGCTGTATGGCAATATTATTCCAGATGAGAATCTCATCAAATGTGAAGAGCCTCTTATCTGTGCAATTACCGGGCACAAGTTCTTCCCGCATCGTAATCCGCAGCGCTCCGTACAGTTCTTTGCAGATTCCTGCCGGATTTTCTTTCCTGGCTGCACGATAAATTGCTCCGGTATAGATGGAGAACTGTACAGCAAGCGGATGCTCATCCTCGATTCTGTCCGCATAATTTTTCAGAAGCTCTTCCAACCGGTCACTTCGGTGCCCGGCAAGCAGCCTAAGAATCTTTCTGCTCATCTGATAACTCCGGATTTCATCCGCAGAAGCAAATACGGAAAACAGACGCTCTCCTTCTCCCAGACGCTCCAGCAAGGCCTGACAGGTACGCGCCGACGGCACCTGACTGTTATTTTCAATTCTGGACAATGTTCCCGGCGAGCAGATTCCAAAAGCCAGTTCTTCCTGTGTAATCCCTCGTTTTTTCCTGTTATCATGAATATAATCTCCCACTTTGTACCAAGCCATTGTTTCATTTCTCCTTTGTGCTAACTCATTTTTCTTCGCACATTTTCCCCGCATGCAGGCAATGGTAGTCTGCCGCACTCAAGTATAGCACAGGAAAAAGCGGTGCTTCCATATGCACATACTGCATACGAAAGCACCGCTGTCCTATTTCTTCACAATTATATTCAAATCAAACTGCCTGTCCTTCCCTTTCTCCAGGGGAAACAGAACATTCTAAAATTCTGGTTCAATCAGACCGTACGTATTGCCCTTTCTCTTGTAAACAACATTCACATCGTCAGATTCCGCATTTACAAATACGAAAAAGTCATGTCCCAATAATTCCATCTGTACGCAGGCGTCTTCCGGATACATTGGCTTCATATCAAACTTCTTGGTACGGATGATTTTGATCTCATCATCGCTGTCAATCTCTTTTTCTACAAATTCCTTACGGAAATTACTTGTATTCTGCTGTTTGGAAATGATCTTGTTCTTATATTTCTTCAGCTGTCTCTCAATAATCTCCTCAACCAGATCAATCGAAACATACATATCATTGCTTACCTGCTCAGAGCGGATAATATTACCTTTTACCGGTATCGTAACCTCGATCTTCTGTCTCTCCTTCTCTACGCTCAAGGTCACATAAACATCAGTCTCCGGTGTAAAATATTTCTCCAGTTTTCCGATTTTTTCTTCTACTGCTGCCTTCAGGCCGTCTGTCAATTCGATGTTTCTTCCGCTAATTGTAATACGCATGATGTCCAACCCCTTTTTCCATTTATTTGATACAGACTGCTATCATGTTTATATTATACCATATTTTCTATGATGCACAAGCCGTTCTGTACATTTTGCACATTTTTGTCACATTTTCCGAATTTTATTTCTTCATTATGCTATAATAATTTCAGACTATTTACAGGACAGGATGTTTGTATTCCACTGCCCTGCCTACTATATGAAAAGAAGGAGATCCTATACATGAAAACCGTCCTGATTACAGGCGCTTCGCGTGGAATCGGCGCCGCCATTGCCGCGGAATTTGCACGCGGCCATTATCATCTTGTCCTAAACTGCATACATTCCGCCGATGAACTGGAAGCACTGGCAGAAGAACTGCGGGAGACCTGCCAGACAAATGTCCTTACCTGCGTGGGAGATATCGGCGACAGTTCCTTTGTTGACCGGATGTTTGCGGAGGCAAATACACAGTTTGGGGGCATTGATATTCTGGTTAACAACGCCGGCATTTCTCACATCGGCTTACTTGATCAGATGACGCCCGAAGAATGGGACCGTATCCTGAGTACGAATCTGTCTTCTGTGTTCTACTGCTGCAGACAGGCAATTCCGCATATGGTCCACCAAAAGAGCGGTAAGATTATTAATATTTCCTCTGTCTGGGGCATCGTCGGCGCTTCCTGCGAGGCTGCCTATGCGGCTACGAAAGGTGCGGTCAATGCCCTGACCATGTCGCTTGCCAAAGAGCTTGCACCAAGCAATATACAAGTCAATGCAATTGCCTGCGGAGCGATCGACACACAGATGAATGCTTGTTTTTCCGAAGCGGAAAAAATATCGCTTGAGGCCGAGATTCCATGCGGACGCTACGGCAGACCGGAGGAAGTTGCATCCCTTGCCGCTTCACTTGCGACAGCCGGCTCCTATCTGACCGGACAGATTATCCGTCTGGACGGCGGATGGATCTGATCCATACAAAAACACAGATGCAGCATCTGCACCCGTGTTTCTTGTTGTTCTAAAATAATCATTATTTTACTGTAATTTGAATGGTCTTTGTCTTTCCGTTAAATGTTTTTACCTTTACAAAAGTCTTTCCTTTTTTTATTGCCTTGATCTTACCGCTCTGGGATACGGTTACAATTTTCTTGTTCCCGGACATATAGGTAATCGCATTACTTGCCGTATTTTTCGGAAGTGTTACCTTAATCTGAAACGTCTTTCCCGTTTTCAGTGTCTGACTTGTTGCATTGAGCGTCACTTTGGAAGGAGCTTTCTTTACGGTCACTTTGCAGGTCACGCTCTTTCCGCTTGCGGTCGTAGCCGTAATCGTTGCTGTTCCTGTCTTTTTTGCGGTGAGCTTCCCGCTCTTAGATACGGTTACGATCTTGGCATTGCTCGTTTTCCACGTGACCTTCTTAGAGGATGCAGCTGCATCGGAAGGCGTAACTTTTGCGGTTAACGTATAGGTCTCTTTTACGCCAAGTGTCACTTTTGTCGTATCCAGCTTGATTTTTGTTGCTATTTTTTCAAATTGAGCTGTAACCGTCTTATCCGCTTTCACAGACGTATCGGTACGCTTCGCTGTTTTCACACCGTCGCTCCATTTCACAAACTGATAGCCGCTCTTTGCTTTTGCCGTTACACTGTCTGCATTTGCACCATATGCCACCTTTTGTGTTGTGACACCGGAAATTGTGCCGCCTGTACCGGCTTTATAAGTTACCGTTACTGTCTTTTTAACAAACTGCGCCGTTACTGTTTTCGACTCTGTCACATTGCTGTCTGTGCGCTTTGCCGTTGTAACTCCGTCGCTCCACTTACTGAATTCATATCCGGTATTCGCTACTGCTGTGACTGCTGTGGTTGTCTGTCCCTTAGCAATCGTCTGACTTGCATTTCCCGAAATGATTCCGCCTGTTCCGGCCTGATAGGTCACCGTAACCTGCTCCGTCGGCTCGCTTCCTTCGTAGTAAATGGAAAGCGAATAAGTCTGATAAGTCTCATGGTCTTCTCCATAGACTTTCAGTGCTGCCACCGTCTTTTCTCCGGTAAGCGCAATCGTCTGTACCTTTGCATCGTTTACCAGCGTATCATTGATATACAAAAGTCCCTGCTTATCTGCAATCGAAAAGCTTGCCTTAACCTGTGCCGTGCCTTTTGGCACAACCATGGTGATATTGGTACCCTTTTGGCTCACGGTTCCTGTATCGGAGGTAACTTCTGCAATGGATGCATTTTTCCCATATGCCGTCGTCATATAAAGACCGCTTGCCAGACGTGCACTGTCACCGCTGTCATTGCTCTCAAATTTTACGCTGACGACCATATAATCGGTTCCGCTTACCGTCAGCTTTTGTGCTTTTTCCAGTTCGGATGCAGGAATGGAATAGTACTTTTTATAAACCGTATCATTTCCATCATAATTGAGCGTTTCCTGTGCGATTACCGTATCTCCGACTGTGATTTTAATGCTCTTACCGTTATCCTCTTTCACAAACTGACACAGCAGCGCATTTTCTTTCTCCGAATGAATGACCATATTGTAGGTAAAGCTTCCGCCAGCTTTTGCATAACGGGTACTTCCCACACCGGAGAGATTTGCTGCCTGTGTATCTGTCTCCTGCATCTGATGGATGCTGTCCGTCTCATACTGTCCATAACCCGGCTGAATGGAATCCACGATACTTGCCGCAAATCTTCCTTCTTCTTTGTCGCTTAAAATCTTATCCTCTGAAGACTCTGTATTGTTTCCTTCGAAATACCAATAGATTCCATAGCGTTCATCGTTTAATGTGTTAAACGGCACAAAGGTCAGTCCGTCCGTGAAATTATCATCCGCATCCGTACCGGTCAGCTTGAATTCCAGTGTGCTGCTTGTACCGCTTTTTACCATGTACTGGTCAATATTTTTGATAAAGTCCGTCATGGATGTATTTTGGGTTTTTAATGTCTCGGTACCGAGTATCTGACGTGCGGTTGCTCCATAGGTTACCTGTAGATAGGCACTCTCCGAACCAACCACCTTATATCCGGCCGCAGCCAGGTTTGCACCTGCCCAGACGGTGGTATCCCATTTATCCGTCCCAAGCTTGGCAGCAAGTACTGTCGGACCGTATTTGAAGCCGTACACCGTATTATTATCACTTAATCCATATGCTACCACCTTCATCGGATAGTGGAAGGTTACTGTATCCCCATCCTGCCAGTTCCGGCTGATACAGATATAGCCATTGGAGGCTGCAGCCGTCTGCGTCTGACCGTTTACTTCAACAGACGGTGATCCGCTGATCCAATCCGGTACTCTTAAATACAGGGAAGTCATTCCGATTGCGGTACCCGTATCCACTGCCCTGACCGTAAAGGCCGCCTGTTCGCTGGCAGTGACATCGGAATCCTGCTCCACCTTCACGTTTTTCTCCGCCCACGTGATATTGGAAGCGACATACTGGTTGACGATTAAAGACGAACCGTTGTTAAAATAAATGCTGTCGCCAAGCTTTGTATAGTTCTCCATACCGCTTCCGGTACAGCACCAAAACTGATTGTCTGCCGGATCTTCCTGACTAAAATACTTATAGTATCCGGTCGCCATCGGTGTAAAATAAGTCGTGGTTCCATTGTCGGTATCAATCGCACCCATAATTGCATTCCGGAGTGTCTGCTCATAATAATCCATGTATTTCTTATCTCCGGTAATCTGATACAACGCTCTGGATATCTTGAGCATATTATAGGCGCAGCAGCTCTCACAGTTGCACTGTGTACGGCTTGCATCCAGCGAATTATCTGTCCGGAAATGCTCCATATCGCTGACTCCGCCAGTAATAAATGCATGCTTTTCCACTACCATGGTCCAAAAGGCTTCTGCATAGGAAAGATATTTTTCATCCTCTGCTGTCAGGGTATCCCCCTGTGCTTTTAATGCGGAATAGCGGTTCAATGCGCCGAGAAACTTCGGAATCGTAGTGTTGGCATGTTTTCCGCTCAATACATTGCTGCCGCCCTTTAATACTTTTTCAAACAGGGCAGTTTCGTCAAACATGTGTGCCGCTTCTTTATGCTCTTCTTTTCCGGTGTATTTGTACAATTCATACAGGCAGTCGTTCATTCCGCCGTATTCAATTCCAAGCACTCTGCTCTGTGTTGCCGTATCCCATTTGCTGACGCGGTTATATACCCAGTCGCCAAGGTCAGATGCGACCTCCAGCGCTTCGGTGTTCCCGGTGTATTTGTAAACATCTACAAGGCCTGCCAGAATCTTATGCATCGTGTACCATGGCACCCATGTCTTGCCCGAATCTTTACCTTCTACAATATTGAACTGCTTTTCTACATCGGAGCTGTTCTCAATCTGTGCTCCGAAAATAAATCCCGTTCCCAGACTGTCCTGACACTTCTTCAGTTCATCTACAAGGTAGTCTAATTTCTCTTTTAATTCCTGATCGCCGGTCGCCTTTACCTCCTGGGCACAGGCACTCAGGTAGTGTCCCATCGTATGTCCACCTATGTAACTGTTTTCCCATCCATTGTACGGAGACTTTCCAAGCGTATCGAGTCCGGCAGTCTCACGGAATCTGGACAGCAGCCGGTCGGAATCAAATTTTTTTAAAAATTCCACATCCGAGGTATGAGCGGCTTCATAATAAGAATCGGTGATGGTCACATCATTCAGTTCAAACTGACTGATCTGTGTCCAGTCGCTCAATGCCGGAACGGTAAAGTAAAACTTCTTCGATTCCGATACGCCGCCGTAGGTTGCGGTTGCTGTTAAAAATACCGTCGCATCTCCCCTGCCTGCCTCCGGACGATAAACTGTTCCGTCCGCTCCAAGAATATCCGGATTGGAGGATTCCCAGGTAATTACCGAACCGTTTGACCCCTGTACCGGCAGGGTAAGATTGCCGGTTACTGTTGTGTTGGCAAACGAGATGGCATTCAGGTCAGCTTCCACATTCTCATTCGGATCTTCATTGGAGATATCGGTAATCTTGATATAGCAGACGTTGATCGCCAGATTCGTACTGCCGCTCGCACGATAGCTTACCGTCAGTGTTCCGGACTGATCCATGGTAACATCCTGCTTTTGTGCAGTTTCCGGTGTGAGTACCGTTCCGCTTCCAGCGGAAAAGGCTGCTGTGATTTCATCCGCTGTCTTCCCGGTTGTATCCAATAAGAGCGACGGACTCTTGGAGCATCCCCAAGGATCTTTCGTATAGGTCTCTACACGATATTTTCCCGCTTCCAATTCAAACTTATAGTCGATGTAGCGTATGGCTACGCCGCTCTCATACTGATTTTTGGTATACCGGTTCGTGTCTGTTTTACTGGCTGCATCCTTTCCGGCTGAGCTAAACTCATACGGCCAGGTATGGTCCGTTGCCACTCCTCCGGTAGACGGTGAACCATTGACAAGCGGGCTGCTGACCGTATCTGCAATTCCCCAGGTGTATCCGGTCGCCGCATCCTTCCCGTACGCCTGATCGGTCACACTGTTGTGGGTACCAAACTGGTCACCGCTGCAAACGGTGTTCACCACGTAATCCCCGCAGTCTACAAAATAGACCACGTCATTTGTAGTTTCTTCTGCCTTAACTGTAGCTGTCAATTGCGGAAGCCCCTGAACGCCTGTGATTACCATAATCGCAGACAGTCCCCCTGCCAGGAAACGCTTCCATGAGATCTTACTTTGCTTCTTTTTCATTTCTTTTCTCCTTCTCCCAATTTAAAATTTATATGAGTCAACATGGCATGACGCCATGTATTCTCCTGCAAAGTGTTCTCGAGTTCAGGGACATGCACGGACGGTTCACGTTCCGTGCATATCACCTTCTGACATATCTACTGCGTTTCAATCTTTTATTTTATGGTTATCTTTATCTTGGCCGTCTTGTTGTTGTAGGTCTTTACCGTAATGTAAGTCGTTCCTTTTTTGATCGCTTTGATTTTTCCGGTGGCCGATACGGTCGCAATCTTCTTATTACCCGTACTGTATGTGATCCGACTGCTCGCCGTATTTTTCGGAAGTGTTACTTTGATTTGGAAAGTCTTCCCTTTTTTTAGTGTTTTACTCGTTGCATTGAGTGTCACTTTGGATGGAGCTTTTTTCACCGTGACCTTACAGGTAGCTTTCTTTCCGCTTCCGGTTGTCGCCGTAATCGTTGCGGTCCCAGCCTTCTTTGCCGTAAGCTTTCCGCTGGAATTTACTGTTACGACCTTTGGATTGCTGGACTGATAGGTCACTTTCCTGGAAGATGCCGATGCATCGGAAGGTGTTACTTTTGCAGTCAGCTGACTGGTCTCTTTTATGCCCAGCGTCACCTTTGTAACATTGAGGGTGATCTTGGTTGCAATCTTTTCAAACTGTGCCGTAACCGTCTTGTCTGCCTTGACTGCCCGATCCGTACGTGCTGCTGTTTTCACCCCGTCGCTCCACTTCACGAACTGATAGCCGCTCTTTGCTTTTGCTGTTACGGTACTTGCATTCATCCCATACGCGACAGTCTGTGAGACTGCTCCGCTGATGGTTCCGCCGGTTCCTGCCTGATACGTAAGCTGATAGGTCAGCTTTGCAAATTCTGCCGTTACGCTTAGATCTGTGTCCCCTGCCGTATCGGTTCTTGCCGCGGTTTTTACCCCATCACTCCACTTCACGAACTGATAACCGGCTGCCGGCACTGCTGTCACGGTCGTTCCTTTCTTTCCGATTTCTATTTTCTGTGTAGTCACACCTTGGATGCTTCCCCCGGAAGCGGCCAGGTAGCTCAGGGCAGATGTGAGTTTTACTGCTGTTGTAATTCCCTCCAAAGTCGGAGTCACCGGATTCATCAGTCCTGTTGTTTCATCAAATGTAAGCTGATCGATGCAGACCTCCCTGTGATAGCCGTACCCGGAAGTCACCTGTCCAAGCGGTGTTAAGAATCTGTGATATGCGATATAGTACGTATCCTTTCCGGGTATCTTTACGATGGAATGGTGACCCGTACCCAAAATATCATTTTCTGTGTCTTTTGAAAGTAATTTATATCGATAGGTAATCGGCCCGTACAGACTTGTCGAAGTGCCATAGTTCACACTGTAATTCTCACTTCCCGTATCATCGCAGGACCAGGTAAAATGATAGAGCCCGTTTCGCTTCGTGATAATTAACGATTCACGAAAATCCGTTGCACCTGTGACATTTTTCATGGTTCCGGACACATAGCTCATCATATCATTGCTCAGCTGCACGATTGCCGCATAGCCATTCCCAAAGGACAGATAGGAAGTTCCGTCGTCATCGGTAAACACCGAAGGATCGATTGCCTGCCCCATGCTGATTCCTTCCGCCTTGCAATTGGCGATGGTAATCAATGGTTTCTCCGCCACTTTAAACGGCCCTGTCGGGCTGTCCGCAACTGCCACACCGATTGCCTTCGAATTGTTCGATGTATCATTGCCACAGAAATAGAAGTAATATTTTCCGTTCTTTTCTTCAATGGTAGGTGCCCATGCACTGCCATCCGACCATGGAACACTTGCAATCTGTACACCCTTGCTGTTTACACCTGCCTCCTGGTCACTGTCTGCGGCAAGATCTAAAATTACACCTTCATCTTCCCAGTTGACCAGATCCTCGGAAGAAAATACATGGAATTTTGTTCCGCTCCATCCGGAATATCCATCGGTCGTCGGATACATATAGTATTTTCCATCAAACACATCAATGTCCGGATCTGCATATTCTCCTCCTAATGCCGGGTTGTTGCAGATGACGGTTTGAATCGTCCAGTTCTGTTTTGTTCCATCCAGTTCCGTTGTCAGCGAAATGGTCTTGGTCAGATCGTAAGACTCCTGTTCTCCGGCGGTGATTTTTGCACCTTCTACCAGATCAAACTGCAGAGATGCCCTGGTGAAATCCCCGCTTGAATTATTTTTACTGACATAAAGTGTCACTGCTCCGCTTTCCGTATCCAGATCATCGGTAATAATCGTTACATCGTCCGAAGAAACACCCTTGAGTGCATGCAGCGTCACCTGATTGTCTTTTGCAATCTCCGTCTCGCTTAATGCGCGATTATATACCTTGACATTGTCATAATATCCATTGAAATAGCTGTCCGCATCGTAAAAGGATTTTCCTAAATACGCCAGCAGGTTCTTTCCAAGATCCTGTATCCGGTTCTTCATGCCTGTTGCAGTTCCGGCCAGCAGACCATCTTTATACAATGACATGGTGTCTCCGTTCACCACAACTGTGTAATTCACCCATGTATTCTGAATCGAATCTACCGTTGCAGTTACGGCTTCCTCCGAACCATAGGAATTCGTGGTCAGCGCCAGCCTTGCATCTGTGTCCCGGGAACGAAGGAACAAGTATTTCGTACTGTTCTTCCCAATCGCCAGGTTAAAGAAATTGCCGCTTACTGTTTTCGCTTTCATATCAAACGAAATCGTGAATTTGTTTCGTCCGTCAAAAAAACCGGTCGGAAAAGCCGCATAGGTATTGCTGCTTCCGTTAAGATACAGCACACTTCCCATTTGTGCATCAGTCGTATACGCCGCATTTCCGAATAAGGTACCGTCATACCCGTTGCCCGATTTATCCTGTATGACCGTTCCGTTCGATGTTTCATCAAAATCATAGGAAAGCACCGGATCTGTCTGCTCTTCCTCGTCATTTTCTGATACGGAATTTCCCCATTTTGCCATGACCGCATTATACTCTTCCTGCGTGATTCCAAGAATACTGCCGTGGCGTTTGTTTAGTGTTCCGAAACTGTATTCGCTGGAACTGTAGATTTTCCATGCATTTCCTGTGGTATCCGAAAGGTCTGTCGTAGAGATCGGAATGTACCCCACACCGCCGTAATTATCGGTATATAAGCCCCAGCGTTCCTCCTGGTTGAACTTAAATAATTCCGGCCCTTCCACGACACCGCCGGTCAGGGTAATGCCTTTTTCCTTATAAAAATCAGAGTAACCCGTCATCCCGGCACTTAAAGACTTCAACGTGGAAATCTCCGTCCAATTCCCCAGTACGGAATCACTTGTTTCGATTGTGATCTCACCATCTGCAGATACCCGGTAGTATTTCCCATTTACTTCGATCATGGACGTGTCGATACAATGCTGGCTCCCGCCCCGGTCAATGTATTTTTCTGCCTTGGTAAAATTCACGAAATCTCTTGTTTTCGCATAATAGACAATCTGATGTGTCCCGGACGCTCCCTGCTCTCCTGTCATAGATGCCCAAAACACCACATACTCACCGGTTTTTTCGTCATAGATCGCCTCCGGTGCCCAGACACAGCCGACATTTTCATAATCAGTCATACCGACATCGACCAGCCTCGGTTCACTCCAGTTCACCAAATCATCGGACTCCCAGATGACGAGATTTAAACTGCCGCCGTACTGTGCCTTTGACCAGCCTGTCGTTTCGACCTTTAAGTCTGTTGCGAGCATATAGAAATGATCTCCTTCTGCAGAACGCAGAATGTAAGGATCACGTACCCCCTGATCTCCGATATCTGAAGTAAGGACCGGATCTCCTTCATTTAAATCCGTAAAATGCAGCTCGTCTGTGCCCGCTGCAAAATAGATCTGTTCCTGCGAATTGCTCGGGAAATAAGCAAACAGATATTTATCCAGATTCTTTTCCTCTGCTTTCGCAGCAACCGTGACCTGAAATTCTTTTTGCACAACCGCTTCCCCTTTTTGAATCGTAGCGGTCAGAGTAACGGTCTGACTGGCTGCTCCTCTTGTCACCACACCTGCCGGCATCGCATCATAATCTTCATTTTCGATTGCCGTATCACTGATGACCTCCGGATTCGAACTTTTCCATGTAATTTCTGCGGATTGGTCATTGTCGGTAGGAAGCGTTATATTGCCCTTTAGGTTCTCCGTTTGTGTCAGACTGAGGTTTTCTTTTACCAGCTCTACTGCCTCCGCATCTGTTTCCATGTGCTTGACAGTCACCAGAAATGAAATCTCTTCTGATTCATTTCCCAGTGTCAGAGTGGCTGTCAATGTCGCCGTCGCATCGGATGCACCGCTTGGACGTATTACAGTTCCGCCGGCTGTGATCACACTCTCATCGGAAGACTCCCATGCGGCTGTGACTCCATTGGAAAGTGAAGTCGGGAGTGTCACATTGGCGGAAACAGTAAATGCATTGCTTTCTCCCGAAGCACCGAGCTGTTTGATCAACGCAGTCTGTGCGGAATCTAAAATCGCACTGTGATAACTGTCGTAGGAGCCTTCCACTTCTGAAGCTGTCATTGCGTGATCATAGACCGTCAGCTCATCCATATAGCCGTTATAATATTCACCGCTCCCCCAGTTTCCTTTTCCGATCTGGAATACACTGCCTGTTTTCAAGATATCCGAAAGTTTATAACTGCTGCTTACGGTCTGTGCCGCAACGCCGTCTATGTATAGAGTCGTTTTATCCGTATCCAGAACGATGGTTACTAATTTCCAGGTACTTGCGGAGGTCGTCTGTACCAGTGCATCCGGTCTGCTTCCGCTGTTATTGTATCGCTCGATTCTGAAAGAAGTAGTATTATCCAGCACCCCAAGATAATGCTCTGACAGATACGTCTGCGCGCTGGCATTCGGCGCGGCAAAGATTGCCCAGTTGCTGCCGGATTTTTCCGGTTTGCTGAAATAGGAAATCGTTATGGCATCGTGACCGCTTAACAGACTTGACCCATCTGCAGCCGTGACATTCAACCACGAACCCGTTCCTGTAAAACGGGCGGATTTTCCAAGCACCGCATCTGACTCCAGGGAAATCCCGGTTCCGTTTTTTGTTGCAGCCGCACCTCCCCCTGAGAATCCGGTGCTGTCATCATCAAATGTAAAATGTGCCAATATCCCATCCGCAGATGCTGTGGACTCCTCTGCACCCGCCGGTGTAGCCGGAATAGATGTTGCCAATACGCTGGCTGCCAGCAGACACGCCAGTCTTTTCTTTGTTTTTTTGATTTTCATAGAATGATCCCCTTCTGATAGATCCCCTTCTCCATTTTTTCTCTATAAACGGCAATCAGCATTGATGCCATAGCCTACACCAATGCTGACTGCTTTTTCCCTCCGGAAGCATCACACTCCATGGGGAAACTTCTCCAAACTTATTTTACCGTTATTTTAATCTTGCTCGTCTTTCCGTTGAACGTCTTTACTGTAACCGTTGCCGTTCCCTTTTTTAACGCTTTGATTTTTCCACTCGAAGATACGGAAACCACCTTCGTGTTGCTGGAGGTATAGGTCAGCTTATTGCTTGCCGTATTCTTTGGAAGTGTTGCTTTCAGCTGGAAGGTCTTGTTCTTCGTCAGCGTCTTTGCCGTTGCATTCAGCGTTACCTTGGACGGTGCCTTCTTCACGGTGATCGTGCAGGTCGCCGTCTTGCCGCTTCCTGTCATCGCCGTTATCTTGACTGTTCCCGCCTTTTTGGCTGTGACTTTTCCGCTCTTTGATACCGTTGCAATCTTGGTATTGCTGGATTTCCATGTGACTGCCTTAGAAGCTGCAGATGCGTCGGTCGGTGTAGCCTTTGCGGTCAGTGTATAGGTCTCTTTTACACCGAGCGTCAGCTTGGTCTTATCCAACGTCACCTTCGTTGCGAGCTTCTCAAACTGTGCCGTTACAGTCTTGCTCGCCTTTACCGTCTTGTCGGTACGTGTAGCGGTCGTCACTCCGTCGCTCCATTTTACAAACTTATATCCGCTGCTTGCCTTTGCCGTTACGGCAGAGCCGTTGTCACCGTAAGCTACAGTCTGTAAAGCCGTTCCGCTTATGGTACCGCCCGCTGCCGCTTTATAGGTGAGCGTATAGGTAAGCTTTGCAAACTCTGCGGTCACCGTGATGTCGGCGCTTACCTTGCTGTCGGTTCTTGTTGCGGTCGTGACACCGTCACTCCATTTCACAAATCTATAACCCGTATCCGCAACTGCCGTTACCTTGCTTGCGCTGTCTCCATAGCTTACGGTCTGAGACGCGGTTCCCGCGATGGTTCCACCGCTTCCCGCACTATATTTCAACGTGTAGGTAAGCTTTGCAAACTCTGCGGTCACCGTAAGGTCAGCGCTTACCTTACTGTCGGTTCTCGTTGCAGTCGTAACACCGTCACTCCATT
The DNA here is from genome assembly GCA_023390555.1 of Bacillota bacterium. Taxonomy (GTDB): domain Bacteria; phylum Bacillota; class Clostridia; order Lachnospirales; family Lachnospiraceae; genus Roseburia_C. Next base: position 75,015 of record JAEWCQ010000002.1, on the reverse strand, counting down.
TCACGAATTGATAACCCGTATCCGCAACTGCCGTTACCTTGCCTGCGTCGTCTCCATAGCTTACGGTCTGGGACGCAGTTCCCTCGATGGTTCCGCCGCTTCCCGCACTATATTTCAGCGTGTAGGTAATCTTGGTGAATTCGGCCGTCACCGCAATATTGCTCTTTACGTTGCTGTCGGTTCTCGTTGCAGTCGTGACACCATCACTCCATTTTACGAATACATATCCCGTATCCGCAACTGCTGTTACTGCGGTTGCGTCGGTTCCGTATGCTACGCTCTGTGAAGCGGTTCCCACAATGCTTCCGTTTTCTGCCGCCGCATAATTCAGGCTGCAGCTCGTATCATTTTCAATCGTCACCGTTGCCGTAACTGTCGTGGTCGTCAGCTCTTCATCATAAGTCATCTTTAAAATTGGCGAGCCATCTGCCGCCCAGTGAACCCGCTTGATTCTCGCATCACGGCAAGGGTCATAGAGGGAATCTGAGCTTGCCCATGCGCATTCATTGTTATAGCATTCTTCTCCTCTTGCGTGATATACGAAGATTACATTGCCGTCTTCATCTACCGTAAAAGAATTATGTCCCGGTCCGTATTCCCCTTCCACATCTGCGGAGGTCAGAATCGGATAGCTCTGTTTTACCCAGGAATCCGCATCGAGCAAATCCGCATCTGCATCTGCCGTCAAAAGGCCGATACAATATTCCGTGCCCGTTCCCGACGCTGAGAAGGTACAATAGATTTTTCCGTCATGAATCAGAACGGAAGGTCCTTCATTTACGTTTTCTACGATTCTCTCCCAGCTATATTCCGGAATACTGATTTTGGTGCACTTGGAAATGCATTTCCAAGGCTGGTCCGGATCAATTTCCGCAATCCACAGGGAAGAAAATCCGTCAGTCTGCGCCCACATTACATAGTGGTGTCCATTGTTCTCAAAATAGGTCATATCGAGAGAGAAATTGGTAAATGCCTGTGAATCTGTGGCATATGCCTGCATCTGTCCCATTGCCTGCCAGGAGCTTGCTTTCATGATATTCGCCGGATCATTGCACCTTAACACATGCGGCCGGATGCTCCATACGCTGCTTGAGCTGGTGCTTGAGGTATAGAAAATGTAGTATACGCCGTTGATGCAGTGAATTTCCGGTGCCCAGATGTAACGGTATTCATTCGTGGAATCATCGCAATCCCAGATTGTAACCTCCTCGGCATCCTGCAGGCCTTCAATGGTCTTAGCCCGTCTTAAAATGACCTTGTCATATCCATTCTTATCGGAGGAGCCAAGCATCGGATACGATGCCGTAAAGTAGTAATAGCCGTCTTCTCCTTTTGTAATGCATGGATCGGCACGCTGCTCGATAAACGGATTCTCATATTCAGTCTGCTTTATCGTTCCGGTGATCTGATAGGTGCCTGCTTTGCCCAAATCCGTACTGCTAAGATCCCAGTCTACGCCAAAATCTGCGGTAGAGCCATCGCTGTAATCAGCGGTTACCGTACTTGGAAGGACGCTGGAAAGGTCAGAAGCATAGTCTGCCGTTGCCGATACGGACTCGATTCCGGTGTTCGTTACCACCGCAAGCTTATCTACGACAAGGTCATACTCTGACTTGCTGACTGCAACCACATTTCCGATTACTGCCCCCTCCGGAAGTGTTCCCGACGGAGAATAGGTCTCTGCTGTATGATCTGTGACGGTCGTCGTTGCAATCACATTTTCTAAATCTGAGGTCGTAGTCGCATAGGTATTGGTTCCATCTCCCCAGTAAATTGTGTAAATGCCTGTTGTTTCATTATAACTAAGCTGTGGCGCCGTTGTTACCGATGCGCTTACGGCAAGCTTATGTTCGTTTGTAAAATGAATCAGGTCTGTTGAATCAAATACATAGATATATTTGGAACTGGTGGAATTTCTTGCGATCATACCATAGGTGCCGTCTGTCTTGCGGAAGATATAAGGAGAAGCCAGTCCGTTCGGATTGACATTCTTTGTTCCGCCCGCATTGTTGGCAAACACGATACCCGTGTTGGAATTGAGTGCCGTATAGCTTGCCCCATCGGTACTGTATGCCAGATGCAGGCTCATGCCCAGGGCAGTCGATTCCTTGCTGTTGGTGTATGCCATCAAATATCCGTAATCTTCGGCACGTACCGTTACGGTAAATTCCTTGGTCTTACTTAAATCCACCCCTCCGCTCTGGTAGGTGATGGCTGCCGATAAAGTCAGCACCACATCTTTTTCCCCAGAAGCCGGACGTTTTACTAACGTTCCGTCACTTGCAAGCACATCGGTATTGCTACTCGTCCATACAATCGAAATCGGTGTTCCGCTGATGTCACCTGCTGTTTCTGGCAGGTCAATACTCTCCGTCGTATTTGTTTTTATCTGCAGCGCCTCCACTGCTTCGCTGAAGATATTCTTCGGACTTGCAGATACAACGGTAACCGTGAAGTCCTTTGTCACACTCTTATTATTAAATGTCAGCGTCGCCGTCAGTGTAACCTGTGCATCGTCATCGGTCGTCGGTCTTGTCACTTTACCGTCCGCTGCAATAATCGCCTCGTCACTGCTGCTCCATGTAATTGCAGAGCCCTTCTGCCCGGTCGTTGGCAGTGTCAGATCGGACTTAACGGCACTGATATCGCCCAGTGTCAGTGCATCATTATCAATCGTCAGCACTCCGCTATTGTATTCACTGGTGACCTGTGCCTGTGTTAATTCCGCTGAATATACCTTTACATCGCGGATAGAACCCTTGAAAAATGTGTCGTTATATCCGGAACGCCCAAGTGCTGCCACCAGGCCTGTTCCGAAGCTGGTCGTCGTGTTTGTCTTTGTTTCTTTGGATACCTGTACGCCGTTGTAATATCCGGTGATGCTGGTTGCTGTAATGACAGTCGTGTACATTGCCCAGTCAGATCCTGTCTTTGTCGTTGACACCGCTGTCTCATAGCTGTAAGGTGCACTTCCGGTATTCTCTTTCGTCCATACGGATTTGAAGTATCCGCTCGGATTTGCCGGGTTAAACAGCCAGTAATACTGTGGATATGTACTGGTTCCGCCGCCGTAGTATTTCGTCGGTGTTCCAAAGAACGCCGCAGCGTAATTGCCGGAGCCGGTCTGGTTTTTCAGCCACATCGTAATCGTCACCGTATCCTGATTCTCAAATACGGAGCCCGGTATACTCACATAGGCAGCCGTAGATCCTGCAGAGCCGCCCGGAAGTGTCAGTACGCTATCCTCTACCGTTGCGCCGACACCATAAATCGTTGCCGTCTTATTGTTTCCGGAAGCGTCTGAAATCGTAGAACCGTCGGTGCTTCCGCTGACATATTCATCCGAAAAGATATATTCTGCCAGAAGTGGAATCTCTTCTTTTTGTGCCAAAACCGTAACAGCAAAGTTCTTCGTCACACTGGTTCCCTTATAATCCACGGTTGCCGTCAGTGTGACCTCGGTATTCTCTGACGGAGCCGTTACGACACCGGTATTGCTGAGCACATCCGGTTCATCGGAACTCCAGCTGATGGTCGTACCGCGGGCGCCGCTTGTCGGAAGCGAGATACTCTCACTCGTGCTGGAGGCAACCGTCAATTCATCCGCCACGGACTGTACCGATTCCTCTGCCGTCATGTATTCTACGCTTAAAGTCGGAAGATTGGTCGTTCTTGAGATATTCCACCCCGAAATAACCGTTTGCAGACGGAATTGCGCGATCCCGGAACCATCCGCTACCGCCTCTTTGAGCATACTTGTCACATCGAAGGTCTTCCAGCCGAGATTACTGGCTGAGATCTGCTCATTGCTGAATGCAGTTGCAGATGCAGTGTAATCATCGTTTTTTGCCGGGTAGGTCGTTGCCGTAGTCGTGTCCACCGACGCTGCGTCTGCCGTGACCCGATATAAGCCTGCCTTTGTCCAATAGGAACCCAGATTTCCATTTACAGAGGTCACATAGATGCTGACTTTCGCACTTTTGATCAGATTGACATCCGCATTTTTCATCCCATCGGACAGGCCAAACTGCAGATAGCCCACCCTTGTGCTTCCCAAGGCGCAGCCCGTAGCATTTGAAGTCACGCCGCTTGTATAAGCTGCCGACTGGTTAGAGCCGGATGCCGAGGAGCTCTCATTTGTCGCAATCAGCCACAGACTTGAGTCCGACTGTCCGGCGGATCCCCCGATCTTCGCCGCCGTCACTGTCTCTGTGGTCGCCGTGGTGTCTTCTGCCCATAAATTATCTGTCGGCAGGAGTGTTACCAGCATGACAGCACTCAAAAATGCTGCCATGCATCGTTTTACAAACCGTTTCATTTGTTTCATGCATTTCCTCCCTTTACTATTCTTCTCCTTTATATTCAAGCGCTTGCTGACGCAATGCCTGCAATGGTACTGCTCTCCCCCTTATTTTACCTTGACTGTAATGGTCTTTGTCACACTGCCTACCTTAACGGTCACCTTTACCGTACCTGCTTTTTTTGCAGTCAGCTTTCCTGTCTTGCTGTTAATGGTCGCAATCTTCTGGTTGCTGACAGACCACTTTGCCGTTCCCGAAACTCCGTATTTGGTTGCTTTATAGATAACAGAACTGCCCTTTTTCACAGTCGTGGAGCCCTTGACTGACATATAAGGCTTTTTCACGGTGATCTTCGTTGTAAAACTCTTCGTAGTTCCGTTGCTTAACGTAATTTTTGTTGTAATTGTCGCTTTTCCCGCTTTGTATGCCGTAATCTTGCCGGACGAGGATACCTTCGCAACCGAAGATTTACTTGTGGAATACTTCACAGATTTTACACTCATTCCCGCATCCTTCAGCATGGTTGTAAAGCCGGACGGATAGCTGACCTTTACCGTAGTTGTCTTTCCTGTTTTGCCCGTATAGAGCGTCTTGCTCGATGGAGTTACCTTTGTGCTCTTAAACGCATCTGTCACAGCCAGTATCTTGTCTGCAGCCACCTTCACCTTGAAGGTCTTCGTTACTGTGTAGCTGCCGTTTTTTACAGTTGCCGTTAACGTAACCGTCACGTCTTTTGCCGCTCTCGTCACTTTTCCGCTTGCGGAGATTGCGGCGGTATTATCGGAAGTCCAGGTAATCGTACTTCCGTTCTTTCCGCTTGTAGGAAGCGTGAGATTTGCAGTCACTGTGGAAGGAAGCGAGAGCGCTGCGGCATCTGCCTTTGCTCTTGTCTCACCGTTGCCCGTTACGGTTACCGTGAACGTGGCTTTTACAGCCGGTGCCGACTTAGAGGTTATGGTAATGACTGCCGTTCCCTCCGCTAATGCAGTTACGAGTCCGTTTCCATCTACCGTAGCCACTTTTGTGCTGGAAGATGCATAGGTAAGTCCCTTATCCTCTGTTGTATTTGCCGGCAGCACGCTTGCCTGAATCTGTGTTTTTTGACCCTCTGTCAATGAAACGGAAGTGCTCGCCAGTGAAATCGACTCTATAGAGACATCTGCTTTTTCTACAGAAAGACCTGCAATAACAGGGTCCTGCGTAGTGCTCTTTGCCGCAATCACATGCACTTCTGTGGTATTCGCAACCCCTGCCACCTGAAAGGTCAAAGTCGAAGTCGTCTGCGAAACGGAGGAGCTGACTGTCACCGTATTTACATTACTCGTCACGGTCTCACCCGCATCGTTCTGATACTGTACATAGAACTGCATCGGACGTGTTACGCTCCAATATTCTGCGAAATAACCGGTTACCGAATAGGTGCCTGCCTCTAACGGCAGAATATATTCACAGTTCTTTCCACTGAGTGCATACCACCCATTGGAATACAAGGAATCTGTGGTAGAGGTACGCGCCTTGACTGCCGTATCCTTTCCGACAATTCCCCAGCCGCCAGCCGTATAAAGTGCATCTGCGGTAGTATTTCTTAAGTTAATCAGTTTTGAGACCTTGTCATAGGTATTTGAAGTAAGCGCACTGCTGTTCCAGGAACCAACGGCACTGTCGATAAAATAGATCAGCTTGTCGGACAATACGGTGATTGTCTTGCTGATGGTGCGGTTATCCATAGAAGGAATCACACCCGTTACGGTCAAGGTTCCCGGGGTGTTAAATGCATTTTCCGCAACTGCATCCCATGTGACCGCTACCTCCTTACTCGTACCTGCGAAGCTCACAGTTACGGTATCCGGTAAGGTATAACCGCTGTTTGCAACGATCTGTTCCGGCACGGAAACGTCGGATACAGTGACATCTCCATATGCTGCCATTAACGTGTTGTATTCCTCTGTCGTAATGCTCATTACCGTACCGTGGCGCGGCTTGGACGGCAGATTTGCCGAAATCTTTGTAAATGTCGCACCGGAAAGGCTTTCCGTTGTCAGCGGATAGTATCCGCTTCCGCCGAAGTTATCCAGGAGCAGGCACCATTTATTCGTGGCACTGTCATCACTGTTATATTGGAAGCAGGTAGGTCCCTCGACTCCGCTCTGCGCTTTTAACGTAGTGGAAGATACATTTGACCACGTACCGAGCATTGTCTGGGAGCGCTGTAAGAATATGGTACTGCCTGTTACGGACTCGCCATCCACTGTTCCGGAACCTTCATTTTTCGAGAAGCGGTACAGATATCCGTCATCGCCGGCTACCACGGTCGTATCGATTGTCGATACACTTCTGTCAATCCATACCTGTGGTTCGCTGAAGGTATAGAAATCTCTTGTCTTGCAGTAATAGATCCGCTGTTTTGCATAGCTGTCACCAGACACCTTTGATGCCCAAAATACGATATATTCACCTGTCTGCTCGTCATAGTATGCCTCCGGTGCCCAGGTACAACCTGCACCGATACCCGCGCTGATGGTCATCATCCGCTGGTCGGACCAGTGTACTAAATCCGTAGATTCCCACACCATGATTGCCTGACTTCCGGCAGTCTGCGCGGTTGTCCAGTTGCTGTCCTTCGCGATGCAAAGGTCGGTTGCGATCAGGTAGAATTTATCTCCTTCTGCCGAACGGAGGATATACGGGTCACGCAGACCGGTCGTTCCCAGCGTGGACTCTAAGACCGGCTGCTCCTCATTCAATTCTTCCCAATTGATACCGTCCTGGCTGGAAGCAAAGTATATCTGCTCCTGACCGGTGCTGTTGCCGGTAAAATATGCGAAGATATAATCGGTGGTTTCCGCAAGCTCTGCCTTTGCCTTCACCGTCAGCTCAAAGGTCTTTGTGACGGTGCTTCCGCCATATGAAAGGGTCGCGGTCAGCTCTACGACCGTATCGTTGTCCTGTCTTGTTACCACCCCTGCCGGAGTAGCGTCATAGTCGTCATTTTGAACGGCTTCATCAGAAATCACCGCCTGATTGGAGGATTTCCATGTGATGGCAGAACCGTTTTCTCCGGTCGCAGGAAGCGTAATGTTGCCTTTGACCTGATCCGTATCCGGAAGTGTCAGCGCATCGCGATCCGCATAGAGCGGATTGACAATGGTCAATGTATAGTCCTTTGTGAATATTGTTTCGTTGTCATAGGTTCCCGTTACCGTAACTATAACGCTCTTTGGATCCGTTCCCGTATAAAGATAGGTTCCGTCGTTCCCGATGACGGTTGTGTCAGAGGAATTGTAGGACAGGGACACTCCATTCACTTCCGATGGAAAGCTCAGGTTTTTTGTGATAATATCAGCATCTGTGTTCTCATTTAAAAGCTTGTCAAGCAGGCCCGAGATGACGATATTTCTAAGTGCGGCATAATAATTCTGCGTGATCTGCGTGGTGGAGAGTGCACTGCTGTATATCTTAAAATCACTCACGGTTCCCTTGTATGCCGCATCTGCTGTATATAGGGATTTTCCGATATACCCAATGGCGGTACCTGTGCTGTTGGCGCTCAACAACTCCTGAATCTTATAGCCCGAAGCAACCGTGGTGGACGCCACCCCATTCAAATACCAGGTGACATTTCCGTTGTCAAAAACGACATCCACGATATTTTTCGCCGTTTTGTCAGGTTTCAAAAGCGGTGAATTTGCAATGCGCTGCTCGGTAGATGAATTTTTAATTGCACCTAACATTCCGCTTGCATAACTGCTGTCACTCGAAAGCGGTGAGACGAACAGATAATTATTTACATTCGGCCATGCGCCTGCCGTAGTTCCAAGTGTCAGTAACCATGCGCTCGATGTTGTGCTGTCCTCAAAGACCGCTTCCATCGTAAATGTTTCTCCGGTGATTGTACCTGCCGGAATCTCCACATATTTGTCTGAGGTCCCGTCAAATTTCAATACATTTCCTGCATCATCCACGGAAAAATCGGAATCCGTCATTCCGACCAGTGCAGCATTGTGCCCATTTCCGGTAACATCCGTAAGTGTTCCGTCTGCATGACTCATATCATAATGCAGCACAAGATTATCTGTTACGGTGGCTGCACCGGCCTCCACAGGCGCGGTTACAGGCAGCAAAGATACCGTCATAGTAAGACTTAATACGGCAGCAATCAGTTTTTTACCATACTTGTTCATACATTCCCTCTCCTTTTAAACATACTTTCCCTCTTCTATAACACCAATAATATCCTCTGACAGAGCTTTCAAACATTCTGTCAGAGGATAAAACAGCACAAATTGTTCTGGCTGCCTTTCGGCAAAGCATCCTTACTTTTTCTTTTGTTTTTTCTTTGCGGAAGCGATCACTGCCTGCAGTACGATAAAGAAGCAGAGCAGCGCGGATAAGGTGATTCTTACCCACCAGCTTGATAAGGTTCCCTGTGTTGTAATCAGGCTGGCTATCGTTCCCTTGATCAATACACCGAATAACGTTCCGACTACCGTTCCGACACCACCGCTTAAAAGCGTTCCGCCGATAACAGCCGCTGAAATTGCATCCATTTCAAGGCCTTTGGCCTGTTCTACAAATCCTGCACAGCTGTTTAACGCGAACAGGAAACCTCCCAGTCCCGCAAGCAGTCCGTCTAACAGATACGCCTGCATTTTGGTCTTCTTCACATTCAGTCCCATCATAACGGCACTTTGCTGATTACCGCCGATGGCGTAGAGACTGCGGCCGAATTTCGTGTATTTCAGCATAATTGTTATAGCAACGACCACAAGCAGTGCGATCACTACCGTAGGATAGATATATGCCGGCATAAAAACCCCTTTTTTATTTGTTGTACCAAACGGCATATAAATTTTATAATTTGCCCATTTTAAAAACAGTTCATTTTTAATCGAAATCATATCGGTACTGATTACCGCCGTCAGTCCTCTTCCAAAGAACATGCCTGCCAGCGTTACGATAAACGGCTGAATCTCTAAATAGGTAATCAGATATCCCTGTACGATTCCAAACATGATTCCAATGATCAGGGACAATGCCAATGCAGACCAGGCACTCACACCTTTGTTCTCCATTGCATAGGCCGCAGACATACATACCAGTGCCGTAACCGAACCAACCGATATATCAATTCCGCCGGTTATCATAACAAGTGTCATACCACAAGCAATGACAATCAGACCTGCATTTGAGATGAACAGATTTAAAAACATCTGTGGTTTTGCAAAACCCTGATCTTTAAAGACGATCATACCTGCAATGTACATAACCGCAAACAATACAATTGTGATCAATAGCAGAAATGAATTACTGTTGAGCTTCTTTTGCTTATTTAACTTTTTCATTTCTAATGACCTCCTTCCATTGTCTGCAATTTTGCTGCTCTCTTTGCTTTTAGATTAGCCATGTATTTTTTGAATACCGGACTTTGCAGTACGACAATGATTACAACAACAATTGCTTTATAAACCGGAAGCTGATCCGCAGAAACATTCATTGCATATAGCGTAGTAGTCAGCGCCTGAATTGTATACGCACCGATCACGGAGCCCATCAAGCTGAATTTACCTCCGCTTAATACATTTCCACCCAGTGCAACTGCAAGAATTGCATCCATTTCCAGATTTAAACCAATATTATTTGCATCTGCAGAATAGATACGGCTGGATGCCAGAACGCCTGCAATTCCGGCCAGAAGTCCACAAAGAACATAGGTCAGGAATTTGATCCTGGTAGAATTGAGTCCGACCAGTCTGGATGCGGAGCCGTTAATGCCGACACTCTCAATATACAATCCCAATGCTGTTTTTTTCAGAGCAATATTGACGATGATGATTGCAGCGATTGCAAAAAAGACCGGTGTCGGAATCGGGCATTTCCCGATATAACCACCCATAATCTTATAAGTATCTACACGAACATAAGTAATCTGACCCTGTGTTACAAGCTGTGCAATTCCTCTTCCTGCGGTAAACAAAATCAAAGTCGCAACCATCGGCTGGATGTTGAGCTTCGCAACGAGGAAGCCGTTAAACGCTCCGCAGACCGCTGCTGCAATCAGTGCGACAAGAATGGCAAGGAAAAGTGGATTCATAAATTCATTTGTCGTTACCTGCCCGCCGGAAAGAATCTGACAGCATACGGCTGCAGCGACCGCCATAACTGCTCCAACGCTGATATCCTGTCCGCCGGAGGACGCTGTTACAAGCGTCATGCCAATTGCCACAATCACAAGTTCAGATGCCCGGTTTACCACATCCACCATATATCCATACAACACACCGTTTTTCATCGAAATATCAAAGAAATTCGGTGTTTCTATTACATTGACCAAAAGTACGACCAGCAGACAAACCGTCGGCATGAACAACCGGTGCGCTGTCAGTTTCTTCCAATCAAACCCTGTCGTCTTGTTCCCTTTACTCATCAGAACTTTCACCTCCTGCGATCGTCTCCATGATCTTCTCCTGCGTCAAATCTTCTCCTTTTATTTCCCCGACTTTTTTTCCGTCACGGAGAACTGCCATTCTGGAGCAGGTACGAAGCATTTCATCCACTTCCGAAGAAATGAATGCGACTGCCTTTCCTTCATCCGCCAGACGAAGCACCAGTTTTTGTATCTCTGTCTTTGTACCGATATCGATTCCTCTTGTCGGCTCATCCAGAATCAGAAATTTGGGATTCGTGAGCAGCCATCTGCCAATGATTACTTTCTGCTGGTTGCCGCCCGAGAGACTTTTGATCGGTGTTTCCCGGCTTGCCGTCTTGATCTGAAGCAGATCGATAAAATTGTCCGCCGCATCTTCCATCTCCTTCCGGCTCATCAACCGGAACATTCCCTTTTTGGCCTGCATTGCAATAATAATATTCTCACGTACGGAAAGATCCGCCAGAATACCATCCCGCTTCCGGTCTTCCGGAAGATAAGCCATCCCCGCTTTCATCGCATCCAGCGGTGTATTGATCTTTACTTCTTTTCCAAATACTTTTACCTGCCCGCAATCGGCTTTATCTGCGCCATAAATGGCTCTCACCAATTCCGAACGTCCCGAGCCCAGAAGTCCGGTCAATCCAATGACCTCGCCTTTGCTGACCGACAGGTCAAACGGCTTGATCGTTCCCTGATGTCCGACTCCGACCGCTTCTATTACAGGTTCTGCATCCAGCGGCACGGTTTTTCTTTCGCTCTTAATATCTGCAAGGTCGTCAAAATCTTTACCCATCATTTTCGCTACTAACATTACTCTCGGTAGTTTTTCGATTTCAAATTCTCCTACCAGTTCACCATTTCTTAATACGGTAATTCGGTCGCACACCTCATACACCTGTTCCAAAAAGTGTGTAACAAAAATAATCCCAACGCCTTCCTTTTTCAGACGGCGCATTAACACAAACAGTTTCTGAACTTCATCTTCATCCAGGGAAGAGGTCGGTTCATCTAAAATCAATACCTTACATTTCATATCTACTGCTCTTGCAATTGCAATCATCTGCTGGATTGCAAGCGAACATTCCTCTAACATTGTCGTAGACGAAACTTCAATATCTAAATCTTTCAGCAATGCTTTCGATTGCTTGTTCATGGTTTTCCAGTCGATCATGCCGCATTTTTTCGGTTCTCTTCCGATAAACAGATTCTCTGCGACGGTAAGATTTGGGCATAAATTTACTTCCTGATATACGGTGCTGATGCCGTTTTGCTGTGCTTCCTGAGGAGAATGGTTCACAATGGATTTTTCGACTCCACTCATATGAATTTCTCCTGTCTCCAATTCATGCACTCCCGTAAGCACTTTAATCAATGTCGATTTTCCAGCACCGTTTTCACCCATTAATGCATGAATTTCACCTTTACGTAATTTAAAATCCACATGTGATAATGCCCTGACACCCGGAAATGTCTTGCTGATATCTTTCATGGATAACACAAAGCTCTGATCCATCCTACATTTCACCCGCTTTCTAAATTTCCCTTTTCTGCTCTTTTCCAGCTGTATTTTTTTATAAAGATAGCGCGATACAGTAAATCAAAAGACTTTTCTATACCGCGCCACCTTTGACAAGGTTATACCTTTCGCGTTTTGTTATGTATGCCGTGTATGACTATGATTCTAGTATGCACGACCGGAGATTACGTCATCGGTTACAACCGTGATATCATAATCACTTCCGCCTACGTTAATGGAAGATACGGAATCAACGCCTGCGAAGATTTCTTCATCCACGTACTGCTGCTTCTCCGGTGTTTCGCCCTGCTCTAACTTATCAATGATCTCCTGTACACGCGGTCCGTGTAACGGATTACACTCTGTATCGCAGATAATCTTTCCATTGAGTACATCTGTTAAGCCTGCATTTGTGGAGTCAAAGGACATAACGAGGATATCGCCGTCCGGTCCAACTGTATAGCCTGCTGCTTCAATTGCATCAATCGCGCCGAATGCTTCATTATCATTCTCGCAATATACAACATCAATATCATCTCCATACTGCTTTAACATGGACTCCATAACTTCCTGTCCCTTTGCCTGTGTAAATTCGCCAGACTCTTCTGCCAGTAAAGTCCACTTGTCGTTTGCTTCAATTGCCTTCTCAAGACCTGCGGTACGTCCGATCTGTGCGGAAGAACCGATGGTTCCCTGGATGTCTACGATATTGATGTCCTCATCCCCACGGCCTGCTGCATCCAAGTATGCATCCAGCCATGCTGCTGCCTTTTCACCTTCCAGTTCGAAGTTAGATCCAACCCATGCAGTATATAAGCTGTCATCCGATACATCGATCATACGGTCTACGATAATAACCGGGATTCCTGCATCTTTTGCTTCCTGCAATACGGTATCCCATCCGGTCTCTGTAACAGGTGCCAATACGATGTAATCCACTTCCTGCTGAATGAAGTTACGGATTGCAGAAATCTGATTTTCCTGTTTCTGCTGTGCATCGTCAAAAATCAATTCATAACCATTTGCCTCACTGAAGGTTTCCTTCATGGATGCTGAGTTTGCAGTTCTCCAATCAGATTCAGCACCTACCTGTGAAAATCCGACCGTAATTGCATCTGAGCCTGTGTCTGCAGAAGCATCGTCGGAAGCTTCCTCGCTAGACTGGTCGGATGAATTTCCTGATGTGTTTTTGTTTCCTGATGAACCACATGCTGTCATCCCCACTACCATGCATGCCATCAAAAATGTTGCGATTAATTTCTTTTTCATTTCTTTTCCTCCTTAACATGAATTGTTTTTGCTTTTTACAAGATTTATTATATATTTTCTTGTCTTTAAATCCATAAAGATTCTTACCTTATAAGTTGAATATTTTATTATTCATTCAGAATTGTTCATTATCTTATTTAATTAGTTCATTATTTTTGGCAGAGTTATTTTTACGTTTGTTCCATCTCCATAGGAAGATGTAATCTGCATCCCATACGGTTCACCGAAATATAACTTTAACCTGCTCTGTACTGCCGAAATCCCGAATCCGATCCGGTCCTTTTCATCCATGGACTTATGGATTTCCGAAAGTCTCTGCTCTGTGATTCCGATTCCGTTGTCAATGACAAAGATTACGATATCATGTCCAACATCCTCAAATGAAATAGTAATCTTGCTCTGTCCTCTTTTTTCACGGATTCCATGATACAGTGCATTTTCCACCAGTGGCTGCAGCGTCAGTTTCGGAATCATGATTTCTCCCATGGAATCCGGAAGTTCAATCTGATATTCCATAATATCCCGGTACCTTGCCTGCTGTATTTCAAGGTAACTTCTGGTATGCCTGATTTCCTCCCGCAGCGTAATGATGTCTTCTCCTTTCGATAATGCGGTCCGAAAAAAGATGGAGAGATTATTCAGCATTTCGATTGCATCGTCATGCATACCGGCCTCCACCATCCATACAATCGTGTCTAACGTATTGTACAGAAAGTGTGGATTCACCTGAGCCTGAAGCAGTTGAAGATGAATCTTATGCTGCAGGTGTTCCTCCTGCTTTACACTTTCCAGCAGCAATTCAATCCGCTTCGCCATATTCCGGATTCCCTCATCCAGATGTGCGATTTCAAAAGCATTTGTCTGAACCGATTCCACTTCAAAGTTACCCCGTCCCACTTCATTGACGTTATCACACAGCTTGCTGATCGGCCGGACGATCCCTTCCGAAAAGATAAACGACCTGCGCAAGATCAGGGCAACCACCCCGAAAATCATGATACCGATGCAGACGACAATGATAAGAATGTCCCGCACCATCTGCTGCTCGATGGAAGACAGATATCCCGCTTCATAATAGATGTAATCCATCATGCTCTGCTGAATCAGATTGGTCAGTACGTAGATATCGCTGTCCAGCTGATGATATCTGCTGTCATAACTTTCTGTCTCGTCCATAATATACATGCGTTTTTTCAGTTTCTCACAGTAATCGAGGACATTTTTGATTGCCTTTTTACTTTCTTTTCTCTGTGTCGTATCCTGCAGATCCTCTGCGATCTGAATTGCGTCATCCACATCTGCAATCGGCAATTCCTTCTGTTCCTTGCTTCCAACCGTATAATAATACATTTTCAAATCCAGACTCTTTTTAAAGTCGAGGTTGAATTTGCTGCTCACCTTTACATTGTAGGTCAGAATGGAATATTTCTTGGTGTACCAGACCAGTATCGACATGACAAGAACAATGCAGATTACCAGCGGAATGGTCAGACTTATAATGATATATCGCAATTTACTGCTTAAACTGAGAGAATTATATTTCCTGTTATGAAACTGAAATTTTTTCAATTTGCTTTTCTCCTTGATTTCGATATTCACTCGGTGTGCATCCCTGCGTTTTCTTAAAAAGGAAACTGAAATAATGCGAATCCTTATATCCTACTTCCAAAGCGATCTCCCCGGACCGTTTGTCGGTGCAGCGCAGAAATTCCTTCGCTTTCTGCATGCGGAGCCCAGTGAGATACTCGATGAAGGTCTGCTTCATTTCCTGGCTGAACAGCGCACTGAAATGATTCGCACTCACATTTACGGCGCATGCGACTTTATTCAGACTCAGTGTCTCATCCGCGTAGTTTTTCTGCATAAAGCTCACCGCCATCTGGATCACGCTCTGATATTTTCCTCTGGAACTCTCTTCCCGCAGCTTGATTGCTCTTTTTAACAGTCCCGATATCTGGCACTCCATATTTACGACCGTATCTGTCTGGTTACTGCAAATCTGAAGCAGGTTATCTTCAATCTCGTCTTTTTCGTATCCAAGTTTCTGAATAAATGCCACCGTACAGAAATGGATATTCAGCATGATATACTGTCGGAACATTTTGGATTCCAATGCTTCTCTCCCCACGAACTGGAGATAGTTCCGGACGAATTCCTCCACTTCATCTTCGAGTGCATTGCAGAGAAAATTGCGGAAAATGTCCGGATTGACAGAATTCATATCCAGATTGACAAGATTCATGCTTTCGGTACTCTGTCTGTTCTCCTTCTGGTATTTTTCGTACGAAAATACATGGGAGTATCCCATATAACGAAATGCAAAAGACTTCATGGCAGCTTTATAGCATGCCGGCAGCTGGCTGAGACGTTCGACCGGTTCCCCGGTGCATACAAACCACTCTACCTTCTCTTCCTGCTTCTCAAAAATTTCTTTTAGCGTATTCACGCCTTCCTCCATAAGCTTTTGCATCTGCGTGCTTTCACCCTGTACTAAAATTGCATAGCTGAACATCTGATTGCGAAAAAGAAGATATCCTTCTCTTTTGCGGAAAATCGTATCGATTGTCTCCTGAATATCGGCTGTATTCTGCGAATAGGTATCTCCGATCATCTCGTTCATCATTTTGGAGCCAACGGAAAATAAAATCAGGTTGTAGCACTGTGACAGGATGTCAATCTGGAGCTGCCCTGCTTTCTCATACAGGGTCTGAAGATTCTGATTCTCAGAAACGAGCATTTCAAAGAAATCCCTGCGTGCGTTTTTCTCATAGTCCTTCAGCTCATTCTGGAACTTTTCATAGAAATTTTTCTGTTCGTTTTCCTTTTCGTACTTTTTCCTCAGGTTTTCCAGGACTTCCTGAAATGCAGATTTTGTAATTGGTTTTAACAGGTAATACTCCACGCCCAGCGATATTGCCTGCCTTGCATATTCAAAATCATCGTACCCGCTGACTATGACAATATGCGTGCTCGGAAGCTCCTTTTTTACCAGTCTGCTCAGGGTAAGTCCGTCCATAAACGGCATCTTGATATCTGTGATCAGGACATCCGGTTTTACCTTCCGGATCAGCGGCAATGCCATCTCCCCGTCTTTTGATTCTCCTGAAAATTCAAATCCATATTCTGCCCAGGGAATCATTTTTTGAATTGCCTCACGTATTACAATCTCATCTTCTACCAAAAATACTTTAATCATAGATGTCTCCCTACATTCTGCCTCGCCGTCATTTTGTGATAAATTTATCTGTTTCGATTTTTAAGTTTCCTGATATCTGCTGGTTTTTCATCATTTCATTGTCAATACTGTGAATTTCACTGACTAAATCCGTTGTACTCCCTGCCGCAGTCGCAACTCCTTTCGCACTTTCTTCAATCACTCCCGCAATGTTGCGGACAGCCGTTCCGATCTCCTCCATTCTGCCATCCAGGCGTTCTGATTTTTGTGTAAACACCTTCATCCGGTCACTGATGTAATTCGAATCGTCATGATATTGATTGCCCGATTCCACAAAAAACTGGTAGTCCGGTAGTATCGTCTCTTCAATGCAGTTGACCAGCGACTCAGAATCATGAATCAGTGATTCCACCGCCGTCACAACCATTGCATTGATGTTCTGTATCCTGTTTACCGCTTCTCTTGTTGATTCTGCCAGCATTCGGATCTGATCTGCGACAACGGCAAATCCTCTTCCTGCCTCTCCGGCACGTGCAGCCTCTATCGAGGCATTCAATGCCAGAAGATTCGTCTGATTTGAAATCGTTAAAATCTCTTCGGTAAGCTCATTCACCTTTGTTACACTTTGGCTGCTCTCCATAGCCTGCTGCAGATTTCCGACAATCTCATGCACCATCCGGTCGGTATACGATTTATTTTCAATTGATTTTTCTTCTAATTTTGTGGCTCTTTCCCGCATACTCTGTGCATACAGGTTCAAATCCTCGGAAGATCCCAAAAATCCTTTGACATCCTCTTCGATCAGCTGAACGCTTCCCGACACATCTCCGACTGTGGCAGTCACTTCCTCCATCGTGGCGGACAGCTGCTGCATCGCTGCCGAAATATCGCAGGAACTGCCATTGGCATTTTCCACGTTCCGGACAACATTCTCTACGACCAGATTCATGTCTTTCGTGTTATGTACCATTTTCTCCATCACATACTGAAGCGTCTGGATAAACAGATTGATTCCGTTTGTCAATTGTCCGATTTCATCCTGTGAGTTAACCGTCAGCCGTTTTGTCAGCTCTCCGTGCTCCTCCTGGATACCGGTAATGATTTGCTCCAGCTGCCGCTTTGCCCTTGTCAGCGGCCGGACCACCCATACATCGCAGCTGAATGCCGTTATGACAAAGAAAACAACAATGATTGCGAACATCACAATCGTCCCGTTTCTGGAATCTTCATACTGTGTGTTCTGAATGGCAATCGCATCGTTTACTTTCTGTTCATTCAACACGCCAAGCTCGTCCAGAAGCTGAAACAGATCGTCGGACATCGTTGTCAGATCCCCATTGGTCATCCGTATCGCGCCCTCGTAGTTACCGCTTTTGCTCATGCTGATCGCCATCTCATAATTGTCGAGATAATCGTCCAGCTCCGTTTGAAAATTCTGATAAATCTCCGCCTCATCTGCCTCCCTGAGACCGTCTTTGAGACTTTCACGCAATGCTTCTACCTGTGTTTTAGAGCTGTCCATCGATGCTTCAATCGTTTCTTTTCCCGCATCATCGGCAAGGCAGTGCTGCAGCATCAATTTTTGTAACGTCACAAATTCCTCTGCCATAGAATCCACATTTTGAATATTCTGCAGGCATTCCCCGGAAATTTCAATGCTCGCTTTTTGCACTCTCTTTAAGTTTTCATTTCCCAAAAGACAGGCCAGCATCCCAATGAAAGCGATCACAAAAATTGGCACTAATAATTTAGTTCTGACTTTCAATTTTTTCACCATAAATGAACCATACCCTTCCTGCTCTGCTGATTTTATATACGTTTTATATAAAACCATACAGTTTCCCCCAATAATATTGCACGAATTGCATAATTATTATAGCATTTATTTTCTTTACATTCAGTTCTTTTTCTTATCGTTTCAGTTGGTTTTTTTATGGAAAAAAACAGATGCCGCTGAATGACATCTGTTTCTCTTTTCCTGTTTTCTACTATTTTCTTTTCTGTTTTTTCTTCTATTTTTCTTATGTGACAATCTTTATCGCAAATCAAAGCACATCTTTGTCTGGGAATGGTACACCTTACCCGGCACAAGCAGCGGGCTTTCAAATCCCGGCTGATTCACCGCATTTGGGAAATACTGTGTCTCCAGGCAAAAACCCTGACGTTTTCCATAGACCGTACCATTCTTCCCGCTATGCTCCTGAATAAAATTGCCCGAATAAAACTGTATACCGGGGCAGTCTGTGTAAATACGCATGACAATCCCACTGTTCTCCGATTTTGCAGTCGCTGCAAGCCGCATGGTATCCGACTCCTGATCCAGCACATAATTGTGATCGTAGCCACCAGCAAATACAAGCTGCTCAAACTTGCTTCCGATGTCCCTTCCTATGTGCTTTTCTTCCCGGAAATCCATCGGCGTTCCCGATACACTGTTGATTCCGCCCGTAGGAATCGCTTTTTCATCCACCACCGGCGTATAATAAGTTGCCTTAATGCAAAGTTCCTGCTTTTCGATTGTTCCCGCATCGTGACCGTCGAGATTGTAATAGGCATGATTCGTAAAATTGGCAACCGTCTTTTTATCCGTAATTGCATCATAGGTAAGAATTACTTCATTCTGTTTTGTCAGTTCGTAAGTGACTCTTGCCGTCAGATTTCCAGGGAACCCCTGTTCTCCGTCCGGACTTATGTATTCAAACACAAGCTTATCTGATCTGTCGGTGTCATAGTCCGCCTTCCACAGCACATCATGAAATCCCCTGCTTCCGCTGTGCAGGTTATTTTCATGATCATTCTGTTCCAGCAGATACTTCACTCTGTCGATGACACAGACAGCATTTTGAATGCGGTTGGCATTTCTTCCGATCACCGCACCAAAATAATACGTATTTTTCTGATAGTCTTCCGCCGTATCATATCCTAAAACGACATCCCGCTTCGTTCCTTCCCGGTCCAGAACCTCCAGTGACGTAATTGTCGCACCCAGGTTGATGAGTGAGAGGCGCATGCCGTTTTCATTTTCAAGTACATACTTGAACACTTCCTGACCGGTTTTTGTGTTTCCAAATTTTTCTACTATCATATGATAAGTTCAATCCTTTCACGGTCCGACAGAATCAATTCTGTCCATAATAGGCATTTGCTCCATGTTTCCGGAAGAAATGCTTATCCTTGATACAATCCGGAGCCGGCTTCACCTGCGGATTGATCAACTCCGTTTTTGCTGCCATCTTCGCAACTTCTTCCAATACCACGGCATTGTGAACTGCTTCTGCGGCATCTTTGCCCCAGGTAAACGGACCGTGATTGATACAGAGCACGCCGGGCGTGAACATCGGATTTAAGCCTCTTTCCTCAAATGTCTCAATAATAACAAGCCCCGTATTCTTCTCATAGGCTTCCTCAATTTCTTCCGGCGTCAGACTTCTCGCACAGGGAATCTCTCCATAGAAATAGTCTGCATGCGTGGTTCCGTATAACGGAATGCTTCTGCCTGCCTGCGCCCATGCAGTTGCTTCCGGAGAATGCGTGTGTACCACACCGCCAATCTCCGGGTATTTCCGGTATAGCGCAAGATGTGTGGCCGTGTCCGAAGAAGGCTTATAACTTCCCTCTATCTTATTTCCTTCCAGATCCAGGACGACCATATCCTCCGGTTTCAAGCAGTCATAATCGACACCGCTCGGTTTGATGACAAAATAGCCGCTCTCCCGGTCAATACCACTGACATTGCCCCATGTATAGGTAATCAGACCGCGTTTTGGAAGTTCCATGTTTGCCTCATAAACCTGCTTCTTTAATTTCTCTAACATTTTTCTCACCTTTTATTCTTTATTTGAAAGAATCTACCGCTGCACGCTCGATTGGCAGTCCGCTTATATAGCGTTTCATGAACAGATCAAATCCCTTTACATCCGCTGCATCGGGCTCCACCGTATCCTCTGACTGTCCTGCAAAAACCTTTTCTTCCAGGAACGCAGAAAGTGTTACATCTTTCTGACCATTCTGCAAATAGGCGGCCAGGACCGCAATGCCCCAGGCACCGCCTTCTCCTGCCGTTTCCATCACAGAGACCGGAGTATTCATCGCCGCTGCCATCATCTTTTGTCCGACACCTTTTGTCTTAAACAGACCGCCGTGTCCCAGCACCTTATCCACCTGCACGCCTTCTTCCTTCAGCAGAATATCAAGACCTGCTTTCAGTGCACCAAGTGAGGTAAACAGATGGACACGCATGAAGTTTGCAAGATTGAATTTTGCATCCGGAGTCCGAACCAGCAATGGCCGTCCTTCTTCAAATCCCGTAATGCTTTCGCCGGAGAAATAGTTGTAAGCCAGCAATCCGCCGCAATCGCTCTCTCCTTCCAGTGCTTTTCCATATAAAACGGAAAACAGCCGGTTCCTATCCACTTCCACTCCAAAGCTTTCTGCAAATTCTTTAAAGAGGCCGACCCATGCATTCAAATCTGATGTACAGTTATTGCAGTGAACCATTGCCACCGTATCACCGGTAGGTGTTGTTACAAGATCAATTTCCTGATGCACTTTTTTCAGCTTTTTCTCCAGTACAATCATTGCAAAAACCGAGGTTCCTGCCGAAACATTTCCCGTGCGCACTTCTACACTGTTGGTTGCGACCATGCCTGTACCTGCATCTCCCTCAGGCGGACATACCGGAATTCCGGCCTGCAGCTCTCCGCTGACATCTAAAAATCTCGCACCTTCCAGTGTCAGCGTCCCTGCCGCCTCACCTGCCACCAGAACCTTCGGCAGAATTGCTTCTATTTTCCATGGGTATCCGCAGGATTCTGTCAGCCGATCAAACTTGCAGAGCATTTCCCCGTCATAATTTCTCGTAGTACTGTCAATTGGAAACATCCCGGAAGCGTCTCCGACTCCAAGCACCTTTTCTCCGGTCATTTTCCAGTGGATGTAGCCTGCCAGTGTTGTGAAAAAGGAAATATTCCCGACATGTTTCTCCTGATTTAAGATTGCCTGATATAAATGAGCAATACTCCAGCGCTGCGGAACATTGAACTGAAATGCTTCGGTAAGCTTTGCTGCCGCTTCTTCGGTAATTGTATTACGCCAGGTACGAAACGGTACAAGAAGCTCATCGTCTTTGTCAAATGCCATGTACCCGTGCATCATGGCGCTAAATCCGATGGAACCGACCGTTTTGATGGGTACTCCGTATTTTTTTCTGACGTCTTCCAAAAGTTTGCTGTAGCAATCCTGAAGTCCTGCCCAGATTTCATCCAGGCTGTAAGTCCAGATGCCGTTTTCCAGCTGATTTTCCCATTCATGATTTCCGGATGCCACAGGTACAAAGTGATCATCAATCAGTACCGCTTTGATCCTTGTTGATCCGAACTCAATTCCAAGCGCTGTCTTTCCGCTTACAATCGCTTCTTTTATTTCCATCATCCATCTCCTTTGTCTTACCTAACGTAATCTTACATTGCAGCATGTTACAATGCGGCTTTTATGCTCTGATAGATGCCTTCCGCATCCAGACCGTATTTATGCAGCAGCTCCTCTGCCGGGCCGGATTCCCCGAACACGTCGTTGACACCGATGCGTGTGATCTTTGTCGGGCATTTTTCTCCGAGAACTTCACTAACGGCACTTCCAAGCCCGCCGATTACCGAATGCTCTTCTACCGTAAAAACACGTCCGGTCTCTGTGGCGGCTTCTATCACAAGTGACTCATCCAGCGGCTTGATTGTATGAATATTGATGACTGCGGCATCAATGCCGTCTTCCTTTAATTTTTCCGCAGCTTCCAGAGAAGCACTGACACAAAGCCCCGTCGCAAAAATGGTAATGTCCTTACCCGGACGGAGTGTCACGCCCTTTCCGATTTCAAACTGATACGAAGCTTCGTCATTGAGAACAGGTACTGCAAGTCTTCCAAAGCGCAGATAAACCGGCCCTTCGTATGCATAGGCAGCTTTTACTGCCGCTCTCGCCTCCGTGTCATCGCAAGGATTGATAATGACCATTCCCGGAATCTCCCGCATCAATGCAAGATCCTCATTACACTGGTGGGTCGCTCCGTCTTCCCCGACTGAAATACCTGCATGGGTCGCACCGATTTTGACATTCAGATGCGGATATCCGATTGAATTACGAACCTGCTCAAAGGAACGCCCGGCCGCAAACATGGCAAAGGTACTGACAAACGGTACTTTTCCGCAAGTGGAAAGCCCGGCTGCAATTCCCGTCATATTTGCTTCCGCGATTCCGCAGTCGATATGACGCTCCGGAAATTCTTTTTTGAAAACGCCTGTTTTTGTAGCAGCTGCAAGATCCGCATCCAGTACAACCAGATTGTCATGCTGTTTTCCAAGTTCAACCAGCGCGTTTCCATAGCTGTCTCTGGTCGCTATTTTTTTCAGTTCCGACATAATGCTTCACCTGCCTTTTCCAGTTCTTCCATTGCAATCGCATATTCCTGATCATTTGGGGCCTTGCCATGCCATCCCGCCTGATTCTCCATAAACGAGATGCCTTTTCCCTTCACAGTCTTTGCAATAATCGCGGTCGGCATCCCTTTAGTATGACGTGCTTCCTCAAATGCATAGCAAAGCTCTTCAAAACTGTTTCCATCGATGTTGATGACATGAAACTGGAAGGCTTCAAACTTCTTATCAATCGGATAAGGAGAGCACACGTCTTCCAGTGTTCCGTCTATCTGCAGATTATTATTATCTACGATCACAACAAGATTATCTAATCTGCGGTGACCCGCAAACATTGCAGCTTCCCATATCTGCCCCTCTTCCAGTTCACCGTCACCGCAAAGAGCATAGACACGATAATCTTTCTGATCCAGTTTGCCCGCAAGTGCCATTCCAACTGCTGCCGAGAGTCCCTGTCCCAAAGAACCGCTCGACATATCCACGCCCGGTATATGTTTCATGTCCGGATGTCCCTGTAAAAAAGAACAGGTGTGGCGGAGTGTCTCCAATTCCTTCACCGGAAAGTATCCCCGGTTTGCAAGTGTGGAATACAGACCCGGTGCCACATGTCCCTTTGACAGCACGAACCGGTCTCTGTTTTCCATCTTCGGATTTGCAGGGTCAATGTTCATTTCTTCGAAATACAAATAAGTAAATATTTCAGTTGCGGAAAGAGAACCGCCCGGATGCCCGGACTTTGCGCTATGTACCGCAGTAACAATTCCTTTCCGGATAGCGACCGCCATCTGCTGAAGCTCTGCTTTCTTCATACTATTCTCCTTTTTCTGTCTGCTTAGTTTCCGAACACCGCTTTGTAATCCGCCTGAAATTTTGCAATTCCCTGATCGGTCAGTGGATGCTTTGTCATCTGCGCAATCACATCATACGGAACGGTTGCAATATCTGCACCTGCAAGCGCACAGTCTGTTACATGAATCGGATTACGGACGCTTGCCGCAATGATCTCCGTATCGAGTCCATAGATCTGGAAAATCTCTGCGATCGTACGCACCAGGTCAATTCCCGGCTGTGAAATGTCATCGAGTCTTCCCAGAAACGGAGAAACATAAGAAGCACCTGCTCTGGCCGCAAGCAATGCCTGATTTGCAGAAAAGATCAGCGTTACATTTGTCTTGATTCCTTCAGCAGCAAGTACCTTTACCGCTTTTAAGCCTTCTACTGTCATCGGAATCTTAACGATCATATTCGGATGTATGGCTGCGATCTCACGTCCTTCTTTGATCATACCTTCCGCATCTACGGTAGTCGCTTTCACTTCACCGCTGATTGGTCCGTCTACAATCGAGGTGATCTCTTTGATTACTTCCTGAAAATCTCTTCCTTCTTTTGCAATTAATGAAGGATTTGTGGTAACTCCGCAGATTACCCCCATATCATTTGCTTTTCTGATATCTTCTACATTCGCTGTATCAATAAAAAATTTCATGTTTCCTCTCCTTAACCCTTTCTATTTCGAATTTGCTTTCTATCCCTGTTTGGTTTCTGCTCGAATCCGCCAAAATCCTAACGGTAAAATACCTCACCCAGCATCAGATCGCGCTTAAAATCACGAATCTTCGTATCTTTGTCGATATAAACTGCTTCAATTCCCATTGCAGCTGCCCAGTCGCCCATCTGCTCCGAAGTGATATCATAGGAAAATGCCGTATGATGCGCTCCTCCTGCAAGAATCCATGCTTCTGCACCTGTATACATATCCGGTTGCGGTGTCCAGAAATTCGTTGCTACCGGAAGTTTCGGCATCGGTTTTTCCACCTTTTTGCAGTCTACATCATTGATAATCAGGCGGAATCTGTTTCCCAGATCGATCAGGGAAGTTGCGATACCTGCACCCTCTTTGGATGTAAATACGAGTCTTGCAGGATCTTCTCTGTCGCCCATAGATAACGGCTGGCATTTAATACTGATCGGGCCTTCTGCAATGGATGGACAAATCTCCAGCATATGTGCCTGTAAGATACCCTCTTTTCCATGTACAAGGTTATACGTATAGTCCTCCAGCATGGACGTTCCCTTTGCATCCTTCATACCGGCAGTCATGACTTTCATCAGACGCACCATCGCAGCAACCTTCCAGTCCCCTTCTGCTCCAAAACCGTACCCTTTTTCCATCAGTCTTTGAATTGCGAGACCCGGAAGCTGTTTCAGTGCACCGAGATCCCCAAAATGTGTGACGATTGCCTGATAATTCTTTTCCTGAAGAAAACGCTCGAATCCAAGCTCGATCTGCGCCTGTACGGCAACATGTTTCTTGAACTCCTGCGGATCTCTTCCCTCCAGTAAAATATCGTATTTCTCATAGTATTCATCGACAAGTGCATTGATGTCCGATTCCGAAACAGCTGCCACGGAATCTGTAATCTCATTGACCGGATAAGCATCCACCTCCCAGCCGAACTTAATCTGAGCCTCAACCTTATCGCCTTCCGTCACTGCCACATTCCGCATATTGTCCGCCACACGCATGACACGGACATGGCTGCTTTCCATAATGCCGACAGCCGTACGCATCCAGGAAGCGATTTTTTCCACTACGACCGGATCGGACCAGTGTCCAACCACAACTTTGCGTTCAATCCGCATTCTGCTGACGATGTGTCCATACTCTCTGTCACCGTGTGCAGACTGGTTCTCGTTCATAAAATCCATATCAATTGTGTCATACGGCAGTTCTTCGTTAAACTGTGTATGCAGATGCATCAATGGCTTCCGGTATTCCTGCAATCCTAAAATCCAGGATTTTGCAGGCGAAAATGTGTGCATCCACGTGATGACACCTGCACATGACTCGTCTGCATTTGCCTCATTAAAGGTTTTACGGATCAGCTCATTTGTAATTAAAGTCGGCTTCCATTCCACTTCATAAGGCAGAATTCCGGATTTATTTAACTCATCCACAATCTGTTTCGAATGCTGTTTTACCTTATCCAGACATTCCTCTCCGTATAAGTCCTGTGAACCTGTACAAAACCAAAATTTGTATTCTTTCTGTAATAACATATTCGATTCCTCCTATGATCTTTTCTACTTTTATCTTAAAACTTGTATAGTCGTCTTTACAAGTTGTTTTTTGTCCACGATTTGCATAAAAAAAGCAGCCGGAATATAGTAAATTTGACTATATTCCGGCTGTGGTTTTCCCTATCTTGCAATACAGGAATTGCCGATTACAATTTCGGGCTCTACCAATATTTTTTTGTTTTCCCTGGGAATATCCCCGTTCTGGATCAGCTCCAAAAGCAATCCGGCCGCCATTTCTCCGAGTTTTTCCTGCGGATGTGCGATCGTTGTGATTCGAATTCCTCCGTAGACCGCCATATAAGAGTTATCATACCCGGTCACAGAAACATCCTGCGGGACGTTAAGTCCATTTTCCTGCAGTGCACGAATCACCTCGATTGCGATCTGGTCATTATAACATACAACTGCATCCATTACGGTCTTTTGCTTTATCATACTTTGAATGCCTTCGTATGGATGAATCGTGCGGTCTTCGGTATAATACCAGACTACCTTGTCCGGATTGTAGAGAATTCCGGCTTCCTGCAGTGCCATGACATACCCCTTGTGTCGGTTCTGTCCCTGCATATCGTCCGCTTTGAACACGCCAATGATATTTTTATGCCCCAGTGAAAGCAGATATTTTGTAATCATGTAACCGCCCTTGCAGTCATCCATCAGAACCTGCGGTTTGTCACTCATCTGGGTAAAGCATCCCTGTATCAATACATACGGAATGTGAAATTCATCCATTTTCTGATATAGATTCATATGCCGGCAGTAGATTTGGCTCTTACTCGGTTCAATGATCATTCCGTCGATATCTTTCTGCAGCAGTTCTTCGAGACACCTTGCCTCCTGACTTCTGGAATTCCTGGTGTTTTTCAGGATAATGCTGTATCCATGATTGGTCAGTACCGAATCGATTCCCTGAATCACTCTTGGGAAAATATAATCCGACAGATAGGTTGTTACCACAGCTATATTGTGGGACATTCTGGTGTGCCGGACCAGCTCTGAGCAAAAGGTTCCTCTTCCATGCTCGGCATAGACATATCCCGCATTTTCAAGAATTGCAATGGCCTTTCGGACGGTCTGCCTGCTAATCTGATATCTGGAGGCCAGTTCATTTTCAGACGGCAGCTTTTCTCCGGCAGAAATCTCCCCGGATAGTATCTGTTCTTTCAGATCTTCCATCAGTTGAAAATATTTCAGCTGCTTTCCATTCCCTCTGTCAACCATGTTGCGCTCCTTATCGATAACTTGTACACAATTTGTACATTTTCCTCATCATAACTTTTTTTTCGGCAATTTTCAAGTCCCAATCTTCTGATGGCAGCCGTTCTATCCTAATGAAAGAAAGGAATCCGGGAGACTTTCTAATATATATTTTTATACAGCAAATAAACCTCCAACCCCGGTAATGCTGCCTTACGTCAGTTTGAAGGTTTACATAAATTTTGATATGCCGTCTGAAAACAGACCGCTGCCATCCTGCTTCAAATCTCAAGCCTCTCCGGTCCGTCCAGCACCTCTCGGTTAACATAAAGTGTACCGTCCCGTCTGCTGCATACGGACCATTTTACCAGATTGAAATTTCCCCTCGTCAGCTCGATTGCCGTAATACATCTCGGATGCACAAGGCTTCCGTCATTCATATAGCTGCCCGGTCTTGCTTTCTGCAACGTCGGCCGATGCGTATGCCCTGCTATTACAATGATCTGATTACTCTCCGCAAAGGAACACAGCCTTCTCTCCTGGCCCTCACAGGCCTTATAATTGGCGGCCGGCTGTGTCGGATCATTTAAAGACCATTTTTCCAGCGGTTGCCAGATGTAGCGTACCATAAATTTCGTAAGCCCCTGAAGATAATCATTTAAAAGTTCCCCCTGATGACCGTGTATCAGAAAAATCTCTCCTCCGGTCTCCGTTTGAAGGCGCAGCCCTTCCCGGATGATTAAATCCGGGAACAGCTCTTCTTCATGCCTTGTACATTCATTCCAGAAAGTCGCGTAATATTTACTGACAAAATTTTTTTTTCGTTTTTTCGCATCATGATTTCCCCAGAGCATATAGAGTCGGTTTTCCCTGTAGAATCTCCGCATTAACCAGAAAATATCACTGTGTGCCGATACAATTTTTCGCTCATTTCTGTTTTCCCACAGTTCATCTCCGTCCCCCAGCTCAAAATAGCTGAATCCACGCTCATAATAGTAATTTAATGCCGTAAACGCAAGATTCTGGTTTGCAGCAAAATTGTCATTCCAGTTGCCGACTCCCCGGTGACAGTCACTGAAAAATACATAATTCCCATTTCTGCTGATCGGTAAAATTTCTGCCTGCTGATAAACTTGCTCAATCCGCGAACGGCTACTCATCTTGCTTGTTTCCTTCAAATAATTTGATTGTCTTACCGATGCGCAATGCTCTTGTAAAAAGCCGGGGTGCTTTTGCCTGCAGATAAATCAGTCTGTCACTCGTTGTCGTATACCTCCTTGTTAAACGTTTATAGGTTCTACAGAAAAACCGGGATCTTGAAACCGTGAGCCAGTCAGTGATTGGCCCACGGGTAAGCGGCTGTTTGGTGTGCGGCGTATAGAACAAAATCTTGACTGATTCACCAAAGACCTGATATTCGTTCGTACGATAGCCAGCCCTGCGCAGACCGTTCACGAAGCTTTGACACATCAGGCGATTCGCAAATGTCAGTCTGGCAACCATTTTTACCTGATGGGGCAATGCGCATTCTCCAAGCCGAAAACCTGTCAGCCACCAGTGGGGTTCCTGTCGTTCGAATAACTTGACTCCTCTTACAAACACTTCAAACTGCATTCCAATATAATCTTCCGCACTTACACCCTGAAAGAATTTTCCCCTGCCATTCTTTGCCGTGTAAAGGCCGATTTCTCCGCCTGCTGTCATGCCATACTGTCCCTTCCAAAGCTCCAGCATCCACTTTTTTCCATCGTAATCAAAATAAATCGGTTCACAGTCTATGATCATGCCAAACGGTGCTGACGCTTCATCATACAACCTGGAATAGCCATACCGCTTCTGCCATGTGTTTTTCATGGCATAAAACATATCTTTCTTTTCATCATACTGAAATCCGCTGGGTGCAATTAACTCATTGATATAGTTTTCCTTTTCCGCAGCCGTCCTTAATAAAATAAATTCCTTTGCGCGTTTTATCCGCCGATGTTTTCTATATAACAAAACGATTCCTATGACCACAAGAACTGTCAGTATCACTGCAATGCCTATCCATATGATTGGCGACCAACCCAATATAAACGCTATCGGGTCCAAAAATGCCGTATAAGACTGATTCATATATGCACATCCTTTTTTCTTCTCATAATTAATATATGAATCTTTTTTCCTGCTGTGTCACCGCCATCTCCATTTCTTGCCCGAATGTCCTTATTTTTTTATCTGGCATGGTAATTTTTACACAAATTGGATATTTTAATAAAGCCATTTATCGTTAAGATAGAGTTCAGATAAAATAAACAGAAAAAGAGGGAATTCCTATGAGAAATGAGAAAATTTACAAGCTGACCGTCACCGGACTGATGGCAGCGCTTTCCTATGTTGTCTTTACCTTTCTGCAGATCAAAATCACACTGCCCGGCGGTGATGCGACTTCCATCCATCTGGGAAACGCTGTCTGTGTGCTCGGTGCACTGCTGCTTGGCGGCGTCTACGGCGGTCTTGGCGGTGCGATCGGCATGACGATCGGAGATCTGTTTGATCCTGTCTATGTCATTTATGCACCAAAAACATTTCTCCTGAAATTCTGTATCGGGCTGATTACTGGACTGATTGCGCACAAATGGGGCAAAATCTCTTCATCCAGTGATACAAAACATATTTTCCGATGGACGCTCTTTGCAGCGATCGGCGGCATGCTGTTCAATGTGATTTTTGATCCCCTCCTCGGATACTTTTACAAGCTTGCAATTCTTGGCAAACCGGCTGCTGAAGTGGTACTGGTATGGAATATTGCAGCAACAGGCATTAATGCTGTACTTTCCGTCATCGTTTCTGTTATTATTTATATGGCACTGCGTCCGGCCCTCAAGAGATCCGGATTGCTGCTGACCATTGGAAAAAAGGAAGAGAAACGAAAATGACGGATAAAACTCCAAAGAAATTACTTATCGTAAATGATATGACCGGATTCGGGCGCTGTTCCATAGCGGTTGCCCTGCCGGTGATCAGTGCATGCAAGGTACAGGCAATCCCTGTGCCTACTTCTGTTTTCAGTAACCACACCGGCTTTCCTTCTTACTATAAAAAAGATATGACCGTATACATGCCGGATTATCTGAGACAGCTGGACACGGTGGCATCCGATTTTGACGGTATTTACTGCGGCTACTTCGGCTCTCTGATGCAGATGCATATCATGGACGAGTATCTGCATGCACATACGCACGATCCAAACCGCAAGCCGATTGTCATTATTGATCCGGTCATGGGCGACCACGGAAAACCATACCATTCCATTACGCCGGATTTCTGCGGACAGATGAAGCAGTTTATTGCCAATTCCGATCTGCTGACTCCGAATATTACCGAAGCCTGCCTTCTGACAGATACGCCTTATCACGACGGCTTATGGACGGAATCAGAGCTGACTTCCATCTGTGCACAGCTTGCTTCCATGGGGCCTTCACAGATTGTGATTACCGGAATCTGTGACAATTCCAGTTTCTACAATTATATTTATAGGTCAGACGGGAGCCATACCATAATAAAAACTCCCGTTGCGGGCTCATCCAGGCCCGGTACGGGAGATATTTTTACAAGTATTGTTTCTGCGCTTATTGTGCGCCGTTATGAGCTGCCATTGGCGGTGGAAAAGGCCTCTTCCTTTATCGCATCCTGTACCAAAGCATCGGATGATGCGGCGGTACCTACGCAGGAGGGTGTGCTGTTTGAATTATTCCTCGGTGAACTGACGGGACTGTAGAATTAGAAATCAAACCGGTCCTTCAGCTTTTCCAGCCACTCATAATATCTGCTCTCTTTCAGTTTCGGGACAATCTGTCTGATTTTCCAATCATTGTCCTGAAACTGCTGTTTCATATGCTGTAACCGGAGGGTAAGTCCCTCACTCGTCATCACGCGCAGTTCTGCCTTAAGATCCCGCGTACGAGTCTCCGCAAATCCCCAGATCTCAACCGCGTTCTCTCTCAGATTCTCACCCTTTTTCTGTATCTGGATCTTCCAGATTCTGATTTTTTCATTCACAGATTCCATATGTAACGTCGTATAAATGACATCGCCCAGAAATACCACATATAACAGAATGGTAATTTCCGTCAGCGCCACTTCCGGGATTCTGCCGGTCAGATAGCCGACCGCCGGATGAATGACCTTTAAGATAATTAAATTGGCAATGCCAAAAATCACACATCCATATAAGCAGATTCTTCCATGGAGGTTAAAGCGGTATCTGGTGTAATCCCACCAACGCTGATGAAACAGTTTTTCCATGAAATAAGAGGTAAAATACTCTACCACACCCGAGATCAGCATCGCCGCTACGAAAAGCCCGGGCGCACTTCCAATCTGACCCAGAAGCAGGATATTTGCCACCGCCCCCACACCGTAAATCGGACAGATCGGACCTTTTAAATATCCCCGATTGATGAACCTGTGATATTTCACCTGTGAACAGATTGCGGATTCATAGGCCCACCCCACAAATCCGTAGATACAAAACCACAGGAAATAGATTCTGCCGTTTAAGAAAAACTCATTTATGATATGCTCAATAAATCGCGCTATTTCTCTATGCATCCGATTTCCCCTTTTATCTCATCGAATTAATCCAACCTTCTGTGCCATTTTGCGTTCCGCTTACACCCGCAGCCACAACACAGTAAGATCTTCGTTTCAGTGTTTCACGCATGGAACATTTTTTGTCGATCCAGCATACGATCCAGCTCTCTAAATATCTTGGCGGAACTACCGTAAGCGGAAACATATGCTTTTTGATAATGTCCTTTTCCACATCTGAGAGATTCGCATCCCTGCATGCATTCCGCAGTGCCACGCCGGGATGAAAAAATCCATGCAGACGATGCGGTGTCAGCTGCTTATGCCAGTCATACAGAAAATAGTCGTGAAGCAGCGCTCCCCGGATCAGTTGCTCCATATTCACCTTTAGTTCCCGATCCCTTGCGAACCGGTAACTTTCATATGCCACTTGTACACTGTGCGCATAGACCGAAGTTCTCCCATGCTGAATAAATTCTCTCGAAGACAAAAAACGGGTCTCCCTGGAAACCTGTTCCAATATCTGTAAAAAATATGCATCTTTCTGATTATCCATATTCTGAATTCCTGCCTTTTTGCTTCCCCTGCTTTCTATCTTAACGAGCGTGCATCCCGCTGTCAATGTTTGAATTCTTATCATTTTCTTAATATGTTTTCGCTACGCTAACCTCTTGCCGAAAGCATTCCCTGATGAATTCGTTCAAACATCTCTCCGGAATAAAAACCGGTGAAATAAATACTGAACAGAGCCGCCGCAAGTATTTTCAATTCTCCCTGATACAGGCCGCAATGGCTGTAGAATGGCCCCTGTTTTGTACGGAGAATCTGCAACTTGTCATAGCGTATGTATACAATCCGTTTTGTAAATACACCGTCTGCAATCGCAAGCCCTTCCTCATCACAGTAAAAACCAATGGTCTGGTAGCGGAGAACCTCATAGCAGACACGGTAAACAATCAGAACTGCAACGACAGCGATCTCTGCGGGTAGCCATTCCGGTTTCAGCCGGTGTACAAGAACCGCACCGATCATACAGATGACCAGCTGGATCAGATATCCCGGGATCTTACAATAGATACTCGCTGTCGGCTGCTTTTTCAGCGGAAGCCGGCTTTCTTTTTCATATTCCGGAAGCAGCAGCTTCATGTTCTTCTCTAAATCTTCCTTTTTACTTGCCAGCATGATCTGGGTGCCTTCCCTTTTTTCATCTCCAAGACCGACACAGACCAGCTCCACATACTGCCGTTTCAAGATTCTGGCCATCAGATTCTGGCGGATGATTACGGAATTAATTTTCTCTACGGGAATCATATATTCCTGTCTTTTCAAAAGTCCATGGGAAAGATAGAGCTTATTTCCGCTTCGCCGCGCACGGAAATCATACAGTCGGAAGAAATCCCCGACCAGGTTCCAGATCGTCGTTATCAGGAATGCCAGTACCGCGAGACTGCCTCCCAAAATATCCACAAGATCCGCAGCTTCGTGGAGCCGCTGACTCAGACCGATCACCGCAAAAACTGCCGCTGCCACGCCGATGAGAAGCCAGGAAATTTTCAGCGTGGAAAGACAGTGCTTTACTACCTCTGCCCCGCTATAGGTAATATCCGGAGCTTCCACCTGCCCTTTCGCCTTCTCTACAGCCCTGCCTTTGCCGAGATGCTCCAATACGGTCTGCTGAAATGCTCTCGCCCGTTCCTCACTGAGCACAATATTGACATCCGTTGTATTCGCCGTCGATGCACTGTTTGTATCCAGTTTGACCTGATAAACATGAAGCAGACGCTGAAACAGATTCTGCTCCAGATTGACGTTGGAAATATTTTTCATCCCGATCGTATTCACCTTGCGGTTTAATGTGTTGCGCTCAATCACGATGCTCTCATCCTCAAACATGATCCAGGTCTTATACCAGCGCATAAAATGGTAAACTGTATAAAAAAAAGCAGCTGCCAGTGTGAGAACGGATGCCGGAAGAATCTTTCCGCCCGAGAGTCTGCCACTTTTTAAAAACTCAATCACGTTATCCAGATTATTGTAGAGCAGAAGTCCTAAAAATACCAGAACGGCGCCGATTTTATTCAGGATGATACTGATATGACAACGAAATCTAGTCTGTTCCATGAGTCTTCTCCTTTTTTTCCTCCCGCACCACTTCATTGATTTTCCGCTTCAGGGTCTCTGCAATAAAGTCTGCCTTTTCCGTTTCCAGAAAGCGTATGGCCACATCTCCGCCGGCAGTTGTGACATTTACTTTGGCAAGGCCAAACATACGGTCAACGGGTCCTGCGGTCACTTCGATCTGATGCAGACGCTCAATCGGGACGATCGATTTTGTAATTACGAGAAACCCCTCCCGGACAATGATTTCTTCATCCGTCAGACGATAGCGGTAACGCGCATAACGAACCTGCGGTACAATCAACTGAATCAGCAGTTCGATTGGAATCAGCACAAATAAAATCTTACTGATTACCTGTGCAGTCTGACCGCTGCCAATTATTCCAATCTTCAGCAGAATCCCTGCCACCGCCAGAATTGCCGCCGTGATCAAAAATGTAATCAGAGATCCTACATACATGCAGCTGATTGCTTTTTTATTCAGCTTTTCATAATTCATAATCCATCCTCACTTTTCAAAAATCGCATAATAGCTGTATTTGTACTATTACAGTAATACAAATACAGCTATTTGTCAATGCACTATTCTGTTACATTCCGCATCCATCGCCTGCCGCGGAATACGGCGAGTCCGATCAGAAGTCTTACAACTTCTTCCAGCGATAGGATAAAATACACCTGATAAATCGGCATATGGAATATAAATGCGGCCAGGAGCCCCAGCGGTACTCCAAAAATCCAGGTTCCGATCAAATCACATACAAGTGTATAGTGTGTATTCCCTCCGCTGCGGAGGATGCCGCCGCCAAGAATCATGTTGGCTATTTTTGCGAACAGCACGAGTGCCAGCGCATACACAATATTGATTGTCAGTTTTTCAACCTCCGGCTCGATCTGAAACAGCCTCACATAAAACGGAATGAGCAGCGCCAGCAGACCCGCTATGACAATGGAACCGACAAAGCCCACCTTCATCAAATACTTTGCAATATGGTACGCCTCCTCCTGTTCATTGTTCCCAAGCCGTTTTCCGACCATTACCAGTGCCGCTGCGGACATGCCGGAAAACATTCCGATAAACATTCCCTGGAGTGGATTCGTAAGTGTCATTGCGGCCAGTGCATCCGTACCCAGTCTTCCGTATATGGCAGCATAGATATTTTCACCCACACTCCAGGAAAATTCATTCAGCAGAATCGGAAAGACAATCACAGATATTTTTTTATAAAAAATGGCGCCTTTCGGCAAGACCGGGTGCAGACAGAGTGCTTTTCTCCTGTTTATGCGAACCATCCAGAAAATGAGCAGTCCGGCTTCCAGTATCCGGGCCAGCAGTGTACCAAAGGCAGCTCCCTCCAGACCCATTTGGGGCATTCCCCATTTTCCAAAAATGAACAAATAATTGAAGAAAATATTGGCAAAGATTGCGATTACGCTTGCATACATGGGATACTTACTCTGCTCGATACTTCGAAAAAAGGAAGATACCATCAAGGTTACCGTCATTGGAAGAAAGCTGACTGCCAGAATCTTTAAAAAACCGGCTGCTGTGCGGACCGTCTGTGCATCATCTGTATACATTCCAAGAATTGCCTGCGGTGCCAAAAATGCCGGAACCGCAAACAGCAGCAGTACCAGCAGTGCGATGTAAGAACAGGCAAAAAAGCTTTGGTTCACCCCTTCCCGTTCCCCCCGGCCATGGTACTGTGCAATCAGGATCGATGCAACCGCCGCAACCGAAGACAGGGTAAACGCGGCCAGACTGGAGAACTTTGCTCCGAGACCGCTGCCCGCGATACTAACGGTTCCAAGTGTTCCGACCATGAGCTGATCCACCATGCTGTAAGAAGCCTGAAAAATGCTCTGTAAGGTTACCGGCAGTCCAATTGTCAATATTTCACGATGATAAGTCTGATTTTTCATATCTTTACTCCTTCGCTCTTTCTGTATGTGATAAGCTTATCATCTTTCCCCCTATTTTCAATGGGTTAATCGCGTAACCCAATCCAAAAAAAAGATGACATTTTTGTGCATTCTGTCATCTTTCTCCCTGTTTTGATTTCAAACCACGTTTATTTTTCAGCCGACCCTGCCGTTCCTGTTTCAGTGCCGGCCGCGGATATCACACACACTGTCCCGTACCACAAGCTCCACCGACAGCAGTTCCTGTCTGCCTGTTGTCTTCCCGTCAATTAACTCCTGCAAAAGCTCTACTGCCGCCTGCGCCCGCTTTGCAAGATCCTGTGACACTGTCGTAAGACCGGGACGAATGCAGTCTGCCAGCGGAATATTGTCAAATCCGACCAGCGAAAATTCTTCCGGTATCCGGACACCCTTATCCAACAGAAAATTCAGAAACTCAATCGCAAACACATCGGACGCAACAAAGGCTGCCGTGTATTCCTTCCGCTGCAGGTACAGCTGTTCATAGATTTCAAACCGCTGTTTTCGGATGGGATGGAGCCATTTGAAGTCATCCTGGGTGTAAGCAGTCCCGTTTTCCGCCAATGCCTGCGTGAGTCCGACATAACGGTCATGATCGCATCCTTCATCATTGTCTGACAGATACATAATCCTGGTATGTCCGTTTGCAATCAGGTAGTTTCCGGCCAGAAAACCACCCCGGATATTGTCGATGCCCACATCCGAGTAGTGATGTACCTTACTTGTATATGCATCGACGACGACAAACGGAATATGCATCCGGTTCCGCAGTCTTTCGTAATCCACCTCGCAGAATCCGATCAGTACCAGTCCTGCCATATTCCACATGGAAGCATAGCGGACAATCTGTTCGACTTCCGGTTCTTCCTTCAGCATCATAAAATAACCCTTTGCCGACAATTCCTTGGACAAGCCGTTGAGCATACCGCAGACAAACGGATCCTCCATCATCTTCCCTTCGTACCGCATGTCGTCGGAGAGCACAACGCAGACAATTTTGGATGTGTTCTGTGCCAGGAGGATTGCCGCCATATTGGGTATATATCCACTCTGTTCGAGTTTTTCCTGCACTTTTTCCACCGTGCGGTCAGATATCTTTCCGGTTTTCCCATGAATCACATTGGAAACAGTTGCCGTGCTAAGTCCCAGTTCCTCCGCGATATCCTTAATCGTCACTCTGTATTCCTGCATGCTTCCACCATCCCGTCATTGCACTGCAGCGGTACGTTGGCAAACAGTTCCCGTACCACCGCCTCATACTCCGCGGCACGCTGTGCCTTACGGATCTTCTTTGCATATTTTTCAGAATCGGCAAACAATTGTATCTGATAGGACCAGATTTCCTTCATTTTATATAAGACATTCCGGTCTCCGGAAAACAGCTCCGTATAATCCCGATACAATCTGTCATGAAATTCCTGTAATTTTCTCTTATCCGGTCTCTCATCCCCTTTTATGCTGCCGAGAAGTCCGGGATTTCCGATTACCCCTCTTCCGAACATCGTCCTTTCCACCTTCGGATACCGGCTGCCAAATCGGGCAAAATCCTCAGCCGTAAACAGATCCCCATTGTAGCAGAGTTTGTTTTTGCTGTGCTCCACAGCCCATGCAAAGGTCTCCATGTTCGGCTGATTCTGATAGAAATCTTTCTGGATCCGCGGATGTACGATCAGTTCCTCTAACGGATACCTGTTATAGATCTCAAGCAGTCTGCCCCACTCTTCGTATG
Source organism: Bacillota bacterium (assembly GCA_023390555.1). GTDB lineage: Bacteria > Bacillota > Clostridia > Lachnospirales > Lachnospiraceae > Roseburia_C. Next base: position 37,258 of record JAEWCQ010000002.1, on the reverse strand, counting down.
AATCTTTGCCCACCCGTGTTTTAATCGAAATCCGAAGCCGTGTTTTAGCGCATATCTTTTCCAGAAAAGCATCCAGTTCTTCGGGTCTTGCAAGAAACCCGCTTCCCCTTCCTTTGGCAACAACGGTTCCAGAAGGGCAGCCGAGATTCAGGTTGATCTCCCGGTAACCCAGTGCTTCCAGATCCTCTGCGATGCGGACAAAATCCTCCGCACTGTTCGTCAGCACCTGCGGAACTGCATGCATTCCCTCATTATGCTCCGGTATCAGGTCATTCTTCTCCTTCGCATTAAAACTGCGGTTGGCATGTGGTGCGATAAAAGGCAGAAAATACTTATCAAAATCAACAAAATAAGCATGGTAGGCATTTCGATAGACATAACCGGTAATACCCTCAAGCGGTGCAAGATAATAATTCATCGGTTCACTCCTGTATCTGTATTCTGTCCTTCATCATACAACATAATTCCCCGACTGTACATGAGAAAAAGAGGATTCTAGCGCTGTTTATACAGGTAAAAATCATCCAGGGTTCCCCATCCGCCGCCGGCACACGCCACATGCATGCCAACCGTGATTTCGCTCGCACCGTCCAGCGGGATATCTTCTATCACCGGAGTCTGCCAGTTGCACCATCCGGTCAGGGTAACGGGATCGGACTGATACGTCTTTCCGTTGACAATCGCATACAGATAGATCTCTGCCGTACTTCCGACATCACCGCCCTGTATGTTTGCATTCAGGGTATAGTTTCCGGCTTCCAGTCCCGACACAGTCTGTTCCACGTCAAATGACTGCTCGGAATCGCTCCAGAAATGAAAACTGTTTTCTCCGGTGATGCAGTCTGCCGCTTTATTCTGAATATCCGTCGTGTTGGTGTCCCCTTCATAAGAGACGTTCCACATGGAGACGTCTTTTTCTTCAAAGCTCGGATTCTCCAGCCAGTTTACATTTGCAACGCTGACAGCGGCGGTCACGGCAGTTCCATCTTCCAGCACACCGTCTATCGTGTAATCTCCGATTGTATCCGTATCGATTGCAGCCACTTCGTTCACATCCCAGATAACCGGAAGATCTGCATTCTTGGAGCGGTCATTGTAAATCGCAGGAACCGTTTCAGGCATCACAAGTGCTTCTCCGACATTCGCCTTTACTTCCGTCTCTTCGAGATAGTCCACTGCCGGTTTGCAGTTGGTTCCGTAATTCACATATTTGAACACATTTAAGGATGCCAGCGGATGTCCTGTAAAATCAAAAAATGCCTGATTATCCCACGAGCTTCCTCCATAATATTGTCCCGCATCGTCCGGGTCATAGTTGGCTGCATAACTGCTTGCCCATCCGGAACCGTATTTTTCCCAAAGCTGCTTGTTTTGTGTGCTTTCCTCCGCACTTCCTACCGGAATCCAGGCACCTTCCCAATACAGGACACCCAGCGCATCTTTTCCTGCTGCCGCAGTCGCTGCCATGACATCACGCACACAGGTGGCCTGACTCTGCACGCTCGCCGTGTAGCCGTCAATCAGATCCACCTCACCGACACTGTTCGCAAACCCGTCGCCATCTTCCGTGGTATACGCATAGGAAGTCTCCAGCACTGCGGTTTTTTTCTGATAATTCTCGGCCACGTCGTGCAGTACCTTTGTCAGGTTTTCCATACTTCCATGCCAGAACGGATAATAGGACACACCGAATACATCATAATCCACGCCGGACTCCGCAAGGTCTGACACATAATCCATCGTGTGGTCGTAATCATCGATTCCCGTAAAATGAACGGCGATCAGGATCTCCTTCTGATTCTGATCCGAGATCTCACGAACAGCCTTACTGCCTTTTTGCAGAAGGGTATCGATTTTCGCTCGGTCTGTCTCTCCTGCCATGCCGTTGTTGATTTCGTTCCCGATCTGAACCATACCGACATCCGCACCCGCATCCAGAATGGTCTGCAGACTTTCTTTGGTAAACTGGTAAAGTGCCTCCTGCTTGTCTTCAAACGTCAGGTGTGCCCACTCTTTCGGAGCCGCCTGTTTGTTCGGATCAGCCCAAAAATCCGAATAATGGAAATCAACCAGAAGCTTCATCCCGTACTTCGCTGCCCGCGCCCCGATTTCAGCTGCCTTTTCCAGATCATTGTTGCCGCCGCCATATCCATTGCCGTCACTGTCATAAGGATTGTTCCAGACGCGGACGCGGATATAGTTGACACCTGCATCTGCCAGTATCTGAAAGAGATCCTCTTCTTCCCCGTCCTCATTATAGTAGACTACTCCGCTCTCTTCCTCCGCAATTACGCTGGATATATCCATTCCTTTGATAAAGTCATCCGAGAGCCCTTCAATCGGCTCTACATAAATATCGGATTCCTCTGCCGCTGTTGGCATTACCGCCTGGTATGTGCTGCTTTCCGTGTCTGAAACTTCACTATCCTGTTTGGTACACCCCGCGGTGAGTCCAAGTATCAGTACTGCTGCCAGTAGGGTCTCCGTTACCTTCTTTTTCATAATGCTTCCTCCTGCTTTCACCTTTCCTTAGTTCCTTTCTTTTTCTAACCTTTATTATATTAGCGCAACCGGTTGTTCACAAGAAGAAACAAAAAGGAGACTTTACCAAATAGTAAGTCTCCTTTTTAGCTATTTTGTATATGCAGGCTTCTGAGGCCACATTTTTGCTGCCGTATGTTAAGAAGAAGGAAGATTCTGATAGCCGTCTGTCATATCATAGGCATTGACCGTTCCCCCGCCGACGACATAAAAGGTATCTCCGGCATACAGTCCGCGGTAGGAGGATGCATCGGTACTGCTGTCAATCGCCGCTGAAAACAGATTCCCAAATCCATTTTCGTAGGAAAAAGCGACATAATTAATCGTATTTTCCGTATCGTAATGCTCAACCGTAAAGCCGATGATATTTTTTTCCGCATTTGCCAGCACACACTTGTATTCGTACAGTGCCGGGCTGTAATCGATGTTTTCCAGAATAAGCCGGTTCTCCTCCGTCACATGGGACGGATCTGAAATATCAAACATCGACAGCTTCAGTCCCTTCTGCTCTCCGGTGACCGGATCGGTCTCATATCCGATGCCCAGCAGTTTGTTCTCTCCCCAAAAATGCAGATACTCCGAGAATCCGGTAATCTGCAGTTCTCCGGCCAGAACCGGATTGGCAGGATCGGAGAAGTCGACGGTAAAGAGCGGATCGGTATTCTCATAGGTTACAAAATATCCCGTATTCTTTAGGAATCTAGCAGAGTATATCTCCTCTCCCTGCGCAATTCCGGTAATTTGTCCCGTGAGCTTCATCGCGCTGTCATAGACATAGACTGCATTCGTCTCTGTACTGCCGCTCCAGTCTGTAGTAAGCACCCGCAGATATCCCTGGTATTCGTTGATTGCAAACGTATCATTGATGACTCCCTTCACGGCAGCAGCCCCTGCCGGTGTCACAGTGCCGTCCGCCATCGCAAATCTGGCGATCTGTGTATCATTTCCTCCGTTATAGACCCTTCCGTACAAATACAGGGATGAATCACTTACATAGACCTGAACGCCATCCTGAACGATCAGCTTCGTATCAATCGGTTTCTGAATATTTCTGCAGTTCACGGAAGAAAGAATCAGCCCCGATGACCCCGTATCCGGCAGATAGATGCTGTCTGCCTCGATCAGCTGACCTGCGACAGAAGGAATCCAGGTAGAAAGTTTGGATTTTACTGCCGTATCCTGTTCATACTCCGGCAGCTGCATATCATAATTCGTGAACAGATAGAGAATGGTTCCCACCTTTCTCGATGTCTGATAGGCGCCGTCCTGCTCCATATTCTGTGCAAGAACCGGTGTCGTTCTGTCGCTGATATCATACTTTAAAACCTCGGTACTCCATTCATTTACCATATAACAGGTCTCGTAACCGGAGTTTTCGGTATCCGAAGAACGTATGTCACTTTCCTGTTTTTGCACGATCAGAATCAGTTCATCATCATCCACATACATTTCTCTTACATCATCTGCCGCGGATCCCGTATCCGGTGTAATCTCCGCTATCTCTTGCGGCGTAACATTCCGGATATCATAAATCTGCACTTTGTTATTCCAGACGGTATAAATATAGTTTCCGTCCGTTTTGGTAATATCACTCTCATCAATTCCGTCTGTCTGCAGATTTGTCGTGGAATAATCTTTATCCTCCGAGGACTCGCCTGTAGTTGTTACACTGTCTCCCATATCACTGCCTGCCGAATCCACAGCATCTTCCGCAGAACTCTCAATGGACGAACTTCCGTCTAACATGGATTGCTCCTGTGTACGCTTTAATTCCTCGTAGACTTCTGTATAATTCTTTGCATTCTGGTACACATCTCCGATATCAGCAACCAACTTACCTGTTTCCGTACCGCCGTCTGTCTCCTGGCTGACACCGGATGTATCTCTGGATGCCGTTCTTACGTCATTCTGCCGCAGTATCCGATTTCCTGCAATCGCTGTCACGGTACACAGCGCGATTGCGGCTGCCGCTGTCAGCTGTCTCCTGTGCTTTCTCCTTATCTTTTTTTTCTCAGATTCCAGCTTTTTTCTTATCTGTTCGGGATGCAGTTCCTCCGGAATCGGCACGGTATCCGCATCTTTTTTTATCTGTTCGAGGATCTCTTTTTCATCGAATCCTTTTTCTTCCATTATGACGCACCTCCTATTTGGCAATTCCAGCCGCAAGCCGCTTAATCGCTCTGCTCTCTTTTGAACGCAGGGTGTTTTCATTCATATGTAACAGTTCTGCCATCTCTCTGCTTGTATAACCGCCAAACATATGCATGGATACGATCAGACGCTCTTCCTCCGACAACTCATAGAACAGACTGCGTAACACCGCATGCTCTGCTTCGTCACCTGCTCCTGCACGATTTAGAATATCGTCTGTCAGCTCCTGCGCCTGATTTGTGTACTCTTTTCGTTTCTGCCTGCACTTATTGGAAAGTATCCGGAAGATCCAGGCACGGAAGGCTTCCTCGGTCCGCAATTTCCGAATGGATGCAAACGCATCGGTCACTGCATCGCTGACGGCATCTTTTGCATCTTCCGGATGCTTTAATGTATACAGCGCAAACCGGTACATATCCTGATAAACCGTTTCATATAGGACTGCAAACGCTTCCGTATCTCCTTTTTTTGCTCTTTTCACCAGCTGCAGGTAATTTTCCATAACTTCACCTCTTTTTTCGTGGGTGCGCGCCCTTTTGGTGTTCCTATATACAGTGTAACGATTCTTCCATTCTGTTGCAAAGAATTTCATCTATTTTTGAAAAATCACATTTTTGGTAATTGACATGCGAGGTTTACTGTGTTAAACCTAAATTAGGTTTAACACAGTAGTCCGATTTTAAGGAGGTCATCGATCATGGATCATCTAAAAATATTTGATGCGGAATATCGCTTCCTGTGTTTGTTATGGGAACAGGAACCAATAAATTCAACTGAGCTTGCAAGACTTTGCTTTGAAAATTTTGGCTGGAAGAAATCCACCACTTATACAACCATTCGACGTCTGTCTCAGCGCGGAATTGTAAAGAACGAAAATGCTGTTGTAACGGCGCTTGTTCAACGTGAGCAGGTACAAAAAGAAGAGAGCGAAGCATTTCTCTCCAAGAACTTTGGTGGTTCTTTGCCAACCTTCATTACTGCTTTTTTGAGTGACAAAAAGATATCCAAAAAAGAAGCGGATGAAATCATATCGATGATCAGGGAGGCGAGTGAACATGAGTAATATTTTTATTTCTGTTCTAAATATGAGTTTTACGGCAAGTTTTATCGCTCTGGTTGTTGCGCTTATTCGTTTACCATTGAAAAAGGCACCAAAAGTATTCTCCTATATTTTATGGGCGGCGGTATTCTTCCACCTTGCTTGTCCTTTTTCATTTGAGCTTCCGCTCAGTCTCAATCCGGTAACTACGGAAACCATCTCACAAAATATTGGCATACAGGAAACACCGGTAATCAAAAGCAGATTAACGTTTGTAGAAAGCATTGTGAATGATAATGTTAACAATATACTGCAGTCTGAAACTACTGAAAATAATAGCGGGAATTCCGTGCAGGCCATGTTGCTAATCGGTTCATGGATTTGGATTTCAGGGGTTTGCATTCTGCTCCTTTATACAGTGATAAGCTACATCTGCTTGAAACACCGTTTGAGGAACGCGATTCTTATTCAGGACAATGTGTACGAAACCGACCGCATCACTACGCCCTTTGTCTTATCATTAATCAGCCCTAAAATTTACATTCCAGTGGGTCTTTCTGCGCAGGAACTGATGTTAGTCCTGTCCCATGAAAATGTCCATATAAAGCGGCGTGACTATCTCATAAAACCACTTGCATTTCTGATTACAATCCTGCACTGGTTTAATCCGATTGTCTGGTTATCTTACACATTACTCACAAAAGATATGGAATTATCAGCGGATGAAACGGCTCTCAAAAAAGCAGGAATGGATATTCGCAGGGAATACAGCATATTACTGTATTCTTTGTCTGCAAAAACGAGTGGTTTGCTCAGTCCGCTTGCTTTTGGTGAGGGCAATACAAAACTCCGGATTAAAAATGCATTGAATTACAAAAAACCCGCTGTTTGGGTGAATATTGTGGCAATGGTTGTTATCCTGCTGGTCTGTATTGGATTTACACCTCAGAATTCATCTGTTTTTGATAAATTAACTCAAACGGAAAGTTTGGCTGATGGCTGGAGTGGAAACTTTGATGGAAAAGAAATTACTTTAGCAGAAGCAGAAGCTCTGATTGCAAAGGGTGACTCCCTAAAATTCGATGATTTCGTAAAGTATAGCTGGATAAATGTAAGCTCAAATTTACACAACTATATTATGGTATTTCCTGTGGAAAGCGGCAGTTACCGACTGATTATAGATGCTGATGAAAGCAAAGAAATTACATCGATAAGACTTGAAAAGGTTTAAAGCCCGGTGTCGGCACAACGCAGGCTTAGCAAACATCGCCTATTTTATGATGCCGTCCTTCATAAATTGCCACAGGAGCTGTACCATCTTTTCTATGTCCGGGTCTTCTTCCTGCGTAAAGCAATACGTCAACACCCCGATAAACGCAGACAGCGCAAATTCCAACGCGCATTCTAACGTAAAGTCATCTGTGCCCAGAGATTGAAGGTACGGTCTTACCAATGCTTTATATACGTTCTTAATCTTCTCCTGAAAAGCAGGATCTCCATTTTTCCCTAACAGGACAACAAAATATTCCTTGTTTCTGCTATACACCTCAATCAGATGTTTGATTGGCAGCTGTGTGTTCCGATCTACCATGATGTTTTTATGCTTTGCCAAATTCGGCAGAACGGAGGCTTCTATTTGCTCCAGCACATCGTAGACATCCGTAAAATATTCATAGAATGTACCTCTGTTATAGCCTGCCTTCGTTGTGATTTCTTTTACTGTGATCTTTTCGATTCGTTTCTCACCGTATAATTGCCAGAATGCATTCATTAAATTTTTTCTTGTCTGCATTGTAATTTCAGACTGCTTATTCATCGGTTTATCCTCCTTCGTCTCCTCAAAAACCGACAGGTGCCCTATGATTGTCGGTTGATGCAGGATCACTAAGCCATTAGTATGTGATTATACAACATGTTGTCAGACAAATCAAAAATCTCTTCCGATAAGAGATATGGTAATAAGGAGATTCTAATTATGGAAAAAAATAAATCATACGCTGCGAAACCTCAGAAAGAAAAACTCGACCCGGCACTGCTGAAATTATCATTCATCTTAGTGTTAGGTTCTCTCGCGCCGTTATTGGATTCTACGATGGTCAATGTAGCGATAAAAACCTTAGCAAGTGACATGAAAAGCACCGTTTCCGTCATTCAGTGGGTCATTACAGGGTATGTGCTGGCAATGGCCGTGGCAGTACCGATTTCGGGATGGGCGATTCAGCGTTTCGGCGGCAAGCGGCTGTATCAATTTTCGCTGGTGTTATTTCTTGCGGGTTCCATTCTATCTTCGCTGTCCTGGAATATCGGTTTCCTGATCGGATTTCGGCTTCTGCAGGGAATTGGCGCAGGTCTGCTGATGCCGACTATGACTACCATGCTTTTTCAGTTATCCGGTGGCCGCAATATGGGACGTATGGCATCCATAACCAGTGTACCCATAATGCTCGCACCGATTCTTGGTCCGGTGCTGGGCGGAGTTATTGTAAACAGCTTAGGCTGGCGCTGGATTTTCTATGTCAATATTCCCGTGACGATAATTGCCTTACTGTTAGCCCTGTGGGGAATACCAAAAGACAGCCCATCCGACCAAAACCAGCCTCTAGACATCGCCGGTCTTCTGCTGTTATCTCCGGCCTTTGCTCTGCTCGTTTACGGAATTTCTCAAATAGCCTCCCACGGTGGCCTAAACAGCAGTGCCGTGCTTGTTCCTGTAATACTCGGATTACTTCTGATCGCTGTGTTTATTGTCTACGCCTTACATACGAAGATTCCCCCGGTGCTTAACTTGCATCTGTTTCAATCACGTAATTTTTCCGCTTCAACCATTTTGCTTTTTATGTCTGGGATCATATCCAACGGCGGTCTGCTTCTTCTGCCATTATTTTACCAGCAGGTGCGCGGCGAAAGCGTTTTGTATGCCGGTCTTTTATTAATTCCACAAGGGATTGGCATGTTATTGACAAGAAGTCAGATGGGAAAACTGACCGATAAAATGGGTGCACGCCCAATCGTCCTGGTAAGCCTCGTAATCACGGCTATCGGTACATTGCCATTCGCCTTTGCCAGTTCGGCAACGAATCAAATTCTGTTAGCTGCGGCACTGTTGATACGCGGAGCGGGTCTGGGCGGCGTGTTCATCCCAATCATGGTATCCGCCTATGTCGGGCTGAACAATAATCAGATTCCTCACGCCAGTATTGCCACGCGGATATTCCAGACAGTTGGCGGTGCTTTCGGATCAGCGATCCTTGCAACGATTGTGGAGCATCAGTTAGCCAGTCACTCAGTATCAGCTATACAGACTGTTACCAGTGCATACAATGTCGCCTTCTGGTGGTCGATTGGTTTTACCGTGCTTGCAATGATTCCCTCACTTTTTCTGGCCGCACACCAGAACAAATCTGCAAAAAAAGACAACGTTTGAGATGCGATTTTCATAGCTGGTTCCGGTTCGGCTACTGTTTTCCATTGTATACATCACCTGAAACAGCAATGCTGTGAGTCTCACGAGATTCCAAGAATTGTAATTATGTATTTTTTCATGACACTGCCCATCCTGTTTTATTTGAATTTTACTCTTTTTCACACACATTCACAGTATAGTTTTTTCCTAAAATAGCAGCAAGTCCAAACTACGCACATTTTTCATAGCTATGAAATTGCAGTTCACGCACGAAAAAGCACCCAGGACGATAGTTTTTCATCCTATCGTCCTGGGTGCTTTGGATTTTCATTCCTGTCCTCTCACAACAGATCAAACAGGCTCATCTGTTCACCGGCGTGCCTGTCTTCCAAAAGATGCATATAGGCAAACAGGCTTTCCGTATCACAGACTATTCCATGCTGTCCGCATTCCTTGCGTACCAGTTCTGACAGGTATGCGCTGTCCGGCGAAGGCAGCTGATAAGCATTGCCGTAAGTCTGGATATAAGCCTCTTTCATGCCCGGAAAATGTTCATCCAGTTTCCGGTAAAAATACTGTCTGTCGCCGTCACGCAGCGTTACGCCGATATCAAAATACATCAGTCCGTATACTTTAGCCTGTATACAGTAATCCAGTATACCCCGTATATTCTCTTCCGTATCATTGATAAACGGAAGCAGCGGGGTCATCCACACGATGACAGGAATTCCCTCGTCCCGCAAAGCCGTTAAGACCTCTGCCCTTTTGCTGGTCACGCAGACATTTGGCTCAAGGATACTGCACAGCCCATCATCAAAAGTCGTCAGCGTCATCTGTACCACACATTTCGCTTTCCGATGAATGCTTCGCAGAAGATCGAGATCTCGCAGTATCAGATCTGATTTGGTCTGTATTGCGATTCCAAAACCATATGCATCAATCAATTCCAGGCATCTTCTGGTCAGTTTGAGATTTTTTTCGATTGGCATATAGGGATCGCTCATAGCTCCGGTCCCTATCATACATTTTCTGCGTTTGCCTCTTAGTGCCTGCTCGAGCAGCTCAGGTGCGTTGATTTTCACCTCGATATCTTCGAACAAATGCTGCATCTGGTAGCATGTGCTCCTTGCATCGCAGTAGATACAGCCATGAGAACAGCCCCGGTATATGTTCATTCCATTCTGTGCGGACAGAATTCCCTTCACCTTCACTTCATGCATCGTATGTCTCCTCTGGTATAGGACTGCGGATTCTTACCTCCGTTATCGGATAAAATTCGTCATAATCCGCGGCTCTGCTTCCGGACATTCCAGTCCGCCGCTTTTTGCCAGGTCCAACGCTTTCAGCAGATATGCCATATTTTTCGCAAGAACACGCATCGTGCGCATGCCTTCCAGATCCTGACGTACCTCATCCGGTGTATTTCCGTGCACCTGATTCCAATAGGATGCCGAAACGACCGGCATTTCACTGATTGTAAAATATTTGTTCAGCTGGTCAAATGCCCCGACTGCACCACCGCGTCTGCATGATACCACACTTGCTGCAGGCTTCAGCCGCAGTTCTTCCTTGTTGCAGGAATAGAAAAAACGATCCAGAAATGAGGTGATTGCACCGCCTGCTGCCGCATAGTGAACCGGCGAAGCAACGATCAGACCGTCACATTCCTGAAATTTTTCCGCTGTTTCATTTACCTTATCATCTGCAAAGACGCATTTTCCTGCCTTATAGCAATAACCACAGGCAATACAGCCCGCAATCGGCTTTTTCCCGATCCAGACCGTTTCGCTTTCGATTCCTTCTGCCGTAAGCGTACTGCGGATTTCCTCCAAAGCGGTCGCACTGCATCCGTTCTGATTTGGACTGCCATTTAATAACATTACTTTCATCTTGTCTGCCTCCCTGTCCTCATTTTCTGTCATTCGTATTCTGTTCTTTTGGTTCTGCCATATTCTGAAGCGTATCACCGGAGATCCGGTAGACGGTCCATTCATCCATTGCTTCTGCTCCCATGGATAAATAGAAATCAATACTCGGCTGATTCCAGTTAAGACACCACCATTCCAGTCTGCCGCATCCCCGCTCAACCGCTATTCTGGCAAGTTCTTTGAGAATCGACTTCCCATATCCAAATCCGCGGTATTCCTGTTTCACATACAGATCTTCCAGATAAATTCCGGCTTTTCCCAAAAAGGTGGAGAAATTGTGGAAAAACAATGCAAAGCCCACTTCTGTTCCATCTGCTACTGCAAACAGTACCTCCGCCTTTTTCTGTGCAAAAAGCCATTCTCTGAGTGTCTCCTCTGTAGCGACAACCTCATCCAGCATGTTCTCATATTCAGCCAGCGCCTTGATAAATTCTAAAATCAGCGCCGTATCCGATTCTTCCGCATATCGAAAGGTCAAACTCATTTTCGCACCTCAGCTTTCCTTTGTGAAACTTCATTTTTTCCAGTTTACCACTTTCTTTCTGCTTTTGCACGTGTAAACTGACCGGAAAGCCTCCTGCTGCGTTTTTATATCAGCTTATATTTTTTGAGAAGTTTCTCAATATCCGTTCCTTTTATTTTTTTCAGCATCCCCTTTATTGCCAGCCGTTCTTTCAATCCAAGATCCATCTCCGTTATCTTTTTCCCATCGCGCAGCTGGACCGTCGCATTGAGCAGATCACGGATGTCAAAGACACTTCCCCAGACTTCCGGAACGCCGCGATCGATATTTAACAGCGTATAGACAGCCTCCATACCGGTACGTATGGAATATTCCGTCGTGAAGATGGTGTCTCGTTCTGTCTCGGCAAACTGCCCCAGGAATGCGAAATTCACACTGCCCTCCGGTACGACAGCCGGCCGGTCACCTGCGGCACGCGGCATAAAGAACGCGGTGATATACGGCATCATGCAAGGTACGGTATTTGCACTGTGCTCGGCCATATCTTCAATCTCATTCTCCGGAACGCCCATGTGGTACAGCCATTCCATACAGATTTCTTTACCGGTGCATTCCCGCATTGTCTTTTTTACAAAGTTACCCGGTTTGTCGCTGAAAAGACCATAAATCCATCCCACCAGCTGTCCTTTTGGCTGATTACGGAACTGCGGCTGGCGGTTAAACGTCCAGCTCATAAGCCAGTTGGAATCTCTGACCGTGACAATTCCGCCTGTGACGACATTTCCGCTGAATGGATTGCGCATACAGATACCTTGAATGTACGGCGGAATCCGGTCATCCAGTGTGGTCACGGTAGCTGACATCCAGTTACTCTGCTCCGGATCATAGCAGAACTTGTCTGGATTTCCAAAAGACGCATCCTGTGCGGCGATTTTCCGCCACATATCCCATCCTCCGCCTTCTTTGATTTCTTTGCGGAAGGCTGCCGGCTTATCCTGGCTGCCGAGGTCGGAGTTCTCGACGCATCCTCCGTTGGTAATGAACACCAGATCATTTTCGGTCAGATCAATGTAGTCCTCTTCCCCCTCCCGTATCACGACAATACGTTTTGCCAGCTTTCTGTCTTTTTTTATATCGAATTCCACGTTTACCACTTTGGTATTGTAATGAACCTGTACATCAAATGACTCCAGATATTTTATCATCGGAAGGATCATGGATTCATACTGGTTGTATTTTGTAAAACGCAGTGCTTTGAAATCCGGCAGACCACCGACGTGATGGATAAAACGCCTGATATAGAGCTTCATTTCCAGAGCGCTGTGCCAGTTCTCAAACGCGAACATCGTCCGCCAGTACATCCAGAAATTGGAGTCCAGTACCTCCTTGTCAAATACTTCATCGATACGTTTATCATATAGTTTTTCATCTGACGTAAAAAACAGTTCCATGATTTCCATTGCGCCCTTGTCGGACAGACCAAATTTTCCATCGGTATGTGCATCTTTTCCTTTGTTCTCAGTAGCACGCATCAGTGAATAGTTTGGATCTTTTTTGTTGAGCCAATAGTATTCATCCAGAACACTTACATTTTCGGTCTCAATCGAAGGAATCGAACGGAACAGATCCCACATACACTCAAAATGGTTATCCATCTCTCTGCCGCCGCGCATGACATATCCGATATTATCATACTGATAGCCGTCGCAGGCACCCCCCGGAATCGGATCTTTCTCAAGGATGTGCACTCTCTCGCCTTTCATCTGACCGTCCCGTACCAGATAGCAGGCTGCCGCCAATGCTGCAAGACCGGAACCCACAATATAAGCTGATTTACGGTCGACATCTTCCGGTTTCACCGGATTTGCAAAAGCTTCGTAATTTCCACTGGAATAATACATATTATTTCCTCCTTCAATTTATATTTCTAATTTTATTTTAACCATTTTCTCTTCACTCACAATAAATAAAGAATGCATTCTGATAAAACTTTTATCAAAACGCATTCTTTGTATAGTTTTTCATCCCTCTAGGAAAAGTGATGAAATTTATCTGTTCTGTAATTGTTCAGGGCTTTTATAATATCTCCCTGAATCAGGATACTGAGCCTGTTGATAATCTGCTCCGGGTCTTCTTTCATTCCGTTTTTGATCCAGTCAAGCATCAGTCCGACAAAGGCAAATTTATAAAAATCAATAATGAACCGCTTGTCCGAATCACTGACATTCATCCCTGCCGCTTTCTCTTCCACAACTCCTTTTAACAGATCGTAGGTCAACTTGTAAAGATAGATCTCGACCTGCTCCCGGCTCACCGAATGGTATACATTCATAATAAACGGCCTGTTGTCCAGAACGGCCTCAAAGATATTCAAAAAGCCCTGCTGCCAGGTGTCATAGGTCTTCTTCCCATCCAGCACTTTTGCGGCATCCTCCACACAGGACCATTCCACAAGTTCGTAAATGTTTTTGAAATGATAATAAAAGGTCATCCGGTTGATCTCGCAGTCCTCGGTGATATCATTGATCGTAATCTTGTCCAGAGGTTTTTGCAAGAGCAGTTTTTTCAGCGACGCTTCCAGTGCTCTTTTTGTAGTCTGTGACATATCCACGCTCCTTTGTTCTCCCGGCAGTCTTGTCAAAGCTTTTGCTTCTCCAGCTCCAGCAGAAATGCTTTTACATCCAGTCCTCCGCCAAAACCGACCAGAGAACCGTCTGCACCGATGACTCTGTGACAGGGTACGACGATCAGAATCCTGTTTCGGTGGTTGGCTCCGCCAACCGCGCGGCAGGCCTTGGGATTGCCGGTCATTTTCGCAAGTTCCCCATAGCTGCGTGTTTCTCCATAGGGAATCGTCTGCAGCGCTTTCCAGACACGCTTTTGAAATTCCGTTCCGTGCAGTTGAAGCGGCAGGTCAAACTCCGTCCTCTCCTGCTTAAAATATTCCGACAGCTGCCGGTGCGCTTCCCGTATCAGCTCTGTCTCACACTCATTTTCGTCCATTTCCCCATCGAGATACAGACCGGTAATCTTCTCATTTTCTGCTTCTATGCAGATGGTGCCGATTGGCATCTCATAGTGAAATCTATGCTTCATCTCTTCTCTCCCATAGCAGAACCATTTTATTTTCTATTATTATTATGCAAAATTTATCATGCATTTGCAACTGCTATCTTTGGTCCTGCAGACCACTTTCACACATCCAGTCCCTCATTTGAAAAGAATCGGTAGTTCTTCTGCGCGGAATAGATGGTCTTATTTCCATTAAATACATAAGCAATCGAACAGACAATAGCAAAATAAATCGTATTCTGAGGTCCAAAAATCTCCGCACCGATGAAAATCGGAGCCAGCAATGTATTTGTTGCACTCCCGAATACCGCCGCATAGCCGAGTGCGGCAACAAACGTAACTGGCAGGCCCAGCAGAGACCCCAGAACGATCCCGAGACTCGCACCGATTGAAAACAGCGGTGTTACCTCGCCGCCCTGAAATCCGGCCGCCAAAGTCAGAACCGTCAGCAGCAGTTTCAGAATCCAGTCATAGGCATAAATCTGCCCATTCTGGAAACTCAGAGAAATGAGATTCGTTCCGAGACCGGAATATCTGCTAAGATGCAGCAATAAAAACAAAACGGAAAGCACAAATCCCATAAGGACGATTCTTATCACCGGATTTTCCAGTTTATCCGCAGCCAATTTCTTACAATATCCAAGTACGGAGGCAAATACACCTCCAACGACCCCAAATACGATCCCGATTACAAGAAGCCGGATCAACACTTCCGGTGTCAGCTGCAGCGAATCCTGTATTGGCACCGAAAATTTTTCCAGTCCCAGAAAATGAGAGGTTATACTTGCCGTATAGGCAGCAGCAAGTGCAGGCAGCAGAACTTCATATAAAAGAACACCGGATACCAGTACCTCCAGGGCAAAAAACGTGGCCGCAACGGGAGTCTGGAACAGCCCTGCGAATCCGGCCGCCATTCCGATTACAAGAAGTGCTCTTGGATTGTCCAGAAATTTTAATTTCCGGCCTATCGTATGTGCGACAGCAGCTCCCAGCTGTACTGCAACACCCTCTCTGCCCGCACTTCCGCCAAACAGGTGTGTCACCCAGGTGCTTAAAATCACAAGTGGAATCAGCATTCTCGGAATCCGATCCGCTTCTCCGTGTCCGGTCTGAAAAACCAGTGTCATGCCTTTTAAGCTTTCTCTGCTGACATAGCGGTAGAGAAGCACAATGGCTGCTCCTGCAAGCGGCAAAAAGGGGAGAAACTGCATCGGATGGCTGCTTCTGATTTCTGTAATTGCCTGCAGCACTTCACCGAATCCCGCATCTATGGCACCGATCAAAACACCGACAATGGCTCCCGCCACCGTATATAACGCTATTTTCCTGTAATTCTGCACCAGTTTCCGAATCATTTGCGCTTCCTCCTGTACCATCTCTGTCACATAGGACAGGTAGATTATAGCCTTTTCCGGTCTTTTTTTCAACTTTCCTGTTTCACACAAAAAGGACCTAAGATATTCTTAGGCCCAATTTTATAACTCTGTTTTATTTTTTAATCAGAACTCTTTTACCAATGTCTTCTTTTTCTTTTGCATCAGGCTCTGCCCCGATTCCGCCAAACGGCATCTGTGCGATTAACGTCCAGTTGCCCGGCACTTCGAACAATTTTGCTACCGCATCATTGATTACCGGATTGTAATGCTGAAGAGAAGCTCCGATTCCTACCTCACGCAAAGCGGTCCAGATATTGGACTGCAGCATACCGTTTGCCTGATTCGCCCATATTGGGAAATTATGTGCGTAAAATGCAAACTGCTCCTGCATGCTCTTTACTACATCCTCGTCAATAAAATATAGGATTGTGCCATATCCGCTCTTAAAGCTGTCGATTTTTTCGTGAGCAACTTTACCATCAAACGCATCGTAAATTGCGTCCCAAAGCTGATCCTGCTTCTCACCAAGCGCAACCACCAGGCGGGCACTCTTCATATTGAATGCATCCGGAGTAGCCTCCGTTACCTTTTCAATGATTCCGACCACCTCTTCTTCTGCTACCGGTAATTCACGGTTAATGTTGTAATAAGTTCTTCTTGTCTCCAAACTCTTAATGAAACTCATGGTGTTCATCCTCCTTCTCTTTCTTATTTATCCCTGACCGCGTCTTTTTGCTGTTCCAATGAATTCTTCATCTGAAAAAGTCCGCGTATCAGATTTTTCTTGTCTTCCTTCTCTACTCCGCTTAAGATCTCCTGTATAAATCTCTCATGTGCGGGAAAAATTCCTGTAATAAATGCCTGCCCTTCTTCGGTCAGCCTGACATACCAGACTCTTGCATCCTTTTTACAGCGATAGCGCCTTACATATCCTTTTTCCCCAAGTTTGTTAATAATATACGTCATAGAGCCGCTTGTTACCAATATCTTTTCACAAAGCTTCTGAACCGGCAGTTCCCCTTTATGAAGCAGGGCTTCCAAAACGCCGAATTCACTCATGGTCAGTCCAAAGCTCCGGATATTCTTTTCAATTAAAGTAAACAGGGCGTTATGGCTTCTGGCAAGAGCAATTACCAGTTTTAAGGAATCATCTCTCATACATGCCCGCTCCCTTTTTGTTTATTTATCTTGATATCAAGATATTATCTCTGATTCCTTTTTCTGTCAAGGATTTTTTCCCATTGTTTTCCTGTTTTTTCTGAAACGGATATGAATGCCCCGTCTGCACCATTGCAGAAAAAAGAAGCCTGACAGTAAGGTCAGACTTCTTTTGGCATTTTAATTTCTTCTCTCTATTGAATTTTAGGAATACCATCCGATCGGTCCCGTCTCAAGTGCGATATTGACCTGCTTGATTTCCTGATATTCTTCCAGACCGTTTACCGACAGCTCACGGCCGATTCCGCTCATCTTATAGCCTCCCCACGGAGCCTGTGAGAACGTAGGCTGACAGCAGTTGATCCACATAATGCCGGCCCGGATCTCTTTCATGACACGGATTGCCTTTGCCCCGTCTTTGGTACACACGGTTCCCGCAAGTCCATATTCGGTGTCATTTGCCATCGCAATTGCTTCCTTTTCCGTATGAAAGGTAACGATGCAGGCAACCGGTCCAAAGATCTCTTCCCGAACAATCGTCATATCCTGCGTGCACTGGTCAAAAATCGCCGGTTTTACAAAAAAGCCCTTTGCACAATCCCCTTCCAGATAGCGGTAACCACCTGTCACGAGAACCGCGCCTTCTTCTTTCCCTCTTTCAATGTAGGAAAGCACCTTGTTCATCTGGGCTTCGCTGACCAGCGGCCCGATATCCGGATTATCCAATCCGTTTCCGATGGACATAGTTTCAGTCTTGGCCTTTAATTTTGCCAGAAATGCGTCATGAATCGTATCCTGTACATAAATTCTTGCACAGGCGGAGCATACCTGCCCCTGATTAAAGAATGTTCCGATCATGGCCCATTCCACCGCACCATCCAGATCACAATCCTCAAAGATGATATTTGGTGATTTTCCGCCCAATTCCAGTCCGACTTTTTTCAGGTTGCCGACCGCATCCGCTGCGATAGACTGCCCGACTTTTGTGGAGCCGGTAAAGGTCACCATATCCACATCGCTGCTCGAGGCTATCGTATGACCGACCGCGCCGCCGCTGCCGAGCACCAGGTTGACGCTTCCTTTCGGCATTCCTGCTTCTTCAAATATCTCAAACAGCAGGATCGTGGAAAGCGGACAGTTGGAACTTGGTTTAAATACCACGCTGTTTCCCGCTGCAAGTGCCGGTGCGAGTTTCCAGGTCGACATCAAAAGCGGATAGTTCCATGGTGTAATCTGACCGCATACTCCAATCGGTTCTGCAATCGTATAGGAGTGCATCGGCCCAAATCCGTCCTGTACCTCATATGTCACTCCGCTCGGTGCAGTTATGAGCCCTGCGTAATACCGAAAGCAGTGAATGGCATCATCAATATCACCCTCCGCCTCACGGAGCGGCTTTCCGTTATCTAATGTATCGGTCCGGATCAGAAGCTCTTTTTTCTGCTCCATCCGGTATGCAATGTTTAAAAGCATATCGGATCTTGCCTGACCGTTTAAATCACGCCATTCCCGCGTTTCGTAAAAGGATCTTCTGGCTGCTGCAATCGCCGCCAGTGTGTCCTGGTCATTACTGTCTGTCGTGTAGGCAAGAACCTCTCCTGTCGCAGGATTCCATACGGTCTGTGTCTTTCCTGTTACGGACTCTGACCACTGACCGTCAATATAATTCTTTTTTATTTCCGTCATACGATCTTTCCTTTCCGTGTTCAAGTACGACTTGGCGTACCTGCTTTGGGATGCAGATCAGCTTTTCTGGCATCTTTTCATCCGCATCCCTGCAAGCCTACAGTCCCAGTTCTTCTCTTGTATCGCTCAGAGCTTCCTCCATCCGCAGGAGAACCTGATCCAGGTCCTCATAGGAAATGACTGCCGCCGGCTCAAAACGTACACATTTTGAATTTACCAGTGTTCCAGCCGTCAGTACCTTTCTGGCAAACATGCCTTTTGATACGGAATATCCCATCTCATCATCAAAAAATTCGACTCCAAGCATCAATCCGGTTCCGCGTACTTCCTGAATCACCGTCGGATATTTTTTCCACAGTTTTTCGAGTCCTTCTTTTAAATAGGCACCCTTCTCACGGCACTGTCCCGGGATATCGTGTTCTAACATATAATGGATCGTAGCCAGAGCTGCCGAGCAGGCAAGCGGATTGCCGCCAAACGTCGGAGATCCTAACAGCCATGGATTATCCACCAGCTCCTGCGTCCACATATGCGGTCTGCAGATGATTCCCGTAATCGGCATAATGCCGCCGCCGAACGCCTTTCCAAAGGTCATAATATCCGGGACCACTTCTTCTGCTTCACAGCGGAACATGGTTCCTGTTCTTCCCATACCGGTCTGTATCTCGTCAAAGATCAGTGCAACACCGGTTTCGTCACAGATTTCCCGCACTTCTTTTAAATAACCTTCCGGCGGAATAATAATTCCGGCTTCTCCCTGAATCGGCTCCAAAATCACACCCGCTACTTTTTCACCGACTGCCTGCAGGTTGTTGATCGCCTTTCTCACATCCTCCGCAACGCCATACTCCACATGCTGTACCTGCTGTACCATCGGCGTATACGGTGTCCGGTAGCTTCCCTTTCCTCCCATGGAAATCGCTCCCATGGACTTCCCGTGAAAGGCACGTACCGTGGAAATAAACCAGCTTCCGCCTGTCGCGATTCTGGCAAGCTTCAGCGCCATCTCAACCGCTTCGGCTCCGCCGTTTGTGAAAAAGCACTTTTCAAGATCTCCCGGTGTAATCTGCGAAACTGCCTTCGCCAGATACCCACGGAGCGGGTCTAACAGCTCCTGTGAGTGAAGGCACTGGTGATTCATCTGTGCCTTCACGGTATCCATGATTTCCTGATTCCTATGACCGCAGGTATAGATTCCAAACCCGCCCAGACAGTCGATGAATTCCTCTCCATACAGACTGCTGCAATACGCACCGTAATCTTTCCATTCCAAAGTCGCGCTGTTGGTGGAAACGGATTTTCTGTATTTCAGCCATCCAGGACTGACATAGGTGTCAAAATATTCGACGGTCTCCCGGGTCATGGTCTCTTTCTGTTCTTCTGTAAGTTCTTCACTGTGTATGATTCCTAAAATATGATCCAAATCTTTCAATACGGTTTCTTTTTTTTCCATGCTATCTCTTTTTCTTCCTAATCCCTTTCTTCTTTTCTCCGGTTTCGAACTTAAATTCCGAACATTTCGTTAAAGATTTCATCTCTCTGATACTGCTCATCGAATTCGGAATCTTTTTCATAAATGGCTGCCGGGAATCCATACTCTTTCATTTTCAGCACAAACGGGTCCGGATCAAACGCTTCCGGTCCTACAACCCCTTCTGCTTTCCAGATGCCGTTTGCAATCAGGTCGAGCATGACAACCGGCCCTACTGCTGTCTGTGCGACAACAGAAGAAGTACCGAAATTTTTGATGCATTCCTGATTATCCGCAATCTGATACAGATAAACAGAACGGTGCAGATCATTTTTCGTTCCTGTCACCCAGGTTCCCGCACAGCCTTTTCCTACCATTATACTGGCTGTATCCAGCGGCGACGGAGCAACGACACTTAAAAAGTCACGCGGTGTGATCTCAGAGTCGCCTATTTTAATCTTATTATCTGCCTTATCCATACCAAGAGCTTCGAGATTCTTTAACATCGTACGGAATTCCTTAGAGATACCATATTTAAACGTTACCCGCTTGCAGTCGATGTATCTTGGGATCAGTGCCACTTCTTCATGCTCTACATTGACCACTTCCACATTTCCGATTCCGCCCGGGAAGAAAAATGTCTCCGGCTCCGAGAAACACTCTGTGGTGAACCACCCTTTTTCTTTTTCCCACACCAGAGGTGGATTTAAACACTCTTCAATCGTTGTCCAGATAGAAAAACCAAACGATACCTCTTTTCCCGGAATTACGTAATTATCTCCGTCACGGACGTTGATTTCATCGATTTCATCAAACAGATGCTTTTGTGCATATTTCGCAAACACATCTGAGATTCCAGGTTCCACACCGGAACCGACCAGTGCCATAATTTTTTTCTTTTTCCATTTTTCATTCTGCTCAAACTGATAATCACCCAGCATAATATTGGTCAGCTCATAAGGCTTATCTGCATGTCTGTGGGATAACGTCATGGCACAGTCCATATAGCCGACGCCGGCCTCGTATGCTGCTTCAAAAATTGTCTCGTTGAATACAGGAGCAACGACATTTAAGACAAAGCTGATATTATGCTTTTGAATCATCTCAACAATTTCCTGTTTGTTTGACGCATCCAGTTTTTCCGGTATGAAGCGGGGATCATTTACAAAATCAGCCACTTCCTTTGCCCGATGCAGATTATAATCTGCAATTACCATCAGGTCCAACCAGTTACCGCTGTTCTTTTCACCTTTTTTAATGAGCATTGCTACGGACTGTCCTACTCCGCCTGCTCCTAATACTAATAATTTCACAATAATTCCTCCAATTTTTAATGATTTTTATTATCAAGTGACTTGTTTTAGGAATCCTATATAACTCTTGGAATTATTCGCCTCCCTGCTTTTTTTCCAGCTTATTTTGAATCCTCTGGGAGATAACCATGATTCCAACTGTTCCCAGGATCATCAAAGTAGAAAGTGCATTTACATCCGGAGAGATTCCCTTTTTCACCATCCCCAAAATCTTAAGCGGTAAGGTGGTGCTGTCCGGTCCGGCGGTAAAAAAGCTGATAACAACGTCATCTAAAGATAACGTCAGAGCCAGCATTCCTCCGGAAATGACACCGGGCATAATCATGGGCAGAGTCACTCTCATAAATGTACGGAATTCATTTGCACCTAAGTCTCTTGCAGCTTCTTCAATCGAACGGTCAAACCCAGCTATACGGGATCTCACCGTGATGACCACAAAAGGCATCGAAAATGTAACATGGGAAAGAATCAATGTCAGCATGCTGGTATTCATATGAATCGATGAAAAAAACACCAGCAGCGCGATCCCAAATACAATTTCCGGTATTGCGATTGGTATGTAAAGAGAGTTGCTGACCAGACTTTTTAATTTGAACTCAAATTTATAAAGTCCGACGGCACAGAGCGTTCCGATCACAATCGAAAGCGCAGTGGATACTCCCGCTACAATCAGTGTGTTTTTGAAGGCCTGCATCAGCTGGTAGTTCTGAAACATCTCAAAATACCATTTCACAGTGAACCCTTCAAAAGTAATGTTCATGGATGATGTATTAAACGAAAACGCCATCACCACCATAATCGGAATATATAAAAACAGGTATACAAGGCAGGCATAAAACATAGCTGCCGGATGAAATCCTGCTCGTTCTTTTCTTCTTTTTTCTGCTTTCATCCCATCGCCTCCTTATGCCATATCTTCCAGACTGCCGACTCTTGTATACAGTTTCATCAAAATAAGTGTGATCAGAATCAGCACAATGGACAATGCCGCTCCCAACGGCCAGTTTCTGGCGGACAGGAATTGATTTTTAATCAGATTGCCGATATAAATTGTTGTCCCGCCTCCCATCATTTCAGAGATATAAAAGAGTCCCAGTGACGGAATAAACGTCTGTATGGAGCCGGCAAAAATGCCCGGCATCGTAAGCGGAAATATCACACGCCGAAACGTGCGCGCCCTGGATGCCCCGAGATCACTCGCCGCTTCCATCAGCGACGGGTCCAGCTTCTCAATCGATGTGTATAACGGGAGTACCGTAAACGGAAGCAGATCATACACCATGCCAAGCAGTACGGAACCATCGGTATAAAGCAGTGTCAGCGGACTTTTTATGACCCCGATCATCAGCAGCAGATGGTTGATGATACCCTCCTGCCGGAGCAGCGTATTCCAGCCATATATCCGGATCACCGAATTGATCCAGAACGGAAGCATGAGAAACAGGACAAAGTAGCGTTTATACTGCCTCGGAACATGCGCAATGATATAGGCAAACGGATAGCCGATCAGCAGGCACAGGACGGTCGTCTGAACAGAAAGCAGCAGGGAGCGGTACATAATAATCAGGAAGTCGCTTTTCAGCAGACCTGCATAGCTACTGAGGGAGAAGGCAAAATCCACACCGCCGTTCGAATTTTTTGTAAGAAAACTGATTCCAATTACATATACCAGCGGGATCAGTACAAAGGCCAGCATCCAAAAAAAAGTAGGACCTATCATGACAAACATCGGAAGCCTGTTTTTCCATTTAGCTTTCATCTGTTCCACCTTCTATCTGTACTGTATTTTCGATCAAATTATAGATCTGCTCTTCTTTTGTCCGCAGGATGACACCCTGATTTTCTTTCCAGTAAATATTCACTCTCGTATCCACCGGATACAGTTCCTCCATCTGCGGCGTTGTCATCTTGATTTCCAGTCCGTTTGCCAGCTCTATCATGGTTTTGCAGATGGAACCGATAAATACATGCTCCTTGATTCTTCCGTGAATCTGAAAACCCGGTGTCTCTTCCGTCGTAATTCTCAGATTTTCCGGGCGGACACACAGATAAACCATTTCTTCCTCCGCAAAACCGTTGGCTTTTAAGCAGGCCTTTCCCGATTCCATTGTTACCTGAATTGCTTCCGCTTCCACTTTTTCCACATAGGCCTCGAGGATGTTCGTTTCCCCGATAAAATCCGCTACAAACTTTGTAACCGGCTGATTGTAAATCTCCCGCGGCGTTCCGATCTGTTCGAGCACACCCTCGTGCATGACGGCAATCCGGTCACTCATGGTAAGTGCTTCCTCCTGATCGTGCGTAACAAATACAAAGGTGATTCCAAGCTTCTGCTGCAGATGCTTCAGTTCAAACTGCATCTGTTTACGAAGCTTTAAATCAAGTGCTCCAAGCGGTTCATCCAACAGCAATACCTTTGGGTTATTGATCAGGGCTCTTGCAATTGCCACGCGCTGCTTCTGGCCGCCGGACATCTGGGCAGGCATTCTTTTTTCCAGCCCTTCCAGCTGCACCAGTTTGATCATCTTGGCAACTCTTTCTTTGATTTCTGCTTTTTTTACTTTCTTTTCCACCAGACCGAACGCAATATTATCTTCTACGGTCATATGCGGAAACAATGCGTAATTCTGGAATACGGTGTTTACATCTCTCTCATTTGGTTTTTTATCCGCCACATTCCTATCTTCCAGAAAAATCTGTCCTTCTGTAACACTCTCAAACCCTGCGATCATACGCAGTGTCGTTGTCTTTCCGCAGCCGGACGGCCCTAAGAGTGTCAGAAATTCTCCCTTTTCAATATTCAGATTCAGATTTTTTACAACGGCATTTTCACTGTAGCATTTTACAACATTCTCTAATTTGATGATTGCTTCACTCAAGCGGATTCCACCTCCAATTTATAATGTCTTCTCCCCGCGCTCTCCGGTACGGATTCGAACCACATCCGCTACGTCTGTGATGAAAATCTTGCCGTCGCCGACATTGCCTGTCGAAAGCTGCTGCTGCAGCTCACAGATCACATCCTCCGCATCTTCATCGAGAACTACTGTCATAATCTGTATTTTCGGAACCAGATTGATATCCAGATTCAGCTGTTCAAATTCTTTTAGTACCCCTTTCTGATGGCCGCAGCCCATGGCTGCCGTCACGGTCATTCCGGAGTATTCATTTCTTGCAAGAATCTTTTTTACCGTATCCAGTTTTTCCGGTCTTGTAATAATCTCTAATTTTTTCATATCCGATTCCTCCTAATCTGTTTTCATTTTCGTGAATACATCATCATAATAAGCTGCCGCATCTCCCACATCCTCGATCAGATGTGCCCGTTCCAGTTCGGACGTATCCACGTTACTGCCCGGATTATCCAGATAAGAAGAATCCATCAGTTCTTTCGCTGCATCGTTTAAGCAGACGCCCGGGAATTCATCGAGTATTTCTTTGTATACCTCCGGCCGATGCACGAAATTAATAAATTCCTCCGCATACTCCTTATTCTTTGCCTGCGAACTGATGACAAAGTTATCAATCGAAAGCTCGCATGGTTCTGATGTATACACGACGGTAATCTGATCATTCTGCTTGATTGCCTGCCCAGCATCGATGTTATATACAAGACCCGCCGCCACCTCATTGGTTGCAAGCAGTGTTTTCGGGCTGTCACTGTCATAAGCCTTGATATTGTCCTTCAGCTGTAAGAGCCAGTCCAGACAGCCTTCAATCGTTGTCTGATCGGTCGTATTATCATCCTCTCCGGTTGCTTTCAGCGCGATTCCGGCAAGTTCTCTGGAATCATCCACTACGACCAGATTATTTTTCAACGCCGGATTCAGGAGATCATTCAGGCTGGTGATCGTAACCCCAAGTTCTTTCATCTTTTCCTGATTTACCGCAAGAACCGTCATGGTTGCCTGATACGGGATGCTGTATTCATTGTCCGGATCATAGTCCATACCAAGCACGGACGGAGAAATATTGTCTATATTGGTAATTTTATCCTTGTCAATTTTCTGAATCATATCGCCGTCTTCCATTGCTTTGATGACATAGTTGCTTGCCACGATCAGATCGTACTGATCCACTCCGCCTGCTTTTAATTTTGCAAGCATTTCTTCATTGGAAGAAAATGTACTTTCCACCACGTGGATTCCTGTTTCTTCCTCAAATTCATCGTATACGCTCTGCGGCATATATTCTGTCCAGTTATAGATATAGAGTTCTTTTTTATCGCCTCCGCAGCCGGCGAGCAGCATAGCGGAAAGCAATAATCCTGTCGCAAATACCAGAGCCCAGCTCTTCTTTTTTCTCATCCTGAATTTCCTCCTTATTCATCACTTTTTACTTTTATCTGTAAAAGCACAGGTTTTGAAGTTGAATGCCGGGAACCGGATTATCTGCTGATTACCGGTAAGATAAGCAAAAGGCGGGGATGTCTCACTGGCATCCTCGCCTTTTGCTAAGCTTTTTATTTTGATAAATCCTCTATTTTCCATTCAAAACCACTTTCATCCATCAACTTCAGGTATGGCTCCGGATCAAAATACTCTGGTGAAAATACACCTTTATCCTTCCAGATCCCTTTCCCGATCAGCTCAATCGAAAGTGCCGCTCCAAATCCGGTCTGTGCTACTACTGCCTGCGAACCCCAGACGCGCATCGACATCTGGTTATCAAACGGCTGATAAATAAAATATTCCTTTGGCCTTCCATCCTTTGTTCCAATACAGTGAACTCCGACCAGCATCATCCCTGACATTTCTTCCCCGATGTCCTTAGGCTGCGGCGCACAGGCTGCAACAACATCTCTTGGTATGACCTTCACATCCTTTACCTCTACCGGATGGATACTCCGAAGTCCCAGTTTATCGAGGACCTTTAAGGCCGTAATCAGATTCTCATCGAGGCTGATTTTAAAACTGGCTTTTTTCAATCCGTATTGTGACAAATATCTCGTCAATGTAACAACTTCCTCATGTTCCACTTTCACCAGTGTGTTTTCGCCCACTCCTTCGGGCATGAGAAACGTTTCTTTTCCTGCAAAGGCCTTTTCTACAAAAAATCCGCCTTTTTCCTGATCATATTCCACATTTGGGTTCATGACCTCATCCAAAACGGTCCAGACATTAAATCCGAACGTGATGTCATCCTCATCCGCAGATGGTATTGTCAGATTCCCCCCATCCTTTACGTGCACTTCCGTAATCTCATCCAGGAGCTTTGTAGCCGCATATTTTGCAAATACATTGGCAACGCCCGGATCGATTCCCATACAGATCACCGCCATATTTCCTCTGGCTTCCCACTGACTGTGGCGGTCGAAATTGTACTTTGTCATCGGTTCCAAATAACTGTTTTCCATTCCAAGTCCAAACTTCGGTTCATCCATAGGTACGGACCAGGTTCCCATATTTCCATAATTGACACCTGCTTCAAAAGCCGCATCGAATATCCGATTGCTGGCAAACGGTGGTGCTGCATCCATCACAAAATCAATCTCATATTCCCGGATACACTTCACCATATCCTCTGTGCTGGTCGCATCCAGCTTTCTGGCTGTGAAGCGGGTATCATCGCCCAGCTTCTCTGCCACTTCCCGTGCCCGTGCAATATCATAATCGCATACCAGAACAAAAGAAAGCCATTCCTGTTTTTCATCCCGCACCTTCAGAATCTTTAAGATACTCTCACCAACTGCTCCTGCTCCAACTAACATCATTCTCATAAATGACACCTCCGTAACGATTCGTTTGATTTGTAACACTCATCTTACCGAATATGTCTTTTTCAAACGGCAGACTGTGTACTGCCTGACCGTATCCTGTTAGTCTTCTCGCTGATATTTTCTGTTTTGTTTGAATATTTCTCATTTCAAACAATATTTTCAGTTTTCTAAAAAGGATATAAAAAAAGAAATACAGACGCCATTATCCTATGGTCATCTATACTTCTCTGTCCTTTTGCCAGTTGGTTCTAGCCTCGTAGGCGATGCTGTCTGCCCCTTTGCATAGCATTCTCTCCAAAGATTCGTCCGGTTACCTTCCTTTTGCCTGTCAGTTTCCGCGGGAGCAAGATGAACTCCCGGTTTGCTTCTTCGGCCCCATATGTATGATGTCTAGGGTAACCTTCAACCGATCATATTCAATTCAGTTCTGTTGAACTTGAATTCATTATAAACTATGGTATAATACCAGAGTCAAGTGTTTTTTTATTTTTTTATTTTCCTGAGGTGCTTTATGAAGAAAAATCCAGATCATTTTAAAATCAATGAAGTATCAAAGCTGTACCATATCGGCATCGATTCTCTCCGTTATTATGAGAAGATCGGTCTGCTCATTCCGGCGCGCGGAGAAAATAATCGCTACCGCTACTACAGCCACAGGGATTTAATGAAGCTGAACCTGATCATGGAGCTGCGGGAACTGAATTTCTCTTTTATTCAGATCAAAGAAATGCTCGGCAGCCGAAATCTGGACATGACACGCGACATTCTTTCCAATGAGCTGAACTCGCTGACACAGAAAATGAATCAGCTGCAGCATTCGATTGATATCACACAATATCGGATCAACGGTATTCAGAATGCATTAAGCGACATCCGCTACGACCGGATCTTTATCATGGAACAGCCGGAGCGGAACTGTCTTCATATCGGTGACGGAGACATTACCCAGAATGAAATTGACTATTATCTGATTCGTTTTTTAAATCACAACGGCTGCTCTTTAAGCGATACCATCGGCCGTTCCGACGGTTATCGTCTGGACACCGGGCACTTGCGTGCGGACGGAAACTGTGTGACCAAAGAAGTGTTTCTTGTCAACAACACCTTCAGCGTACCGGTCAGCTTTGTGCTTCCTGCCGGCAGCTACCTGACGGCTGCCTATAGCGGAAGTGCAACCAAATCCGGATTCTGGAGCCGAAAGCTTCTGGAATATGCGAAAGACCATCAGCTTAAGCTGGAGGGGGATATGTTCGAATTTTACATTATCGATTATTACGAAACAGATCTTGAAAGCGAATTTCTGACACTGGTTCAGATTAAAATTGTGGAATAAAAGCTTCCAACTTTCTCCTATTGCTTATATGTTACAAAATTGTTACAATTCAATTACGAAATAACAAATTAACCACTAAGCAAAAGGAGGATGACGATATGTGTTACAAATTCTTAAGTACTTGCGGAAGCAGTTGCAGTGAACTCATGGATTACATCCGTAAATGCCTCGGCTGCTAATTCGATCAGTAAGCCCCCGTCCATCCGGCGGGGGCCTTTTTCGTTTTCGCGAAACGATCTTCGATTTTCTGTTTTCCCTGTTTTCAGATTACATAATAGCAGGTCTTCACTGGGATTTAGCTCGCTTTAAACCCAGAGAGACTGCAATACCGAGCGCTGCAATGACGGCAGAAGCCGTAAACATATGTGTATACCCCTGATTTAAAACAGACTGAAATGTCTGCTCAATTTCCCCCGAAAGATTCTTTATAACCGGTAGAATATAGGTCTGTGCGTTTTCCGGAAGCACTTTTTTGAACACCTCAATCAGCATCGGAACGATCGTCGTGACATCCGCATTCTGCAGCGTGGAAAAGGCAGATGCACCTGCTTTATCCTGCCCGGAGAGCATCCCGGAAAACATGGTCCCGGCTCCTGCGTTTTCAAAGCCTTTTTGCAGTGTATCCATCAGCTCCGATTGCAGATTCTTACTCGCATCTACGATAAACCCAATCATAAAACCGGGAGAAATCGTAACCCCGATGGAACGCACCAGGGACATCGTCGCAATCGCGGTCGCCCCTTCTTCTTCTTTTACCGCACCCAGTATGAGAAAATTCAACGGTGGCCCCATCGTAAATCCCACACCGAATCCCATTAAGGTAAGACCGGCCAGAACTGCGATCAGACTGAGTGATTTTGCAGCTATGAATCCCAAAATCAACGTCCCTGCCATCGTACATGCAAATCCGATAATCAGGACCGGCTTTGCACCTTTTTTATCTAGAATCTTTCCGCCAAGCGGGGATGCAATTCCGGAAAAAACAGCCAGAAGCGTTATGAAATAGCCGCCGGAGCCGCTCTGGATCTTTAGAGTGTTTTCCGCAAATTGCGGCATATACACCATTCCCATCATACCGATGCCCACAATAAAAGCAAGCAGCAGAATCAGGACAATCTCTCTGTTTTTGAAATATTTCAACTGAAGAATCGGATCTTTTGCCTTCTTTTCCACAAAAACGAAGACTGGAATGAGCAGCACAAATGCAAGCAGGAACGGAAAAACATTCGTCTGCTTTATGCTTGCCAGGATGGAAAAGAAATCCATATTGGTAAGTGCATATAAAAGGCTTGCAATCAATGCGCCCAGGATAACTGCTCCGGGTACATCGATTTTCACTTCCCCTGCCGTTTTTGACTCTTCCATTTTTACCGACAAAATCAGTGTCAGTATACAGATTGGTACATTAATGAAAAAAATAAAGCCCCATCTGTCCGTACCGGCAAGGCTCATGATTCCGCTTCCGAGCGTCGGTCCGATAATCGTCGCGACCCCATATACAGCACCTACCATACCAAGTGCGCTGCCTCTTTTTTCCGGCGGAAACGATTGTCCGATGACCGTTGTGGCAATTGGTAAAATGCCTCCTGCACCGACAGCCTGAATGACTCTTGAAACCAGCATAAATCCAAAATTTCCGTAAAAATTACTGAACCCGCACAATGCAGAACCGATTCCAAAAACTGCAATCCCAAACATATACATCTTCTTACGTCCAAGAATATCGGATAATTTGGAACTGATCGGCATGGATACCGCGTACACAAGTGTATAAATCGTAATGATCCATGCTCCCGCACCCTTAGATACGGAAAAACTATTCTGGATGATTTCTCTTGCCGGGGAGACAATTCCGTTATCGATTGCTCCCATAAAGATTCCAAGCAGGAACAAAATCAGAACCAGTGTCGTATTTTTCTTTTTTTCCATATAGGCTTCTCCTTTTTTGAACAACGTTCATAAAAATTCCAAAAAAAATATATGATATTCCTATAGGGAAAATCCCTATAGGAAATAACTTTTTAAAATTTTTTCAAAAGTATCATATTCGAACTGCTTCATCTGTGAGATCAACATGAAATTCTGTACGATAAATGCTGCGAGTTCCCGATCCCGGATTTCATTCTCAAATAATTTTGTGTGTCCCTTTTTATACTCCGTGATTGCTGCTGCAATGGTATCTACAAACAGCTCCACGACCTGATCCTTCTGTCTGTGATGTTCTTTTGTCATTCCGCCCTCACTGCGGTTCGCCTTCAGCCAGGTATCTTTGAACGTATCGATAAAGGACTCCAAAATCCCGTAGATCTTCCGAAGATTCAAAAACAGATCTGCTTCTTCTTTTTGCTGAAGCTGAATCGCCGAAATAAATTCCATCCAATACCCATACATCAGTTCCGAAAGCAGCTCATCCTTAGTCGGAAAATAGTTGTAAATCGTTCCGACCGCAATCCCGCACTCTTTGGCTACCTGACGCATATTCAGTTTTCGGTATCCGTCTTTTACCACAATCTCTTTTGCTGTGGCAACAATTGTCTGTCGCAGATTATCATATATTTTTGGCATATCTTTCTCAATTCCCTTTATGAACTTCGTTCATAATAATATAATTCATTTATTTTTGCAAGCTGTTTCCAAAGGGAGAAGCATTTTTTCCGGCCTAGGTTTTCACATCACACTTCCAGATCTGAGAGATATGGCAGTGCCTCCGCCACCTGGATTCCGACAACCGGCAGCGGCAGGAGAATCGCACTTTTTATCTCATCGGAACTTGCCCCCAGCCGTTTTGCCTGTTCAATGTGAAACGGCAGTCCCCCGAACATTTTTGCGGTAACCAGCACTGAAATATAGGCCAGTTCGTGTACCTTTTTGTCCAGACTGCTCTGTTCGGATAATTTCATGATGACATCCATAAAAGCATTTCCAACACCGTCTGTCTCTTTCAGAAACAATTCAAAACCATTTGTCACATTTTTCATAATAACCAATCCTTTCTTTCCAATCGTTTGCTTTTTCTAACAGTTTCATCTATATAGATGCAAAAAAATTGTCCTGGATACGGTTATGCTCTATTTTATGTTTCTTTTGTACAAAAAATTTTGAGAACTGCCTCATACCAGGAGTCGGACGGCTTCTGCTGCGGCATATGTGAATAGAAAAACAGCACTTTTCTTCTCACTTCCTCACGGTAGATATAATTTTTTTCTTCGAAGTCCAGTCGACCGGAGAGTTCTTTCGCTCTTTCCTGCAAATTTGTCCGTTTTGCGGAAAATGCAATCCATGCCTGACAGGAACAGGGATTCTTCTCGTAAATCAAATTACAGTGATCTGCAAAAAAAGAATCTATATTCATTCTGGCACGATGAAGCAGACCCTTCGCCGCCCCCTTTGAAATGTTTAAAACATCTGCAACATATCCGATCTCAAGCCCGAACATATCTATGAGTGAAAACAGAATTCGCTGATTGAGAGAGAGTTTTCTGACCATAGCCAGGAAGCATCCATTCTGCAGACTCTGTATTTCCTCCGCCACAATAACCTCATCTTCCGGCAGCGGGGTGATATCCATCCATAGATTCCCCTCCTGCTCCAGTTTGTCCCAATCCTCATCCGTAATCAGCAGATCCTTTTCTTTTCTCATTTTCATCAGGAACTGATGAAAACAGATGGTTCTCAGCCATTTGGCCAGCGCGTATTCATTTTCCAGCGTGTCGATTTTTTCCCATGCCTTAATAAACGTCTCCTGTGTAAGATCCATGGCATCATCCGGATGACAGGCAAGCTTTAACGCATAGTTATAAATATACGTATAATAATTTTTAAAAATTTCAGTAATATCCACTTCGGTACCCCCTCGGCCTGCGCCGGTCGTTCCTGCTTTCTTTTCGCCGGCATTTCTCAATGCGCTTGTCATTCTCCTGCATTTATAAGATAATAGCACTAAATGAACTAAAAAGAAGTTTTTTGGTATACTTTTGACATTTTGAGGTGAAATCATGATTCTATATCACTATTTTGTTGTAGAAGCCTGCCCGTGGCTGGAAACGTGGTATCATAATGCTTCCTGCATCCGGCTGCCTGTGACAATCCAAAATGAAAACAAAATCTCATTTACCTACGGTGACATGTTTCCTACGTTCAGTCCGTGCGTCCAGGATGGCAGGGAATACAGAGATAACGTCTTTACTTATTCTGAGATTTTACAGTTAATTGACAAATACGGGCTGCCTCAGAACTGGAATCCGAACGGCGAATACGGACCGGAGCGATATATTGAAGCACAGGTATGGTACGACATTACATCTGAAATTCAAGTCTGATTTCACTTTTTTCCATTTTCCTCCTATTGTTTAATTGTTACATAATTGTTACAATGTGATTACAAAATAACAAACCAACAACAATCCAAAAGGAGGACAACGATATGTGTTACAAATTCATCAGTACCTGTGGAAGCAGCTGTAGCGAACTCATGGCTTATATCCGTCAGTGCCTCGGATGCTAATTTCATAATCTGGCCCCAGCTTCGACTGGGGCCTCCTTTTTTTACAGTAACCTCTTCCCTGCAGAATCTGGTCGTAAGTCTTCACTTTCAAATTTCTATTTTTTTCTATTTTTCAGAAAAAAATCCATTTATCGCTTGACTTTTATCTTTTATTATGGTATTGTCGTCATGTTAAATAAAATTTTGATTTCACATAACTTTTGTAGGTCATTATAATATTAATGAACTGCGAAACTATGTGATTTTTTTATTTTATATTATAATATTTAAGGAGGTATCTTTCATGAAAAAAGGTACAGTAAAATGGTTTAACTCTCAAAAAGGCTTTGGTTTCATCTGTGACGACGAAGGTAATGATGTATTCGTACATTTTTCAGGCCTTGCAATGGACGGTTTTAAGACATTGGAAGAGGGACAGTCTGTAACATTTGATGTTACAAAAGGCGCTCGTGGATTACAGGCTGTTAATGTTTGTATTGCCTAAGTAACCATCTGAAAAGATCACTCTATGAGTGATCTTTTTTATTGCGCCAAAATCGGTGCACGCGGACACGCGGAGATTACGCCAAGACGCAATTTTATTTTCCATTTTCCTCCTATTGCTTAGTTGTTACAAAATTGTTACAATGTGATTACAAAGCAACAAATCAATCACAATCCAAAAGGAGGACAACGATATGTGTTACAAATTCATCAGTACCTGTGGAAGCAGCTGTAGCGAACTCATGGCTTATATCCGTCAGTGCCTCGGATGCTAATTTCATAACCTGGCCCCAGTTCAGACTGGGGCCTCCTTTTTTGCTATTACGCAGCATGCCTCGCTATCCCACCTCCCAAATGCTGATCCCTTATCACCTATGACCTTTGCTCAAAACCGCAGAAAGAATCATGTGGCAGCGTACCGGCTGATAGGTAAAATGAAATGCACAGAGTAAGATTTGAAAAAGAGCATACACAAGCCATATTAAATGAAAAGAAGAGTACATATAAATCAATACACAAAATAACATACCTGCAATGAGGAGAATCATCCATTCTATGTTCTTTCTCAGCTGATATCTGCCTGTAACACAAAGTTTGAATTCCTCTATTTCAGAAATATTCGACAATTTTTGTTCCCGATCAAGACGCTTTTCCACACCCTTAAAAAAAGCATTCCTCACACAAAGATAGGTGACGGAAGAAATACCCAGCATAAATAACCCAGTAAGCAATAGATGGGAAACCCCCTCCATATCCTTTGTTCTAGAATCCAGCCAGCGTAATATTCCCATCAAAAGCGGCACTACACAAAGAACCATGTACAGAACCTTTCTATTATTTACCTCCTCTTTTGTCAGATAACTGCCATACCAACACCGATTGTCCCGATCATAGAAATATGCATAACGATTGGTGTCTACACTTACCAGAATCCGGCTTTTCCCCTGCTGCATTATTGGTGCTCCTTTCTAAGACCGCATTCCATTTATCTTATCAATTGTATATCTTGGATACTTTACCTTATCAATTTTTTTCTCATAAAATTTACAGTACTCTTCTTCTGATTCATCAACATATCCCATATGAAATACTTTCGCTATATCTTCTTGGTTGAAGAAAAAAGTCTGTTGCCCATTTTGACCATTTGGATAAAGACAACCTGAATAATCAAAAAAACCAATTTGTCCATTATAATTATACAGTGGAACCCTGCTTGTAATCATAACTTTCTGCAACCCATGATTTAACTTAACTACACTCCCAAGAGCTAAAATTTCCATTTCTTTCATCCCCTTCACTTTTTTATTAATATGAAAATACACTTCCAAGACCACTAAATAAACCACTAACAGCACTACCTACACCCATTGCCATATCGTTTACGCTATTTTCTAATTCTTTGAAAGTCCCTGAAATTTTATCTAAAATTTCATCTCTATGATCATAAACGTAGTCAAATGCCATACTTCCTCCAACGCCAATTATAGCACCCACTACAAAACCGATTGCTGTCCCCAATCCTGGGATTACACTTCCTATAGCTGCACCTGTAATTGCAGCACCCGCCGCACTTCCCGCTGAGAAACCAATCAATCCAATACCCGCATGTGCCGCTGTTTTAACAATTGCATTACCGGTATCTTCTCCTGACACTTTCTGCATACCAAAATCAATTAATGTTCCAGCGATTGGCACTCCATATTTTGCTCCACTCCTCAATAATGAGGCTAGCAAAGATGGATCTTCTGTTAATAGTGATGTTCCACCATTAGCAAACTCAGCTACTAAGCCTCGATCTACGAAGGCCATCGTATTCTCCTTGAACCAATTAAGTATAATAGCTGCAGACAATTCAGCTCCCTTGTCTTGCAACTGTTGCTGTAGAAAATTACTAAAAAAAGCGAATGCTAATGCATTACTGCCCGAAGTTAATGATTTTAATAAATTGTATAAATCGTCTGAAATATTATTTTTCTCATATGCCTGATCAATACTTTTATCTACATCCGTTTTTATATAACATTTTTTTTCACCATAATAAGAAGAAATGCTCTGTTCCGTCTTAAGATAAATTTCTGTTATTTGAGATAAAGCAGAATGCATTCCCTGCATGGCCATTCTTTCATTCTTCACTTCCAGTTCCAGATTTTTAATAACTGATAAGAAGTGACGATACGTGCTTCCCATGCCAGAACAGTTATTAGCTACTTCAGTAATTCTTTCTGTTAAACTCTGTAACTGACTTTCAATTTCTTTCTCCTCTATTACTCCTTGCCTAATTTTAGATAAATAAATTTGAAATTCACTCATTCTCATCCCCCTGTTCATCATTTAAGGTATTCGATTATCAAGTAGTAAAAGCACCTTGTGCATTACCAAATCTGCCTCTATTATCATATTTTCCAAGTATAAATCATTTTATAAAAAAGTATATAGATTCCGACAGACAACACCAAATATGGAATGAATAACAATTTTTTTGTTTTTTTAATACTACAATTCAATTTCAATAAATACCTATAATTTTATATTTAATTGGAAGTAGATTCAAAATTCACTTATCCAATACATATCTTTTCTTAATTTTTCGTACTTTTTCATCCTTAGATATCAATCTTCATTACTTCCCATATGTAAATCATTAATTATTCTACTTATTTTTTATCAAAAGAATACAGAGGCATGCCACAAGCTTCATCTCTCTAGCAGCATGCCTCCGTGCCTACTTCTCTTCAATCGCGATCCAGACTTCCTGACGGTTCTCCTTTAGATAGCATTCAATTACCGGCAGATCTGCAAGCCGATATCCCGAACTCGGAAGCCATTCGGAATAGAATTGATCATATACCTCCTGAATCGCTTTCGGAAGCTCGCCATCTGCATGGATGATGACCCAGGTTGCAGCCGGATAGGAAAACTCCTGCATTCCCTCGGGGGCCGGCATTCGTTCACAATCCGGCGAATCTACATAATTTGTGACACCGATTATATAGTCCATTTCATCGGCAGCACCCCATTGTCCTCCGGCCGCGATACCCAGAAATCCCGCGGGGCGATAATCCGGATAAAACTCTGTAAGCCTCTGCATGGTTCCTTCTTTCCATGCTCTTTCCCAAACCTGTGGTACAAGCTGAAATGCCAGTTCGGTCTTCATTCTTTCCGAAACTCCGGCCACCTTGAAAGCCGGCCATTTTTCAATTTGATACTTCATTTTTTCTGCTCCTTTTATCTCGATTTGGAACGAGAGTCTTGGACAGGATTTCAGTGTGACGATCTCACTTCTGACCACAGAGGGCAGAACGCCGTGAAATTTCCGAAAAGCACGAGAAAATGCATCCTGCGAATCATAACCATATTGCAGTGCAATATCCAGAATACGATCCTCACCTTTTAAAACATCAAAAGCGGCAAGTGTCATTCTGCGGCTTCTGATATATTCGGAGAGAGGCATCTGTGCGATATAGGAAAACATTCTTTGAAAATTGTATACCGAGCAGCATGCGATTTCTGCCATTTGATCATAGGATATTTCTCCCCGCAGATTTTCCTCCACATAATCCATTGTCTGATTCAGACATTTTATCCAATCCATTTGATCTCCTCCCTGTCTTTCCAATT
>JAEWCQ010000039.1 GCA_023390555.1 Bacillota bacterium | reverse complement strand
TAAAAAAATATAGATGGGGGTACAGATCATGAGAGGGAAAAAAATTCTGAGCAGTTTTCTGGCGGGAGCAATTATCTTTACGTCAGTTTTTACGGGGGATGAGTTTTTGACGAGGGCTGCCGATGAGCCGACACCAGTAGCATCCTATCACTTCGATGGAACGCTTGGAGATGCATCGGCGGTCATTACCGGATTAGGAGCATGGAGCGGAAGCATCACTTATGATACCGGAAGGACAGGTGAGAGCGGTGATTCTGCAGTAAAGCTTGGCGATTATGGCCTTCATCTGAATCAGACGAATCTCGGTTCGGATTATTCCATTTCGATGTGGGTAAAGCCGAGTGGAACGATAGCGACCAATTCACCGGTTCTGTTTCTGGGTTATCACAGTCCGGAAAAATGGGTGGCGGTCTCCGGATACAATAACACCAATAACTGCAAAATCTGGACAAATGACGGCTCCACTTACAAATGGGCAAGTCTTACAAGCGGCGCAGTGCTGGCAAAGGATACCTGGAGTAATCTGACCCTGACACAGTCCGGAAATACTTTAAGTGCATATATAAATGGAGTGCTGGTTGCAAGTGGGGGAGCTGCAGAAGCATTAAACGGCACAAATCAGAGTATTTATCTTGGCGTTTCGAATTGGGATGCTGAGTTTGTCGGATGTATGGATGATGTGCAGATTTATGATGAAACGCTGACACCAAGTGAGGTACGCTATCTGTATGATGGTGCCACGGACGAAACGGTGTTTGCGGCAGAGGGATTTACCGCAACAGAGAGCCTGAGCATGTATCCGGGCTTTACCCAAAAAGTAAGTGTTACACTTCCGTCCACGATTACGACAGCAGTTATTTCCTATGAGTCTGACGATACGTCCGTTGCAACGGTAGATGCGAACGGTACGGTAACAGGGGTGAAAGCCGGTACGGCGAAGATCACAACAACCGTAGCTGTAGGAGGAACGGTTAAGACTGCAGCGACTACAGTCACGGTACAGGATGACAGTGGAATCAATCAGGATCTTGCAGTGGAATATGACCTGTCAAAAGCGGTAGACGGCAAGCTGGTGGATACGTCCGGGCATGGCAATGATGCCACCATCCACAATCCGGATTATGTGACGTTTACCACCGAGGATGGAAAAAGTGTGATGAATATCACAAATACGAGCAGCTATCTGGACCTTCCGATTGGAATCATGGATGCGCTGCCGGATAAGGAGAAGTTTACGATAGAAGCAACTTATTCCAGAAGCTCGAGTGCCGGAGGAACCTCCTGGCTGTTCTGTATCGGCTCTAATCCGAAAACAACGGGAACAAACTATCTGTTCTATTGTCCGTTGTTTGGATTTGGAGGAAATGAAGTAAGAGCCGGTATTAAGAATAACAGTACAGAGCAGTTGTTTTCGACCGGAATCGTAAATGAAAATGAAAAATTCTATACAATTGACATGGTATTTGACGAGGGAACGGTCAAATTATACATTGACGGCGTAAAGGTCGGAGGAGAATTGCAGTCTGGTTACAGCATTGTAGACGACATCATTACAAACGGCTGTAAAAATAATATTTTGGGTTATATCGGAAAATCATGCTGGTCACAGGATACAAACTTCGTAGGAAAAATATCCGGGTTCCGGGTTTACAGCAGTGCGCTGAATGATGAAGAGGTTCAGTTATCCGATCCGGCTTATCAGGAAGCACTTCTGGCAAAAGTAAGTGAAAATCTGACGGAAACGGATATTCTCGGAAGCAAGAACACCTCTGCATCTGCGGTTCGTTATAATCTGGCATTGCCGGACACTTTTGATGAAATGGATGTAAGCTGGGTATCCGACCATCCGGAAATCATCAGTAATGACGGCCTGGTTTTAAACAAAAGCACAGACCAGACAGTGAATCTGACCGCAACTGTGACCTCCGGCGCCTTAGCCGCAACGAAGAGTTTTCCGCTGACTGTTAAAGCATTGGATAAGACGGCTTTAAACAATGCACTTTCAGCTGCAAAGACGGCTTATGCAAGTACGAATTATACGGAGGATTCCAGAGCAGCATTGAAAAAGGCAATGGAAAAAGCGGATTCCGCAAATAATCAGACCACTGTGGATTCTGTGACCACCGCCATTACAAAAGCAGTTAAAAATCTGGAGTACAACGCTGCATATAAAGATCCGTTTTCCTATATAGACGAAACGAAGCTGGTGACGAACAAGGCACTGAGTGTGAATGAAAAAGCAACACTGTTTACTGTTCCGAGTGAAATCAAGAATATGGTAACAATATCCTATTCTTCCAGTAATACGGCAGTCGCATCCTATCAGGAAGGGGTGGTTACCGGGCTGAAAGCAGGTTATTCCCGCGTTACGGTTACGGTAACGTCAAAATATGACGGATTTGCAATGGAATATCAGACATTGGTACAGGTGGATTTAGATCTTTCCAAAGTGACCGCAAAAGCAGCTGCAAGTCAGATCGCAAACGGAAAAACGACCAGTATCACCGTTTCTTATCCAACCGCGGTCAAAAATGCAAAACCAAGCGTTACCTATACTGCTGCAGGAGCCGTATCGGTATCCTCTGCCGGTAAAGTGACCGCGAAAAAAGCAGGAACCGGAACTGTAACGGTAAAGATCAAAGCCGGCGGGAAGAGTATTACGAAAAATATCACGATAAAGGTAGGAGATATTTCTGGAAGCAGCAGTGTAAAAGCAAAAAAATCCACAACACTGAAGGTGACGGGGATCACTGGAACTGTAAAATGGTCTGTAAATAAAAAGAGTATCGCGACCATCAATACGAAAGGAAAGCTGACAGCCAAGAAAAAGGGAACCGTAATTGTTACCGCGAAAGTTGGATCTGTAACAATGACAAAAAAAATCACAGTTAAGTAAAATAATAGTTAACAGGAGGCAAGTTGTTATGAAACGCAGAATCCGAAATACGTTGCTTGCGGTATGCCTTACATCAGCTCTGACAGCGGGTTCCTTACCTGCTGCCGGGCTTACCGTACAGGCTCAGGAAGATATTTCCAATACCGTGGAAGCGGGACTGACGATACAGGAATCCGAAATTAACCAACTGCTTACCGGTGATCTGATATTGCCGGATTCCGTAGAAGGGTTGAGCAATGCGGTTATTACATACAGTGTTGGGAATGCAGATACTTCTTATGTATCGGTGAGCGGAAATACCTTAAAGGTAACCAGACCTTATGCCGGTAATGGAAATTACTCGTTTCAACTGAAGGCAACGGTCACGGCCGATGGGGCAGTCTATGAAAAGACATTTCCGCTGACGATCAGGGAGGGATTGTCCGATAATTCCTATGCGGGCTATGTCTATACCT
This sequence comes from Bacillota bacterium, assembly GCA_023390555.1. Lineage (GTDB taxonomy): Bacteria > Bacillota > Clostridia > Lachnospirales > Lachnospiraceae > Roseburia_C. The sequence goes on along the minus strand of JAEWCQ010000039.1, from coordinate 28,994 downwards.
GCTTTTCCGATACGAGCGAGAGCAAGGATGTACAGCAGCTTCATTTCTTTCTAAGCGAGGATGGATTGAACTGGACGGCATTAAATGGCTGCAATCCTGCATTTTTGGCCGGCAGTGATTACACGGACAGTATCCAGAAGGTCAGCAGTACGAGCGTGAACTATACGGTGAAATCCGGAACGGATATCAGTGAAACCGTGAGCGGTGACGCTTCGGTACTGTTTCCGTTTGAAGGAGATGATCAGGGTGTCCGCGATCCTTATCTGATCAGGGGCTGCAAGACAGACGGCAGTGATTCGAATAAGGTATGGCTACTGGCGACAGATTTAAATACTATGGCATCCAAATACGGCGGCAATCTGGCAAGCAACACGGTTGGAAACTGGGGAACGATGTCGTCGGCGGGAAGCACAAAGCTGTTTGTCTATGAGACAGAGGACTGGGTGCATTGGGAGAGACGCTATATTGATGTCGGAACAGAGATTGACGCCGGAGCGGCATGGGCACCGGAGGCAATCTATAATCCGGAAAAGAATAACTATCTGGTTTACTGGTCCTGCCGGGTAGGCACAGACGGAAATGCAAGAAACAGACTGTACTGTAATGAGACCAGTGATTTTGTGACGTTTGGCCCTACCAAGCTCTATGAAGAAGAGGCTTTTTATGCAAAATACGGAAAACTGATTTCCAATAACTCCGGTTATGGAAATATCGATACTTCACAGCTTTGGGTGGCTGATGAAAATGGCAATCCGTTTGGGACACTGTTCCGGCTGGTAAAAGACGAAACGAATAATCATATCCAGCTCATGAGCGCAAGCAGTGTCTTAGACCCGCTGGTGGATTATGACAATTCCAACCCAACGAGAATTACGCCGTACACCTTGAACGGAACGACGTATTCCACACTTGCGGATATTGCCAGTCTGGATGACTATACCAAGGCGGATGTAGTTTATAACTGGTTTCAGCGCGAATCGACCGGAAATCATTTTTCCTATATTTCGCAGAGCAGCATGGAAAGCAAAGCAGGTGCTTATGAGGGTGCCACCATGTTCAAATTCATCGACCGGGATGAATGGTGTGTCATGATTGACTACTACGGGAATATGCAGACACGGTATGAACCGTACGTAACCTATGACCTTTCGGATCCGGACAGTATTACGAAGCTGACGAGCGGATATGGACGTACGGGCGGTGATATCGGGTGCCACGGCGGAATGATACCGGTTACGGTAGAGGAATACAACACGCTGGTTCATACCTACAACAGCGATGCTTCCGTAAACAATTATCACGAAATGAAATATATCGAAGTTGATAAGCGTGCTCTTGAAGATGTGATTGCATCTTTAAAGACAGCTTCCGGACAGAGTAATTACAGTGCGGCCGTGAAGGTACAGATGAAGAGTCTGCTTTCCAAAGCTCAGACACTGGATCAGCAGACGGATGCAACGACAGCGGATATCAATTTCCTGATCAACCGGGCGGAAAAGCTGGTTGCAAATACCCTTCTGCAAGTGCCGGAGACAAAGGCTGAAACTGTATATCTGAATAAGACATCCGTGTCCCTTGGTGTCAAAGAGACGGCTGCCTTAACGGCAGCGGTAAGTCCGGATACTGCGTCTCAGAGTGTTACCTGGGCGAGCAGCAAAACCTCGGTGGCAGTGGTATCGAGTAAGGGTGTTGTCACTGCAAAGAGTGCAGGTACAGCAACCATCACGACAAAGACAGCAGACGGAGTGAAGGTTACCTGTAAAGTGACAGTGCTCAAGGCACCGGATAAACTTAACGTAAACAAGACAAAGTTAAGCCTTGCAAAAGGAAAATCCTTCCAGATCAAGACTACACTTCCTTCAAAGACGGCATGCAGTAAATTCCTGTATCAATCGAGCAAAACGAGTGTAGCCACGGTTTCTGCAAGCGGAAAGATTGTTGCAAAGAAAAAAGGAACGGCCAAGATCACCGTAACTGCCGCAAATAACAGTAAAGCAAAGACGACGATAACGGTTACCGTAAAATAAAAAACAGGAGACAGTTGTAAGGCTGTCTCCTGTTTTTTGCATCATCCGGATTTGGAGTCCTGTTTCATCTGGCGGTAATCCCGCGGGGCCATTCCTCTGATTTTGTGAAAGGTCTTGGAAAAATACAGTCCATTGTCAAAACCAACAGAATTGGCAATTGCAGCGATGGATAAGGACGAGTGCTCCAAAAGATAACCTGCCTGCTTGATGCGGAAGTGTGTCAGGTATTCCTTCGGAGATTGGTCCAGTACCGTTTCAAACGAGCGGAACAAGTGACTTCTGCTGACTCCGACATAGTGCGCAATGTCTTCAATTGTGATTGGATAGGAGTAATTGGCGGAAATATAGGCAATCGCAGTCTGCACATAGCTGCCGGCGGTGTTCAGCTGGTCGCTGCTGCTTGCATTTTTCATGAAAAGCGCAAGTGTCTGGTAGAGGCGGCCGGTCATTTCCACGGAGTCCATAAAGCCGTTCCCGCGGGCATCGTAAATGCCGAGCAGGTGTTTTTTGATGGTATTTGTCATGGGACTCGTAGGAATTACCGGATGCGCTTTGGAAAAATCAGTCGCTTTTAAAATAATGGCGGCATCACTTCCGTTGAAGCCGACCCAGGCATATTCCCACGGCGTGAGTGCATCGGCATAATAAGTTACCTCTGTCTGCGGATAGACCAGAAAGGTGTCTCCGGAATGAAGCTCATAGGTAGTGCTGTTCGTCTGATAATAGCCCTTTCCGGAAATAATGTGATGGATCAGATAGTGATCCCGGACACCGGGGCCCCACTGATAGCGGGGTTCACATTTTTGAAATCCGACATTATAGACAGAAAGAGATACCAGCTCTTTCTTTGTATCTTTATAAGAATTTTTGTATTTTGGGTCCATTTTTACCACATCCTTTTCAAATATTATAATAAAAATCGTGATATGATGCAACATAATTGCATATTTGTTATACATTTGATGCTGTTACCAAAACACAAAAAAAGATATACTGAAAGCACAGTCGGTACCGGTTTACAGGAACATACAGAAATTCTTAAAGATTCTGACTTTGCATTCAAAGGCAGAAAATGGTAAAATCAAATCAATATGAAAAAGGAGATGTATCATATGTCAATATTAGTTACAGGAGGCGCCGGTTATATCGGAAGCCACACCTGCGTGGAATTATTAGACGCCGGATATGAAGTAGTCGTACTTGACAATCTTTCGAATTCCAGTGAAAAATCACTGGAGCGAGTGGAAGCGCTGGCCGGAAAAAAAGTAACTTTTTATAAAGGCGATATTTTGGACCGGGATATTTTAAATGAGGTATTTGAAAAAGAGAGCATTGACAGCTGCATTCATTTCGCCGGATTAAAAGCAGTCGGAGAGTCCGTTGCAAAACCGTGGGAATATTATAATAATAACATTGCCGGAACCCTGACACTGGTAGATGTCATGCGTGAGCACGGATGTAAAAATATCATCTTTTCCTCTTCTGCAACGGTATATGGCGATCCTGCCATGATTCCAATCACCGAGGAATGCCCGAAGGGACAGTGCACCAATCCGTATGGATGGACAAAATCCATGTTAGAGCAGATTCTTATGGATATGCAGAAAGCAGATCCGGAATGGAATGTGATCCTGCTTCGCTATTTCAACCCGATCGGAGCGCATCCGTCAGGAACGATGGGCGAGAATCCGAACGGTATTCCAAACAACCTGATGCCGTATATTACACAGGTTGCTGTCGGAAAATTAAAAGAACTCGGTGTATTCGGAGATGATTATGATACACCGGACGGAACGGGAGTCCGTGATTATATCCATGTCGTCGATCTTGCGGTCGGACACGTAAAAGCGTTGAAGAAGATTGAAGAGAAGGCAGGTCTCTGTGTCTATAATCTGGGTACTGGAATTGGATACAGTGTTCTGGACATCGTCAAGAATTTTGAGGCGGCGAACGATATCAAGATTCCTTATGCGATCAAACCAAGACGTCCGGGCGATATTGCAACCTGCTATGCTGATCCTGCAAAGGCAAAAACAGAACTTGGCTGGGAAGCGAAATACGGAATTCGCGAAATGTGCGCAGATTCCTGGAGATGGCAGAAAAACAATCCGAATGGATATGAAGCATAAGATTTGACGAACAGAAACGGGAATCAGGCTGTTGAGAATGGCCTGATTTCTGTTTTTTTGCAGAAAACGGGTTCTTTTGGCATAGGACTTCTTAATTCCTGCATAATCTATAAAGAATAAGTATATGCGGAGTGCGGACAATGCATGACAGCCTGATACTGAAAAAATATCACGGTCTTGGGAATGATTATCTGGTGCTGGACCCGAATAAAAATGAAATAAAGCTGCAAGAGCGCCATATCGTGAGACTCTGCAGAAGAAATATCGGAGTTGGCGCAGACGGAATCCTGTATGGGCCGCTGATGCGGGACGGGAAAATCTACGTACAGATTTTTAATTCCGACGGAAGTGAGACGGAGCGAAGCGGAAACGGAGTACGGATTTTTGCAAAGTATCTGTTGGATGAGGGGTATGTAAAAAAAGAAGTATTTACGTTGTCAACGAAGTCGGGGGATGTGACGGTCGATTTTTTGAATGACGACGGAAGCAGGATGCGTGTGAATATGGGTAAGGCGAAATTTGCCGGAGGAGTGCTGCGTACTTATCGGCAAAAAGAAGCGCAGACAGAAGAAAAAGAGCAGAAGGTGCGTGTGTTCTACAGTGAGGATGAAATTGTCAATGATCCGTTGATCTTTCATGGACAGTTGTATAATGCCACCTGCGTGTCTGTCGGCAATCCGAACTGTGTGATCATGATGGAGGAGGTGAACGCAGGAAAGGCAAAGGAACTAGGCCCGTATGTCGAAAACGCATCGTATTTTCCGAACCGAATCAACATGCAGCTCTGTCATGTCATCGACCGGAATCATATACAGATTGAAATCTATGAAAGAGGAGCAGGTTATACGCTGGCCTGCGGAACAGGTGCATGCGCGGCAGCATCTGCGGCATATCGACTCGGACTTGTGGACGGAAGCGTGCATGTGAAAATGCCGGGCGGAGAACTCCTGATTGAGATTATGGAAGATATGACTGTATATCTGACCGGAGACGTGGAAAAAATCGGAACGTTTATGCTGGCAGAGAATTTCTTCGCATAGAATCACCAAAGAATACTTTGACTTTTTTTCCATCTGTGTATAGAATAGTAGGAGCAGTATCAGTCAGAAGAATTACTATGACTATGAAAGGAACAAAGGAAAATGAAGAAAATTCTGGATTTGATTACCGATAAAATGGTGACCGCATTCGAAGAAGCCGGCTATGATGCCAAATATGCAAAGGTGACCTGCTCCAACAGACCGGATCTTTGTGAATATCAGTGCAACGGTGCTATGGCTGCGGCAAAAGAATATAAAAAGGCACCGATTGCGATTGCCGGAACAGTTGTTGAAAAACTGCAGGAGGAGCCGATGTTTGAACTGGTGGAAGCTGTCAATCCGGGATTTCTCAATCTGAAGCTGTCTGCCGAATATCTGGCGGCGTATCTGCGGGATATGCAGGAGGATGAAGCGCGGCTTGGTGCAGAGAAAACGGCAGAGCCAAAAACAATCATGATCGATTATGGCGGACCAAATGTCGCAAAGCCGCTTCATGTCGGACATCTGCGTTCTGCAATCATCGGAGAAAGCATCAAGCGGATCGGTAAGTTCATCGGGCACAATGTGATCGGTGACGTTCATCTGGGAGACTGGGGTCTGCAGATGGGGCTGATTATTACGGAGCTGAGAGAGAGAAAACCTGAACTCGTCTATTTTGATGCAGATTTTGAAGGAGAATATCCACAGGAAGCCCCATTTACGATATCCGAGCTGGAGGACATCTATCCGACTGCCAGTGGAAGATCCAAAGAGGATGAGAAATTTAAAGAACAGGCGATGCAGGCAACCTATGAGCTTCAGCACGGAAGAAGAGGTTATCAGGCGTTGTTAAGCCATATATTAAATGTATCCGTGACAGATTTGAAAAAGAACTATGAGAATCTGAATGTCTCTTTTGAATTGTGGAAAGGTGAGTCGGATGCACAGCCTTATATTCCGGATATGGTGGAGAAAATGAAAAAGGACGGTTACGCCTATATCAGTGAAGGTGCGCTGGTAGTGGATGTCAAAGAGGAATCCGATACGAAGGATATCCCTCCTTGTATGATCTTAAAATCGGACGGTGCTTCTCTTTATAACACTACGGATCTGGCGACCATCGTATGGCGTATGAAGGATTATCATCCGGATGAGATTATCTACGTCGTGGACAAACGGCAGGAGCTTTATTTTACACAGGTATTCCGCTGTGCAAGAAAGACCCATCTGGTGGAGGAAGATACAAAATTGCGGTTTCTTGGATTTGGAACCATGAACGGAAAAGACGGTAAGCCTTTTAAGACAAGAGAAGGCGGTGTCATGCGTCTGGAGAACCTGATTGCCGGAATCAATGAAGAAATGTATCAAAAGATTGCAGATAACCGGACTGTTGATGATGCGCAGGCCAGAGAAACGGCGAAGGTAGTAGCTTTGTCAGCCGTTAAATACGGGGATTTATCCAATCAGGCTTCCAAAGACTATATTTTTGATATGGATCGCTTCACCTCTTTTGAAGGAAATACAGGGCCGTACATTTTATATACGATTGTCCGTATGAAGTCGATTCTGAATAAATACAGGGGATCCGGAAAAGATGCTGCCGGTGCCGGAATTCTTGCAGCCCATTCCGAGAGTGAGAAGGCTCTGATGCTGGAAATCAGCAAGTTCAATGGAATGCTGGAAAATGCATTTGAGGAAATTGCACCGCATAAAGTATGTTCTTATATCTATGATCTTGCAAATGCGTTCAACCATTTCTATCATGAAACGAAAATTATGACTGAAGAGGATGAGAAGGTTCAGTCCTCCTACATCCGCCTCCTGGAGCTTACAAAGCGTGCACTGGAAATCAGTATTGATGTGTTGGGATTTTCAGCACCGGATCGGATGTAAAGATGCTGCCGCAAAAAAAAGGGGCAATCTTTGATCTGGACGGTACGCTATTGGATTCCATGGGCGTTTGGAGGCAGATTGATATTGACTTTCTTGGGAAAAGAGGTTTGGAAGTACCGGAGGATTATCTGAAGGAGATTACGGCGAAGCATTTTAAAGATGCTGCCGATTATACGATTCGGCGGTTTGGACTCGATGAATCACCGGAAGCCATTGTGGATGAGTGGTTTGAAATGGCGGTATGGGATTATACCTATAACGTCGAATTGAAACCCTGTGTAAAAGAATATCTGATGCAGCTGCGGGAGTGCGGGGTGAAGATTGCGGCTGCCACCTCGTCCGATGAACGGTTGTTTCTGCCCTGTCTGAAACACCATGATATCCTGAAATATTTTGATTCCTATACCGTAATCACGGAGGTGAAACGAGCTAAGGGATTTCCGGATATTTATGAGAATGCCGCTGCAAAGATTGGGCTTACAGCATCAGACTGTGTCGTTTATGAGGATATATTAAAGGGTGTCAGAGGTGCCAAAATGGGAGGATTTTACGCGGTAGGCGTGGAAGATATCCATTCCAGTTATGAGCAGGAGGAAATAAAGAGGGAAGCAGACTGCTACATTACTTCTTTTCAGGAGCTTTGTGATAGATAAATAAGAGCATTGTCTGTTGACTCATGGCAGACAATGCTCTTTTGAATGATTCCTTTTAATAGCCAAGTTCCTCGCCGATCAGGAATACCTTGATCCTGCCTGGGACACCGCTTCTTCTGGTAATAACCGTCTGGCTGCAAGGTGATTCCGGGGAGAGACAGTCAGCACAGACGCCCGTGACGGAACACGGTGTCTTGCAGTTAAGCCGGATGCAGTTCTGTGGAGCGGCAATATTATGTATCCGATGAATCGCATCCTCCACATTGGAACAGACTTTGTTCATACCCACGAAGAGAATCACATACTTTGGTCCATAAATAAGAGCAGCTAAACGGTTTCCACGCCCGTCGATGTTCACCAGTTCTCCTTTTGCCGTAACGGCATTGCTGCTCATGAAGTAATAGTCACTGTCGAGTGCCTGGTGATAGATGCGAGTGGTCTCTTCTTCATCCTTTGCTTTGCTCCGGTCAAAAAGAAGAATGTCCGGGTTATCCTGCAAGGATGCAAGCATGCCGGATTCTGCCAGTGACATGGAGCCACCGTATCCAACTGTGGTTCCTTTGGTCAGGAAACTGTTTGCCTTTGCAATTGCTTCCGCCGAAGTTTCAAAATAATATCCCTCCATCTGACGCTTATCCAGATTTTTGATGATGGTGTCCGCCAGATGTTTGTAATAAGTTTTCTTTGGGTCCATATAGTAACCTCCTTGATTTTCTCAGCCCATTATAGTATGATTTGTGATAAAATTCAATTCCGCCTACCGAATTGTTTCAGACAGAACAGGAGAATAGAAATGAATCAGAATTTGAAAAAAATGATATCTTATTATAGACCATATCTGCCCGTGTTTTCTGCAGATATGTTTTTTGCGATTGTGGCAGCAGCGGTGACGCTTGTAATTCCGCTTTTGGTCCGCTACATCACATCCAAAGTAATTTATATGCCGGCACAGGAGGCTTTTTACCTGATCCTTCAGATCGGCGCCGGAATGCTCGTGCTCGTAGCCGTGGAATGTTACTGTAATTTTTTCATTTCGAACTATGGTCATGTGATGGGCGCAAAGATTGAATACGATATGCGTGCGGAGATATTTGCACATTATCAGAAACTGTCATTTTCCTTTTATGACAATCAGAAGGTCGGACAGCTGATGTCGCGTATCACGACGGATCTGTTCGACATCAGTGAGCTGATGCACCATGGGCCGGAGAATATCGTGATCTCTGTGATAAAAATTATCGGTGCCTTCCTGATTTTGATGGGAATCAGTCCAAAACTGACGCTTTGTGCGTTTGCTCTGGTTCCGCTTATGGTCGGGTATGCTTACTTCTTTAACCGGCGCATGAAACGTGCCTTCAAGCAAAACCGTGTGAAAATAGCGGAAATCAACAGCCAGATTGAAGATAATCTTTCCGGCATCCGGGTTGTGAAATCTTTTGCGAATGAGTCAATTGAAAAAGAAAAATTTAAAAAAGGAAATGATGGATTTTTGTCAGCCAAGAAGGACAGCTATTTTTATATGGGCGGTTATCATGCAGGACTTGGCGGTTTTACCACGATGATTACAATTATTGTAGTAGTGACGGGCGGTATTTTTATCACAAAGGGAAGCGTGGAGATCACCGATCTGATCACCTTTCTTCTATACATCGGGGTATTTACGGATCCGGTAAAAACACTGATTGACTTTACAGAGCAATTTCAGAATGGGTATTCCGGATTTGAGCGTTTTATGGAAATCCTTGCAATCGAGCCGGATATTGCGGACCGAAAAGGTGCGGTAAAACTGAAAAATGTAAAGGGAGATCTGCTGTTTGAAAATGTATCCTTCCGCTATGAAGAAAATACGGAGAGAGTCCTCAATCACATCAACCTGGATGTGAAGGCAGGTTCCTATATGGCACTGGTTGGATCTTCGGGAGCGGGAAAGAGTACGCTCTGCAGTCTGATTCCGCGGTTTTATGATGTATCAGGCGGGAGAATCTTGCTGGACGGCAGAGATATCCGGGACATACAGCTGAAAAGCCTCCGCAATCATATCGGGATCGTGCAGCAGGATGTCTATCTGTTTGCGGGAACCGTACTCGAAAATATCCGCTACGGAGAACCGCATGCATCGAGAGAGGAAGTGATTGAAGCTGCAAAAAATGCAAATGCACATGAATTTATTCAGAATCTTCCGAATGGTTATGACACGGATATCGGACAGCGTGGCATCAAATTATCCGGAGGTCAGAAACAGCGATTGTCGATTGCCCGGGTATTTTTGAAAAATCCTCCGGTACTGATCTTCGATGAGGCGACCTCTGCGTTGGACAATGAGAGTGAAAAAGTCGTGCAGGAGTCTTTGGAAAAGCTGGCCAAAAACCGTACGACCTTTGTAATCGCTCATCGGCTCAGTACAATCCGGAATGCGGAGAAGATACTTGTTCTGACCGAACAGGGGATTGAAGAAGAGGGAACACACGAGGAACTGATGGCAAAACAGGGACTTTATGAGAAATTGTATCGCATGTCGGGACAGGCGTAGACGTCTGTTTAGAAAGTTTTTACTTGTTAATTTGGGATTATTCTGCTATATTTCCTATGGAAGTAAAAGACTACGTTTTTGAAAAAACGCTTATATAAGAAAGAGGGAATTATTATGACAAAAATTGATATTATCTCAGGATTCCTGGGAGCAGGCAAGACAACCTTCATAAAAAAGATGATCGAGGAAGTATTTCAGGGAGAGAAGATCGTGCTGATCGAGAATGAATTCGGTGAAGTCGGTATTGACGGCGGCTTTTTAAAGGATGCCGGCATTGAGATTTCCGAGATGAATTCCGGCTGCATCTGCTGTTCACTGGTGGGTGATTTCGGAAAGAACTTAAATGAGGTCATTCAGAAATTCCATCCGGACCGTATTTTAATTGAGCCGTCGGGCGTCGGAAAGTTGTCTGATGTCATGAAGTCTGTTATCGATGTTGAGAAAGAGCAGGATGTGAAACTGAACGCACTTGTTACGGTAGTAAATGCAACCAAGGCATCCAAACAGATGAAAGCTTTCGGAGAGTTTTTTAATAATCAGATCGCATATGCGACGACCATTATCTTAAGCAGAAGCCAGAATGCGACAACAGAGCAGCTGGAGCTTTGTGTGAAGCAGATGCAGACGCTGAATGAAAAGGCTGCAATTATTACAACTCCATGGGACAGCATAAAGGGAGAGCAGATTTTAAAAGTAATCGAAGGACAGGACTCTCTGGAAATGAAACTGCTGGCCGAAGCACATCACCAGGAGGAAGAAGAGGAACATGAGCACGAGCATCATCATGACCACGACGAACATGACCACGAGGAGCACGAGCATCATCACGATCATGAGGAACATGAGCACGAGCATCATCACGATCATGAGGAACATGGGCATGAACATCATCACGACCACGAGCATCATCATGAGCATGATGAGAACTGTACCTGCGGATGTCATGACCATGATCACCATCATCACCATCATGCAGATGAAGTATTTACAAGCTGGGGAAAAGAAACTCCGCATAAATTCACAAAAGAGACAATCGAGCAAATTTTAAAGACACTGAGCGACACCGAGGAATATGGTGTAATTCTGCGTGCAAAGGGTATGGTAGAGGATGTGAACGGTTCGTGGATTTATTTTGACATGGTTCCGGGCGAATATGAACTTCGTGACGGAGAACCGGAATATACCGGAAGGATCTGTGTAATCGGAACTGATCTGAAAGAGCACGGTATCGAAGAATTATTTGGAATCTGACAGAAGAAGACAGTCAGGGAAAGGTAGAACGTTATGCAAGAGATACCGGTATATTTATTTACAGGATTTATGGACAGTGGAAAGACGTCATTGATCAAAGAAACACTGTTTGAAAATGACTTTGGCGGAGGCGATAAAACACTGATTCTGGCTTGTGAAGACGGTGAAGTTGAATACGAGGAAGACAAATTGAAGTCTGTTCATGCGCAGGTTGTCACGATAGAAGAGCAGGATGCATTTAATGAAGAGGCGCTGCAGCAGCTCAATATGGAATATCTTCCGGATCAGGTGTTTATTGAATACAACGGGACATGGGATATTGCAACCCTGCTCGAGACAAAACTGCCGAAGGGCTGGGTCATTGTGCAGTCACTCGCAACCGTGGATGCCACTACGTTTGAGATGTATCTGAATAATATGCGTCAAATGATCATGGAGCAGTTATTTAAGGCGGATGTGGTTATTTTCAACCGTTGTGATGATGATACACCAAAGGGTAAATTCCGTCGTGTTGTCAAGGCACAGAATCGTCCGGCACAGATTGTCTATGAGCGTGCGGATGGAAGCATCGATGAGAATGAGAATGAAGAACTTCCATTTGATATCGATCAGGAGGTTATCGAGTTAAGTGATGCGGACTATGCCATCTGGTATATGGATGCAATGGAAAATCCGAAAAAATATGATCGCAAAAAGATAAAATTTCTCGCACTGATCTATAATCCGGAAAAGAAAATGAAAAAGGGAATGTTTGTTCCGGGCAGATTTGCCATGACCTGCTGTGCGGAAGATGTATCGTTTATCGGATTTATGACAAAATATCCGAATTCGAAAGAAGTCGGGCATAAGTCCTGGGTTAATCTTACGGCGGAAGTACGTGTGGAATTTGCAAAAGAATACCGTGGGAAAGGACCGGTGCTCTATCCGGTTTTGATCGAACCTGCAGAAAAGCCGGAAGATGAACTGGTGTATTTTTCCTGATTCCATCAGAGTGAAGTACAAGGATTGAGTTTGGGCAGAATAAAGTGTGAGCAAAGCTCACACTTTTTGCATGAATGGATTACGAAACGATCAAATTTTATCGCAAGATGAGCACCTTACACATTGCTTTCTTCTATATTAAATAGGAAAGAAGACAAATAAAAAAGACTGGATGCAAATACATCCAGTCCTTTTTCGGGTTGGGCTGTTATTAAAAAATAACAAACAGTTCGTAGGGGAATCGAACCCCTGATTCCGCCGTGAGAGGGCGGCGTCTTAACCGCTTGACCAACGAACCACAAAAAGTATTTTATAAAAAGTAACAAAACAGTTCGTAGGGGAATCGAACCCCTGATTCCGCCGTGAGAGGGCGGCGTCTTAACCGCTTGACCAACGAACCATAAAAGATATTTTATAACAATACGGAAATTGTTCGAGGGAAATCGCATCATTGTATCTATCTTGTGAAACAAGTGTCCTGACCGACGAACCGTTTATGAGTATAGCATAGAAAAATTGAAAAAGCAACCATTAATTTTACGATTTTATTTTCTGTTTTTTGACATATAAAGATTCCGATAAAATCAATTGGACTAGGTAAAATATCCGTTGCTTTTGGCAGGGTGACGAATTATAATGAACAAAAATGATGGTGAAAACCAGATTTGAATTTAGGCAGAGTCACTTTACAAAAGAGAGGTTTTGGGAATTATGAAAAAAATAGGCACACAGATTATTTTATGTATCGTCATCAGTTCCGTCATTATGGCATCGTTGATCGGCGGTCTGGTTTCCGCACAAAGTTCGAAGATGATGAAAGAGGAAGCAAAAGATAAGATTTTGCAGATTGCAGGAAGCAAGGGGAATGAATTTTCCATTCTGTCAACCAAGATGGAAAATACGGTTCAAGAGATTGGTGCATATGTCATTGAGCAGACAGACAGCGAAAAAATAAACGACGACACCTATATGCAAAAGCTGGAAAAAGAGCTCTCACCGATGATTGAAAGTATGGGATCCATAAATGAAGATATTGTGGGACTTTACGTGAATTTTGCCCCGGAAGTGACCGGTGGCAGTAAAGCCTATGATATAGCCTATTCCTATGATCAGGCAACGGAAAAGAGTGCTATGGAACTGAACGGATATGCGCTGGATGAATTTGATGAATCAAATGAAGACCTCAGCTGGTATTACGATCCGATCAAAGCGGGAGAAGGCGTCTGGTCTGAGCCTTACGTAGATTCGATTTCGAATGTCAATATGATTTCTTACACAATGCCGTTATATATAGATGGGGAGTTACTGGGAGTTGCAGGTGTGGATCTTTCTTTTGAAGATCTGCGGGATCTGATTCTCGACACGCATGTATATGACAGCGGATATGCCTTTCTGCTCAACAACGACGGGACTGTTATGGTCGATAAAGCAGAGAATGAAGGGAAAAATATCAGCGAAGTGGATGACGGAAAATATAAAATCCTGTCAGAAAATATGAAAAAAAATACTTCCGGAGTAGAAGAGATAAACTGGAAGGGAGAAAAGAGCGAACTTGCGTATGATACGCTGGATAATGGTCTTGTTATCGTAATTACGGTGCCGCAGAAAGAAATTTTAAAGAACAGCAGAGATCTGATGACGGTCATCCTTCTGGTCGTAGCGATCAGCCTGCTCATTGCCGTAGCGGTCGGTCTGCTGATCAGCAGAAGAATTTCTACCCAGATAAACAGGATTTCCGGAATCATACAAAAGATATCTGTTCTGGATTTTACACAGGAAATCAGTGAGAAGGACAGGAAACGCAAGGATGAGCTTGGAACGCTGACGAAGGTCATTTATGAAATGCAGCTTTCCATCCGGCAGATCATCCAACGATTGTCGGTGGAAATGGGAGAGGTAGATGCTTCAGCTTTAAATGCCGGGAATCAAATTGGTGAATTGAACGGCGAACTCGAAACTATTTCGGCGGCCACCCAGGAGCTTTCTGCAGGTATGGAAGAAACAGCCGCTTCCATGGAAGAGATGAATGCGGTAACGATGGATATCGAAAGTTCTGTGGATACCATAACACAGAAAGCACAGGATGGAGCACAGACGGTATCTGCAATTCGGGAGCGTGCGATGGAGATTAAGGAAAGATCGCTCAAAGCACAGGAAATTGTTCAGGATATGCATCGGCAGGTAAAACAGGAACTGCGGGATGCGATAGATCAGTCAAAATCGATCGAACAGATTCATGTCCTGTCCGAGTCCATTTTACAGATTACCGAACAGACGAATCTACTCGCATTAAATGCGGCGATTGAGGCGGCAAGAGCAGGAGAGGCAGGAAAGGGATTTGCAGTAGTTGCAGGTGAAATCAGAAATCTCGCAGAGAATTCCAAAAATACGGTGTCGCAAATTCAGGAAGTTGCAGTCCGCGTGATTGCATCGGTTGAAAATCTTGCGGAGAATGCGGAAAAGGTACTCGTATTTTTGGAAGAGAAGGTCATCCGGGATTACGGAACGATGGCGGGAGTCGGTGATATTTACTACCAGGATTCGAACCAGATCAATGAGCTGGTGACAGAGTTCAGTCAGGCTTCTGTGGAGTTGTCGGAGGCAATCAGCAGTATGGCGAAGTCTATTCAGGAAATCACAATCTCAAACAATGATGCAGCCGTCGGTATTCAGGGAATGGCAGAAAGTACCTCTTCGATTACTGCCAGCTCGGAACTTGTCAATCAGCTTGCGGGCAAGACAAAAGAAAGCGCAGAGAAAATTGGAACTTTAATCCGACAGTTTCAGATAGAATAACATAAAAATAACTTGCAATTACTTTTGGAAAGTGGTATGGTAGTTAAGATAACAAGATGATTATTTACTTTGAGAGTGGGCATGGCGTCCACTCTCAATTCACGTTTATAAGTAGAAAGGTGGTTGTATGTCAAAAAAAGAAACATATGAGCAGCGTACCGAGGAGCTGATTTCTCCGGTTTTGGAGCGGAATCAGTTTGAGCTGGTGGATGTGGAATACGTAAAAGAAGGCTCTGAATGGTATCTGCGTGCTTATATAGACAAAGAAGGCGGAATTACGGTCAACGACTGTGAAACCGTTGCAAGGGAGATGAATGAGATCCTGGACCGTGAAGATTACGTAGAGGGTTCTTACATCTTTGAAGTGAGTTCCCCCGGACTTGGAAGACCGCTGAAGAAAGAAAAGGATTATGTCAGAGCACTCGGTAAAAATCTGGAGGTAAGAACCTATCGGGCAATCAATGGGGAAAAGGAATTCTATGGCATTTTGAAATCCTACAATGAAGATGCAGTCACCATAGAAGCAGAAGAAGGCACAGAGATGGTTTTTGAAAAGAAGGATATTGCACTGATTCGTTTAGCATTCGACTTTTAGCATAAAATAACAGAAAATTGGAGGATAAAAAAATGAGTAACAACGAATTGTTAGAAGCGCTTACAATCTTGGAAAAGGAGAAAAATATCAGCAAGGAAACGCTGCTGGAGGCAATTGAAAATTCACTGCTGACAGCCTGCAAAAATCATTTTGGAAAGGCAGATAATATCAAGGTAAATATTGACCCTGAGACATGCGAGTTTCGTGTATATGCGGAGAAGACGGTTGTAGAAAAAGTAGAAGACGACTGTATGGAAATTTCTCTCGCGAATGCCCGGATGATTGATTCCGAATATCAGATTGGCGATCTTGTTAATATAGAAGTAAAATCCAAAGAATTTGGGCGTATTGCGACACAGAATGCAAAAAATGTAATTTTGCAGAAGATTCGGGAAGAAGAACGGAAAGTATTGTTCAGCCAGTATTACAGCATGGAGAAAGATGTCGTGACCGGTATTGTCCAGCGTTACGTCGGGCGAAATGTTTCCATCAATCTCGGTAAAGTGGATGCCATGCTGACAGAAAATGAGCAGGTCAAAGGCGAAATCTTTAAGCCAACCGAAAGAATTAAACTGTACATCCTTGAAGTAAAATCCACACCGAAGGGACCTAAAATTCTGGTATCCCGTACACATCCGGAGCTGGTAAAACGTTTGTTTGAGTCTGAAGTTACAGAGGTGAAGGACGGAATTGTGGAGATTAAAAGCATTGCAAGAGAAGCCGGCAGCCGTACCAAGATTGCCGTATGGTCCAACGATCCGGATGTGGATCCGGTAGGTGCATGCGTTGGTATGAACGGAGCGCGTGTCAATGCGATTGTAAATGAGCTGCGCGGTGAAAAGATAGACATTATCACCTGGAACGAAAATCCGGCAATGTTGATTGAAAATGCATTGAGTCCGGCAAAAGTAATTTCTGTTATTGCGGACGGAGAAGAAAAAACGGCAAAAGTAGTTGTTCCGGATTACCAGTTATCACTTGCAATCGGTAAAGAAGGGCAGAATGCAAGACTTGCCGCACGTCTGACCGGATTTAAGATAGATATCAAGAGCGAAACACAGGCGCGCGAGTCCGGTGAGTTCATTGATTATGAAAATGACTACGAAGATGACTATGAAGAATATGATGAAACCGGCGAATACATTGGCAGCGAAGAATATGCGGAAGATGGTGAGCAGATCGATGGCAGCAAATAAAAAAATACCAATGCGCCAGTGTGTCGGCTGCGGTGAGATGAAGGCGAAAAAAGATATGATTCGCATCATTAAGACTGCAGAGGGTGAAATCTTACTGGATGCGACCGGAAGAAAGAACGGACGCGGTGCATATATCTGTGCCAGCAGCGAATGCCTGGCGAAAGCAGAAAAGAGCAGAGGATTATCACGTTCCTTTAAAATGGATATTCCCAAAGAGGTCTATGAGGAACTGAAAAAGGAGATGCATGAGATTGAAGCCGGATAAAGTATTATCGCTGCTTGGAATTGCGGCAAAAGCAGGAAGTGTTGCAAGCGGTGAATTTTCTGCGGAGAAAGCGGTGAAGGAAGGCCGGGCATATCTGGTCATCGTTGCATCGGATGCATCCGATAATACAAAAAAGAAATTTAATGATATGTGTGCCTATCATCAGTGCAGGTATTTTGAGTATTCCGATAAAGAGTCATTGGGACACTGTATCGGGAAAGAATTCCGGGCATCCCTGGCGGTGAAGAATGAGGGCCTTGCTAAGGCATTGATGAAGCATTTGGATACCATAACAACTGAATAATGGAGGGAAATGATTTAATGGCAAAAATGAGAGTACGTGATTTTGCAAAAGAAATAAATATAGAACCCAAAGAAATAGTAAATATGTTAAAAGGAACAGCATACGAAGTGAGTACGTCTGCCAATAATCTTGAAGAAGCAGGGCAGAAATATATACGTAATCATATGACAGGTGAGGCGAAAATGGAATCGGCAAAAGCGGAAAAACCAGTAGAAAACAAACAGACAGAAGCGGAAAGACCAAAGAAAAAATCAAGTATTTCTGCGGTTTTTAATCCGCAGAACAGCAAGCAGATGAATGGAGGCCGCAGACAGGGCTACCATACAAATCAGAACAGCCATAATGCTGCAAAACAGCAGGGGAATCGTCCGTTACAGTCGGCGAGCCCGGCGGAAAGCAATCCGGCTCAGCAGGCAGGGCAGACAGAAAATCATGTAGAACGTCAGGAAGAAAAACCGGTAGTACAGCAGGAAGTAAAGGCACCGGAACGTCCGATTGTAAATGCGCAGATGGTGCAGGAACGTATTGCTGCCCAGGCAAGAGCAAATGAGGCGAATCGTGCGCAGCAGCAGAATAACCGTTACCAGGGAGACAGAAACAACAATCGTCCACAGGGAGATCGTCCATATGGCAATCGTTCCCAGGGAGACAGAAACAACAATCGTCCGCAGGGAGACCGCCCGTACGGCAACCGTCCGCAGGGAGACCGCCCATACGGCAACCGTCCGCAGGGAGATCGTCCGTACGGCAACCGCCCGCAGGGGAACAGAAGCGGAGAGAATCAAGGAGAGAGAGGTCAGCGTTCCGGTAATTATGACAGAAATAATTCGAGAAATTATCAGAATTCCAGACAGGGTGCGCCTTATGGTCAGGGTGGTCAGGGTAACCGTGGAGGCAATTCGAATTACACGAGAGAACCTGGCAAAAGATTAGATCAGGAAATCAACCGTTTTAATAAAGATTCCGTAAAAGCGACGCCGGAAGAAATCCGTACCAAGGAGAGCCGTGAGAACCGCGACCGTGATGTGAAAAAGAGCAAGAATCAGGATCACGATAAACTGGGCAGCAAGAGACAGGAGAGATATGTAAATCTTGAGAAAAACGGCGGAAAGAAGAGACCGCAGGTGCAGCCTAGCCAGCCAAAAGAAGAGGATACCATTCGCACAATCATACTGCCGGAACATATGACAATTAAGGAACTGGCAGATAAGATGAAGGTGCAGGCATCTGCAATCGTGAAAAAGCTGTTCCTGAAGGGACAGATGGTTACCGTAAATCAGGATGTGAATTATGAAAGTGCGGAAGAAATCGCACTGGAATTTAACTGTATCGCAGAGCCGGAAGTGAAAATTGATGTAATCGCAGAGCTTTTGAAGGAAGAAGACGACGAGGCGAGCACATTGGTAGCAAGACCGCCTGTTGTATGCGTTATGGGTCATGTTGACCACGGTAAGACCTCTTTATTGGATGCAATCCGCAACACCCATGTGACAGACCGTGAGGCCGGCGGCATCACACAGCACATCGGTGCTTATGTCGTAGGAATCAACGGACAGAAAATAACGTTCCTGGATACACCGGGTCATGAGGCATTTACCGCAATGCGAATGCGTGGCGCAAAGGCAACAGATATTGCAATTCTGGTAGTTGCAGCAGATGACGGTGTAATGCCGCAGACCATCGAAGCAATCAACCATGCAAAAGCAGCTGGTATTGAAATTATTGTGGCAATCAACAAGATTGATAAGCCAAATGCAAATATTGACCGTGTAAAACAGGAATTATCCGAATATGAACTGATTCCGGAAGACTGGGGCGGAAGCACCATTTTTGTGCCGGTATCAGCACATACACATGAAGGAATCGATTCACTTCTGGAGATGATTCTTTTAACAGCGGAAGTATTGGAATTGAAAGCCAATCCGGAACGTCAGGCCAGAGGTGTTATCATCGAGGCACAGCTGGATAAGGGACGCGGTGCCGTAGCGACTGCACTTGTGCAGAAGGGAACATTAAAAATCGGGGATCCGATTGCCTGCGGCAGTGCCTACGGAAAAGTTCGTGCCATGATTGACGATAAGGGACGTCGTGTAAAAGAAGCTGGACCTTCTGTACCGGTTGAAATCTTAGGGCTTTCCAGCGTACCGGATGCAGGTGAGACATTTGTTGCATGCCAGACAGAAAAAGATGCAAGAAGCTTTGCCGAGACATATATTTCGGAAGGAAAGGAAAAGCTATTAGAGGAAACAAGATCCCGTATGTCCTTAGACGATCTTTTCTCACAGATCAAATCCGGCAATGTAAAAGAGCTGGATATCATTGTAAAGGCAGATGTTCAGGGTTCTGTAGAAGCAGTAAAACAGAGTCTTGTCAAACTGTCCAATGAGGAAGTTGTTGTTAAGATCATCCATGGCGGCGTTGGTGCCATCAACGAGTCAGACGTGATCCTCGCTTCCGCTTCGAATGCAATTATCATTGGATTTAATGTGCGTCCGGATCCGACTGCAAAGACCACTGCAGAAAACGAGGGTGTAGATGTCCGCCTGTATAAGGTAATCTATAATGCAATTGAAGACGTAGAAGCTGCCATGAAGGGTATGCTGGATCCGATCTTTGAAGAAAAAGTAATCGGTCATGCGGAAGTTCGTCAGATCTTTAAGGCTTCCGGAATCGGTAATATTGCAGGATCCTATGTTCTGGACGGAACATTTGAACGAGGATGCAAAGTGCGTATTTCACGGGAAGGCAAACTGATATTTGAAGGTGCGCTTGCATCCCTCAAGAGATTTAAAGATGACGTGAAGGAAGTAAAATCCGGATACGAATGCGGTCTTGTTTTCGAAGGATATAATGAGATTCAGGAATTAGATCAGGTAGAAGCCTATAAAATGGTAGAGGTTGCTAGATAATACCGGATCGGAAAGAAAAGGAAATAAGTATGCGTAAAAATAGTATGAAAAATATGCGGATCAATGGAGAGGTGTTGCGAGAACTCTCCAATATCATCCGCGGTGAGATTAAGGATCCGCGTATCAATCCGATGACCAGTGTGGTTGCAGTGGAAGTGGCACCGGATTTAAAGACCTGCAAGGCCTATATCAGTGTGCTTGGAGACGAACAGTCCCAGAAGGATACCATTGCGGGACTGCGGAGTGCGGAAGGTTATATTCGCAGAAATCTGGCGAAAAACATTAATCTCAGAAATACACCGGAAATCCATTTTATTCTGGATCAGTCAATCGAGTATGGCGTAAACATGTCAAAGATGATTGATGAGGTCACACATAGAGATGAGGAATCGTTATGAAATTAGAGACACAGTTGGAAAACAAAAAGACCGTGGCAGTTTCCGGTCATATGAAACCGGATGGAGACTGCACCGGTTCGACACTGGCTGTTTATAATTATATCAAAACGTATCATCCGGAGATCGAGGTAACTCTTTATCTGGAACCAATCCCGAATATTTTTCGCTTTCTGGCACGTTCGGAAGAAATTGTGCATGACTGTACACAGGACCAGACACATGACTTGTTCATCTGTCTGGACTGCGGGGATGAGGGAAGACTTGGAACGGCGGCAAAATATTTTCATGCGGCAAAAAAGACACTTTGCATCGACCATCATATCAGCAACAGCAGTTTTGCGGATGAAAATTATATTTTCCCGCATGCAAGTTCGACCTGTGAACTGGTATTTGAACTGTTGGATGCAGAGAAAATCACAGAAGAAATCGCAGAATGCATCTATGTTGGAATTGTTCATGACACGGGTGTCTTCCAGTATTCAAGTACCTCTGCAAAGACGATGAATATTGCAGGGCAGTTGATGGAAAAGGGGATTCCATTTACAAAAATCATAGATGATACTTTTTATAAAAAAACGTACAGCCAGAACCGGATTCTCGGCCAGGCACTGGTAGACAGCAGACTGTATCTGGATGGAGCCTGTATCGCTACCGTTGTGACAGCGGAGGAAATGAAAGCATTTGAAGTTGAACCGAAACATCTCGAAGGGATCGTACAGCAGCTGCGCGTGACAAAAGATGCGGAAGCTGCGCTTTTTCTGTATGAGAATGAGGATGGTACGTTCAAAGTCAGCATGCGCTCCAATGAGAACGTGAATGTTGCAGCAATTCTGATGAATTTTGGCGGAGGCGGACATGTGCGTGCAGCCGGAGCCACTATGAGCGGAACTGCGGATGAGATTATCGGGAAAATTCTGGAAGAAGTAGAAAAACAGTTACAGGGAATACTATGAATGGAATAATCAATGTTTATAAAGAAGAAGATTTTACCTCTTTTGATGTGGTGGCAAAACTTCGCGGAATCTTAAAACAGAAGAAAATCGGGCACACCGGGACGCTGGATCCAAAGGCGCAGGGTGTGCTTCCGGTATGTCTTGGAAAAGCGACAAAAGTATGTGACCTTCTGACTGATAAGGACAAGGTCTATGAAGCAGTTATGCTTTTGGGCGTGACCACGGATACTCAGGATTTGACCGGCACGGTGCTTTTTGAAAAAAACGTCAGTTGCACGGAAGAGGAAGTAAGACAGGCAGTCATGGCATTTGTCGGGGATTATGATCAGGTGCCGCCGATGTATTCCGCATTGAAGGTCAACGGACAGAAGCTCTGCAATCTGGCACGTGCCGGAATCGAAGTGGAGCGGAAAGCGAGACCCGTTCACATTTTCCAAATCGATTTACTGTCAATGGAACTTCCGCGGGTAAAAATGCGGATACACTGTTCGAAAGGAACCTACATAAGGACACTTTGTCAGGATATCGGGGACAGACTCGGCTGCGGGGCCTGCATGGAATCGCTGCTGCGTACCAGAGTCGCAGATTTTACAATAGAACATGCTTATCGTTTGACGGAGATTGAACATGCGGTCAAAAACGGAACGGTTGACCGGCTGATCGCTCCGACGGATACGGTATTTTCTCAATATCCGAAGCTTACGGTCAGAGAAGGATATGAAAAACTGTTATACAACGGCAATCGTCTGCCTGTTGCAGCGTTTGAAACGTGGCAGGAAGAATGGAAAGCGCGGCCGGTGCGTATTTATGACAGGGATAACAGATTCGTTGGAATTTATGAATACAAGGAGCAGGAACGCGAATGCAAACCGATAAAACTGTTTCTGGAATAGGATGATCATGGAATATATTAGAGGAACAACAGAATTTCATCTGGAAGAGCCAAGCGTGATCTCACTGGGAAAATTTGACGGACTTCATCGCGGTCATGAACTTCTGATTGAATCTATGCTTCAGAAGAAAAAGACAGGATTAAAGGCCGTGATATTTACCTTTGATATTCCGCCGAAAAATCTGGCACATCAGGATGAAATAAAGGTATTAACTACAAATAATGAAAAAATGCATATATTTGAGCAGATTGGGATCGATTATCTGATTGAATGTCCTGTTACGGATGAGTTTATGCATATGGATCCGCTGGACTTTATTCGAAAAATCGTGCAGGAACTGCGGGTAAAGGCGATGGTTGTCGGAAAAGATTTTCATTTTGGGCATCATCGTGCGGGGGATTACCATACGCTGGAACAATATGCAAAAGAGTTTGGATATGAGGTGTCTGCTGTCGATAAAATGCAGTACGAAGATCGGGATATCAGCAGCACGTTTATCCGTGAGGAAGTGGCTGCCGGAAATATGGAAAAGGCGAACCGTCTGCTCGGGTATCACTATTTTGTGCAGGGAGTTGTAGAACATGGCAAACACATGGGCGGTCCCGTTCTTGGACTGCCGACCGTCAACATCCTGCCGCCTGCCGATAAACTGCTTCCGCCGTTTGGCGTGTATGTGACAGAAACCGCAATTAGGGATCAGATTTATCAGGGAATCTCCAACGTCGGATGTAAACCTACGATTGCGGGGGACAACCCGGTCGGAGTCGAGACACATATTTTTGATTTTAACCGGGATGTCTATGGAAGTGAGATTCGGGTGGACTTTCTGACCCGCATAAGACTGGAATACAAATTTCATTCCTTGGAAGACCTGAAGGCTCAGATGATGGAAGATATTTCGTTCGCAAGAACGTTTTTTTCGCACTACTAAGGACAAAAGCCCTTAATTGTTACACAGTTATTACATAAATGTGTTGACAATGTAATATACTACGGATATAATTCTTAGTATGCATGAAAAGAGATGTATCATTTTATATGATTTTAGGAGGGTTTTCATGAAATTTAAGTTGATAAAGGCGGCAGGCTTTCTGTTCTCCTGCGGCTTGGCGTTCGGTATATCCAATATGCCCGCACATGCGGCCGGTGTGAATTCCGGGGTACTGGTAGCAATCAGTTCTTATATGGATTTATCAAATGCTGCAGCCATATCGGAAACAGATGCCGTGGCTACTGCTTCGGGTCAGACAACGGATGACACAATCTGCGGATACACCAATCTGGGAATCGCGAATGTGGACAGCAGTCTGAACGTAAGAGAGGCTGCAGATGAAACATCTGAGCTTGTCGGAAAGATGCAGTCCGATGCCGGCTGTGAGATATTGGAACAGGACGGCGACTGGTATAAGATCCAGTCGGGAAAAGTAACCGGTTATGTCAAAGGAGAATTTCTGATTACGGGAGACGATGCAAAGGCGAAAGCAGCAGAAGTTATGACGACTGTTGCAACGGTGAAAACACAGACGCTGAATGTACGTGCAGAGATGAGTACCGATTGTACAATTCTTGCGCTGATGCCGGAGGGCGAAGAACTTGAGGTGCTCGAAGACGACGGTGACTGGGTGAAGGTTGATCTTGACGGCGATGAAGGTTATGTCAGCAAGGAATATGTGGATCTGTCCACACAGCTTCCAAAAGCGCAGACGATGACAGAATTAAAATATGGACAGGGTGTATCCGATGTCCGTGTATCTTTGGTGGCTTATGCGACACAGTTTGTCGGAAATCCTTACGTATGGGGTGGAACCAGTCTTACAAACGGAGCAGATTGCTCTGGATTTGTATTATCGATCTATGCAAAATACGGAGTCTCCCTGCCGCATTCTTCAAAAGCACAGGCAGGATGCGGTACAAAAATTGATGCATCACAGGCACAGCCGGGAGATCTGTTCTTCTATGGCAGCGGAAGCGGCATTAATCATGTTGCAATCTATATCGGAAATGGTCAGATTGTCCATGCAAGTTCCCCGAAGACCGGTATTAAGATTTCCAATGCATTTTACCGTTCTCCGATCTGTGTAGTCCGGGTATTGGGCAACTAAAGAGAGAAATGGTTCCGTCAGAAAACGGATCAGAAATCTATAAAAATAAGTTTACAAAATAAGCCATTTATGTTATAGTTTTGGAGTATGAGTAAGCCCATATTCGGTAGATGGACACTCCGACCTTTTACTGAGTATCATGCGTAGCTGGGCGATCAATCTTATAAGGAGGACATGTTTCATGTTAGCAAAGGAAAAGAAACAGGCAATTATTGTTGAATACGGAAGAACACCGGGAGACACTGGATCACCAGAAGTTCAGGTTGCTCTTTTAACAGCAAGAATCAACGAATTAACAGATCATTTAAAATTAAATCAGAAGGATCATCATTCCAGAAGAGGACTTTTAAAAATGGTTGGTCAGAGACGTGGATTGTTGGATTATTTGAGAAAAATCGATATTGAAAGATATCGTAGCTTAATTGAACGTTTAGGTTTGAGAAAGTAATTCTTTGATAAGAAAACCGTATAAGAATAGAGCGGAGTTTATCCGCTCTATTTTATTAATGAGCAGGAGTGAATTACCGAGACCACTGATGTGTGCAATGAACAGAATGGTACGAATTGTCCAGATCAGTAGTTTCGGGCTTCTGCCAAATAATACGTGAAAGCAGGTCTTTCACAGAAGCATAAAGGAGAGAAAATATGTATCAGAGTTATTCAATGGAACTTGCAGGCAGAACTCTTACAGTAGACATTAACAGAGTCGGTAAGCAGGCAAATGGATGTGCATTTATGCACTATGGTGATACAACGGTATTGTCAACAGCAACCGCTTCCGATAAGCCGAGAGAGGGGATTGATTTCTTCCCGTTGAGCGTAGAGTATGAAGAGAAGTTGTATTCGGTTGGCAAAATTCCGGGTGGATTCAATAAGAGAGAGGGAAAAGCATCGGAAAATGCAATTCTGACATCACGCGTGATTGACCGTCCGATGAGACCACTGTTTCCAAAGGATTACCGGAATGATGTCACTTTGAACAACATGGTAATGAGTGTGGATCCGGAATGCCGTCCGGAGGTTGTTGCCATGCTCGGTGCAGCTATTTCAACCAGTATTTCTGACATTCCGTTTGACGGTCCTTGTGCCATGACACAGGTTGGTATGATCGATGGCGAGTTTGTTGTAAATCCTTCGCAGGAAGTATGGAATAACGGAGATCTGCAGTTGACGGTTGCGTCCACGATGGAAAAAGTAATTATGATCGAGGCCGGAGCAAATGAGGTTCCGGAAGCGAAGATGCTCGAAGCAATTTATATGGCACATGATGTAAACCAGACTGTGAATGCATTCATCAATCGGATTGTTGCTGAAGCAGGCAAACCGAAACATGAATATACCAGTTGTGCTATTCCGCAGGAGATGTTTGACGAAATGAAAAAAATCGTCACTCCGGAGGAAATGGAGATTGCAGTATTTTCCGATGAAAAGCAGGTACGTGAGGAGAACATCCGCAAAGTAACCGAAAAATTCGAAGCAGCATTTGCAGAAAAAGAGGAATGGTTTTCCCTTCTTGGCGAAGCAGTTTATCAGTATCAGAAAAAAACTGTCCGCAAGATGATCTTAAAAGATCAGAAACGTCCGGATGGTCGTGAAATCAATCAGATCCGTTCGCTTGCGGCTGAAGTGGATATCATTCCGCGCGTGCATGGTTCCGCAATGTTTACCCGTGGTCAGACACAGATCTGTGATGTAGTGACACTTGCTCCGCTGTCAGAAATGCAGAGAGTCGATGGTCTGGATGAAAACGTAAAAGTAAAACGCTACATGCATCATTATAACTTCCCGTCCTATTCCGTTGGTGAGACAAAACCTTCCAGAGGACCGGGACGACGTGAAATCGGTCACGGAGCATTGGCCGAAAAAGCATTGATTGCCGTACTTCCTACCGAAGAGGAATTCCCTTACGCAATCCGTGCCGTATCCGAGACATTTGAATCTAACGGTTCTACCTCCATGGCGTCTACCTGTGCATCCTGTATGTCCCTTATGGCAGCCGGTGTGCCGATCAAAAAGATGGTAGCCGGAATTTCCTGCGGACTTGTTACCGGTGATACCGACGACGATTATATCGTATTGACCGATATTCAGGGACTGGAAGACTTCTTTGGCGATATGGATTTCAAAGTGACCGGTACAACAGAAGGTATTACTGCAATTCAGATGGATATCAAGATCCATGGTCTTACAAGACCAATCGTTGAAGAGGCCATTCGTAGAACAAGAGAGGCCAGACTCTTTATTATGGATGTCATGTCCAAAGCAATTGATAAGCCGAGAGCAGAAGTTGGAGAATATGCTCCAAAGATCTTTCAGCTTCAGATTGATCCAGCTAAGATTGGTGATGTGGTTGGACAGAGAGGCAAGACGATTAATGAGATTATCGACCGCACCGGTGTGAAGATTGACATTACGGACGATGGTGCCGTAAGTGTATGCGGTACGGACAAAGAGATGATGGATAAAGCATCGGATATGATCCGTATTATTACAACCGAATTTGAAGAGGGTAAGATTTTTACAGGTAAGGTTGTAAGTATTAAGGATTTTGGTGCATTCATTGAATTTGCACCAGGCAAAGAAGGAATGGTTCACATTTCCAAGATTGCCAAGGAGAGAATTAACCATGTAGAAGATGTATTGACGTTAGGTGAGACTGTTACCTGCATCTGCATGGGCAAGGATAAGATGGGAAGAATCAGTTTCTCTATCAAAGATGTACCACAGGCTTAAATCAAAATAAAATGAAACTGGAGTCTTTGCTGATAGATGAACGATCGTCTACAAGGCAGAGGCTCTTTTCCTGTTTTGGAGGGCTGGGGAAAGAGTACGAAGGAGAGACAAAAAATGGAATACGTAAATCCGCTTGGGGAAGAAAAGGTTTCTGTACTGGTCAGAAAATTTTCAGTACCTGCAATAATCGGAATGCTGGTCAATGCGCTGTATAACATTATTGACAGAATCTTTATCGGAAACAGCGCAGATCTGGGAGAAAACGGACTGGCAGGCATTACGGTGGCCTTTCCGCTGATGATATGCACCATAGCAATTGGTGTTTTGTTTGGAATAGGTGGAGCTACCTATTTTTCTATGAAGCTTGGAAACAAGAAACAGGAGGAAGCAGAGCACGCACTCGGAAATGCTTTTGTCATGCTTTTGATTGCCGGAACCCTTTACTGTATACTGGGTGAGATATTTCTGGATCCGCTGCTTGTTTTATTCGGCGCAAGTCAGGAGGTTCTTCCTTTTGCAAAAGAATTTATGCAGATTATTTTCGTCGGTTCGATCTTTCAGGTGTGTGGCATGGGATTAAATAATTTTATGCGGGCGGATGGGAATCCGAAGCTCGCCATGATTACCATGTTTTTTGGCGCGGGATTGAATATACTGTTAGATCCGATTTTTATTTTCGGACTGCATATGGGAATGCGGGGAGCCGGACTCGCGACTTCAATTTCACAGTTCCTCTCTTTTCTCTGGGTATTGTCGTATTTTCTTGGGAAAAAGAGCCATTGTAAATTGCGCTGCCGCTATCTGAAACTGGATCGGGCCGTTGTCGGTAAGATATTTATGCTGGGATCGCCGAACTTCTTCCTGCAGCTTGCGGCAAGCCTGTTAAATGCAATTTTAAACAGAGGACTGATTTCATACGGCGGAGATCTTGCGGTATCCAGTATGGGAATTGTAAACAGTATCCAGACACTGCTGTTAATGCCGGTTATCGGATTGAATCAGGGAATTCAGCCGATTATCAGTTTTAACTTTGGCGCAAAGAAATATGAACGTGTAAAAGAGGCCGTTCTTGTGGGAATCAAGCTGGCAACTGCCATTGTAATCGTGGGATATCTGGTCACGCGTCTCTTTCCGGTACAGCTGATTCAGATTTTTAACCGAGACCCGGAACTGGTGAAGCTTGGCAAATTCTGTCTGGAAGCATGGTTTTTCTGTATGCCTGTCGTAGGGTTCCAGATCATTGCTTCGAATTATTTCCAGGCAATCGGACAGGCAAAATCCGCTATGTTTCTGACACTGACCAGACAGGTGATCATATTGATTCCGGCAGTCATATTATTCCCTCGGATTTGGGGGCTGCATGGGAT
>JAEWCQ010000014.1 GCA_023390555.1 Bacillota bacterium | reverse complement strand
TATATCCCTTTCTCATCCATGCGGTACACTCCCCGCCCGCAACCTTATGCTGTTCATAGATTTCACTGTCAAATCCGTTCATCTGGGCATAGATTCCTGCAGATAACCCGGAAACACCTGCGCCGATTATAATCACTTTCTTCTTCATACCATCCCCCCTACAGGACGATCTCCCGATCCGAATACTCCGCACCATCGTGTCCGCAGATTACAATATCACTCTTTTCCGCAAGAATGCGCAATCGATCGATTGACGCTTCCGCACGCTTCCTGCTCTGCGGGTACGAAGCAGGCTCTCTGCGTGCAAGGCTCTCTCTCGTGTATACCGCATCCCCGGTCAAAAGCACCTTTTGCTCTTTTCCGATCAGCCAAAGCGACTGGTGCCCTGCCGAATGTCCCGGTGTGCAAATCAGCTGAATATGTTCATTTTCGTCCACACACTGATCGCCGTCCACAAAGATCAGCTGATCCCGTACATCGCTATAATCTTCTTTTTTGTACTCAAAGGAACGCTTTGTAACAAGTGCATCCTCATACTCCTCTTTCTGTACCAGAATCGGCACTTTCATATTCCGGAAAAAATTAAGACCGCCGCAATGATCGAAATGAAGATGGGAACAGATGACCGCTTTTATCTCGCTGCCGGATACCCCGTACTTTCGGAGTTTTTGATCCAGCAGTTCCTCTGCCTTTACTTCGACCAGCATGAACATGGCCAAGTCTCCCAGCATCTTTTCTTTCTCAGTCACAAATAACGCATTCAGACCGGTGTCGTAGAGATAATACCCATCGTTTGTATGGATCAGGTAGGAATATACATTGAGAAATTTCTTGTTATGCTTAAAACCAACCCTTCCCATATACATCGGTATTACCTGCTTCACATAACTGCTCACTGTTCTCCTCCCAATTGATGATATAATTTTCCGACCGTATAAATTGTTCCGAAAATGCCGAATGTTGCACTCCAGTTTCCTACTACGTATACATTTTTGATACTTTTACTAATCTCGTAAATCAGATTTGCTGTCATATTATTTTTCACATTTCTCTTCCAGCCAAACACTGCACCGGCCTTATTCAGTGTCGTCTTCTGCCTGCCTTCCGGCGTACATACCGCAATGCTTTTCACGTTTTCCTCCTGGATATGAAAATATTCTGCAACGACCCTTCCGGATTCCTCCGCAATCTCTTTCTCTGCTTTTTTGAGCACCTTCGCATCCGCAACCACCGTGAGCATAACGTTACATTCCTCATTATCCATCGTTGACAGAATAAAGCTGTGGTCGGCAATCTGCTCTCCTTCCACCGCTCCAATGTGCACGCATTCATTTCTGGCGAGTTTTTTCTCTATTTTAAAATACATGCGGTATGCGGACGGACCAACCTCCATCTGAAAAATTTTTTCCAGCTTTCTGTCTGCAATTGCCGCATGGTCGCAGTATTCTTTCAGAATATCCACGAAGTAATTTGCAAATATAATGTTACTTCCGCAGATTTTATTCCCCCTCTGATCATAAACATCGTAGCATCCATCTGCCTCACCGAATCGAATGGATTGGACCTGAAAACCATTGATGATTCCCGATTGTTCTCTGCCTCGGATGTATGCGGTGAGTTCTTGGATCAGCCATTCGCCGTAATCATCAAAATAATAAGCACCTCGTCCATAAGTAGATATCAAAGAAGCATAGGTGAATGCAGAATCCGTTTGATCTACACCTCCATAGCAGGGGCCGAGAAACGTAAGCAGCCGGATCAGTTTTTGATCCGAAAAATAGTTCCTGAGCAGTTTTTCAAACGGAACATTCACCAACTGCAGGAAATATTTTCTCACTTCGTTTGCCTCATCCTGATAAAGACTGCTTCCAAAGTCTTCCATATACCGCATAAACGTTTCGATATGATCTCTTTCTTCCGGAAAGTAGTCCATGAGCTGCTTCTTCTGCTGATCCAGGCGAAGTGTTACAGAATACACCTCTCCATCCAGATCAACGGTTATTTCATCCGCACCGATCAGATGTTCCCGAAACGAAATATCAAGCTTATCACAAAGATCCGAAAGTAATTTCATGTCCGGTATTCCAAGATGATGTGCACCGTATGGAACCTTCACAGCTAAATTATGTACATACCCGCCGCAATTTTGATTTTTGTCGACCACGGCCACACTGTTATTATCACTGCTGAGCAGTGCTCCTGTCAGTAATCCTGCAATACCGGCACCTACAATGACATAATCATATTTTTTCTCCATTCTGTACTCCGTCACTTCATTCTGCTGCTGTCCAGTGGTGGGTACAGCTGCACCGGAATAATTCTGCGTCGTTTTGCAGAACCAGGATTTCCGATCTGACATATCCACCCGCTGCCTCCAGCTTCGTTGTCCGATACGTAATCTCATCCGCATCTTTTTTTTGTATCGGAATATACGTTACATCCTGCACCCTTGTAAGGACGACCGTCTTTGCCTGTTTCCATGTCTCCCTGCAATAGATCTCCCCATTCTGACAGATCGATTCCAGCCACATAGCGATTGGGATAATTTCATGCGCATGCACCCCGTCATATTTCGGCCATGCAACCAGCAGCTCCTGTTCAAAATAGTATTTTCCGATATATACCAGCTCTTTTCCCTGTGCTAAAATATCTTCAGCTAAGAACATAGGTCAGTTCACCCTCCGCAACTCTCTTTTCCTCCACCGATGCTTTGACGCGGACTTTTACAAAATTGCCGAACTTCTGAACCAGCGTCGTCTTGATGATAAGCTGATCACCGGGTTTTACAACTCTTACGAACTTAAAGTTCTCCACATTTGCAAGCATTCCCTTAGACGAATGATCTTCTGCCTGTGGATCATAGAACAAAAATGCTCCGGTCTGTGCCGAGGATTCGATCAGCAGAGCTCCCGGATAGATCGGATTTCCGGTAAAATGGCCGGAAGCCCAGGGCTCATTGACACTGATATTTTTACAGGCAACCGCAAAATTCTCATATTCAAACTCCAATATTCTGTCAACTAACAGGAATGGATATCTGTGTTCCAGAACCTTCATAATGTTCTCTGCTTCTATTACCATCGTAGATCTTCCTCCATCCGCTTAATTGAAAAGCTTCTCCATGCTCTGTTCAAAATCCTCATATTTATCAATATTTATGACACGTGCCGTCCGATCTATTTTCTTCACAAAACCTGCCAGCGTCCTCCCCGGTCCGATTTCCACAAAATCCGTCACTCCCTCTTCCAACATCCGGCGGACAGACTGCTCCCAGCGAACCGCTTCGGATACCTGACGAACCAGCAGTTCTCTGACCATGGACTTATCCGTAACAATTTCTGCCAGCGTATTCGATAGATAAGGAATCTCTATCTCGTTTACCGGAATATGCGCAAGAACTTCCCGCAGCTTTGTGCCGGCACCCTCGAGCAGTTTTGTATGAAACGGTCCGCTGACCCTCAGAGATATACACTTTCTGACACCATGATCCATTAGTTTCTCCGCAGCTGCTTTTACCGCCGCTTCTTCCCCGGATATAACCGCCTGTCCCGGACAGTTGTAATTGGCCACCGAAACAATTCCCAACGCACTGCATGTAAGACAGACTCTTTCTATGGTTTCAATCTCTCCACCGATGACCGCCATCATGGCACCTCCGGTCGGATATGCCTCCTGCATAAATAAACCTCTTTTTCTTACCACAGAAAAGGCATCTTTCCTGCTTAACACTCCGGATGCAATCAATGCCGCGTACTCACCCAGACTGATTCCGGCACAGATATCCGGAACAATCCCCTTATCCTGAACCAGCTTCAGCAGTGCGGCCTCTGTGGCAAGGATTGCAATCTGTGTATATTCTGTTTTATGAATCTCCTCATTCTGTTTCAAACACAGATCCGCGATATTCACTCCCGCTGCCTCTGATGCCATTTCATATATCTCACGGACAGCACCGGAATTTTCATAAAATCCTGCTCCCATTCCAACATACTGTGCTCCCTGTCCGGGAAACAAAAATGCTATTTTCTTCATAAGCGTCCCCTCATTTTATATCTGTGCCAGCAGTGCAAGCGCCTGTGTCTCATACTCACATATGTTCTCCAATTCTTCCTGAAGCCGGCATTTTTCATTCCCGATGTCGTCCCGTTCCGACAGTTGTTCCAAATGTCTCGAAAATTTCCTCCATGCATGAAAGCATCTGGTGTACGCAGCAGATACTTCTGTAAAGTCCTTATTTGGAATGATCCGACCGGCTTCATCGAGAAACTGTCCGTACATCCTGCGGAAATTTCCGCCGCCCGTCCCTACTTTTTCAAAGAGAACACTCATCATGTAAAAGTAATCTTTCCGTTTCTCTGCGTCCATTCTCTCCAGCCAGCGTTCAAACTCCCTTTTGAATACCAGCAGGCCCTCCAGTCCCATTTTAAATGCATACGGTTCTTTGTATTTATGTACATTGATCCGGATTGCCTGTGTTGTCACATAGGGAAGATCAACGAAATCATTATTTTTCACAAACAGCGCCTTCCATGCATTGTTCGGTCTTACGGGCGCATCCTTGGAGTTTCTCGCCTCCTGAAGTTCTCTCACTGTGACTTTGATTGGATTCCGCCACATGTAGTCGAGTATGTAGGCAGATTCCTCTTCATATCCAATCAGTAAAACGGTATGCAGCCCGAAATGAAACTGCTTTTTCAAATTCAGCTTTTCCCGGATATAGGAAAGTTTCATCATATCTACTTCCAG
Source organism: Bacillota bacterium (assembly GCA_023390555.1). Classification (GTDB taxonomy): domain Bacteria; phylum Bacillota; class Clostridia; order Lachnospirales; family Lachnospiraceae; genus Roseburia_C. The sequence goes on along the minus strand of JAEWCQ010000014.1, from coordinate 239,888 downwards.
AATCACCGGTATTCCCTGATCAATCAGCTCGCAGGCAGATTTCCAGGCGGCCAGGCTGTCATCGTCCGTCCCTTTTAAGATTTTTCCGCCGAGAACATTTACGAGATTCTCTTCGATGCATTCATTTCTTCCCGTAAAAAAATAATAGTCCACTCCGACATATTTCTGATACGTAAAGCCAATTCCGCTCCCAAGCCCAAGACAGTACGCCTCGGAAAAAGGAAATCCGGCTGCGTTGGTAAGTGTCCTTAACATCGTTGTCGTACAATGAGAACCGATGCCATGATATTTTACATAGTTTTCAAGAATCATCTTCCATATCCCCTGTTCTCTTCCGTCATAGACGTTATCAGCTGCATGATTTTTTCTTCCGCCGCGCAGATTAGAACAGCAGTTTCATAGCTTTGGCTTTTCTGCTGCACATCTGTGTCCCACAGTGCCAGAATTTCCTGCTTACCTTCCTCGAGCCGGTCGGAATGCCCGATCATCTTTTCCATATACTGCAATGATTTGACAAATAAGTCTCTATAAGCCTTTGTTTTCCGATTAGAGGTCTCCGCCAGTTTTTCTGCAATCCCGTTTTTATCGAAGTTATAATAACTTTGATCATTCCGGAGACGCAGCTGCCGATAAGTCTGCATCATCTTATAAATCGAACATTGAATCATCTCATTCATATCACGGAAAACCGGCCGCATGAACCTCGGACTGTTCATCATATACCAGGGCTGCTGGTAATCCACCTGCTCTTCTCCAATGATCCTCAGCTCTTTTGCAATTGGATCAATCACTTCATACTGCTTATTTTCATAGACGTTACGCACCAGAGAAAGATACGTCCCCGCATCGTATGTTACGTAGATCATGGGCGGTGCGACATTAATCAGCGAATTCCTTCGGACCTCTTCATAATAGGTCTGCTGATTCGAATACCGGTATCCTTCCAGATAGATTCCCAGACTTCCGCACAAATCGCTCAGGAACGTGGAATTGAACAGCTCCAGTTCCCCATTCACGAGATCAAGTGCATAGCCGTTGCCGAGTAAATAAAGCAGGGCTTCCTCCAGCTCCATCCCGTCTCCGCACAGCTTGGTATGTATCGCACTAAATTCAGGCTGAATTTGTTTATAGACAATATAATCTTTTTTAAACCCATTCTTAATCGTCTGTTTTTCCCCGTTCAGCATACTATGATATACCCTTCTCCATATTCCTTTATTTTTTCCCTGATTCGCCGGTCAAAATCGTCCGGCATTCTTAACAGCATCCGGTCTCCATGCAATACGGCATGTTCCGTTTTTCCCGCAAAGCAGACTTTTTCATCTTCATCGAGCACTTCATATTGAAAGGTCAGTTTTGCCGTTCCGTCGTAATACAGATAGGTATTGACCGTGATTTTTTCTCTTGCAAATACAGACTTTTTATATTTGCCCTCGACTTTTATCACCGGGAATCTCAGGCTCTCTTTCTCCATCCAAGCCATATCCAGACCGATGATTTCTTCCAGAAGCTGAATGCGTGCTTCTTCCAGCCACTTAAAATAATTACTGTGATGCACCACTCCATACAAATCTGTGTCGCTGAACCGAACAATGGTCTTATATTCAAATGGTTTCATTCTACTACCTTCTTCGTTTTGTTATCGTGCCGTATATCCGCCATCTACCGTAATGCACTGACCGGTGATACCGGAATTGCTGCTGAGCATCTGAATGACCGCTACAACTTCATCCGCCTTTATCTTACTTTTGGGAAGCATGGACAATACGGCCATCCATTCCCGTTTCATATGGACATTTTTTTCGATATCACTGAGGAATCCGGATTCAAAAAAACCGGGACAGACGCAATTTGCCTGTATCTTTTTTGCACCGTAATCAAGCGCAACCGATCGGATCAGATTGATCATGGCTGCTTTTGATGCACAATAGGCAGCCGATTCGTATACACCGACCTGCCCAAACTGTGATGCCACCGCAATGATTTTCCCATCCGGTTTCATATACCGGATCAGCCCGCGCAAGACGATGAAAAGTCCGGTTACATTGATATCCAGCGATTTTCTCCACTGTTCTATGGACAGTTCCTCGACCTTTCCTCTTTCATAGATACCAGCCGTATAGATGAGAACATCGATGCCCATGTTTGTTTCTTCCAGATATTTTGCGACATCTTCCACATCCTTTTCTCTGCAGACATCACACTTCCTGTAAGAAAAATCTCCGGCATATTCTGTATCCTCCCGGATATCACAAAGGATCAGATTTTCTTCTCGGAATGCTTCTGTGATTTTTCTTCCGAGAATCCCCATCGCACCTAAGATCAATACATTCTTTTTCAAGCTGTCAGGCCTCCGTCTACAATCAGAACCTGCCCATTGATGTAATCCGAATAATCGGACGCCAGAAACATTGCAGCGTTGGCCACATCTGTTACACTTCCGATTCTGCCGGCCGGTATCTCACTCACAAATTTCTCTTTCATCTTTTCCGGTATCGTATCGAGCATTTCTGTCTGGATATATCCCGGTGCAATTGCATTTACATTGATGTTTTTCACGGCAAGCTCTTTGGTAAGACTCTGTGTCAGTCCGATGATACCGGCCTTTGATGCGGAATAGTTTGTCTGCCCTGCCATTCCCGTAATTCCGCTGACCGAAGTGATATTAATTATTTTTCCTTTTTTCTTGCTCAGGAAATGTGTGATGAGCTGCTTGGTCACGTTGAAGGTTCCCGTCAGATTGACATCCAGTACATTTCCCCATGATTCCTGAGACATAAACATCATATATCCGTCTCTGGTAATCCCGGCATTATTGATCAGTACATCGATTCCGCCAAAGTCTGTCAGAATCCTTTTCACAATCAGTTTGACAGCCTCAAAATCGCTCACATCCGTCTGATACCCGCTTACACGTACACCGCTGCCGGCCCACTCTGCTTCGACCTCTGCCGCTTTATCGGCCGCCGTGCCATACAAAAACGCCACATTCGCCCCCTTGGCTGCGAATTCTTTCAGGAGGCCCAGACCGATTCCCCTGGTTCCGCCTGTGATCAGAATATTTTTCCCGGTAAAATCAAACATTGCATATCCTCCTCATTTGCTGATTATAAATGCTTCCAATGTTCCGGAGACTTCAAGTCCCAATACAAGCACCCTCTGATATCGATTGTTCCTGATCATGACAGATGCGGCAATCACACTGGAAAGTGCACTGGCTCCAAAGCTCTCCCCTGTCCGATCTTTGATCAATTCTTTCGGAATTTCTTTGCCGAATATTTCGTGTACTGCGTTTTCTTCATAGGTTCTCACACCGCTGCATGGATCAGATGACAGAAATACCGCATCAACTTCATTCGTTTCCAAACCGGAAGAAGCAAGCACTTTCTTTATGACTCTTTTGTATGCATCCGTCACATCCCTGCACGGTTCATACAGAGGAAAAAATCCAAGTCCGCCCTGCGCCTCTCCAATGATAGAACCCCATTCGCTTTTGCAGCCCCTTTTCAAAAGAATAGCTGCCACACCTTCTCCCAGACAGCTGTGTCCGTACTTTTTCTGCGCATAATGAGCGATCGGCATACAGTATTCATCTCCGCCGCAGACTATGATTGCACGATCCTCTTTTTTCTCCAGCTGTCTCATAGAATATGCAATGACGTCGCTCCCCATCAGGAGCGTACTAGGCCCTCTCAAATCAAAATATAGAGCAACATGTCCCAATGCGGCATTGGAAACCGTATTGGCAAAATCCATCGGACTTGCCAGCTCTGGCTCGCTTATAATCTTTCCAAAATCCAGATTCACATTGATGGAGCCGTACGCCGTATTCATGATAATGCCCGTATTTTCTCCGCCGCTTTCCCCTGCCATTGTCAGACTGTTTTCCGATACGCTGGTGAGCATTTTGGCCAGCCGGCTCATCCTTCTTATTTTTCGCGGATCAAGCTTATGTACAAACGCAATACTTCCACCTGTAATTTCTTTTTTTCTGTCCCAGTTTGCTAAAATTTCTTCTTCGTCATTTCCAAGCTCGGAAATAATTCCCCAGCCCATGATTGCAATTTTATCCATATGCTTTTCTCTACTCCTTTCCAGGCATGCCTGCCTGATTGCAGAGTTCTATCGCCAGCAGGGAACTAGTAAAATGGGCATTTCCCCATTTTGTTATGTCTATGACATCCTTCTTCCGGCAATCCATCGGGTTTTTCATATTTTCCATACAGCTGAATGCCCATCCCGCAAAATTCCCGCATCCATATTGCCGCTTTAATTCATCGTATGTCACTGCTTTTTGTATGCGCAGATACGGCAGTTTTTCCGCCAGATATTCTGTTATCTTTTCTTCGTCTGCGCTTGTGTTTTCATAATAGACATCCAGCCGGTCTCCCTGCTGATCTCTCCATAAAATAATCTGGTTCATACCGGCTTCTTCCATATCATCCAGCGCCAGAAACGTATAGCTGTCATGTGTTTCATTCTCGCAGTCCACATAATACGTAGCCAGTCTGACATTGCTTTCGCAGGTATCCGCTGCAAGGATCAACCGGTCATACGGAATTTCCGTTCCGTTATAAAGAACCGTTTTTTCCTCCCTGTTTATTTTCAGTTCCTCAAAAGCACCGATTTTGATCTGATTTTCCTCTTTTTGCCTCTGTCGGAGAAATTCCGTAAATTCTTTTATTCTGTTCTCCCGGAAACCCGGATCAAAAATCTGATTGCGTATGTAGCCCGCTGCGGTATTCAGTGATATATCCCTTCGCGGCACCAATGACAAAAGCAGATTCTGCAGTTCCGCATCGTTGCTATGACTTTTCACAAACTCCTGATAGCCCATCCTGAAATTTCTTGCCATCTGCGACTTCATGTCCACTTTCATCTGAAAGTGATGATCGGTCACCTGTCTCCATTCCCGTCCAATCGCATCCACGATCTCATTCCACTGCTTCAGATTACCCTTTTCTTCCTCATGCAGTTCCCCCAGACGGTCTGTAAGTGATTCGAGTTCCATACCAATCTGGTAATCTCTCTGATCGGATCTTATGGTAAAGAAACGATTTTGCCTATATTCCTGCCGGTATCCGATTAAATCCATCGCCTTTTTTTGCATACCGTCGGCAGAATCATTAAAATAAAAGGTGTAGTCCGTGATCTCGTTTGTGTAGAATCTCCGGTATTCTATCTTTTTCATTTCAAAATATGCACTTAAATAAAGTGCTGCGATATTATTTCCGGTAATCAGTATCATAATTTACTCCCCATTGTATTTTTTCAGGATAATGCACGCCGTATTTCCGGCAAATGCAAATGAATTTGAAATCACATAATCGATTTTCCGATCCTCTGATTTTTCTGTGACAATCTTGATATTCCCGGATGTTTCCATAACATCTGCCGTGCGGAATGTGGCAGGTATAAACTGTTTGTCCAAAACAGCAGCCGATATCGCGAGTTCTATACTTCCGGCAGCTCCCAGACAATGTCCGGTGATTGCTTTTGTTGAGGAAACGTAAACATTCGGATTATGCTGGAATAATTTTTCGATTGCCTTAATTTCCATCGAATCATTTGCCTTGGTTCCGGTACCATGTGCGTTGATGTATATTGTTTCGTCCGTAAACGTGATACCCGCATCTTCCATTGCTTCTTTCATGACTACGTATGCACCTTCCCCGTCCGGCCGCGGAGACGTAATGTGATAGGCTTCATTTTTTGCGCTATACCCCATTACCTCGGCAAAAATTTTTGCCTTTCTGGCTTTTGCATGCTCGAACTCTTCGAGCACAAGAAATGCACTTGCCTCTCCAAGATTGATCCCTGCCCTGTTTTTATCAAATGGAATACAGTTCCCTTCCGCAATTGATTTCAGGGAATGGAAACCGACTGAGGAAAACAGTGTCAGCGCATCTGTTCCTCCTACGACTGCTACGGAAGTATTTCCTGCTCTTATCTCATCTACCGCGACACCAGCCGCTGCCGTGCCGGCTGCACAGGCAGACATGGTTGTATAGGCAGGGCCTGCCACCCCCAGTTTCTGACTGATTTTATTAATGAAATCAGGAACAATATAAACATACTGCTCACAGCTACCCTTTTCTTCCTCTTCTGCATCCACATACCGCATCATATTCTGATTGCCCGACATGGATGTTGCAAAGGAAAAAACGATATCTTCCCGATTATCGCGAATCAATTTTTCAATTTCTTTATCACAAAAAAGATCATCCATTGCTTCAAAGGCGATTGCTGTGGTTCTTTCATCGCATTTTTCCTCATAGTTCAGCTTTTCCTTAATCTGACATCCAATCTTTGACCTTATTTTTTTCGTATCGTATAGTTCAATTTCCGTCTGCCCCTCTTTTAAATATTTCAGGCTGTTAATGAGTTCTTCATAATTCTTTGCATTGGAAACCCTGACTCCAATGCCTGTTATCACAATTCTTTTTTTCATTCCCCGTCCTCATTCTCCCTTTCATCCGCTGGAAATAGAAATAGCTTCTAATCCGGTTTCGCAGTTATTCCTCTGCCCAATATCTGCAAATGCAGATATTGGATCAGACAGCCGCAGATCACGATCACTGTATGGTATGCTCTCGCACATAATCTGCAATGGATGTAATACTCTGGAAAATGCCCATATCTTCATCACCGATTTCCAGTCCGTATTTTTCTTTCAAGCCGACAACCAGTTCAAGCGCGTCTACGGAATCAAGTCCAAGCCCCTCTCCCTCCGAGTCGAACGATGCAAAAATAGGTGCATCATAGTTGACATCCTCTTTTGCAATATAGTCAATCCGCAATCTCTCAAAAATCATATCTCTTACTTCTTCTTCAATGGTTAAATTCTGTTCCATGTTTCTCCTTTCACCGCCTTCGCGGTCTGAAAATTTTAGTTCTTATTTTTCCCGCTTTCGCGGTTGGTACCTCAACTATGTTCTTCTAAATTTCCACCGGAAAATTCTTATTAAAATCATAAAAATCTTCCCGCTTATCACTTCGAATAATCTTATCTGCAATTCGCAACGCCACGTCTGTTGTAAAGATGACGCCGTCTCCGACACCGCCCCAATGCCCTGTGAGAAATAAACCAGGTATCAGCTGTTTGCCGTCTATTTTGGAATAATCTTCGACCAGCGATGGTGTACATTTATATCCGCCGAACGCACCTTTGCTATTTCCGGTAAAGCGTTGAAACGTTACGGGACTCGCTATCTCCATGACTTCGATATGTTCATGGAGCTGTGGATAAAACCGCTCTGCCTTTTCAATGAGTTTTTTGGCAATCTTCCTTTTTCCGGCACGGTATGCTTCCTTCTGTTCCAGAATACTCAATTCACTTAATCCTTCAAAATCCCAGTTTACAAGCATTCCAAGCATCATCTGCCCTTTTCCCTCCGGGTTTGCTTTTGCATCCAGATTCGAGGATAAACTCACGAGGATAAAATCATTTTCCCGCTGCAGGCTTCCTTTGCCAATCAGCTTGCGCTTATCCTCAAGCACACTTTCTTTCTGCGGATAATAAGAAAAGTTTACAGGCTCATAACCCAGCGCATTCAAGTCCGTATCCAGACCCAGCCAGACACACATGCAGGAAGGGCTTTCTTCCCATTTATGGTTTACCCAGTCCAGCAGCCTCGGATTGATATACGCTTCTCCCACAAGCGTTTTTACCGTAAACTGAAAATCACAATTTGAAATGAGATAATCTGCACGATACGATTCGCCCTTGCAGGTAACACCCACTGCTCTCCCATTTTCCACCAAGATCGTGTCCACCGGTGAATTAAGCCTTATTTCACCGCCGAGTTCTTTGATCCGATCTGCCAGAAGTTCGACGATTCGCTCCGCTCCTCCGACCGGATTATAGGTGGCATCGCCGCAGTTTGCAAAGGCGATCATTCTTGTAAATGCAAAAACAGATCCTCCCGGCATTGCATCCGTAACAGCAACCAGAATGCTGACAATCTCCTCATTTGAAAAGATTTCTCTGAGGAATGCATCAATGCTCATCCTTCTGTATTTCCCTAAAATCCGCAGATCTTCCAGCGAAAACTTGTCAATGCCCTGATTCGCTCCTTCGTCAATGAGATTGAGCAGGGTATTAATCCGGTCAATTTCTCCCAGAAACCGGTCAATACACAACGTATCCTCTGGGAATAATTCCTTTAATTTGTCTCCGATATTTTCATTGCACATGTCAATCCGGATATCTCCGACCTGAACATACTCTTTGAAATGATACCACTGGAGTTCTTCCTCAATTCCCAATGCCTTCATGATATTGTCAATATTGATTTTTCCGTAAATACCTCCCACCCGGTGGACTGCGGCTCCAAATCGGTACCCCTTTCGCCTGAAATTCTGACAGTAGCCGCCATAAGTCCAGTGCTTTTCAAATACGCTCACTTCATATCCTTTATTCGCAAGCGCGCATGCACAGGTCATTCCGGAAATTCCGGAACCTATTACAATCACTTTCTTCATCTTTTCCCTCACTCTGTTGTACTTCCCCTATTTCCAGCAATTCCAGCAGCCTGCACTCTTCCTTCAGGCATTTCTGAAATTCCTCACGCGTCATCCTGCGTTTTTCATATAGTTCCAGGCATCTTTCTATGTAACGGTCAAAATCATCGCGATATCCCCGACACGTTTTCCATATCTCATAAATCTTTTTTCTCTGTATGAGGAATTCTTCCCCCACGATTAATTCTCTGTTTCCCTCATTCTGCACGATATATTTGCGATTACTGATACACAGACTGCTCCTGTACAGCTGCTCGATATACAACAATTCCAGATCATCTGCAGTTTCCTCCTCTGCATCAGAGATATTGATATCTTCATAGATCACCCAGTCATGAAATTTCCAAAACAGCTTCTGCGCATTTCTTTTCAGCTTACCAAGGCGTATGCTTTCCCCGTTTTCCAGACGAATTACTCTGCTTCCATACCACGACCTGTTCACCGACCGGATTCTTACATACTGAAAATCATCAATGCTCTCGGGACTGCTGCCATAGTTTCTGATATAGACATATTTCCCGGCCTGTACTTTTGATATCATCCTGCGAAGCTTCTTTGACGTATATTTCTGGTTGATCTTTTCCAGCTCCACCTGAAAATGTTCCTGGATAAAACTGAGCCGGTTTTCGTTATACGGAGAAACCGTATCTCCGACAGATGTATGCTCAATTCGATAGGACAGTCCTGCAAAATATTTGCACAGTTCGGCTCTGTTTTGCTCCTGATGGAATATTGCAAGAATCTCCTTCACCTGCACAGATATATCTACCATGAAGCAGTCACCTCCATAAGCTTTTCCATGCATTGATTTTCCACGTCACTGATCTTTTCAATCAACGCAAGACCTTGTCTCCCCTTGATCCTTTCTTCTACTTCGATATCTTTCTTCAGAATATAACCCGCAAATTTATTCCAGAGATAGTCGGACTGCTGGAACAGCTTGCTGATCTCTTCGAATTCGTCTTTCTGCCCGATGATTCCGCTACACTCCCTTAAATATCTTCCATAGATCTTCCGAAACATCCCGGGAGAGACATATTTCATAAGACTTCCCGTTATCCAAAGAGATTTTTTACAGACTGCAGGACCAAAACGGTCATACAGCTGCGGATATTCGTGTACAAATCTGGCAAAAGCCTGATATCCAAGCCTTTCATTTTTCCCTCCAAAATACTGAGTCAGATTATTGGTTATCGCACGGTAGATACCTTCCCTTAAAACCGCTGTACTCAGGTCCTCCGGCACCATAAAGTAATGTATCTTATGATGCGGGTTCAGATAGGAATCTTGATTGCTGTTCCTTGCTTTCCGGAACACTTTTTGGGGAATCCGAAAGGTGCATTTACTGTAATTTTCACAGATATATACATACCTTTCATCCATGCCAATGACTTCGGTCACATGCGACATCAGCGGAATATCCATGCGCAGTTCATTCCACTGCTGCCTGTCTGTATGTATATATCTTTTATATTTTCCAGGTATCACCTCACATAAGACAGGATCGTTCTCGCCGGTCAGTATTCTTTCCATACAGGCAAAGTTTTTTCCTGTTTCCGTGATCACCTGATACTCAAACTTCATGTTTTTTGCAAAATTTTCAAACTGATTCAGGTTCGGCGCCATACATTTAAAATATTTATGTTCAGATTTTTCATCCGGTATCACAAACGAGAAACTGAGTCCTTCGGCCAGACCAAAAACCGTATCTTCTTTCAGATCCAGACCATTTCGGAACATCAGATTTCGGATTGCTACCGTTCTGCAGGATTTTCCCGGTTCATGTACATAATCTTTTAACATCATATTGATCTCCCCCGTAAAGCCGCACTCAGTTGACTCTGAATTTATTTTTGTTTCTGTGTTTCATCACAGACATCGAGCCAAAATAAACAATACAGGTCAATACTGCTGCAAAAATGATGGACAGCGCATCGATCGTCACCGGATATTTAATTCCCGATGCTTTCACCGCAATGGAAAAAATGATGTTCAGTATCAGATAGGAATACGGGATACTGATCAGAAATCCAATCGCAAGAAAGCTGTTGTACGATCCATAGACCAGTTTATCCAGTCTCTTTTCCTCAATCCCGTTTGCCCGGAAAATATCAATTTCCCTCTGATTTTCCGAAATCAATATGGAAGCAGTGATTGAAATGAGAATGACCGGAATCACAATGCCGAGCACAAACAATATGATTGCCCCATATTTCATGACATCCTGGGAACTTTCGTAATTATTCAGAATTTCCTGCCTGGACAGGATGGATTGAATCCCTTCATAGGAATTTTCATTGATATCTGTTTTTTTCGTATACATCCCGTTATATGTGTGGTCGATCATGCCGTTGTCGGAAAGGAACTCATAATTGACAAAGGCTTCTTTGCCGACAATTCTGTCACAGACAGATTTTACTTTCAGATTGATTTCCGAATCATAAATACTGACGGTGATCACATCGCCTGCTTTTGCATGTAACACATCTGCTGTGGTTTTATTGAGAATCACTTCATCTGTTCCGATGCTGTCCGAATCGCTGATTTTTAAATAATCGCCGTCTTCCAATGCATAGACCTGGATAACACTTTCCTTAGCACCATTTTTACCGATACCATTGACACGGTAATAATACTGATCCCCATCGCTGACCTTTTGATCAATAGAATCAAAGTAGACCTCGTTCTCATAATTCATGGAATCACTCTGCACTTTTTTCATCTCTGACGGCATCACATAGATGGAATAGCTTAAAAAGAACTCTACGCCTGCTGCAAAAACACTGAATAAGACCAATACGAGAAGCAGCTTGTTTCGGATTGCAAACGATACCTTGACTCTTCTTTCAATCTTTTCCGTTTTAAACACTCTCTGTATAAACTTTTCAAACCGGCTTATTTTTTTTATCTTATTATTTTGAATCAGTTCGATTGCATTTTTCCGTAATATTCCGACAGTCCCGCATAAGGTTGACAGCAACGCAACCCAGAACACGACCGCCAGAAACAGAATCAGAAAGATAACGTCAAAATGAAATGTCATATCCGGCAGCGAAACATCTGATTCAAGCAGTGCATTCAGAAACGGAGAACCCGCATATCCGGCCAGATACCCAATTACCGCAGAGGGAATCATCAATACCAGTACGGCAGCGAAATATTCCCGGAATACGGTGCCCTTTTTCATCCCATTTGCAATTAGAATTCCAATATTTTTCCGATCCTCTTTGATCAGTATGAAGATGAACATGATGAGAAGAATTACAATAATGACAGACAGTACACACAACGAAATCACGGTTAGGATGAAATAGACGCTGATCTTCCCATCCAACACGGACATACTGGAGTTTTCAATGGTTGCGGTTACCGTAACAAAGTCTTTACTGAGTACCATACTTTTGATCGCATCACTTTTTGCAGCATCAGACATTCCATTTCCAAATACTGCCGCATAAGAGACTGACAACTGTGCATCTGCCATTTTTGAAACAGTGTCTCTTGTTGCAACAATCACCGCCTGATTCTTTTCATCATAATTAAGCGCGTCATTTCTGACATGCATATTCATATAATTGACAAGTGAAGTAATTCCGACAACCTGATAGGAATTGCCGCTGACCGTCAGCGTATCTCCCGTCTGAATATCGTTTACCTCTGCATACTCACGGTTTATCAGAATTTCATCGTCTGCATGAATCTTTTTCCCGTCAATGATATATGGGATATCGATATCCTCCATATCTGACAACATACGATATTCCGTACCGCCATCTTCAAAATCTGCAATATACTGCAATTCATAGGAAAACTGGTATTTTTCCGAGAGCTTATCCGCATCCGTGCCTTGATTGGGAACGAAATTAAAATCTTCCGCATTACTTGTTTTGAAATAGGTTTCTTTAAAATCTGAATTTGTAAGATAAAGATTTACGGAAAATGACGCGATAAACATCCAAAGTACCGTGATCAGAATGATTCCTTCTGTCTGGGCCTTGCGAGTCTTAAACTTCCTAAACAGCATTTTTTTCATAACTTACCTCCACGCTTATGCCCAACTGACTTCTTCAGCAGAAATTACATTATCATTTTTCCTGTCTTCTTTTATCTTTCCATCCACGATCTGGATCACGTGGTCTGCCATTTTTGCCATTCCATTCAAGTGGGTTACAACAATGATTGTCGTTCCGCCTTTGTTTAGCTCCTGAAGCAGTCTGAGAATGTTTTTACCGTTTGCTTCATCCAAAGCTCCCGTAGGTTCATCACAGAAAAGAATATCTGGATTTTTGGCAAGTGCCCGGGCAATTGCCACTCTCTGCTTTTCTCCTCCGGATAATTGTCCGGGAAATTTATTTGCATGTTCCTCCAATCCGACTTTTTTCAATATACCGCTGACATCACATTTCTTATTTGTGATGACCTGCATCATTGCAACATTTTCGGACACTGTCAGATTTTCGATGAGGGCATACTCCTGAAAAACAAATCCGATATTCTGCCGATAACGGTTCAGTTCCTTATACTTTGCCATATGGAGATTACATTTATTGCAGATCACCTCACCGGAGCTGGCCTGATCCAGTCCTCCGATAATATTGAGCAAGGTCGATTTTCCCGCACCACTCGGCCCCATGATTACAGCAAATTCTCCTTCCTGAACAGCGCAGTTAATGCCTTTGAGAATTTCCTGTTCATATTCTCCCACCTTGATTTTTTTTACTACGTTTTTAAGTATACAAATCTCTTTTTTCATAATTCCTGCTCCTTCCGTTTCTGTCATTTATTTACGCATTTTTCCGTTTTCTCAATACATTTTTTTATCTCTTCTACCATAAAATCACATTTCTCCCTGCTTATGCTCAATACCGGTGCAACGATCAGAATCTCAGGATCGTCCGGGTAAAGCAGGAGCCCGTTATTGATGAGAAACCGGGTGACAACATCCGCAATTCCCCATTCGGGCATTCCGATCACTTTATAATTTTCAAACAGAATGGAAAGCATGAGTCCCATTCCCCTGATTTCTTTTACAAGGAAACTGCTGCCAATCTCCTGAATCAGTCTTTCTTTCAGATATATTCCCATTTTCTCAGCATTGCCGACCATTTCTTTGTCGAGTATCTGATCTATATTTGCGATTGCCGCTGCACAGGCCACGGGATGACCTCCCGTGGTAAATCCATGGTCCAGCATTTTATCCGCTCCTCCGATAAAATTGCTGTAAACATCCTCCGTTACCAGGACACCGCCCATCGGTATATAACCGGAGGTAATTCCTTTCGCGACCATCATCAGGTCTCCCCAGATACCATAATGTTCCGAGGCAAACAGCCTGCCTGTTCTGCCAAATCCGGTTGCCACTTCATCAATTACGACCAGTATTTCATGTTGCCTGCTGATTCTGACAAGTTCCTGTACATATTCTTTTGGAAGAACATTCACTCCGTTTGACAGCTGAATCAGTTCCATAAAAAGTGCGCCTATCTGCTTTTCTTCCACGAGTTTCCTATATTCTTCAATGCACGCCTGCATCCATTTCTCCGAACACAAACCTTCCGGTCGGCAGCCGGTTTCCGGCGTATGGATCTGGTAAAAGCCTGTACTGTTATTGTAGTATTTGTCATTCTCGTAGGCCGTCTGCGCCAGCAGCATTGCCCCAAGACTCGATCCATGATATGCACCTTTGAGCGATACGATTCCGCATTCTTTTTTTCCTTTGTTAAAATTATACTTTTTGACTATTTTCAATGCTGTATCGCATGCTTCCGAGCCGCTGTTTGTAAAAAAGCAGCTGAAATACCGGTGATCAGTAAGTCCGCATATCTTCTTTGCACACGCAATTGCAATATCGCTGGTCACGGTAAATAAAGTCGTATTATCCAACTGATTCAGCTGCCGGTCAATGGCCTCTATCACCTTTGGATTTCTGTGGCCGATATTCGTATTCAGCAGCGTTGATACTCCGTCGTATAATTTGCGCTCCTTTTGATTGGTATAACAGTTGTCCTCATCTACTTCCGTAAGAACCTGAAAGCTTTTATCCAGATATAATTCCATTTCTTTAAATGCATTCCAGACTTTTTTCCCGTCCTGCTTCGAATAAATCAATTTTACTCCCCCTAAATTTCATCCTCTGTTTTTTCACCATGCAAAATTTTCCCACGCTGCGTTCAAACATACTTTAACTGCATGATGACATCCTGATTTTTCACAAAATCCCCGGCATTTTTTAATACCCGTTCTATGATCCCGTCTGTCGGGGAAGTGACATTGATTTCCATCTTCATCGACTCCAGAACTGCCACTGTGTCACCTCTTTTTACACTCTGGTTTTTATTTAATTTGATTGCAATAATTTTCCCCTGCATCGGGCTCAATATCAGTTCTTCCTCCGATTGATCTTCGAATACAAAATCCGGCAGATCATCATTTGAGGATTTATCGGGCCCCGCTACGGACGCTCCATCACTTTCAGCGATTCTGACTCTGCTGTCATCAATCTCAATTCCATAGTGTTTTTCCCCTAATATCACTTCATAAACCATATGATCCTCCAATCTCATAAAGATGTTTGATTCTGACATTGTCAATCCCGCAGTTTGTATGATAGGCAATAATTGCCCGTAATACTTCTATTGTCAGTCCCGGCAGTTCATGATCTACCTTTTTCCAATCCGCTGCGGAGCCGACTGTCTCTTTGATCTCATAGGAATGGTCTTTTTGCTCTTTTTTTCTTTCAAGAAAGTCCTCCCCGATTCCCGGGAGTAAAATACAGGTCAGAACATCACTGCGTCCGTAGTTCTTTTCCTGCAGTTCTTTCTTTTTTTGCTCATAAATACCGGGCAGCTTTTCCGACAGCCTCTCCTGCGGGAAACAGTCTGTGCCCGCAAGGTTTTTCATCAGCTCCAGATTAACCTGTCCCGGGGGATTTCCATATTCTCCCCGAAAATATGCCTTTATCTGCTCAAGGACCTGTCCATACCGTTTGCCGAGCAATACATTCACGGTAGCCTGTGTCCCAACCATCTGGCTGATTGGCGTAACCAGCGGAGGATACCCCATATCCGCTCTGACCCTCACAACCTCACTTAAAACTTCATCCATTCTCTCTTCCGCGTGCTGCGCCTTCAGCTGAGACAGCAGATTGGAAAACATTCCTCCCGGAATCTGATTTTCAATCGTCTTCGGACGCGTGAGAAATACTTTTGGCTCCAGCAGACCCTGCCTGATCTGATTTTCCATCAGGTGTAAAAAATGATCGTTGATACGGTCTACGATCTCCGTTTTTATAGCTGTTTTCCTGCCCATCTCCATCGCCACATGAGCCATGATTTCCGTCGCTGGCTGGGAAGTCCCCCCCGAAAAGCTGGAGACAGCTGTATCGATCACATCCACCCCGGCCTCCATCGCTTTCAAATACGTCATATAAGCGTATCCGGTACAGCAATGAGAATGTAAGGTGATCGGAAGTGTGATATTCTGCTTCAATTTTTGAATCAGTTCAAAAGCCGCTTCCGGCGACAGGATGCCGGACATATCCTTAATACAAATCGATTTCGCACCAATGTCCTCCATCCTCTTTGCAAGCTCCAGATAAGATTCCATCGTATGTACCGGACTGACCGTATAGGAAATCGCACAGGAAGGATGCGCACCGCATTTATTTGTCTCTTCAACTGCCACCGCAATGTTGTGAATATCATTCAGTGCATCGAAGATCCGGATGATATCGATTCCCTTTTCAACCGAATTGTAAACAAATTTCCGAACAACATCATCGGAATAATGCCGGTATCCGAGCAGACTCTGCCCCCGTAGCAGCATTTGCAGCTTCGTATTTTTGAGATGTTTTTTCATCACTTTCAGTCTTTCCCAGGGATCTTCATCCAGATACCGGATACAGGCATCAAACGTTGCCCCACCCCAGCACTCAACCGAATCATAGCCTGCCTGATCCATCCATTCCAAAACAGATTCAAAACTGTCTCTTGTCATCCTCGTGGCAATTAAGGATTGATTTGCATCCCGTAATACAGTTTCTGTTATACCTAATCTCATCTTTTCATCACTCCCGGAATTATAGCGGTATATTACTGTGTTTTTTTTCGATTCGAACTACCGGTTTCTTGTTTTCCAACGCCTGCAGGCACTGCCCTATTTTTTTTCGGATCTCCCCAATTTCAATAATCTGATCCACATATCCTTTCTTTGCCGCAATACTTACATTTAAATAATCTCTTTTATATTCTTCCACTTTCTCCTGAAAGAAACGCTCCTGTTCTTTTGGATCAACTTCCTGAATTTCACGCCTATTCAGGATTCTGACGGCTCCTTCCGCACCCATGACCGCTATTTCTGCCCTGCTCAACGCAAACGAATAATCACTCTCCAGATGTTTGCTTCCCATTGCAATGTAAGCTCCTCCATGCGCTTTTCTCAGAACAACCGTGATTTTTATCGTTGTTGCTTCTGCATAGGCAAACAGCAATTTTGCGCCGTGCCGGATGATTCCCAGATGCTCCTGTTCCATTCCCGGCAGATAACCGGGCGTATCTACAAAGGTGATGACCGGTATATTAAAAGCATCACAGAACCGGACAAATCGCGCTCCCTTGTCGCTGGAATCACAATCCAGGGAACCGCCGTTACTTTGCGGCTGGTTTGCTACGATTCCGACTAAACAGCCATATAATTTCGCAAAACCCACCACCAGAGACGGTGCATACTGTTCCTGTATTTCAAAAAAGCTGTCCAAATCGATACATCCACGGATGATTTCTTCCACATCATAGGACTGCTTTTCCTGCTCGGGCAAAATTTTGTCCAAATCTATATTGATCGGATTCTCTGCCTCCATATCGATCCTGTTTCTCTTTTCACTGTCAAAGCAGGACGGCAGATAATCAATTAATTTTCTCACTTTGCGAAAGCATTCCTTTTCGCTGCTGCAGACAACATGCGCAACTCCGGACACCCCGGCATGAACCTTTGCACCTCCAAGCTCTTCTGCGGTGCATTTCTCGCCGGTAACGCTTTCGATAACGGCAGGCCCAGTAATATACATATTACTGATTGTATTGACACAAAAAATAAAATCATTGATTGCAGGTGAATAGGCAGCCGCTCCTGCACACGGCCCCAGCACCACTGCGATCTGAGGAATATAGCCGGATGCCAGTGTATTGAACCGCATCATTTCCCCACATCCGGCCAAAGAATTGATTCCCTCATTAATTCTCGCACCACCGGAATCATAAATCCCAATAATCGGGCACTTGCAAAGAATAGCCGTTTCAATCAGATGTGCTATTTTTCTTCCATGCACAAGCCCTATGGTGCCGCCGTGTATGGTGAAATCCTGACAGAAAACGTACACGATCTTCCCATTTACAGCGCCAGATCCGGTAATAACTCCGTCATACGGCACATCACCTTCTCCGCAGATCTCCCCGCCTATTTCGCAGAAAGTTCCCGGATCCAGCAATAAACCGATTCTCTCTATCGCATGATATTTTTTCTTTGCATGCTGTTTTTCTATATCATATTTCATAACAATACCCCTTAGTATTTTTGCCAAAAACCGTGCTTGTCCTGCTGCTGCAAATGCACAGCTCCCCTTTATCTGCCTCAAAACTGTTAAAGACCAAGTGCATGTCTTAACCAATCAATCCAATTGACATTATTCATCAGCATAATATGACTCCCTCCTTTATAATCATCCTTAAACTATCACAATTTTTACCAGCAAAAAAGAGAATCTGCGTAAACGATTCTCTTTTTGCATAAATGACTATGTCACTTTCTCTATCCATTTCCTCTTTCGAGTTTCCATGCGAAAAAAAATGCTTTAAAGCTGCTGTAACGATGACTGCTCATATCCAGCGTCTGCTTATTTTTCAGCGTGACTTCTTTCCTGCTGAAAGAAAATACTTCTTCTACATTGACCAGATATGAGCGGTGAATGTAAAAAAATCCCAAACACTTCAACTTCTCCGCCAATGCCGAAATATTGCCCGTACACTCATACACCCCCTGTGTCGTATGAACCGCCAGATTTCTTCCGGAGGTTTCGATATACCGAATCTCTCTACACAGGATATTGACATCCCCGGCAGATACAACATGAAAGGTTACGCGTCTTTTCCGTATGAGTTTTGCTGCCGCAGATTCCAGTGCTTCCTGAATTTCCTCCAGATGCAGCTTGTCGATGTAACGGAATGCTTCGACCAGATAGCCCTTGCTGCACAATTCCGTGTGTGTGGTAAGAATAATCAGGATGCTTTCCGGAAATTGTGTCCGATACTTCTGGCTTACTCCCAGACCATCTTCTCCGCCCAATTCCACATCCATAAAAACCACATCGAAACAATCCGGTTTCTTCAGAAACGCCTCCCCGGAATCATAATAACAGATTTCCGCGTCCAGCCCATCATAGGAGGCTATTCTTTTGAAAATCTCATTCTGCCAATATTTTTCATCCTCAACAATTGCTATCGTCAACCCGCATTCCCCCTATATGAATTAATTTCCCATTGTTTCCTCTTTGCAAAGACTTTTATTATAAACCATAATCTGAAGCAGAAATCTTTTTTCCCCAGCCTCATTCATCGATGTCTTATAATTCCATTCGCCACGGTATTTTCGAATGCATTCTTTCATGTTTTGCATCCCGAATCCATGGTTTGCAGTATCCTCCTTCGCCGATAAAAAAATACCCCCCGTCACTTTTATATCAACTTGATAAGTATTCTCCTCCTCAATATAAATGCAGTCCTCATCAAAACGAAGCTTCATGACGATTTCTTTCCGCTCACAGGCCGACGCTGCCTCGTAGGCGTTCTGCAAAATGTTGGAAAACAAGGTGCATATATCATAGGACGAAATTTTACATTTGACCGGCAGGCGTCCCTTTACATCAAAGCGGATGCCCATGGTCCTGCACTGGAAGGAATATTGATTCAAGATAGCATCCACGATACTGTGATTGACATGATATCCGGATGTCAGCAGATCCATCTTTCCCCATACCTCTTCAATATAGGCGGTCAGTTTGTCTATTTCTCCGTCTCTGCACAAATTTACCAGCACAAACATATGATTTTTCATATCATGCCGGAATTTTTTTGTCTCCTGTTCCGTATTTTTCAGATACAGATATTGATTTTCCTGAAGTTGAAGGAAATACTGATTCATAGCATCTCGTTCCTGAAGTTTTTTATTTGAGATTGCCAGTTTCACTAAGACAATCAACTGATAGTACGCACTGACGGAAATGACCAGAAAAATCGCATAGATCTTGATTTCCGTTCCCGCTGACCCTATCGTCAGGACCTTGTCCCAGATCAGGGCAAGTACCATGCTGTATAAAAATCCGACGAGAAAAATTTCAAGCAAGCGAGAGGTTCCGATCTTCTGGAATTCCCCTGACTCTTTTTTTAATACGACCAGAAAGACGAGGATGAAAAAAATGACCGTCAGAAAAGAGGCCAATACATTCTCAATCCTCTGATTCCATCGAAAACCAAACAGTACATTTATGATTTTAATATTGAGCAAAGACAGACTGTCCAGCATCCCCACAAAACAGATCATGCCAAATCCGATGGCCAGCAGACTTTTGAGGCTGTAATAAAACAGCAGTATGATTTCTGACAGCAGCCAGATCAGATAGATCCAGAAAACATCGTTTCCGATGTAAGCACAGATGCTGCCGTAAACAACAGCCAATCCAATGACGCCCATATTAAATATGGACCTTTTTTCTCTTCTTGGTATTCCAAATCCCAATCGAATGACCAGATAAATTTTTATCAGTTCCAACAGCGCACTTATGTAATAGTACATTCTCTCACCATTCACAATACAGGAAATTTTTCTTCCGAAAACACTTGTTTTCATCTGCAGTTTCTCTATTTCATGATACTTTCGGGGATTCTAAACCAGATATTTCCAAATTCAGACAGTCTTTCAACCTTCGATTCTTTGACAACTCATCCCCACACATTTCTATGTAAATCTATTATAATATGATTGTATAGCAGCGTCAAATGCGATTATCGCAACATTCCTTTTCATTGAATCACATTCTCAAGAAATATTTTGTCGATTTATGCCAGTTATTCTTTCTGCTTTTTTGTTCTCAGCTATCATTTCCAAGCAGATTCAGTCGAAACAAAGACATTATTTTGAAGCAAGCACTGCATTCGGACGCTCAGCAATGCAGAAAAAAACCGCTTCGGAACGAACACTGTCTGCCCAATCCGAAGCGGCCGGTTGCGAAAAAACAATTGATCCGACAACTATCATTTACCAATCTATTTTTTTGATTTTATCCGCAATCTCTTTTAATATTTTTTAGAATCCAGACGCTCCTGAATCACAGGACTTTTTATGGTTACAGATTTGATTGCGCACGTCAGTTCACTGATTTGATTGTGGAAAAACTGCCGTATACCTTTTTCCCGTTTACGATTGTATACGCTCTTACTTTATAATAAAAGGTTTTTCCTTTTGTCAGTTTCGTATCGGTATATGTGATGTTACCTGCTCCGCTTACTGTTTTGACTTTTTTATAGGCGCCTGTTTTTTTTGCGGAGCGGTATACTTCATACCCGGTTGCTGCCGTTACCTTGTTCCAGGTGATCTTCGCACTGGTTGATTTTACTCTGGAAATCTTCGTTATAGCCGATTTACTTAACGAAGTCTTTTCACTTGCCACAGACGAATAACTGCTGTAGACCTTCACTCCGTTTACGACAATATAAGCTCTGACCTTATAGTAATAGGTCTTTCCCACACTCAGTCCCGTATTTGTGCAGGTAATCGTGCTGCTGCCTTTGACTGTTTTTATTTTTTTATAGCCGCTCGATTTTTTAGCGGAACGATATACTTCATAGCCGGTCGCTCCGGTTACCTGCTTCCAGGTTAACTTTATACTGTTTATTTTTACTTTTGTGATTTTGCTGATCTGCGTCTTATTCAGGGAAGTCTTTGCACTGACCGTGTCTGAAAGCGCACCGTATACTCCGCCCGCGCAGGCACAGATCTTATAGTAGTACACCGTACCTGTGGCCGCTGTGCTGTCTGTATAAGAAGTCACGGTTCCAGACGGTATTTTTGCCAGTAACGTATTTACTGCATTTTTGTTCACAGACCGGTAAATGTAATATGCTTCGGCTCCCGCCACCTGTTTCCAGGACAGCGAGATGCTGTCATACGTTTTTGCCTTGGCAGTGAACCCGGAAACCGTACCAATCTGCTGGTTCTCCGTCTCTGTTGTCTCCGTCTCTGTTGTCTCCGTCTCCGTTTCAGACTCTGTCTCTGTTTCCGGTTCTGCCGCTGCTGCAACAACATAGGACGCCTTTAAGAGTGCGCTGTCGTAATATCCATCTGCCACTGCGATTGCCTTAATGGTGGTACTTCCCACAGGAACCGAAATTGCTGAAGTATATTTTGTACTGGCCCGGCTCGGCGCAGAGCCATCCGTTGTATAATAGATACTCGCTCCGCTGGTCGCGCAGGTAAGGCTCACCTTCTGCGTTCCTGTATAGCTCCCCGCTGTGACGGAAGGCACCGGAACATTGGCCGTAT
The DNA here is from genome assembly GCA_023390555.1 of Bacillota bacterium. Taxonomy (GTDB): domain Bacteria; phylum Bacillota; class Clostridia; order Lachnospirales; family Lachnospiraceae; genus Roseburia_C. The sequence goes on along the minus strand of JAEWCQ010000014.1, from coordinate 217,775 downwards.
TGTAGGTAGGAACGCTCTGTTCCGTACTGGATATACTGATGGTGGCTCCAGACTTTAACAATGCAGAAGAATATGTAATATGATTGATCGCCTTGATAACCTTAATACATGCCACAACTTTTGAATCAGAATTCGTCACAACGATATACTGGCCCTGACTTGCAGTCGCGGTAGATGTCAGTACGGTCTGATACGCAGACGTAATCGTTTCCGCCATCTGCTTCGAGCCTGCGCCAAGGATGGTGCCTCCGTTTAAGGTGAAGGTTCCGTCATAATCAAGGGCCGAGTTATCCGCAGTCTGGCTGTCACTTGCCGCTCCCCAAACGGTTACGACTCCGCCGTCCACTTCAATATCCCCATTTGAATCCAGGCCATCACCGCTTACATTAACGAGAATGGTCCCTCCATAAATGTTGATACTGTATGGACTGTCCGTTGTCCCTGCATCCGGAATCTGGCTGTCTGTGCCACCCGGTGCACTGTTTCCGCCCGGACCACCCGGCATTCCACCTCCGCCAGGCTGAAAAGTATCATCATCTGTTGAGGAATCGCCTGCCGCATTGATTCCATCATCACTGGAGACGACGGAAATATCGCCCGAATAAATGTAGACCGTTCCGGCTTCCAGTCCCTCGTAGGAATCCGTGATGCTTATCTTCAATGCATCTGCATCCGTGTCATCTGTGCCCACAATGAGTGAAGTGTCCGCATGTACCGCATCATCACCGGTCTGTATCGTAAAATCGCCGGCTGTAAGATACACATATGCATCGGAATGAAATGCATCATCTGCTGAATTTACAACAAAGGTTCCTCCTAATATCACGATGGAATTTGTTCCCTTAAATCCCTTGCAGCTATCCGCATCCGTTGCAAGTGTTGTTGTATAACCGCCGTTTGTCGTAACGCCAAAGGAACCCCCATAAATAGCCAGATCGTGGTCTGCCGCAATTCCATCGCCCTGCGCAGTCAAATCGAAGCTGCCGCCATTAATGACGATATCTGCCGACGTCTCTCCGGCCACAACACTATCCGGTGAAGAATGCAGCGCATCCCCCTGCGCATTGATCGTAAGCGTTCCGCTGTTAACGGTCAGGACATCATCCGCTGCGAGCCCGTTATCCGCTGCCGTAACGTTCAGGGTCAGATCACTGATGGTCAGATCGGTATCTGTCTTAATTCCGTTTTTATTATTCCCTGTGACCGTCAATTCACCTCTGCCATTTAAGATAAGCTGCTTATCCGCATTGATGGCTGCTTTTGGCTTTGCCGCACTCCGGTCCGTATCCGCCAATGTATTTTGGGTTCCCTCTGCCGCAGTGATCGTCACGACGTTGGTTCCGCCCTTTGTCTGAATCGGTGCCGTAGTAGTGCTCGTCAGATCCAGTCCATCCAATACCAGCTGCACTGCTCCGGCATCCTTGGCAACTAAAATATTGCCATTGCTGCAGGAGCCGGAAAACAGGTACGTGCCGGCAGCGGAAATTGTCACAGTGGAACCGCTGACCGCAATTCCGGCTGCGGTTCCCGTTAACGAAGCCCCAGTCTCGCTGAACGAAACAGCTACCGCACCGGCTGCATCATATTCCCCCCCGGTACTTGCTGTCCCCAAAGATTCTGCTGCAAATGCAGTCATGTCCAAACTGGTTGTAATTAAAACTGTTGCAAGAAATAGTGCAGAAAACCTGAGTTGTTTCTTAAACATTCATTTTCCTCCTTTACCATCCATTCTCTAACTTTTCTCAGATTATCTTTTTCCGCAATCTCCCGTTTTCATATATCATTCCGAATTCGGCAGCCGTATATATGAAATATTACATCTATTATAATTCTTTCATAGAAATTGCTCAACCAATATTTACCTGTATTTCCGCACTCCCGGGAAAATAGCATCGGATAAAGAATACATCATAACGCAGCAATCCCTTTCTATGAAGAACAAAAGTGTACTTCCTATACTCCCGCATTCAGCTTCTTGGAAAGTGCAACTTTTGCTCCGCGCACGAAGCAGCGCATCTAAATTTTATTCTACCGGAAAATCTCAGCTGTCTCACACTAATGGAACAAGGTCTTTCCTAAGAATAAAAACAGCTGTCTCACATCGACTTAATGTAAGACAGCATCTATAGGTATTATCTATACTTTTTCATCCTGGCAGACTTTCGTATTCATAGATCTTTATATAAATGATATATATTTCTGTTTATACAGCCGTGTATCCGCCGTCCACCCTTAAGTTTGCTCCTACAACATAGGAAGCTTTCTCACTTGCCAGAAATGCTGCAGCTTCTGCAATTTCTTCCGGTTCGGCAAATCTTCCGATCGGATGCGCCATAGATTTTGATTTTACAAGTTCTGGCGGCAGATTTGCAAGAAGAGGTGTATTTACATAGCCCGGAGAAATGGTATTAAACCGTATGCCCGAAGCTGCATAAGTTACTGCACAAGAGGTTGTAAAGTTTGTAATTCCTGCCTTAGCAGCCGGATATGCTGTGGAATTCGGTGCGCCAACCACCCCAAGAATGGAACCGATATTTACGATGGCACCTCTATGAGGACCTTCATTCAGAAGCATCTTCTGTACTGCATATTTATTGCTTAATACAATACCAAACAGGTCCGTATCAATCACTCTGGTGAAATCCTCCATATTCATTTCATGGAGAGGTGATTTTTTCTCAGGAATACCGGCGTTACCAATCAGAATATCAAGCCTGCCAAAAATTTTTACTGTTTCCTCCATGAGATTTTTGATTTCTTCTTCTATCGTCACATCGCATTTTACGAAGGCCGCTTCGTTTCCATCTGTAAGTATCGCTGTTACGACCGCATCTCCGCGTTCTTTATTTCGCCCTGTAACAATTACCCGGGCCCCATATTTAGCAAAAAGCTTTGCGGTTGCCTCTCCGACTCCGGAGGTAGCACCCAAGACAATGGCTACTTTATTTTCTAATAATTTCATATTCTTTCCATCCCTTTCTCGTAATACGGCTGCTGATCCGCTTCAGCCAATTTTTAAAATCCCGTTCCTGTTTTATTGTTTGCCGCTTCTATGCAGCAAAGTGCTGTTTAAATGCAGGACTGCTCCGGCACCCAAAATTGCCAAGACAACTGCTGCATAATATCCCATCGTAAATTTCCCTGTATGAGAATAAAAGTAAGTAGCAACCTTCGGTCCGACAAACGCGGCCAACGAATATCCAAAAAAAATAATACCATAATTAATTCCAAGGTTTTTTGCTCCGAAGGCCCTTGCCGTAAGCGGTGGGAACACCACCATCGGGCCGCCGAATGCAAAACCCAGCACGGCTACTGCGAAATAAAAAACAGCTGCCGTATCCGGTCCCGAAAAGCTGACTACCAACAGCGCAATTACGGTAAGTGTAAAGGAGACCAAAAGAGATTTTGTGCCGCCTATTTTATCATAGATTGTTCCAAAGCTTAAACGCCCTATAAAATTCATGATTGTTGAAATGCTAACCGTAAGCGCCGCTGCTGTTGCTGTAAGCTCTATCTGCACCGTAGAAATTGTATAAAGAACTCCAATCATCATATTTCCCGCACAGGCAACGGCCATAAAAATAAACAGCATTTCATAAAAGCGAAAGGTTCTTACCATCTGTCCCGGGGTATTATCCTCCACTTCCTGACCTTTTACCGTACCCTCGGTTTTCACTGTAGAATCCGGCGGATTCCATCCCTTTGGTTTATATCCTTCCGGAGGTTTTGCCTGTGTGGCGGCAAAGGCGAGCGGAATGATAATCACTGTAAATCCGAAGAAAAGAAGCGTTTTATTGACACCGATTTCATGATACCCTGCATTTAAAATTGGTGCCATGACAAAAGGGCCTAAGGACGCCGAAGATAAAAGCAGACCAGAAGCCTTTCCACGCATATCCGGAAACCATTTTAGCGTGGAGGTAAGCAGTGCATTATACAAGATTCCCGCTCCCAGAGCTGTCACAATTCCGAATGAAAGATAAAACGCCAGCACCGTCTGGGACATTCCCGTAAGAATCCACCCCATACCGCAGATTGGCGCCCCCACCAATACAATGACACGGCATCCATGCTTATCTGCATATTTCCCTGCAAAAATTCCAACGGTAGACAATACCAACAGGTATAATGCGTAAGAAAGCGTCAAAGAGTCTAATGTCAGCCCCTTTTGTTCTGCAACATTGCTGACAAGTACGGAAAAAGTGGCATTCACTGCCAAAAGAAAAATGGAAAGCCATGCACCAAGAAAAATAACCCAACGTGAAACTATTCTTTTGTTCCCCTGTCCCATAAAATCCTCTCCTAATGAAATAATTGTAATTTTTGAAAAAATAGTACAACCTGAAATTGTTAAAAAATAAACTATTGATTCAAATCTTCTACAGTATACCAAATAGGAATTGTTAAAAAAATAACTTTATGATAGAGTATTGATAGTATAGAACTATAGATTATATAAAATCTTTTATTTGTATGGAGGGGGCCATGAATTACAATCATCTCAAATATTTTTCTGTTCTCGCTCATTTGCAGCACTATACGAAGGCTGCGGATTTGCTTGGAATCTCTCAGCCATCTCTTAGCAATGCGATCAGCAATATGGAACGGGAGCTGGGGGCTTTTCTCTTTGAAAAACAGGGCCGAAATGTACACCTGACCAAATATGGAAAACGCTATCTGGAATATGTGGATCAATCCCTTCAAATATTGGAAACCGGAAAAAAGGACTTGTCCAGTATGGTCAATTTAGAAAACGGGCTCATACAGCTGGGCTTTATCGCCTCTGTATCGGCAACTATGGTTGCTCCTGTTATGGCTGACTTTCTGAAAATTCATCCAAATGTACGCTTTCATTGCCTGGAGGGTACCTCCTATCAGCTAATGCACGATTTAGAACAGGAAAAATTTGATATTGTGGTCTGTTCGCAAAAAAATGAAAATCCCAATATTTGTTTTCAGCCTCTCTGGGAACAGGGAATGACTGCCATTGTACCTGAGCACCATCCTCTTGCTTTAAAAAGTACCGTTACCATTGAGGAATTGGCAAAATATCCGATGGTTTACTACGATCAGAGTGCAGGAACAAGACCATTACTGGATCATCTGTTTCAGGAGGCTGGCTGTAAGCCCAATATCGTCTGTGAAGTTGGAACAGATTTTTCGATGGCAGGTATGGTAGAGAACGGGATCGGAATATCCATTGTATGCAATACCGATATGCTTCAGCTTTTTCGCGTCATTCAGCTGCCGATTCGTTGTACTTCCTATAACCGTATCATCTATATGGCAACCGTCCAGAATAGTTTTATGGGTGCGGCACCGATCGCTTTTGCAAAATTCTTAATGAAATCCTCGCACATCTAAATTCCTGTATCCGGAATTTAGATGATACACCCCCATATGCCATTTGCCGGATTATATAAGATTCCTAAATACCTGAATTTTTTGAACGGGAAAAGCACCTGCCAATTGATTACTTCTTAAGCCACATTTGGATATGCTGTTTTTTATACCGGATAAAAACCGCCTGCTTATCGCAGGCGGTCTTGGCTAAAATTCTATTTTCTTTCCCGGAAAGTAAATTACACCGGTATACTGTCCCGCAGACACAGTACACCCCAACCAAGCGTCTGGTTTGGATATACCGGTTCGACTCTCAGCTGTCTGCAGCCATTGATCAGATAAGCCTTTAATTTCTCGCTGTACAGATAAGGATCATTTCCCTTCACAATGCCCCAGTCCATCAGAAGCGCCGCACTTCCCGTAACAAACGGTGCTGCCATGGAAGTTCCGGAACGCATTGCATATCCGCCACCTGGTGCACAGGAATTGATATTGACGCCCGGCGCTGCCAAATCCGGTTTGAGCATTTCATTCCTGGTAAATCCCCTTCCGGAAAAGGGTGCATAACTGTTCGTATAGGAATCATAAGCACCGACGGATATCGCGCGATAGGCGGTGGAAGGGATCGTCAGTGTTGTAAATTCCGAAGGTGCCAGAAATCGCGTATCCGGATTGATCAGTCCCCCCGCCGGAAGCCACATATCGTAATTTCCAGTAATGATTCTCCGCGGTACAAGCTCAAAACGCCATACTCCCGTATTCACATAGTCTCTCGCAGGAATCATTTCAATGTATATTTCCTGTTGTGGATTATAGGGATTCGGCTCTCCAAAATAAAGTAAAATCTCCGTCTGTGCAATGGAAAACTGCTGTTTTCCCAGAATCTCAGGAATCGGTCCCACACGAGTGCCATTTGGTGCTTCAATCAGGATGTCAAAATGATCAAAATAATTCTTCCATATCTGGACATTTAAGGTAAACTCGTAATTGCTTACGGATAGCTCAATGACTGCATTTGCTCTGGCAGTAAGTACACCCTCCGCATGCGTACCGGTTGCACCTTCATTTCCCGTTCCAATGATAATGTTCGTTTTCCAACGGTCTGCCACTTCATTGATGTAGGTTTCCAGAAGGGCTGCGCCCGTATGTGAGCCATAATTATTCCCATTGCTGATATTAATTGCAACCGGCTTTCCCAGTGCAGAAGCTTCGTTGATTACAAAATCAATTCCCTCCATCAGCTGTGTTGTCTTTGGAAAGGAATTTCCAACAGACTGCCCGAGCTTTACAATCATAAGTTCACTTTTCGATGCGATACCGCGATATAATCCGTCGCTGGCTCTGCCGTTTCCGGCCGCTATACCTGCCACATGCGTACCATGTCCCGAAGAATCGGTACTCGGTACAATATCCATTCTCTGCGGCATGGGAGTCTGCAATGCCTGATTGATCTGCTCACTGGTATATAACGTTCCCATATCAAATCCAGGCGGCGGATTTCCCGGTATTGTCTGATCCCACAGCGCAACGATTCTGGTCGTTCCGTCTTCATTTCGGAAATCTGCATGAGAATAATCAATTCCGGAGTCAATGATCGCAACAATGACCCCCTCACCAAACAAGTTGAACGTCTCTGTCTGAACGGAATTGATGCAGGATGCTGACCTGCCCTGATAATCTTCAAAAAACAAAAGTTTGGGCTTTTCTATAAAAATAATCTCTTTGTAATCTGCCAGTTTTTCAACCAGATATTCCGGTACAACAAGAACTGCATACTGATTTGAAATCTCAACAACGGAGATTGGAAGCTCGGCTCTTATCCGATCCAGCGTTCCGCTGTATTTCACGACCAGTTCCCATTCCTTTGTCTCCGGCCGATAGCCAACCGCCAGATCCAGCGTCTTCAGACGCTCTTCCTCTGTTACGCTCAATGCCAGATTAAGCTGATTTTCAATTTTTTCGTTTATCACAAGATATCCTTACGATGAATATGTACTTAATGTAGTATATGTCATACCTCGGATAAGATTTTCATCTTTCTTGCGATTCTCTGCCGCATAGACGTAAAAAATTATTTTTTCAGAAAAATATCCAGTTTATGGGATGTTTCGATCACATTCTTCAACAGATCATTCGCGTTTTCTGCACTTACCTTATTGTTCCCGGCAATTTCATTGACCGCATCGGAGCTTGCTGTTACCTGCTGTGTGATAGCAGACAGTTGGGCTATGCTGTCTATGATTGCATTATTGGCCTGAAGCAGACCGTTGGCACTGTCACTGATCTCTGTCACGGACAGATTCAGTTCTCCGATCCTGCCCTCGACATTTGCAAAGGTTGCACTCGCCTGCTCAATTGCCTGAGACTGCGTATTTACCGCATCTACGGAATAGCCAATTGCCTGTGACACTTCTTCCGAGCCCTGATTCAGCTGTTCCAGAAGTCCCGTAATCTTTTCCGTCGTAAGTCTTGTCTGTTCTGCAAGTGAACGAATTTCATCTGCTACAACGGCAAATCCCTTTCCTGCCTCCCCTGCTCTTGCGGCTTCAATGGAAGCATTCAACGCAAGCAGATTTGTCTGACTGGATATCTGAAAAATTTCTTCTGCAAAGTTTTTCATTTCAATCGTATGTCTGCTGAGATTGCCCATGGAGGACTCCACCATCCCACTCTTTTCCGAAATCAGTACAGACTGCTTATTGAGCAGATCCATAAGCGTCACCCCATTTTGCAGTTCTGTTGTAACTTCATGGAAAGCACCTACCATTTCCGCCGCTTTCTGAGCTGTATGGTTGATATTCTGCTGGATATCCTGCGTCATCTGCGTCTGGTGCTCTACATTTTCACAGGTATTCTGGTTGCCAAAACTGATTTCTTCAATGGAAGAAGATACGTTTTCGGAAGATTCCTTTAATGTTGCAACCAGCTGACTCGCTTGCAGAGAGCCCTGCTGCACCGCTTCGGCTATCTGCAACACCTCATCCAATATCCTCTGCTGCTCCGCCTTTTCATCCCGCAGAGCTCCATTGATATCATGATTGAAGGTCTTATTCAGCCTTGACATGGTAAACACTGCAAATGCCAGAATACAGATCAGGAAGAATTGATTGAAAATATCCTGCAGCCCGTCTTTTCCAAGGGGCTGGTACATGCTGTAATACAGCAGCATTTTAATGAAAATCATCACAACTGCTACCATACAGGATACATTGCTCAGCATCCGGTCATTATAGAGCATCACCGTGAACATGATTCCGAAAAAAACTACCGCTACCATCACATCCGGACACCCCAGATTCACAAGTATGTAGAGACCCAGCTGCGAAAACACCAATACTTTGCGATATAAGAGCGGATCCACTTCTCTTACATAACACTGCACAATCCCGACTGCAAATACCAGAACAGAACATGCCGCAACCACATAGGTCAGGGCTGCTGATTTTTCTGTCAGAATTCCGGGTGAAACAAACATCTCTATCACATAGATGACATTAATGATCAGGCTCCCCCATATCAGATAGCGATTGATTTTCGCATTGCGGATGTCCTTATCCGAATATACTCTTTCTTTTCTTGCCGGCTGTTCTTTCATACTCTTATCTCCTCCTTTGATCTATAAAATTCAGGGTACTTCCCAAACCCCCGAATCTTTTCCTCCCTCTGTTACACCTCGTGCATATCCCGGTTCTGATAGTTCATATGTGCAATTACCATCATCGCAATTTTAAATGTCATGGCATCTTCAAATGTACGGATATCCAGACCGAGAATCTTCTGCAAACGTTCCAGACGATAGACCAGTGTATTGCGGTGGATATAAAGTTGTCTGGCTGTCTCCGATATATTCAGATTGTTTTCAAAAAATCGCTGGATTGTTACCATTGTTTCATCATCCAGATTCAATTTTCTTTCCCCGAAGATTTCTTTGATAAACATTTCACAGAGACTCATTGGCAGCTGATAGATCAGTCTTCCGATTCCAAGCTTGCTGTAGGATATCGTCTCATCCTCCACATAGAAAATACTCCCCACTTCCAGTGCCATTTTCGCTTCCTGATAGGACTTTGCAATATCCGGCAGTTTTTCCGCCAGATTTCCATAACCGACACGTACCTTGACCATGGCTTCCGCATGGAGATTATCCACAATTGTCTTTGCCAGAAACTGTGCGTCTTCTTCCCCTTTCATATGTTCCGCATCCTTGATCAGAATAATATTCTGCTCATCCAGTTCGGTAACAAATTCCCGGTTCCGGTCAGAGAAAAGATTCTTCACGGTTTCCAGAATTACCGTATCCTTTCTGCCTTCTACTTCGATTACGTAGACCAGACGCTTCGCCTGTTCGATATGCAGTTTTTTCGCCTTATTATACATGTCAACAACAAGCATATTTCCAAGAAGAATGTTCTGCATCAGATTATTTTTGTCTGACAATTCACGATTGGACAGGACAAGATTACGAATCTGACAAACGGAAAGCCGCCCTACCATATAAGCTTCATCGGAACTGTTTCTTACAAGCAGGATGTACTCCACTTCGTTTTCTATGATGACTTTAAAAAAGTGATATCCCCCGAGCATCTGGCTTTCAGCCATGGAATTGGAAAAATCAACAATCAACGCCGTCTGATCTGCATCCGGTTCAAACGTAGCTGCAATCACCTTACCCTTTTCATCATACAGAATCAGTCCTGTCTTTGCAATTTCACTTATTTCCTCCAATGTGGTCTGTATTTTATGGTTTGAAAGCATCTTTTACTCCTTCACTAAAAATCTTTTTCCGATAGCCAGAGGCTCTTTAAACATTGCGTGAAAGCCCTGGTCATCACATGTTCGTCGAATAAAAATGTATGAACACATTTTTGCTCTCCGCATCACCTGCATAAAGAAAACCCGGGTGTTAACGTTACACCCGGGCTGTTAGCACTTTATGAAATTATTTTAGCGGACTAGTTCGTAATTGTCAATTCAGTTTCTTTATCAAATACGTGTACCTTCTCCGGATCAATTGCAAGTACGATATGATCGCCCAATCGAGCCGGTGTTCTGGAATCAACCTTGGCAGTCATCTTGGTGCCTGCAACTGTGTAATATAATAATACTTCGGATCCAAGTAACTCATAACCTGTTACATCAGCTTCAATGTTGCTGTCTTTGAAAGTCTCAATCTGAATCTGAGAATCAGAAATATCATCTGGTCTGATACCCATAACAACTGTCTTTCCGTTATAACCGCCATCGACTAATTTCTTTGCTTTTGCAGGTGGCAATACAACAGTAAATTTATCGAATTTCAAAGAAACCTTATCGCCTTCAATAACAACCTGTGTATCCACAAAGTTCATCTGCGGAGATCCGATAAATCCTGCTACGAAAAGATTATCTGGCTGGTTGTATAATTTGATTGGGGAATCAACCTGCTGGATAAGACCGTCTTTTAATACAACGATTCTGGTTCCCAGTGTCATAGCCTCTGTCTGATCATGTGTTACATAAATCATGGTAGCACCTAATCTCTGATGTAAAGCAGCGATTTCGGAACGCATCTGAACTCTCAGTTTTGCATCCAGATTGGATAACGGCTCATCCATAAGGAATACCTTAGGATTACGAACGATTGCACGACCCATGGCAACACGCTGTCTCTGTCCACCGGACAAAGCCTTTGGCTTACGGTCAAGCAACTGCTCAAGATCAAGGATCTTAGCTGCTTCACGAACTTTTTCATCAATCTCTTTCTTTGGAACTTTTCTTAATTTCAGACCAAATGCCATATTGTCAAATACAGTCATATGCGGATACAATGCGTAGTTCTGGAATACCATTGCGATATCTCTGTCTTTTGGCTCTACGTCATTTACGATTTTGCCATCGATGGATAATTCACCGGATGAAATCTCTTCCAGACCTGCGATCATACGAAGCGTTGTGGATTTACCACATCCAGATGGTCCAACGAAGATGATGAACTCTTTGTCATCTACTTCAAGGTTGAAATCCTTTACAGCCTCAAAGCCGTTCGGATATACTTTGCAGATATTTTTTAATGATAAACTTGACATTAGAATAACCTCCTGTAATGTTTTCTTTCTTAGCTATGTCTATCATACAAAAAATTATGAGCCTTGACTATGCAAGCTTTCCACAAAGATTTTTCCCTTTTTTGTATAAACTGACAACTTTCCAAAAGCAAAAAGATATTCTCCGTCAATCTGACGGAGAATATCTTTTTTGTTGTACAAACTGACGAAGCGCTTACTTGGTTCCGGTGCTCCCAAATCCGCCGCGATTGACATCTGCAAGATGTTCCACCTCTAAAAATGCAATCTGGGGCTGATTTTCGACTATACGAAACTGTGCAATCCGGTCATTCTGCTCAATTCTGGTATCGCGCACTGCATAGACCGGCATTCTCCACATATCTTCATCACCACAGTATGAACCATCCACGATCCCGCAGCTATTCGTCTGCAGAATACCAAAATTTTTAAAAGTTGAACTTCTCGGCACTATGTGAGCTTCGTAACCCTGCGGAAGCTGCATTGCAACCCCAAGCGGAATCAGTTTAAATTCACCGGCTTTTAATTCCACAGTCTCAGAGGCACGAAGATCAATCCAGTCCGACTTTCCGTCAATATAAGTCAATTTATCAATTTTATCCGTAAAGTATTTTATTTTAATCTGCTCCATTGTCTACTCCCAATCTAAATCATCGTGTTCTACTTTCCTGTCCCGAAGCATCAGTTCTCTTACTGCCTCTTTTGCAGGTTTGTCCTCAAACAGGACCTCATATACCTGCTCAATGATCGGCATGGACACCTGATATTTTCCGGCAAGTGAAATCGCTGCTTTGGCAGAATAAACGCCTTCCACGACCATCTTCACCTCGTCCATTGCCTGCTGCATGGTATAACCCTGCCCCATGAGCATTCCTGCTCTCCGGTTACGGCTGTGCCTGCTAGCGCAGGTAACGATCAGATCGCCCATTCCAGTCAGACCACTGACGGTTTCAAATTTCGCTCCCATCGCCAGAGCCAGCCTTCCCATCTCTGATATCCCTCTGGTAATCAGTGCGGCCTTAGTATTATCTCCATAGCCAAGTCCATCCGCCATGCCTGCTGCCAGCGCAATGACATTTTTGAGTGATGCACCAATCTCCATTCCAAGCATATCCGGACTCGTATAGATCCGGAGTGTCTCATTCATAAAGGTATTCTGAACCAGCTCAGCGGTGACCCTTTTTTTCGCGCCTGACACCAGCGTCGTCGGAAGTCCGGTACCAACTTCCTCTGCATGACTCGGGCCGCACAAAACGGCCACTTCACACTGCGGAATCTCTTCTGTGATAATCTGTGACAACGTCATCAGCGTGTCCTCTTCAATTCCCTTTGCAACGCTGACCACCAGCTGTCCCTCTGTTACATAAGGTGCCATAGTCTTTGCGGTGCTTCTGGTAAACGGTGACGGGACCGCCAGAACCAGCATCTCTTTTCCCTCGACTGCAAGCTTTATTTCGGAAGTAAACACCATATCTTCCGGAAGCTTTACACCCGGAAGTTTTTCTGTCTGCTCATGCTTTTCCTTTAACATCGCAATCTCCGGCTCAAGAGCGGACCAAACGGTAATGTGATGTCCATTCTTATGTAATACAACGGATAGTGCAGTGCCCCAGCTGCCGGCACCAATGATACTGATATCTGCCATTTTCTGATTCCCTCTCATTTCTATTTGTTTTCAGTTTCCACCTGTTTCTTTTTTGAACTGAATTTATTTTCCGTTCCGTTGAAAAGACGTCTGATGTTAGAACGGTGTTTGACAAGTCCGATCAGAACGACGATTCCAAATACGATGTAAATTTCGATCAGATTCTCCGAAGGGAGTGAAAACCACCCCATCTTCCCAAATAGTAGTACCTGGACGAACAGACTGATCAGCGCCAGTACGGAACCAAGGGATACATATCCGGTAACGAGTATTGTCAGAATGAACAGTCCAAGGCTGACCGGCGCCGCAAACGGACAAAAACCAAGTACCAGTCCGCCGGTGCTCGCAATCCCCTTGCCACCCTTAAACTTCATATAAATTGGGAAATCATGCCCAAGTACGGCACCAAACCCCGCATACATTTCAAGCAGGTGTACCGTATCCGGATAACTCCGATGAAACAAGAGCCAGGTGAGGAAGATTGCCGCAAATACTTTTCCGACATCTCCGATCAATGTCACCGCTCCCGCTTTCCAGCCGAGATTCCGAAGCGTATTGGTCGTTCCTACATTTCCGCTCCCCATTTCCCTCACATCAACATGCCGTGTCCTGCCGTATAAATAGCCCGATAAAAACAGTCCGCAGACATATCCGATTACGACTGCTATAATACGTCCGATTAACATTACTGTTCTTCCTTCCTCTCGCGGATAATGAATTTTAATGACGTTCCCTGAAATCCAAATGCATCACGAATCCTGTTTTCCAGATATCTGGTATAGGAGAAGTGCATCAACTTCTTATCATTAACAAAAATAACAAATGTCGGCGGTTTTACCGCTGCCTGCGTAATATAATAGAGCTTCAGCCGTTTTCCCTTATCTGTCGGAGGCTGCTGCATCGCAACTGCTTCTGCCATAATTTCGTTTAAGACTCCGGTCGATACCCGCATACTGTTATTTTCAATGACCGTATCGATCACGGAAAACAGATTGCCGACACGCTGCCCTGTTTTGGCCGAAATAAAAAGAATCTCCGCATAGGCCATAAAGCTCAGTATCTGGCGGACTTTCTCGGTCTGGCGGTAAATGGTCTTGTCATCTTTTGTCACGGCATCCCACTTGTTTACCGCTATGATAATTCCCTTTCCTCTTTCATGCGCAATTCCTGCAATTTTCGCATCCTGTTCCGTTACGCCCTCGACCGCGTCTATGACGATAATCACCACGTCGGCACGCTCCACCGCCGTGACTGCCCGGATAATACTGTAACGCTCAATCTCTTCTTTTATCTTATTCTTACGGCGAAGTCCTGCCGTATCAATAAATACATAATCTCTTCCATCATAGCGGATATCCGTATCGATTGCATCTCTTGTCGTTCCAGCTATGTCCGATACGATCAGACGGTTATTGCCGCAAAGACGATTGATCAGCGAAGACTTTCCTACGTTTGGCTTTCCTACAATCGCAATGCGCGGACGGTCATCCTCCGCCTTGTCATGGACAACGCCTCCGAAATGTTTTGTCACTTCATCGAGCAGGTCTCCGATTCCAAGCATGGAAGCTGCCGATACCGGAACAGGTTCTCCGATTCCAAGGTTATAAAATTCATACACATCCGGCATGTACTTGTTAAAGTCATCCACCTTGTTCACCGCAAGAATGATCGGCTTTTTGGAGCGGCGCAGCATATCTGCCACCTTCTGATCCGCATCCACAAGACCCTGCCTTACGTCTGTAATGAAAACAATCACATCTGCCGTATCGATCGCTATCTGCGCCTGTTCACGCATCTGCGAAAGAATGATATCTCCGCTGTCTGGTTCGATACCGCCTGTGTCTATCAATGTAAAATTGTAATTCAGCCAGGAAACGTCTGCATAGATCCGATCTCTCGTGACTCCAGGCGTATCCTGAACGATGGATATCCGCTCTCCTGCCAGCACATTAAAGAGTGTTGATTTTCCAACATTCGGCCGTCCTACAATTGCTACTACCGGTTTACTCATTCTAATCTCCTTCTATCTTCTATCTGTAAGTCAATGGCTTTCTGTCTGATTTCGCCCTGTCATTGCATCAAGCAAATCCTGACCGCTTGATTTTACAATATCTATCTTTACTTGTAAAGTTCTTTTCAAATCCGTCAGTGTCAGATCATCCAGGAGCACTTCCTCACCGCTTCTTAACAGACTGCATGGCAAAAGGAGTACGTCTCCGAGCTCCCTGCCCTTTAACTGTGCCAGTAAATCCTGTCCGGTCAGCAGTCCGGATACCGTAATCCGCTCTCCAAAAAAATCATTTCGGATTGGTACGATGTTCACCTCAATCTGCGGGAATTTTGTCTTTAACTGTTCAGCCAGTTCCTTTAGAAGCGGCGCCGCCAGCCTTCCCGTCGCAAGTGTTACACTCCGGGTCAGTTCCGGACCCTCCTGCGTCTCCTCCAATGCCTGTGCAAATTCATTGCGCAGCAGAGTAATCATCCCAACGCCGTTTTCCAGCTGAATATAACCATCATAGCGCTCTTCTGTCGGCATTTCCTGTTCTGCGAGCAGATACCATTCATCCCCTGCATGGACAAAGTGCAGTCCGTAATGCTCCATGCAGTAGTCCTGCCATTTATGGATACAGGCAATCACTTTTCTGGCATCCTCCTTATCAAACGGCTCCAGCGGATACAGACCTTCCCGGTACTTTGTC
Organism: Bacillota bacterium; assembly: GCA_023390555.1. Classification (GTDB taxonomy): domain Bacteria; phylum Bacillota; class Clostridia; order Lachnospirales; family Lachnospiraceae; genus Roseburia_C. The sequence continues at coordinate 202,026 of JAEWCQ010000014.1, read as the reverse complement.
AGGCCAACAGGCACAACAGAAACACTCTGCATCTGCGGAATATATGCAGTCAGATCGCGAATGCTGCGTTCCAGCTCCGCTCCGTCATTGACTCCCCGGCACAGCACAATCTGTCCATTCATTTCAATTCCGGCATCGGAAAGCCTTCCAATCTTCTTTAGTGCTTCGCCCGCGAAACGGTTGTGAAGCATCTTACAGCGCAGCTTCGGATTGGTCGTATGCACCGACACATTGATCGGCGCCAGGTGATAGTGGATAATCCGTTCCACATCTTTGTCCTTCATATTGGTCAGTGTCACGTAATTGCCCTGTAAAAAAGAAAGTCTGGAATCATCATCCTTAAAATACAAGGTTTCCCGCATCCCTATTGGCATCTGATCAATGAAACAGAACATACATTGATTGCTGCAGGATTTATAATCATCCATCAGACCGTTTTCAAACTCAATGCCAAGATCCTCATTATAGTCCTTTTCAATCTCGAGTTCCCATTCCTCACCGTCTGTCTTTTGCACAAGTACCAGCAGATATTCATCATTCACCAGATAATGATAATCAAATACATCCTCTATTTTCTGCCCGTTTATGGCAAGCAGACAGTCTCCCGGCTCCAATTCAAGCTGCTCTGCAATGCTTCCAGCCGTCACTTTACTGATGATATGCTTTTTTTCTGACATAAATACTCCTTATATACTTCCTTTGTTCCTCTATTTCAAGCATTTCCAAAATCATGCTGCTTATTCGAAGCGTTCTCTGCTATAGTTTACAATAAAAAGGATGGAATAACAACACCTGTTATTCCATCCCGAAGCTGCCGGCAGTTACTGCCCGTTCTCTTCCGCCATTTTGTCGTATTCCTTCCCGGTGATCAGTCGCTGATTCGTGTCATTTACCACACCGATATCGCGCAGTACCTGGACGAGATTCTTACACGACTTGTTAAATGTAATACCCGCCGAATCCGTATCCGACGTATCATAGCTATAATAGTCCGTCCATACCGTCTGCACTCCGTTCTTACTATACAATCCGATATTAATCGAATTCCAGTAAATGTAATCGCTGTTCTCTTCATAATCGGTAGAATCCATCAAAAGACTCCCAGATTCCGCATCTTTCCGGATCGCTTCAATCACCAGTGGGTAATCCTCCTCACTGATGCTGACACGGTTATAGACCAGATTGTCATCGTATACATCGATGTCCATCGATGTGATCTCCGTGTCTTCTAAATTACGGCAAATATTCCCCCCGATATAATTATCCGGATCGCATGACATCGTTCTGATTTGTGAGACCACAGAGCGGTCATCTGCAAATGAACTGTCATCCCCAGGAATGGTGTAATTGCGGTAAAATGGGGTGCCGTCCTTTAAAATATAACGAATCTGTACATAGCGTGTATTCTTGCTGTTTTCCTTCGTATCAAAGGACTCAAACTCTTTCTTGGAATCAATGATCTGCTGATGTATCGCAAGAACTTCTTCAATCCCCTCTGCATCTGACATGTAGATCGGATAATACATCTGTATTTTTGCCGATGCAATGTCTGCCTCATCCGGAAGTTTATTCTCCATACCAAACAGATTTGCCTCCATACAAAAGAAAAACAAAATCATGAGGACGGAGTAGATGCCGCATTCTGCAAAGCGCTTTCTGCTGAATATCCTTGTCTTTTTCTGCAAAATCATCTCAGCCGCAAAAAAGAACAGGAATCCAAATACCAGCGTGCAGACAAGTACAAGCGTAAATTTACCGGCAGGGCTCAACTGGATCGTAACCACATTGCTGATAATCATAGCAAGCAGCATTGAAGCAAATGCTGCCAGCCCCCATCGGAAGATTGGTTTTATAAAAGAAACACTGCACATATCTCCGGTCGTCTCCAACTGACGCTTCCGGTAAATAAAAAATGCAGCTATGCCAAACAGAAACCCAACCACCGTATAGGCAGCTACGAATTTATATCCCTGTACGGAATAGACGGTGATCTCGCCATTCCAGTTGCCTTCAATTCCAACTTTGTTCATCATGAAATACAATGGTGAAAAAATACTGACAGAACGCTCTGCATAGATGTCGCTCAGACCGTATCCGATAATTCCAAGTATTGATGTCACAATATAGCGGCAGCCCACATACAGAAAGTTTGCAATCAGACTTAAGACCGGTACGGCAAACAGCTGTCCGGTAAACATCCCCGCAAATATCGTCATATTATAGAGAAAAAAGTTCATTCCCTCCATCAGCAAAAACCATGCCAGAAGATATTCCAATGCCGTGATTCCACGCAGTGTGCAGACAAGTACCCCCAAAAGAAATGTCACAAGGAGCGGTACCGTATAAAACAAAAATCCCGAAAAATAGTTTGTCAGAAACAATTCTTCCCTGCGCACCGGAAAGGAATGATACGCATGTGCACTCCGGTTACTGTACAGGAAGTAAAAAACTGCCATCACCGATACGACGGAAACCACAAAGCAAATCGGCGCATTGATTGAATTGGAAAGCAGACTCATATAGGAACCGGTGCGCATCTCTTTGATCTGATCCATTGTATAGCCGGATTCCACATATGTATTCAAAAACAGACGCACCGGAATCATAAAAATCAGAACAGCTGTATAAATGACCCAGATCGGCCAGAAATACGTGATGTTCTTTCGAAATATAACTCCGTTAAAACAGGATGTCTTTGACTGCATAGTCCTCACCTCCCAGCTCGTAAATAAATATTTCTTCCAGAGAAAGCGGCAGCACATCGATCAGCATCGGATTCATTTTCTCCAGCTGCGCCTTCGCCTCCTTCTGGTCACCTTTGATGATCAGCGTATAGACTCTTCCCGTGCTGGACATATGAAGCACATCAAAGCCTCCCGGCAGCTTTGGCATTCCCTCCTGAAAAGCGACCTGTATTTTGCATACACTTCCCTGCAGTTCACTCAGGGATCGTTCCAGCATCACTTTTCCCTGATGCATAATCCCGACATGGTCACACACGTCCTCCAGTTCCCGCAGATTATGGGAGGATACCAGTACCGTTGTCCCGTATTCCGTCACATCCGACATGATGATACTCCAAATCTGCCTGCGCATAACAGGATCGAGTCCGTCCACCGGTTCATCCAGAATCAGAATCTCCGGACGGCAGCTGATTGCAAGCCAGAAAGCCACCTGCTTTTGCATTCCTTTTGACAGACGGCGGATACTGCTTTTGGGATTAATATTTAAAAACGCTTCGCGCAGTTTTCCGAAGAGTGCCTCATCAAAATTTTTATAGAGTCCTTTGTAAAACCGCTTCATATCGAGTGTATTTGCCTGCTGGAAATAAAACAGGTCATCCGGTATGTAAGCAAATTTGCTCTTGACAGATGGATTTTCATATACCGGCTCTCCATCAATCAGCACATCTCCTTCATCTGGTCTGTATATTCCGGTAATATGCCGTATCACGGTTGACTTTCCAGCACCGTTTGGTCCAACCAGGCCGTAGATCGCGCCCTTTTTCACATGCAGGTTCGTATCATCCAATGCATGAAACTGGCCAAATTTCTTTACCACGTGATTTACCTGTATCATTTTTCCGCTCCTCCCTCTTTCAGTCTGATCATCCGTTCTGTTAATTTCTCCGGTTCCACCGACATATACAGAAGTTCTATTACAATATCGTCAAATTCATGTAAAAGCTCATCCATTCTTCCGTCCGTCACCGTCTCATGCGGTGATGCGAAAGTCCCCTTCCCAGCAACGGTATAGACATACCCTTCATTTTCCAGTTCCCGGTATGCACGTTGGATCGTATTAGGATTGATTGCAAGACTGGATGCCATTTCCCTTACGGATGGAAGCTTTTCATCCGGCACAATTGCATTGGAAATGACAAGACGCCGCAATCCGTCTTTTATCTGCTCGTAAATCGGCTTCGTATCCCGATAATTCAGCTGAATCATGCAACACTCCTCCCTTCTTTCTATTCGTACTGGCGTGTACTATGTGTACTATTTCATTTAATACACCAAATGTATCATGAAATCTTTTTCCGTACAATAAAGATAAGAGAAGTATTTTCTTAAATTTTTCTGTAGCAGAGCAAATGTATATTCCAGAAGGAAATCTGAACTTTCCTGCATTTCTGTAACGAGACCTGTCCTAAAGAATGGAAAAGGCACATGCGATGTAAGATTCACCACCGGCATGTGCCCTGTTTTTACATACTATAACCCAGAAGTTTCCTATTATGCCCGTTCAATTGCCGCCATAGCGGAGTTCAGCTTCTCAAGTTCCGTTTTAATCTCACGATTGTTATTTCCAAAATCGGTTGCCAGTGTGGATACGTTTGTCGCAACAATCGCAAATCCTCTCCCTGCTTCTCCGGCTCTCGCCGCTTCAATGGAAGCATTCAGAGCGAGTATCTTCTGATTCTTCTCGATCTTATCCAGGTTTCTCGTAATGTCATTGATCTTTGCAATGTCCGCGGAAGCCTGATCGATCATCGCGTGAATATCCTTACTCTTGTCCTCTTCTTTTCTGGATGCGACCCCAAATACAATCATCTGATTCAGAATGTGCATCAGTCCTGAAAGATCCGCCTTTGCCGTCTCCTCTGTGCCCGTAGCAGCTGATGCAAGGTAACCACTGCAGGTGCCGTCCACCAGAACCATTTCCTTTTCTTCCGAAGCAGTTCCAGACCCAGTAAGTACTGTGCCTTCCGAATCTATCAGCACAGCCTTTACCCCGGTTGATTTTTCCCACTCCTCAAAAAGTACTTTGACAGTTTCCATATCCAATACACTATTTAACTGCATCATAAAAATCCTCCTCGGTATCACGAAAATAATCTGATTTCATTATAGCACAAATCCATTTTTTTCTATAGTATTTTATTTTGTTTTTTATAAAATTATTTCATACACAGAAAGGCTCCGAGATTTCCTCTTTTCCCGTTGGTTGCCCGATGTGAAAAAAGTAGTTTTTCGTTGCAGCAGGTACACAGATTCGTGCAGCTGATGTTCTCCTGTTTTACACCGGCCTCCTGCAGAATCCATTTATTTGCACTCCATAAATCCAGCCGGTATTTTCCATTTCCGCAATCCGTCAGCAGTTCCGTTGCATGTTCCTGAAATTCTGCCTCAAAGGCCTCTGCCACATCGCTGCTCACCTCGTAGCATTCCCGGCAGATGGATGGACCGACTGCACAGATAAGATCGGAAGGATTTGTTCCATATTCCCGCTGCATTGCTTCAATCGTTTTTCTTCCCATCCTTGCAACCGTACCGCGCCATCCGGAATGACTGAGTCCGATTGCCTTATGCTTAACATCGACAAAATAAAGCGGTACACAGTCGGCATAAAAAGTGGAAAGCATCAGTCCCGGTTCATTCGTGATCAGTCCGTCCACATCCGTGTAATCACGTTCTCTTACCAGTCCTTTCCCTGCGTCTGCGCCCGTCACCACGCGTACATTTGTCGTGTGCGTCTGATCGGTAAAAACAAACTGCTCACAGGAAATCTCCATCGCATTTGCAAGACGCCGGTAATTTTCCTCCACTGCTTTCCGGCTGTCACCTCGCGTAAAACCGAGATTCATCGTCGCATACATTCCTTCGCTGACGCCTCCGAGTCTTGTCGTAAAGCAGTGCTCTACCAGTCCGGTCTTTTCCAGCGCCGGATATTTCAACAGCACCATCTCGGGCTCTCTTTCGAGCCGGAAAATCTCCGGAATCATATCTGTGTCCTCTCCCGTTATTTTAAAGTTTAAATGATTCAAGCCATACCTTCACTTTCTTTTCTGCTCATTACCAGCCAATATAGTCAAACGCATTCCGAAACAGCTGCAGTTCCTGTCCGCAGACAGCCACCACATCAAACCGGCATGGCGTCGCTTCCGTGCATCCGTGTGTCATCCGGTAGTAGTCCGCAACTTTGCAGATCACCCGCTGTTTTCTCAGTCCAACAGCCTCCTGCGGCATGCCGCAGGAAAAATTCCTGCGATACTTCACTTCCACAAATACCAGGTACGTCTCATCCCTGGCTATAATGTCTATCTCTCCGATGCGGCATCGATAATTCATCTGCAGAATCTGATAGCCTTGATCTTCCAGATAGGCTGCCGCCTCTCTTTCATAACTGCTCCCGGTTTCCCGGCTGTTTGCCTTTTCCATGCCCATCCCCTGCTTTTGTCCTATCTGCCAAGCTTACTTCGTATCTTATCCATATCATCCACAAAGACCAGTATTTCTGCCACAACCTCATAGAGTTCAGGTGGTATCATATCTCCGATTTCCAGTCTTGAGAGTGTATTCGCCAGTTTTCCGTCTTTATAAAAAGGAACGTTCTCCTCTTTTGCTTTCTCAATGATCTTATCGGCCACATATCCTTTGCCGGTCGCCAGAATCTTCGGTGCCGATTCTCCGGGTGTATAGGCGATCGCGACTGCCGTTTTCTCTTTTCCTGTTTTCTCTTTTTCCGTATTCTCTTTTTCCGGTTTTTCCTGTTTATCCATCTCTCACGCCCTCACGTCAAAAGAATAGCGATGTACCCTGCCGGACACCGGCTGGTCCTGCTTTAAAAAGTCTTCCACAAAATTTATTTTTTTCTCTTCCTGATTGACATGAACCGTACATGCATAGCCTTTCTTTTCCAGACGCTCCTGGAGGATATCCATGTGTTCCTGGATTACCTGGCTGGATTTGCCGTCTCCCAGATAAAATTCCGTATGCACCTGTCTGTCATGCATCTTAACTGATACATCCGTCGACCCAAGATGTTCCATATCCAGATGCAGAAATGCCGTCAGGTCTCCCTCCGGTTCCTCCAGGTTCTTTTTATTGCTGTAAACATACAGATCACCGTGTGCTTTCTGGCCGCTCATTTTCAATGGAATCTGTACATAATGCCAGGTCTGGTTGATCTGATTCATAAACTCGATATTGCTGCGTACATCAACTGCCGCACGGGCAATATCCGTGCCGTCCATTCCGGCCTGGCGAAATACCTGCTCCAGCTGATTCATCTGCCGGTCCAGTTTCTGATAGAGTTCCTTCACCTTGTCCTCTGTCTCCAGATCCTGCGGCTTCACAAGCCATGTCTGTTCCACAATATTCTCGAACAACTTCTGAAAGGATGCGGAAGACAATAGTTTTTTCATGGATGGCAGCTCCGCAAAGTTTTCTCCCTGCAGTGCCCGCTGCATGGATGCCAGAAATTCGCGGACCGAAAGCTCGGGATTCAAAGAGTCTTCCTGAAACAGTCCGGGCGCATGCAGTACCTGAGGGAACCCCTTCAGCTGCTGTTCCAGTTCTGACAGCTGAGATGCCGACAGTAGTCTTCCGATGGTATTTTCCGGATAATCGGCTTGTACATGCACTTTCTCAGCAGTCAAAACCGCCTGCCCGTCTTCACCCGCTTCCGCTGTCTCCGACAGTCCTGCGAAGGGCTGCTGTGCGGGATTTGCAGCCGCTTCGTCCGAAAGTTCCGCGATCTTTGCTCCGGTTACAGTTTCTGCAGGAATCTGTTGTAATTCCGGCAGCGACGGAAGCAGCGTATCCAGAATCTTACTGCTTAAATTCCATGCGCCTTCTTCTGTCAATGCCGCATCTGCAAATGCCCCGGGCAGTTTTTCCACAAACGAATTCATCTGATCCGTAATTGCGGCGCGATCCATCCGATAATTTTCAAACTGACTTGCCATCCCGGTCGTGACCGGAATATCCAGCTTCTTCATCTGTACAAGCGTCGCTACATCCACATCCGCCTGGCCTGCAGCCAGTCTTGCCATATCCCACAGACTCTGTTTACTGATGGGCATCTGTTCTTCCATCATGGCATTGACCATGCTGATGGTACGTTCGCTGACCGGAATCCCGGCAGCATCCAACGCCTTTAACAGCGTCGGATTGCTCTGATTTCCGTCAACATAAGGACGGATCTCCACTTGTGTACCGTTGTTGGATTTTACCTGAAAAAACATGGACTGCCCCAATGCCAGAGAGATATTTCCGGCAATCCTTGCAGTCACCGTTTCTCCATTGCTCAAACCCAGAACCACCTGTCCTTTTTTCATCTCATTGACCGTACCTTCAAATATGTTTCCAACGGTCAGTTCTCTGACCGCCTCTACCAGCTGCTGTACGCCCGGTGTCGGAGCTGCCACGGAAATATTCTGGCTTGCATTTCGGTTATACTGTCCCAGCATATCTGAGATCTGCATCTCATCACTCCTTCTTTCCTGACTATAAGACTGTTTACTGGAAATTTTTGATAAAGCTGGCTCTATGTATCGGTGTCGGCCCATACTTCTTCAGTGCTTCAATATGTGCCATTGAACCATAACCCTTATTGGATGCAAAATCATATTCCGGTATGATCTTATCATATTCCACCATCAGTCTGTCCCTTGTAACTTTTGCAATGATGCTTGCGGCTCCTATGGAGACGCTCTTGGCATCGCCCTTTATGATCGGGACTTGCCGGATGGCAACTCCCGGAATCGTAACTGCATCATTTAATAATATATCGGGTCTCACTGACAGATTATTAATAGCCTGGCGCATTGCTTCATAAGTTGCCTGCAGGATATTGATCTCATCAATTCTCTGGGGACTTGCCATGCCGATTCCTGTTGCAACCGCCTTTTCCATGATAATTTCATAGAGTTCTTCTCTTTTTTTCGCACTGAGCTGCTTGGAATCGTTGATATACAGAATATCACAATCCTTTGGAAGGATGACTGCTCCCGCCACTACAGGCCCGGCAAGCGGACCCCTGCCGACCTCATCAATTCCGCATACTGCCCCCATCGATTCATATTCTCTTTCATATTTTTTCAGCCGTTCGATTCGCTCCCGCTCCAGTTTCAGTTTCTCCAGACGCTTTCTGGCCTGTGACACGACTGCACAGACCCCGCTTCTTTCATCTATTTCGTAGCAAGCGATAAAAGAAGGCAGCATCGTATCCTCTGCTGCCTTCAATTCTTCCTTTATTTCCCCTATTTTTTTCTCCATAAGTACCTCCTACTGATGTTTCACAAATCCGATTTCATCAAACGGGTAGATCTTCAGCCATGCCCTTCCGATGATCGAGTCCCGTTTGATCGGTCCGACATCCGGCGAACGGCTGTCACTGCTGTAGTTTCGATTGTCACCCAGGACAAAGTATTCATCATCCCCCAGTGTAATTTCCTGTGCGGCAGTTCCCGGGTCCTCGATCACTTCAAGTCCATAGGACTCCTCCAGCGCTGTTCCGTTAATATAAATGGTCCCAGCCTCATCAATGCGCACGCGCTCACCCGGAAGCCCGATGATACGCTTGATGTAATATTTCTTTTTTTCATACTGATAAGGAAACACAATAATGTCATACCGCTGTGGGTCGCGAAACCGGTAAGAAATTTTATCTACAATGAGATTATCCCCATTGCTGAATGTCGGCTCCATGGAAGAACCCTTCACATGTGTACGCTGCCCTACAAAATTCAGAATCAAAAACACCGTAAGCAGAATAATGCCAATGTATAAAATCAGACTGATACATTCACGCAGTATCTGTTTTCCTGTCAATCCTGTTTTGGTCTTACTCATTCTCCGTCTCCACGGCGGACTGCACCGGCCTTTCCAACGTGATCTTCCCCAATTTACCGGTACGGAATTCATCTATGACGAGGGAAGCTGCCTTGCTGTAATCCGGCTCATTCCCTTTTTTTACACATTTGCGGTTAATTGTAATCTGTTCCAATGCCTTTACGGCATCTTCCAATTCGGTCAGTTCATAACGGCTTTCTATCAGTTTCGGATATTCTTCCAGCAAAATCTTGATCAGTTCCAGCGCCAGTTCATCCGTATTCAGTATTTCATCTTTGATGGAACCAATCAGTGCAAGCTTCAACCCCACGTTCTGATCTTCAAATTTGGGCCAGAGAATTCCCGGTGTATCCAGCAATTCCACATTTTTATTCAGGCGTATCCACTGTTTTCCCTTTGTGACACCTGGCTTGTTGCCTGTCTTCGCACATGCTTTTCCGGCAAAGGAATTAATAAACGTCGACTTTCCGACATTCGGAATGCCGACCACCATTGCTCTTACCGGACGGTTTTTGATTCCGCGCCTTCTGTCACGTTCCATTTTCTCTTTGCAGGATTCCAGAATCACCGCCTGTACGGCTTTCATTCCGCCGCGGTTTCTGGCATCCAGGCGTACCACATAATATCCCTTATTTTCAAAGTAGTGCATCCATGCTTCATTCTGTCTGTCATCCGCCAGATCTGCCTTATTCAGAAGAATCAGACGCGCTTTATTTTTTCCCAGTTCATCGATATCCGGATTCCGGCTGCTTAGCGGAATTCTCGCATCCACAAGCTCGATTACCAGATCTACGAGTTTGATGTCTTCCTGCATCTGGCGTTTTGCCTTGGTCATATGACCGGGGTACCACTGAAACTGCATCTTTTTTCCTCTCTTTCCTGTGTGCTCTTTCTATAAAAATCCTAATTTTTCAAACGGTGAGACAATGAACCATGCCTTTCCTATGATATATTCCTTTTTCACATTGCCGATATTGGCATAACGGCTGTCTTCACTGTTATTTCGATTATCCCCGAGAACAAAGTATTCATCCTCACCCACGGTAATCTCCTCTTCTGCGAGTCCGGCATCCTCCATACTGTCACTTTCAAACGAATCTTTTACTTCCTCGCCGTTCACATACAACGTACCGTTTTTGATTTGTACCTTGTCTCCCGGCACTGCGACCACACGCTTTATGTAATAATGGGATTTCTCATTGCCGTTTGGCAGAAATACGATAATATCATCTACCTTCGGCTGGGATACCTTATAGACAAACCGGTTTACCAGTATTTCATCTCCGCTTTCCAGGGTTGGTGACATGGACTGTCCGACCACACCGGTCCGAAGGCCGATAAAGTACACAAGTACAAATGCGACAACCAGTACAATCGCAATTTCCACTGTCCAGGTAATAATCTCCTTTACCAGAGGCAGATTGATCGTCTTCCTCTGCTTTCCAAAATTCAATCCATTTACTTTATGTCTTCCCATTTTATCCTCACCTGCTGTAAGCTATCCCTTTTTCTCTTATGATAAGAAGAGGGACAATACTCATCGTAATGTCCCTCAGGCAGTTCTTATTTTACTAATTCTTTTACTTTCGCTTTCTTACCAACACGGCCTCTTAAGTAGTTCAATTTTGCTCTTCTGACTTTACCCATACGAACAACTTCTACTTTTTCTACGTGTGGAGAATGTAACGGCCAGGTCTTCTCAACGCCAACACCGTTAGAAAATTTACGAACTGTAAATGTTTCACGATTGCTTCCGCCCTGTTTTTTTAATACAACACCTTCGAAAACCTGAATTCTTTCACGGTTTCCCTCTTTGATTTTCGCATATACCTTAACGGTATCTCCTACACGAAATTCTGGTGCTTCTGCCTTTAACTGCTCAACTTCAATACTCTTAATGATTTCACTTGCGTTCATTTTGTGACCTCCTGATTATTCTGATGTTCTTAATACTACTACGTAACAGAGGACCATCAATTATTCACAACGTACTAACTTTATCATAAAAAGAAATCTGAGTCAACAGATATTTTGATGGGAATCCCTTCCTATACGATTTCTATAATATTTTTATCCCGCCGTTTGGAAAAGTCTATATAGTCGTGATTGATATCCACGATCGGATCAGAGATACTCTGCGGTGGAATATATACAATTTTACCAATTTCTCCTGTGTTTAGCAATACCTTCATTCCAACATAGTGAATGGATATATTTGTCATGAAAAGATTGACGATATTCGGATCTAGATTCTTTACTTCTGTCGTCTTTAAGATAGTAAAAGCCTCAAACGGGGTCATTCGATTCCGGTATACGCGGTTGGTCGTAATGGCATCGTAGACATCAGCAACCGCTATGATCCTTGCGAATAAACAAATTTGTTCTTCGCCGTAACCGTAGGGATAACCAGACTTATCCAGTCGCTCGTGATGCAACAATACCGCCCTGCAGATATCCTCCGGAAATTCTTTCTGCTTCTTCAGAATCTCGTAACCGTAGGCGGAATGCATTTTTATGATATCAAACTCTTCTTTCGACAGCTTCTCCCTTTTGTTCAATACTTCATACGGCACCCGGATTTTTCCGATATCGTGCAGCAGTCCGGCAATTACCACCTTCTCTAAGTCTTCCTGTTCCAGTTTCATCCATTTGCCGATCAGCATGGCATAGATTGCCACATTCAGACTGTGCGTATAGGTATATTCATCATATTGCTTTTCTTCTCCCAGAACTTTTAAGATCGTATAACTTTCCTCGATATGACTGCAAAAGTTTTTTATCATCTGATGAATCCGCTCCATCTCCAGATTTCTTCCCGCAACCAGATTACAGAGAATCCTCTTTATTTGCTGTATATTCTCTTTATAATCTTCCCGGATATGCAGATAAGACCGGTGTTCTTCCGAACACGGGTCTTTTCTTTCACTGAAAATCCGAATCTTCGCGATACCAAAATAGCGCAGTATACTTAAGATATAATGATTTAGCATCGTGTATTTTCTCGCTATTACCATACCGTCTTTATTTACAATATCCTCTGCCAGAATATCCTCTTCTCTGCAGTCTTTTATCATCACCCATTGCACCATTTCTTACCTCATTCTCCTGTCCATTCCTTTTGTCTCCTTTAAATTATCAGAGGTTGCAAAAAAACAGTTTTCCTCCCTGTCAGGACTTTCATCTCCAGAGTCCTGCTGTATATGCCTCCTGTTTGGGAAGCTGTGTATTTCAGATTCGATTCTTTCAGTATCTTTTCCACTGCTCCCATATTTTTTGTTCCGATACGGAACAGATCTTCCGGATGAACGGAACTGGCACCGCCAAAAAGCTCTATTTCAAGTAAATCTTTCGGACATCCGAACTCCACGCACATTTTATGAAGCAAAAGCGGAACTCCGACCGTTGCATAATAGCAGGGCTGACCTGGTACTTCGTTTCCGGACAGCTTACGATCCGGAAGCGCGATGTGAATCATGCCAGCGGTATGATTCAGGCGGCAATATGCCGTAACTGCCACACACGAGGCGAGTGAAAAGGTCTTAATCGTATCTTCCTGTTCATTTGATACGGCAATCCCGCCGATTCCGATTACTCTTTCCATGCTTCTTACCTTAAAAAAGAAATCATTGTCTGCGGTATCTCCTCCAGCGGCATCTGCTTTTCGACTCCGCCGATATCATATGCAACTTTGGGCATTCCATATACAATGCTTGATTTTTCATCCTGTCCGATCGTTCTGGCTCCTTTTCTGCGCATAGAAAGCAGCCCCTTCGCGCCGTCGTAACCCATACCTGTAAGAATCACACCAACGGCATGTTCTCCGGCCTCTCTGGCAACAGACTCAAACAGTACATCCACAGAGGGGCAGTGCCCATTGATCCGGTCTCCCGCAAAGCATTCTGTCTGATATCGGTCTCCGATTTTCTTGATCCGAAGATGTGCATCTCCCGGTGCAATCAGGACTTTCCCGCATTCCAGATAATCACCGGTGCATGCCTCTTTTACCTGTAACTCCGTACTGTTGTTTAGGCGCTCCGCAAACATGCGGGAAAATACAGGCGGTATATGCTGTACAATAAGAATACCGGGAATGTTGCCCGGCAATTTCTTTAAAATATGATAAAGGGCCTCTGTACCTCCGGTCGAAGCACCGATTGCAATGACTTTTTTGCACCTTTCATCGATACGGCTCCTGTCTATGGCCGGCATCCTTGCATTCTGGATCGTTTTCCATTGTGATACCTTTGCCGCGGACGCGATTTTGACTTTGAGAATCAATTCCTGTATAAATGCTTCTACGCTCTTTATCGTCTGTACATCCGGCTTGACGACAAATTCCACGGCCCCTGCATTCATCGCATCAAAAACCGCTTGATTGACAGAACTCACTACAACCACCGGGAGCGGATACTGCGGCATGAGCTTTCGTATAAATTCAATTCCGCTCATTTTCGGCATTTCTACATCACAGGTCATGACATCCGGCTCAAACGCAAGGATTTTATCCCTTGCGTCAAACGGATCGTTTGCAGTGGCTACGACTTCAATGTTCACATCGGAAGACAGCCCCCTGGCAAGTACCTGCTGAAAGACCATGCTGTCATCCACAACAAGAACCCTGATCTTTTTCATCTGATTATTCCTTTCTGTAAAGAGCCGGCATGACATATTTATATCTTGTTTTTTCACGATTGAGAGATTCCGAATGTCCGATAAAAAGGAATCCTCCCTCTTCTGTCATATCGTAAAATTTATTGATCAGTGCATCCCTTGTATCATTATCAAAATAGATCATGACATTTCTGCAGAATATTACATGAAATTTCCGCTTAAACGGGAAGACCGGCTCCATCAGATTGAACTTCCGGAAAATCACCTCGTCTTTTATCTTCTGACTGATTTCGGAATAGTCCTTGTCGTACCCGCTAAAATATTTTTTTCTCCACTGCTCAGGAAGAAGATCGACTCCTTCCCGGTTGTATCTGCCCCGTTTGGCTTCTTCCAAAACATCCCCGGAGATATCCGTGGCCAAAACATGGGTATCCCACCAGAGTTTTTCTCTTCCAAAAAACTCATCCAGAATCATTGCGAGTGTATAAGGCTCTTCTCCGCTGGAGCAGCCGGCACTCCAGATCCGCAGATCCCTGTCAGGAACATTTTTCGTCAGAAAAGGGAGTGCGGTATTGCGAAAGTATTCAAAATGCTCCACTTCCCGCATAAAATAAGTATGGTTCGTTGTGATCCGATTGACCAGTTCCACTGCGGCATTTCCGCTCGGATCGGATATCACATAATCAAAATACTCCGAAAAACTGTCCATTTGTTTATTTAGCAGTACATTTCCAAGTCTCCCCGTAATCAGAGACATCTTTTCCTCTTTCAGATAGATGCCGTAATTTCTTCTGATATATGCCGCAAGTTTCTGAAATTCCGCTTCTGTAATTTTCTGCATATGTTCTACCTGGCACCCAACCGATCACTAAGAATACTTTCCAAATTCGGCATCGCTTAATACAATCTTTGTTTTTGCGGCAGATTCAACCGGCTTGCTCCCATGAGAAGCATCATTTCCGGATTTTTCTTTATGGGACATCCCATCCAGCATCTTTAAAACCTCCGGATTCAGTTCGTCAAATTTACTTGTGGTGCGGCCGGAGTTGCGCAGCTTATATTTACTTACTGATTCTCTCAGCAGCTCTGCCTGACCGGACAATTCTTCACTTGCAGCCGCGCTCTCTTCCGAGGTTGCAGAATTCGTCTGAACCACCTGCGAAACCTGCATGATGCCCTGATTGATCTGCGCAATACCGGTTGCCTGCTCATTGGATGCTGTCGCGATATCCGCAACTAACGCTGCTGCCTTTGCCACATCTTCCACAATTCGATTCAACGCTTCTGCGGTATCATTTGCGATCTTTGTTCCGGCTTCAACTTTCGTTATGGAGCCTTCGATCATATCCGTCGTCTCTTTTGCCGCATTTGCAGATCTTGCCGCAAGATTACGCACCTCTTCTGCAACAACTGCAAACCCCTTTCCGTGCTGTCCGGCCCTTGCAGCCTCAACGGCAGCGTTTAATGCAAGAATATTGGTCTGGAATGCAATTTCATCAATTACCTTTATGATCTTGGAGATGTTCGCAGAAGAGATATTGATCTCATCCATTGCCGTCTGCATTTCTTTCATGCGGGAATTTCCCTTGATCGCCGTATCTTTTGCAACTTCTGCCAGATCATTTGCCTGGCTCGCATTCTGCGCATTCAGCTTGGTCTGTGAAGAAATTTCTTCTAAAGAGGCCGTCAGCTCTTCAATCGAGCTGGCCTGCTCGGTAGCACCCTGTGAAAGCGCAATACTGGAATCGGATACCTGCTTGGAACCTGCCGCTACCTGCTCCGATGCAGCCGAAATATTCTGCAATACCTCATTGTTCTTGTCCACCAGTTCACTGAGCATTCTGCCGAGCAGGTCACTTTCGGAGCGGACAGCAACATCTACCGTCATATCTCCCTCAGCGATCCGCTCTGCTGCCTTCGCCTGCTGGCGTATATTTGCAATCATAGACTTCAAGGACTCTGCCAGACTTCCGATTTCATCTTTTGTGCTGATATCAATGCTGGCTTCCACATCTCCCACAGCAAGCCGGTTGGCTGCCTGCATCATCTTATTTACCGGAACACTGATAATTTTGGAAACGACAATTCCAAGTGTAATCGCGAGCACAATTCCGATCACAATAATCACAATCATAATCAGCAGAGCCTGATTTGCAAGTGTATCATTGCTGTCTGATTTATCGGAAGCCTCACTGAGATTAAATGCAAAAATATCGTCAAACGACGTCTGTAAATTGTCCGCCGCATCCTGTGCATCTCCGAAAATCAGTTCTTTTGCCTGATCCATCTTGTCATTTTTCAATTCATCCTCAATCGTAGTAAGACATTCTTTGTACGTTTCCCAGTTACTTTCCAGTGTATTATACAGATCCTGTTCCTCTTCTCCGGACAGATTCGCATGATATTCTTTCAGATAGTCATCCACTTTTGTTGTAAAAGAGGAAACCTTTTCCAGTCCCTCATCCATCGTGCTTGTATCCAGCATCAGTTTTGTAACATTATACCGAACCCTCTGGTAGTAGATTTCCGCATTTGCAATATTCCCGATTCCGACCGTGTTATCTTCATACAACTGCGTATCCGCTTTGTTTATTGTCGTGGTAAAATAGACTCCTGCAACTCCTACAATGCCCGCGATACACGCCACAAGTATGAAACTGATAATCAGTTTCGTCGCTATTTTCATATCCTTGAATTTTTTCATGGTGGTACTCCCTTCCTTTTATCTTTCGTATCTTCAGTTGTGATGGCCCAAGATTTCGGTGTTACATTGCCTCGTTCAGCTCTTCCACTTCATTTTCGGTGAGCAGCCTTTCACAATCCAGCAGCAGTTTCACATCGTTTCCTGCCTTTCCTATATTTTTAATATATTTATTCTGCTGCCCATGATTGAGCTTCGGAGGCTCTATGATATCCTGCTCATGAATCGATAAGACTTCCGAAACACTGTCTACGATCAGTCCGATTGAGATATCACGAATATCAATTACGATGATACAGGTTCTGTCATTGTATTCCCGAAATGCCTTCTTAAATCGAAGTCTCACGTCCATGACAGGAATAATTTTTCCTCTCAGATTAATAATTCCGCGGATGTATTCCGGCAATTCCGGCAGCTCCGTAATCGCCTGTATCCCAATAATTTCCGTGACGTGCTTGATTTCAATACCATAGATCTCACTCCCCAGTGCAAAGGTCAAAAATCTTCCTTTCTGGGTATCTTCTTCCAGTTCTACAACCTCTTCTGTAACTTCTGCCATTTGGTTTATCCCCTTTCTGTCATTTTAAGGACTAATCAATCCCGCTATATCTAAAATCAGACTGATGTTTCCATCTCCTAAAAGCGTACAGCCTGTAAGTCCCTTTATCTTCCTGATCCAGCTGATGTATTCCGGCAGTGCTTTTACCACCACCTGTTGCTGTCCGAGCAGCTCATCCGCAAAGATGCAGACGGTCTTTTCATCCTGTTCCACCATTATGATAATCCCGTCTTTAAATTCTGTTTTTGCATTCCGGATTTGATAGATCCGGTGAAGCCGGACAACGGGATAACACTGCCCTCGGACCATGATCATCTCATTTTCGTCGGTATCTGTTATCATGTCTCTTTCATTCGGACGAAAGAATTCTTTAATGGAGATGGTCGGAATCGTATAGTGGGAGTCTCCGACCTTGATATTCATTCCATCGATGATGGCAAGTGTCAGCGGTATCTTCAGTGTAATGACCGTTCCTGTTCCCTGGCTGCTCTCCATAAATATGGAGCCGCCTACCAGCTCGATATTCTTTGTGACCACGTCCATCCCCACTCCGCGTCCGGAGTATTCCGAGACGTTTTCTTTCGTTGAAAATCCCGGCAGGAAAATCAGATTGTAAATCTCTCTATCCAGCATTTCTTCGCCTGGTTTCTGCAGGAGACCATTTTCCATCGCTTTTTTCAGGACTTTTTCTTTGTCAATTCCCTGTCCGTCATCCCGAATGATGATCAAGACATCTCCCCCCGCATTCTTTGCTTCCAGCGTGATCGTACCGGTCTGCGGTTTCCCGTTTTCCAGACGCGCTTCCGGACGCTCGATTCCATGATCCAGGGCATTCCGGACAAGGTGCATCAGCGGATCCGAGATGTGTTCAATGATGTTTTTATCTACTTCCGTTTCTTCTCCTATAATTTCAAGCTTTACATCCTTGCCTAGTTTTTTACACATATCCCGGACGATACGGTGCATTTTGTGAAACGTCGCGGAGAGCGGAACCATACGGATAGACATTACGACATCCTGTATCTCATCTGTGATTTTGTTAAGCTGCCTTGCAGATTTATGAAAATTGTCCAGTACCAGCCCCTTCAAATCGGAGCTTTGTATGACCATGGCTTCCGCAATTACCATTTCTCCGACCAGATCCATCAACTTATCTAATTTTGTGACGCTCACACTGATCAGACTCTGCTGGGACACGGACGACTGTGTCTCTTTCCCATGCTCAGTTGTGTTTGTTTCCCTGGTCTGTACGTCCGCCGCAGCACTTTCCGGTATTCCAAACAGAGTTCTGACTTCCCGGTCATTTTCCAGCCGGTCTAATTGTATTGTTTTCAAAAACGGAGTCTTTTCCAATATCTCATGAAGCTCCTCATAGGACTGCTGCGCCTTCAGATACAGGGAAAAACCTGCCTCCCGTATTGTCTGTGCACTCTCTTTTTGTTCGAGGATAGTTTCATCCGGCGTACAGTAAAGTTCCTCCACAATGTCTTTGATCTGGTACAGGACAGAGAATGCCCGTATATGTTCCATTTCACAGTCATCCTCAAAAAAGAGAAGCACTTTGTACCAATTCATCTGGTCCGTGCTGTTCTCCTCCACTCCGCACTGTTTTAATTCCGACAAAAATCCGTGTATTTTTTCTGTCAGTAACGAATAATCCCCATCCGGATGATCTCCGTTTTTTAGTTTTTCCAGTTCTACTTTGAGGAAATCAATGCATTCAAGGATCAGATCCGTCAATATCGAATAATCCACTCTCCGCGGTTTTTCCTCACGAAGAAAATAAAAAAGGTCTTCCATGGCATGTGCTAACTTTGAGATATTCTCAAACATCATCATGGCCGAAGATCCTTTAATTGTATGCATAATACGAAATATTTCATTGATCGCGCTATCGGAATAGCAGCTTTCCTTTTCATTTGATAAAATTTCATCTTCCAGCTGCTCCATAAGCTGTGTGGTTTCAAATAGAAATACATCCAGCATGGATTCACTGATATTATCACCCGACATATTTTCACCTGCTTTCTGTTCGTATTTTCTGCACTCAGACAAATTTGCTCAGCGCTTTTATCACATGTTCTTCCTTAAATGGCTTTACCACAAAGGATTTTGCTCCGCAAATAATGGATTTGCGGACCATCTCCTCCTGTCCCATTGCCGATATCATTACGACCTTTGCCTGGGAATCATATTCCATGATGGATTTCAAAGCCTCAATCCCACTCAATTTCGGCATTGTAATATCCATCGTGACAATGTCAGGTTTGACCTCCTTATACTTACGAATTGCAGCTTCTCCGTCTTCTGCTTCTCCTACTACATCGAATCCATTGTTGATCAGCATATTCTTTAATGTAATTCTCATAAATACTGCATCATCGGCAATCAATACCCGTTTCATTTGTACCTCCCATTGCTGGATTTTTTCTTTTGTAATGTCTGAATTCCTGTATTTCCACCTCTACAACACTATCTCTCAATGAATTCTGGAGATTTTCCACGATGACACGTAAAAAATGCCAAAAATCCATGTAACAGAATTACTATTTTGTTACATGGAATAATATGGTAAATAATGCAATTTATAGGATTCGGCTGTATAATATGGGGAAAGTATCTAAGATATTTAATTTGGTAAGTAGAAAGTTGGGATGAAATGACTGTTGAACCAATTCGGGACAAGGAAAAAATTAATGAAATGTATTATTATTTAAAGAGAAAAGATGAGAGATACGCCCTGCTGTTTAAATTCGGTTTGAACACCGGCCTGCGTATCAGCGATATCATCCCCGTGCAATTACAGGATCTATACAACAGTGATGGGAAATTCAAGGAATATTTTATTTTGAATGAACAGAAGACCGGGAAAGAAAAGAAAATCAAAGTGAATCTTGCATTGCGGACCGCAATTGAAATCTATGCCAACCAGGGCCATCTTTCCTCAGAAAGTTACCTGTTCTGGAGCAAGAAAGGCGGGCATATCGGGAGAGTTCAGGCTTATCGTGTGCTAAAAGAGGCGGCCGATACCATCGGACAGGAAAATTTTGGAACGCACAGTCTCCGCAAGACCTGGGGGTATTGGACGTACAAGCTTTCACACTATAATGTCGGACTTATTATGGATACATTTAATCACAGTTCACCGAGTATTACGCTGCGTTATATCGGTGTAAGCCAGGATCAAAAGGATGAACTGTATTCTCTGGTTCAGTTTTGACGGAAAATTCGAGCGAAAAATACAATTTTTCCCAATTATCTAGTTGATTTATGTTTTCTGTTAGTTTATAATTACACGTAACAAATTAGTAAATTTGTTACATTGCATAAGAAACGCAGACCAGAGGAAATAGAATATATCCACTTATTTTATATCTGATTCGCGACTATGTAACTTTTGCATAGAATTTCCTTAAAATATATCCGTCGATTTCGACTCTTTCATTTGAATGTATGTCTGAATATTTTCCACTCTACAATCTCAAACGATTACTTTCGAACCTTACATATCCCCAATGCGTAAAATAAATCCTCTTTATTTTAACGCATTGGAGTTTTTTTTGTAAGCAATATTCTATTCTACGGGCATTCCACTCTTCTGCTGCAGCATCCGGTACTTCTCTTTCGCATGCTCTTCCGCCTTTTCAAACAGTACCTCTGCTCTGTCCGGGCTGACTCTGGTCAATGCATGATAACGAACTTCACCGTTTAAGAATTCACGATAGCTGCCTTTTGGTTCCTTGCTGTCGAGGACAAACGGATTCTTTCCATCTTCCCGCAAAGCCGGATTGTATCGGAAATTGTTCCAGTATCCACTTTCCACTGCCAGCTTTTCTTCCTGTTGTGCTTTCCCCATTCCAATCTTTATGCCGTGATTGATACATGGTGCATAGGCAATGATCAGTGACGGTCCCGGATAGTTTTCAGCTTCCGTGATTGCCTTGATACACTGGTTATAATCGGCACCCATGGAAACCTGTGCAACATAGACAAATCCGTAAGTCATTGCAATTGCAGCGAGGTCTTTCTGCTGTATCGCTTTTCCTGCCGCTGCGAACTGTGCGATTGCGCCCACCGGAGTCGCTTTGGATGCCTGTCCGCCGGTATTGGAGTATACCTCTGTATTAAATACCATGATATTGATATCCTGTCCGGATGCGATTACATGATCGAGTCCGCCGAATCCAATATCATAGGCAAAGCCGTCGCCGCCGAAAATCCACTGCGATTTCTTCGCCAGATAGTCCTTTTCCCGCAGGATGGCTTTTGCCTGTTCACAGTCATGCTTCTCCAGCTCAGCAACCAGGCGTTTCGTCACCCCGGTATTCTTCTGACTGTCGGAATACGTCGTCAGCCATTCGGAGTAGATATCCTGCAGTGCGCCGGAATCGGACATTTCGCCAATCCAGGTTTCCAGCTTTCCACGCAATTTTGTTCGGACTGCATTCTGTGCCAGCAACATACCAAATCCGAATTCTGCCGCATCTTCAAACAGGGAGTTGGACCATGCCGGTCCTTTTCCTTCCGCATTTACAGTATATGGTGTGGATGGCGAGGAATTGCCCCAGATGGAGGAACAGCCTGTTGCATTCGCAACATACATCCGATCTCCAAACAGCTGTGAAACCAGCTTGGCATACGGTGTCTCTCCGCAGCCTCCGCAGGCACCGGAGAACTCGAGCAGCGGCTGCTTTAACTGACTTCCCTTGACCGTATTCTCTTTAAACTTTTCTGCCAGCTCTTCTTTCACACGCAGCGTTCTTCCGTAATCAAAATACTTCTGTTCGTCTTTATTTGCTTCAAAACTCCGCATCACAATGGCTTTTCCCTTCGCCGGACAGCACTCTACACAGGAACCACAGCCCGTACAGTCCATTGCGGATATCGTAATTGCATACTGCAGCTGTTTCATTCCGTTCATCGGTTTCAACTGCATACCCTCGGGCGCTTTCGCCGCTTCCTCCTCATCGAGAATTGCCGGACGAATAACCGCATGTGGGCAGACATAGGAACAGATTGCACACTGGATGCATTTTTCCGACTCCCAAACAGGAACGCTGACCGCAATCCCGCGTTTCTCATAGGCTGCCGTTCCTGACGGTGTTTTTCCATCTGCATAAGGCTTTACTTCCGATACCGTCAGTTCATTTCCCTTCTGTGAAGACACGGCTTTTAAGATTGTCCGGACGAACTCTGCCGTATCCGCTCTTTCACAGGTTTCACCGGCTTCCTGCGGATTGTCATCCGGACAATTCTTCCAGTCCTCCGGAACTTCTATTTTCACGACCTGGCCTGCACCGGCGTCAATTGCCGCACAGTTTTTGGCGACAACATCGTCTCCCTTTCTCCCATAGGTCGCTTTTGCCGCGGCCTTCATCAGTTCGTTTGCCTTTTCCGCCGGAATGATACCGGTCAGTTCAAAAAATGCTGACTGCAGAATCGTATTGATACGCGTTGGTCCCATTCCGGTCTCAATCCCGATTTTCACACCGTCGATCGTATAAAACAGAATTTTATTTTCTGCAATATACCGCTTCATTTTTCCCGGAAGATGTGTCCCCAGTTCCTCCTGATTCCATGGACAGTTCAACAGGAACGTTCCGCCCTGTTTCAGCTCCTGCACCAAATCATATTTGTGGACATAGGCCGGGTTGTGACAAGCTACGAAATCCGCTTTTTTGATCAGGTAAGCGGAATGAATCGGTTTTTTCCCAAAGCGCAGATGGGACATCGTCACACCGCCGGATTTCTTGGAATCATAGTCAAAATAAGCCTGCACATACATATCCGTATGATCGCCTATGATCTTGATGGAGTTTTTATTTGCTCCCACCGTACCGTCCGCACCAAGTCCCCAGAATTTACAGTTTGTAGTGCCTTCCGGTGTCGTAACCGGTTCTTCTCCCACATCCAGAGAGAGATGTGTCACATCGTCAAAAATGCCAATCGTAAAACGTTCCTTGTCCTGATTGCGGTAGACAGCAATGATCTGTCCCGGTGTCGTATCTTTTGAGCCAAGGCCGTAACGCCCGCCGTATACCGGTATACGCTCAAACTCTGTTCCCTTTAAAGCTGCCACGACATCCAAATACAACGGTTCACCGATCGCTCCAGGTTCTTTGGTCCGATCCAGCACATAGATTTGATTTGTCGTCGGCGGAAGAACTTTACGCAGTGCTTCTATAGAAAACGGCCGATACAGGTGTACCTTAACCAATCCATATTTTCCGCCTTCTTTCTGATGCAGATAATCAATCGTCTCCTGAATGGTACTGCAGACAGACCCCATGGCAATGATGATCTTATCCGCGTCTTTATCTCCATAGTAATCAAACAGATGGTAATCGGTTCCGAGTTTTTCATTGACCCGGTTCATGCACTCCTGTACAATTGCAGGCATATGTTCATACGCTTCATTGCAGGCCTCTCTCGTCTGGAAGAAAATATCCGGATTCTGAGCAGAACCCATCAATTTGGGATGCTCCGGATTGAGCGCATCACTTCGGAAGCGTTCAACCATATCCTCATGCATCAATTCCTTCAAGGTGTCATAATCCCACGTTTCAATCTTTTGTATCTCATGTGAGGTACGAAATCCATCAAAGAAATTGATAAAAGGGAGCCTTCCCTCCAATGCCGCCATATGTGCCACCGGTGTCAGATCCATCACTTCCTGTACCGAAGATTCACAGAGCATAGCCGCTCCGGTCTGCCTGCATGCATAGATATCCGAATGATCCCCGAAAATGCTCAATGCATGTGTGGCGACAGCTCTGGCCGACACATCAAATACGCCCGGAAGCCGTTCCCCCGCTATCTTATAGAGATTCGGAATCATAAGCAGCAATCCCTGTGATGCGGTAAAAGTAGTTGTCAATGCGCCAGCTGTCAATGAGCCGTGTACCGCACCCGCTGCTCCTGCCTCCGACTGCATTTCAGTCACCTGTACCGTCTGTCCGAAGATATTCGTCCTTCCCTGTGCCGCCCACTCATCGGTCACCTCAGCCATAACCGTAGACGGCGTAATCGGATAGATTGCCGCCACATCGGTGTATGCATAGGAAACATGAGCTGCTGCGTGGTTACCATCCATCGTTTTCATTGCTCTTTTCATGGTAAACATCCTTTCTGATTTTCATTTCACTGTTTCCTATACATTTTTACCGGATGCCCCGTATTTCATACCGCATCTGCCAAATTAAGGGTTATATTTCTTCCCGGATCAGACTGTAAGAGCCTTTTCGTTGAGAAACAAAGTCTTTCCTATAAATCAAAAACTCCCATCAGGAAATACCTGACGGGAGTTCTGCAGTCTTTTACAAATCAGAAATATTCTTATTTGTAAAGCTCTACTAATTTCAATAAGTGTTCATAACGAGCCTTTGCAGCGTCTTCTGATGCGGCAAACAGTTTCTCTGCACGATCTGGGAAAGATCTTGTCAGACGGCTGTAACGTGTCTCATTATTTAAGAAATCCTGATAGGATCCATCACCAGGTTTGGAAACCAGCACAAATGGATTCTTTCCCTCTGCTTTTAATGCAGGATTGAATGAGAACAGATTCCAGTAACCGGCAGTTACTGCTTTCTTCATCTCATCCTGGCAGTGGTTCATTCCGCCCTTTACACCGTGCAGCTCACATGGAGCGTAGCCGATGATCAAAGAAGGTCCGTTGTAAGCTTCTGCTTCTGCAATTACTTTCACTGTCTGATTCATGTTGGCACCAAGTGCAACCTGTGCTACGTATACATAACCATAACTCATAGCGATTTCTGCGAGGCTCTTCTTTCCAATTTCTTTACCAGATGCGGCGAACTGACATACTTCACCGATATTGGAAGCTTTGGATGCCTGACCACCTGTATTCGAATACATCTCTGTATCAAATACCATGACGTTTACGTTCTCGCCGGAGGCAAGTACGTGATCAAGTCCGCCAAATCCGATATCATATGCCCATCCGTCACCACCGAAGATCCATACGGATTTCTTAGGAAGGTAAGCTTTCTTATCCAGTACATCTTTGGAAAGTTCACATCCTGCAGCAGCAGCTTTCTCTAATTCCGGAAGCAATGCATCTACCGCAGCTGAATTTTCTTTTGTGCTGTCTTTTGTCTCGATGAATTTTGCAATAGCATCTTTCAGTTCTGCACCTGTCTTCTCAGAAGCAGCAATCTTGTTTAATTTGTCAATTGCCTGTTCACGAAGAACCTTCTGACCAATCTGCATACCAAGACCATGCTCTGCATTATCTTCAAACAGAGAGTTTGCCCATGCAGGTCCCTTATTGGAATCTTTGTTTACTGTATATGGGCTTGTTGCAGCAGGGCCGCCCCAGATAGAGGAACATCCTGTCGCATTGGAAATATACATATGCTCACCAAATAACTGTGTGATCAGACGAGCATAAGAAGTCTCTGCACATCCTGCACAACTTCCTGAGAACTCAAGAAGCGGCTGGTTGAACTGGGAACCTTTTACGGTATTGTCAGCCGGCACACCCGGTTTCTTTCCTACATTTGCAACTAAGTAATCAAATACTGGCTGCTGATCTGCCTGTGATTCCTGCGGAACCATCTGAATTGCACCAACCGGACATACAGTAATACACTCACCGCATCCCATACAATCTAATGGAGTTACGCTGATGGTGAATTTATAATCGCCTGCTTTTGGTTTTGTATCAGCAAGCTTGATATTGGAAGGAGCTGCTTTTACTTCGTCTTCACTTAACATGAACGGACGAATGGTTGCATGCGAACAAACAAAAGAACACTGGCAGCACTGGATACATTTTGTAGAATCCCACGTTGGAACATTTACAGCTGTACCACGTTTTTCATATGCGGAAGCACCATGCTCAAACTGTCCGTCTGCAATATCAGCAAAAGCGGATACCGGAAGGCTGTCACCATCCATCAATGCGATCGGCTCAAGTAATTCTTTTACCATCTTAACAGTCTCCGGACGTCCTGTTAATGCTTTTGGAGCCGGATCAGCTGCCGGATTGGACCAGGAAGCCGGAACCTCTACCTTATGTACAGCATCTACACCGGCATCAATTGCCTTGTAGTTCATCTCAACAACCGCATCACCCTTTTTACCGTAGGATTTCTTTGCTGCTGCTTTCATGAAATCAATCGCATCATCGATCGGCATAACGTTTGCTAATTTAAAGAATGCAGACTGTAAAATGGTGTTGGTACGTTTACCCATACCGATTTCAATTGCCTTGTCGATTGCGTTGATGGTATATAACTGAACCTTGTTATCTGCGATATATTTCTTTGTTGCTGCATTTAATTTTTCATCCAGTTCTTCGTCAGACCACTGGCAGTTGATCATGAATACACCGCCTGGTTTTACATCCTGAACCATCTTGTAGCCTTTTACAACGTAAGACGGATTGTGACATGCAACGAAGTCAGCCTGATTGATGTAATATGGGCTCTTAATCGGTTTGTCGCCAAATCTTAAGTGAGAAATGGTTACACCACCGGTCTTTTTGGAGTCATACTGGAAATAAGCCTGAATGTATTTATCTGTATGGTCACCGATAATCTTGGTAGAGTTCTTGTTTGCACCTACGGTACCGTCTCCGCCAAGACCCCAGAATTTACATTCTACGGTTCCTGCTGCAGATGTGATAGGAGCAGGTTTTACTTCCGGTAAGCTTAAGTTTGTTACATCATCCACAATACCGATTGTAAATCTTGCCTTCGGAGCATCTTTCTCTAACTCTTTGTATACAGCAAAAATGCTGGAAGGAGGAGTATCCTTGGAGCCTAATCCATAACGTCCGCCGGTTAATACGATATCATTTAAACCGTTCTCACGCAGTGTAGTAGCTACATCCAGATACAACGGGTCGCCAAGTGCACCCGGCTCTTTTGTTCTGTCCAGAACGGCAACATGCTTTGCAGTCTTAGGAAGAACTTTTAATAATCCATCAGAAACCCAAGGACGATATAAACGAACTTTTACAAGACCTACTTTTTCGCCTGCTGCTGTCAGGTAATCAATGACTTCTTCCACAACGTCACAGACAGATCCCATAGCAACGATTACGCGCTCTGCATCCGGTGCTCCGTAGTAGTTGAACAAATCATAGTCTGTTCCAAGTTTTTCATTTACTTTTGCCATGTATTTTTCAACGATAGCCGGCAAATTATTGTAAGCTGTATTACAAGCTTCACGATGCTGGAAGAATACATCTCCATTCTCGTGAGATCCGCGCATAGAAGGATGCTCTGGATTCAAAGCATGGTCACGGAATGCTTTTACGGCATCCATATTGCACATCTCTTTGAGATCTGCATAATCCCATTTCTCAATTTTCTGAATCTCATGGGAGGTACGGAATCCGTCAAAGAAGTTGATGAATGGAACTTTTCCATCGATGGTAGCCAGATGCGCAACCGGGCTTAAGTCCATAACTTCCTGTGGGTTGGTCTCACACAACATAGCGAAACCGGTCTGACGACAGGCATATACATCACTGTGATCACCGAAAATATTTAAGGACTGTGTAGCAACGGTACGTGCAGATACATCAAATACACATGGAAGCTGCTCACCAGCGATTTTGTACATGTTAGGGATCATTAATAAGAGCCCCTGAGAAGCGGTAAAGGTTGTTGTTAAAGCACCTGCTGCAAGAGAACCGTGCACTGCACCTGCTGCGCCTGCCTCAGATTGCATCTCTACTACCTTAACCTGGTTTCCGAAGATATTCTCCTGACCTGCAGCGGACCACTGGTCTACGGAGTCAGCCATTGGGCTGGATGGTGTAATAGGGTAAATTGCTGCGACATCTGTAAACGCATAGGCCACATGTGCAGCAGCTGTATTACCGTCCATTGATTGTTTTGCTCTGGACATTACTTATTCCTCCTTATAAATATATAGAAAATATGTGTCTTTGCGACTTAATTCCCATTTTAGCATTTAATTTGTCGATTGTAAAGGTTGCACACTGTACGAAACGAAGTACAATCGTGAATTTTTTCACATACTTTCTGTCCAAAGATACGTTTTCCACATACCTTTTTTCCTTCCGCTGCGTTTCCGTCACTTCTTCTGTTTTTACAGCGGAATTCTGAATTCTTTTGTATTATCTGGCAAAAAAAATCCCATCCTGTAAAAAGGCTTGCAAAATATGGATTTTACGATAAAATAAGAAAGAATGTATAAAACACATTTTTTATAGAAAGAAAGGAACGGTTTAGTTTATGATCAGTGCAAATAATGTAACCTTACGACTTGGGAAAAAAGCCCTTTTCGAGGAAGTTAATATTAAATTTACCGAAGGCAACTGCTATGGTATGATTGGTGCCAACGGTGCCGGAAAATCTACGTTTTTAAAAATCTTATCCGGTCAGCTGGAACCGACCAACGGCGATATCGTCATTACACCGGGACAGCGTCTCTCTTTCCTGCAGCAGGATCACTTTAAATATGATGAATTTACTGTTTTGGATACTGTTATCATGGGAAACAAACGGCTGTATGATATCATGAAAGAAAAAGACGCAATCTACGCAAAAGAGGATTTTACCGATGAAGACGGTATCCGCGCCAGCGAACTGGAGGGCGAATTTGCAGAGATGGACGGCTGGAATGCTGAGTCCGACGCAGCAATGCTGTTAAACGGCCTTGGAATCTCTACCGAATATCACTACGCTGTTATGAAAGACCTGCCGGGTGCATTGAAGGTGAAAGTTCTGCTTGCTCAGGCACTCTTTGGCAATCCGGATATCCTGCTTCTCGACGAGCCCACCAACCACCTGGATTTGGACGCGATTGCATGGCTGGAGGAATTCCTGATCAATTTTGAAAACACTGTGATTGTTGTATCTCATGACCGTTATTTCTTAAACAAAGTATGTACTTCGATTGCAGATATCGATTACGGCAAGATTCAGCTCTATGCCGGCAACTATGACTTCTGGTATGAATCCAGTCAGCTGCTTGTGAAGCAGATGAAGGAAGCCAACAAGAAGAAGGAAGAAAAGATCAAGGAATTGCAGGACTTTATTTCCCGATTCTCCGCAAATGCTTCCAAATCCAAACAGGCTACTTCCAGAAAACGTGCACTTGAAAAAATCCAGCTGGATGAGATCAGACCTTCCAGCCGTAAATACCCATATATCGATTTCCGTCCAAGCCGTGATATCGGAAACGAAGTTCTTACGGTAGAGGGGATCAGCAAGACCATCGACGGTGTGAAGATTCTGGACAACGTCTCCTTTATTTTGGGACACGAGGATAAGGCTTCTTTTGTCGGAAGCAATGAACTTGCAAAGACTGTTTTATTTAAAATTCTTGCCGGAGAAATGGAGCCGGATGAAGGATCTTATAAATGGGGGGTTACCACATCACAGGCTTATTTCCCGAAAGATAATACCGAAATCTTCGATACGGATCTTGCCATCACAGACTGGCTGACCCAATACTCTGAGATCAAGGATGCGACTTATGTACGTGGCTTCCTTGGAAGAATGCTCTTTGCAGGTGAAGACGGCATGAAGAAGATGCGCGTGCTCTCCGGTGGTGAAAAAGTTCGTGTACTGCTCTCCCGCATGATGATCATGGCTACCAACGTCTTAATCCTGGATGAGCCTACCGACCATTTGGATATGGAGTCTATCACCGCTTTGAACAACGGATTGATCAAATTCCCGGGTGTTGTATTATTCGCCTCCCGTGACCACCAGTTCACCCAGACAACGGCGAACCGTATTATCGAATTTATGCCAAACGGAACCATCATCGATAAAATCACTACTTATGACGAATATCTGGAAAGTGATGAAATGGCTCGAAAACGTCAGGTATATGCAATGACTGACGAAGCTGAGAGCGATAACTGATTCTTTCCGATACGAAAAAGGAAGTCCCAAGTTGGACTTCCTTTTTATTTTCATATAAGCCGAATGTTCTACAGCTCTTCAATCCGCCAAAAAGCTCTTTTCCTTTTACGTTGTGGAACTATAGATTTCACCGGTTGCATAATTGTAAGTGTAGGTACCGCTGCTGCTGTATGTATTGGACTTGCCCGCTTCATTCTGTGCATAATAATTCATCATAGATGCCTGTGCAGACACCTGATAACCATAGGAGCCGGTTGTGTTAAACAGTGACTTTACCGTTTCCATATCTGCACTCCGAAAGGTATCTTCATCAATCGCAAGTTTATTGTCCGAGTCAATCGTAATACCGATCGAACTCAGCAGATTGGCATTCGCCTTCGTCATACCTGTCAGTGTCGATTCCGCATTTACGATACCGGTCACATTCGAATCGTCTGCCGCATCGATCAGACTGTTATAATCATCTATAAAATCACTGACCGCATTGTATATTTTATCTTTGTCATATCCATAAGAAGTCGTTCCGGATTCATCCGTAACGGAAGTCTTATTGAATACGGAATCCGTCCCCTTTTCCAAAAGTACATCCGCCGATTCCTTCACATCATCGGAACTGTCTTCTATTTTTGCAAGTGTTGACGTAGAATCCTTGGATGTGGAGGTAGAAGAACTGCTCTCTGTTTCTGCATAATAATTTTTCATCAGCTTATAATAGCTTCCGCTGCGGATACTCGCGTAATCCGTATAACTGATTCCCAGTAAGTCCGATGAAGACGATTTTGATGAGCTTGTTGACAGGCTCGAGAACAAAGTACTGATCGTACTTGAATCATAGTTTGAAATACTTGACATATCATCACTCCTTTGAGTCTGTGTACCAACCTCCATGTCGGTACGGTTCCTGTGGTTTCCTGTAACAGTTATCGTCATAATCTCTCACCTAGATTATAGCATTCCTGTTTTCTATTTTCAATGCATATCATTTGTTACTTTTCAACAATAAACGTTTTGTTTCCATTTCATTTCTTGTGGTTTTCACAAACTTTTCACTTTATGTTCATATTCTGTTCATATATAATTGCTATAATCAATTCATATCAATAAGGAATCTCATGTTTTTAGATAAATTTTTTCATAATTGCCTCGATATCTTCGGATATCGGGGCACTCCTCATTTTATGGGCCTTTTTATAGATTCTCAATCTGCCAGTCAACTGGTTCCACTCCATTTTTTACCAGAAATTCATTCGCCTGACTGAAATGTCTGCACCCAAAGAATCCACGGTAAGCAGAAAGCGGACTTGGATGTGGCGCCTTAAGAATCAGATGTTTTGGATTCGTCAGCATTGGTATCTTGCTCTGTGCCGGTCTGCCCCAGAGCATATAGACGATCGGTCTGTCCTGCTGGCTGACCGCATGGATGATCGCATCCGTAAACTGCTCCCACCCCTTGCCCTGATGGGAATTCGCCTGATGTGCCCGAACGGTAAGTACCGTATTGAGCAATAGAACACCCTGATCTGCCCACTTTTTCAGATAACCGTTATTCGGGATGTCGCAGCCCAGATCATTCTGCAGTTCCTGATAAATATTCTGCAAAGACGGCGGCAGTTCTTTCTGCTCCGGCAATACCGAAAAGCTCAAACCATGTGCCTGGTGCGCATTGTGGTAGGGATCCTGTCCCAAAATCAGAACTTTCACATCCGAAAGCGGTGTGAGATGCAACGCATTAAATATATCATCCGCCGGAGGATATATCACTTGTGTATCGTATTCTTTTTTTACAAATTGAAACAAGTCTCTATAGTATGGCTTTTTAAATTCCGTCTGCACGCTCGGCAGCCAGTCATTCTCGATCATACCCATCTTCTTCATCTCCTGATTCCAAAAACAAGGATGGTCGCCCATCCCTGATTTCCTTTGTGCTGTTTGTATCTGTTCCTATCTGCGTACGGATACGCCCTTTTGTGCAAGATAATTCTTTAAATCCATAATCTCCAGCTCTTTATAATGAAACAGAGAAGCTGCCAGTGCGGCATCCGCTTTTCCCTCTGTCAGTGCTTCGTAAAAATGGTCTCTGGTTCCCGCACCTCCGGAAGCAATGACCGGTATGGACACATTTTCCGCAATCTGCCTTGTCAGTTCCAGATCATATCCAGCCTTTGTTCCATCACAGTCCATGCTGGTCAAAAGAATCTCACCTGCGCCAAGCTGATTCACCTTCATAGCCCATTCCACCGCATCGATACCTACATCCACACGGCCTCCGTTTTTATAAATATTCCATCCGGAACCATCTTCTCTTCTTCTTGCATCAATTGCAACAACCACACACTGGCTGCCGAATTTGTCCGCTGCTTCACTGATCAGTTTCGGCGTATTGATTGCAGAGGAATTGATGGAAATCTTATCTGCGCCTTCTCTTAACAGTACCTTAAAATCATCTACCGTACGAATTCCTCCGCCTACCGTAAATGGAATAAAGACTTTTTCCGCCACACGGCGGACCATGT
Source organism: Bacillota bacterium (assembly GCA_023390555.1). Taxonomy (GTDB): domain Bacteria; phylum Bacillota; class Clostridia; order Lachnospirales; family Lachnospiraceae; genus Roseburia_C. Next base: position 169,192 of record JAEWCQ010000014.1, on the reverse strand, counting down.
CGACTACCGTTGCTCTGGCATCCGAAGAGGCTGTAATGTCCAGAAACACCACTTCGTCCGCACCGGCCTTGTCATAGGCGGCCGCAATCTCAACCGGGTCTCCCGCATCTCGCAGATTCACAAAATTAACGCCCTTTACGACTCTTCCGTTATTGACATCCAGACAGGGAATAATTCTCTTTGTAAACATTATTTTGCTCCTCTCTGTATTGCGGCAAAGTTTCTCAGTATCGTGAGTCCCACATGACTGCTTTTCTCCGGATGAAACTGACAGGCAAAAATATTATCCTTTTCTACCGAAGCATGTATCGTCGTACTATATTCCGTAGTTGCTTTTACAATCTCCGCTTCCTTCGCTTTCAAATAGTAGGAGTGGACAAAATACACGTACGGATTGTCTTCCAATCCCGCAAACAGCCTTCCTTGATTCTGAAGTTCCAGCGAATTCCAGCCGATGTGCGGTATCTTCAGACCTTCCTGGTCGGGTATCTTCACAATATCTCCTTCCAGCAGTCCAAGCCCTTCCACACCTTCACTTTCTTCACTTCCATCAAACATCAGCTGAAGTCCCAGGCAGATACCAAGAAACGGCGTTCCTCTTTCGCATACTTCGTGAATCACCTTGTCCAGATCATATTTCTTCAAATTAGACATCGCCATTCCAAATGCCCCAACGCCCGGAAGTATCACCTTATCTGCTTCCTCAATGCTCTTAAAATCTCTTGTTATCATACTTTCTTCGCCAAGCAGCTTCAGTGCTTTTTCCACACTTTTCAAATTACCGGCATCGTAATCGATAATTGCAATCATATTCGCCCTTCCTACTCCAGTCCGAGTTTTTCAAGTATCTGGTTGATCTGAACACTGTAATTTTCCCGGTCATGCAAGTCATATATTTCCAGCGCCTGTTTTGCCGATACACCAAACTGTTCGTCCAAAGCCTGCTCTATCTGCGTTTCAAGCTTGTTAAATTCCGGCACAACCCCGTATTCCTTTGCAAGATCAGAATATTTATCATGTCTGCCGACTCCGCGGACAAGCGAATCCAGTGCCATATCATACTGGCTGACATCCATCAGAGAAATGTAGGCATCATATTGTTCCTGCACCATGGCAAGCACAGCACATCTGTCATAAAATTCCTGGTCGCTCTTCTTCATCGACATGCCGGCTATGGCATCATAGGCTTTTGTATATTTTCCATTATCGTAATACCGCTCTGCTTCTGCCATACTATTCGAATAGCCGACCAGCTTTCCTCCGAGCATGATCAGCACAAAGATGGAAAACGCCATGATGGCAATCAATATTACGGGTTTTTTCGGTAAAGGCGGAGAAAGATCCGGCTCTTTCGGTTTCTTCTCCTTCTTTTCCTTTATTTTCGGTGGTTTTTCCTTCTTTTCTTTTTTTTCCTTTTTTTCTTTTTTCTTTTTGCCCTTTTTTCCGGTTTCATTTCCGTCATCCGCAGAGGAGTCCAGTTCACGCAGAATTTCCATATTCTCATCGGAAATATTCTCCAGCGTACCTTCTTCCGCTACATCCACGTTCGTGTCCGCATCCGATTCATCCCCAAAAAGCAAAGTCAGAAGTTTTGTTAAAAAGCCATTTTTCTTGCCGCTTTTTTCTTTCTTCTTTTTCTTGCCGCCTTTGATATCGGACAGTTCATCAATACTCCCCAACTTCTCAAATTCACCGGAGGTATCGTCGGCAATTTCAATATCTTCCTGATCTGCCTTCAACAAAGCACTGATGTCCGAAAGTTCTTCATCTTCCGAAAGACCGGAGAGAAGATCCATCAGATCGTCATCTTCTCCTGCACGATCGGAATTCTCCTCTTCCAGTGATGCCTCATCTATAATCTGTTCTTCTTCCTCTTCAAACAGCGGCGCTTCTTCTCTTTCCTCTTCATCTGCCATATCTGACAGGGCAGAATCCTCTTCCAAAGGTTCTTCCAGAAAAGACAGGGAATCCGCGTCATCTTCTCCGAGTGCAGAAAGTTGAGGTTCCTCTTCTCCAAGCAGATCTTCCAGAAAATCCTCCGGCATCTCTGCTGTTTCCTCCGCCCCCTCATCGGAACGGGATGATTTTGCCGTCAACTCTTCCATCTGCGGAAAGTCCTGATCCTTCTGCATTGCTTCTGCCTCTTCGGCATCCAGTTCGAGTTCGAAATCCCGGATAAACTCATCTTCTTCCACATGTTTCAGTTCCTTTTCAAACTCCTGGTAGAAGTTCTTCCCGAACTCTCTTCTGTGTTTTCTGCTCTGCTGCTCTCTTGCAGCTTTTGCTTCATCCTCCCGGACAGTATGTAACAGGTCGGCCAAATCTCTTTTATCGTTTCTCCGTGATACGGAGCTCAACAGGTCATCTAAATAATCTTCATTTTTACTCAAGGGAACTTCCTCCGTGCGATATTTTCGAAACACCTCAGATATACATGAGGGGATGTGATTTAAAATCACATCCCCTTACCAATCATATTATGATTATTTGATCAGTCGATCAATTGCCGCAACAAGATGTCCTATCTCAGGTTTGGTAAGTTGTGCATCTGCTCCCAGTGCCTCGCCTTTTCTTCTCATTTCTTCATTCACAAGGGATGAAAATATTACAACCGGTATGTCGTTCATCGCATCATCCGACTTGATTAATTTTGTCAGCCGGTGTCCGTCCATCAGCGGCATCTCGATATCGGTTATGACACAGTGAACCTTTTCTTTCAGCGTTCCCTCTTCTTTATATTGAAGCAATTTATCCCATGCTTCCTGACCGTTCATATTCACATTCAGATTTGTATATCCGGATTTCCGCAGGCAGTCGGTAATTAGTTTGCTAAGCAGCGGAGAATCCTCCGCAATCACGATCGGTGCATTAACTCTTGAACGATCTCCTATTTCAGCAATATCGGATACCCTCAGTCCTGTTTCGGGACTGATATCTGTTACAATCTTCTCGAAGTCAAGAATCACAACCAGTTTATCCTGCAATTTGATTACTCCGGTAGACACTCCGTTATCTCTGGAATTCACCGTAGAGTCCGGTTTAATGATATCAGCCCATGAAACTCTGTGAATACCGATTACTTCATCCACATGGAATGCTATGTTCAACTTATTGAAATTCGTAATGATAAACAGGCCCTTTTCCGGTTCTTCTTCCATATTCAGGCACTTTCTCAGGCTGATGACCGTAATCATCTCGTCACGCGGCATGAAAATCCCTTCTACATATGGATGTGCATTCGGAATCGGTGTTACCGGATGATAAGAAAGAATTTCCCGAATCTTTGCCACATTAATTCCATAATGATTACCTTTCAGCGTAAATTCAAGAACCTCAAGCTCATTTGTACCATTTTCCAACAGAATATTTGTCTCCATGTGTGTTTCCTCCCGAAACCATTCTCTATAATTGCTCCTATTATAACATAATCTTACATAAAAATGCACAGTTTTTTTCAAATATGGATTGACTTTTCAACACATTTTCCCTTACAGTTCCACATCACTTGATGTCCCGTTCATCTCAATCTTCAATTCAAGCTGCTCAACCGAAGTGATCTGATCTGCCGGAATTTCAAACAACAGCACGGTGTTCGTAGACGCCCCCGCTGCAATGGTAGCCTGATATGTCCCAAGATCATTCAAAAGAATCGTCGTATTCGCCTCAACCGTCACACTGTCATTGATAACAGCCGTGAACACCGGATTCCCCGAAATCAGATCACAGTCAATCGCCTTGTCTGTTTTATTTTCCAACGTAATATGTATAATCAGAAATGTGTTGCCCGATGTCGCATCAAGAGAGTAATACTTCGGTTCCGTGTAGGAATTCGTAATCTCTACTCCCTTATACGAAGCGGTCAGTCCATCCAAACCCAATGCCTTTGTCAGAGTTTCTGTGGTTTTCTGCTTCGTCTGATCCTGCTGTCCTTTTTCTGTCGATGCACTCTGCGTCTTGTCATCAGTCGACGTCTTCTGCGTCTCGGTTTCCGTTTCCGAAGTCTTATCGGATTCACTTGACACTACATTCGCCAGTCCGTCCGGCTGTCTTTTATTATATTTTGACACAACGTGTGCCGCATAATTCACAATTATCGCTTCTTCATTGTCCGTCAACTTATAAGGCTTTTCACCGCATCCACCCATCACGAGAGACATTGTCAGTACCAAAGCACCTATTTTTAATCTTGAGCTCTTCATCAATTTCTCCTTAAGCACCCTTACTACTTTTCTATATGAATCATGTTATCATTTTTTCTATAGCGAAGCAACTATAAATTATTTTTCGTATCAAGCTCAAACCAGAACTCTACTCCATCCGTAAGATTTTCGACGCCGCATTCCCGATGGAAGGAATCCATAATCGCCTTCACAATGGAAAGACCGATTCCGCTGCCGCCATATTCTCTTGTCCGCGCTTTATCCACCTTGTAAAATTTAATCCAGACATTGTCTATATCCTCCGCCGGAATCGGTTTCCCGGTATTAAATACACAGACACGGACACAGTCCTCTTTTCTGACATAGGTAATCCGTATCTGCTTATCCATTTCACAATGATGGATCGCATTGCTCAGATAATTCGTCATCACTTCTTCTACTTTAAACTCATCTGCCCACACATACAGCGGCTCTTCTTCACTGAATTCCAGTTTTATTTCATTTTGATTTAATAAAATAGAGGAGCAGTTGATCACACTTCGGATCAATTCTGTCAGATCAAAGCGCTCCATGGTCACAATCTCATTCCCGAATTCCAGCTGATTCAACGTAAGGAGCTTCTTTACCATCTTATTCATTTTATCCGTCTCGTCCATGATCACTTCACAATAGAAATCGCGGCTGTCCGGATCATCCTGAACGCACTCCTGAAGTCCCTCCGCATACCCCTGAATCAGGGCCAGCGGCGTCTTCAATTCATGCGATACATTAGACAGAAAATCTTTTCGCATCTCATCGATCTGTTCTTTTTTCTCTATATCAATCTGTAATTCGTTGTTTGCACTTTTCAATTCCGAGATCGTCCCCTCAAGCGTTTCCGACAGCTTATTCATATGTTCGCCCAGCTGTTCGATCTCGTTGCTCCCTTTCACGAAATATTTTGCCTCAAAATCCAGCTCTGTCATTCTTTTGGATATATTCGTCAACTGGAGAATCGGGTTCGTAATCCTTCTTGTCACAAAGTAAACGACAATCATACTCACAACAACGGCACACATTCCGATGTAAGCCAGGAGCTGATTGGATACTGCAACGGTTTCATTGATACTGGCCAGTGCAGAGCGCATCAGCACCAGATTTCCATCACTCAAAGTGCCCCAGAGCACCAGGTACTCCGAATCCATTCTGGTATCGTTCTGCTGCTCTAACGTGTAGCTTTCCGTCTGATCGATGATCTTTGCCTCATTCTGCTCTATGCCAAGTATGATCTGCATGAACCACTGGCGCATGGCATCGATGTCGTTCGAAGAGGAACGCAGCACCGTACCGTCCGGCTGGATGACCAGAATTGTAATATTTCCATTGGAACTAAGCTTTTCAAAGTCAATATCAAAGGAAGTGCTCTCCAGTGTTCCATCTTCACTCGCATGTTCAATCTCATCCCATGCATTCAAAAACGTCTTCTGCTTATTTTTCACATAGTACCAGCCACCGATCATAATATTTAAAAGCCAGCACAAAAAGACTGTGCCGGCTACCAGACCTACGATTATTGTTGCAATCTGCCTTGTTATGGAACGCCTTCTTATTCTCATCGCTTCACCTCAGTTTTATTGTCGCGGCTACTCCGTACATTCAAATTTATAGCCCATGCCCCAGATGGTCTTAATACAATCTCCCTTTTCTCCCATCTTGTTCCGCAATTTTTTCACATGCGTATCAATCGTTCTCGCATCACCAAAATAGTCATAATTCCAAACATGATTTAATATTTTTTCACGCGAAAGCGCAATTCCCTCGTTTTCAATGAAATAAGATAGCAGTTCAAATTCCTTATAACTCAAATCAACGCGGTTTCCATCCACCGTCACCAGATGGGCCGTCTTATCCACGACGATACCGCCTATATCAACAACCTCTTCTGCCACCTTCTTGTTGGATCTGCGCAAAATAGCCTCCACTCTCGCAACCAGTATCTTCGGACTGAATGGTTTGGAGATATATTCATCCACGCCCAGGTTAAATCCCAGCAATTCGTCGCTTTCGTCACTCTTGGCCGTCAGCATGATAATCGGCACTTTTGATGTCTCGCGGATTTCACGACATACATCCCAGCCGTTCATCTTCGGCATCATGACATCCAATATGATCAGAGCGATTTCTTTTTCTTTATAAAATTGATCCAGTGCCTCTTCCCCGTCACCGGCTTCTAATACTTCAAAATCCTGTTTCACCAGAAAATCCCTTACCAGCTTACGCATACGGCTTTCATCATCTACCACAAGGACCTTTAATTTTTCCATAACAAGTACCTGCCTTTATTTCTCTTATTTTCACAGCATACTACATATTTATGTAAAAACTGTGATTTCGCTTTCTTTTTTCTTCTAGAATAAAATACGGATACTGCCTGTCGCAAGATAGTGTTTTACATCGATGACACGTTGGTTGGCAGAACCCTTAAATTTCAGTGTGATATCTTTCTGCTCCGTGACAAACGGCCCGTCCACCAGAACATCGATACAGGAAAGCATCTCTTTTGTGGCCTCGCAAAAGCGCCTGCCTCCTTCTGTCAGATCCGTGTCCAGCACATATCCGGTATAGGCCCAGATATTTTTTTTCGGAAAGCGTTCCCGCACATCCTTTAAAAACGGCAGCAGCTCCCGCTGATTCTCAGGCTCAAACGGATCTCCGCCCAGCAGGGTCAGTCCACTGATATACTCCGGCTCCAGAGATTTCAAAATCGCTGTCCGGGTTTTCTCATCAAACGGCTCACCGTACCCAAAATCCCATGTCTCCGGCTGAAAGCAGTCTTTACAGTGATTTCGGCAGCCTGAAACAAACAAGGAAGTCCGGACTCCGGTGCCATTTGCAATATCATGATATTTGATTGCTGAATAATTCATTTGCTTTTCCATCTCCCTGCTTTTTTACATATAGTATAACATTTTTCCCATGAAATAAAAGAAAGAATCAGTTTCTTATTAAATATTATTCGAACTAAAAATGATGAGAAATAAAAAATGCCACTGCAAAGTCTTTGGCTCTGTACTGGCATAATTTTTATTGTTTTATGAAAAATTATCTTTCACAATAGTTCCTGATCTTTCTTGTATATTCCCGTATTACATTTGCAGATTCCGTAAACTTCCTCTGTTCCTCTGGCGACATATGGATTTCGAGAATATCAGACACTCCGGTCCGGTTCAGGATGCTCGGAACTCCTGCATATATATCCGTTTCTCCATATTCCCCTTCCAGCAGCGTAGAAACCGGTATAATCTTATTCTCGTCGTATAAAATCGCCTTGATAATTCCTACACACGCGGTAGCAATCCCATAATAGGTCGTTCCTTTGCGGTTATAGATTTCCCATCCCTCTTTTGCCGTCTTCAGCACAATTTCATCCAAATCGACCTCTCCGACAATATCGGGATTATCTCCGATGATATCCTGAAACGATTTTCCCGCAACGGTTACCGTAGACCATGGCACCATTTGCGAGTCTCCATGTTCTCCCATAGAGTATGCATATACACTCCTCGGATCCACATGCACCATATCCGCAATAAAATTCTGCAGTCTGGCAGTGTCCAGAGATGTTCCTGTTCCGATTACCTGATTTTTCGGTAGACCTGACAGTTTATAGATCAAATATGCCAGCATGTCAACCGGATTGGATACCACAACAAAAATCCCTTCAAATCCGCTCTTCATAATCGGCTCAACGATCGATTTTGCGATCTGAGCACTCAGATCCAGCGTATCCAGCCTGGTCTGCCCCGCTCTTGGAGGTGCACCCGCAGTTACCACAATGATATCCATATCGGTACAATCTTCATAGGACCCACACCTGATTTTGACATTCCTGTCCAGATATTTAATGGTATCCCGTAAATCCATCACCTCACCAAGCGCTTTCTCCTGATTGATATCAATCATAAGGATTTCGTCACATACACCCTGCGTGACCAGACTAAAGGCGGTTGAGGAACCCACCAGACCGCAGCCAACGATTGCTATCTTCGACTTTTTTATATTCATCTTCCATTCCTTTCTCACTTTATTAAATGTTTTCCGAGACAGGCCCTCATGATCCGTATGTCACCTGAACTCCCAATCCATATGCATCGGTCAATGTCAAATATGGCCCGTCTGACTCAAAACCTCCCTGAATCTGTTCCTGATCTCTCAGATAAAGAAAACTGTCCAGATCACTGAAAATGATATTATCTGCGGAAGCAATCAGCGAAGCTCCAGCCGTGATTCCCAATCTGCTTTCCATCATGCATCCCACCATACAGATAACTCCGGCTGCTTCCGCTATGGTATTGATCTGAATTGCCGGATAGATTCCGCCGCATTTCATCAGCTTGATATTCATGCTGTCAACTGCGTTATTTTTTATCAGTTTCATCGCATCCGATGGAGAAAAGCAGCTTTCATCTGCCATGATATTCAGCGTGGTTTTGGAACGGATAAATGCAAGCGCCTCGATATCCCAGTCTTTGCATGGCTGTTCAATGATATCGACCCCAAAAGAAGCCATCTTCTCTATGATTCCGACCGCCTCTTTCGTATGCCACCCCTGGTTTGCATCCACTTTCATATGAATCTCTTCTCCAACGGCTTCCCTGATTTTTTGAACAGCTCTGATATCCTGCTGCGGATCGATTCCAGCCTTCACCTTAATATAGTGAAAGCCATTCTTTACCATCTGCACGGCTTCCCTGCTCATTCTCTCTGGAGAAGATATACCAATCGTCATATCCGTTTCCAGCTGTTTTCTGACTCCGCCCAGGTAACGATACAATGGCATTTTCAGATATTTGCCCATTAAATCATACAGTGCAATATCAATCGCCGCTTTTGCGGATGTATTGTGACAAAGTACGGCATCCATCTTCTTATGGATATCTGCAATTGCAAATACCTCCATGCCGATCAGCACTTTTTTCAGTTCCTGAACAGCCGAAAGAATCGTATCTGAATTCTCACCTGTCACAAACGGGATTCCGCTTCCCTCTCCATATCCAAGCAGTCCGTCCTCTGTCTCTATTCTAACGATAACCGTCTCACTGTAGGGAATCGTTCCCAATGCAATTTCAATCGGCTGAACAAGTTCCAGTTTAAATTTCCCTGCATCAATCTTTCCTATTTTCATCTTATCCTCACTTATCAAAGTTCGGACAATAATCACGCTTTCTTTTGCCATGGTCAACGGGGCTTTCTATCAGATCATACATCCTCTTCCACTTTCATTCTGTGATGAATGTTCCCCAGCACTGCCAGCAGCTTCGCTTCCGTCTTCCCCGGATTATACAGCAGATGCGGAACATTTCTTTTCAGATAGATACTGTCCCCTTCTTTCAGTAAATACGTTTTTCTCTCCGTCCGATATTCGATACATCCGTCCAGCACACAGGTAAACTCAACATAATCATGCGCAACGAATTCGTCATAATCGGACTGCCCGGCTCCAATTTTAACAATCATCACAGACAGATCGGGTTTTTCCTGATCTTTTAACAGCAACGGTGTTAATAATTGATATCTGGCCTGAGCCTCCGCAACGGTTCGTTCTATCACGTGATCCGGATCTGTTACCATGACATCAGCCGGAGTATCATTGGCGAACAAAAAAATTAATTCTACATTTAATTCCTGTGCCAACTTCCGCAATACAGAAAGTGATGGTTCTGCAAGATTGCGCTCAATCTGGGAGATGTATGCCGGCGTGACACCGATTTTCTCCGCCAGAACCGTGGTGGACATTTCCCTCTGCTGCCTGATGTCTCTTATTCTGTTCCCAATCAGTTGAAAAGAATGAATCTCTGCTGCCATACGATCAGCCTCCTGTGTTCTGCTTTACAATCCAGAGAATGGAAGCGGTCTCCTTGGATGGATTATAGACGGAATGCCCGGTTCGCTTCGGAATAAACAGACTGCCGCCTTCCCAGATTGGAATCTTGCCACCGCCGTAATGATATTCCAACTGCCCCTTCTGTACATAAATACATTCATCCTCATCCGTAGACAAATCACCGATGCAAAGCTTGCGTTCTCCAGGTACTTCCATTTTCATCACCTGAATCTCTGACGGTGCCATGCCCCGCCATTCCAACGGTGTCAATACTTCACATGTATTCGCCAGATTCCGGTATTTTACCCTGGCCCGATCTTCCTTACGGATAATGACCGCCTCTTCTTCCTCCCGCTCTTGTGCGAGCAGCATAGGAAGTGAAATATCCAAATTTGCAGAAAGTTCCTTTAATATGGACAAGGACGGCTCCTGCCTGTTTTTCTCCAGATTTGAAAGATATCCTGCAGAAACACCGATCATCCCGGCGGCTTGTGCAAGCGTAAGACCTTTCCTTTTCCTCACTTCTCTTAATACATCTCCAAGCATCGTTCTTCCCACTCCATTTATATCGATCTTTCTACCTGACAGTATAGCACAGCAAACGGATTCTGAACAGAAAGTAAACTATGATTATTGTCCATGCTGTCAAAACGGATTTCTGCAATCCGCTTCTATTATTTTCCTGCTGAAATCAAATCAGATTTTCCGGGTTCAGACATACCAGCTCCGGCAATACAAAAACACCGTCTTTGCGGACTAATACATCATCAAAATAAATTTCTCCGCCGCCATATTCCGGCCGTTGAATACACACGAGATCCCAGTGGATCGCAGAATAATTGCCGTTTGGCGTCCCATCGTAGCATTTGCCCGGTGTAAAATGAAACGATCCCATGATCTTTTCGTCAAATAATGTATCTTTCATCGGTTCCTGGATATATGGATTCACACCAATTGCAAATTCTCCGATATATCTCGCTCCATCATCCGTATCAAAGACATAATTGATTTTCTCGCTGTCGTTTGCCTCGGCATGTATTATTTTTCCGTTTTTGAATTCCAGACGGATATTCTCATAAGTAAATCCCTGATAAGAAGATGGCGTATTGTATGTGATGACCCCGTTTACCGATTCCCGGACCGGTGCGGTAAATACTTCCCCGTCCGGAATATTCATCTCACCCGAGCAGGGAATCACCGGAATATCTTTGATAGAAAAGGTAAGGTCGGTTCCCTGACCGGCAATACGAACCTGATCGGTACGCTCCATTAGTGAAACCAGAGGTTTCATGGCTTCCCGCATTTTGGAATAGTCCAGACAGCATACGTCAAAGAAGAAATCTTCAAATGCCTGTGTGCTCCTTCCTGACAGCTGTGCAAGTGCAGAATTGGGATATCGAAGTGCGACCCATCTGGTATTCGGAACTCTTATTTCAAGATGTACCGGATACGTATGGTATTTTTCGAACAGACTTAATTGATCGAGCGGCACATCTGCCATTTCATAAATATTCTCTACTCCTCGTATGGCGATATAGCAGTCTACGCTGCTCATTTCCAATGCGTCAATGCGGGCCATCAGTTTAATTTGCTCTTTTGTACCGTTCATCAGCAATTCCCGCTGGATTTTATTGCTGGTATGGTGGCACAGCGGGACTCCTCCCGCCCGGTATACCTCTTTGATCACCTGAATTGCCAGTTCTTCCGTATCATCTCCCATGTAATGGACCAGTACCTTATCATTCTTCTTTACGCCGCAGGAATAATGAACCAGATTCTGTGCCAGTTTTATGATTCGCTCATCCATTTTCATTTCTCCTCTCTCAGTCCATATCTTTCTGATTCTGTTTTTTTGTAAAAACGATCGGATCGACCGCTAATTCAAATGGAATACTCAGTGAAGCAATCTTTCCGTCCACACCGCTGGAAAATGAAATCGGATGCGGCCCGCCAAACAGCTCAAAGGTAAAAATATCATAGTGCAGATGTTTTACCTCCATCTGATTATCGTGATAGTTCATATGCATTCCGGCATCCTCCACCGTAAGCTCCAGCTCACCGTATCCCGGATTGGTGTAAATCCCCGCATATTCCTTCCATTCATGACTATACGGTTTTCCCTCTATTTTCGTATCATAGATTGCCGTCAGCTGCTCTTTCATGGCAGCGAGCAATGCATTCATATTTACCTGAAATGCTTCAAACCAGTCTTTCTCCCCCTGATACCCAAGGTATCTGTCATAAAGTTCCATAGACAGGGCGTATACAAACATATTGCTGTTGGCATTGGTCAATATCGCGATTCCCAGTTTTTCTTCCGGTAAAAAGGACATGAGGGAAGAACCCCCATTTACATTTCCTCCATGATCGATTACCTTGTGTCCCCGAAAAGCATCTACGGTCCATCCAAGTGCATAACCGATGGCCGTGCGCTCCTGGAATTCAAACGGCAGGATCTGATATGGAATGTTCGGTTTGTACAGTTCTTTCCAATAAGGTTCAGACAGTAAAGCGATTTCTCCAGCCTTTCCGTCATTCATCTGAAATGCAATCCACTTTGCGAAGTCACCAATCGTCATATTGATGGAACCAGCCGGACCAACGGCATCAATCTTTAACGGGACATTCTCCTGATTCACTCCATTATCATCCGGCGTATACAGTTTTGCATACTTTTTGCTTCCATCCGGATACGGAATGGAAAAACTGTAGTTTTCTATGGATAAAGGTACAAACAGCTTCTCTGCAACAAATTTCTCCCAGGTCAGCCCGCTTATTTTTTCAATAAAATATCCGATGACGGCATACATCTGATTCGAATATTGGAAACCGCTGCGGAAAGGGAGATTATACTCCAAATGTTTCATGCGGTTCTCTACTAAATCTTCCCGCTCTAAGTCATTCCAGTTATACCACATCAAATCATGTCTCGGTACACCTGTCCTGTGGCACATCAGATCACGTGCGGTAGCCTGCGCGGTAGCTGTTGCATCATACAACGCAAACTCCGGCAGATATGTTTTTAATGGTTCGTCCAGATTCCACTTTCCCTGATCTGCGAGCATAACAGCAGCAGTTGCAGTAAATGACTTGCTGGCCGAACCAATCGGTAACATATGCTCTGTCGTCATCGTTACTTTTTTTTCCAGATCTGCATAGCCAAATGCTTCCTTGTAGATTACCTCTCCGTCTTTCACAATTGCCACCTGAGCTCCCGGAACGTTCATTTTCTCCATTGCAGACTGAATCGTCTCATGGAATCCCTTTAAAAAGTCCTGCTTCATATATGTACCTCCTTTACAATGATAAGCGCAAAATATTACCATAATCATAATTTTTATTTTTTTTATCTCTACAGTAACATTTTGATTCAAAAAAAATCGAATGATCGTCATCATTCAAAAAAACAGGCGCATGATTCCCTTGTCAGAATATGCGCCTTTGCATGTTATATTGATCTATGACTCATCTTACTATGGCAAATTGTAAATGTCAATATAATTTACCATGTTTTTATTTTTACAGAATCATTCTATGCCGTTTTTTTAAAGGAAGATTCTCAACATCCCTTTGAAAAAAGATTTAAAAACGTCGTTCCATTCTGTGGCTGACAAACGCCAAAATAGTCGCATACGCTGGCACCCACATCCGAAAGTGTATGGCGTATGCCAATTTTTTTATCTGTCATTCCTTTCCTGTAAATAAGAAGCGGAACACATTCTCTTGTATGCTTGCTATGTCCGATATCGGGATCATTTCCATGGTCAGCCATGATCACCAGGATATCCTGCTCCGTCAGTAACGGCAGAAGCTCCTCCAATCCACGGTCTGCCTGTTCCAGAACTTTACGATAAGTAACGGAAGACTGTGAATGACCTGCCAGATCTGTTTCCTGCACATTTGTGCAGACAAATCCTGTTTCCATTGCAGCCGTCTCAAGAATGGTATGATGCATGACTTCATCGGTCGGGACACAGGAAATACTCTTACCACCGTCATTGATTACGATATCCGCCACCTTGCCAATCAGTATACAGGCATATCCCGCTTCTGTGAGGATTGTCGGAGCCTGAACCAATGGGTCCACTCCATATCCCAGATGCCGGCACTGATAACCCTGCTCGTAGGATTTTGATTTTGCCGAGGCAATTCCAATGAACTTGTCCTGTCTGATTTCTTCCGCATTCCACAAATCTTCCATTGTATTTCCGGTTCCGCCAAATACGATAACCCTTCCTACGGTTGCCACATCCCTGACTTTTCTTGCAATTTCATATTCTTTTTCAAAGGAAATAAGATCCAGCGGTGCCGTTACGTTATAACACATCCCCAGATCGGCTTCCAGATTATCGGCTACGGTCACATAATCATCCACAAGCAGATATTTCAGTCCTTGTTTCTCAATGATTTCCACCTTATGACCGGATTCTTCCAAATGATTTCTTGTCTTATTCACAACCTCCTGAAACGGATGTAGTTCAGGTTTCTTCGGAAAACTTCCCATAATTTCCTGGTGTCCCATAAATGTATCCGCTCCAAAGTGCTTTAATTCACATTTCCCATAGTTCGCATGCTCTGAGAACTTCATTTCTGCGCTTTCCGTGCCGAACGCATTCATGAGTCCAAGCTTTTCCAACGTTGGCAGCTTCATATCCGGGCAGTCCTTTAAAATACTTTTCAGCGTATTTGCTTTTTCGTCTCCCGGCCTTACAACAGGTGCATCCTCCATGGCTCCGATTCCGAACCCATCTAATACAATTACAATAAAACGTTTCTTCATTTTTCTCTCCCTAGGCTGTCATAGATTCCAGCAATCCGTGGAGCCGTATTCTTTAATCCTTCTACAAGGACAACATCTGATCTTGTTACAAATATCTGATACCGGAATGCCATAACGACCGCATCCCCTACCTCGCATTCTTCTGACAAACCAAAATGATAGTCAATGCTCTCATCGGTTGGCGGAATCACCTTCACAAGTTTTGCATCCGGATAATTCGTTCCAACCAATGCATGCTCCACATGTGAGCGGCGATAATAACCTCCGCCGAAGCAATATGCCTTTCCCATAAAATTATGGGAAATTTCTGATACATAAGTCACACAAGGTATTTCTTCCAGATCGTATACTGCGTGTAACGGTGTCGTTCCGGTCAATCCATGACCTGGTTCTCCGCAGTTACCTCCGTATACTTTCATTTTCTCCAAAGTTCTGCTGCAGGTCGCCGATGGTGTATTGACCATCTCGCAATGTATCCCTGCCTGTTCCAACACTGCTGCTGCACGTAATACGGTTTGAAGATTTTGCGTCGGAACAATGTCATCCGCATCACGATTGAAAAGATAGCACGGAAAGGAAGTCACTCCGGCAATGGCTACGTTTGCGTAGTCCGCCTGTATCTTCTCTGCCAGACCGGATATGTCATCTATATGAAAACCTGCCGTCTGCCCGGAATAAATCATGTCATTTTCCTGATACACACGAATCAGTATTTTTTGTATTACACCTAATTTCTTTGCTGCCGCATTTATCTGTTTTATCTTATCTTCGGAATACACAGTAATGAATTTTGGACCATACGCAACCACCTTTTCGATCTGGGCGGATGGTATCTGAACAAGATGACCGATATTACCGATTGGTATCTGCTGTTCCATCATGATCTGCGCTTCTTTATAATCAACTACAACAGCTCCTTCGTATCCCAGTTCCGTCAGTTTCTTTGCCAAATAGGGATTTCTGCCAATCTGCTTCAGCATAAAGAAAAGATGAATTCCATTTTCTTTCGCTTTGCTTAATATAATAGAAGCATTTTCTAAAAAAGTATCCACATCAACAATATAGGAATCTGGCTCAATTTCGCCACTTTGCTGCAGTTGAAATGAAATATCGATTAATGCCTGATTTCGTTTCACTGTCTGATTTAAAAACATCTATCCCACTCTTTCTACTGCTTCTTTTAAAATACGTATGATGGTATCCGCACCGCAACGCATCGGATTAATCCGAATCATGCGACGTTCCAGGGTCGGATCCGCTTTTCGAAATGTCCCTGATATGCGATAGACCATCGGAACAATCTCATACTTCGATTCTGCTCCTACCGGATTTGGTGCGCCTCCCAATTTCTCCGCTTCCACAAGAACTTTTTCTGCGATATCCTCGTTGAATTCTACCAGCAGCACCTTTGACTGTGCATTCGCCAGAAATGCCTGTTTTACTTGAGGTATCTCTCCGCTGTTCAGACGTCTGACACATGCTTCATTTACCTGCGCCTGAATGGCCAGTGACACCGGTGCATATACAAATCCGTGAAGTACATCCAGCGCTTCATGTCCCTGCACCTGCATCCCTCCGGAATAACTTTCTTTTACCAGTTTATCTATATAGTCTGCTTTTCCCACAATCACGCCGACGCCTTCCGGCCCCAGCAGCTTGAAGGCTGAAAAACACGAAAGATCCGCACCGCACTGTGTTCCGATATTTGAAACCTTCATCACTGCATAATTGTCATCGGTCAACACTGGGATGTCGGCACAGCTTCTTATCGTAGAAATCACTTCCTGCATATCATACCGGTCATCCATTTTCTGTCTGGTATACTGCACCAGCGCTCCTTTGATTTCCGGATGCTGTTTCATTGTCTTTACGATATCATCGGGATCATTAAAATCTGCTTCCACTGTGCCGATATCCATCATTTCCAGTGATGTCATTGTCGTATTATAAACCGGCGCGGCATGAACCAGAATGTTATCTCCCGCATGCAGCATACTATGTAATCCGAACCGGATTGCAGCACTGCCGGCGCCACGTACGAGGATACATGCCTCCGCATCGAAGATAGAAGCAATCACCTCCTCTGTTTTTTTCGTTGTAACCGGTTTATTCAGCCCCGGTACAACGCCAAGATCACCTCGGTTCAGAAACTCATGTCCCTGAAATCCCTTTGTGATACAATCTACAATTTTAAATTGAAGCTTCATCGCTTCTTCCATTGAAATGCTCTGTAATGGATAAGTCTGCATCCGTAACTCCTTTCTCAGGAAAGAATCCTTTCCGGATTTTCAATCAACAACGTATCAATCTGTTCTTCCTGCAATCCCGCCTCTCTCAGCATCGGCACAAACGTATCAAACAGGTAATTGTATCCAAGACCGCCACGGCATCTGAAATGAGATTTTCTGGTGATATCCATTGAAAGAATCACCTGACCGAGATAGTCTTTTTCCGCTATTTTTTTCAATGCCTCCACACGGAATGTGTCCGGACAGTAATTATTCTTTCCAACCGTATCAAATCCTACGGTGACTCCTTCCTTTAGGACTTCCAGAATCGTTTCTGTATTCTGGGACAAATCCACATGGCCGATAATTATTTTATCCGGGCGTACTCCTGCTTTCTTAAGAAACTGTGCCTGCTCCAAAGCCATGGTTCCAAGCGTTGTATGGGTTGTCACAGGAACTCCGGTCTCCACCGCTGCGATTGCCATTGCTTTCATTACTTTGCGTTCCATCTCCGTAATGGTATTTTTGGAAGTACCGAATTCTCCGATTACTTTTGCACGGATTCCGGTATCTTCAATTCCTTCTGTGACTTCTTTGATTATTTGTTCCGCCAGCTTCTCTTTTGTCATTTCATATACAAACGCCGATAAGAACGGTTCTTTATAAAATCCTGTGGACTGCACAATTTCAATTCCCGTCTCTTCCTGTACGTTTCTGACATACTCCGGATTGCGCCCCATCCCGATATTGGTAACATCCAGGATTCGCCGCACTCCACTCTGATACAGTTCCAGAAATTCTTTTACGGTATCCGAAAAGCAATCCAGTCTGCAGTCCTCATCCTGCTTCACACCGGATAAATCTATGGTGATATGCTCATGCATCATGGTATATCCCGTTTTCATATTGTCTCCTTCCAGTAATCGATCTGCGTGTCCCAAATTTCCTGCCCGATAAATACCCGAAATCAGAAATACATGTTATAATTTAAAAAGTATCGTTTCACTAATTCTGAGGATTCTTTCACCATGCTTTCTGCTGCCAGTATCATCGCTGCAATATCCTCTTTTGTACTCTCACAGATCAATAACGTACCTACGCCCAGCTCTTTTTCGGGAATCACCAACGCTGATTTCCCGCTCATATTCACCACACGCATCAGACCCTTTGCAGCGTCTTCCTGACATTTTGCTGTTCTCACATCAAAATGTCCAAAAACGCTGTCTCCAAATCCCTCTCCATCCACAGGCCCCTCTTTCGAAATAAGAACGACGCCAGGCTTAACCTGTTTCCTGAGATATTGAATTAAAGGTCCTCTTTCCCCATATATATTGGGTACTTCCGTATCTTCTCTGTTGATGAACGTGACACTCTCTGTTTTATTTCTGTTTTCCCATCCGGCTGCTTCTTCCGGAAACAACAGAGCTTCTGCTGCTGCCTTCATGGTGTCCCACTCTCTGGTAACGGCACCGACAGACGGATAAAACAGAATATCATCGGTGGATTTTTTCTCATATTGTTTCAGGTCTTCCTGCTCAATCAGCGGGGATATAAATCCGAATAAATTTAAGGCTGCGGCTGGCGCCAATACGCTTCCTCCGCCATCCGTCCCGATACCGGCATCATTGATTCCGTAGAATACATTCAATGCCGTACCGCTGCTCGATCCGGTCATCCAATGTCCGTTCAACGGATTCACCAGATTTAAATCAATAGCTCTCCCGCCGAGTGCCATCCGATCTTTCGTATGAAACAGAAAACCCTGTGCAGCCATACGCCTTTTTAAATGCTCCGACAGCACAACCGTGTTCTTATAACCGGTATACCATACCTCTTTTCCCAGCTTCCGATATTCCGAAAGCTGATCCAGAATTCCCGGATGAACATCGATTACCGAGTGATACGGATTCTTCAGTGCAAGAAATGTTTTTTTCGCATACAGCTCTGTTGTTTCCATAAAATTTTTCCTTTTAGCTGGCCGCCGGAATCGAAATCAGTCCGATCAGCAGAAGCAGGTTCATGAGTACTCCAAAGACGATACAGGCAACCGGTCCGACTGCCAGATCCACGATCGGTTTCTTTGCTTTCTTATTGATCAGGAAGCAGGCAATTACAAATAATGCTCCGATTCCGGTATAGCCGGATGCAGATGCGGCCATTTTTTCCGCAGCTACAATACCACCTGCAAGCAGTGCAATTTCCAATACTTTGTTCATGGAAGTTCTGACATACTCACCCATGTCTTTCACACCCGGGAACTTATCCATACCTTTGGCAAATATATTAATCAGGAAAATCTCAACAATCATAATTGCAAATCCCACGATAAAAGCAACAACCGGATTCCCGTGAAGAAGCAGTCCTGCCGCAAACACAAAGGTACAGCCGCATACGCCATAGACACCGGTTACAATCGCAGTTGTAAATACCAGCGGAATAAAACCAACTCCTCTTGCAAGTGCGGTCAGTGCTGCATTGGTGTATTCCTGTTTCGTCAATAATGCAAGTGAAGCAGGATCTCCCGCAACGAGAGAAAGGCTCGTAGCAGCCGCAAGCAACGCTCCCATAATGGCAAGCAGCGGCCAGTTTTTACGGATTCTGGAAATATTCGCTCCAAAACCAATCGTCAATGCTTCATTGGAATTCTCTGTTCCCTTTACCTTTGCTGCGAATACGATCATCATGATCATACCTACCAGCATGGACATACCTTCTGCACTTAAGGTCACGGTGTTCTCACCAAACGTAAAGATACCGAATCGTTTTACTAAGAAATATGCCAATACGGTTACGCCGGCAGTGATCGCACCTTTTTTAAATCCCTGCTGATAGGCAACTCCAACTGCCGGAAAAATTGCAAATGCAACGGTAATATAGCCGGAAACGCTTCCAAGATCTGTCGTGAAATCATATGGCATATAGCTGAATAATTTTACGACAAACTCAAGACCGGCTAAGATTGCCAATCCATATACCGCGCCGATCGCTGCTGCAAGTGCCATTCCCTTTTTGCTGTTATTACAGAAAGAACCGATCATATCGGTCGTCAGTAATACACAGTGAATCAGTAAAATGCTTGCTGCAATCGAGGTAGGTATTCCAAATCCGATTACCAGTCCAAAACTGATTGCAAAACTCATCGCTGCTAATTCTTTCCGGCTGATTTCGCCATTATAATACTGGCCCACAATCGGACGAAATCCGTCATTAAATACTGCAATTCCCTGATTTGACAAAACCGAAGCCAATGCCCCGATCAGTGCTAAAATGACATAGTTCATAATGTACCTCCCTCATGATCTTTGATTGCCTGCATCAAAACCGGCAGGACAGCTTCTTTGTGCTGTGCGGTAAAACCAAATGCCTTTTTCCCGTTTTTCACTTCTTCTCTGATTTCCTGGTCGCTTTTAATCTGTCCCGGCATGGAAATGGTTGCGCATGCCTTTGCTCCGAGCATCGCTAACGCCATTGCCAATGCTCCGCCTCCTCCGGTGTTACAGGCACCAACATAATAATCGTATTTTCCATTTTTCATCCCCATAGCTGCATCCAGGTCGCCTTTTACCTCTACTTCTGCCTGGCTTTGCATTTCACCTTGGACCAGATTCGCAATTTCCTCTTTGTCAATCTGTCCACCGACTACAATTTTCATATGCTTTCTCCTTTTCTCTGACAGTTTTGCTTTTTATGCTTACATCAGCAGGCTGCATAAATGTACGGACAGGAAATTTTTTTCTGATTCAGGAAATTCCATCTTAAAATTTTTTAATATTCCGTCACGTAATGCAACTGCTTCTTCATAAACATCTTCCGTTTTCATTTCTTCCAGAATCTCTTCATCCAACGGGTGCTGTTCCTGACCATCAACAACTCTTTGTCCTGCCATGGCAAGATGGGTGGTAAACATTTCGAGTTTACTCTGTTCTGCTTTTGGCTTGACCTCCAAAATAAGATCTACCGCTTTCTTGGACCCATCTGCGATTTCGCCTGAAATCACCTGACTGCTCTCTAAAAGCTCCAGCCTTGTGTACAGGCTCTCCTTAACTTCCAAAATGAACTCCTCCTTTGAATATACATTTTTTTGTACATTGATTGATACAAAAACCTTAATAATAAGGTTCCCGTTTTCCTGATCTTACCGATTCTATCGTATCGACTGCCTGCTTTACATTCACATACTTATTCAAAAGGGCCTGCAGCCAGCTATTCCCCTGCTTGATCACCATTACCGCAGTAGAAAATTTCTGGTTGTACTCGGAATGATGCAGTTCCACCACGTGCAGTTTATTGTGTTTATTCTCGATGATATCGTCATAGTTCCAGACTCCTGCATCAATTTTCCCCTCCAGAAGGGCTGTAATTGTCTGCTGCGTCCGGATCGGTACCAATGTAACACCCTTTCCCTTCGTAATGTGATCCGTTATGCTGCTCTGATCGATCGAATTACTGTCGTAAGCAATACGCATTCCTTCTGTAATTTCATTCATGGTATGATCTTTGAATAACAAAACATGCTTCGTCAGAAAACTGCCGGGTCCGAAATCAAATGCTATTTCTATTTCTTTACCGGATTGGATGGCTTCTTCCGCTGCAAAACGCGAACAAATGGCAAACTGATAAATACCGGATGTAACCAGCTCGATACGTCCTACGGCACCTCTGGCATATACCATATTAAAATTTAATTTTTCCAATTGTTCATAAAGCGCCGTTGCAAACCCCTCATAGGTTAACGAATACGGAAGCGGCATAATGCCCAAAAGCTCTTTGTACATACAGTTTTCCTGCAATTTACGGTAATCCATCCCCGCTATGTAAGTCCCCTGATGTCCATGATATTCCAACTCAATAGCACCGCATTCTTTTAGATATTTAAAAGCATTCTGTACGGTACCTCTGGAAACCTGAAATTCTTCCTCATATTCAGATACCGGTTGAACGCGGTCGCCAACATTCTTGGATATCAGATCCATTGCCAATAAACTTTTTGCCACTCCAGTCTTTTGATAAAGCATGTCATGCTCAGAAGAATGGTATCTCATCTAATCCCCCTTAAATCAACGTACATTTTTTTGTATATTGGGATATTAACACAATGGTTACTTAATGTCAAACATATTTCCCTTTTTTACTAATTTTTTGTTCATTTTTAACAACCATCCTCTATCCCTGCAATTATTTTGAAAGTTTTGATAAAGCTTCTTTATCTCCTACTACAACCAAATCATTATGCAGCTGCAGAATCGAAGCAGGTACTTCCGGTGTGACCGGGCCAAAGAACGCTCTTTGAATTATTTCCGCCTTGTCCGCTCCACTTACGATCAGCAGAATTTTCTTCGCCTGCATAATCGTTTTGATACCCATGGAATATGCCTGTTTGGGCACTTCTTCGATTGACGCAAAAAAACGTTTATTTGCATCAATGGTATCTGCCGTCAGATCTACACAATGCGTTTCTTTCTCGAAGGCTGCCCCCGGTTCATTAAAACCGATATGGCCGTTATGACCGATTCCCAACAGCTGCAAATCAACACCACCGATCGAATGAATCAGTTTTTCATACCGTGAACATTCTGCCTCACTGTCCGACTCCATTCCATTTGGTACATGTGTATTCTCGGAATGAATATTTACCCGATCAAACAAATGTGTATGCATGAAATAATAGTAACTTTGCTGATCGTCACGGCTGAGACCTTTGTATTCATCCAAATTGACGGTTGTGACTTCCGAAAAATCCAAATCACCCTTTTTATACCACTCCACTAACTGGTCATAGGTTCCGATCGGTGTAGACCCGGTTGCAAGACCCAGTACACAATTTGGCTTCATAATGATCTGTGCAGAAAGAATATTTGCTGCCTTCCGGCTCATATCCCTGTAATCTTTTGATTCATAGATTTTCATTTTTCCTCCTTCTTGTCTATTTCCTGAATCAGCTTCATGCTATCATTCCTGTTTTTTTCTGTCAAGGGAAAAGATGCGTCATATTCTGCCGTCACCTGCCCGATTTTATGTAAATAACTGTTCTCTAGGTTTCCGAATCGGTGCTGGCCATTTCTTTCCGATGCTGCAAATGAATGCCGATGTGCCCAATGCCCAGAACAAGGACTGCCAGAATCATCCAGATTACTTTACCGTAAATACCAAGCAGCAGAAATGCCAGAACCGGCAGGGTTGCCCCTGCAACCGGGATTCCGAAAAGACTGCTGTAAAAGTCAGTCAGCGTTCTCGGACTCCGAAAATAGCGCAGCCACCACCACTCATAACAAAGCATGAGTAAGGCAGCTCCCGCCAGCCAAAGGGTCCAAACGGACAGACTGTGGATATTGAAGTCCGAAAACAGGAGTGCGGCACACGTGACGCAGACCTCGCCCACACGTTCAAAGATCAGCAATATTTTGTTTTCATTTGATGCATCATATCCTGCCGGCTGACATTTCGTCCAAACAAAATTAGGAATAAACAGCAGCAACAGAAAGCTCAGTCCGATATAAGAAAATCCAAAGTGTCCCATTTCTAATTCCTTTCTCATCCAATACAACGTTTTTGTGAATCATTAATCGGAAATACTGCTTCCGCTTTACTCATTTGTACTATCATCTACTTCTGCATCACATCGTGATAAATCAGATCGACCGTATCTTCCAGCCCGAAATCTTTCGCAACGATCTTCTCCGGAATAATTCCGATATAATCTTTTTCCTTCCACCATTGCTTCATTTCTTCTGCGCCGAAATCACAGCAATTTGGCTTCGTTTTATGACGGTCCAGTGTTTCTTCAAAAGGAATATCATAGTAATATGCATAGATGTGCCGGTCATATTCTATTTTTATCTGTTCAAATAATTCCCGATACCAGTCCGCATACAAAATCCCCTCCAGAATCACGACCTCACAATTTTTCCTGCCATACCGGATAAGTTCCATCAAAAAAGGCAGTGCTTTCGTATCCGGCCCATCCTTAACCCATAGCATTTCTCTTCTGATCTGATCCTGTGAGATCAGCAAGGTAGCACGTCCAAATTTCCGCTGCAATGCTTTTGCTGCGGTTGTCTTTCCGCTTCCCGAATTCCCTCTGAGAATAATAATCTTTGAATTCTGATTCATAGATAGCGCCTCTTTTCAAACCAGTCATTTCTTAAAAAAAATTCCCTTCACATTGACATCCAGCGTCCGAGAAGTAAGATTGATTGCGATTTCTTCGAATGCAGACAAACTGGCTGCAATCAAAACAAGGTACTCTGCCTTCATGCTCCCAAATAACGAATACAAAAACGGGAACAGAAATAAGAGCAACCCGGTTGCTTTATTTGCATAAGTATGAAGGCTTGTCAGCGTTCTATATTTTAGATACCCGACAAATATAGACAAAAAACGAATCAGTGCGATTCCTGCAATCCAAAGGACAACCACGATATCCGCTGATACAATGGGAAGAAAAAGGAACAGCAGAACAGCAATGAATACCATATCTGCCGTACTGTCCAGCGCCGCTCCCAATTTACTCACATTTTTGGTTTTCCTCGCAATATAACCATCCAGGATATCGGTGGCTCCGCAAATCGAATAAACGGTAAAAAATACTGCGGATAACGGTTGTAAAAAAAGCAGCACTACACTGCCTAATACTCTAAGGCCTGTTAAAATGTTCGGAATGTATCTCATAATATTTCCCTTTAAAGTTGAAACGAATGCCTGAAAATCTTGCAAATCTATCTTACCTGCGGGTATTTCCAAGGGGCACAAACATATATTCCAGATTGGAATTTACGAAATGGCTTTGATAAAAAACAGTTCCATAGGCTGCTCATACTTTGGAATATTGATAATCAATCCACCACTATCCTGATACCCCATCTTTCGATAAAAGTGCTGTGCATCTTCATCAACCTGCGTAGACGTCATTATCATTCCATAACCCAATGACTTCATATCGTTTTCCCAAAATTCTATGAGTTTTCTTCCGTAACCATTCTGCTGATATTCCCATTCTACAAAAAGCATCGTGCAAAAGGGAGTATTGTCCCAAAAAAGATGATATCTTAACAAACCAATCGGGATATTATTTTTAATCAATACATACCCCATTTTGTCTCTGATCTTTCTTTCAAATTCCGTCTCAGACAAATGACCATCTAATTTAAGCCAGAAATCCCGATCTTCCTTCTGCACATATCTAATGTATGTCATATAAAACCTCCAAAATGAAACACCTGTTTACCACATCAAATATCAAACTCTTCCGACTTAAAATGACTGTAATATCGCCCTTGAATTGCGGTGAATTTCAACACGCAATAATCCGGATCAGTCACCCCTTTCGGATAATACATGGTATCGCCGTCCTGCCAGATCATTTCTTTGATTGCAGTGTCCCCTATGACTTCCATTGTGCCTTTTAGCATGACGCCCCTAAAAAACCGTTTGTCGCAAAAATAAATGCAGGCTTTGGGATTTTTTCTATATTGCGCAATGCGCATAGATGATGTGTTCGTTGTAAAATAAAATGTCCGGATTCCTTCTCTTTTTCTCGGCGGCAGCATTGCCTTCGTGTTCGGGAAACCGGCAGCATCAATAGAACTGATAAAATAAACTCCCTGTTTATCAATTAAGTTTCCAATTGTTTTTTCTGCATCTCTCATTCTTACCATCCTCCTGATACAAGATTATAAGCAAATGAAGCTCATAAGTAAATCACCCGCTTTTTCGTGAGCCAAAATATTTCACATTTTCCCATTTCCCAGACCGGCTGTCAATGCCTTTGCATACAGAAAATGCTCCATATCCTTACCGTTATAGTGCTTGATGAATGTCGACTGCCTGACAAAACCGGTTTTTTCCGCCACAGACACAGACGGCTGGTTACTGGTTTTGATTTGGGCATACAGTGTGTCAATTCCCAGCTTTTCCTGCGCATATAAGCAAAAGCAGTGCACTCCTTCGGCGGCATACCCCTTTTTCCAGTTCTGAGGAGACAGCATATAGCACACCTCAAAACCGTCTAACGCACCCAGTTTAAAGCGGTGCAGTCCCATTTGTCCGACAAAGGCACTGGTACTTTTTTCATGGGCGGCAAAATAGCCAACCCCATCCTGTGTATAATAATCCAGCTGCTTTTGGATCCAATGATACACCTGTTCGTCGGAGAATGTATGCTCCCACGCATACATGACGGAACGGTCGCCCAGCAGTGCTTTGAGCAGTGTAACATCCTCCGTTGTTATTTTTCGAAACCAGAGCCGTTCGCTTTCCAGAACCGGCTGGTTACTCATATCCTGTCTGTGTTTAATGCGCCATAAACATAGGTATCCCAATAGATTGGCTCACCCGCTTCATCCTCATGAAATGACACATTCTGCCTAAATTCCGCCTCTCTTTTTAATCCTATTTTCTCCATTGTCTTCCAGGAAGATTTATTAAGCGGCGTACATTCCGCAAAGATTCTATGAACGCCCTGTGAGAACGCCCATTGAACCACTGCTTTTGCGGCCTCGCTCCCATATCCTCTCAAATGGTAGAATTCATTTAATACATAGCCCAATTCTTTTGAATTGAAATCTCTGATTCCCAGATAGATATTACCGATCACCTTATGTTCATCTTTTAACTCAATTGCAAAAAATTCTTCACTGGCACTTCGATATTTTATTTCATTTTCTATTTTATCTTCCTTAAAATCAGGATATCCTTCAAACTCTTTATCGACCCTCTGGAGCATATATTCACATAAATCATCTCTATCCTTTATTTCAAAATTTCTAATTATCAATCTTTCGGTTTCAATTTTCATTTCTATACTTTCTCCTCTATTATTTTGGTTTGATTTCGCATTATTGCAGTGTTACTTGTTCCATTTTTGTATACAGCCAATGCCAGCGTATTGGAATCATTCCGCATCTAGACCAATTGCCAACTGTGCTAAACATCATTGAATACAGGCAACGGTGTATTTTTCCTTACCCAGCTGCATATGGAAACAGGGAGGCATCTGTTCTGCAACTTATTCATAAAAATACGGGAAATTGACCTCGACTCCATTAACTCCATAATCATTTTAGCATATGACGGACTAACACAGATACTCTAAATTAATATCAACTTTATATTCGTGATCAATCAATATGTAATCACAGTCATATTTTATACACATTTCTAAACTAATCTGATTATCCCTCAGTAATGATTCCTTTTTACAAGAATCATCTTCTCCGCGTTTCTCTATCACACAGGCATATTTTCTTATATCATCGAAATGCTCACTAATATACGTTGAAGACATTACTAAACATATAAATTTGATATATTTTAAATACTTCGGTGCAAAATAGGTCTTCCAATCATATGGGAAATAACAGCCTTCAATTATCATATTCTGGTCATTCTCTATTGCTGTTTTAATCATTTCCTTTACGATTGGCCAAAGCAAATCCGTCATTTTATCGTCGTCATCTGGCGTAAGATTTGTTCGTCCACTTCGAATTAATCCCATTTTCAAATGATCAAGCGACATACTTGGATAATGATATTTTCTGATTAAATCCTGTGATAATAAGGTCTTTCCGGTATGCGTACTTCCTCCGATGAGTAGAATCATGTTTTTCCCCTTCCGTTAAACAATCTAGCATTTTAAATATATTGGATTATAAAATTACTCACTTATTTTTTTGTTTGTTAGTTGATTTTAGTAGATGTATCCACGATACCACAGTGGTAGAAATCAGTCTGCCAGGTATTAGCATCACCATAAAAAACACTATCATTCTATTTACATCATCAGATATTTTAAACGGATTGTCAACGAATCCTCCGAACCATCCAACATTTGAGTAATCTGGTTTCGCTGAAACAAAATAGCCAGAGACGCTGTAAATCGCGAGAATTGCTATGAAAACAGAACACTCTTTCAAACGAAAGGAGATTCCAAAAATCAGACAATAAATAAATGAAATCATAGCTACTGATAGAATCGTCTTTGCAATCAGCAAAATTATCCGCTTCTCTTTTTTCCCTTTTTTTATTTTTATCGTACCTATTTTACCCGGTCTGACTGCCTCACCAATGAATTCAAATAATCCCATATAATTGTTCTCTCTTTCAAGCTGACAAATAATGTGCCTTATCTCAATGTATATCTCTAAATGTATATTTCTAAATGACCGTTATTAATTCAAACACATGACACTTGCTTTTCGTATATTCTATTGGTACAAACAATTCTCTTGAGGAAATATTCCTGAATTGGAATTTATCGATTGATAGATTTAGAATTCTTAATGCACCGGCTATGCTTTATTTATCTGCTCAACACCCGTTTCCATTATAATCTTCCCCTCGGATAAAATCAATATTTGTATCGGGACCAGATTTTTCAGCTACTACCTGTCCATACATTCTCCTATACTATACCACCTCATTCAATCTCCCTTAAAAAATTATCCAACGACACAAAAATGTCTCAGATTCAGGATAAATTTCAGAAAATATGAATATCGCTATTCGTAAAACGAACTCCGAAACCTATTACTTTTACCAGATAACATATCAAATACTTAAAAATTTTGAAACATATTGTATAAATATGTTAGTATTTTGGAAAATTATGGTATAATTATAGCTCAAACAAAAATGATAAAATATCATACTCGAGTTTTACTTAAACATGCATTTCATCCGTGAAATATCTCATATTGGGGAGGAGTGTATTTTCAGGATAAGAAAAACTTTCCGGAAAATATCCCTGATTTATGAAGCATTGTATTTTAGCGAGTGGTATGAAAGGACCGGAGGTGGTGATTGAAACTGAAGCAAACAAGACATTCACTTTGTAAAGCTGCAACGCAATTGCTGTTTTACAACAATCCTACACAAATTGATAAAGGAGACTTCAAATGGAAAAGACTTTAATGAATTTATCAAGAGACGAAATTGTTAAGTTTCAGGAATCAAAATTGTTACAGGTAGTCAACTATGTTTATAACAATGTGCCTTTCTATAAGCAGAAGTTTGACAAAGCGGGACTCTTACCGGGAGATATCAA
This sequence comes from Bacillota bacterium, assembly GCA_023390555.1. Classification (GTDB taxonomy): domain Bacteria; phylum Bacillota; class Clostridia; order Lachnospirales; family Lachnospiraceae; genus Roseburia_C. Next base: position 140,121 of record JAEWCQ010000014.1, on the reverse strand, counting down.
GACTCTGGAAGATCTCAAGTTACTTCCGTTCACGACGAAGCAGGACTTAAGAGCAAATTACCCTTATGGCATGTTTGCAGTTCCAATGGAAAAAATTGTCCGAATTCATGCCTCATCAGGAACAACCGGCACACAGACAATTGTTGGATACACACAAAATGACATTAATGCCTGGGCCGATGTCATTGCAATGACCCTACGCCGATATGGTGTGACTGAGAAAGACATGGTACAGATTGCTTATGGATATGGCTTATTTACCGGCGGATTAGGCTTACACTATGGTGTTGAGCGTTTAGGTGCCACCGTAATTCCAATGTCAGGAGGAAATACGCAAAAGCAGATCTTAACCATGAAAAATTTTGGAACGACAGTGCTTGCATGCACGCCTTCTTACGCGCTGCATATCTATGATACCATGGTAAAAATGGGAATATCCCCGAAAGAGCTAAAGCTTCGCATCGGTATTTTCGGAGCAGAGCCTTGGTCCGATGAAATGCGTCAGGATATCGAAGATAAATTTGGCTTTCAGGCCTATGACATCTATGGACTGAGTGAAGTTATGGGACCGGGTGTCGCAGGTGAATGCACCTGTCAGCACGGATTACATATCAATGAAGAATATTTCCTGCCTGAAATTATCGATCCGGATACCTTAGTTCAGAAAAATGCGGGAGAATCCGGAGAATTGGTGCTTACAACCTTGACCAAAGAGGGGATACCGCTTCTAAGATATCGTACCAGAGACTTAACAGAGCTGAATTATAAACCGTGTAACTGCGGTTGTAATCTTGTCCGGATGCAGCGCATCTATGGAAGAAGTGATGATATGATGATTATACGCGGCGTTAACGTATATCCGATACAGGTAGAACGGGTGCTGCTCAGCTTCAGAGAATTAACTCCCAATTACACTTTAACGGTCGATCGGAAAAATAATCTCGACGAACTGATTATTCATGTTGAATTAAAGAATAAGGAGCATTACAAAGAACCGGAATTGGAAAGTCTAAAAAACAAAATTAATACCAAACTGCACAGTATGCTTCAGATTTACTGTAATATTCATTTGGTTCAGCCGGATAGTCTGGAAAAAAGCGAGGGAAAGGCCAAAAGAGTATTTGACAACAGAGCTGCTTTATTAAATGCATAAGTTCAATTCTATTTCTTAGATTTCATCTGGAAGGCATCAGCCTCGGGCTTAGACTGCCCTGCGCTGAAGCCTTCTATAGATAAATGAAGGAATAATTATATAAAATTAAAATTCATATAAAAGAGAGCCTATTGCCGCACCTGCACCAACAGAGCAGAATACAGCCTTGGATCCTTTTTTTATTGAATTACCCTGAAATGCCTCATGTAATGCGAGAACCGGACTTGTTGTACCGGTATAACCATATTTATCGCCAACATATGGGAACCTGCTTTCATAGTCGGTAATGTTTAGAGCCGCCGCAGTTTCTACAATATACTGTTTGGAATACTGTGACAGGAAAAAGTATTGAATATCATCCAGAGAAAAATCATAATCCGTTTGGAAACCATCGATTGCCTTGCACCATTCATTCACAAAGAAATCCAGCTTAAATGGAATCCAGCTATGCTTTCGATCCTTTTCCGGAGTCTTCTCTGATATGCTTTTTGAATAGCCACAGGTAGGGGAAAGAATATTATTGCAGTATTCCGATTTTGCACAATAACTGGAATCCAAAAATCCCCTTGGCTCCGCTTCTTCTACACATTGAAGAACGACCGCGGCACCGGCATCACCCGATACCGGATAGATATATTTGGAATCCGTACTGGCAACATTGGATTCAAACAATCCGCCTGCAACCAGCGCATATTTCACCTTTTTCGAGGTTTTCATATAACGGCTGATCTGATCCAATGCAACCAGCATGCCAAGACAATTAGCGTTTAAATCATACACCACATGCGCATTTACGGCACCCAGCTGGTGGTTGAGCATCATTGCATTTGTCGGGCAAAGATATTCCGGCGTATCGGAGGAAAACACAATTGCGTCAAGCTGATCTGCGGTAATTCCTGCGCTCTTAAGCGCATTTTTGGAAGCCTCTACTGACATGGTCAGAGCATTTTCAGCGTCATTATCTATAATATAACGCTCTTTTCTTCCGAATTTCTCCAAGAAATCGGTAATATCTTCTCCTGATTTTTTGAAATGTTCTATGTAGAACGAGTTTTCCATCTTTTTTTGGGGATGATAGGTTCCTGTACCAATGATCGTGATGTTTTTATGACTGTTCATAAGAATCTCCTTTCAGGCATGCATAATAAGTAATATTTTGGTATGTTTTGGTATATTATATCATGTTTTGTCGTTGTATCAAATAATTTCATAATTTTAATTAACTGGAGGAAACAAATGAAAAGCAAAAATAATTCTATACTGGATTTTAATCAAAGAACCCTGAAAGTTGTCTTTATCATCTATATCATCAGCAGTTTTTTATCATTTCTGTTCTTTTGTGCTTTAAAAATCCTGAAATACAATACAAAAATCCAGACGATCCACCTGGTGATTCTCGGTGTACTTGTTCTTGCATATGCCCTGATATTTTTATTCTGCTACAAACTGACCGTCACACCCAATGGCTTTCGTACAACGGCATTTAAAGGTGTAAAGGCTGTCATACTTCTGATTACATATATCCATTATCTGTATTTAAATTTTACAATGCATATTGATGCCTTATGGATGGTCGTATTTTTCTTTGTAATGCTTGGCGGATTATTCTTTGATGTAAAGCTCCTTGGTGTATCAACGTTATTCGCTGTCGTCACAATGACTATCATATTTGTAAATAATCCTTCTGCTCTCTTTGGAAGCAGCTCTGTGGATGAAGTACTGATGAAAATCATGGTGATCGCATTAACCCTGGCAGGTATCGCTTTAATTGTTTCCTTTGCCGCAAAGTTGCTGCAGACAATCGATATTAAAGAAAATGAGATAAGAGAAGAAAATGACAAACTGATCAATCTTTTCCAAACCATTTCCACTACTTCTTCGGATATTTTATCTTCCAGCGAAAGCTTAAGTGCTGCCATTGAACAGCAGACAAGTTCACTCCAGGAGGCTTCGGGGACCAGTCAGCTTGTATCTGAAAATTCAGAGCATATGCTCCAAAAATCCAAGCTCAACAAAGAGATCCTGGATAAATTGCTGAATACAAATGAGGTGGTTGCCGATAAAACCAACCATATTGAACTTGAGATCAAAGAAGTCATTCAAATATCCGACGAAAATGAAATCGCTTTAAATAATACGCTTAATATCATTACAGATATCAAGGACAGTATCGGAAATACTTATGTAACTGCGAAGGAACTGGAACAAAAGTCCGGTGAAGTCAATGCGATTTTATCTCTGATCGGAGATATTTCTGAGCAAACGAACCTTCTTGCCTTAAATGCATCCATTGAAGCTGCAAGGGCCGGTATCTATGGAAAGGGCTTCTCCGTAGTGGCAGATGAAATCCGAAAGCTTGCAGAAGGGACCAGACATTCACTGGAACAGGTACGCAGCATTATCGAAGAACTGCAGAAACAGATCAGTCTCATCCAGGAACAGATGGCGCGGAACAATGAGAAATCACAGACCGGTAACCGGCTCATCAATGAATCTGTAGACGGCTTAAAAAATATGGTTCAAAGCCTAAAGACATTTAGTAACAATATCATAGATATCAATCAGGCTTCCGGCGTACTTCTTTCTGAGACACAAAATGTTGTCCAGTTCAATGAGGAAATTTCAAGTATCACGCAGGAGACAATCGCCAAATATGAAATGGTATCGGATGAGATATCCCAAAGTGCCGCTGCCAGTGAAGAAGTAGAAGCCAGTGTTATAGAGCTTAAGAACATTGCTGAAAATATGAATAAGCTGGTGGAATAGCAATAAAAAAGATTACATCATAGGAAATAAAAGAATGAGAGGCATAAATACCTCTCATTCTTTTATTTTATTAGTCAAAGAAAGAATTTTGACATAATAACGGTTCTTCCAAACTATTCCTATTGCCCGATAACCTGTCCTTTACAAACATTCCCATAATCGGCAAACTGCATTTTCTTTTCTTCAACAGGTTCCGCAATAATCAACATTGTAATGGAATCATAGCCTGCAGCCTGTACGATATCCAGATCGACCTTCACAATTGGCTGCCCAGCTCTTACCATATCTCCTTCGCTAACCAGCTTCTTAAATCCTTTGCCTTCCATATTGACCGTATTTACACCGATATGAATCAGCAATCCGGTTCCATCCTTCATTTTAACTGCAAATGCATGTCCTGTCGGATATATCATTTCAATCTTACCATTTGCAGGCGACACAATCATACCATCCTCTAATTTAAATGCTACTGTTTGACCCATCATTTCTCCGGCAAAAACCGGATCCGATATTTCTTGAGGGGGGCAAAATATCCCATTTGCCACGGCTACCACGTCCGTATCGCTATAAACGTTCTGTTCTCCTTTTTTAAACAAATTATTTAAAAGTCCCATCCTTGCTCCTTTCAACAATCCTACGTCAAATATGAATATTCTTAGCACCAGCTTTGCTCCAACTGCATTGATATGTGCGCCGAATCTGATTTGCTTTATAACAGTTCTGCCACTGTCCGTCCCACGCCGTCTTCCTCGTTGGTATACTTGGTGATATGGGCAGCAATTTTTTTCAGTTCTTCTACGCCATTTTTCATGGCGAAAGAAACCGGGAAACACTGAAACATGGAGATGTCATTTCCTCCATCCCCAAATACAACCAGTTCCTCCGGCTTTAGATGATAATATTCAGCAACTCTTTTCAGCATAATTCCTTTTTTTGCAAGTGGCGCAGTCACTTCCATGTTGGTGTCAAAAGAGGACAGGACCGAGAGTCCAAATTCCTCCTGAATCTCCCGTTTGATTCTGTCAAGCTTCGGTATATCATCACAAAAGCACAGAATCTTGCGCATTTTATAATCATTTTCAAATAACTGTTCAAAGCCATTTTCAAGATAATTCGTATACTGCATTTCTCTTTGCGTTGCATAATCTCCGTGGTCTGTATTAATTTCAAAATCAAGCTGTTCTTTCTTTAGTTTCTTGCAAACCGCCTGCGCCTGCTCAGAATCCATGCTCTCGGAGAAAATTATTTTTCCGTCTGCCGTTCTAAATTCTGCACCATTCATCAATACATAATCACATTCTATCCCGTATTGCTCCAATAATGGATGTGCGCCTCCGAAAGAACGCCCTGTCACTGTAATCCATCGAATGCCTTTTTCTCGGGCCGCTTTTATGGTGTCAACATTGTAGTTTGATATTGACCAATCCTTTTTTAATAAGGTGCCATCCAGGTCACTTGCAATCATTTGTATCATATTATCTACTCCTCTAATAGATCTGCATATTCTTCAGCAAAAATTCTTGAATACTCTTTAACTGCCCCTCTTTTAACAAATAGTCCACGTAAATAATCTTTGTATTTTCTGGCAAATTCACGTTATATACACGAAAGCTGGAAATTATAAGTTCAACCGGTAGTGGATTAATTCGATATTCTGCCAGAGACATCTTGTCCAGAATCTGAATTTTCTCTCCACAATAATCTGTTATCTGCCGAATCATATTATCTGCAAAACTCTCACCGATATCGCACAACACGACTGCTTTTATCTTTCTACGGGAATAGGCTCTAAAATAGGTCGCAATGAAACATATTTCATGAACATTTGCTGTGAGATGATAGCGATTCATCAAAATCGGATTTAATTTGTCCGCCATCTCCACTTCCCTGCCGTAATTATCCAGGATATCATTTAAAGCAGGATTTATCTCGAAGTATCCCTGTTGAATTCTGTCAATCATTTTCATGATATGAATTGATAATTTCACGAAAAACTCATGATTTTTTCTATAGTCAGTATGATAGGTTCGATCCGTCACACTTAAAAATTCTTCCGTTACTGCAATATATTCCTCTGGAATCTCATAATTGTTCCCAAGCGTATATAAAATTCTCTTAGCACTCAGGCAGCCTTCCAGATAAGCTCTTTCATGATCAGGAATGTTGTAATCCATCTCTTCCAAATAAGAACAGATTGCGTCAATGCAAGCGTTGGAATTATATTCCACGCCTTCCTCCTGCAGCTCAAATCCATGGCTTCTTCTCATCAGGCTTAGAAAAATATCCAGTGAAAAACCCTCGATTCCCTTATCAATCAGGCGATATCCATGTTTTTTTAATATAGATGGTAAAATTCTGTATAAAGAAATGTAATGCTCATATTTTTCAGCGCCAAATTGGAACGTAATGACACGATCCATCAAAATAGAACCATAGGTCCGATAATTCATGATCTCTGCAAGTGCATGTCTTATGATTTCTTCTTTCCCCTGAATTCGCATACCACGATTCTCAGTCTCTAAATAAAGACCATGATACCATCTGGTAGCATCTTGAATCTGTTTTTTCGTCTGCAGCATAGATGTTTTGGACACATATAGTTTTTCTGCTGCTTTCTGTATAGAAACAGGCTGCTTTGAAAAGAAGAGCCAAACAAACCCAAACAAAAATCTTTCATCTGGTGTCTCCGGAGAAATTACCATTTTACTTTGCTCAATCATATCGTCCAAAACTACCTGAACCGTTCCTTTTTCTTCCTGCTTGATATAGTATCCTCCCATATTGGAAGAATAGATACAGGTATTTTCCCGCTTCAGGATATCATTCACTTCTTTTATTTCAGCCCGCAGAGTCCTTTGGCTGACCTGCAGCTTATTCATAAGTTCTATGGAAGATATTTTTTCATTTCCGACAAGGGCCCGAATCAGCTTAATTTTTCTATTATACACTCCATCACCCAATCATGAATACACGTCTATTCTACCGTCAGATCACAGCTTATGTAATGCTGACTGTCTGTTCCAATCATTATTGTATAGTCACCTGTTTCTCTTGTCCATCCCTTATTTGGAATCCAATAGTTCCAGGTTTCTTTCTCCAGTACAATTTCCGTACAAATACTCTCACTTGGCAGTAGCTCTATTTTTTCGTAAGCCGCCAATTCCTTCACCGGTCTCGCAACAAGGGATTTCTGTTTGTGAATATAGATTTGAACCACTGTTTTTCCGGTAACTATTCCCGTATTAGTGACCTTCACTGGGACAACATATTTTTCCCCTTCCCCTTTTCGGATGATTCCGTTTAATTCTACCTGGAAATTTGTATAACTAAGTCCATATCCAAAGGCATAAAGAGGTTCGTTGGGAATATCCAAATATTGTGATTTATATCTCTCCTCACATTCCAGCGCTTCCTTTGGACGCCCTGTCGCACCTGTGTTATAGTGCACTGGAATTTGTCCGCTTCCATAAGGAAAACTCATAGCCAGATGCCCAGATGGATTTGTATTTCCATATAGCAGGTCTGCAGCGGCATTCCCGCCCTCTGTTCCCGGGAACCACAATTCCAGAATCGCATCCGCATAAGGCTGAATCGATCGCAGGTCCAAAGGCCTTCCATTTAATAAAAGAACTACTGTCTTTATGCCACTCTCATGCAGTATCTGTACCAGTTTGCACTGTGCCTTTGGTATTTCGATGACGGAGCGTGATCCCGCTTCGCCAGACCACAATTGCGGTTCTCCCAAGGCCAACACAGCGATCTTCGTTTCATCTGCCGCCTGTAAAACCTTGCCTATCTCTTCTTTGGAAATATCTTCGAAATCCAGCGGAATACTATGTCTTAAATTTCCACCTCGGTTTTTCATGCCCTCTGCAATGCTGACCGCATCTTCGATCACACCGTCCACAGACCATGGTCCCAAAATATCCTGTGAATCTGCATAGGGTCCTGCCAAGATCACTGGCGTTTCTTTTTTGAGCGGTAAGATCCCATGATTTTCCAAAAGCACAGCAGATTCCGCTGCTGCTTCCAAAACTACCTGCTTTTTATCCAGACTGCGCAGCTCTTTTTGCTCTCTCGCTTCTTCTACACCTCGGTAGGGGTCATCAAAAAGGCCCGTTTCTTCTTTTAATAGAAGAATTTTCTCTACGGCCTGATCCAACCGTGTTTCCAGATCTGGTTCAAGTTCTACGAATTTCTGAATATTTTTTAGGATAGCACCAGTTGCCATCTCCATCTGGATTCCTGCTTTTAAAGCGAGCTCTCCAGCATCCGATTCATCCGATGCAACGCCATGTCGAATCAGTTCTGTCACTGCTCCCCAATCTGAAATAACTACTCCATCAAACGCAAGTTCTTTTCGAAGCATCTCTTGAAGAAGCCATTGATTCGCTGTTGCCGGAACTCCATTGATTGCCTGAAAGGCTGACATCACCAGTTTCGCGCCTGCATCAATACATGCTTTGAACGGCGGAAAATATTGGTTTTGCAGCATGTATTCCGAAACGTCAGCGGCATTATAATCTCTGCCTCCTTCGACACTTCCATACGCCGCAAAATGCTTCACGCAGGCTGCCAAAGATTCTGGAGCTTTCAAATCATCTCCCTGATATCCGCGAATCATGGCTTTTCCCATATCAGCGTTTAATTTTTTATCTTCACCAAAGCTTTCTATAACACGCCCCCATCTTGGATCGCGTACCACATCTACCATAGGCGAAAATGTCACCTGATACCCTGCTGCACTTCCTTCCATTGCCGCTGTCCTCGCACATTTTTCTACCAGTTCTTCATGAAAAGAACAGGCCATTGCAAGGGGAATCGGGAAAATCGTCTGATAACCATGGATAATGTCTGTCATGAATATCATCGGAATTTTCAGTCTGCTTCTTTTTAAATTTTCCTCTTGAAGCTTTTTCATGGATGCCGCATCCAGTTTTCCCAGAATACTGCCTGCCATCCATTTTTGTTCCTCAGTAATACCGAGCTTATTTTCTGTGCCCGTCAATTGACTTCCTTTAATTTCAAAATACCGGGTAGGTAATTGCGTTGCCTGCCCGGCTTTTTCTTCCAGAGTCATCTTTTGGAGCAGAAGATTAATCTGATTTTTGTCCATTTTATTCCTCAACTTCACCTTTCACTCCGAATAAATATGTGAGTACGAATGCTACTGCAAATGCAATCGCATTTACGAGAACATAGAGTGGAAATTGTCCGTTCAGATATAACAGCATACCTGGAATACCTGTAATAGACATACCTGTTCCTCTCAGATTCAGGATTGCTGCCAGCCATCCACCGACACCACCACCGATACAGCCAAAGATAAACGGATTAACCAGTCGTAAGTTAACACCGAAAATTGCCGGCTCGGTGATACCTAATAATGCAGATACGGAAGATGGATATGCAAGTGATTTCATTTTTACCGATTTAGATTTTACCGCAACAGCGATCGCTGCTCCAGCCTGAGCTACAATACCACAGGAGCCTACCGGATTCACAGGATTCCATTTTGTTGCTGCAAGCATTTCAATTTCAACAAGGTTCAATGCATGATGAATACCGGTTATAACAATCACCTGACATAAAGCGCCCCAGATAAATCCGCCGATTCCGAACGGAAGACCAAACAACCATGTGACAACACTGACTAATGCCATTTCCACAGAATGGAAAATAGGTCCTACAATAAATAAGCCAAGGCATAGCGAGGTAAGAACTGTAACAAAAGGCGTAACAATCAAATCCAGTGCATTTACTACATGATCATGCAGCCACTGTTCAATTTTAGAACCCAGGAAGCCCACAATAAACGCAGGAAGAACCGAACTCTGATATCCATTTACTTTAATAAATCCAAAGAAAATCATTGGATCTGCATTTCCCTGCGCCACATCCCAGGATGTAGGGAGGATATTACTTACCAGCATCAGACCTATTACAATACCTAGCACTGGCGACCCGCCAAATTTCTTAAATGCCGACCAGCAAACAAGAACCGGAAGGAAACCGAAGGCTGTATCTGTCAATATCTGAGTAAACTGTAAAAACTGTTGTGGGATTTCTGCCGAGGATGTCCCGAAAAATGCAAGCAACGCATCTTGTGTCAAGAATCCACGAAGTCCCATGAAAAGGCCAGTTGCAACCATGACAGGAATAATTGGAACGAACACATCTGCGAACATACGAACCAAACGCTGAAGCGCATTCCCATTCTTTGCTGCAGCCGCAGCCTGTTCATTTTTCGATGATCCGGAAACATTCAATTTCATTACTTCATCAAAAACTTTATTCACGATACCCGTTCCTAAAATAATCTGATATTGTCCGGCTGTAAAAAAGCATCCCTTTACAATTTCAATTTCTTCTACTTTCTTATCATCGATAATATCTCTGTTTTTTACAATCAAACGCAGTCTTGTGGCGCAATGTGCTGCTGAAATAATATTCTCAGCACCTCCCACCACTTCAATAATCTGTTCTGCTATTTTTTTATAATCTGGTGTCTTAGCCATTGTCTTCTACCCCTCCATGAACCATGTACTTATTTTGATTTTATCTTTTGTACTAACTTTAATTTCTGTGTTTCCGTCAAAAAATACCTTGCACGTAAATACCCTTTCACCTTGATTTACAAAAATCTCTGCAGTGGATTGATCCAGGAATACTCGGATCTGTTCCAATCCAGATAGAGAGAGCTCCTTTTCATCATATTCTGAACCAATCCAGCTTTTACGTTTAATTCGAAGGACCTTCTGTTCCTTCTGATAATGGATTTTCAACATCTCTCCGAAGTCAAAGGATACTGACTGTTCACTTAGCTTCTCTCCAAAGAATTCAAGACTCCATGAACCTCGATCAATGGAAAAGTTGCCAGTTTCCTCCATGATTTGCTCTTCTTTTCTCAATCCCTCCAACTCTTTTGCAGGTCTTTGGCAGAGTTCTCCACGACACACAAACAGCTCTCTTGGAATCGTCAGTGTATGGAGCCAGCCCTCCTGTACGGTAGGCTGTTTCATCTGATAATCTAACTCTCCTGCTCCAAGCCATCCAAACAAAAGTCTTCTGTCGGATTCATCCACAAAACTCTGCGGAGCATAAAAGTCAAATCCCTCATCCAGTAGTTTTTCCGAAGCCGGATGTACCGTAAATTTTCCATTCAGGTAATCCATCCTGCCTTCCAAAACCAATCCTCTGCAGCCTTCTGTTTTCTGTCTGCTGACTACCAGAAACTCACGTTCGTCAATCTCCATAAAGTCAGGGCATTCACACATATATCCCCAATCCATGGATTTATCCAGAAGGCTCCCCTTCCAGCTCCATTCCCGGAGGTCGTCTGATACAAGCAGGGCTACATTTCCACATAATTCTTTGGTCTGTGCACCTACTACCATCCAGTAACGTCCATCCTTTTTCCAAACCTTGGGATCTCGAAAATGGGGCGTGTACGCCTCCGGCAGATATACAACAGGACCTTCTTTTTGAAATGTTACACCGTCCTCAGAAACAGCAACACACTGATAGGTTTCTCGTTCTCCCTGTGTATTTCTGACATTGCCTGTATAAAACAGATAATATTTTTCGTGATCTGTAATACCCGAACCTGAGTAGCATCCATTTCTCTCATACCACTCGTTTGGCTCCAGGCCGCAGCCTTCATCCGACCAGTGAATCAGATCCTCCGATACACAGTGCCGCCATCTCTTGCTGCCCTGAGGCGTTACCTCCGGCATCCATTGATAAAACACATGATATGTTCCGCCGAATTGCGCAAGCCCATTTGGATCATTTAAGAACCCCTGATCTGGTGCAATATGATATTTGGGTTTCATTCTGCTCTCTCCTTTCATTGAGGTCATTTTACCGCATATATTTATTGAAAGAAATTCAATTTTTTGCCTGTTGGATGTGCAAAAATATGGACACCACAGCTGTTTGTCTGCTCTGAGATTGCTACTTCATTCAGCAATATATTTCGCTACCTGTCAGATTAATTATTCTCCAAAACAAGAATTGCAGTTGTTCATCTTATGATAAACAGCTGCAACCCTTTGTATTCGCTTTACAATTTTTAGTATATAATTTTCAGTTCCTATTGTTTCTATCTGCTTTTTCTTTCACCTCATTTGCCCAATTAGCATTTTCTAAAAATGCTCTGCCGACATTCATAATATCAACCTTTGTGTTGGCAAAGATCTCTTCCGCCTGCTCTCCCGTTTTTATTCCTCCTACGGCAAACACCGGAATCATGACCTTGGCTTTGATTTTTTCGGCTGCATATATCGTATGTGAATAAGGATATCCCTCACTGACCCGTGCATCCTGCTCTCCGAAAAATCCATCCCCAATGTCAACAAAGTCCGCTCCGCAATTTTCCATAGCCTGCGCATGCAGGATACCGTCTTCTAATGTTGATTCAAAGCCACCTAAGCGGATACCCACAAGGAAATCATCCGGTATAATGTCTCGAATAGCGTCTATAATCTCAATTGCAAACTTTTCCGGAATCTTTCCGTATGCATCTGTTCTTTTATTGACGCTGCTATTTAAAAACTGACAGATTAAAAAGCTGCGACTTCCATGTAATTCCACTCCATCATATCCTGCTTCATAAGCTCTTCTTGCCGCCTGGACATAATCATTTTGTATGGATTTGATTTCATCCACCGTCATTTCCTGTTTCACTTCGTAGGATCTGCCAAATATTTCATGCTTATAAGGACTTGGAGACAGACTGTTTTCCGATATCCCGGTAAGTCCAGAATACTGTATTTGAATTAATATCTTACAATCTTCTTTATGAACTGCTTCCACGATCTGCTTAAGTCCCTTAATATGGTCATCATCCCATATTCCCAGCTGCTTCTCAGAAAATCTCCCATCCATGTTAATACAGGTAGCTTCCTGAATAATGAGTCCAGGACCACCCTGTGCTATTTTTTTATAATGGTCAATCATCTTTTGCGTGACGTACCCTTCATCAGAAACAGCGACTGCCATGGGAGGAACACTAATATGATTTTTAATTTTAAGATTTTTAATACTGAATTCTGTAAATAAATTACTCAAATTGAAACACTCCTTTTCTATAATCCTTGTAATATTTTCAATGTTATATTAAAATACAAGAAACAAAATAACAAGTACGCACATTTTTGTGCCTTAGTTAGATGGAGGGATTTTTTGAGTCATTCAATTAACAACGCAATTCCGGAAAAGGACTGCCCCGTCCGTAATGCGATGGACGCTATCGGCGGGAAATGGCGAATTCCTATTATATGGGAAATATCCATGGCCAACAGTATTCGCTACAATGAACTGAAACGCAATATCCCGGGAATTACCAATATTATGCTAACTCGTTCCTTACGGTCTTTAGAGGAATACCATATTGTAACAAGAACTGAATATCATACGATTCCTCCCCATGTGGAGTATTCCTTAACTGAAAACTGTAATGATTTACTGCTTGCATTGAATCTGATTCATGAGTGGGGGAAAAAGATGGAATTTGGTCATCCGATTGAGTCACTTCCATGACTACATTGCCTGTTCCATAGGGATTTGTAGCATTGGGTCCTATTACTTCTCAATCAGTTTATTTCCCTGTTTTCATTCCTGTATGATCAAGTCTCGATTTTACATGGACTGGTAAATTTATAAAAATAAAAAAGCTATCTAACCTATCTATTCATGTTACATAGTTTTTTATTTCTCTCTATAAATGATGCAGTTTATTTTCTTTTTCACATATCTCATAATGTTTTGTCGTCTATCATATTAATTATGCAACTGAGGACATTGCTTGCAAGGAGCCAGTTTTTTATCTAAATCTTCCTCCGCATTCATTCTAGACCACTGGCAAATGCTTTGAAGAATTGGCAACACTGACTTCCCTTTATCTGTTAGGGAATATTCAACCTTTGGTGGAATCTCGTTATACTGAGTCCGAATTATTATATCATCGGCAAGCAGTTCTTTTAACATAGATGCTAACACTGCATCTGTAATGTTTCCAAGCTCTTTTCTAACTTCATTATATCTCATTAATTTTTTTGACGATAGAACACATAATATCCGGGACTTCCATTTACCTCCAAATATATCAAGACCATATTCAATCGGACACATAATTTCCTTTTCAATTTTTGGTTCATACTTCATCTCAATTCCTCCACCCACTTTTGTTAGCAATGTTACTATACTAAGCAATAGTTACTATGTCAACAAAAGCAATCGTATCTGCTCCTCTTTCACCTCTTACCGAAGAATTATATTATTAGAATTATATACACTACACTCAATTATTGAAAGTCATAAATAAAATTATGAGTAACTATTAAATTTAATAGTTACTTGTTAGCGAATAATTTTCCTTCTATAATAATGGAATTAAGTGCAGGAGGACACAATGGCTATCACTACATTAACGACATTAATCGGATATATGTTAACAAGTTCATTCACGCCAGGGCCCGGAAATATTTTAGCCCTAAATACCACAAGTAAATTCGGTTGGAAGAAAAGTAAGCATATGATTCTGGGAATTTGTTTTGGTTACGCTTTTGTGCAGTTTATATGTACAATCGCACTATATCAATTAAATACCTACCTATCTCCTTTGCTTGAAATTCTGAAATACATAGGCTGTCTCTATATGATTTGGTTAGCATATCAAATTTTTCGTAGTAAGCCCGATAGTAATGTAAGAAGTAAAGCCCCCTCCTTCCGGGAAGGTTTTTTATTACAGCTTGTAAACGTTAAAATCTATTTTTATATCACAACATTAATAACGGCATATTTTATTCCAAATATCTCTTCATTATCCGGTTTATTCCTGGCTGGTGGTGGCGCGGTATCTGTCGGAAGTATTGCAGCTTTCACTTGGTCATTTCTAGGTATTAAACTTCAATTTTTTTGCCATAAACACTATAAATGGATCAATCTGATTCTTGCAATATTTTTACTCTATTGCGCATGGAATATCGTTCTGGAATAACACAGAGAACACTTTACAACTAAATTACATTCATGATTTGAATTGGTACGACTCCTGGCTCTGCATTTTTCAGTGAATATCCTGCCTGCAAACATAACGTTTCTTCTTTTATTTTGTCTTCTATCCTTTGTGTTCAAGGATTTGTTTTCGCTTAACAGAAAAGACATGTATCCAGATGATACTTAGATACATGTCCCTTGCATTCTTGTGCCAGACTAGGCAACTGCATAAATTTTCACATCAGGATCCGAACTCCATAGTGGTCTTAATCCAACAAATACATCATTTTGAAACATATCGCTGTTAAGGTATGCCTGTGCAGTTTCCACGCTTTCAAATCCATGTAATACTTGCACATCTTCATCTCTAATCAGCAAATCCTTTGTAAGTGCACCTTTAATTGTATTGAGGAAAGGTCCGCGATAATCTGTATAGACCTTTGCCGCAGCTTGACGATTTTCGCCAGCAATTTTCATTGTAATTTCCAAATAAGCATTAACTTTCATATTTGTTGCCTCCTGATTTTATTTGCTTTGCTTCATTTATTAAGCTTTCAGTCATTATATTGCTTTTTCTTAGCAAATAAAATATATCAGCAAATTTATTAGTTACTATTAATTTTCATAGTACGCTGCGTATTCTGTCCTCAAATAGCTGACAGATTTAACTAAATCGAGTCTTCCCAGAATCGGAGAAACATAAGAAGCATCTGCTCTGGCTGCAAGCAATGCCTGCTTCACAGAAAGGGTCAACGTTACTTGGCTAACCGTTTTGTATAACATTCGATACGCACCCGCATAGCGGGTGGTTGATTGACTCCGGCTGCTTTGCATCCGAAGTCAGACTAAAGTCCATAAGCAAAGATCCGGCTAACCTTTCGGATAACCGGACCCACAATTACAAATATAACTTAAAGGTTTTTATCTCGAACGGTTTCATATCAAATGTAATCGTTCCATTTGAAACAGTCATATCATTTTCCTGATGCTCCAGCATATTACATGCACTGACCAATTCTACCGGGCAGTCAAAGTGCAGACTCACATTGCTTCTGCGGTTATAGCATTCATAGCATCGAACGATAACCGCCGTGTCATCTTCTGCCTGCTTGACTACCTCAACCAACACATTTTCAGTATCACAGGTTACCCAGGAGTACGCAGCTGCAAGCTGTTTCCCGGCCACCTGTTTTGTTACTGCCTGATACGGATTGTTGAACACATATGCCTTTGCTACCGTATCACCCTCACGGAAGTCTCCCTGATGCGGACAGATGGAATACCAGAAGGTATGATGCTCCTTATCTGCTTCCGGATTCGGATAGACTGCCGACTTGAGCATGGACAATCCAATGACTCCATCGTGCACGCTACAGCCATACTTACAATCATTGAGCATGCTGATTCCATAGCCATCTTCACTGATATCGAGCCACTTATGTGCACACACCTCGAATTTGGCAAAATCCCATGAGGTATTGTAGTGTGTCGGGCGTTTTACATTTCCATACTGAATCTCGTAGGTTGCTTCACTTGCATGAACATCCACCGGGAAATAATCACGGACCAGAATCTGCTTCTCCTTCCAGTCAATCTCATTACGAATATCGATCTGATAGAGGTCCTGATAGAAATACAGGTACTGTATAATTGTAGAATCCAGATATGGTCTTGTAATCCGAATGCAGCCTCGTACTGGTCCTTCTTCCATAACATCTATCGAGGAAATTTCATCTACCTCCCATGATTTCTCTACATAGTAATTGTTGATATCCCATGCATCGAAGTTATGCGGCTTGTCCTCATAGGTCATAATGACATTGGCGCACTGTCCCTTCGGGATAATCTCACGTCCGCATTTCTTATCATAGATGCTGGTGAACTGCCCCTTCTTGTTCAGCGTCACATGGAAAAATGGAGTATCCACTTCATATGGTGATACGGAAAGAATATTTTCTGTGACCGTACCCGCTGCAACTGTCATCTGCTGATAACCATGAACTGGCAGCTTTGGCAAAACAGCAAGCAGTCCATCTTCTGTCTTCTGTAATGGATATTGCTCATCTCCATTTTTCAGTACAAGCTCTTCCTCTGTCTTCCTGTTCGGCAGCAGCACGGTGGATGCCACAGATACGCTGTTCGGGTTAAATACTACAACATCGTCCTTCTTTCCTTCTACCTGATCTGCAATAGCCTGCAACGCCTCTTTCGTCAGACGCTCTCCAAGCTCTTTGATCTGCTCATACTCTTCCTTTGAGTCATCGTATACCTCTTTGATGCTTGAACCCGGCAGAATATCATGGAACTGATTGCGCAGAATCACTTCCCATGCCTGTGCTAATTCCTGCTTTGGATAATCCATGGCAATCAGCTGATTTGCAAGGGTTCGGTAGAATTCGAGATCCTCAAACAGAAACTCGGATTTACGATTATACTTCTTATTACGTGCCATAGAGGTATAGGTTCCTCTATGATATTCCAAATAGAGTTCACCCACCCATTTCGGAAGATAGCGGCTGTCCTTGACATCTGCCTCAAGCTGCTCAAAAAATTCCAGTGCATGGGACTGCCTGGTATTCGGGCATCCCGGAATTCCCTGCTCCATACGACGCTGATTCTCCAGCATCTCCTTTGTCGGACCGCCGCCGCCATCACCCCAGCCATAGGACATAAGCACTTCATCATTGAGATTCTTCTGACTGTAACGCTGCCAGCTTCCCTTAACCTGAGATGGATTAAGCATGGCATTATAGGTTGTAAAGTGCTCTGTCTCAGAACTTCCTTCCTTTGCACCTACACCATAATCTCTTGCCGGAATAAAGTGTGTCAGCACCTCTGTACCATCGATTCCCTCCCACATGAAGGTGTCGCATGGCATCTTGTTGAACTCATTCCAGCTGATTTTCGTCGTCATAAAATACTGAATGCCACACTGCTGCATAATCTGTGGCAGTGCTGCAGAATAACCAAATACATCCGGCAGCCACAATATCTGATTCTTCTTACCGAATTCCTGCTCAAAGAATCTGGTTCCATACAGGAACTGACGGACAAGTGCTTCACCAGAAGCAATATTACAGTCTGCTTCTACAAACATTCCGCCCTCTGGCTCCCATCTGCCCTCTGCAATACGCTGTTTAACCTCTTCATACACCTTCGGTGCATTCTCTTTGACATATTTGTAAAGCTGAGGCTGGCTGGACATGAACTTATACTCAGGATACTGTTTCATCAGCTCCAGCACCGTAGAGAAGCTTCGAACTGCTTTATCCTGTGTAGTCTTTAGCGTCCAAAGCCATGCTACATCAATATGGGTATGTCCCACACAGCAGATTGTATGCTTAGAGCTGCCACACTGCTTCTCATAGAACTCTTTGGTCAAATAGCTCTGCGCCTCTGTGAGGCTCGTATAAAAACTCTTTGAATAAACCTTACGCATATCCAGCAGATTCAGGGAATCGTTCAGGTTTTGAATAATTGTAATGAATTCCGCGCTGTCTTTCTCTAACAGACGTGCCACTTCATATGGCACTTTCAAATCATAATAGTATTTCTCAACAGCACGTTCCAGCACCTTGAACTCAGAATCCAAATGAAGAGAGAAATTGTTGTCTCCGGTAAATGCAGCTAACAGAATTGTATATTTTTCTCCTGCCTTCGCATGCTCTGCAAGCAGAATCTCACGATGATTCACATCCAATCCCTGTCTGCTCTCACCATTTACATAGGCAAGAAACTGCGGATTGACGGCATCCCATTCTCCCTCTCTTCCTGTGCGAAGCTCATAGACAAGTGTCTTATCTTCACATTCCCGAGGAACAATGATTGTAGTCTCGAAATAGAAGAACTCACGATGACCGCCCCAGATATCGCAGTCACTCAGTGGTTCCCAGTCTGATGTATCAATTGATAAAATATCGGGATAACACTCATTTACTTTTTTCATCCGATATTCTGTAATTGGAAATTTCGCAGAATAGATCAGCTCCTCAACGCACTCAATCAGTTTTCCAACTCTTTCCTTCATTAAAATCATCCGATCTCCTCCTTAGACCTGTACACGCAGGTCACAACACTCCAAAACCAGTTCACAGAATACGGAATTCGCCCAAGAGAACCACGGTCTTGTATAATCTGACGGATTATCTACATTGACAGCCTCATGCATCATTCCTGTTCCACCATCTGTCGCTTCTAACATATGAAGAATCTCTCTTCGCTCTTCTTCACTCTGTGCTGTAATCCCCTGAATTGCCAGCGCAATATGCCATACGTAACGCTCCGGTGTATGTGGACTTCCGATTCCCCGCATCTTACTTCCAACATAATAATATGGATTGGCATCACTTAAGATCATTTTTCTGGTATTCTGATAACGTTCATTATCCTTCTTACAGTATCCAATATATGGCATGGATAAGAGGCTTGGCAGATTCGCATCATCCATAATGTTATATTCTCCAAAGCCATCTACCTCATACGCATAGACCTCATCCTCTCTGCCTGGAACAATAGCATACTGTTCAATTGCCTCCCGAACCTCCTTAGAGAATACTTCTGCGTCCACTGCCAGCTCCTTGTTCTGGTATATTTCACGCGCCACCTCTGCAATATATCCAAGAATCACAGAAGCAAGCATATTTGACGGAATCAGATAGCCATAGATACAGGCATCATCACTTGGTCGAAAGCCCGACCAGATCAGTCCGATATTGCTTTTTACGAGTGCGCCCCTTCCCGCTCTTGAGAGGGTATCGGTATGTACGCATCCACTTCGTTCAAAGCTGTATTGGGACTTATGCTCATGATCCTGCTCGATACGGAATATTTCTATTATCTTCTTGGCTGCCGCCAGCCATTCTGCCGTAAAATGTGTGGTACATCCGGTATTCTTCCATAACAGATAGGACAGCTGGATAGGGTAACAGAGAGAATCTATTTCGTATTTACGTTCCCACAGTTCCGGCTTCATCTGTGTCTTATCCTCTGCAAAGCCTCTTCCATTCGGAGCTTCATTAAATGCATTTGCATAGGGATCAATCAGGATACATTCCATCTGCTTCTTAATTAATCCTACTATGATTTCCCGGATCTGCAGATCCTCCTTTGCAAACAGGATAAACGGACGCAGCTGGCAGGCAGAATCGCGCAGCCACATGGCTGGAATATCACCTGTTATGACGAATACGGAGCCATCCTTCAGCGTTTTAATGGTTGTACTCAGTGTATTTGAGATGCATTTTTCAAACATCTCAGGAATTCTGCTTCCTGCTGGAAAGGTCTGTCTTACCAGCTCTATTTTATCTTGTATTACGTTATATTCTTTTTTTATTTCCATGCTCTTACCCTCTACTTCTCTTTCCTGATTCTATTAACCTTTATTTGCACCGGACATATTAAAGCCCTTAGACATCCATTTCTGTGTAATGACATATAAAACAACCGATGGCATTGCGTAGACAACGGAATAAGCAGCCAGTGTTCCATATGCTACTGAGTGCTGACCGAAGAACTGATACAGCATGATGGATGCAGGATATTTCTCACTGCTCGAGAGTAAGATAAATGGAACAAAGAAATTACCCCAGCAGCCTGAGAAGGTGTATATCGCTATCGTAAAGATACCCGGCAGCATCAATGGCATAATTACCTTGATAATACCGCGGAATCTGCCGGAGCCGTCCACCCATGCAGCCTCCTCCAGTGATACCGGGACTGCATCCATAAAGTTTTTCATCATCCAGATTGCATATGGCAGGGATGAGGCTGTCATAAAAAGAATAATTCCACCAAGATTATCATACAGTTTAATACTTACAAATACTTTAAATACAGGGACCATAACCGTTGTAATCGGTAATGAGGTCATAAACAGCATAGAAAGCATGAACAGCTTCTTGTGCTTCATCTCGAATCTCGAAAGCGGATATGCCGCCAGAATAGAACAGATTACTACAAGAATCGATACACCGAGCGAAAGCACCAGTCCATTTGCAAAGGAGCGCAAATTCGCTGAATTGGTCAATACTTCTACATAGTTGCTACCTGTAAAATCAGGTATGCTTGCTGCAAGCGATGCATTTTTATCAAAGGATGCAAGAATCACCCATGCTAACGGCAGCGCAAATAGAACGGCTATCACCACCAGCACTGTATATGCTGTTATTTTTTCTCTCTTCTCACCCATCGCTTAGTCCTCCATCTTCTTTCCCTGTAACTTCACATAAAAGATACTGAATACTACACCAATCAGTAATACCAGCATCGAGATTGCTGTTCCATATCCCAGCTCGTAATTCTTAAAGGCACGGATATACATAAAGATTGGCAGTGTCTGAACAGTGGTTCCTGTCATTGTATAGACCATTCCAAAGGTTCCAAGTGTTGACAGGGTAATCAGCATCGTGTTGGTCATCATGGTATCCTTGATGATTGGAATTGTAATATGAAACAGCGTCTGCCATTTTCCAGCTCCATCAATCTTGGCCGATTCCACTACATCTCCCGGCACATTATCCAACGCTGACTGATAGACCATCATGGAGAATGCGGTTCCGTGCCAGATATTCGCGAGCACAACAGAAAGCAGCGGCAGAGAAAAGAGCCAGGATACGCTTCCAATATGGAAAAAGTTCAAAATGGCATTAAAGGTACCCTTATCTGTAAAAAATGTGTACGCGCAGATCGCTGCAACTGTTTCCGGCATAACCCAGCCAGCCAAGACGACCGATCCTACCACACGTCGAAAGGTCTTATGCTTGGACTTCATCATGAAAGCGATTAGAAATCCTAAAACGGTCTGTCCCACAACTGAGCCTACTAAAAAAACGAGTGTTGTTACAATACTGATCTGAACTGCAGAGTCGGAGAACATTCTTTTGTAATTCGCAAGTCCGACAAACTGTTGATTGGCCACCGCAGAGCCTGTCAGTGCAAGATTCGTAAATGAATAATAAATGGTAAGAATAATTGGCCATACAAAAAATACTGCCATCAATAGTACTGCCGGAACCAAATATACCATTTTTGATAAAGTACCTGTTCCCCATCTCTTTGTCTTCATAATAATAACCATGCCTTTCTTTTGAAGCAAAAAGCTGATGCAAAGTCTGTCTGATACCATCCGAGCCTTCCCATACTATGGTAAATCAGTTTCCGTTTGCATCAGCTTTTTACTATCTCTATATTACAATTTACTTTGTCTTGTCTTCACCCACAACCGTCTTCACGCTCGACTGGAAATCAGACATCGCACTGTCGATTGATGTATCATTTCTCACAATGGTATCTACCATCTCATAGATATAGGAAGATACCTTTGAGTAATTCTCATTATGTGGTCTGAAGTTTGCTGTCTCTGACATTGCAGTCGCTTCATTTACATATAATTTGTTCTTATATGCATCGTACTGATCCATTCCGCTCTTCGTTGCAAGGTTTCCGCTTCCGGTCAGATATGTGATGTAATTATCAGATTTCATCATCTCTTCCAGAAACTCAAAGCTTAAATCCTTCTGATCGGAGTTATTGGCAATTGCCCAACTCCAGCCACCGGACATTGTGACATAGCCATCACCATTCTGAAGAGGCATCTGTGCGAATCCCAATGCATCTGATAAGGTGTCGTCGGTATAGCCTTCCATCGGGTAGCTTCCGGTAGACATGTAATCTGCATAGCCCCAGCTTCCGTTCAAATAGATTCCAAGCTTACCGGTGGACATGTACTTATTTGCATATTCCCAGTCACTTGCATCAAATACTTCAGAAAGTGTTCCCATATATCCCTCTGACTTACAGGTCTCAATGAAGTTCAGCGAATCTGTGATACCCTGTCCACTTATATTCCAGATACCGGAATCCTCATCCACCAGAGTTTCACCGGTTCCGTAAAGCAGCATCTCGAAGGTGTTCATACTGGTCGCCTCTGCCTCTGTGTTACTGCTGGCAAACCAGATTGGAACTACATCATCTGCGCAGTTGCTCTTGATCGCTGCACAGGCATCGAGGATATCCTGCCAGCTTTTCGGCTGCCAGTCTCTTCCAAGACCTGCCTCCTCAAATACGTCCTTGTTGTACCAAAGTCCTCTGACATCTGTGCTGACAGGTACTGCATAGGTTTTGCCGTCGCTTCCCTTTGTGCCTTCCTTCATTGCTTCAATAATGGAAGAATCCCACTCATCCCAGCCTGCAACATAATCTGTCAAATCTGCTACATAGCCGGCAGCAACATCTGTGTTCAGCTGGAACGTATCTTCAAAAAAGAGGTCCGGGCTGGTGGATGGATTCTGCATCTGTGTCTGGATCTTTGTAAAATAATCACTGTCGTTTGCAACAACCGGCTGGAGCTCGATTTCTACCTCATCCTTTTTATCCCAATTGTTGTAAGTATCCATAATCCAGTTATACATATACCCGTTTTCGCCAGTATCTCCGGAATCTGCATATGTGAGAACCAGCTTCTGTGCATCGGATGATGCTTCTGTACCGCCTGCCGACGAACCAGTGTTTGAGCCAGTGTTTCCACAGCCTGCTACTACACCTGTAATCATTACTGTCCCCATCATTAACGATAATAATTTCTTTTTCATTTTTTACCCTCCTATACGACTTAGACATATTGTTATATCAATGTGTCTGCATATCAACAACTTGTAATGTCAATATATATCCTTTTCACATGTTTGTCAATAAAATATGCGTATAAAATGCCGTTTTGGTCGTTTTGCATAGTATTATACCAGCTTTTTAGAAGCATTGCACATATCATTATATATCATTTCGATTTTTCAAAGCCGTTTTCAAACCAATATATATCAATTTCATACCTTTTATATCATTCTACTTCTTTACGATTTCATATGGGATGTCGATGATATCTGCCACCTCACCACCTTCGATCACTCTGCCAAGTGATCTTACGGCTTCGATTCCCATGGTATACTCATCCTGCTTTACATGGGTACATTCATGTCCGTTCTCATAGATTGCTGCAAGACCATCGAAGGCTACGACCTCCTTGTCCAGCTTCAACCGCTTGATTCCCTTACGAAGCAGAACGCCAATCTTGTACTCTGCCGCCAGAAATGCTGTGCACTCCTCGTTGTTTTTTATAATCTCTTCTATCTCTCCCAGATTAAATTCACGATATTCCTTCCCTACATCCTCCGGCGTCGGATTGTATTTACTCATCTGCTCAAAGACACTCTTTACGTCCTGATATTCCAGAATACAGTCCACAAATCCATTATAGCGGTCATTAATCGTGGGTGTACTAATGGACGAATGCGAGACAAAGCAGATATTTTTATGATTATGCTCAATCAGTATCCGTGTAAGCTCCTTTGCCGAGGAATAGTTATCTGTCTTTACGCACGGAATGGATATCCCCTTCATCTGCCGGTCAACTAAAACCATCGGGAACTTATTCAGCGCAAGTCTCAGAATGGTGTTGTTATAGATCTCACCCTGTGCACACATCAGAATCAGTCCCTGTACGCCAAGCTCTAATGCACTGCGGATCGCCTTGTTCTCCTCGTCAATACTTCCATAGGTGCAGCGGAAGAGCATGGTATAATTCTCCCTGCTGCATTCCTGCTCAATGCTCTTTAGAAGCTCACTTCCAAAATCACAGCCGAAGGTGTCAAAAATCACTCCGATCCCTGCATGTTTTTTCTTATCAACCTCCGTGCTGCCAGCCTCTGCCGATGGCATCTCAAGCATATCCTCTTTTCTCTTCTCATTGACAAACGATCCTCTGCCCGGATTGCGGATAATGTATTCCTTTTCTGCCAGAAGATCCATTGCCTTCTTACTTGTGATTCTGCTCACACCATATTCCTGTGCCAGCTCCATCTCTGATGGAAGCTTATCACCAGGCTGATATTCCTTATTCTGAATCTTGTGAAGCACATCCGAATAAATCTGCTCATACATAATAACTTTTCCCATTTCACGTTCCTCCTATCCAATTTCCAACATAGCTGCATATTCTCAAAGCTGCTTCTTTTTCTTCCACATAATTCTTATTTTACTGAACTCAGCCCAAATGTAATAGAGCTGTCATAGAACAGTTATATAGCATATAACCATTCTATGACAGCTCTACCAAAAAAGCAACAGAAACTATGACTGTATCTACACCAGATTTGCTGCACCGATAATCCCTGCATCATTGCCCAGCTCTGAGGTTACTATCTCTGCAATCTGTCCATGCGAACCGCCAAAGCAAAGCTCTTTTACCATCTCCGTCAACGGTCTTGTCAGGTTCTCGCGCTGGGCAGCTACACCTCCACCCAAAATCACCTTCTCCGGCCGGAACATATTGACAACATTTGCGATTCCGCATGCCAGATAGTGCTCATATTCGTTAACTACACGTGTCGCTGCTTCATCCCCAAGTGCCATCGCATCAAACGGTATCTTACCATTCATCCTATCCGGATTATGACCGCACATTTCGTTCATCTGAGACTCCGGTGCTTTTCCTGCTTCTCTTCTTGCGATACGAAGCAGCCCTGATGCAGATGCATAGGCCTCAAGGCACCCGCTTCTTCCACAGGTACATGGTTCTCCGTCATCTACGATTACCATATGGCCAAGTTCGCAGCCACCTGCAAGTGGTCCGTGAAAGATTTTCCCATTCATAATAACGCCACCGCCGACACCGGTTCCCAATGTTAGCAAAACTGCATTCCCTGCACCCTTTGCTGCACCTGCACACACTTCTCCAAGTGCTGCTGCATCTGCATCATTTGCAATCTCAATGCGAACCGGAAGTTTTTTTTTCAGTTCCGCTACAACCGGTACATTCTCCCAATGAAAATTATTGGAATAGAGGATCGTTCCTGTCTTATCCTCAACTGTTCCCGGACTTCCAATTCCGATTCCTTCACAGTCACTTATTGTAAGTCCATTCTCCTTGAGAAGCTCCTCTGCTGCCACTCCCATTTTCTGTACCATCTCCTGTGCTGCAATATCCAGCTCCGTTGGAATAACTTTCTTTGCAACAATCTGATTCTTCGCATCCACCAGCCCAAGCTTGACAGACATTCCCCCCATATCAATTCCGATTCTCATATCATACCTCACTAAGTCTTTTATTGTATTTCCTAGAATATCATGTTTTGTATTTTTTTCAAGCTCTTTTTGGGATTAATCAGTATATTGTTATATTGATATGCGTTAAAATCGCCTGCCAGGGCCTTCCTGCTTTTCATTGCATTGCACCCATTTTCTCGAAATAATAAAGGTAAGAAAACACTGATTTAGCAGTACCAATTCACATTTTCAGTGATTTGTGTGCATTGCAGAGTCTGTTGCTGCAAACAGCACAGGCAGTGACAGGTAATCAGTTTAGAATGAATATTTCCACACAACAGGAACGGTGATTTTATACATAAGGAGATATGAGAAAAAGAATTCCAGATTAACAACAGCCCTGGACTTCTTGTTCTAGTTTTCATATAAGGTGGCCATATCATATATTCTACGCTTCATTTCTGTGCGGATATGTAACGGCTCTAAACACTCGCATTTATCCCCAAAGCTGAAAAGAATAGTGTAGTAGAAATCGTTCTCGATAAAAGGAAAACGAACGATGTAATGCTCACTGCCGTCCGGAGAAAAGTGTTCATAAGAGCAAAAATCAAGTACCCTGTCCATGACAGATTTGTGGATACGAATTTTGATTGTTGTCTGCATCGTTGTCAAAATATCAGCAAAATCCAACTGCGGCTTTTGATAATCGCGTGGTGTAAAAAATTCCTCCTGTATATGCAGGTTTGATATACGGGATATTTTAAATAACCGAAAATCATTTCTTTTAAGGCAATACCCCTGCCAATACCAATCGCCATTTTTCAATACAAGCTGATATGGTTCGGCTGTTCGTACGGTTTCGTTTCCATGGCGGTCGGTATATTCAAACGAAAGCAGCTTGTTTTCCTGTAACGCTGTTTTGATCATTTCTAAATATGGTTGTATGTTTCGGTTGCCCATCCACGGGCTCAAATCTATGTAAATTTGATTTACTTTTAATGCAATATCGTTTGCTCTGTCGGCCGGGATAAAGCTTTTCACTTTCGCAAGAGCATTTACCAGTTCCTCCCCTCGTATCATAGTAGAAAGGTTGGAAAGTCCCATCAGGATTGCGGAAAGGTCTGCAGCCGAAAAAACTTTTTTATCAATTTTGTACTTCTGCATGATTTCAAAGCCACCGCCAACTCCCGGAGCGGAGCAAACAGGAATGCCCGCCATGTTTATAGTATCTATGTCACGGTAGATTGTGCGGGGCGAAACTTCAAACATATCTGCCAACTCCTGTGCGCCTATCCGCTCTTTCTCAAGAAGTATCATTATCATGCTGACAAGCCTGTCAATTTTCATCCGACATCCTCCTTTCATTTCTTATAATTTTTCTATCATTGTAAATTGTGTCCATACTGTTGTCAACAATTAGATGCTACAATAAAAAAGCAAACAAATCAATCTGCCGATCAGAAGGAGACACTATGCAGAAAAAAGCTTTGGTAATAATCGATATACAAAATGACATAACAAAGAATTACAAGGAAATCATTGACAAGATCAATCAGGCGATTGACTGGGCCGTCTATCATAATATTCCTGTTATTTACATAAGACATGAAAATTTATCAGCCGGCACAAGAACGTTTAAACCCAATACCTATGGGGCTGAATTAGCCTCAGACTTGAAACTGGTATCCAAAAATATTTTTACAAAATGCAAAGGAAATGCATTAAGCAGTGAAGAATTTGCAGAGTTTATTAGAAAGCATGAAATATGTGATTTCTACCTGACAGGAGCCGATGCTGTTGCCTGTGTCAAATCAACCTGTTACAACCTGCGCAAAGCAAATTATAGCGTCAAGGTCATATCAGATTGCATTACCAGCTATGACAAACAAAAAATTGACGAAATGATTCGCTATTATGAAAGTAAAGGCAGCAAGATTATTTGTTTAAATGACATTGAAGAAACACTTTTATAAACTCCTGATGATTGAACCCACGGGGCTGCACGAGCAGCCCTCCTGATCTAAGACACGCAATCAACTGTCTAACTATTTTCTTTCCTCATCCACGGCAAAATAAGCGTAATTGTTGTTCCCTGTTCCTCAATGGATTCAATAGACAACTCCGCCTTATTGCCATAAAGATATTCAATTCTTCCACGGATATTTCGAATACCAATATGTTTTCCTCTAATTGGAACATGCTCCTGACTTGTTATTCGTTCCAATACTTCCGGTGTCATCCCCGCACCATTGTCAGAAACTATGATTTGTATGTTTGAATCATCCACATTCGTAATTTCAATTCTAATGCATCCGCCAAGAATTTCACCATCTTCATCTTTGTTATTTAGGATTCCATGATTTAATGCGTTTTCAACCAAAGGCTGCAGGATATTTTTTGCAATATAGCATTTATTCATTTCCTCCTGTACCTCTATTTTAGTCTTAAAGGTTCCTTCATAACGATAGTTCTGGATCAGCAAATATTGACTTACCACATTAATTTCCTGCTCAATGGTATCATAAACATCGGAAACTTCAATCCTTAACCGGTCTTTTAGGATCTCAATCATTGCCTTATTTGCTGCAATCACATCCTTGTTTCGTTCCTGTTGTGCAAGATATGTTATGGTATTCATGGTATTATAAATAAAATGTGGATCAACCTGTGAAATCAATATACTGTAGCGCATTTTTTGCTCTAACTTCTCTTTTTCAAGCAGCGTATGGATATGCTGACTAATCTGCTCGGCCATGTAGTTAAAGGTTGCAGCCACTTCTCCCACTTCATCCTTTGACCGTATTTTCAGCTGGACATCTAAATCTCCTTTGGCCAGTTTCCCCATCTGTTCTGAGACCTCTCGAAGTGGCAATAAAAATTTTCTGATTAAGGAAATCATAATCGCAGTTCCAAGAATTGCAAAACTTGCGATAATGAATGCATCCATCATAATTAATGTCTGATTTTTATCAATTATATCTTCTTTCGTCAATCTACAGATCAACTTCCAATTACCAACTTTTGAGTATGTAACAGTCGAAAACCCTTTTCCATCATCATAGTATCCCTCGCTGAATGTAGTTCCATAAACCATATTTTCAAGTGTTTGCTCTACCTCAATCCCGCTATCTTGAATTACAGGCGGAACAATTTTATTATCGCCATTCATCAGTTTAAAATCATTGCAGTAGCTCTCTATTCCCTGTGCAATATAATATATTTCATCATAGGAGGCAATGATGGTAACCGTTCCTGTGATATTTCCTTTTTTGTACTGTGTAATGTACCCATAAAGCATATCAAACTGGTTTCCAAAAACTGTTTTTGAATCACCTTCATACCTAAAAGGATCTATAATCATTTGTGTATAGTTTTTTGCATGATAAATTTGTAACGCACTTTCATTAATATGTTTTTGTATTGATTCAGACAATCCCACCGTAGAAAAAACAGTTTTATCATGATTCTCTATATTAACCTGAATTCCCAATACCCGATAAGAAGGCATATAATCCTGAACTCCCATATTCGAAAGATATAAGCTTATTTTAGATGAATTTGCATTACTTGGGTTTTCCATGTAAGCCTGAATCAGTTTACACAAATCATCATCATCCGCCACAACCTTGGAAAATCTTTCGGCATCCATAATGCACTGATCAATATTTGTCATAATCTGATTACTGAAGCTGATGGTTTCCTCACGGTCCGCTTTATAGACACTAAAATATACTATTTGTGGTAACAATAGTATAAAAATCAAAAAAAGTATACTGAAAGCAATTATCTGTGAAAACAGTAATTTGTTTTGTAATTTCATTTATTATTGTTCCTTTTTCCTTTTACGGTACTGGTTCGGCGTAATGCCAGTGTATTCTTTAAAAATTTTGCTAAAATACTGGCTTGAGGTGAACCCTACCTTCTCTGATATCTCATAAATCATTAAATCTCCCGCATCAAACAGCTTCTTTGCTTCTTCAATTCGTACACTGTTGATATAGTCCGCGACTCCAATTCCAACCTCTTCCTTAAATTTTGTTGAAAACCAGGAACTGCTTAAATTAACCTCTCTAGCCACGGAACCTGTTGAAAGATCCTCTTCCGTATATTTTTTTCTGATAAAATTCATTGCTTTTATAACAGCATCTGAATATGTCTCATTCTTTTGTTCGTGTGACAGCACCATGACTTCCTCGAGCTTCAATTCAATAAATTTTATCATCTCATCCGGATTTCTCAAATCGTAGGAAGTATTACTCTCATTTAGAGAAAATCTCCTTTTTGATTTTTCCCCAGACAAAACTCCATCATATTTTTTTAATGCCCGTAGTAAATTTTGGGCATACCATAAATACGTCATGCAGTCTTCCATTTCTACCGAAATTTTAATATTCTCTATGATATTATCCATTGCCTGCTTATCATTTGCTTTTATTTTCATATATATCTCATCTGCAGAAACAGACTCTAATTGTTTTTCCTGTCCCGCATCCATCTTATCTTCCATAAATTCTAATATATGCGGCTTTTTCTTGACATATCTATTCATAAGTGCAGATCTATGCTTAAAATAGTATCGACCAAACGTCCTTACGGACATCCGATTTGTATAATAATAAATAAAATAATCCGTATCGTTCTTTTTATGGATTGTTTCATATATCTGCTTTGAAAAGGAATATAGCTGATCATTTATTTCCTTCTGGGCAACTGGATTACCCTCAAGTTCCATTATGGCTAAAAGATCGTGTTTACTGACAGGGAAAAAAGCAATCACACGTATATGATTCTTCTCCGCACAGCCATCGCAAATATTTCTGATTTCAAAATCAAATATTTCTTCCATCCGATCACTCTGTGGAATGATTTCATCAACAAAAGCCGGTACATCCTTTTTCGCAAGTACGACATAATTGTATTTTTTATGTATTTTAATATACTCATTCTCTTCCAGTAGATTCTTGTAATGTTCTTCTTTGGTATTCTTTTGAAATAATTCTTCCAGAATCGCATTGATGGTATACCTGTTTTTGTTTTTTTCTTTATCAATTTCCTCTTTCAAATTTAGCATTTTTTTCAAAAAATTTTCTTCATCCAAGTCACTTTTTAAGAGATAATCATCAGAGCCAAGATGAATTGCTGTTTTTGCATAATCAAAATTTTTATAGGCAGACAAAAATAAAATATGAACTTTACTATCAATCTCCCGAATAGCACTAACCATTTCCAAACCATTCATTCCAGGCATTTTCACATCAGTTATTACAATATCCGGTCTGTATTTTTTAAAAAGCATTAACGATTGCTGCGTATCTGTAGTGACTCCGATCAACTGAAAATCATAGTATTCCCAGCTAATCAGATTTTTCAAATAATTCAATGCCATTTTCTCATCATCCACCAGTAATACTTTTATCATTGTTTCACCCCAAGAAATCAATTGTAACAAATGACACCTGAGTCAAGCCTGAAAAGTTTCTATTACTTTTCTTGTCAACCAGGTGCCATAAGTGCAGTTATTATATCTAGTTACTGATATTGTTTCATTAATGCATGTTTTTCTTTTCTGTTTGCAATAAAATCAAGAACTCTCTGATTATTATACGTAAATATCATAATAACAATCAGGAAAATACCCGAAGCTGTGTCTTGTAAAGAGGATGATATGCCCAAACTCAATAAACCGGTTGTCAGCATATTCAGAATGAAGTTCCCAATAAATATACCAATCAACAAATTGCAGTACTGTTCCAATGCAAGTCCTACATAAATTCCAAGCAGACAATTAAAAATTATATTGGTACTGGACATATACATTGGTGTATCAATCGATCCCTGAATAGAAATTTTCAATAACGCTGCTACACCTAAGAACAATGCAGATACTACATAGCACAAAAAAGCAGTTTTCTTTGTATTTACACCAGCACTTTTTGCAATCGCCTGAGAACTTGCACACGCTCTGACATTATAACCAAACTTCGTATAATTATATATAAGGTAAAACAGTACAAACATAATTGCAAAGATAATAATCGAATATGGGAAACGACCTAATATTGTAATTTCTCCATTGATTGCTGTTACCCAAGAAATGCTTGCCAGGTTCGAAAGTGTCTCATAAATCATACAAACGCCTAATGCTGTGACAATCGCCGGCACCTTCAATACCATATACAGTACTCCGGATAAAGTTCCCATTACCAGCCCCGTCAATACTACAATCAGTACAAATGGTACAAGTCCAATCCCATACAGGTATACCATTTTCGCACCAAACATTGCAGATAACATAACCACTGCCCCGGCGCTAAGATCCAGTCTGTTACATAACATATTACAACACATTGCATAAGAAATCAATGTTGGTGCAAGTGTCTGCTTAAAATTCATAATAAGACTCTGCGGCTTTCCGAATTTGCCTTCGGAACATATAAAAAATAGCAGGTAAACAAACACAGGTAAAAGAAGCACTTTAACAACGTTTTTTAAATTGGTGGATGTTTTGTTCATTTTGTTCCCCTTTCCAAAACACTGACGTTTACTGCGCGCCGTGCCTTTCTATCGCATCTTCTATACTGTAGCTTGCACCCATTTCTAATAATGTATCAGAAGAAGCATCTGGATTGTTAGATTTGATTAACGCTTTCACTTCATCCGCGTCATATGCATATACACCATCATCATGCAAATATGTCATATAATCACGGAAATCCTGTCCACTTCTACAGTAAATAAAGTTCACTGGTACTTCTACTTTATCAAGAGGAGTTCCTTCCAGTGCATTGTAGATCAATACAAACGGAAATACTACGTCCACATACTGACCGCCAACTGCTAACGTTGTTTCACCACTTTCCAGACTTGCTTCACAGTTATCACTCAAATCGCAAAATGCAATCTTAACCTGTCCCTCTTTTCCGGCCGACTTAATCGGTTCCTGGCAATACTCTATTCCAAGTAATGTAATTGCAATACCGTCAATCGTATCGTCTGCTGCTAAATAATCTTCAACCGCCTTGGTAAATTCAAGTCCTCGATATTCACCGGCTTTTTTAATTTCCGGATGATCTTCAAATGCCTGCATCATACCTTCCCAACGTCTATCATGACATGTGATGCCTGGTTCATAGCCAATTGGAGCAATGTTTGTACATCCAGCATCAATTAAACTTTCAATAATTTCATAGCCGGCATTATAATCATCTTCATAAGAGCTTCCCACAAAGTAATCATTTGAAAAAACCTGATCTTTGATGGTTTCATCAATCTGTGACCAGCCAACTCCAAGATAAACACCATTCTCTTCGCAGATCTTTAATCCCTGAAGAACTGCTGTACCAGAGAAGTTCGTGGTGATAATACCATCTACTCCCTGTGCACATAGATTCTCGATTGCGGCTAAATAGGTCTCATCTGCAAAATTTTCAATAATATAATAATTAAAACGAACGCCAAATTCTTTTCCTAAATAATCGGAATATGCTTTGTATTTTGAACAAAGGAAATCCGTTGTTGTATGAATGACGACACCAATGGTATATTTACCATTTTCATCACCGCAAACCTCTCCTGAACCGGTCTGATCCGCCTCTGCATTATTCTCATCACTTTCCGTCTGTTCTGAAGTTGAACCGCCAGCTGCATCATTTGATGAAGTACCCCCACTTCCACATGCTGCTAATGAAAAAACCATAACTGCAGCTAATGCCAATGCCATAATTTTCTTTTTCATGAAAAACCCTCCTATTCTAATATCCCATCTTTATTCTTAACATAAGTTAAGAATACTAACAATAGTAAAACTAACCCCTGTATTCCTTCTACTACCCTCTCATTTACTCCAAGTATTATCAATCCATTACGTAAAATAATAACTGAAAAGCTGCCGACCAGTGCACCTATTAGTTTTACACGTGATCCGCCGGAAAGGGGAACGCCTCCAAGAACCAATGCTGTAATTACATTCATTTCCATTCCCTGACCAGTAGAAGTACTCACACTACCTGCTCTGGACATAAGAATAAATCCTGAAATTCCGACTGTAATACCGCTGATCAAATATGCAATCATTTTTGTCCGGCTCACATTGGTTCCCGCTTGTTGTGCTGCCAGTGGGTTTCCACCAATTGCTTTATTTGCTTTTCCAACAGAGCTTTTTTCAAAAAGCAGATAACATGCAATATACACCACCACCAGCAGCGTCAGTTTGATTGTCAAGCTATCATATTCATAGATATATACCGGGACACTGTATTTTTGTGTGGCACATACCGTATTCAGGATACCTCGACACATATACATAATACATAAAGATGTAATAAATGAAGACACTTTTAAATATACAGATACAAATCCATTTAACAAAAACCATATTAATGCTGAAAAAATATTAACCAAAACCACTACCGCTAAAGGCGCTCCTGTGTTCGCCACTAAAATTCCACATAAAACACTGAACCCAAGCACTCCGCCATAAGATAAATCCATTCCACCATGGGAATATACAAATACCGCACCAAAAGCCATAATGGCAACATATACTGTCTGGTTTATAATTGAATTGATATTACCTCTGGTCAGCAGTTTTCCGTCACCAAAAATTTGAAACACAAGAATCATAATGACGATTCCTAAGAAGGGGACTATTTTTTTTAATAATTCTTTTCTATTAACATTTAATACCTTCATTTCCATTCTACGTTTCCCCCTCTCTATACCATTTCCTTAATAAGAAGTGATTCACTTAAATTCTCTGAACGCTCAAATGTTTTTTTAATCTTTCCATCTTTCATGATCAGAATCCTATCACTCATTCCTATTAATTCCGGAAGTTCCTCTGAAATCATCAGAATTGATTTTCCTTCCTTTTTCAGCTTATACATAAGCTGGTACATAAACGCCTTGACACCGATATCAATTCCTCTGGTCGGACAATCCAGAATAAATAGGTTCGATTCATTACCAAGCCATTTGCCAAATACGACTTTTTGTTTATTTCCACCACTTAAATCTCCTACATCCTGGGTAATAACACCACATTTAATGCTTAATTCCTTTACCTGCTGATTCGTAAAGCTTTTTTCTGCCTTTTTTGTAATTAATCCGCCTCTGCTTATTTTATCAAAGGATGGCAATACCGTATTGTCAAGAATACTGGCAGAGAGTATAAGTGCTTCCTGATCTCTGTTTTTTGACACATAGCCCATTTTGTTATTAATGGCTTTTCTCTCTGATGTAATTATATCTCCATTGGCTAATGTAACCGATCCATACAGAGGCTGCAGGTTACCAAAAATCACCTTTCCCAGCTCATGCATTCCACAATCTGTCAACCCGCCAATTCCGAGGATTTCTCCCTTATGCAGTTGCAAGGATACTCCGTTTAATGCCCCATTTACATGAATATTGTCCGCTCTTACTACAACCTCCGGTTCAAAACTCCCATCATAATCACTCCGATAGTAATCGCCCGTCAGTTTCCTGCCAACCATCAATTCTTTGATAATCGACTCATCAAATTCTGATTTCTGCAGTTCTTTGATATAAACTCCATCTCTCAGAATAATAAGCTTGGTGCAGGTTTTCATTAATTCATCCAGATCGTGGGAAATGAAAAGCACCGATTTCCCGTTGTCTTTGAAGTTCCGAATGATCTTATAGATAATGTCTCTTCCAATCTGGGATAGTGCAGTTGTCGTCTCATCTACAATAAAGATATCCGGATCGGAATAGAGTGCCCGCACCACCTCAATAAGTTTGCGATCTTCAAGACTGTATTTTAGGATTGAATCCTCTGGATTAATATTATCAATTCCTATTTTCTCCATTGCCTTTTTGGCTTCGGCATACATTAATTTCCGATTCATCACCTTGTACTTCGAAAAAGTTTCCTCTTTTCCCAGAAAAATGTTATCTGCAACGCGGATTCCTGGAAGAGTCCCCATTTCCTGAACAATCATACTGATGCCGTGCGCCTGGGCATCCATTGTACTGGAAGGATTATATGGTTTTCCATGCAGTTCCAAGCTTCCCGATGTTGCGGAATACACCCCTGAGATGATAGAAGAAAACGTTGATTTACCTGATCCGTTTTCACCGATAAGGCCTACGATCTCACCTTTTTCAATCTGGAGTGAAACACCTTTCAGTGCCTGTGTCAAACCAAAGTTTTTTGATATATTATTCGCTTTTAGTACGACTTTACTACTCATCTTTTCCTCCTAAATGCTCAGATATATTTATCCGAGAATAATCACATTCCAGGATAATTTTGGTAATACAGCTGATGTCGTGCCAGTGGTCTCTAACTCTTTCATGATTACGTTATCCGGCTGTTCAAAGGTATTTCTGATTTCGGTATCTGGTCCTTCCAGCACAAAATGTCTTTTTACCTTTTTATCACCATATCCCTGCAATTCAATGTCAAATTCCACCTCTTCCTGCTGATCACAATTTAATACGAATATCCTGACTTCATTGTTCTCTTCATCAAATACAACTGCAGGTTCAACCACAGGCAATGTGCCGAACTCACAATCATATGTTGGTGCATCCACCACTGCCTTCATGGTCTGCCCATGTCCATATTTGCTCAACATCTGGAACGGATAATAAATACTCTGTTTTAAAATTCCTCCATTTTCCTGTGTGGTAATTGGAGCAATTACATTAATTAACTGTGCCAGACAGGCAATTTCAACACTGTCTACGTTATTTAACAGGGTGATTCCCAATCCTCCAACCACGATTGCATCCAGCAGACTGTATTGTTCCTGCAAGATTGGCGGTGCTATTTCCCATTTACCGGCTGAAGTCATTTCAAAGGTCGTCAATTCCTGTAAATCATCCAGGGAATCCAGCTTGATATCCTGGAAATTCCAGACATTCCATTCGTCCAGACAAATCTTTATGTCTTTTTCAAAATGATTTGCAGCTTTTGCATAGGCAATTGCTTTTGCGCTGTTTTTAATATGATTATCCAGCTGTTTATATGCAGCCACAAAATTTGTTGTTCCCTGTCCTGCATTCATTGTATAGTTATGTGTTGATAAATAATCCACCTGTTTATATAAATCTTTGAGCATTGTACGATCCCATTCTAGATAGGTTGGAAGCATTTCATAACTGCTTCCACAGGCAACCAGCTTGATCTCCGGATCAACCCATTTCATAATCTTTGCTGATTCTAACGCTTTTTTGGTATAATCTTCAGCAGAGAGATGACCTGCCTGCCAGCTTCCTTCCATCTCATTACCAAGACACCAGTATTTGATTTTATATGGTTCCGGACTGCCGTTTTTGATTCTTAAATCACTCCAATAGGTTCCACCGGGGTGATTGCAATACTCTACCAGATCTCCGGCATCTTTGATAGATCCGGTTCCTAGATTCACTGCAATCATTGGTTCCACCCCAGCTTTTTTTGCCCATCGGCAAAACTCATCAATTCCAAATTGATTTGTTTCAATACTTGACCATGCATAATCCATTCGTTTGGGACGATTTTCTTTTGGTCCAATTCCATCATGCCAGTCATAGCAGGAAACAAAATTTCCACCAGGATATCGAATTACAGGAACATTTAATTCTTTCACAAGACCCATAACATCCCTGCGATATCCCTCTTCATCTGCATCTGGATGTTCAGGCTCATAAATACCTGTATAAATGCTTCTTCCCAAATGCTCTGTAAAAGAAGAATAAAGTTTGTCGTCAATATTTCCAATGGAATAATGCTTGTCGCTAAAACATGTTGCCTTTTTCATTTCCAATCCTCCTTTTTATTTTTCTGTCATAATTTTATAATTTTATTTTTTTTGTCACAACAAGCATTCCAATTGAGTTTGTGTATTATTTTTTGTTTTGTCCTTCTTTCTTTCTTTTTTGTATACTTTTATTTGGTCGTAAAAAAGTGGTTTTTACAATCTGGGCAGTTCCAAACAAAAATCTCACAAAGGGTGCTATTTACCATACAGTGCATATGCAACAAATAACAACAGATGTATCATCTATTCAACAGACAGATAATACTTTTTTGATTTTATTTTATAAAATATAGTTAAACCTTTAACGATAGGAGACGATTATATATTTGAACATGTATTAAGCCCACATAAAATAGGGCAACTTGAAATCCCAAACCGGCTAGTCCTGCCAGGAATGGGTGTAAATCACACTGGTGATAATGGAAAGTTACATGGAAGATGGAAGCTGTGATTTTATAGCATTGGGTAGAGAAAGTACAGACGATTGTAATTTACCTGATAAAATTAAGGCTGGAATTATTGATGAAATTTCACTATGTGTAAAAAATATAATGTTACAATAAAAATGAATTGAGAAGCAACCAAAGAAACTGCTTCTCAATTGAATCCAAATGCTGTTATTTTAGCAAACGGCGCAGTGCCAATAATAGTATCATACTGTTTTATTTTATCATTTCCAATACAAAATCACTCATAGTTCACCCCTGATACGCAAAGAATGAGAGGAAAAACATCCTCTCATTCTTATTTTAATTAAATTGGTCAAAAATAGATTTATCATCTGCCTTTCCTGAAAAAGCAGTTGGTCAAAAATAGAATTCTTTATCCAAGAAAGAATTATAGAATGACAATCAAGAATATTTGTAAGTCTACAGATGCAGCACTCTTTCCTTAATTTCCTGTGTCCTGCCCTGATTCCAGAACTGACTTCCGATGTAGCCGCAGGTACGTCTTGCGACATTCATCTTATCCTGATCTCTGTTATGGCAGTGCGGGCACTCCCATACCAGCTTACCGTCCGTATCATTGACAATCTGGATCTCTCCGTCAAAGCCGCAGATCTGACAGTAATCGCTCTTGGTATTCAGTTCGGCATACATGATATTTTCATAGATGAAGCGGATCACCGCAAGTACGGCATCCAGATTATCCTGCATATTCGGTACTTCTACATAACTAATTGCACCGCCCGGCGAAAGAGCCTGAAACTGTGACTCAAATTTTAATTTCTCGAACGCATCAATTGGCTCCGTTACATGCACGTGATAACTGTTTGTGATGTAATTCTTATCCGTCACTCCCGGAATAACACCAAACCGTTTCTGCAGGCACTTTGCAAATTTGTAAGTCGTGCTTTCCAGTGGTGTTCCGTATACGGAGAAATCAATATTATGTTCTGCTTTCCATTTTGTGCATGCATCATTCAAATGCTGCATGATTTCAAGTGCAAACGGCGTTGCGGATGCGTCTGTATGGGATTTCCCTGTCATATATCTGGTACATTCACAAAGACCGGCATACCCCAGTGAAATTGTGGAATAACCACCATACAACAGCTTGTCGATCGGTTCTCCCTTTTTCAGTCTTGCGAGCGCACCATGCTGCCAGAGGATCGGTGCAACATCAGAAGGAGTTCCCTTCAGGCGATTGTGACGGGCCATTAAGGCACGATAACACAGTTCCAGTCTTTCATCAAAAATCTTCCAGAAGCTGTCAAAGCTTCCATCGGATGAGCACGCAACATCCACAAGATTCAGTGTGACTACCCCCTGGTTAAATCTGCCGTAGAATTTCGGTTTCCCGTCTTCGTCGTGATATACCGTGAGGAACGACCGGCATCCCATGCAGGTATAGCAGTTCCCCTGCTTTAATTCTTTCATCTTCTTCTCGGAGATATAATCCGGCACCATGCGTTTTGCGGTACACTTAGCCGCTTTTTCCGTCAGATAATAATATTTGGAGTCTTCGTGGATGTTATCCTCCTCCAATACATAAATCAGTTTCGGAAATGCAGGTGTGATCCATACCCCCTCTTCATTTTTGACGCCCTGATATCTCTGGTCTAAAACCTCTTCGATTACCATCGCAAGATCTTTTTTCTCCTGCTCGTTTTTCGCCTCATTCAGATACATAAACACGGTGACAAACGGGGACTGTCCATTGGTCGTCATCAGTGTGACCACCTGATACTGAATCACCTGGACACCGCGCTCAATCTCTGCATGCAGTCTCTTCTCCACAATGGAAGATAATTTTTCTTCACCCAGGGTCGTACCGGCTTCATCCAGCATGCCAATGACTTCTCTCCGTATTTTTTCACGACTCACCTGCACAAAAGGCACGAGATGCGCAAGCGAAATGCTCTGTCCGCCATACTGGGAGCTTGCAACCTGTGCGATAATCTGCGTTGCAATATTACAAGCAGTTGAAAAAGAATGCGGTTTGTCAATTCTGGTTCCGCTGATTACCGTTCCGTTCTGGAGCATATCCTCCAGATTGACAAGGTCGCAGTTATGCATATGCTGTGCAAAATAATCCGCATCGTGAAAATGAATGATTCCCTGTTCGTGCGCATTTACAATATCCTCATCCAGCAGGAAGCGTTTTGTGATGTCCTTGCTGACTTCTCCCGCCATATAATCTCTCTGCACACTGTTGACTGTGGAATTTTTATTGGAGTTTTCCTGCTTCACCTCTTCATTACTGCACTCGATCAGACTCAGGATCTGCTCATCTGTCGAATTCGACTTTCGAACCAGTGCTCTTTTGTACCGATAAGTAATGTACTTTCTTGCCACCGAAAAAGACTGTCGTGCCATCAGGCTGTCTTCCACGAGATCCTGTATGTCTTCCACATTCAACGAATAGTTTGCCTTTTCACATGTATCTTCTATATATTGTGCAATCTTGTGAATCTCTTCCATTGCCAGCCGTTCGCTTTCCACTACTTCGCGATTCGCCTTATCAATAGCGGTAATGATTTTTGTAATGTCAAACACGGCTTCCATGCCGCTTCTTTTGATGATTTTCATAAATTTCTCTCCTATTTCTTCCTTTGTACCATTCGGGCACTTCTGTGCCGTCCGAACTACATTATACCATATCTTGTATATCATGCAAGTGCTTTCTACAATATTTATACTTTTGCTTTTTTATGGTACAAATTTATAGCCAAATCCATGCACCGTACGAATGTATTTTGGGCTCTTCCGATCCGTTTCAATTTTCTTTCGTAATCCCTTAATATACGTATCGATACTTCGGTCATAGCCGCGAAATTCATCTTCCAGCGCATAGGTAATCAGCTGCTCTCTGGTAAAAATACGATTGGGAGACTGTGCCATTACCGTCAGCAATTTATACTCTGTTGGAGTCAGGCGGACTTCTTTTCCCTCTTTTTCCACGATGCGACGTTTTAAATCAATGGAAAGAATTCCCAGTGTATCTGTGATTCGCTCCTCTGTGTCCTGCTCCCGATACCGGATCCGATTGAGCACGAAGGCAATTTTCACCAAAAACACACCCATTTCTACCGGTTTGACCAGATATTCATCTGCGCC
The DNA here is from genome assembly GCA_023390555.1 of Bacillota bacterium. Taxonomy (GTDB): domain Bacteria; phylum Bacillota; class Clostridia; order Lachnospirales; family Lachnospiraceae; genus Roseburia_C. The sequence continues at coordinate 98,836 of JAEWCQ010000014.1, read as the reverse complement.
CCATTCCAGCGCGTCCCGCATACAGCGCAATTTATTTTGTGCAGTGAGAATTACAATCGGAAGATCTGATTCATTTCGAATCCACTGGCAGAGCTGCCCGCCTGTCATATCGGTAAGAACGAATTCCTGTATGACCATATCTACGTTGTTCTCCAGAAAGATTTTTTCCGCCGTCTCTCCGTCCGCCGCTGTAAGTACGGCATATCCTGCTTCCTGCAGTGCAGTCCGCGTAGTCTGCATATCTTCTGTATTATGATCAACGACAAGTATTGTTGTATGCTGCACGGTCTTTCCTCCACCTGTTTTTTACTATTATGCCCTGCCCGAAAAAAAACATGCCGGATTCCATCCTGCCCGAAAAAAGAGAAGCCATGTCCCGGCATTTTCACCGGAGACATGACTTCCTTTTTTCTATTTTTATAGGCGTTTCTGTTGAAGAAAACCGACTATACAATTCTTCTTATCGATAAAATCGTTGTATAGGTAGCGCTTGAAACTTTGATTCCGTCCGACGCGTTGCTTGCATGTACGATTTTTCCATCTCCGATATAAATTGCAATATGTCCGGAGTACCAGATCAAATCTCCCGGCTGAGCATTTTCAATACCGGAAACAGCAGTTCCGCTCTGTCCCTGTTGACCGGACGTTCTCGGAAGTGAAATTCCAAAGTGCTGATATACACTCATTACAAAACCGGAACAATCTGCACCGTTCGTCAGGCTCGTACCTCCATACACATATGGGTTTCCCACAAACTGAAGACCATAGTCTGCAATCTGTCTTCCAATGCTGCTGGAAGAAGCTGTCTGCGTCTCTGCTGCTGCACTGGAGCTGCTATCCGCTGCAGCCGACGTCTGCGTGCCCGCCGCAGCCTGTGTTGTTGTATCCTGCGTTGTGCTCTTTGCTGTCGTCGTACTTTCTGTTTTTTGTGTATCCTGTTTTGCAACTTCTTTCTGTGCTGCTTCCTGTGCAAGGCGGCGTTCCTCTGCTTCTTTCGCCAGACGCGCCTGCTCTTCTTCAATGGATTCCGCTTCTGTATTCTTTGTATAGACCTCTACATAATCCGTTGAAACATAGCCCTCGCCTTCTTCCGTGGATACTTTCACCCATCCGTCCGTTTGATCCAGAACTGCAAGTGTATCTCCATCCGGAACAAGTCCGAGAACCTTGGCATCTGTACTCGGCTCCATTCTCACCTTCAAAGTCGTTGTATTCACGGTTGCCAGATGCTGGCCAACCTGATCTGCAAGTGCCTTAGCTTCCTCCCCACGCAATACATATTCTGCCTTCACATAGCCATCCACGGTTCCGGATTGAATGTGATACCAGCCATCTGCAGTCTCATCCAGAAGAGTTCCCACAGAATGATCGTATAACTTACCAATGATGTTTCCGTCCAGACTGCCGGCATCACGGATATTTACATAATTATCCACAGTGGCAATCACAAGTTCCTCTGTCTGTTCCTGTTCCTCACTCTGCTGCGTGGTATCTTCCGTTGTACTTGCTGTCGCCTCAACCACTGGCTCCATAGTAACCGGATCACCAATGAGCTGTATGGTTGCAAGCAGATCATTCACTTCTGTGGAAGCTTCATCCGACTGGCTCGCCTCCGCTACATTTCCTGTGTATTCACTGGCTGCTACCGGGGTACTACTCAGCGTGGCTACACTGACAGCACCCATTAGAATTGTCTTAATAAGTTTTAACTTCATAATATCGTCTCCTTTTGGGCCGCATCATTTGTTACGATTTTGTTACATGATATTACAAAGTTATGATAATTCTATGGGGATTCTATAAACTTTATTGTGGATAGTCGATACAGACAGCCAGTTCTTCTCCGGTTGATGAGGTAAATACCAGGGAATAAGTCTGACAGAAATACCCGGTAGCCGCAGATATATAACTTTCACTCACATAGACCTGTTCCCGATTCTGAAATGCATGATAATAGTACGGTTTATCCACATGCAGATCCTCTTCTCTTGCAGGTGAAAACAGGTAGGGGCTCTTTATATTTACTCCGATTCCAAACAGCGTCGGAGATATCTGCCTTCCCATGCAATCAATGATATAGGTACACTCAATTTCCACATGTCCATGTAAAAATCCTTCCATTACAGGCTCATACGCAGTGCTTTCTGCCAATGACAGCTGCTCCGCCAGCTGCTTGACAATCTTTTTCCTTGCATACCCCCAGACCGCCTTTTTGCGCAGCTCAAATACCGTACTCTCTTTATAATAGGTAAGCGCATCTTTGCAGACACGCTGAAATTCCATTGTATTGATGACATCCACCGGTTCGGCCTTTGAGAAATAATACCCCTGAAACAGACTGGTTCCAAGCTTCATGCAGCTATACACCTCCTGTATCTGCTCTGCCCCCTCTGCGATGACCACGGCCCCTATTCTCTCTGCCAGACTGGTAATGGCCCGGAATACCTCTCTTTTATAATAATCATTCTGTATACCGGCAACGACACTCCGATCGACTTTCACAATATCCGGTTTCGCCAATACAATTCTGTTCAGATTTGAGTAGCCCTCTCCGACATCATCCAACGCGATCAGGAACCCCCTGCTTCTGAACTCCGAGACAAACCGGACGAGCACATCGCCGTCCTCCACATGTTTCTCATTAATTTCAATTACAACCTTCTTCCTGTCGATTCCAAGAATGTTCAATTTTTCTACAATATCGTCGGCTTCATCCAGATAGCTGCCCAGCAGGGAAGCTTCAAAGTTTACAAACAGCATGCATTGTTTCTCTATCCTCCGAAACTGCTCAAAGCTTGTTTCCCGGCAGATATCATCCAGTTCCTTTTCCCGCTCATGCCTTCTCGCATATCCAAACAACTTTTCCGTGGAAACCGGTTTGCCTTTATACCTGGCTCTCAGTAGTGCCTCACAGCCTACCTCTCGTTCCCATCCCATATTTATAATAGGCTGAAAATAGATGTACATCTCCCTTTCTCGTATGATATGTTCATAAATTTCTTCTGTTATTCTCTGTATCATATATCGATCCATTCCTCCCGGATTTTCTTTTTCTTAAGTATAGAGTAACAAAAAAAGAGCTGATGTGATCCATCAGCCCCCTTTGACTCATTTCATGATTATAATCTACCGGTATATTTCTGTCAAACCAAACTGCCTTCCCAATCAATCAAAAATGGATATCCATCACTGATGAATATCCATGTATTTTCGGGGAGTGCACCCCAAATCTTACGACTCAGGGTGCATGAGTTATGAAAAATTATATTAGCTTATTAGCTAGTACGTATGTAATATACAACATTATTTTACAAAATGCAAGTCTAAATATATAAAAAAATTATAAATTTATTTTTTTTCATCCGTTATCCGAGCTTCTCCCGATGGAATTCACAATTTCTTCGTAAAATGTTTATCTATTCTTCACACTTCGGACAATTGGATTTCACAATCTCTTACTATACTGTAAACATCAAATGAATACAAAGTCATTCCCCCAAATGACAGTAGATTTGATATAATTTTTTCATAATTTTTCATAACTCTCCCCCTTTAAAACAGTCACAATATTGTGACTGTTTTTTTATTCTATAGAAAAACCTTGTTACATTCATGTGTAAAAGTTATGATTTTCCTATAGAATAAAATTCAGATGTACAGCTTAGTGTAAAGCGATACGCTCGAATCAGTAGAATGCGGTAGTGTAGGACGTACACTTTTGTTCCGCATCCATTTATTGTTCGACAAACTGCATCAGTTCCTTATTAAAACGTTCCAGCTGGTCATAAAACAAAAAGTGTCCGCATGATTCAAACGGTACAAGCTTCGCATTCGCAATTCCCTTTTCCTGTGCCACAGCCAGCGGATAAAGACACACCTGATCATCCAGTCCATGCAGAATCAGAGTTGGAACATGAATCTCCGACAAGTCATTGAACAGTCCCTCTTCATCCCGCCATGTGTTTGCGATTGCCGCCGTAGCCCAACTCGATGCCTGTAGTCCCAGATCAAAAATCCAATCCGATATGCCCGGTGTGACATAATTGTGAAAAATCATATTACCGAATCCACGGAGCATGCTCGGACGGTCTTCGTATGTCCCTCGAATGATATCAAGCACCGCCTGCTCCGGAAGCCCATACGGGAAATTCGGACGCTGGATCAGACTGGGTGCTGCAGCCGCAAACAGAGCCAGCTTTGCAACTCCGTAACCTTTATGCCGTGCCATATAGCGGATGGCGATTGCTCCTCCCGTCGAATGCCCGCCGAGCGTAAAGTCGCTGAGCTGTAACGCATCCACAACCGCCCGGACATCGTCTGACAGCGTATCGTAATCGTAGCCGCTCCACGGTCTTGCCGACAGTCCAAATCCACGGATATCCAATCCTACGCAACGGTATCCGTATTTCGGAAGCTGATTGTACTGGTATTCAAAAAGATTATGATTTCCAGGCCATCCATGAATGAATAAAATGGTTTTATCTCCGGTCGGATTAATATCCTCCACATAAATATAGACATCCGGTTCGACAGTTACATAATATCCCATATCAATTCCTCGATTTCATTTGCTCTATTAACACAATACTCATAAAATGCCATATGGTTACCAAAATACCGCCGAAAAACGACTTCTCATATATTTTCCATATAAATTCCGTAATCGTTTTGATCTTCCGTCACGAAATGACAGGCAGCATAGTGATTCTTTCCCGTTTTTTTCAGCTTCGGCTCTTTTACATCGCAGACATCCTTTACAAACTGAGGACATCTGGCCGCAAATTTACAACCGACTGGTATTTCAAAAATGTTCGGAACATCTTCAAACTCCCCATCCGCTTTACCAAACACCGGACTTTTCTTTGCATCTGGTGTTTCTCTTGTTTTTGAACTGATCAGAAGTTTTGTATAGGGATGCTTTGTATTTCCAAATAATTCCACCTTATCCCCTTGTTCTACAATTGTTCCGAGATACATAACGGCTACGGTATCACAGATATGTTCGACCACATTCAGGTCATGGGAAATAAAAACGATAGTAATTCCCAGCTTTTCCCTAAGATACAAAAGAAGGTTCAGGATATGCGCCTGGATGGAAATATCAAGCGCAGAAACTGCTTCATCCGCGACCAGAACATCCGGCTCCAAAATCAACGCTCTGCAGATTGCCAGACGCTGGAGCTGTCCTCCACTCAATTGCCCGGGATAATGATTCAGCAGAGAATCTGCCAATCCCGTATACTTCAGAAGATCGTCCAGCTTTTTTTGAACTTCCTGTTTCGGTATCTCATGTACCCTCCCCACTTCGTATAAGGATTTGCGTATCGTATATCTCGGATGAAAGGAAGCAAGGGGATTCTGGAAAATCATCTGTATTTTTCCTGTTAAAGCTCTCCTCTTGCGCCTGTCGGGATTCCGTATATTTTCACCGTCTAAAAGAACCTGCCCCCTGACATTTTTGATCAATCCCAGAATGCCGCGGCTTAATGTCGTTTTTCCGCAGCCGCTCTCACCCACAATACCGAAAATCTCTTTCCTTTTTACAGACAGACATACCTGATCCACTGCTGTGACACAGGGATTTTGTTTCTTATTTTTCTTTTTGTTTTCAAATAATACCGTCAGATTTTTCACCGTCAGAATGTTTTCCGCCATTGCCATACCTCCTTCTATTCTTCTACTTCATGTGACAACTGAAAACATGCCCTGCCCGCGCCTCCTTCGGTGCCGGAGCAGTTTTAAAACAGACGTTGCCTGCGTAAAAACATCTTGCCGCATAGGGGCAGCCTTCCATAAAATCGGTGATTTCCGGTGGATTTCCCGGTATCGTAAGAAGCTGCTCTTTTCTTTCCCCGGATTTTAAAATATTTCTTATAAGAGTCTCGGTATAAGGGTGCTTACTGCTGTTGAAAATATCCGACACACTGCCGGATTCCACTACAGTACCGCCGTACATGACGGTTACCCTGTCGCAGATTTCTGCCACCACACCGAAATTGTGTGTGATGCACAGGATAGACATACCGGTTTCATCTCTCAGTCTTTTTAACAATTTCAGCACTCTTGCCTGCATGGTAACATCGAGCGCCGTCGTAGCTTCGTCTGCGATAAGAATACCGGGATGACAGGAGACTGCAAGTGCAATCATGGTACGCTGAAGCATCCCGCCGCTGAACTCATAGGGATATTGCAATGCTCTTTTTTCTGCTGGTGTCACACCCACCTGAGTCAGCAGGACAAGTGTTCTTGCCCAGGCATCTTTTGCGGATAATTTCAGATGCTGCCGCATGGTCTCTGCAATCTGTTCTCCGATGGTATAAAGATTATCGAATGAAGTCATGGGATTTTGGGGAACATAGGCAATTTCTTTTCCCCGATAACGGTTCATGCTCTTTTCTGTCAGTTCCAGAAGACTGGTCTTTTGATCTCCATAGAGAATACAGCCTCTGTATTCGGTCTTTTTTTCATCATGAAGCCGGAGAATTGACTTGGCTGTAACTGTTTTTCCGCAGCCGCTTTCTCCCACAATTCCATGTATTTCGCCTTTGTCCAGCGTAAGATTCATCCCTCTGACCGCTTTTCCGATTCCCTTCTCAGTCAGCAGATCCACCTGCAGATCTTTCAGTTCAAGAATGCGTTCCATTCATCCCACCGCCTTTTCTTTTTTTGCCAACCACTTTTTTTGTTTTGCGAATGAAGTGAATCTGCGTTGCTTGGGATCGACATAAGCCAGAATTTCCATACTGAGAAGATTCAGTGATATCACCACAAGAATGATGCAAATACCCGGAATGACTGCGAGCAGGGGCTGTGTCGTCAGAAACTTCTGTCCGTCTGCAAGCATGTAACCCCAGTCCGACATGGGTGGTTGAACTCCGAGTCCCAGAAAGCTCAGACCCGTCAGATCCAAAATTGCATACGCAAGATCCAGCGTCAGTTCCGCAAATATGGTACTGAGACAGTTCGGGAGTATGTGAAAGAACAATATCCTGGCATCAGAATATCCAAGAACCCTGGCTGCCTCTACATATGTTTTATTTTTTTCGATTAATGTAAGAGATCTGGTGAGTCTGGAGATCATCGGAATATAGACAATTCCCAGCGCTAGGATACCCGGCACAATTCCTTTTCCGATAATCATCATTAGAACAAAGGCCAGTAAAATAGCGGGAAATGACAGGATGATACTCCATACTTTCAAAATGATCCAGTCCGCTTTCCCTCCATAGTAACCGGCTGCAAGTCCGACCGGTATGCCAATCAGGATGGAAATTCCCACGACTGCCAGTCCGCTGAGCAGTGTTGTCCTGCCGCCAAAGAGAATTCTGGAAAAAATATCCCTTCCTGCCTTATCCGTACCAAGCAGGTGCTGCAGTGAAAATCCTTTGAGGGTATTTCCCAGATCCATCTTCTGTGAATCATAAGGCGCTAGTACCGGTGCAAGAATCGTTGCCAGTATCAGAATAATTAAAATAGAAGCTGTTATAATTGTGGTCAGACTGAATAGATTTCGATGTTGTTTTATCCTATTTTTCATACGCCTGCCTCATGATTCCGGATTCTTGGATCGATCACCGCATAAAGCGTTTCTACGATCAGATTTGTCAGTAAAAATACTGCAACGATAAGCAGTGTAACTCCCTGCACTACCGCTGCATCCCCAACCAGTATGCACTGTATGAGAAGTCGCCCCAGCCCCGGAAGGGAAAAGAGATTTTCTACCATGACACTTCCGGCAATCAGGGCACCGAACTGGATGCCGGAAATGGTGATTACAGGAATGATCCCGTTTTTCAACGCATGCTTGAAAATAATTTTATTTCTACTCAGCCCTTTTGCTTTCAATATCAGAATATAGTCGGAATTGAGCTGGTCAATCATACTGCTTCTTGTTATTTTCGTAATCAGGGCAATCTGCTGGAAACAGAGAACCAGAACTGCCGGTGCGAGTCTCAGCAGATACTCTCTAAAGTTATGATAACTTCCGGTAAAAGCATAATTCGGGGCAAAATGCGCCAGAAAGAAAATGATCAGAATTCCGCTGAAAAAAACCGGAGTGGAAAAAAACAAAAGCGTCAGAATCGTTATGCCCTTGTCCACTATGGTATTTTGTTTGACAGCAGCAAGTATTCCAAGCAGGACAGCTGTAATCTGTGCTGTAAAAAAGCTGAACAGGACGAGTCCCAATGTGACCGGAAGACTTTCTTTTATTAAAGTCAGGACGTCCGTTTTATATTTTACACTGGAACCGAAATTGCCGGTAAGTACATTTTTAAGCCAGTAAAGATACTGCAGCGGAAGCGGCTGATCCAATCCGTACTTTGCCATTTTATTCTCCAGCACCGCTTGGGAGAGGCGGCCCCCTCCCAGCGTAGCAAGAACCGGATTTAGCCCGCAGGCCTTTATCATGGCAAAGATCAGAATGGTCGCAACCAGCAGTACCGGCACCAGCTGAACTGTTTTTTTCAAGATATAACGTAACATTCTGCTTCCTTCTTTCCGCTGTATTTAATCTGCCAGTTTAAAATCTTTGAAGAAGATGTTATACAATGCACTGCTTGAAAATGAATATGCAATTCTGCTGTTCGTCGCAAAAATGGAATTCGGATTGTATACAGGAATATAAGGAACATCTTCTGCAATGATATCAAGTGCCTGCTGTAAATAGTTTGCCCGGTCGGCGGATGTTCCCGCAGCCGCCTGCTGATCGATCAGCTGATCAAATGCATCGTTCCGATACTCTGCCCAGTTAGAACCTCCTGCAACGATATTTGCAGAATCATACATCGGAATAATGGTTCCGGTTGGGTCCGGATAATCGGAGCCCCATATCGTAAGCATCAGATCATAATCGCGGGTCTCCGAGCCCCCATAGCGGTAGACATTTAACTGAGACCACGGAGTCGCTACCAGTTCCACATTGATATTCAGATCTGCAAGATTCTGCTGTATGGCAAGCGCCACTGTCTCCTGCACCGAGTTATCTGCCACATAGGCAAGTGTGGTACTGAATCCATCCGGTACAGACGATTTTTGCAGATATTCTTTCGCCGTATCCAGATTATAGTCATATGTTTTTACATTTTTGTAATATGTATCCCAGGAGGCTTTATTGTCTACATCGGCTGCCACGATGCTCTCTCCAAACGGCAGGGCATTCGGAACTTCTGCATAGCCCTTAAATACATTGTCAACGATACTCTTTTTATCAATTGCATAGGAAATCGCTTTTCTTACATTTACGTCATTCAATGGCTCACGGGAAGTATTAAAAGATACAAACCAGGATAAGAACGTATCCACCTGACTGATATTGATGTTCTTATCTGCTTCCAATGTTTCAATCGAATCCACAGAAGGTCCGAAAATAAAATCTACCTGGCCGGATTGCAGCGCCTCGTTGCGGACGGTTTCATCCGGAATAATTTTAAATACCAGTTTTGTAAAATCAAGCTGTGTATCTTTGTTCCAGTAGTTATCATTCTCTTCCAGATCAATTTCATTTCCGGCAGACCAGTTCGAAAGAACGTATGGTCCCGAGCCGAGAATCCCGCCTTCCGGCGTGCCAAAATTATCTTCGTGCGCTTCGAAATACGCTTTGCTGATAATCAGACCTGCTGATGTTGCCAGTGTATCCTGCCATACAGGATCGGGTTGTTTGAGCTTAATGGTTACCTCCCAGTCTCCTGACTTTGTGATTGTATCGACATTGGAAAACATCCATCCGAGTTCGGATGGATTCTCGGTGCTCCTATGCCTCTCCAGTGAAAAAACAACATCATCTACGGTCAGCGGTGTTCCATCCGAGAAATTCACATCATCTCTTATTTTATAGACGTAAGTCGTCGTATCCGGCTGGGTATAACTTTCTGCAATCAATGGCTGAACGACACCATCGTGGTCATAATAGAAGAGCCCCTCTGCAATGTTGTTTAACACCGCATCGGTCTCTGTTGCGTAACCGTGAATCGGATCTAATGCATTAAAAGCCTCACTCAATGCCACGGTCAATGTATGTTTATCCGCTGACTCAACTTCGGTTCCGGTACCTGCTGTTTCTGTCTGTACCGAATTGCTGCTGGAACATCCGGTCAAAAGACCGGCTGCAAGAACGAACGTTAAGAATGTTGAAATAAATTTTTTATTCATGCTTTTCTCCTCCTTTTATCTGAACACCAATTCTCTCTCATGCTCTATAAGTGTGTAACACTCCGTTATAAATTTCTTCCATGATGTGAAGTCCTCCATTGAACCCGACATATGCGCTGTTTAATACCAGTTTGTATGTCAGCGGTACGCCGACAATTAGAAAATCCGCGTTGATTTCTTTTGCAAGCGGGCTTTCCCATGCTGTTCCAAGTACAATCGTTCTGCTTCTTCTTTCATCCGCCCTTATCTCCTCAATGATCCTGCCGCCGTCGGTTTCAAATTCCACTGCTGCCTGACGGTATTCTGATATGTTTCGGAACTCCTCTTCGATACCATCCCGATATTGTTCCGGCGTACCATCTGTGATATAGATTTTTCCCGGAAGAATTCCCAGTTCATTCAGAAGAAATTTTGAAAGACCCACCGCGTAGGAGGCATCCAGCACGATATAGTACTTTCTCGGGAGTCCGTATTTAAATTCCAGAATAAAATCAGCCATTTTTTCCAGATATGCATAAAACCTGTCTTCTTCCTCCTGAATAAAACGGTCCGCCCTTTCTCTGCCGATTCCGGTAAATGCCGTTATCTGATTCAGAAAACTTACCGTCTGCTGCCCTCCGATCGGGAAATAAGGGAAATGCAGATATGGCGTACCGTACTTTTTTTCCAGATGCTCCGCTATTTCAAGCCCCGCCCAGGAGCTGACCACCAAATTAAATTCTGCATCCGGTATGGTTTTCCATTCCTCCACTCCTTTTGATTTTGCTCCAAACAGTATATTTACGTTCAGGCCGATTCCCTCCAGAATCCGTTTCAATTCTTCCAGATTTCCTTCCCAGTACGGGTCCTGATCAGGGATCGAGGCAAAGACATTGACAAGACCTGCAGTCTTTTCTCTTTTTTCATAAAATCGATCTACGTACTGGTCAATCACCGCATTTACAACACGGCTGTGACTGACATAATTATTGCTTTTAAAACCTCCTGTTTCCACATACACAACAGGCTTTCCGTCTTCCTGAAAGTCCTTGACCACACTCGCAATATCGTCTCCAATTACATCTGAGGTACATCCGGTGAGTACAACATAAATATCTCCATCCAGGATTTTAAACGTAGATTCAATCAGTTTCTCCAGCTTATTTGACCCGCCGAACACCACATCTTCACTGCTGGCGTTGGTACAGGGTACCGTATTCCCGCCGGCATAGCCCTGCCCTCTGTCAAAAAATCCGGATATTTTTACGCTGCAGCCGGGACCGGCATGTACGATAGGCACTCCCTTTGGTATGGCAATTACCGTCTGCTGTGCTCCCAATGCACAACTGTATTTTGGATTTTGTATGTAATCAGACATTTGCCTTACCTCCTAAAAACGCATCTGCTTTCTGCGCAAGCCACCATTTTGTGTATGGCATCCGGGCATGTTTTTGCAGATTTTTTGTAAATTCAATGGATTCCAGCGTATCCAGTATCTTTTCGGCATAATTCAGAATCCCCTGATACCCGAATGCATACTGCTCATCATCCATGATAAACGTCGGGATTCCAAGCTTAGCTCCCCAGACTACGATGCCCGGATGTCTTGCAATCAGAATATCTACATCCAGCTTGCTGAGTATATTGACAATCTCATACGTCTGCTTGTTGCAGACATGGTAGCTGCTGATATCTCCATACAGTTCAACGGTATTTGCAAGCGCATCAGACGCAGCATCGTGGTTGTCATAGAACGCATCATGGTGATAGATGGAGGCTCCCTGCACTTCCATTCCAAGATCATTCAGCAATGCAAGCAACGCATGCCCAAAAGCAGCTCCCGCTGATACATAGACTTTTTTCCCTGCAAGTTTTGCCTTGTATTCTTCGAGCTTTGGAGCAATTTCCTGATGCCTTCTTGCAATAACAGCCTCTGTCTCTTTTTCTTTTCCCAATACTCTGCCTACTTCCCGCAGCCAGATATCGGTTCCTTTCACCCCGTATGCCGGAGCGAATCTGATTTCCGGAACCCCATAGAGCTGCTCCAGTGCAGCGCCCAGATAGGAACCAAGTGTTGCACATACCTGAATCGATGCCGCTGCTTCTGAAATATATTCCAGCTCTTCCACGCTCTGATAGGGAACCACATACTGTGCTTCGTATCCCAGTTCGTTCAGCAGATCATCAAAAATATGCGTCCCCCAGAAATTGATAATATTGACCTTGTTGGTCTTTCTTCTCGGAGGCTTCACGATCCCTCTGAGTACGGCATGGAAGGCTGCGTCAAATCCGGTCGTCCATAATTTGGAACGGAAACCTTCGCAAAAGCAGCTGACAACCGGAATTCCCAGTTCTTCCGTCATCTGCTCTGTAATGGAATCTACGTCATCGCCTATGATTCCAGAGACACAGGAAGTGGTCACAAAGATTGCCTTCGGGTATGCCTTCTGATATACCGCAAGGATCGTATTTCTCAGCTTATTGAGACCGCCGAAAACCGTGTCCTTTTCTGTAAGATTCGTACTGTAAAAATTCTGTACATAATCCTGAATGCCGTAATCCTGCAGCCCCACCCGGTTGATAAAGTCAAAGGCCGGGAAATCACCGCTGCAGCCAATCGGTGCATGATTGATGACTGCCGCATCCCGGATTCCGGACAACTGGCAGAACGCATTTCCGGAACTGCAGCCAATGCACTGGCTGAATCCTCTGGACCGGTCTTTCAGGCATCCGCTTCTTGCCTGATTTAACAGTCCCAGCGCAGAACCCTCATAGCCTGTAATTGAACCCAGTCGCTCTTCTCTGATTTGGACTTCCGACTGGCTGATTTTAATTGCGCTCATGTTCGATTCCCTCTCTTATCTGCCTGCATAACTCTTCATAGTATTTGCCTTCAGCAAACCTTCTCTCCCACATAAACTCCCTTTTTCCTCTCATCATTTGATTCATCATCCTCCTGTTCTCGCCGGTTCGGTTTTTTTGTACCAAGCTGTTTTTATATGTAAAAAAGAGGCCTCACAAAGCAATTGCCTTGTAAAGCCTCCATTTTTACGGTCAGTTCTACACATCTTTTTCCTGATTATGCTGAAACAAAAGTGTACTTTGTACACTCCCTCGTTCTATACTTAGATCGTGCAGCTTTTGTTCCACGCGCGAAGCTGCGCAACTAAATTTTATTCTATAGGAACGTCATAATTTCACACGTTAATGTAACAAGGTCTTTCCTATCGAATAAAAAAAGCAGGTACACATGTTCCTGCACCTGCAACTCAACCTGTAAAGTCATCTCAGATTCCGGGAACACGCGAAAAAATTGTCATCTTACACATCTGCATAAGACCACAACACATCATCATGAAACCTGTTCTGCCAAAGCTGCCAGCTTCCCCATCGGAACCAGTATTCAGTTTATTTATCCATTTATATTCCATTGTCTGCACTGTTCCGCCTTGTTTCATGGTTTCCTCCTGTCTGTATCCTGTCTTTTCTGTCTCTTCACGAATAAAATACTTTTTGATGACAGTCTATATATTCCATATGTTTCCTTGCTGTTTAGTATGAAATGCATAATACAGGATAATATTTTTTTTGTCAATACTTTTTTAGTATTTTCTTTTTTTATTCAAACATAAAATGCCTCTTCCAACCTGAATCCAAGCGCGAAGATTGTCGTAAATTATCGTTCTGTACCATTTTCAAAACGAATTTTTCTATTATCCCTTATAAAATACGATATAATCAATATGTACTAGCTAATAAGCTAATATAATTTTTCATAACTCATGCCTACCGAGGAAACTCAGTAGGCACTCCCCGAACACAAAGCCATTGCATCCTGAATGCTATGGCTTCTTTTTAATTATAATAAGATTACGTTTTTTCATTTTGTGAACTACAACCCAAACTCTCCACTATAACACCAGACTTTCACAGGGTGCTATTCTGGTGAAATAGAATGGCGGTGATAAAATGAATACATACAAAACAGCTGAGATAGCAAAGCATTTTGGAATTCATCCGAATACAGTACGGCTTTATGAAACGCTTGAACTGATCCCCAAACCGGAACGTAAGACAAACGGTTATCGTGTTTTTACAGATTTTCACATGGAGCAGATTCGATTTGCAAGAATCGCTTTCAAGGTAGAAGTTCTGCAAAATGGCCTGAGAAAGCAGGCGATTGCAATTATTAAGGCCTCCGCTCTCGGAAATTTCAACGGTGCAATATATCTGACAAAGCAATATCTGCAACAGATTCAAACGGAACAAAGAAATGCAGAAGAGGCGATTGCAATTACAGAAAAGTTATTATCCGGTGACAGCCGGGAAAGTGGCACTACGTTTTTAAGCAGAAGAGAAGCGGCCTATGTTTTACAGATCTCAATCGATACTTTGAGAAACTGGGAAATGAACGGCTTGCTGACAGTGAGGCGAAAACAAAACGGCTATCGTGTTTATACCGCCGAAGATATTCGCAGATTGAAAATGATACGCTCTTTGCGTTGTGCAAATTACTCTCTTTCGGCAATTTTACGAATGCTGAATACACTCTCTCAGAATCCAGAGGCAGACATCCGGCAGGTAATTGACACCCCACAGGAAAATGATTCTATTATTTCCGTATGTGATAAACTGCTTACGTCTCTGAATTTCGCTGAACAAAATGCGAAAGTTATGCTCACGCATCTTGAGAACATGGAAAAACAATTTGGAGTGAACCCTACACTTTGACACCAGACTTCGTTCTGGTGTTATTCTTTTTGTGCAAACAAAAAAACAGGAGGGATCTAAGCACATGGAAACAACGATCAAAGTACAAAAGCTATGCAAGTCTTACGGCCATATCAAAGCGGTGGAAAATATCAGTATCTCCGTCTGCCGCGGAGAAGTATTTGGCCTGCTGGGAGCGAATGGTGCAGGTAAAAGCACCACAATGGAATGTATGTTAGGAACAAAAAAGCAGGATAGCGGAACCGTCTCCATTTTGGGAATGGATCCGCAAAAAGAACGCAAAAAATTGTTTGAGCAAGTTGGTGTTCAATTTCAGGAAGCAAACTACCAGGATAAAATAAAGGTAGCGGAACTTTGCGAAGTCACGGCTTCACTTTACAAGACTTCTCTGGATTATGTCTTCCTGCTAAAACAATTCGGACTCTCCGGCAAATTGAAAAGCCTGGTCAATGAGCTTTCCGGTGGCCAGAAGCAGCGGCTTTTTATCGTATTAGCGCTGATTTCAAATCCCAAAGTCGTATTCCTCGACGAGTTGACCACCGGTTTGGACGCAAGGGCACGACGGGATGTTTGGAAGAGCCTTTCTGCACTAAAAGCGAACGGCATTACGATTTTACTAACTTCACATTTTATGGATGAGGTCGAAGCTTTGTGCGATAAAATCATGATTTTGAAAAAGGGAAAATGCAGCTTCTGCGGGACAGTGCAAGAAGCGATCGCAGCTAGTCCCTATGAAAATTTCGAAGATTCCTATCTATGGTTTACAGACGAGGAGGCAGAAGATGCGAGCATTTAAATCCTTACTTAAAACGGAAATCAAACTATCTCTCCGCGGAATGGATATGTTTATTTTTGCTATTTGTATGCCTGTTGCTGTCGTTCTTATTCTGGGAGCTATTTTCGGAAAGAAACCCGCTTTTGACGGTGCAGCATACACCTTTCTGGAACAGTCCTTCGGTGCAGTATCAACCATTGCTATTTGTGCCGGAGGCGTGATGGGGCTCCCGCTCGTCGTATCGGATTATCGAAACAGGAAAATATTAAAACGTTTCAAGGTAACGCCGGTCAGTCCTGCCCTGATTCTGTTGGTACAGGTTATCGTTTACGCACTCTATTCAATTGTTTCGCTGATCCTTATTTACACAACCGGGGCAATCTTTTTCGGCTGCCGGTTACACGGTTCATGGCTTCTGTTTATGGGTGCTTACTTTCTGGTTATGCTGTCCATGTTCAGCATTGGCCTGCTGGTAGGCGGACTTGCACCAGACATGAAAATAGCAAGTGCTGCCGCCAGCCTGCTGTACTTTCCGATGCTCATTTTTTCGGGCGCCACGCTTCCTTACGAAGTGATGCCCGCTGCGCTTCAAAAAACATCCGATCTATTGCCACTAACACAGGGAATAAAACTGCTCAAAGCCGCCTCACTCGGACTGCCAGCAGATCATGTTTTGCTTCCCGTGTTTGTGATGATAGTAATAGCGGTACTCTGTATTACGATTTCCCTTCGATTTTTCAAGTGGGAATAACAGACACCTTTGAAACATCTTCCAGGATGTTCTGACAGCCGTTTTCCCTTGACCATACATCTGCGGAATACTATAATAAAAACAAAAAGGGAGAACTACCTATGAAAAATGACAGACTCATAAAAATGTTGCTTGATTTAGGCTACTACAATATTGTATACGACGAATCACCTTCTGCAGATGACCTCAGAATTCTGGACAATGGTGTGACACCGCGTAAAGTCACAGACAACGGAATACCAGATCATGACTTAATGCTTATGTTACAGGCAGAACAGACAAAGCACCTGAAGTCAATCAAGTATATGATTATTTTTTTTGTTGTACTTACAATTATCGGAATATGCATCAGTGCCTATTTTGGATATCAGATACATAGCTTTTTCAGTAAGATGCGGGACATTATGGATTACGTATATTGAAAAATTTTATTTTTTAACATCTGCAAACTCTGGCCGTGAAATATTTCTTATTCTAAAAAAACAAAAGATCACATGATGAAAAGTTACCTATTAAATGAAAACTGATAAAATGAACAACAAACACATCGTGCTATAGATCAAGAAAAGAGTATCCAAATTCGGATACTTTTTTCTTTTGCAATGAGCTGACTGCCTCACATTTAACGCTTGTCTATCTCATCTTCATTCTATTTTAGTCAAGATGCCCGAAATAAAAATTGTCATATCAACAATTGGAAAAATTTGGAATTAATTCACACAATTATTTTTCGAAAATTATCGAAAATTTGTCAATGTTTTAACTTGAATAGAAATGGGACTTGTATTACTATTTAATCGTAAAGTAACTCTTAGGAAATTTCTTAAGCAACCTAATACCGGTCTTTCAATTTAATATTTTAATGGAGGTGTCTAAATGAAAAACGTTAACAAACTATTACGAGCATTATCTTCTATGCTGGTCTGCTGCTTACTGGCCGTAAATGTTTTTTCATTGCAAGCATTTGCTCAAACCAGTACTGAAAGTCCAAATGTACAGCTATATTATGCCCAACAGGGTGGCCCGGGTGAGGCTGCTTACGATGGATACTTTGGATCAATCGGAGTCAAAAATCTGGCTTATGAAAAAAAAGTAACCCTGCATTATACGCTGGACGGCGTTAATTGGAATGACAGTGATGCATACTATTCAAAAGCAGATCCAAATGATTCCGGATATGAAATATGGACCTTTGCGATTCTTGCCCCGTCTTCTCCGATTACATTTGCAATCAAATATGAGGTGAATGGTCAGACGTATTGGGATAACAATAATGGAAATGATTATTCCCTAAATTCTTCTACGCATGCTGTCCTCGGAAAGAGTGTTATAAAAACGATAAAACAATATTCATTTTCTCCATATATCATTTATCTTAAGAATATCAGCTATGAAAAAACGGTAAAGATCCGCTATACTACAGATAACTGGGCTTCTTACCAGGAATCAGACGCCACCTACTATCAGGCACAAAATGCAGATATTGATGAGTGGACGATTCCAAGCAGTGTTCCGAAGGGTAATAATGTTAGATTTGAAGTCTTGTATACGGTAAACGGAACTACGTATATTGATAACAATTTCGGAGACTTTTACAGTAACTATTAGGAGAGAATCCTAGCTTTCTCCATCGACTTATGGAAACAATGCCCCCTGTGTTCGTTATCGACTATACAGTCTGACACAGGGGGCATTGCTTTATGAGAAAGGATTATTGACGATAGATACCCAATTACTTCTATTAACCCTTATTTCAGCCTTTTCTTCACATTTCTTCCTTCTTTTTTCTTCTGCTATGAAGCAGCAGATATACCCCAGCATAAATAAAGCAGGCAATAAAAACCAGTGCAAGTATCTTTGAAAAGGCTGTGCTGCTGGAAGATATAATATCAATTGATTCTTTTATGGTGACGCCGAACATAACCAGCACTGTATTCCATATCGATATGCCAATCAGTGTAAATACAATAAATAAAACAAGATTCATATGGGCCATTCCCGCCGGAATAGAAATCAGGCTGCCTAGTACGGGAATACATTTGCTGAACAAAACGGTGTACTTGCCATTTTTCAGAAACCAGTCCTTTGACTTTTCGATATCTTCCTTATTGATGTGAATCAGGCGGGAAAATTTACCTGTCGTAAATTTTTCCAATCGTTCCTGTGAGAAAAAATGTCCAACCGAATATAAAATCAATGCGCCGGTCAATTCTCCAAATGATGCAGATAAAATTACTCCCAGCTTTGTTACTTTGGTGACCGTCGTTGCGACTCCCCCCAAAGTCAAAATAACCTCCGCCGGAATGATTGGAATCACACTCTCTATTGCAGTAAGAATAAAAATCCCAAAATATCCATAAGTATTTATAACGCTAATTGCAAATTCTTTCATATAATTCTCCATCCTTGAGCTGCAATTGCACATTGTGAAAGTATATTTCACATTAACTTTTTTCTTCTAGCCATTTATAAATACATATGATAAAAGTTCCTGTTTAGAAGCGAAACATCGCTTTCCGAAAGCCAGTAATATGCACACTTCCTTTTCAGAAACTTCCTGACTTTTTATTCCGATTCTTGACGACTCCTTTCTGATATTTTCTATGCAATCGTATATCGTTCCAGAATTCCATCTAATACCGGCCTGCACTCTTTCATCCATTCATAGAAATCTTTTTTCGTCTTTGAAAGCTCTAATGCAATCTCATATAAAAACAGTGGAAGATCCTCTCTTTGCAAATCTCCGCAATAATCCGCCAGCCTTGCATTTCCCATTTCTATATTTCCGCCCAGATGTAATTCAAATGCATCCTTTACTTCTCCCTGTAATCTCACTTTTTTCCCACAAAAACCAATTTTTCCGATTTCATGCGCACTGCAGGAATTCGGGCAGCCCGAAATATGAATCTGAGGCAATACATCTTCCGTAAAGTTCTTCTCTTTAAAGTAGGATATTACTTCCTTAAGCACTTCCTGACTGTCTAATATTCCCATCTGGCATGTCGGAACTCCAATGCAGGCAATGGATTTCTCAAGACGTGTTTCCCCACCTATGTGCCTTGTCAATTCAATCATCCTGTCTGCCTCCGGACCACTTAAATTTCGGACAAACAACCCCTCCGTCATAGCAAGCCGTATTTCAGCCTCCGGAAGATTGCCGGCTTCGTCTAAAAGGAGTTTTAAATCTTTCACAAGTAACTGTCCTCCAACCGGATGGACATATACGCTGTATAACCCCTCTTGTTTTTGTTCGAATAAACGATTACTCTTAGCGAAAGCTTCTGACCCTGTTTTCTTATATTCCTTCTTACTGATAGATATCTTTAATGCATCACTTTTTCCTACTTCCGCAAGATGCTTTCTGTAACATTCCAAAAATTCTTTCCGGCCCATTCTATCTATAATATATCTCATACGCGCTTTGTTTTTATTCTGATAATCGCCCTCACTGATAAAAAGCTGTGTGGCCGCTTCTACATGATATAAAACATCCTCCGGTTCTATCAATTCCGGATATTCCACCCCCAGCCTGGAATTTCTTCCGAGCCCTCCTGCCAGATATACCTTAAAATATTCTTTCCCAGATTTGTGCACAGCAAGGAAGCCCAAATCAACCGCCCCTGCATGAGATGCATCTTCCCAGCTATTTGAAAATGCAACCTTTAATTTTCTTGGCAGATGATAGGTATAAATCTTCTGTAAGAAATAATCTCCTACCGCTAACGCATAACCGGAAACATCAAAGGCTTCTCCCTTTTCCACTCCTGACATTGGCGATATAGCCACATTCCGGGGAAAGTTTCCACCTGCTCCTCTCGTATAGATTCCATTCCGGATACCCTCTTCCATCACTTCACAGACCTGATCTATACGAATCCCATGTAACTGGATCGCCTGCCTCGTGGTAAGATGCACTTTTTCAACCCCAAATTTGATTGCATAATTGTAAATAAACTGAAGCGCACTCATCTGTGCGATACCAGAAGGTATTCGGAAACGAACCATAAACTCCTTACCACTTCTATGCGCATATACTCCCATACCCCCAGAAGCTCCTTTAAATTCCATCTTACTTATTTCACCGTTTAAAAATTTATATCCAAGTTCTTTAAAATCAGGAATCTCATTTAATAATACCTCATTTAATTTATTCACTATTCCCACTCCTATTCCTGTTGTTTTATGTTCCTGCCTGTAGTATACTGTGTCTTAACTAATAAGTATAATATATGTTTTTTATTAAACCTATTAGCATTTCTGATGTCCAACCAAATGCTTTCCCATTCCCACAATGAAATACGAGGTGATCGTTTTGATTGAAGAATTAAAAACATTCATAGCTGTAGTGGATCATAAGAGCTTTACAAAAGCTGCAGCCGCTACGAATCTTTCACAACCCAGCGTCAGCCTTCATATTGCGAACCTGGAACATTACTTCAAGGTCAGACTCATCGAACGTTCCAATAAGCAAAGAAACATCTTTATTACAGAGCAGGGGGAACTGCTTTATAAGAAAGCCAAACAGGTACTAACCATTTTAGAAGAAACAAAGGAAGAACTTTTGCAATATGACACTTCCTCCTGCGGAACACTAAGAATCGGTGCCAGCATGACAATCGGTGAATTTCTCCTTCCTTCTATCTTGAGCAGCTTCATGGAGAAATATCCGAATGTAAAACTGGAAATGACCGTTGAAAACACAGAGCACATTTATGAAAAATTCAAAAAATATGATATTGATATTGCACTGGTGGAAGGAAGTATCCCGGTAGAAAATTATAGCTACCATAATTTTTATAAAGACAATATGATTATCGTGGCTCCTATTTCTTTTCCATTTTCCCCAGACAACGACTTAAAAAAATACTTATCCAATCAAACTTGGATTCATCGGGAAAAGGGGTCGGGAACCGGTGAAAATCTAAATATTTTTTTGAATCAACATGGTATATCTCCCAAAAACCTAATCACTCTGGGAAGCAATTATTCAATTAAGGAAGCTGTGAAGAATAATATGGGAATCAGCTTCATATCTTCTTTGGTCGTAGCGGATGCCATTAAAAATGGAGAAGTGAAAATGATTCCATTAACAGAAGAATATGATCGGTACTTTTCCTATCTGATCCATGAACATAATATGCCCAGAGCGGTAGCATTATTTCTTAATTGGATGCAGGAACTCGGATATGATATCGAAATCGATCATATCCACACGAAATAATAATTTAGATTTTTGAGATGGGTCATTTCCACTTTTCATCAAGTGAAATAACCATGATAGAATTCCAACAAAAAAGCAACCCCATTGTTCAGATTGCTTTAAATCTATTCCGATCGTATAGAGGTCTAATGTTTCTCTAAATCCTCTATTGCTTTTTTATGTCTTTTTTTCGAGGCGTACATACGTTTATCAGCCAGATCAATCAATTCTGCCGCTGTTAACCCAGACTCAGGCATTGTAACTACACCAAATGATGCTTTTATTGTAATTTCGCTGTCCTGTACAGAAAGCGCAGCACTTTGAAAACCATCCTCAATCTGTTTCGAAACACGAAGTGCAGCCTCATTGTCTGCATGATTCAAACATACTACAAACTCATCCCCTCCGTAGCGGGCCACCCAATCTGTTTTGCTTCGAATATTTTCCTCAATTATTTTTGAGGTATGTATTAAGAGTTTGTCACCCGCTGCATGTCCGATCGTATCGTTTGCAATTTTCATATTATCAATATCTATAAAAATTAACGATAGTGGCGTTTGCCTGGTTATGGCAGTTACAATATCAGAAGGTAATCGTTCATCCAGAAATCTACGGTTATAGATGGAAGTCAGCTCGTCCCGAATAATCATATCACTCATATCCTGCACCGCATTAAATAATATATCCCCCTTGTAAAACGCACCTTCCCCAATCATCATGGTATCCGTTGCATTTTTCAAGAGTTCCAGCACCACAGGCTGTTGGGCTGAATCTATCGGTACTGCTGTAACCAGCATAACTGCATCAGGATTATGCTCCAGTTTCATAAAGCTCTTTTGCTCACGATACGCTCGCATTGAAATACAGTTATCACAAATCCGATCATTTCCCCAGTAAGCAAAACAAGTTTCACTTGTCTGCATAGTACCGCTGCTGCGATATTCTATCACACTCTTATGAATAGGATCTATAATACGTACCATATCATACATTTTATGAAAAAAATCCAAGTTTTTCTGTAATTCACTTAGGGTTATCTTTTCAATCATATGGTATTTCCTCCGAATGGTAATAATTTAGCATTAAAATTATTATAATGAACCGCTTCCATATATGCAATACCATTCGACAATTATCTCCCTGAAAATGTATCCTTTTACCGGATACTTCTCCGCTGTTTCCTTCTTAATCCCAGCTCTTCCACACATCGGGCTGGTAGCCTGTCGTTGCGTTCTTACCATTTCGAACAATGGGTGTCAGCAGTACCTGCTGATTTTCTAATACCTTTTCATCCTTCTCTTCATCGGATATGTACTGAATCAAGGCCAATGCATTCTTGTCCTTACAATTAGAGTTTAACAGCTTATCCAAACCACCAACTGACTGCCTTACGCTAGTGTATTCACCTTTGCTCAGTCCTTTTTCCTTTAAGTCGATGAATTGGTACTTTACACCACGTTCCTTAAAATACCTCTGCGCTTTCTTCGTATCAAAGCACTTCGTTGTGCCAAATATCTGTATGTTCATCGTATATCCTGACCTTTCCTAATTCTTATTACTGCTGGCATCCGGTGTTTCACATATCTCCTGCACTCTGCCTACGATCCCGCCTTCCAGCATGACCTTGATCCCTCTTGGATGATTCTGTGAATTCGTAAGAATACGCATCACAATACCTTCTGTTAATTTTCCAGTTCGCTGGTCCTGCTTCTGCACCACCAAAACCTTTGCACCTATTTTAATATTCCCTCTCACTGTTCCATTCATCTGCATCTATTCTCCTTCTTTTTCTCTGATGCCTTTGCTTTTACCCGCATCACTTTCCTCAAGCATCCTGCAAATCCCCCTCCGGCACAGTTTCATCCAGAATAATGGAATTCCAATGCGCTTTATTTCTATGACAGGCCGGCACTACAGGGGTAAATGCGCTTCTCCTCTGAAGCTAATTTTTCACATAGGTGTTCCCACTTCTATGAGATTACCGGCAGGGTCATAAAACCGAACTGCCTTTTGCCCCCACGTATGTTCTGTTAAACGTTGAACGTAATGAATCGGTTCTTTGTAGTTTTCCAGCTTCTTAACAAAACCTTCTATATCCTGCTCTTCAAAATAGAGTTCTGCCGCGTTATTTTGTGGAATAACATCTTTTTCTATAAACTTCTTCCATATGCTTGCATCCTGCAGAACCAGACCTTCCGTCAAAATTACGTTTCCTTCCTTCGCAAGCACAACATCGAGTCCGAATAATTCCCTGTAAAAGGCCATTGATTTCTCCATATCATTCACTACGATAAGCACATTTTTAAGTTTCATGTTCGTCCTCCAGCGATTTCCCATTTTCCAATGCTTCTTGAATATTTTTTCGTCTTAAGTATGATATCCAATTGTTTTACTTGGAACCCAAAATATTTCTTATGGCAATGAATCCAAGGGGCAGATAAAGAAACAGCAAATTCATTCTTTGCCATAGCCCCTCTTTGGCTACGAATGTTCGCTGCAATCCTGGCTTATCTGCCATGATAAACAATGCGAAGAACAGCAGGGCAAGCACAAATGAAATAGCCGATATAAATCCGGTTACTTTATCATTGGTTTTAAATGAGAGTATTGTCAAGAACAGTGGCACAAACAAAAAGAGCATAAAGCCAATAGCTGAACCGGCACCATGTATTTTTGAGGCAGTAGTGACCACATCCTTCGTTTCGTTAACACTGAAAAAGCTGGTAAATATACATGCCCCCACAGCAAAAATTGTAATAAATACTATAGATACCATGGTTAAAGACTTTGATACCTGATAGTAGGTATTGTATATTGCAGGGGTCGCTTTCAAAAACAATAAGCCCGCAAACAACATCCATAGATTGAATGGAAGTCTAACCGGGCTATTTCGATTTCCCAACGTACTGATTGCCATTGTAGTGTGACTGTATCCCTTATAAAACGGAGCAAGAATAATTGGTATAAGCATTTCCCCAATAACAGCAATCAGTAAAGCATACCAGCCATATTTGATCATTATATTCATCATATTAAATGTTTCCCCTTTATTTCCTATTGAGGAGTAATAGAATACTGTTAGTGTCAGCGAAACATTGTAAACTACCTAATACTTCAACTTCTCCCTGCATCTATTGCGATGATAGAATCGTACCTCTTTAAAATTATCGGAAACTTCTTCTAAGTAAAAATATATTCTTTTATATGTATTAACAGGCAGAAATACCAAACATAAAAATCTATATATGTCTATACCTTTTTCATAACAAAATTAGTGAGCTTTACTCCATTTCGTTCAACTTGCTGCTCCTTCATCATTTCGTAGCCACGTCTCTGAAAAAATGGTTTTGCTGTAATGGAGGTATGAGTAGATAATACAGATGCTCCATTTTTAAAAGCGTACATTTCAAGCTCATTACACAAAACACTTGCAACACCTTTTCCCTGATAGTCCTTGTGTATAAAGAGGTGATCAAGATATCCCGTACGATCAATATCTCCAAATCCAACAATTCGTTCATCATCTACGGCTACCATGGTATAGTGTTTTAAAAAAGAATGATTCCATACCTGCATGTCAACAGATCCTGTAACCCATGCGTTCCGTTGCTCACTGGAATAGTCTCTTGCATTTACACTATGAACCGTTTCATAAAATAATTGAGCAATTTCTTCACAATCTGTTGTCTTATATTTTCTGATCATCATTGTATTCTCTCCACATGCATTCGTAAACCAATAAAATAGTTATGCCATTTTCTAGAAATCGGTCAACAAATTATGTATATCATTTAAGAAATAATTAATATACATTTTATACAATCATTTCAAAAATGTGTTATACTTAATAAGTATTAGCTATCAGCTAATATAATTTTCATAACTCATGCACCCTGAGTCGTAAGATTTGGGGTGTACTCCCCTAAGTATCCAGTCTTTTGCGTTATTCACGCAAACAAAACCCTTTTTTAATTTTAATCATTATGTGAGAAAAGCAAAGGCTATACACCCTCTATAATACGTTTCTTTTTTTAATGTTTGCAACCAGAAAGGATGGATAATCCTCGTAAAAGATAAAATTCAACACGAAAATCTACAGAATTCGCAAAATTAAAATAGATCAAATCTCCCATTTTGATGAAAAAATGCACAAGCAAAAGAGGCTGTTTGACCTATTGGCAAAGATCAGGCAGGTCATTCCTAAAATATATTACTTTTCTGTTTTTTCTAATAAATATATTATTTTTTTATTCTGTCTTTTAATTTCTTCACTATTTTCCACTAAAACTCCAAAACCACATATAACAAAATATAAAATTATACTAGATATTATCAATTTTATAGATTCCTTTATTCCCAGTCCTGCTAAAATTTCTCCATCATGAGTACACGAAATCCAAAATAAAACAACTCCGCCTATCACTCCACAAAGCAAAAGAATACTCGCAAATTTCTGAATTTTTAATCCTGCGTTTATCATGAAACATAATCCTCCAATCAAATTTTCTATATAAAATCACATTATACAATAGTTTTAAATTCATTCTTCCCTATTGGATTTTTTGTTCTTTATCTGTCACATAAATTTACATCAATTTTTTTTGACCTAATTGGATCTTTATCATTTATTTAGAAATCAATATGTATCGGTCACCGAATCCTTTTTTCTCAATAATACCATTTATTCCTTTAGAACTCTTGATGGAATACTTTTTTCCTTTTGAAAAAAATCCAGAAATATCTTCTAGCTCAAAATTTTCTCCTGTAAAGTTCTTCGTTTTTAATTTCCCCCTAAGTTTCTCTGATAAAGCGCCTAAATCTTCATCAAATAATCCATTCTCTCGGTAAAGATGTGTCTTTGCTCCTTTTGTTTTAAAATAAAACTCCATACTGTACCCCTCTCTTTGCGTTTTTCATTACTCATATCCTAATGCACAACAATATGATGCATGCACATAAATCATATGATTTATTAAATTATTTGTCAATTTTAAATACAAAAATAAAGACACTACATATCGTAGTGTTTTTATTTTTATCTTTAAATATTATGAGGTTATAAAGTGTTACCTTTTCAAATCAAGTGTCTGAAAAAACCTTTCTATAAGGCTTTACGATGGACTAGACGGGAGTCGAACCCTAAGATTCATTTGACCCAAAAGCCCGCGACCATTGATTTTACTGGGTTACAATAATTTAATAATATTAAATAATTGTTACCTAGTGTTACCTCAAAGCAGCTATTTTTTACCATGAAATAGCACTATCAATCTGCTCAATCTTCTTTTGAGTTGACTTGTTCCCAAAGTAATAATACTGTTTTGTGCACTTAATATCACTATGTCCCATTTGTTCTACAACGGTACTTTCATCTACATTATTGTCAATTAACGTTGTTCCGTATGTTTTCCTTATTTTATGCATCGATCTAAAAGATATATTCAGTTCTTTGCATATACCTTTTAATCTGAAACCAAAATTAATAGCTAATATTCTGTGATTATTTTTATAAAAAAGATACTCACCGTCTGGATTCAATGCTAAGATATTCTCAATCGTATTCTTTGCTTCCTTTGACATAATTAGCGTTCTAAATCCTGCATCTGACTTAGGAAAATCTTTAACAATATGCTGTTGCTTACCTGTCTTTTCATCCTTAAATTTTACTTCTGTTCTCCTAATATTTAGCCCTCTACCGACAACATCTTCTTGTTTGAGTGCTGCCAACTCTCCCACTCTAAGACCAGTCTGAAATACTAATAATATTCCCAAACATTCTAAAGACTTCAGCTTTTTTAAATAGTCTGTGATTATTACTATTTCATCTTCCGAATATACTTGAGTAGTTTTGTCTTTTAAATTCTTTTTAAATACTGTTTTCGATAATTGCAAGTCACCAAAGAAATTAGATATACTTATAGTTGTATTGTTATGTTTTTTTGCATATGCGAAAGTACCTTTTAATAAGGTTCTTAAACCAGAATAAGCCTTAGATGTTAATTGCAGTTCAGATATGGTCATTCTGATGAACATTTCCATATCCAATTCAGTGATATTTCTGATTTTCAGCTTTCCGAATGCTGATTTTTTGAGATATCTATTATAATCACAAATATATCTGTCATAACAACTTTTTGAAATCTCTTTTAAATCATATTTTTCAGCAATCCATTCCTCAAGCATCTTATTTACTGTTGGTTCGCACACAAGATCCTTGTAATATTTCACAACTAGGTCTTCAATTTCTTTCTTGGTATTTCTCTTTTTTAATATCTTTCCCTTGTCGTCATCAGGTAAACGAGTATACCATTTTTTATTTTCACCTTGCCATATCGAATATGGATGTTCTGATAAAAACTTTTCTCTTTCCTTCATATTTAATTTTTCTCGAACACTTGATAAATCTATTATACCTTCCGTTATTGCAAACTGCAACAGGTCATTATTTTCTACTATATTTAAACCCCCCAATACTATTAACAATTATTATTGTATAAAAATTACTGGCACAGTTTCCCATGCCAGTAGAAATAATTTCTATCTAAAATCTCCAGAGTTGCACCAACATCTGATTACACCGCCCACTTTGTCTGAAATAGCGTAAGGATTTTTTGCTCCAGATTTTATTTTTGTTATGACTCCATTTTTCCATGGATTGCAAAATTTTGCTTTCGATGTATCGTCTGTTGAAGAATTATAATACGATGAATATACAACACAAGACCCTACTACAAATCTCGAATCCGTATTCACCATATTACTTGTAGACGCTACCTGTACGCTAGGATTTGAAGTATTAAACAAAACCACTTCAGCAGCTCTACGATTGACTAAGCCTTGCAGTTTTTTACCTCCAGCATTGCAATACTGTGGTATAGCCTTTGCAATCTGTTCAGCTGTTCTTCCGGCACAAACCTTTTTTAAATTGCCCTGTCCCAGATTGAAAGCAAATGAAATCAATGCATCTCTCTGATTATCATTTAAACTGTTTGTAATAGGAACGTAAGAAGAATTGTCTACGTAGCTTGCAAACTTCTGGCAGTCTGAAATTAATAAGGATTCAGCCTTAGACTGTGTAATTGTCATACCTTCAGATATTGCTTTTCCATCAACCGTACCTGTATGACCGTACCCAATTGTCCAAACTGCTACAGTATCTTTATATGCAGTCAATCTACAACCTTCAAATTTTTTGATTAGGGATAACCCAGTACTCCCTATTGTTTTACTCATATAAACACTATCCTTTCCATTAAAAAAAGAGCCTATTATCAGCTCTCTGATCCATTTGATTTGGTTGTCAGTATATCTATTGCCTTTTTAATTACATTTGGTAAAGGCACACCCATAAGTCCCGCATTCTCTGTTATCGAAATTAATTCATTACAAATAAATGCTATAATCACACCATCACGTATGTAATTAGTTCCAATCAATATATCCAATCTGTACGCAATTAGAACAATTAACAAATACATACCTTTACGACAAATACCTTTTCCGAATGCATTACTATCTAATGCCCCATTTTGTGATTTTGGTGATTTTTTAAATATAGCAGGAAGTATAAAACCGCCTGTTATCAAATCTATAATCATAAAAATACATAGTGTTTTCAATCCAAAATCAAAGCCACCGAAGAAAGAAGCAATTGTGCTTCCTGTCATTCCAATGGCCAGACATAATTTTTCTTTCATATATTATCCCTTTCACCATATTCATTTTCCATAAGTCCCCCTCTGCTGTTAAAAGCTTGTTTTAAGATATAGTACATTGAGAGACATAGTCCCAGATGTAATAGCTGATGCGCTATTATTTCTTACTGCCACGTCAAGACTAGTACCATCCCATAATATCTTCGCAAAAAACAGTGAGGTTGAACCAGTTGACCATCCAGTAACTCCTACAGGTGTATAACCTGTGATATCTGGTGGTGTAAAAACAACCGTCATTGTGCCACTTGACGCAACATTAAGACTGGTTGTTATTGTTCTGGTAGTGTACATGTTCGAAAACCTTGCATTGATTTCTGTTTCCGTGTAATATCTATCATCATGCGTATGACTTCCTGCCGCTTTCGAGTTCCATGTAGTCCTTTCACCAGATGTAATATGTGCGGTAGAATCGTCCATATGTATCGCTAATTTTAGGGCAAGACTGTTGATTGCACCTACAATACTGCTTTTTACCGTAGTTGCAAGGGCAGACAAATCTCCTATAATTGTATTTGTTATCATGCGGATTGCTCCAGTTACACTTCCGTCCCCGATTCCGGATATATCTGTGTTTCCAAGACTTTCATCCAGATTCTTTATGGATTTTTGCACTGCGAACATTGTATCAATTCCCTCGATGTTGATGCCATTCAACCGGACCCGGTATAGTGGGAAATCATCCACCGGATCACCGTTTAAGATATTTCCTGTCGTATAGGCAGGATCAACCGCCGTATCACCAGAGGTTCCCTTAATGACCACAACGGATGCTGTCTCTATTTCGGTCTCTGTGTTTCTTTCATACCGTATTACGATCAGATCATTCCTTTTCACGGATTGCAAACCGTTCTCAATGTCGCATTCCTCATAATCGTTATAGGCAATATTCATATGTCTACCTTGATTCAGCAGATCCCCATCCTTTACTTTCACAAGGTTATTTGATACGACCTCATAAGCAAATTTGTTTCCACGGTTAAGAACATATCTCCCTGTGCCCACGATTCCTGCGTGCAAGGAACCGGCATCCGCTGAGGTCACATGATCCGATGTGCCTTGTCCAGTAATTAAATGTACACTCATGTCTTTCACTCTCCAATCTCATACTCTATGGTTTCTGTATTTTCATTTATCTTCACGATCTTTTTTGTGACCGGTTGCCACACCATGATCCCTGTGATATTCTCATTCGCACCAACTACATCGTTGATGTCATATTCCTGATCCGGATCTAATTTTATGGAAATGGAGTCACAATCATATGATTCTTTCAGCCTTTCAATTCCGTTCTCAACCAGATCTGCATAATTATCAACAAACTGCTCGTAATACACGCCGTATAGAAACTCTGGTATAAATGTTTCCGTAGTTTTCGTATAATAGGTACCGCTCGCCCAAGTTGGAACAGACTGAATTCCCTTCGTATAATAAATGCTGCTCTGCCATGTTGGTGCGGAAACAGTCTTTACATAGGTATAGTAATAATTACCTTGCCATGCTGGAGCCACGGAGTAACTTTCCTTAGTATAATAACGCTTTGCCTTCCAAGTAGGAGCCTTATCCCCGCTTAACGCAGTATAGCCGCTGTCCTCTTTATTCTTCCTGTAATAATTCTTATAGTTTGTACCCCAGTCCGTTGGCTTCATGGTCTGCGGCAGATACTTATACATCGTGATACCGGCTGCTTTCTGGTATTCTGCTGTGACCCCATCACTATAATAGTAATAATAATTTCCGTAGTTCTTTTTCCAGTCAGACGGTTTCTTATTCTGCTTCCGATATGCCTCGGTTGTCTCCCCTGTCACCGCCACATAGCTGGAACCTGATTTTTTATAATAACTGGTGTACTTCTTTGACCAGTCAGATGGTTTTACCGTCTGTACGGTATAAATCGTTGTTGACAGGCTTTCTACAGATTTATACTCCCCACTGGACAATGTGTAATAGTCTTTATAGTTCGTATTCCAGTCATAAGGCTGTTGGATCTGTAAGGTATAAATATCCTCGGTCGTGCTTTCCAGTGCCTTGTATTCATCGTCATCGTTTAACTGATAGTAATTGCTGTATGTATTAATCCAATCGACTGGCGCACTCTCCAATAAGACATAATTGGTTGTATCCTCTGCATTCGAATAATCATAGATTTCTGCAATCTCGTCCTCTTCAGATAACACTTGTTGCGAAGTATCTAGTATATAATCTGCATTTTTCGCCGGACTATCTGTCAAGGCATATGGCTGCAATCCTCCGTTTGTGTCCGTGAACAGATGTATCACTTTCCGGTCTTTCAGATCCCCTTTTCCAAGGCAGATCAAATGATTCACCGCCCTATAATTTTTTGTGATCTGAAATACAAGCTGTGAAGAATCCCATTCCTCGTCCTGCGAATAATCCACATAAGGAACTGCCGATAATACCGCGTATCCTTTTAGAAAAGTAATCCGAAGTTTCCCACCGGATTCATACAGCATCTTTCTTATCTCAGTGTATCCGGTTCCATATCGTACGGAATAGTTCACGATTTCTATACCGGAATCATTGGGCGAAGCGGAGAACAGGTCAGATAATCCCATTCTGGCAATCAGCGCAGACAACACGGCATTTGCTTCGCCGGACAGATACAGATAATCCTCTCCTGTATCCGGTGACAGAATTTTATTTTCCAGCACTCCATGCCATGTACGCCCGCCATATGTGACGGTTTTTGCATCTGTATCCGGACTGATATTGTCTATGACTCCACCATATTCTGTCCCTTCAATATAGAGCATATAGCCAGCCTTACAACAATGATCTTCCAGTCTGATCTTGCAGGAAAAGTCATTTTCATCCACTCCAAAGGCAAGATCAAAATCGTAGTTATTCAATACTCCTATATCAACCTTTTTGTCTGTCATATAGATCAAGTCCATACTGGTTCGCTCCTCTCTGATAGCAAAACCACATCGAATCTAAATAGCCCGCTCCAGGTCACTGCATTGTCCCCAGATGGTATCTTTTCAAAAATATAGGAATCCCGATTCCTAAGATTAAACTGATTGACCGCATCTCCATTTGTCTTCACCTTGTAGATTTTCTTTGTGATGGAATTTACAACCAGATATTCACCCGTTTCAAGTGAGCACTCCACGCCGTATAGATGCCCGCCGATTGCAACGGACGGATTCAGGCAGGAACCATATACGATTATTTCAAAATCGCTCGGTGCATAACTCTCATTTTCGATCTTCTTTCCTGCGGTACTGCTTGCATAATTGAATGGATAATTAAATGGATAATTCAAGTTTCCATCATTGGATGTGATACCAGTACGAAAAGATGTCTTTGTTTCTTTGATCCACCATTTCACATCTGTTACAATTTTATATTCGTTCGAAAGGTAACCCTTTGTTTTGGTATAATCTGACTTGCTGGACTCAATAAAATTGCAAAGCAAGTAGTAATCACCAATATAGAGCTTTCCTCTGGCATTATTAATCACGTCATACTCAAGCGTATTACACAGCGTATTGAAACTGTCCTTACTGTCTGTATCATAGATTAAAATCGGAAGTTTCTTTTCTGTAATGCCTCTGGTAAAAGAAGTTATCTTATCGCCATACGTATCATAATCCCATGTGAAATTCCGCAGCTCATTTTCATTAACATAATAGGGCGGCTCCCCGAATTGAATCCTATCCCCTTTTGAATTTATGTATTGCATTTTATCAAGCATATTTTCTCACCAGCCTTGCTAATTCTCTGTCTGACCAGTCTATTGCAACACCGTTTACAAGCGCATTCACAATCGTGTCATACAGGTTGGATCTCAGTGCTTTCAGTTCTGCTAGAATCAGCGTGAGCAGCTCTGTCATCTGGTCATTTCCAAGGACATTCCCTTTTCCATCGGTCAGCGGAGTAACCGTTGCACCCCTCGGCAAGTCAATCATCTCAGGACCCGCATCTCCGACAATCGCTTTTCCAGCACTTAGCGAAGTTCCGCCCTTTGCCAGCAGAGGGATTTCCGGTATATCGATTCCTTTCCCACCAACCAGCGGCACCCAGTCCGGTATCTTTAATTTATTCAGACCGCCGATAAATTTATTGATAATACCGATAACCCCATTGATCGGAACTTTTATTATATCTATGATCCCGTTCCAGATTCCCTTGACAATATTAATGATGTTTTCAAATGCACCCGAAAAATTTCCAGTGAATACATTTTTGATAAAATCAATGATATTTGTGAAAATCGGTTTTAAGCTGTTATTCCACAATTCACCAATCCCACGGAAAACGGCATCAATCACCGGTGCTATGATATTCTGGAATACGAACTTAAAAGCCGGGGCAAGTACATTATTAATAAAATCTCCAATCGCCTGTAAGCATGGCTTCAAGTTGTTTTCCCATATCGTCTTGATATCTGAAAAAGCAGTTGAAACGGCAGCCTGAATCTCCGGCATTTTTTCCTCAAAATAATCCGCTATAACACCAATGTTCGATTGTAATAGATTAAATATCGGCAGTCCTATCGTATCCCATATTGTTTGCAATACGGTCATGGCACCCGAAAACAAGGTCTGTATCGTATTCATGACATCACTGAATGTAATACCGCTCCCGGATGCTGATTCTGCCAGTCCAGAGAATAGTGATGATACTGCATCTACAACGTCTTGCACAATCGGCATAAAGGTCGTAATGGCTTCTGACACAATCGGTATTACCATTTCCACGAAGCTCATAAATGCTGGTATCACCGCGGTTGCAATCACTTCCGCAACCGGAATCAAACCTTCAAGCAAGGATGCGAACCCCAGTTTTGCCGTGGTAAGTATCGGTTCTACTGCCGCCCCGATATCAGCCATCGTACCGTTTAACTTTTCTTGCGCAGCATTGGCATCCATTACATCTTTATTTGTCTGCTGGTATTGTGTGGATGCATCCGAGTATAATCCGTTTAAAGTATCTGTTATCAGGGCAGCCCGTTCCTGCTCTGTGCTGCAGTTCGCCAGGCTAGCATTAAAATCGTCCTCGGACACACCAACCCAATTCAGTGCATCCGCTAAAGATCCCGTGACCGTTCCGACCTTTGCTGTTTCGTTTGCCGCTTCTGCCAACGCTTCCACCGGAAGGCCATCCCCAAAAGTAGCAAATACACCGGTTGAGATAGTCGTCCTTTTTTGGAGTTCTTCCTGACTGTCACATAATTGCGCAAGATTGTTAGACGCTTCAACTGCCTGATCCGTATCACCTAAGACGGCTTGTAAAGATTTGTATGTATCTGTCGCCTGTTGACTCGTAAATCCTGCTGTTGTAAAGGCGGTGTCAAGCTTTCCCATTGCAGTACGGTATTCTCTCGTATCCTCTGCCACCTTTACAAGTGCGGCTCCTGCTGCTACAGCTGCACCAGCTACGGCAGTGCCAATGCCAAGGGCAAACTTTCCGGCAGATTTCACGCCACCTAAGAAAGTGCTTCCAAGTCCTTTTGCTTTATCATCCGTCTTTTTGATGGATTCGTCCGCTTTGCTGTTATCAACGACAATACTGCCAAAAAGTTTAAATAGCTCCATTCGATCACCCCTTTACATTTTCATTTTTCTCAAGATTTCCTCGCTCTCTGCCAAGATTTCCTCGCTTGATTTATTACCTAACTCTTTTATTTTTTCTGGATGTAACTGATAATAATAATCTCTACAGCTGACATAATTTTCTTTTGACATCCACGGCAATTGCACTAACCACTGTTCTCTTGCCTGTTCTTTTCCGACCTCTTCAAACATATTTTGCACAAACAAAATGCCATCGACTATATCTTTTTCCATGACATAATCAATGGCATTCCCATATCTACGTAATAGCAGTTCTTCGACATCAAGATAGTCTAATGAACCGCTTGCTTGAAAAAAGCTTTTAAGGTGCTGATATCTCCTAACTGTTTCAGTCCTTCGATCAATTCGTCAATTCCGAGATTCTCAACCTCTTCTGCGGTCATTTCAAATGGTCTTGCTAAAAACCTGTAAATTTCTTTCTCTGATTTTACTTGAACAGCTTTTTCAAAAATATCATAGACAAATTCCATCCCGATTTTTTCAATATCAAATTCTTTTTTTTTCGTTTTTATATTTTCAAGACTTTTTACCTTAGTTTGAAATTCTTCTTTCAATCCAACAGCCACTAAACAACGACTAAAAGCAAAAATATCCCCTGTATTCAATTTTCTCATTAAAATATTCCTCCATCATTAAAATAAGGACACCCTCAATTAGGTGTCCCATCTCTATACTAATATTAAATTGTTGAGTCTGTAATTTTTGTAGCAGGATATAACTTTGTTAAGCTCTCACTGATTACTTCTAATAAATTCATTTTTAACTTTGGCGTAGAACCATCTAAAGATACACGTCCCATAACAGTACCAAAATCTCCGTCTGCTGTAATATTGCGGTATTCCCTTTCAACTGTAAACTGCCCGCCACCACGACATAAACCGATTGGAGTAGTACCAATGTAAAAAGTACCTAATCCGAGTAAAATATTAGATGGATTTTTTGCACCTGTAGTCTCACTTCCACCGACAAACGTAACACGCCACGGCTCGGAATTTTCGGTGTCATTTTCCTCATAAGTTCCAACGTAAGTTACAGCTGCAATAACTTCGTCTTTTTCTGCCATTGTCCAATCGATGTTATCAAGATTGATTGCGTTATCCAGTTCTATGACAACCTCCCTGTCATCTTGAGTTTTTCCGACCCACTTGACATCATTATAATCAGCTGTGATAATTTTTCGAGTCCCTGTAAATACTTTATTTACCATTTTTATTCGCCCCTTTCATATGTTTTGATCTGAAATCTTAATTGAATCCTATGGATTATTTCATCCTCATCAGGCAAAGCCTTTCTACTCAAGCGAAAGAATGTAGAAAGAATTTTATCCGTAGGAATATTGACCGCATTAAATAACGGCTCTATGCTATCAGCAATAGAATCTGTCTGATCTTCGTCTTTTGTATAAATATCAACATCAAGAATAATATCATCTCTGTATATATCACCTAAATCCACATTTTCCAAAGAGAACACCTTATAAGGAAAGTCTACAGAAGCCGGAGCTGTTTTATAACACGTTTCACCCACTACAGTATCTAACTGTTGCTTAATTAATTTCCTTAGTTCTAACGTCTTACTCATCTGCCCCTCCCTCATATTCATCTTCATTAATCAGAGACAATGCCTTTGCTTCATCCTCAAGAGCAGACAGGTATTTTGATTCTATCTGGACGATTTTCGCTACATTGTCAGTTACAGAGTGCAACAGTAAAGCAAGCTTCGGAGTTTTTCTTGACCCAGTCTCCTGGAAGCAAGAGTAAAATGCCTTCGGTTTTATACCCACTTGCAAATAAGGGGTTTCTTTATCCCTTCTTACCCAATATTGTGTATTTTTCCCTGTGTTTCCAGTGATCTTATGAAAATGAGAATAATAACTTTGCCGAAACTGTTTGCAGACGTATTTTCCAACATCCCTCAAAGCCGCTCTTGTAAGTTCTGTGATGGTATACTGCGCCCTGTCACAGGAAGATACATACTGTACGCCATCATTGTTGATTTTCATAACGCTTTTAGGCACGCTCATTTCGAACACCCCCATAACAAGTGATTTCCAGTTCATTTCCTGTTCGATAAGTGCGCAAGATTTTATATTTCATACCATCATAAACAATGATTTCCTCATTCTGGTAATCAAGATAATCAGCGATTACGAACTTAATTTCAGGTTTCATACCGTTTGTCTGTGCTTGATAGAACTCTGACTGCCCAATACTTTTTAATTCGCAAAATACATCCCTAGATGTTTCCGCTTTTACTTTACTACCATACTCATTCACGGTTTCTGTCTCTTTTATCAGAGAAATCACATTATTATACATTATAATCACCACACAGACTAAGAGATATTTTAAGATTTGTATATGCTTTCTCGTATTGGTCTGCCTTTGAAGTATAATCAGACATCCATTTTGTATATAGAATGCAAGCCGTATTTAATAGAGGATCATCTTCCGCTGAATCAGTAACAATCCCGGCCATTTGCAAATCCTTTAAGCATGTGTCAATCAAAAGCTGTATGTCTTCATCAATTGTATTGTGCGAGATACGCATGGATCTTTTTACTTTTTCAAGCATTCAATTCCCCCTTTATATATAGAGGGCATCCACTATTTGGACACCCTCATTTTCGTTGCTTATTATGCTGCTGCCTTTATAATCTTACAGAAAGCAGTTTCGATTGCTGGCTTACCATCAAACATAGCAGCACCAAGATATTCATAGTTGTTGGATGCTCTTACAAAGCCACCGTCAACATTAGCCTCTTCTGGCATATTTCCATAATATCCGGCAAGAAAATCACCAAGATATGCTTCGTGAAGTGTAACACGCTCGTCAAGCATAACAGGATATCCAAGGATAAAGTAATTTCTACCTTCCTGAGTAACAAGATCATTTTTAGACTTATCCTGTAAAGGCAAGAAATCCTGAATCAAAGTCTTTTTGCTCATAAGGAATTTTGCATTTGCATCATATCCTCCCGGAAGTAATGCAATAAAATCTAATACATTCTGGGCGTTCATAGAACTTGATGCTGCTACCGTAATGGAATTAGTTGCATTCCATGTAATTTTATCTACACCAGTTGCTTCACCTGTGCCAGTTCCATAGATAATAGATTTGGTAATCTGAGAAGCCAAGGATTTCCCAAGATTATTAGACAACCATGTTTCAAATGCAGACACAGACATTTTCATGACGCTCTTTGAGATATGTAATAATTTAGTTACTTCATATCCGAACAGAACAATAAATTTCAGTTTATCTTCCACCTCTGTAATAGTTGCGTTTTCTACATGTTTAGTAGCTTCATTAATTACATCTTCCACCGGAACCTGTACACCACCTGGCACATTCATCAAGTTAATTTCCTGTAACAGAGGTGCTTGCTGTTTTACAACTTCAATGATTGCATTCTGTGTTGTGGTTGGAATAACTGCTGCTGCGCTACCTGTAACAGTGCTAAACGCTCTCTGCTCAACTTCTGTAAGTTCAATTCCTCTTAAGTGATTCATAAATGCTGAACGATATTCAGCAGATTCAATACTAAAATTCTTATTTCTTTCTTCCATTTTATCTTCCCCCTTGAATGATTCAATTACAGTTCCAACAGTTCCGCTAGCAATCTTGTCTAGAGTTGCTTTTCTTGTCTCGATAGCATCCATCAGACCTTTGCGCTCTTCCATAAGTGTGTCTACCTCAACTGTTAATGTATCAATGTCTGCTCCATCATTCTCTAACTCTGCTTTAATAGCAGATAATCTTGTTTCGATTTCTTCAATTCTTGTCATAATTATTTGACCTCCATCAATTTTAATTTCAGATTCAATTTCTTTTTATTTAACTCTCGCACAAGCAACTCCCGCTTTTCTACTTCAATCACTCCGTCAAAGTAAGATCGTGCTGATATCTCAGTATCTTCAGAAGCAGGTATGCTAACAGCTGATACATCATAAACTTTCTTGATCTTTAATATGGTTCTAGTTCTAGTATCACTGTTATAGGAATCCTCTTCTACCACAAATGCCCACGACATTTTTGTAACCAAACCATTATTAATCTCTTCATACATTCCCTTTGCAGCTTCACTTTTTGACAAATCTGCACAAATAAATAAGCCGTTACTATCCGGCTCAACAATTAATGTATTATTTGATTTTCTGGCATATACTCTTGATTTATGATCATACTGAAAAATCACATCACTCATATCAGCACTATCTAGTGCATGACGATCAATGACCTCATAATATTTGATACCATCATACTCATAGAGTATATATGGTTTATTAAACGTAGTGGCATATCCTTCCACGTAATAATCAGTATCAAATCGTTTCTCCTGATTCTGAGCCTGTGGCTGTAACATCTGTAACGCTCGATACTCCCTGTCCTTCACCTTCAATGGCATTGCTTGTAACCCCCTCTCCATTTTTCTTATTTAATAGCGTAATATCCGTATACTCTTTCCTGATATATCTTTTATCCCCGTCCTGTACATGTGCCATATTCCAAATATCCATAATCTGATTCGTAGATAAAATTCCACGGTCAAATAACTGTTGACTTACCAAAAGTTTTGTAGTATTTGATGCATATTGCAAACGATTTGATGTGAACATAACCGCATTGTCAAAAGACAGTTCTTTAGAAGTAAACAACATATTTGTCAGCACAAGAGATAATTGTATTGCAAATGGTTCAATTTCTCCCTCATAATATGCATTCCATTTATTTTCATCGTATTTATTTTGTAAGATATCCTCATTCGTACCAAAGTAATTAAATACATTATCTTGGATAATCTTCATTTGCTCCGCATCTACGATAAAAGGCTTACTTTCTATCTGTTTTACATCCGCATATCTATTATCGAACATTAAAACACCACTTGCATTTTCAGAACTTAGGTTTTCAGCGGAAAATTTTTTTCGTTCCTTTTCCATGTCGGTTGGAGATATTACACCTCCGAGTCTTGCCATGAATCTTATAAATGCTGATTGTTTGATTCCTTCAACAATTCCTTGCTTTTGAATATCTAATAGGCTCATGGTTGGCATCAATGCACTATTGCCATCACCAAATAAGTCATTCTTATATGAATATCTTGTTAATACTCCGACTCGATTATATTCAATTGCAGCTGTCTGGCCATTTGCAAAACGATATCTTAACCAAAGTTCTCCACCTACATCTATTAATTCTGTGTTAGTTGGAAGAATGGGATAAAACCCTGTTATTGTCTGATAATCCTCTGCATAAAGCGGAATGATAAAAGCAGTGGTATTAACTTTCAATATAGTAGCAACACGATACAAAAATTGCGCCGTATTCATATATGGATTAGGCTTGTACTGTAATACCTTTTCAAGATTCTTGTATGCATTTCCCTGTATTTCCGGTTTTAACTTACTACAAAAAGTAGCGTAACGGTCAATCGCCCCTCTTGTAATCTCCATCTCATAAATTCCACCCTCAAAGGTAGTAAATGATGGAGTGTATGCCGTTAATGTTTTAAAATAACCTTGTAGGGAAGCCTGTACCTGCTTTTCTACTTGTGAATTTTTCGGAAATACTTTATCAAATAAACCCAATTTTAACCACCTCCCCTTTTATTGGCTATTTACCATAGTATTATAATTATTCATGTCATTAAGATAGACAATATACGCATCAAGTAAACTGGCAGTTCCGTCAATACGCTTTGTGACATCTTGTGTTTTGCATAGATACATATTATTATTTGTGTCAATTGTTACAGATGAATTTGCCAAGCACCACGTAAGAATTGGATTGTCGTTATAATTAATTAATCCCTTTTCCATATCTGCTTCAAAGTTACGCATTGGAATATTAAATGTTCTCGCCCCCTGTGCTACTGGTTCCGTTATTTTTCCAAAATACTGTTGTAACTCTTCCACTAAATATGTAGCACTGTATCTGTCATAGCCAATCTTATATATATACAGTTCATATGTATTCTGTATTTCAAGAAACCAAGCAGTTACATCTTTATAATTAATTTTGTTGCCTTCAGATAAACGTAAATAACCATCTGCCATCCATTCATCATATGGCACTTTATCCTCTAACATCTTTTCTTGTAATCTATCTGCTGGTAACCAATACATTTGCTTTACATATAGCACAGGATCATTCGGAACTTTAAATATTACAGTTGCACAAGTAAGATCGGTTGTACTCGATAAATCTATTCCACCGATAGCATACGACAATTTCATATTTGTAATATCATAGGTCAGCTTTTTATTCAGAATTTCATATGACAACCAACTCTGTGAACCAGTTTCAGGCATATCAAAGTATTTACATACCAAGTCCTTAACTAATTTTTTATTTTGTCTTGCCAAATCTACCTTATATTTAAGGTCTTTTTCTTGAAAAGATATTCCAAGATTCGGATTTGCTTTTTTCCAACATGATGGATCTTTCCACTCTTCCTTTTTATCTAGTTCATATATGAAAGCAATGGTTCTATCATCTTTGTAAGGTTCAATTCCTATATAACCATTAATTATTTTTTCACAATCTGCATATATATCATCGTAAATATCTTTTCTAACAGTTCCTGCCGTTGTTGTTATTAAAATCAAAGGTTGTCTTCGTGCTATTGTTCCGTCTGCCATAATGTCATACAACGCTTTTCCGTTTTTCCATTGATGTACCTCATCGAAAAGAACAGCGTGATTATTCGTTCCATCCAAACTATCACTATCTGATGCAAGTGGTTTAAATACGCTATCATTTAATTCACAGTTTAATTCACCGACCAATCGCTTAATCCGTTTTCTTAATGCTGGAGATTTACCTACCATACTTTTGGCAACTCCCCAAATAATCTTGGCTTGATCTTTCTTAGTGGCACAGGCATACACTTCT
The DNA here is from genome assembly GCA_023390555.1 of Bacillota bacterium. Lineage (GTDB taxonomy): Bacteria > Bacillota > Clostridia > Lachnospirales > Lachnospiraceae > Roseburia_C. The sequence continues at coordinate 57,042 of JAEWCQ010000014.1, read as the reverse complement.
GCACCTGGCTCGTTATCTGCAATCATAAGATATAGACCAATAGCAGAAGCTAGTATTGACTTACCATTTTTCTTTGCAACAATTAGTATGCAGCGGTGATATTTTCGGTTTCCTTCAATGTCAACAAATCCGAATACTGCTGCAATCATGGCTTTTTGCCACAATGAAAGTACAATTGTCTTACCACCAAGATCGCCCTTAATATGACAGCAATAATTTTCTATAAATTCTATAGCATGATTTGCTCTGGCTGGACTATAAAAGTATTCACTATCTTTATCATCCAAATCCTTAATAAGTTTTTGATATGTATAAAATATCTTTTTTCCAACAACCTCTTCACCTGATTCAATTTTTTCCCAATATTCACGGATTGGGTTAGAGTCAAGAGAATATTTAATCATTACGCTCACCAACAAACTGCTCAAATCCATCAGATTCATCGGATTTTCCTGTGGCTGGTTTTGGTAGCAGATCGGTTAATTGCTTCATAATCGTCATATAGTTTTTGGATAGATTTATGTAAATTTCCATTTCAGAACACTTCTTTACACCCTTTTGATTTGCACCGTTCTGATAATCTTCTGTGTATCCTTTTTTATTTATAATCTGTCGCAATTGAAACAAAGATGCAGACATAAAAGCAGCTTCATCAACTAAAGATGATACAGATTTCTTTGTTTTTGATTCCATTTTCAAGTAGATTCCGTTTAATTTTTCTTTCTCTTTTTTAATAATTTCATCTTTGGTCATATCATCGTATGTTTTTTTATAAGCCATTTTCTTCACCTTCCTTTCAGTAATTATGTCAACCTACACCCTCTATGAAAATGACTTGTGTGTTACTCCGAGACTCACCATCGGTCTTAGAGCCACCTACAAAATAATTTTTTATGGGGGCGTATCTATTCTTCATCGTCCGGTAACAAAATCAGTTCACCGCTGTCATTAAAATAATATCTTGGCTTATCTACATTTTCTTTTTCCCTGTTGTGGCAGATGTGACAATCATAATGTAGGTTTGAAAGGTTCAAAGCTATCATTGGATCAGTAATGTTATCAGGTGTTAGCCATACCTTGTGGTGCACGATATATCCCGGCTCTTTGTGGCACGTCTGACAAAGTCCACCGTCAATGGCCACTCGCTTGGCAATGTAACTCTCTCTGCACTGTCTCCATGCCTTACTGTTATAGAATCTCTTCGCCCATTCCTGCATATCTTATCCTGCTATGAACGTCAAGAGTGAGCACAAACAATGACCAACTATTACTACCATAGAGTAAGCACACATTATTTTTGCATACTTACGCTCTTGCTTACTATTATCTTTATCATCAATGCCCACATAAGTTACAATGAAAATAAACAACCAAAACCAACTCATAATATAGTTCCCTCCTCTTCTATTCTGCCTTCTGGCTTGTCTTAGCTATATAATTGTTATATAAACCATTCGCTCTGCCATCGTAATAAATCTCTAATAGTTCATCTAATAATTTTGATGGAACGAATGCCGTATTCATCTTTCCTGTTTCAGTATTCTTATATCTACTAACATAAAAGTAGCTACGTTCACCCACTAGCCACCGAACCAAATTATTATTAGAAATAATCTTATATGGCTTTTTTTCTCTATCTTCCAACCATTAACACCTCTCTTTCCTTATATAAATGATAGCCTGTATATAGGATTCCTGACTATTGCAATTAGCTCACAGGTATATCCTATATACCTATCTGTTCAATCAGCTTTCGACTGATAAGGCTACTCAGTATACCAACCTGGTTTTTTGCCCTGTAAATCAGTCCATCTCATTTTGCCAATGTTATAAATGTAACTTTGTGACATATGTACATCAATATCATTTAACAGTTCCACAATCTTACCTGCTTTTAATCCCTTATTTTTGAGATATATTACATTAGTAATCAAATCTTCTGTGTATTTACAGTTTGGGTTATGAGAACCAATATTTAGTATTCTTCGATTCATTGTACTCACTTTTGTGCTATATCCGCTTGATCTGTTAACTGTGCGCTGAGTATTGCAAGCAGTATCCTTATACATTTCAATGTACAATTGTTCCAATACAGACAACGCTTTCTCTAAATCCGTCTTTTCCTTTTTTGTCATATGCTTAATCTCGTCATTACTATGTACACTTTCATGTAACACCGTGAAATATAGAATTCCATTATCAAAGATATCTTGCAATACATATTTCTTTCTCGTATTGGCATATTTACCTTTTTCAAGATTCCATCTGTGATTAGTGAGTCTATCACCCAACTCTATACCTGAACCAATATAAAGCACTGTTCCATTCTCGTCTGAAATAGCATATACTCCCGCACAATTTACCTTTGTTGTCTTAATAATCTGTTTTGTAATTTTCATTTTGAAATCCTCCTATAAAGAAATTTTTTTGTTCTTACACATCTAATATGTAAGAAAAATTTAAAATAAATAAAAGCCATACCCATTCGCTATATGCAAAACAAGTATGACTCTATAAATTTAGTTCATATTCAATTGTATTTTTTTCGCAGTCACTAATCTGTGGCATTGTAGTTATTTAACGATTTCGCAATTCTGCGTTACCGCCATAACATGATTACTGTTCACTTTGAATCCTCAAAACTCAAAATGGGAAATATAGTACCATTTTAAGGCATAAAATGGGAAATATAGTACCATTTCAAAAACGTCAAAATCCCTTATTTTATAAGGCTTTGAACCCTGTTTTGGGGGTGGAGAAACCTCTTAGTCTGCTGTGACCAATTACAGTTTAATTATTTTACTGTTACTATAATAATTTATTTACATCATTATCGAATCATTTTACATAAAAAATCAAAAAAATTGTTTTCGTATGTTTTCGTATGATGGACTTGCAGGATGCGCAGCATACGCAAGGACACTCTTACGAAAAAGATGCACAAATCTTTATGGAGCGCAAGCGGAATAAAGTTTGTGTAGCAAGCGTCGCAGACAATACTCTTAACTATTTCATAATACTTTGCCAACCAGATTTTTCAAACAATCCCAAGATCATTTTATTAACCTTTGAACCTCTGGTATATATCCAAGGATTAACTGTTATGGATTTCATAAGAATGTTAGCATTATCAGCACTACCAGTTTTATGTGTACCTAGTATTCCTTTTTTAATAAGTGAAGCTATTAATTTTCTTAACTGTTCATAATTCATATCCAATTTAATGCACAAATCATGGACATCTAAGATTTTACCACTCTTATGACCGCCTTCTCTGAGAATACAATCTTCATAGCAAACATAATCAGATAGCGAAATAGCAACCGCAAATTCTGGATTACTCAATCTTTTTTTCAATTCAGTCATTCCACCATACAATTTAACAAAGCTCTTATCCTTATTAAAATCTAAATAATATATATCCGTCGGCTTTTTCTCATCTTTATGAAGGACTCTATCACCAGCATAAATATAATCAAGGATTACACCATCCGAATCAACAACCGTTCCAATAATTTCTCTTTCTACTTCTGCACAACTACTATTCATCTATTATGTACATACCCCCTTGCCGTCTATGACATTGGTATCGTGTCGTTGCAAGCAACAACACTCTTTTCTCGTAGCTAAAGCTACTCGAAGTATAAATTCTATTTACTGTTACCCACGGGGAACTTTACCCTTGTGAGCCATTATAATTTTTAGCATCACCATTTTGGGTGTTGCTTAATTTACTTAACTTTTAAATATTCAATCAGTCTATTTAGACTAGATCCATTTAATTCTATCTTACCTGACCTAAATCTTGAAAGAATGTAATCTGGAATATCGACCCGCTCAGATATATATTTTGCTTTGATACCATTTGTCTCTATATAATCATTGAGCTTTGTTCTTACTTCCTCTTGCAATGTTGCTTCTCCTCTCTTCCTAATTTATGAAACAATAAATATTGCATAAAAATGTATAATTTATTTTGTCTAGTTTGTATATTGTTTTTTGTTTGTTCAAATGTTACTATACTCATGGCAAGATAGTTTTTGTGCAAAAAAGAGAATAAAATTTATTTTTTACCCTCTTTCTTATGCACATTTTATAAACCCTTTATTTAAGCCACTTCCGAGACTTTTTCTGTTTTCTTTTGTTTTAATTTTTTGAAACAATTCAAAAACATCTCAGAATCATAAGCAAATAACGTAACCAATTGACGCTTCTGGTACTTTGTATTGTTATCTTTTCCTACCATCCACCCCATTGCTCTGCGAATCAAATATCGCATTGTTGCTGGCTCAATATTATACTTACGCTTTATATAACGGATATGACCTTTCGTTAAGGCATCAGCTTGTACCGTATAATCTTTATCTTTCGTATTTAATTGATTCATTTGTTTGTCATACTCTGCAATCAATGCTTCTATTTTATCAGCTTGTACCGTTGATTCATCTTTACTATATTTCTCTTTTAGCAACATATACTCAAATTTAAGACTTTTCCCCCGATTTTTACCTCTTCCATCATATATATAGGTATCAATGATTCCAGATAAAATCTGCATAGGACACTTACACTCTGAGATAATAGAACTTGTAATTTCCTCATATCGTGCTTCCAATTTTTCAGCATCATACTTGTATTTTTTATCCTTCTTGGCCTTTAATCTCTGAATTTCTGCGTAGAACGCAGGATATTTTTTTTCTAGTCCCATACATCCTAGTCTCGATATTCTTAGAAGCTCGGAAACTGGTTTGATTTCATATTCCCTTTTTGCACTATCAATGGCTACTTGAGCAAGAACACTTCCTATAATAAAGATATCTTCATATTGTTTTAGACCATCCTGTTCTGCACCTTCAGTATCTAAATTATGATATAACTTGTCATAGTAATAACTTAATGCAAGCTGACTTAGATTACTGCTCCATCCAATTGCCATCTGGTTTGCTGCAATCTTATTATCTATCATGGCAAAATCATGCATTGTGTTATTGTATGCGCTATCCAGTTTCGGTATCTCATTTATTATTGTCGGATAATCTTCAAAACACTTTTTAGCAAGTTCTGTCATCTGTGGTTGATTTGTCACAAATACAAAATCACTGTCCTCATCTTGGCCATTAAGCCTATCTTGAGTTGGTGTATTTATCATATTTATTACAATTACATTTTTACCCAAATGTGGAAAATACTGTTTGAAAATCGGATGATAATGATTTTGCAAGTGAATCACATTATTGGGCGAATTGTGAGGACTTCTGAATCCTGCCAAATATTCTCCATTTTTAAAATGCTCAGTATAACATTGCACACCATCTTCAATATCTAATAATGTTTTGTCATTTTTATAATCATCACCGACAGCATTTAGAAGCAATGCATAAGGATTACCACAAATTGTAAGGTTGTCCGCTATCTGGTATAGTTTACCAAGTTCAGATCTGTCTTTTAATTCATGAATAATTTGTGTTTTCTGCGTCTTGTACCAATCTGTTTTAACAAAATTAGCACTATGATTCATCATAGCAAGTAGCATACTATTAATGGAGTAACTTGTATTAGTTACACGTAGATACTCAGCAAACTTTACATCATCTGTCTTAAGGCTATTAATATAATCAATGGTTGGCTGTGCTATCTGTTTAAGGATTGTATCATCAGTAGTTGGTAAACTTCCATACATCTGATAACTGCCCCTCTGTAAATCACCATATTTCGATTTATGCGCACTCTTTACGATTCCCCATAAATTCTGGTTCTCTTCCATCTTTTTAACCCAGTGCTTGTAAATGGTCATTTCAGTTCCGTCTAACAAATCCTTGAATTTTAAGAACTTAACACCATTATCTGTTGTAATAGCACGAATATTACTTACTTTTACATCATTTCCAAACATGTCTTTTACAGTGGCTGTATCATATTCAGCACCAAATCTATCCTTAAAGAATTGAACAACTTCACCATCAAAGAAACAGATTTTGCTCATGAGACTACGGCAATAAATAAATCCTTCCATTCCTTTTGGCATCATAGAATGGTCAATCACCCCCATCCCATCATGAATTGTGTTTTTTACTTTAATTTTCTGCTTATTACCATTTTCATCAATATGCCTGTCCACATAACATTCATTCCTTGTATATGTACGATCCTTATATATTGGTGTAATTCCTTTTTCATTTACAGAATCTTCGGACTGATCTATAAGCGTGAAACCTTTGTAAGAACATTTCTTTTTATAGAATGAATACCCAACACTATTCAAAGGACTTTCCATTGCTTTTATATCAGGTATATTCTTTTCGTTTAGGGTAAGATCAATTTTAATACCACTCAAATCTTCAATCTCTATTAATTTATCAGCAAGTGATTTCATTCCCTTTTTCTCAATCAGTATTAGACCATCACGACTTTGTTTCTTCCTATAGAATGTATAGCCCGATTCATTTGCTTGTGTTTCCATTGCTTTAAAATCTAATACCTGTCGTATATGTTCAACATCCTTGCATTTTACTGAGACAGCATATACTTCACAAAAACTCTCTATATCTTTTACAATAAGTAACTCCTCTGGGCTAATCGGAATAGTAGCAACCATTGTAGCCGTTGGCAGTGTCATATATGCGCTCATAGCTACAATATTTGCATTAGTGGTTGGCATTTTATGAAATAGGTCGATAGATAACCATTTTATAGCAGTTTCCCAAAGTGATTCTTTAATAAACAGGCAATCACCTTCTTTCGCTTTTGAAGGCGAACGCATAAGCATCTTGTATGTTATAGGATTCAAATAACATGGTTGACCATCATCTGTCTTTTTTCTTTTGCATTTATATTTTACAGTTGAAGTATTTTCGTAGAACCAAACCCTCAAGTTGCTACTAGATATATCATCTGTTCCATATTTAAATTTCATCATAATACAATCATTTGTTGAATTATTAGCTTTGTCATATTTCAGTCCATGTTTCATCATGTACTGTAAAAATAGACTGTTGGTAAGCATTGCCGAATTGCTCTTTAAATCCTCACCTTTACAGTCAAGATAATCTTTTAGCTCATCAGCGTGAATACTCTTGATTTTTAATCCTGTAATAAATTGGCCATAGTCATTAAGGCTACTGTTCTTTTCTGACATCAAACGTCCTCCTATAAAAATATGTTATGTTGTTGTAGGGTAGACTTCTCCCTATTTGGTTAATGAGTTGTAAAAAATGATACAAGAATACAATCAAGACATATATCAATCGCTAATCGACCGATATATGTCTGACTGATACTAATAATATTCTGGAAAGTAGTTTGACTTTTTCAAGATTTCATATTGACAGAACTCGAATTACAGAGTATAATCATAGATATCTTAAGTCTTCGCGGACTACTAATTGAATATCTAACTGTAAAGCATCAGTGATTTATATTGTTGTTTCGGACAATCCTAATGTCCTACTTACAATATATCTCAGAACATACATTCTGTCAACTCTCATGCTTTTTATACACATCCGGCAGCCACTTAATCTGTGAGCTGTTATTTTTTTGCTTTACCGTTGGCATATAGATGCCTGATTTACCAATCTGTTTTACTTCTTTTCCATCTGTCACTACTGCAAAATTGTTGTTTGATTTAATCATCTATGGTCACCCTCCTAGAATTTAATACAAATAGTTTCGTTATTCTCTTTAATATGTATGGATATTACTTCATTATAAACTTCTTTTTCCTTCTCTTTGTAAGAAGTAAAGTTTCCTATTTTATCTAGATCTATATGTAAGATTTCCTTTCCCTCTGCTACTCCAACTATGTAATGAATAAAATCATCCGTTAAGATTATCTGTTTTTCCGTATGTGGGTTTTTAAAATCAAAAACTCGTATCTCTTCATATAAACCAATCTCCCCAATATGACCTTCCAACTTTTCTTTCAATTCCAAACAACTCAAACCTTTCATATTCCTGTCCTCCTACTTATCAGCCTTATTATAATTGCAACTTTTACATAATCCCTGTAGATTGATCAAACCATTACTTCCACCCTTGCATACCGGTAGCACATGGTCAAATGTTAGATAGTCTTCAGAACTTGCTCTATTATGTATTTGCAGATACTTACCGCAAATCGCACATTTGCCATTTTGGCGATTATATAACACTTCTCTCTTGTGTGTCCTATTACCTATCTTCCTGTTGCGTTCATAACCTTTTCTTAAACGCTTTGTGTTTAATTCACATTGAACCTCGTTGACATTACATGTCTTTGCTGTGATATAATCGCAATAGCCATCAACTAACATTCCTTTTTGTGTAATGATAATCTGCTTTTGCAATGCACCATGTTTAATGTAATATTTAATATGACTATCGACTTTACTTTTCTTTGGTACACTTTTTGTAAATACTTCAGGTATTGTGATTTGATTAATATTCATTGTCACAAGCATAAGCTTCACCTCCTATCAGTTTTGCATCTGGTCTAAAATGTCCAAATGCTAATTGATTTTATGTGGACACGATGTCCATATAAAAATTATTGAATTGTTTTACTTGATAGCAACATTATATCGCTATATCTAGCTATATTCAATTCGCAGAATGTACAAATATCGCAATTATTAGCTATATTATTTTTAGTTATTTTGTCAATATACAATGTCGCTAGAATTTGATATACTGTATCTATTGGAGGTGATAAATTGGCGATTAATTACAATAAGCTATTAGAGATACTAGAGAATAAAAAGCTTACTTCATATTCTCTGACGAAGAAAGATAAAATTATTGGTCAAGCAACTTGGAAAAAGATCCACGAAGGTGGACACATAGACACTAGAACAATAGATGCCCTGTGCAAGTATTTGAATTGTCAGCCAGGAGACATTCTAGAATATGTAGACGAACAAGAAAACACCTTGGAGTCATAGGCTCTGAGGTGTTTTTAATGCAGAAAGGATAAATTATAACAATGGACAATAACAATTTGACATCAAAATATTTAGAAATAAAGGATAACAAAATATATCAAGTTCCAGAATTTGATGGTAAAAATATTCCGGTAGTAATAGCAGCTAAACTTATGGGTAAGGATCAGCAATTTATACGACAGGGTATTATAAGAGGAATCTTACCAATTGGACTCGCATTTAAAAAGAACATTACTGATAGAAAATGGGGCGAAGAAAAAGAGTCTACACAATATGATTTTTATATCAGCCCAAAATTATTATGGGAATACACAGGGATAATCTATAGAGAATCATAAATTATAACATCAATTCAAAATCAAAAGCCTGTGATCAAAAAGTCACAGGCTAATTTTTTTTCTGCATGAATTTCATTTTTGCGCTCATCCTCCAATTGGAGGGCAACCGCTTTACCCTTGTCTTATTACATTCCCATTTCCATCTATAAAGTGTCCAGATAAAATGCTGATAATGTCAGCAAGCCAACCAAAGAAAAAGAAACCGACTGTTACAAACCACAATATGCCTGTTCCAATTTTTCCGGTATAAAAACGATGTACTCCAAAAATGCCTAGAAATATACAGAGTAACAATGTAATCTTTTTACTTTTGGTACTGGTCGGAAGATCTGCATAACTAATAACTGGTGCAGCATTCGGACTATTCTTTTTTCTTTTGCTACTAGATGAAGTGCTATATGATAATCCAGTACCAGGTATGCCGACAGTCGTTGTCTTTCTACCAGAAGAATTAACAGATACCCTCGCACCTTTTACACCTGCGGAGACACCGACACTTTTATTTGATACGTTTAATCTGATGCCCGGTGCTATTTTAATACTTTTTCGAAATCTTAATCCCATAACTCCACCCATCTTTCTTAATATAAATATTAACATACTACCAACTATTTCACATTAATATTTCTAAGTTTATCATGAAAAATTTCTAAAATCTCTTTGTAAAAAACAATTTTCATGGAATTACGCCTACATCGTAAATCGGTCGTAAATATTGCGTATAGAAGCACAAGCATTATTCCAACAAGAATATGAAAACACGCATCTATCAATCTTGAATAGTTTGATACGGTAATATTATCATAAATTTTGATAGACAGCGTTACAATTAATGTCACAAAGATACCAAAACTTGGAAGTACGGATGTAGCAAATTCAAACGTACTTATTGCTTTTTTATTATTAAGCAACTCTAACTTTATCTCATATTCTTTAATTAAATTTTTCATATCATCTTTAGAGTATTCAGAAATAGATTCTAATATTTCTTTCTTCCAACTGGGATACCAACCATCTTTTAGTGCTCTATTCTTTTTTGAAAAGCTTTTATAAACTTGACTTTCTTTGATTCGTATTTCCACCTATAAATTTGTTAAGCTATAAGATAATTATACCATCTTCTGGAAATGGGACAAGATATTTTATACAGGAAGAGTGAACATATGAATAATAACCGACTTCCCTTCAAAGGGAAATCGCAATAATTCAACGTGGAGATGTTGGTGGTTCAGCTAAGAAAGTGGGATTGAGAATTAAAGAGTTGGAGAGGTTATATGGAGTTAGAGAAGGTTCTGCAAATACCCAAGGAACAATCGTGGGCGAAAAAAATTCGTTCACACAAGAAACTCTGGCAAAAAACATGGACATAGATGTTCGCACCCTCCAAAACTATAAACTCCTCGCAGATATGATTCCAGAACTTTCAGATTTGGTAGATACTGGCATCGTAACCAAGACTACTGCCCTAGCTATGATGAAAAGTTTATCAGAAGAAGAACAGGGAGAAGTCATGGAATGGATGATTGATATTCAGTGAGGTTTTTTGCTTTGAACCCAAAAACCTAAAATCCTTCCATACTCGTGAACAATTAGCATCGATGGCAGATGTGGCGGATTCGCCAACATATTGGCGAAGATTATTCCAACCCGTTCCAAAAAGTACGGGATCAAAACTTTTAACACCATATCGACTAAGTTGGCGGTATCGACTAAGTCGGATAATTCGGGTATCATATCTGCAAGGAGTTTGTAGTTTTGGAGGGTTGCCACTGATATATTCATGTCAGATGCGACATCATCTTGAGATTTTACAGCTTTTGATTTATTAGAAAGCTGTAGATAGCGATTTGCGCCCTTACCCCCGTTTTCAATCCCATACAACCGTTCCAACTCCTTAATTCTCCGTCCGACTTTCTTGGCTACAATGTCACGAGTTTTTCCTTGTTCTATTTGTGCTTCACCTTGTGGCAAATTCGCCACAAGCTGTGGATTAACACCTCCTGTAGATGTCGCCTGTCTTTTTCTCGCCAAAACTCCCTCAACTTCCTTCAATGCTTTGGCTTCTCTTGATTTCTGTTCGGCTGTCTTATCTCTGGTCGCGTTGTTGTCTCTACCCTAAGTTTAACTTAGCCTTTTCAAAATCTTCTAAGTTACTCGTTGCTTCGTTCGAATTTCGTACCGACCAGCTAATATTAAATATCCGAAAAACGGACATTACGGTTTCCCTTTGAAGGGAATTTCTTCGTCCGTAATTCGGACGATATTCATGGAAGACTTTTGTATGTCGTTTCGAAAAACATTTCGCTGTCCAGATTTGGACAGCCAGATAGTAAATTATCAATATCCCTTAATACATGATTATGATTTTTCCCAAACTTCTCAGCCACAATGACGCTCCCAATTCTGGGAACGCTGATAACTTAATATCTGACTCCCCAAAATTGGGGACACCCATTCTTTGTTGAATCGAAAATCTCATTGTGCATAATTGCACATTGAAAAAATTGATTTTAACAAATATTTAATATTAATTTTATACAATCAATTATAAAATATGTTATACTTAAGAAGTATTAGCTACCAGCTAATATAATTTTCATAACTCATGCACCCTGAGTCGAAAGATTTAGGGTGTACTCCCCGAAGTATCTAGTATATCTATAGCGTTTTTCACGCTAAATGAACCCTATTTTTGATTTTTATTTATTGTGTGGGGAAATGTTAGGATAGCAGATTTTGGATAGAAATTTGATTGTTTTCGATTATTTAGTATAAGAAACAATGTCTTTATTTTGACAATAGCAACTTACGTTTCTAATTGAATTGAAACATAGTTTGAGAACAACGCCTATATATCAATCTAGGTATAATTAATGTCCTTAGAATACGTTTGACTATATTCTAAGGACATTAATATTGCTTATAACCATATTATAAATTTTATTTTGAGGAGGTTAAAAATTATAAATTATTATACTGATAAAATGTCCATGTACTTGATCCTTTTGTCAATTTAACACTATAGGTCGCTCCAATACTATAATAACCAACTCTAGCTATATAACCAGTAAATCCAGTAGATTTACTCCATGAAGTTGTTGTTGAACTTGGAGCATATGAACCATCTACAGTATAGGAACCATTAGAAGAAAATGAACTTGGCCCCGATTCGCCGTAGACAATACTCTGTGAAACTAAAACGGTGCTTTTATCACTTTTGGTATATCCACCGCTTATTTTAGTAAGACAATAATGATCAATACCATTTGCATCTGCTTTTATATTATAATATATAGTAGAATAACATTTTACTGCTATTGTTTGATCATATCCACTAACATTAGTGCTTCCAGTTGATATTGTCGAAGCAGTTGTGAGTGCATATACTCCTGTAGAAACACCGTCCGCATCAGTAAGTTCTTCATTTTGAATTATATACGTTTGTACATTAGCATCTGATACAGATGCTAATGTTGTTGTATTTTTACTTACTAATACTTTTGATTGTGGCTTTGTCGGTTTCCCTTTTTTTAATAAATTTTCAAGATTTTTTGCGACATAACCGTCATTGGCTTCATAAATTTTACTTATTTCTGAAATGTTTTTTGCTTTAACAGTGTATGGTTGAAATAGACTAAACATAACTGTTAATACAAGTGATAAAGCTATTGCTTTTTTCATACTTTTTTCTCCCTTCGTGTAAAAAGATAAAATGATATTATTTTTAATAATATGCCTATAAGCATACCTCCCGCAACAATATAAAATCCAAAATCATAATAAAAATTAAATAAGGTTGAAACTTGTAACATTTTTATATTATCCAGATATGGGAAAAATAATAAAATAGAAAAACAAATAATAGAGATGCCAAATGATAAAATATACATAGAACGAGTAGAATGATATACAGAATAGATTTGAATAATTATCATTAATAGAAATAAAATGAGAATCAAACCAGAATGCGAAGAAAAAAAGTCTACTCCATTTCCTGGAGTCAAAGTCACTTTACTATCATTTCTCACAATATGCTGATACCAGTTTAATTTCAAAAATAATAGTGGAAATAAATAAAATAATAGAGAAATTTTGTTGTAGTTTTTATAGTTTTTCATAAACTCAGCCCCTTATCTAATTACATTTTTGATTTTTCAAATTATCCCATAAGCATATATGTTTGTCAATAATAAAAGTTAATTATTATAGTTATTAAAAATTATTATTGTATTTTCGCTTTATAAAAATAAATATCGAATAATGGATTATATTGTAATAAAAAACAGAATATTTCTTATTTTGTTATAAATTATTTTCTTAATTAATTTTGATAAACTTCTTTTTAATTTTCCATTCTATTAATTACAGAGATGAATTTCTAATACACAAAAAAGCACCTACAATTAAGTAGGTGCTTTCATATAAATACAACACAAAAAAGCTACCTATGCGGTAGCTTTAATGATATAGGGTTCGTTGCCGACGATATAATTCTCATATAATTTGCTTTTGGCATTACTAACAGTTTCCGAAATGAATTCTTGTGTGTTAGCGTCTCCCAATCCCTATACATATATTAATATATGTTTAAATGGTTGTCAATATGTATTATTTATATATTTGAAATTTATGGCATATATTTAATTCCAAATCGTTTCTTATTTTCAATATATCCATCATATCTATAATATTTCAGTGTACCAAATATATTATACTTACTTTGCGGAATGAATCCATGGTCTTTCGCAAATGAATTTGGAATAAAATCAGCTAATTGTAAACCAGCGCAATTACTATTTTTGGGTAAAAAGTCAATACCAAGCAAATATTTATCTGTAACAGCCTTATTTATATACATTGAACCCATTAATTTGATGTGATAAAATCTATTCCTTAGTTTCTCATCGCTTATTAGTTCTCTTGATTCATAAATTATTCTTCCAAAACCGTTATTTTTGCAAAGGAAATGACAATAATTTTCTAAAAGTAACTGTAAACATATTAAATACTTATCTGGACTATTTTTTGAAACATTAAAATATTTATCTAAATCGTCGTTGCATATGCTTCCACCAATTATATTTATTTTATTTAAGTTTATCGTGTTCTTTAAATTATTATAAAATGTTTTTCTTGTATTATTCTTACTAAACCTTTGATATTCGGGATATTTATTACAATCTAATCTACCTTTTACCGCATCAGTAATCCTTATTTGATGAAGTATAACATTTTCTGGATTAGGAAGATCTGACCATGTTTCACGCTTTAAATCATTTATGCTTTTTTCTAGTTCGTTATAGTCATCATCTGCGACTATTATACCAGCCATACAAAAATGTTTATTAATATCCTTATTTAATTTTCTATCCTTTTGATGCGTTTCGCTTTCATCTAAATACAAAGTATATCGTTTAAGCATTATATTTTCTTTCCCCTCACAAAATGTAAATTTTTTTTCATATAAATAACATTATACGACAATGAGAGGAGTGAGGAAAGACAGAATGTTTGTTTGGGAAATTATGGAAATGGATAGGTATTTTCTTCAAAGTTCAGATTGTTGTTCAATCCATTGTTCGAATTTTCTTCGCTTCAATAGTTTCTTTTTACCATTTAAAACCACAAAATCGGAACACCTTGTATTCATTAACTCTCTTATTTTGGAAATTCCTATTCCAGAGTATTCTGATGCTTCATTTACATTTAATAATATTTTTTCAGACAAAGGGATTTTTACCTCTATATAACCAAATATTCTTTGAATATCTTTGACATGTAGTATTTTATTTGGATATATATTAATATTGGCTGATTCGTTCGTATCATTTGCTTTTCTTACCATTTTAATATCCTCCTCTATATTATTTAATCGTATAAAGCATATGACTTTTACTATTACTTGTCAATTTAAACACAAAAATAAAGACACTACGTATCGCAATGTCTTTATTTCAATGCTCAAATATTAGGGTGTTACCTCAAGTGTTACCTTTTAAAATCAAGTGCTCGAGAATCCCCTTTCTATAAGGCTTTACGATGGACTAGACGGGAGTCGAACCCGTGTCCAAAAACCAATCCCCTGTCCTTCTACGAGTGTAGTTCATGCTTTGACATTCCCTCCACACCTCCAGCATGAACACCGTAAGTGCTTTAGTAGCTTCATATTACGTCTATATACGCAAAGCTTTGTATATATCGTTTCCTACATAATTTGATGCCCGGATTCTAAAGTGTAGGTACATTAGAGCGGACAACGCCGACTAGGCAGCGTAAGCTAATTTATTATTGTTAGCGTTTAATTTTAATTTTGAGATTTAACGCATCGTCCTGCGACTCGCTTCTCCAGCTTCATAATCCCTGTCGAAACCATTACTAGCCCTGAATCATTTATAAAAATCTTTTGTTCTTAACCTATTATACGCGGGTTCTGCCCGTGCGGTCAAGATGTTCAATTATGAAATAATCATAAACAGCAAAATGATTACAAATTTCGAATCTTAAATTCACGCTCTGCCTCTCTGCGCGCATCTTTTTTGGCAATATCTTCGCGCTTGTCATAGAGTTTCTTTCCCTTTGCCAGTGCAATCTGAACCTTGAAAAGACTGCCCTTTAGATATACCTCTACCGGAACAAGTGTATAGCCCTTCTCCTTGATCTTACCCAGTAATTTGTTTATCTCACTTTTATGCATCAAAAGCTTCTTCGGACGAAGCGGATCACGATTGAAGATATTTCCCTTTTCATAAGGACTGATATTCATTCCGTATAAGATAATCTCTCCGCCTTCTATATGAACAAATGCTTCCTTGATACTGCATTTTCCCTGTCGGAGCGCTTTGACTTCCGTGCCGTGAAGGCTGATACCGGCTTCATAAAGCTCCTCCAGGAAATAAT
This sequence comes from Bacillota bacterium, assembly GCA_023390555.1. Lineage (GTDB taxonomy): Bacteria > Bacillota > Clostridia > Lachnospirales > Lachnospiraceae > Roseburia_C. The sequence goes on along the minus strand of JAEWCQ010000014.1, from coordinate 40,889 downwards.
CGTGTCTGGCTTTTTTATTATTTGCTATTAATTTGATGGATTCTTTTCCCATATTTTAAGCCTCCATATTCCGGATATGCGAATCTGCCTATCAAATATAACATATCCGGTGCGGTTTCATCAATCCCTATTCTTCCTGGAAATCCGAATCTTCTTTTCTTTCGTCCTCTCCGACCAATTCAAAATCAATCGTGCGAAGCATTCTGTCCACATCCACTGCCCGGACGAATACCTTCTGTCCCAGCTTATAATGCCTGTTTGTCGCCTCTCCGATTAACTCGTACGTATCCTCCTGATAGTGATAATAATCGTCACGCAGAGCCGTTACATGCACAAGTCCTTCAATCGTATTCGGCAGCTCCACATAGAGCCCCCAGTTTGTAACACTGGATATCACGCCTTCAAACACCTCACCCAGATGAGATTCCATATACTCGGCCTTTTTCAGCTTATCCGTCTCACGTTCCGCTTCATCTGCCCGGCGTTCCATTTCACTGGAGTGCTTGGCAACCTCCGGCAGAATTTTTTCGTAATGATCCAAGCGCTTTGCACTCATTTTGCCGCGCAGATTTTCCTTGATAATCCGGTGAATCTGCAGATCCGGATACCGGCGGATCGGTGAGGTAAAATGACAGTAATAAGAGGTTGCCAGTCCGAAATGACCGGTATTCTCCGTCGTGTATTTTGCCTGTTTCATGGATCGCAGGGTCAGACGGCTGATCAGCGCTTCCTCTGGTGTTCCGTCAATTTTCATCAAAAGCTTCTGCAGTTCCTTGGGATGCACCTCATCCTGTGCGATGTGAAGCGAATAGCCAAAGTTGTTGATAAGTGTTGAAAGTTTCCGAATCTTCTCTTCGTCCGGATTTTCATGAGTACGATATACAAACGGAATTTCCTGCCAGAAATAATCCTGTGCCACAGTCTCATTGGCAATCAGCATGAAATCCTCAATGATTTTGGTCGCTACGTTTCTGTCATACGGCTTTATTTCCACCGGTTTTCCCTTTTCATCAAGCAGAATCTTTGTCTCCGGGAAATCAAAGTCGATCGAGCCACGGCTCATACGCTTCTTCCTTAAAATGGCTGCCAGCTCCTTCATTTTTTCAAACATCGGAACCAGTTCCTCATATTCTTTCATCTCCGCTTCATCCCTGTCTTCCAGTATCTTTTTCACGGAAGTATAACTCATCCTGCGATCTACATTGATGACTGTCTCTGCTATTTTGTGATCAATCACCCGACCCTTTCGGTCAATGATCATAATACAGCTCAACGCCAGACGGTTTTCTCCGGCATTCAGAGAACAGATCCCATTTGATAATCTGTGCGGAAGCATCGGAATGACTCTGTCCACCAGATATACACTGGTTCCCCGATCCAGAGCCTCGATATCCAGCGCACTGTGCTCCTGTACATAGTTTGTAACATCCGCAATGTGCACACCCAGGACATAATTCTCCGCATCCATTGTAAGAGAAACGGCATCGTCAAGATCCTTTGCCTCTTCCCCGTCAATGGTGACCATCTGCCAGTCACGGATATCCATCCTGCCCGCCATATCTGGATTACTGACTTCCTTCGCAACGTTTTCCACCTGATGCATGATTTTCTCAGAAAACTCCACCGGCAAATCATAACCGCGTACAATCGAAAGGATATCCGTTCCCGGATCATTGATATGACCGATAATTTCCACAACCCGTCCTTCCGGTTTTTTCGTGCCGGATTTTCCGTAATCCGTGATCTCAACCACAACTTTGTGCCCGGTCACAGCTCCTTTCGAGCGCTCCAACGGCACAAAAATATCCTGTGCAAGCTTCTGATTATCCGGAATCACAAATCCAAAATTTTTGCTGCTCTGGTAAGTTCCGACGATCTGGTTCAACCCACGGGTAATCACTTTTACAATCGTACCCTCACGGCGTTTTCCCGTTCGATTCCCAGACACCTGAACCTGCACCGTATCCAGATGCATGGCCCCGTTCGTGTTCTCTTCCGGTATGAAAATATCTTCCTCTTCGCCTTCTATCGTGACAAACCCAAACCCCCGGCTGTTCCCAGTATAAACTCCCGTGCTGTACTTCTCCGATGATTTTGTGTACTTTCCCTTTTTAGATATTTCGATTTTTCCCTCTTCCACAAGCGCATCCAGGATTCCCTGCAATTCTCCGCGCTGTGCTTTCTCCACACGGAGCATAATCGCTATTTCCTTTGTCTTCATCGGCACATACAAATCATCGCAGATAAAATCATATAACATTTTCTTTCTATTTTCGAATTGTTCCTTATCCAATCTGTTTCCCCCTTACATACTTTCCTATAAACCAGAAGTTTCACGCTCTACTTGAAATCTCTGATTATCGCGGTGTCCGCCGTATAAAAATGTGGCAATACATTTTTGTCCTCCTCACTACTCGCGTAAATCAAAAAATGAGCTGCCGTATACTACGACAGCTCTTTCGTTCTTAGAAACTACTAATATTCAATATGGCTGATATCACAATAAATAAAGCAACCAGAACTCTGGTAACCTTAACCAGCATCCCTTCCATTGAACGTCCCTTGTTCTTGCTCCAGTATGTCTCGGCTGCGCCGCTGATTGCACCCAGTCCCGCAGATTTTCCCTCCTGAAGTAAGATAATCACTGTCAAAGCGATACATATAATTATAAACAAAATTGTTAATACCATCTTTAATATTGCCACGATTGACACCTCCTGTGAATTTCCATATTCTCACAACTTCTGCTATTATAGCATACAGGTATGTCTTAGGCAACTATTTTTTGTTTCAGGAAACAGTTTTCTTTTCCTTTCGATGATAGGAACAGTTTCTCCATAAAATCGTTTTCTATTCCAGTTCTATCCAACTTCATTCCAATCTCTTTTATAATGCTTTTCGATACAGTTCCGCTATTTCCTCTTTCGAGAATACGACCGGATGATTTGCAATTCCCGCCGCCGATACCTTGAAGCAGTTTTCACACATCCATGGGATATCTTCCTCTGTAATTCCCTGCTCGGAAAGTGTCATACTCAGCTTCAGTTCTGCAAGCAGGACACGAATCCGTTCCGCACAATCTCCTGCGCCGCTTCCTCCAAGCAGTTTTGAAATCTGCGCATATTTCTCGGGAGCACCCTGCGCACTTGCTTCCGTAATGACAGGCGTAAGAGCTGCAAGCCCTCTTCCATGTACGATATCTTTCAGACCGCTTGCCGGATGTTCCATCCCATGCGGCAGTGTCACACCTGCCGTATTGATTACCATTCCGCCCAGCGTACTTGCCCAGGTAATCGCATCCCATGCCTGCGGATCATCACAGCCTTCATAAACCTTGACCAGATATGTTCCGATCAGCCGGATACCTTCCAGGCTCATGATGTCCGTCATCGGCTGACCGATTTTCGACAGATACGCCTCCATGGAATGGCACAGTGCATCAAATCCGACAGAAGCGAGAATCTGCTTCGGCATCGTTTGCATCAGCTCCGAATCGATAATCGAAGCCTTTGCAATAATGGTATTACTGCGCAATGATTTTTTATCGCCGTTTTCCGGATTGGTAAGCACTGCAAATCCATTCCCCTCACTGCCGGTTCCGCAGGTGGTCGGAATCAATACAAGAGGAAGTGCCCGGTCACTGATGCGCCTTGCAAATATATAGTCATTGATATCACCGTCATTGACACTTAGGAAGGCAATCGCTTTTGCACAATCCATGATGCTGCCTCCGCCAATTCCCAAAACGACATCACAATGCTCTTCTTTTGAAAGTTTTGCACCTTCCTCCGCAGTGGTTGTCAGCGGATTCTGACTTACTTTATCAAACAGGGCATAGGAAACACCTGCCTTTTCCAGATAGGAAATCACACGATCCAGCAATCCTGATTTTTTTGTACTTCCCGTTCCGGTGACCAGCAATGCTTTTATTCCATAGGCGGCAGTGATTGTTCCTGCCTCCTCCACACGGCCTCTGCCGAATACCAGATTTACGGGTAAATTGTAATTAAACTTCATGTTATGAACCTCCTATGCAAGCGCTTCTACGGATTCCCGGATAATTTCATATGCCTGATCGCAGTCTGCTGCCGTTACGATAAGTGGCGGCACCATACGGATAATATGCGCTCCAATTGCCGTAATCAGCAGTTTGCGGTCAAAACAGCCGTGCTTGACATCGGTGCCTTTGATACTTTCATCAAATTCCACGCCTACAAACAAGCCCTGATGTCTCACTTCTTTTACATGTGGGAGTGTTTCCAGTTTCGCACAGAAATAATCGCCCATTTCTTTTGCATTCTCCGCACAATGGCGGTCTAATAATTCATTGACTTCCGCAAGCGCCGCTGCACAGCATACCGGATGTCCTCCGAATGTCGTTCCGTGAGAGCCTAAGGTAAAGGCCTTTGCAACTTCTTCTGTCGCACAGATTGCACCGATCGGCATACCACCTCCGAGTGCTTTTGCCATCGATACGATATCCGGCTTGATTCCGTAATTCATATAGCTCATGACCTCACCCGTTCTGCACCAGCCGGTCTGTACCTCATCCAGCAATAACAGGATTCCTTTTTCGTCGCAAAATTCACGCAGCCCCACGAGGAATTCTTTTGTTGCAGGATATACGCCGCCTTCCCCCTGTACCGGCTCTATCATGATCGCAATCGTATTTTCCGTAGCTGCGGCTTTAAAGGAAGTCAGATTATTATATTCCGCATAGGAAAAGCCCGGTGTCATATCACCAAAACCGATCTGGCAGGCATTATCCGGCTGACCGGTTGCGCTCATCGCGCCGAACGTTCTGCCATGAAAAGACATTTTGGCCGTTACGATATTGTATTTATGCGGTCCGTACTTTTCAACTCCGTATTTTCTTGCCATCTTGATCATCGCTTCATTGGACTCAGCACCCGAGTTCTGAAAAAAGATCTTATCCATTCCAATCGTCGTACAGATTTTTTCTGCGAGAAGTGCCTGCGGAATGGTATACGGATAGTTGAAGGTATGCATAAGATCCTCACACTGATCTTTGACTGCGGCCACAACTTTTTCATTGCAGTTTCCGGCGCTATTCACCGCAATTCCTGCGTAAAAATCGAGGTATGCCGTCCCGTCTGGGGTATACATATACATGTCTTTTGCCGTCTCTGCCACCAGATCAAATCTTTCGTAAGTTTCGATCATATATTTCTTTACTTTGTCTTTGATGTCCTGCTCTGTAAGTCCTGTATCCTTTAATTTCATTCTTCTTTTCCTCCAATGAATCCTTTTATTTTTAAATACTGCTTGATCACTCTTATGCAATTGTCTACGCCTATTTTTTCACTGTTTAAGGTCAGATCGTAATTTACCGGATTCGTCCAGTAGTTGCCGTGTGTATAATAGGCATAGTAATCGGCTCTGTACCTGTCGGTATGTTCAATTGTCGCATTTGCCGTCTCTTCGGTAACCCCCATATGCTCCATTGTACGCTTCACACAGAATTCCCGCGGTGCTTCAATATAGATGCTTACAACATTTTGCCGGTCACGTAAAACCCAGTCCGCGCATTTTCCGACAATGACACAGGACTCTGTTTCCGATAGATTTTCAATAATCTTTTTCTGATATTCAAACAGTGTGTCATCTGAAACAAAGGTTTCATTTTTCGTTATGTACTGCCTGGATCTCGGAAGGCCCCTTAGAAAGTTTGCAAAACCGCCCTTGGTTCTGACTTTTTCATTGACTTCTTCAAAAAGAAGTTCATCCAATCCGCTCATCTGGGATGCCAGCGTCAGGATACGGTTTTCATAACAGTGTATTCCAAGCTCTGCGGCCAGTTTGGAAGCGATTTCTTTTCCTCCGGTACCAAATCCTCTTGCAACCGTCACTACATAGTTCTCCATAGAATCTCCTCCTTCTTATCCTGCTATAAATCTGCTCAAGAATTCTCTGGTTCGCGGATTCTTGGGATTGGTAAACAACTGTTCCGGCACATCATCTTCCACGATAAAACCTTTATCCATGAAGATGGTTCTGGTTGACACCTCTTTTGCAAATCCCATCTCGTGTGTCACAATGATCATCGTAAGTCCCGTTTTGGCCAATTCTTTCATAACAGTTAAAACTTCACCGACCATTTCCGGATCAAGCGCGCTGGTCGGTTCGTCAAAAAGAAGGACTTCCGGATTCATACACAGCGCTCTTGCAATCGCAACACGCTGCTTCTGCCCTCCGGAAAGCTGCGCAGGCAAGGCATTGATATACGGTGCCATACCGACCGCCTTCAGATGTGCGATTGCACGGTCAAAGGACTCCTGCCTGGAAATATGCAGAACCTTTCTGGTTCCTGCCATACAGTTTTCCAATACGGTCATATTGTTAAAGAGGTTAAAGGACTGGAAAACCATTCCTACTTTTGACCGGTATTCATTCACTTCCTTTTGAATATCGCGGATTTCTCTTCCATGATATAAAATCTTGCCCGCCGTCTGCCGCTCCAGCTTATTAACGCAGCGCAGGAGTGTAGATTTTCCGGAACCGGAAGAACCGACGATACAAATGACCTCCCCCGGTTTTACGGAAAAATCAATCTTTTTCAATACTTCGTGATCACCGAAGGATTTGCTCAATGCTTCAATACTGATTATCTTTTCTTCACCCATAATTGTCTCCTCCTATTGATTATCCATATATTCCACTGCCAATACGTAATCCTTCTTACCAGCCAGCTTCTTCTCCATAAGCAGGAACAGGCGGTTGAAGATAAAGCACAGTACAAAATAAATCAATGCAATCACCAGATAGGACTCGAAGTATTTATAATAGGTTCCGCCGGCTGTCTTAGCCATCATGAACAGCTCCGACACACCGATTACATTCAGTACGGATGTCATTTTCAGATTGGTCAGGAATGTGTTTGCCATCTCCGGAATAATATTGCGGAACGCCTGCGGAAGGATGACATTGAGCATCGCTCCCATCGGCGACATGCCCATTGCCAGAGCACCTTCCCGCTGTCCGACGTCAATTGACTTGATTCCTGCACGCACGGTTTCTGACATATATGCACCGGTATTCAATACCGTGACCAGAATACCGGCTGCCGCGGAACTGATCTCCACACCTGACTGACGAAGGCCATAGTAGATAATCATGCCCTGTACAATCATCGGAGTTCCACGGAAGATTTCCACGTAACACAGTGAAAGAATTTTCAAAACGCGTACCAGTATTTTTTTAATTGGACTGTCTTCCCGATTGATTCTGATATCTTCAATAATTCCGACCAGATATCCCAGCAGGAATCCGATGATCGTACCAATAACTGCCACATACAGGGTGACCCAGGTTCCCTGAACAAACAGGTTTACGTATTTTTTCATTAAGAAAAGCATCCACTCCAAAGAGTTTGTTGGATCAGATGTCAAAAGAATATTTGTTACCATACGATCTCCTCCTCGTAAACTCACCTTTTGTTAGTTGGCTGCCGGCTGAAGCTTTATTGCTTCGTTCATCATCTCATCCATTTTATCTTTATCGGTCCATGAGAGTTTATCCATCGCACCCTGAATCTTTTCTTTTAACTCCGTATCATCTTTTCTTGTCGCAATACAAACATTGGTAGAACCAGTCGGATCTTCAATCGTATCATCCGCATCCAGCTTCAAAAGAACCAGGTCATCGTTTGTCATCGCCGCGGACTCTGAAGTCGGCAGGTCAATGACGCAGGCATCTGCCACACCATTGGATACAGCCATGAAGCATTCTGCCGTCGTTGTATAATTTGCCACAGGTGTCGCATCCGGAATCTGATCCAGCAGATCTACCCATGCGGTTCCAAGCTGTGTTGTCACGGTAATGTCCTTACCTGCAAAATCAGAAAGCTTTGTGATATTTTCAAGGTCACTTCCCTTTTTCACGGTAATGCAGATATCTCTGTAGTAATACGGTTCAGTAAAGGAATATGCCTTTTCTCTTTCTTCCGTTCTGCCCATACCAGCGATGATACAGTCATAATCACCGGAATCGAGCCCCATGCCGATCGAATCCCATTCCACTTTATGTATCTCCAAATCCCAGCCTAACTCATCTGCAATTTTTTTTGCCATCATGACATCATAGCCATAGGCATAATAGTTGGTTCCGTAAATCGGAACCGCCGTATCCCCATTTGAGACCTCATCGGTTTCCTGGGTCCAGTTAAACGGTGCATAGGCACATTCCATCCCGACTCTTAAAACTCCCTTGGATGAGCTTCCCTCAGTGCTCGCGGAGCCCGCCGTCTCATTCTCTGTACCTGCCGTCTTTGCATTGCCACATGCTGCCATCAGACCTGCTGCCATCATCACTACCATCATGAAACTAATCACTCTTTTTTTCATAATTTTCCTCTCTTTCTCTTTCCTGTTTTGATTTCCTGATACGGTATCGCTCTAACATTCTTCCCCACGAGGTATTTCCTGCAGAAGAACAAAAGTGTACTTCGTACACTCCCGCATTCTACTTCTTAGAAAGTGCAGCTTTTGTTCCGCGCGCGAAGCTGCGCATTTAAATTTTATTCTACCGGAAAATCTTAGCTTTCACACGTTCATGTAACAGGTTATTTCCTGAAGAATAAAAAAAGCGTCTACTTAGGAATAAGTAAACGCCTTTGTTTAAAGTATGGATCAATCATTTAAAAAGCTTTTCAAAATTAATTTAGTGCCAGTATATTCCCTGTGCATTATATTGTCAATCCATTTTTTGTAAAAAAATGATTTTTATGCATTTTGCTGTATTTTTCTTTATGTATTTCTCTGTTTTTCTATGAAATCGCTTCATGAATGTGTATTATATTGCACAAAATTTCAAACCGTATACGAGAAAATACTGACCATTTCCAGCGGCTCCTGTCCGCAATTGCGATATTCGTGGTTCTTATCTGAATCAAAACGGATGGCATCGCCCTTTTTGACGTGATAGGTTTCCCCATCCACATCCAGCAACAATTCGCCGGCATTTACAATGACATATTCTTTCGTATGCTCCCCGTGTGCCCCGCTTATATAGGCACTGTCCGGCATGATCTCTATGACATACAGTTCAAAGTTACGTTCTTTTTCATACGGGAAATAGGTATAGACGCGATATTTTCCCTCCACCTCTTTGGTGGGAATCAGGCGCTCCTTACAAACCGGATAGATCATTTCTCCCGGATTGCCGACGAGATCCGAAAATTCCACACGCAGCCCGCTTACGATCTTCCCCAGAATTCCAATCGTCGGATTCGCTTCTCCACGTTCGATTTGCCCAAGCATACTCTTACTCACGCCCGTCTGCTCCGACACGATGTCGAGGCTCAAGCCCCTTGCCTGCCGGATTTTCTTCAAATTCATTGAAATATTTCGATTCAAATAATCCATACTGTCTCCTTTCCAATCTCCTGCTTTCAAAAGAGAAAAAGAAGTACCCGGATTCATCCAAATACTTCTTTCTATTCTGCTATTTCTTGTGCTATATCATACGATGCCCGTCTTTTTTCGTCAAGATATTTTTAATCTTTTCTCAAAGCAGGCTCTCTTCAATGCGCATCAGCTGATTGTATTTTGCCGTTCTTTCGGCCCGGCATGGCGCACCCGTTTTAATTAACTCCGTACCAAGCCCGACGCTCATATCTGCAATGGTAGTATCCTCGGTTTCACCGCTTCGGTGGGACATGATCGTAACATAACCGTAGTCTTTTGCCATCTGGATGGTTTCTACTGTTTCAGAAAGCGTACCGATCTGATTCGGTTTGATCAGTATGGCATTGGCACATCCCATGCGGATTCCTTTCTTTAGACGCTTTGCATTTGTTACGAACAAATCATCTCCCACCAGAATTACTTTTTCCCCAATCTTATCTGTTAGCCGTTTCCATCCGTCCCAGTCCTCTTCATCGAGAGGATCTTCCAGCGAATAAATCGGATATTTCTCGATCAAGGAGGCCCAATAGCTGATCAGCTCATCCGACGTATACACCGTCCCCTTTTTTGGAAGACGATATTGCATGGTGTCTTCCCGCTCTTTCATTTTCCACTCGCTTGCCGCCACATCCAACGAGATCATGAAGTCCTTATCTTCGCCTGCCGTATAACCGGCCTCTTTGATGGCCTCCAGAATCATCTCAATTGCTTCTTCATCCGTTTTCAGATTCGGGGCAAATCCGCCTTCATCTCCGACTGCAGTGGAAAGTCCGCGATCCTTCAGCAGTTTTTTCAATGTATGATAAACTTCCACACACCAGCGTACACCTTCCCGAATTCCCGGAGCACCGATCGGCAGTATCATAAATTCCTGAATATCCACATTGTTATCAGAATGCGCGCCACCATTTAAAATATTCATCATCGGTACCGGAATACTATCTGCTCCGACACCCCCAAGATAACGGTACAGCGGCATCTTTAATGCTTTTGCAGAAGCTTTTGCGCAGGCCAGTGAAACGCTCAGCATGGCATTCGCTCCCAGTTTTGCCTTATTCTCGGTGTCATCCAATTGAAGCATGCGCTGGTCAATACTTTTCTGACGCAATACGTTTTTTCCTACCAGCTCCTTGGCAATTTTTCCATTCACATTTTTGACCGCCTTTGTGACACCCTGTCCGTGATACCGGCTTCCTCCATCACGGAGTTCGGCCGCCTCAAACTGTCCCGTACTCGCACCGGAAGGAACCGCCGCCCGCCCCATGATTTTTTTACCGGTTGTCTCCGTCTCCACCACAACCTCTGCTTCCACAGTCGGATTTCCTCTCGAATCGAGAATTTCCCTTGCTTTCACACTTGTAATTAACAATTTTAACGCCATAAAAAAAGCCTCCTTTGAAATATACTGATTAATAATCTAGTATCTCCCAAGAGAGGCATTCTTAGTATATATTTTCTCTTTATTTCCGTATAAAAATCATAGAAACATACATAGAACAATCGGGACAAAGACCGCAGGCATGTAATTCATGACTTTGAGCCTCGTAAGTCCAAGCATGTTCAGTGCCAGTCCAATAATCAATACCGAACCGACACAGGTCATTTCATGAATCACGGTATCACTTGACAAAAGCGGTGACATCCACTGTGCAGACAGTGTAATAGCTCCCTGAAATACAAGCACAAAAAACGCAGAAAACAATACCCCGATTCCAAGTGTCGAAGCAAAAATGATGGCGGCCACAAAATCCAATACGGATTTGTTCAAAAGCATCGAATAATCATTTGTCAAACCTGCTTCCAGTGAACCGACAACCGTCATGGCTCCCACACAGAACAGCAGACTCGCCGTAACAAATCCTTCCGCAATCGAGACCTTCTCTTCTCCGCTTTGTTTGAAATGGTGTTCGATCTTCAGACCAAGGTAGTTTACTCTGTCTTCCAACTTCCATCCATGTCCGATCAGTGTTCCAATCACTACAGAGAGAATCAGTATCAGCGTATTCTCTCCTTTCAGAGAACCGCTGATTCCAAGATACAGTGTGCAAAGTCCAAGCCCTTTCATCAACGTATCGGCCAGAGTCTCAGGAAGTCCCTTTTTTAACAGCATTCCAATTGTTGCACCAATCAGAACCGCTGCTGTATTTACAATCGTTCCCAACATGTGTCCGGCCGGCTCTATACAAGAATTTCGGCTTTTACACCAAGAATATCCTGATTCTGATCTAAAATTGGCTGCACTACATTTTGAATAAAGGCATCCACCTGCAACGGCGCACGTCCAACGTATTTTGACGGGTCCATCGTACTTTGCAGTTCTTCCAGTGTAAGACCGAAAGCCGGATCTGCTGCAATCAGTTCCAAAAGATTGTTTTCCCTGCCCTCCTGTTTTACATTGGCACCTGCTTGCATGGACAGCTGACGGATTTTTTCATGCAACTCCTGTCTGTCTCCGCCCTTTTTGACTGCATCCATCATAATATTCTCCGTAGCCATAAACGGGAGCTCACTCATCAGACGTTTTGTAATGACCTTATCATAGACCACAAGTCCGTCCACGACATTGAGACAAAGGTCTAATATTCCATCCACCGCAAGGAATCCCTCCGGAATGGATAATCTCTTATTCGCGGAATCGTCCAGCGTCCGCTCAAACCACTGTGTTGCTGATGTAATAGCCGGATTTAACGCATCTACCATCACATAGCGGGACAGTGATGCAATACGCTCACTCCGCATCGGATTTCTTTTGTATGCCATTGCTGAGGAACCGATCTGATTCTTTTCAAACGGTTCTTCAATTTCTTTCAAATGCTGCAGCAGACGGATATCATTTGACATCTTATGTGCACTTGCCGCGATACCGGCTAACACATTTGCCACGCGGGTATCCACTTTTCTCGAATAGGTCTGTCCGGATACTGCATAGCACTCCTGGAATCCCATTTTCTGTGCGATCATGGGATCAATCTTATCAATGGTCTTCTGATCGCCGTCAAACAGTTCCAGAAAACTTGCCTGCGTTCCGGTCGTTCCTTTTGAACCAAGCAGTTTCAGGCTGTTCTGCACATATTCCAGATCTTCCAGATCCAGAACAAACTCCTGTGCCCAAAGCGTGGCTCTTTTCCCGACTGTGGTCGGCTGAGCAGGCTGAAAATGCGTGAATGCAAGTGTCGGCAGTTCCTTGTATTTTGCCGCAAATTTAGTAAGCTCCGCAATGACATTGACCAGCTTTGTATGAACCAGCTGCAACGCCTCATGCATGATGATAATGTCAGTATTGTCCCCTACATAACAGGAGGTTGCTCCCAGATGAATGATTCCCTTTGCTTTCGGGCACTGTACACCATACGCATATACATGGGACATAACATCATGGCGTACCTCTTTTTCCCGTTCCCTGGCAACATCAAAATTAATCTCATCCTGGTGTGCCTTCAATTCATCAATCTGTTCCTGCGTAATATCAAGTCCCAGTTCCTTCTCTGTTTCCGCAAGTGCAATCCACAGTTTTCTCCATGTCCGGAATTTCTTCTCCGGCGAAAAAATATACTGCATCTCTCTGCTCGCATAACGCTCAGATAGTGGGCTGTTATATCTGTCTGTACTCATGAAGAGTATCCTCCCTATTTCGTAATTTATTTCTCATAATCTCCGCGGATATCCTCTTTCGGCGGCTCCATTGGATATTCTCCGGAAAAGCATCCTTTGCAGATCGGCAGTTCTCCCACCATTTCATCCAGACGTTCCATCGCAAGGTATCCGAGCGAATCCGCGCCGATCACCTCACGAATATCCTCAATGCTTCGGTTATAGGCGATCAGCTGCTCTCTCTCAGGTATGTCCGTTCCAAAATAACACGGCCACAGGAACGGCGGTGAACTGATACGGACATGTACCTCGGTCGCCCCCGCCTCTTTTAACATATTTACAATACGGTCGGAAGTGGTTCCTCGTACAATGGAATCATCGATCATAATGATCCGTTTACCCCGAACTGCTTCCGCAAGTACATTTAACTTCACACGCACACCGGATTCACGGCTGCTCTGCTTTGGCTTAATAAAGGTCCTTCCCACATATCCGTTTTTGACAAAAGCGGTTCCATACGGAATTCCCGATTCCAGAGAATAACCAAGCGCAGCAGCATTGCCGGATTCCGGTACACCGACTACCAGGTCTGCTTCGACCGGTGAATCTATTGCAAGAAATTTCCCCGCCTGAATTCTGGATGCATAGACACTGACCCCATCGATATGGCTGTCCGGTCTTGCAAAATAGATATATTCAAAAATACATCTTGCCTCTTTCTCTTTAGGAATGCAGAGTGTCTTATCCGACTGGATTCCACCTTCCGGTGAAATTGTAACAACCTCTCCCGGCTCCACATCACGGACAAATTCTGCACCTATTGTCTCAAGCGCACAGGTCTCAGACGTGATGATATAGGCATTATCACGCCTGCCGATACAGAGTGGTTTGAAACCAAACGGATCTCTGGCGCCGATCAATTTACGCGGGCTCATGATAACAAGCGAGTATGCACCCTTAAGCTTTGCAGCAGCCCGGCGCACAGCCTCCTGTGCCGTCTTGGAATTCAAGCGCTCACGTGCAATATGATAGGCAATCACCTCGGAATCAATCGTCGTCTGGAAAATAGCTCCGGTATACTCCAGATCGCGTTTCAGTTCCGGCGCATTGATCAGATTTCCGTTGTGGGCCAGTGCCAGTGTACCTTTCACATAGTTCAACACGAGCGGCTGCGCGTTTTCACGCGTAGACTCACCGGCAGTGGAATAACGTACATGACCGACGCCAATGTCACCCTTCATCTCTTCGAGTGTTTCACCGGTAAACACTTCGTTGACCAGACCCATATCTTTATAAGTCGTTACCTTCCCTTTTGGCCCGTCTGTCTGAGTTACCGCAATGCCGCAGCTTTCCTGTCCCCTGTGTTGCAATGCAAACAGTCCGTAGTAAACGGAGGATGCCACATCTTTCCCGTCAAAATCATAGATCCCAAAAACACCACACTCTTCATGAAGTCCACTCATAAACGGTGCACCTTCATTTTTCCAATTATTGTCCATGTTTTTCTCCATGTCTGTCATTTATGCGAATTCTTTTCCAGTTAACAATGCAAATGCCTCTTTGTATTTATCTATGGTCTTTGTAATCACTTCTTCCGGAAGAAGGTAGTCACTGTCCGGATTTTCCTTTAACCAGTCACGTACGTACTGCTTGTCATAGGATGGCTGTGATTTACCTGCCTCATATCCCTCCAGCGGCCAAAATCTGGAGCTGTCCGGTGTCAGCATCTCATCGCCGAGTACTACCTTGCCGTTCTCATCCAGACCAAATTCAAACTTGGTATCTGCAATGATGATGCCCTTCGTCAATGCATATTCTGCACATTTTTTATACAACGCAATCGTGCAGTCTTTGATCTGGTTTGCGTAGTCCGCTCCCTTTCCTGGGAAGCTTTTCTCAAGTACCTCGATACTCTTCTCAAATGAAATATTCTCGTCGTGTTCTCCGAGATCAGCTTTTGTACTTGGTGTATAAATCGGTTCTGGCAGCTGATCGGATTCTACAAGTCCCTCCGGCAAACGAATGCCACAGACAGTTCCGTTCTCCTTGTAGCTCTCCCAGCCGCTTCCCGTAATGTATCCGCGTACGATGCACTCAATCGGAAGCATCTCCAGTTTCTTACACATCATACTGTTGCCATCAAATTTCTCATTTCGGAAAAATTCCGGCATATCCTGAACGTCTACTGAAAGCATGTGGTTCGGCACAATATCCTTTGTATAGTCAAACCAGAACTCGGACATCTGGGTCAAAATTGCACCTTTGTTTGTAATTCTGTTTTTCAAAATGTGATCAAATGCTGAAATTCTGTCTGTTGCTACAATGATAAGGCTCTCACCATTATCATATACCTCACGTACTTTACCTTCTTTAAATGGCTTAAATTCCTGCATGTTACCTGTCCTCCATCTTATGCTTTCATCAACTATAGTTACCAAACACTACAGTAAAAATTATAATACAGCGGCTTTTAGAAAGTCAATTGATTTGCATAAACTGGGGCTCCAGCGCATATAGAAAATATGGGACAATTTATTAGTTTTTTTGTTTATTTTCATTGTCTTATAAGTGCAGCTTATATAGTTGACGTATTTTACTGATAAGCTATAATAGAATTAGAAATAAAATCTATTACGAAGGGAAAGATGTGTTATGGAAGAAAAACGAAGAAGTAAAAGGTTCCCAGTGCATATTGAACTGTGTATCTGTGATCTTTTTAAGCAGGACACGACCGGAATTCATGACTTAGATTCACCAATTGAAGTAATCGACATATCTCGCCACGGGATTGGTTTCATTTCTCAATGCATCCTGCCGGTCGGATATTATTTCAATGCAAAATTGGACCTGTATGATGAAAGTACACCTTCCGTTTTTACCGTTGTAAAGATCGTCCGCTGTGAATCTCATGACAGGCATCATTATCGCTACGGTTGCGAATTTGCCAAGCCTGCAGAAGATATCTATGCGGTTCTTGAGATGTGCTCCAACTCTGTTGAGCGCCTCAGCAGAGCGTGTATTTAAGCAAAATGGGTACCGCCAGTAGACAATCTGGCGGTACCCGTTTTCAATTTGTTTTCTCTTTTTCCGAACCCTTTCCCTGCTTCATCTGCAACCGTTGTTTGACAGACTTTTTGAAAAGTGCATAGGCAACCGAACAGAGCGGGATGAAAATAAGCATGCCGACAATTCCCAGAAGGTTACCGCCGATAATTACTGCAGCAAATACCCAGATTGACGGCAATCCAACGGAACCGCCCACCACATGCGGATAAATCAGATTTCCCTCAATCTGCTGAATGACCAAAAACAGGATTACAAAGATCAACGCCTGCATCGGACTTACCACCAGTATCATCAGAACACCTACAAAACATCCGATAAATGCTCCAAATACCGGGATCAGTGCTGTTATCATAATCAGCACACTGATCGGAATCGCATACGGCATACGGAAAATGCTCATGACGACTCCAAAAATACTGCCGATAATTACCGCTTCCAGACATTGCCCTGTAACGAATTTCTGAAAAGTCTCATTTGCAAGACTGCATATCTCAAAGATGCGCGAAGACACCTTTTCCGGTAGAAATGCGTTAGTCACCTGCTTTGCCTGACTTATGAGCTGTTCTTTCTGAGAAAGAATGTAAATTGCAAATATGATACCGATAAACAGATTCATGAGTACGCTGAATGTCCCGGATACAACCTGCACCATCGTTGACATGATCTGAGTCAGGCTATTTTTCAAATAACCGGTCAGATTCTCAATAAACTGACTGCTGTCAACGCCCAACTGGGCAACCGTCGTGTTGAGGTCATCATTTCCCTTCATATTCTGATCCAAAAACTTCTGAAGCTTTTCGATCGCGTCAGGAAACTGTTTTGCAATTGACTCTCCTGCGCTGATCAGCTGCGGTATGACCATCCACATGACGAATGCCAGAATCAGGATTACACTGACGAAGGTAAGAAGGATAGAAATCATACGCTTCTTCCGCTGGCTGATCCGGACTCTTTTCAAGCCTTTATTTTCCCAGACATTCAATAATACATTTAAAATAAATGCCAGACAGATTCCAATGATCAATGGGGTAAAGAGACTCAGAGCCTTAGATCCTATTCTCACAATCTCCGAAATGTTTATCAATGCAAAACACAGCAAGACTGTCGTCACTATGATTTTCATAATTGTTTTCACATTTTTCCCATTTAATTCCATATAACACCTTCCTCTTCCCATTACCTAAAAAACAACAAAACCTCTGATGCTTTTGTACACCAAAAGTCTCGTTGTCTTCTTCGATATCTGCTATTTTTTAATCAGCAGTGATTTTCCGGTCATCTCTGCCGGCTGTTCCATTTCCATCATTTCAATTAAAGTCGGAGCAATGTCTGCAAGGCATCCGCCCTCTTTTAACGTATAAGCCGGATCGTAATTTACCAGAATAAACGGAACCGGATTTGTTGTATGTGCCGTAAAGCTCTCCCCGGTTTCATAATCCCTTAACTGCTCTGCATTTCCATGATCTGCACAGATAAACATCTGTCCGTCCACTTCTTTGATTGCTGCAACCGCTTTTCCAACGCAGGTATCCACAGCTTCTACCGCTGCTATTGCCGCCGCTTCCACACCGGTGTGTCCCACCATATCCGGGTTTGCAAAGTTGATGATAATCACGTCATATTGATCAGATTTGATTGCTTCTACCAATTTATCACACACTTCATATGCGCTCATTTCCGGTTTCAAATCATAGGTAGCCACTTTCGGAGATTTTACAAGAATGCGTTCCTCTCCCGGATTCGGCTCTTCCACACCTCCGTTAAAGAAGAAGGTAACATGGGCATATTTCTCAGTCTCGGCAATTCTTGCCTGTGTCTTGCCATGTTCTGCAAGGAACTGTCCAAATGTATTTTTCAGCTCTACTTTGTGGAAAGCCACCTCTTTGTTCGGAATTGTGACATCGTATTCGGTAAAGCAGACATAGGTAACGTCTTTTCTTGCTCCTCTGTCAAATCCGTCAAAATCATCCGCACAGAAAGCTCTTGTAATCTCACGTGCACGGTCCGGACGGAAATTAAAGAAGATAACGGCGTCTTTGTCCTTTATGGTTCCTACCGGTGCACCATCTTTTACGATTACAGTCGGAACTACGAATTCATCGGTCACTTCTTCCGCATAGGAAGCACTGATGGCAGCTAAGGCACTGTCTGCCTGCTTTCCGTCCCCTGTTGTCAGCGCTTTATAAGCAGACTCCACTCGATCCCATCTGTTATCACGGTCCATGACATAGTAACGGCCGATGACCGAAGCGATTTCACCCACACCGATTTCTTTCATCTTCGCTTCCAGTTCTTCGATAAAACCTTTTCCGGATGTCGGAGCCGTATCACGACCATCCAGGAAGCAATGTACATAGACTTTCTCGATTCCCTGTCTTTTTGCCATTTCCAGCAGTCCGTATAGATGTGTAATATGGCTGTGAACGCCGCCATCGGAGAGAAGTCCGTAGAAATGCAATGCCGATCCATTCTCCTTTGCTTTGCTCATTCCGTTTATGAAAGCTTCATTCTGAAAGAAATCTCCATCCGCGATTTCTTTTGTAATTCTGGTCAGCTCCTGGTATACAATTCTTCCTGCACCCATGTTCAGATGTCCGACTTCCGAGTTGCCCATCTGTCCGTCCGGAAGTCCTACTGCAAGACCACTTGCCTGTCCTTCTACGAAAGGATACTCTTTCATCAATGCATCGATAATTGGTTTCTTTGCTTCTGCGACTGCATTTGCCTCCGTTTTTTTATTGAGACCAAATCCGTCCAGAATCATTAATACAGTTGGTTTCTTACTCATGTTTTTATCCTCTTTTCTTAAAATAAATATATACTGACTGGCTTATGCCATATCTGTCTGTTTCCGCTTTCTGCCGTCATTTTATTTACTTTTCGACATATCACTTACATATCCATCTTCATCAATGGAAACGCCGGAAGAAATGCTTTCCATATATTCCAGTATTCTTGTCTTTTCCTTCTGATCCGTCACAAGGGATGTGACCAGATCCTCCTGTCTGCATGGGAGGAAGCGAAAATCCACACTCCCATCCTGTCTGATTACCAGCTGTGACAGCCCCGTATCAAGTGCTGACTGACTGAACCAGAAATTCCCCAGGCTGTATATGATTGGAACGCCATCCATATAGGTCATTCCCTGTAAACAGTGTGTATGGCCTCCGATGATTGCATCGGCGCCTGCAGCAACGTATTTCTTTGCCAGGCTCACCTGGTCGGCACCGTAATCACTGTCCCCTTCTGTTCCCCAGTGGACAAATACGATGACGTAATCGCTCTCTGCCTTTGCTTCCTGAATCTCTGCTACAAATTTTTCCGGATTCAGTGTCTTTAGTACTCCCGGAGAACTCTCCGTAGCTTCTTTCGTATAATTTAAGGACCTTTCAATCTGCGTGGCAGATACAATTGCTATTTTTCTTCCATTTGCCACAAAATATACCGGACTTTCTGCCTCGTCCAGATTTGCACCTGCACCCACATATGGAATTCCTTCCTGTTTTAAGGTATCCATCGTATCCAACAGCGCATCTTCTCCATAGTCATAAACATGGTTATTGGCAAGATTTACGATATCCGTTCCGAAAGCCTCCAGCAGTTTCACCCGGTCCGGATTCGCACGAAATGTATAATCTTTGCCTTTTAATGGCGTTCCTCTTGTACTGTATGTAAATTCATTGTTTACCATCATAATATCTGCCGCCTGCATTTCCTCGAGGAGATCTGCGGAAAAACAGTCATAGATTCCATCCGGCTGCTCATCCATGTACTCTGTTGTACACCAGCCCTCTGCAAAATTGATATCTCCGGTAAAATCCAAAACAATCTGACTTGCCGATGCACAGTCCTTCCAGTACACATGATCCAGTGTGTACTGCTGAAAGCCCGTAGCCTGACAATATGAAAGCCACAGTACATGTATGGAACTTCCGGTCAGTTGGTACCACAGATTCACATCCTGGTCCCCTTCTGAAACGGCCCCTGCAAGGTCTGTTATGGTATCTTCCCCATATTCTGCATAAATCCAGTGCAAAAAGGATTCATCTACAAGATAACCGCCGATAAACTCCTTCGTACAGCCATCTAAAATCACCTCATATGCCTCATCCAGATCATCAATTGTGGCATAATCCCCATCTCGGTTTTCCGTACTTTCCAGTTCTGCTGTTTTCATTTCCGGTTTCTCAGACTGCTGTCCTTCATCTGTTTCTGTCAAGTCCTGCTGTTGTCCCATAACGACAACCGCATGCTCTTTTTCACCTTCATAGCAGCCAAACAAGATTGCTCCAACGATGGCTAGTCCTATGACAGTGCGAAAGGCCACTCTTTTTTTCATGCAAAACCCTCACTTGTTTTCAATTGCCATACTGATATGACAGGGGGCATGGCCCCTTTCCAGAGATGCCTGGCAACAACAAAAAACCAGGGCCAATGACATCGTCATTGACCCTAGTATTATACACTAAGAAAACTTTAGAAACAATCCTTTATTTTACGGTAACTTTACAGGTCGTCTTTTTGCCGCTTGTAGTTGTTGCCGTGATTGTTACGCTTCCCTTTTTAATTCCCTTTATCTTTCCGTTCTTATCCACGGTTGCAATTTTCTTATTGGAAGTTTTCCAGGTAATTGTATCCGTTGTATTGCTTGGAGCTGCCGTTGCTTTCAACGTATAGGTAGCACCCTTTTTCACAGTGATACTGGATTTATTCAGTTTTACACTGGTTGCCGGAACTTTTACAGTTACCTTACAGGTTGCCACTTTTCCGCCGGAGGTCTTTACCTTAATTGTCACAGTTCCTTTTTTCACTGCCGTCACAATGCCGTTTTGATCTACGGTTGCGATCTTTTTGTTCGAACTGGACCATGTCCGGGAGTCGGTTGATTTGGACGGAGACATGGTTTCATTCAGGTCATAGGTCTTGCCGACATTGAGATTCATGCTCTTTTTGTTCAGCTTGACACTGGTTGCTGCTGTCGATTTTTTCACAACAGTTACTTTACAGGTTATTTTCTTACCGCTGGTCGTTGTTGCTGTAATCTTGGCAGAACCTGCCTTAATCCCCTTTATCTTACCCTTGGAGTCAACGGTAACAACCTTCTTATCGGATGAGGTCCATGTAACTTTATCCGTTGAGTCAGAAGGAAGAATCGTTGCAGACAATGTCTTTGTCGTTCCAACTTTAATATATTCTTTACTGCTGATGACAACCTTTGTTGACGGAATATTTACCGTTACTTTACAGGTTGCTGTCTTTCCATTTGCTGTAGATACTGTAATAACGGTACTGCCGACACCCTTTGCTGTCACCTTACCATTCTTGTCAACGGTTGCTACAGACGTCTTGCTCGATTTCCATGTAACGGCTGAACTCTGTGCATCTGCCGGTGTAACCGTCGCTTTTAATGTATAGGTCTTGCCCTTTGCAATTGTCACAGAAGACTTGTTCAGTGACAGTCCGGTAACCGGATTTGTTACCGTCACGTCGCAGGCTGCTTTCAGACCATCTGTCTGGGTTGCGGTAATCTTTGCGGTACCGGCTCCCACTGCAACAATCTTTCCATTTACTACCGTTGCAACAGAGGTATTATTGGATGTCCAGGTAATGGTATCTCTTCCTGTTGCGGTTATTGTCTTGGTTGCACCCTTTGTGAGACTTAATGCAGTTTCACTTACGGTCACCTTTGCATCTGCTACAATATAACTACTGTCATATGCAGGTTTCAAAGCTTCGCTGTCTACTGTAACTGTTTTTGCTCCGGAAGTCGCGGTCAGGATCGCACCTGACAATGCCGGTACACTTACCGTAATCGTATCACCGCTTCTGCTAACCGTATCTCCGGAAATCAGATCCGTAAATTCCGTATCTGTCACGCCGAGATCTGCCAGATTCACGGTAACTGTCTTTGCCGTTTCCGCATTATTTGCCAGTACTAGCATCTTATTATCCGAATCACTTCTCAGATAGGAAACGATTGATGTATCTCCCGTATCAAATACAGATACGTCACCGGTACGAAGTGCCGTATAATCATTTCGGATGTTTGCCAGTTTTGCATACCATTCAACAAGCTCCTTGTTTCCTTCGCCCCAGGTCATTGCACGGCGGTCATCCGGATCATCGGCTCCCACCATACCAATTTCATCCCCGTAGTAAATGGTCGGTGCCCCCGCATAGGTAAACTGAAGGAATGCCACCAGGTACTGTCTCGCTTTTGCAAGATCGGAAGTTGACTCATAGGTCGGGAATGCCTTGTCTGTTTCTTTCTGGTTTCTGTCATCGGTGATTCCATCCAGATAAGAAAGGATACGAGTGGTATCATGCGAGCTCACCAGATTCATCATTGCATAAAATGCTTCTTCCGGATAACGTTCCCGCAAACGCTCCAGTGTCTTAATATAATCGGTTGCACTTCCGCCGGTTGTATAGGAAAGAACCGCTCCACGGAAGACATAATTCATAACGGAATCATACATATCCCCCATGAGATACTGTGCTGCATCCGTCCAGATTTCACCGACGATAACGTTGTCACTGCTCAATGCTTTTACAGATTTACGGAAATGCTGCCATGTCTCATCGGATACTTCATTTGCAACATCCAGTCTCCATCCGTTTGAACCTTCAGACAGCCAGTACTGTGTTACACTGCCGTCAGATTCGGTACTGCTCTCGTTTGTGCCGATAATTTCCTGTGCCCATCCCTCTGTCTGGTACTCGGAACCATCTGTTGCGACGATGACCGGCATGGAATCATAACCCCACCAGCAGTCATAAGAATAAACACCTTTACCTGCACGCTGTCCGATCGTATCTGTTACCTGTTCATCGTTATCATCTAATTCATAGGAGGTATTGCCATCAAAGTCAAACCATTTTGTATAGGTCCAGTCATTGATGCCATAGTTTGTTTCAAAATAAGACTTTGCTGCTGCTTCTGCATCTGTCTGAGACAGTTCTTCCTCATTCATCAGATCAAATACATATGCCCAGTACGGATATGCACCGATGGCTTTTGTTTCATCCGTCGAAGTCTTTAATTTATCCAGATATTTGTAGTAACGGTCAAAATATTTGGAATCATCGGATACGTGGTTGAATACGCCGTCCAGGATGATATGCATATCATTGTCTTCTGCTGCCTGAACCAGGTCGTCAAAATCACCCTCTGTACCTAAAATCGGATCAATTTCCGTATAGTCACTGGTATCATATCTGTGGCTGGAAATCGAAGAGAATACCGGATTCAGATAGATTACATTTACGCCAAGCGCTTTCAGATAATCCATACGGTCTATGATTCCGTCTAAATCCCCGCCGTAGATTTCATTGCTCCAGTTACCGTCTCCGGAATAAGCTTCTGCCGGATAAGTATCCGGATTCAACGTTTCCTGTTCCGGATTTTCCGGATAAGAATACCAGTCCGTTACATATTCGTAGTCTTCCGCACCGCGTGCTGTTGTCTGTGCCGTGTTATTTGAGGTATCCCCGTCGTAGAAACGCTCCGGGAATATCTGATAAACCACTGCATCCTTCATCCAGTCCGGTGTTTCAAATCCCGATTGATAAACAACCAGATCGTATGGCATCAGGTTTAACAGATCACATGCGGTACCTGTTCCATAATATCCGTCATCATCGCCATAAAGCATTACCGATGCGCCGGCATAAATTGCAAAGAAATAGTCATATTCTCCCAAAGTGGAAAAGCTTGTTGTCGTCGTCCATTTTTGAACCCCGCTTACTGCTTCACCATCTTTCGTCATTTCAATCTTTTTGTTTTCTTTTCCCTTTACATACAGCTTGACTGCTGTAGCATCCACACCTGTATCAATGGAAAATGTAATGCTTTCATCGGTAGCCACCGCTCCATACACACTCTTATAATTGGTATCCTGTGTGTCGTATTTGAGCTTTGTGCTATCGACCACTACGGACGAAGCATCGTTATAATAAATTTCTGTTTCCGGATCGAAATAGAAATTTACATTTTTAGAGGAATCAACATCATAGCTGTCAAATACATAGCTGTTTCCGTCATATGTAATCGTAGTATCGCTATAAGTACCTGCGGTCATGGCGATCGTGGTACTGTAGATACCGGTCAGTCTGTCATCGCTGAGTGTGGTACCCTCTGCAATTCCGGTTCCTGTCATTGAAACAGAAGCACCGTACACATAATCCACACTTGTTCTGGAATAATGACTGAAATCTGAGTAGTATACGGTTACATCCTGTGTTGTTGTAACGGTAACCGCGATGTTATCTCCATTGGCTTTTCCGCTTGCTCCATAATTTTCATCCCATGCACCCATTGCAATCTTATACTGATAGCTGGCTGCCGGAACTTTTGAAAATGTATAGGTATAAAGTCCGTTTCCGACATACGTCATCGCGTTTGATGTAGCGTCCCAGCTTTTTCCCGGAAATGTTCCAGCCACACATACGGTACGACCCGTAAATGCTGCTCTTGTATATTCCAGATAGGTATCAGTCCCTACTGTTACGCCATCGCTAATGGTCTTTTTCACTCCATCAACCAGATAGTAGTACACAATATCCAGTGCCCCGTCCCCAAAATAAATCGGAGATGAATTGTAGGCATTGTTCACATCCGCCTTCATTGCTACCGTAGTCATTGCAGATTCGCCGTCTGCTTCCACTTTTGACTTTTCACCGTAAACAAGCTGCACCTTATCGGTTACATCTGCTGCTATTGTTGTAAAAGTGGTGCTTCCGTCTTTATTATCAGTGACACTCTCGGATACCTCTTTTGTGGATGCAAGTGTTATCGTTCCGGCCTGATCCATGTACCATCCCCATACACCATCTTTGTACAGATAGTAAACATCGGTTGGCGTATCCTCGGTAAACTTGGTCAATTCACTGTCATAGATTGTTCCACCGGTATTATTGTTTGGATCCGCCATATCCAAAAACTGCATACCGTCAATCGTACCTTTCAGTGAAATGGTATAGAATCCACTGTTTGCTGTATCAGAAGTCATGACATGACCAAGTACACCACCCCAGCCTGTAATTGCACTTTCACTCACCTGACCGGAAACCGTGATGTTACTTGGCTGCCAGTACTGTACTGCTGGAGTTGTCCAACTATCTGCATTCTGATAATGTATTGTCAGATTCGTGTACTCCGGTATCGGCATCGGGGTTGTTCCCGCTGCATCCAGATACCATCCATAGGTACCGTCTTTATATACATAGTATAAATCAGTCGGCGTATCCCCCGTATACTGTGACATGGAGCTGACAAATCCAGCACCTGCCGTATTACTGGATGGATTCGTGTAATCCAGGAACTGGAATCCTGTAAAATCCCCCTTCAGGGTCAGGCTCCAGAAATTAGTTTCAGAATCCTGTGTAAAAAGCTGCCCCACAGCTCCGCCCCAGCCTGTAATTGCCTGGTCCGTTGCAGTTGCACCCGTTACTGCTGTCGTTGTTCCACCCCAATACTGCATTGCAGGGGTTGTATAGTTGAAATTACTGTTATCGAAATGAATCGTGATATTCATTTCACTACCCGCCGCCTTGGCATCCACAGTTCCATTCGGCAGTACTGGCAACGTTACCAGCATTGCCATAATTAAAAGCCAGCTAACCACTTTGGAGGCTGTCTTTTTCAAAAAACTATGGCTTTTCATGACTTTTGCTCTCTTTTCCATATTTTTCACCTTTCTCCTTTCTCGTGCCCTTCCCAAAGCACTCTTTTACTATATTACCTTTGTTATTTTCTTACAAGTGTTTTATGTGAAAGCTTATCTTTTTCATTTATTTGCACAATTTTTGATGTTTATTTTTATATATATTTCATAATAACTTGTTTTACGAAAATCAACGAAAATATTTGTTTTTAGAAAAAGCTCCCCACAATAAAAAGCACCTCCAAATGTCAGACGAAACATCTAACATTCAAAAGTGCTTTTCCTTGCAGGATACCCAAGTTAAAGTAACCTATTTTTATTTGTAATTTACAATCTGTCCAAATTCTGCTTTCAGAGACGCTCCTCCAACCAGACCACCGTCGATATTTGGTTTTGCAAATAACTCCGCTGCTGTCTGCGCATTTACAGATCCGCCGTACTGAATGCGAATTGCCTCTGCAGTCGCTTCGTCATAAATTTCACCAATGCAGACACGGATTGCAGCACATACTTCTTCTGCCTGATCAGCAGTTGCAGTCTTGCCGGTTCCAATTGCCCAGATAGGTTCATAAGCGATTACCGCTGTCTTAGCCTGTTCTGCTGTCACATTTAAGAAAGCAATTTTGATCTGCTGACGAATCCAGTCAATCGTAATACCCTGTTCTCTCTGTGTCAGAGACTCTCCGCAGCAGACAATCGGTGTGATGCCGTGTGCAAATGCTTTTAATACTTTTTTATTTACGGTCTCATCTGACTCAGCAAAATACTCTCTTCTCTCAGAATGGCCCAATACTACGTATTTTACTCCGATATCGGTCAGCATATTCGGAGCAATTTCTCCTGTATATGCGCCGCTCTCTTCAAAATACATATTTTCTGCACCAACTTCGATATTGGTTCCTTTTACTGCGTCAAGAACCGGAATCAGGTCAATTGCCGGTACACAGAAAACAACGTCTACATCATCACTTTTTACCAAAGGTTTTAATTCTTCTACTAATGCTACTGCTTCACTTGGAGTTTTATTCATCTTCCAGTTACCAGCAACGATTTTTCTTCTTGCCATGTCTATTTATCTCCATTCTTTGCTTTCTCACAAAAAAACTTTCTTCAAAAACTAAGTTCGCACGAAACGCTGTCTGCGCCTACGGCTTGCCAATCGCTGTGGATGTTCGATTCACTAAGCTCTGTCTTCGCCTTACGGCTCGCCAATCGCTAAGTTCCTTCGAACTAAGTTCGCACTAAGCTCTGTCTGCGCCTGCGGCTTGCCAATCGCTAAGTGCTCTACTTATCATTTGCAGCTTCAACACCCGGTAATTCTTTTCCTTCCAGGAATTCAAGGGAAGCTCCGCCACCGGTTGAGATGTGACTCATCTTGTCACCGAATCCGAGCTGATTTACAGCTGCTGCGGAATCACCACCACCGATGATGGTTGTTGCATCTGTTTCAGCCAGCGCTTTTGCCACTGCAATAGTACCGGATGCAAGCGTTGGATTTTCAAATACACCCATCGGTCCGTTCCATACAACTGTCTTGGCTGTTTTTACTGCTTCTGCAAAAATAGCAGATGTCTTTGGTCCGATATCACAGCCTTCTCTGTCTGCCGGCATATTTTCTGATGCATATGTTTCAACTTCTACCGGAGCATCGATTGGATTCGGGAACTCTTTGATTGTGATCGCGTCTACCGGCAATAATAATTTTTTACCAAGCTTCTCAGCCTTCACGAGCATCTCTTTGCAGTAATCCAGCTTGCTGTCATCTACTAAAGAAATACCGATTTCATAGCCCTGTGCTTTTAAGAAGGTGTACGCCATTCCGCCGCCAATGATTAAGGTATCACATTTTTCAAGTAAGTTTGAAATTACATTTAATTTATCAGCAACTTTTGCACCACCCAAAATGGCAACAAAAGGTCTTACCGGATTTTCAACTGCATTTCCAAGGAAATCAATCTCTTTCTGCATTAAGTATCCAACAACAGCAGTGTCCACCAACTGTGCAACACCTACATTGGAGCAGTGCGCTCTATGTGCCGTACCAAATGCATCATTTACAAATACATCGCAAAGAGATGCCAGATCCTTAGAGAAAGCCTCTCCGTTCTTTGTCTCTTCTGCTCTGTAACGTGTATTCTCGAGTAAAACGATATCACCGTCTTTCATCGCTTCTACTGCTGCTTTTGCATTCGGTCCAACTACTTCCGGATCAGCTGCAAATTTCACTTCCTGTCCTAACAATTCGGAAAGCCTTGCTGCAACCGGAGTCAGGGACAACTCTGGTTTTGGTTCCCCCTTCGGTTTGCCAAGGTGGGAGCAAAGGATTACCTTGCCACCGTCTGCAACTAATTTTTTAATGGTAGGAAGTGCTGCCACCAGACGGTTTTCATCTGTGATTTTTCCCTCTTTTAAAGGTACATTGAAGTCACATCTGCAAAGAACACGAAGTCCCTTTACATTAATATCATCTACTGATTTTTTATTTAATGACATGGTGTATTCTCCTTTTATAATTGATTTTCCATCGAACAAAAATTGCACTTGACGCAATCTTCTGATAAGTTCTTTCCTATGAAATAAAAAAGAGCCCGGTCCCAATAGACCGGACCCCTTCCTGAGTCTTAAATGCTCACGCTTAATTAAGCAAGTTCGCTGAAGTATTTGATTGTACGAACCATCTGTGATGTATAGCTGTTCTCATTATCATACCAAGAAACAACCTGAACCTGTGTATTTCCATCATCCATAAGAGATACCATGGTCTGTGTTGCATCAAAGATAGAACCATATGTGCTTCCGATGATATCAGAAGATACGATCTCATCTGTGTTGTACTGATAAGATTCAGTAGCAGATGCTTTCATCTTAGCGTTGATTTCATCAACCGTAACTTTTCCTTCTACAACAGCAACTAAAATTGTAGTAGAACCTGTCGGGGTCGGTACACGCTGAGCAGATCCGATTAATTTTCCGTTTAATTCCGGGATAACCAAACCGATTGCTTTTGCTGCGCCAGTGCTGTTTGGAACGATGTTTACTGCAGCTGCACGGGATCTTCTTAAATCACCTTTTCTCTGAGGTCCGTCAAGAGTCATCTGATCACCTGTATAGGAGTGAATTGTGCTCATGATACCAGATTTGATTGGTGCTAATTCATTTAATGCTTTTGCCATAGGAGCTAAGCAGTTTGTTGTACAGGAAGCTGCAGAAATGATGGTGTCTTCTGCCTTTAATGTTTCGTGATTTACATTGTATACGATTGTAGGGAGGTCGTTTCCTGCTGGAGCAGAAATAACAACTTTACGAGCACCTGCATCAATGTGTGCCTGAGATTTTGCTTTAGATACATAGAAGCCTGTACACTCAAGAACAACATCAACTTTTAATTCACCCCATGGGCATTTGCTTGCATCTGCTTCTGCATAGATTTTGATTTCTTTTCCATCAACAGTGATAGAATCTTCGCCAGCTGTTACTTTATCAGCCAATGCATATTTTCCCTGAGAAGAATCGTATTTTAACAAGTGTGCTAACATTGTAGGGCTTGTTAAATCGTTGATTGCTACTACTTCATATCCTTCTGCACCAAACATCTGTCTGAATGCAAGACGACCAATACGGCCAAATCCGTTAATTGCTACTCTTACTGCCATTATTAATTCCTCCTAGAATTTATGAAAATAATCTTTGCTTTGGGATATTCTTCCCAATCTGTTATCATTCTAACCAATTTCTGCCGAAAGTTCAAGTAGGTACATGCACTTTGTTAATTTTTTCACCATTTTCTTTATTCGACAATCTTTTTCAAACACTTTTTACAACTTTCCAGTGCAATCACACATTATCTTTTGACAAAATGTTTAAATACCATTATATTAATCTGTATAATATACACAAAGAAATAGGCGTAACTCCGAAAAAGCTGTTTTTTTCTTGTTACAAATGCGTAATTTCAAAAATGTTTTTCAGTAATTTCGCCCATTTAAAATAAGGAGGGTTTTCCATGCTCTGGGACACGCATATGCACACCTTTTTCTCCGGTGACAGTGAAGCCTCGCCGGAATTGATGGTACAGGCTGCCATTGCAGATCATCTGCCCGGCATCTGCTTCACCGATCATCTGGATTATGACTATCCGGATCAGCCGGATCTGTTCCTGCTCGATCTGGACGCTTATTATCCTTTTATGAAAAAGCTGCAGCAAACCTATTTTGGGCAGCTTCCGATTCTGATCGGAATCGAATTGGGACTTCAGCCGCATCTTGCCGAGAAGCACGTTCAGCTTCTTCAACAGTATGCTTTTGATTTTGTGATCGGCTCTTCCCATGTTGTACATGGCTATGACCCTTATTACGCTTCTTTTTATGAGGGAAAAAGTGAACAGGAAGCCTATCTGGAATATTTCGAATCCATCCTTGAAAATATCAACGCCTTCTCTGACTTCGATGTCTATGGTCATATTGACTATGTCGTACGCTACGGTCCCAATAAAAATGCGGATTACTCTTATCGGAAATACGCTGAAATCATCGACTGTATTCTGACGCGCCTGATTGCGCTGAGCAAAGGAATTGAGATCAATACAGCAGGTTTTAAATACGGCCTCGGACATCCAAATCCAACCGAAGATATCCTGAAGCGTTACCGGGAACTCGGCGGAGAGATTCTGACCATCGGAGCAGACGGACACAAACCGGAACACATTGCCTATGATTTTGCTAAAGTTCCTGCCATACTAAAGGACGCCGGTTTCAGATATTACACTGTGTTCCACAACCGAAAACCGGAATTCCTCCCGCTTCCATGAACAAATCGCTTCCCTCGTCAGGATACATGAAATGAACAAAAAAGACAGCAGCATAGGTTGATTTCTATGCGCCGCCTTAACTGTGAAATATTAACATCTGCATAAAACACAGAATTTTTCTACGGAACGCCCTTTCAGCCTGCCTGTATGGTCGCACCGCCTGCCACGTAATCGCCATGATAAAAAACAATGGCCTGACCTGGTGTAACCGCACGCTGCGGTTCATCAAAAACACAGTGAATCCGGTCTTCTCCGATACGTTCTACCCGGCACATCGCACCCTTGTGTGCGTACCGGATCTTGGCAAGAAGCCTGGTTCCGGAAGGAAAGTCCGGCAATGCCATGAAATTCAGACTGTCTGCATAAACTTCTCTGGAGAAAACATCTTCGGCCTTTCCGATCACGACTTCATCGGTATCCGGTCGGATCTCCGTTACAAAAACCTGCTCTCCCATTGCCAGATTAAGGCCCCTTCTCTGTCCAACCGTGTAATGAGTAATTCCCTTATGCCGACCAAGAACAGTCCCATCCGCAGTCACAAAATTACCCGGTTTTGGAACTGCTTGTCCCGCTTCCCTCTCAATGAATCCGGCATAGTCGTGATCCGGTATGAAACAAATCTCCTGGCTGTCCTTTTTATGGGCAACCATAAGTCCGATCTCCTCAGCAATCGCACGAATCTCATCCTTACTATATGCTCCAACCGGCATCAAGGTATGCGACAGCTGTTCCTGCGTGAGGTTATAAAGCGCATACGTCTGATCTTTTGCTGCCGTAACAGAGTTACGGATTGCATAACGGCCGTTCTCCAGAAGTGCTATTCTCGCATAATGACCGGTAGCAATGTAGTCGGCACCGATTTCAAGACCTCTTTGCAGTAAAGATTCCCATTTCACATAGCGGTTGCAGGCGATACAGGGATTTGGAGTTCTCCCCTGTAAGTATTCCGCGACGAAATAATCCATTACATTTTCTTTAAATTCTTTTTTAAAGTTCATAACGTAATAGGGTATTTCAAGCCTCTGGGCAACCCTTCTGGCATCATCCACTGCACTCAGACCACAGCAGCCACCGTTCTCTTCCTGTACGTACTCATCTTCATCCTGCCAGATCTGCATGGTTACTCCAATGACATCGTATCCCTGTTTTTTTAAAAGATAGGCAGCCACGGAGGAGTCAACTCCTCCCGACATGCCCACTACAACTCTCTTACTTTCCATTTTATCTTCCAATCTATTTCACACGCTGTTACTGTGTTTTTTACTGTTTCAGTGTACTTTACCGTGTCAATATCGTCAAGAGTCAATCTGCATTGCTCTTGAACGATTCCGATACTCCTGAAATTCCGGAACACTTTCCCGCAGGACTTCGATATCGTTTTTCAGTTTCTCAATGACGTAGTCAATATCTGCCCTTGTCGTTTTGCCACCCAGTGTAAATCGGAGAGAGCCGCGCGCCTGCGCTTCCGAAATACCGATTGCCGTCAGCACGTGAGAAGGCTCTTTCTGTCCGGATGTACATGCGGAACCGGCAGATGCGCAGATACCGTCCGTGTCCAGCATTACAAGAAGACTTGCACCATCTACATAGTCAAAACAGAAGTCGGCGTTATTTGGCAGACGCCGTTTCCAGTCACCATTTAATCTTGCCAGTGGTATTTCTTTCAGAACGGTATAAATCAAATAGTCTCTCAGCCGGCTCTCCTGCTCCGAACGCTCTGCCATTGACTCATGCGCCAGTTTTGCAGCCACTCCCATTCCCACAATTCCAGGTACATTTTCTGTCCCCGCGCGGTTTTTCCTCTCCTGGTCGCCGCCATGCATAAACGGCGGAATATTCCTGCCCTCACGGATATACAAAAAACCGATTCCTTTTGGCCCGTTGAACTTATGCGCACTTGCACTCAGCATATCAACACGCATGGTATTGACATTCATGGGAATCTGTCCATACGCCTGTACCGCATCCGTATGGAATCGAATTCCAAAACGCGACGCCATATGTCCGATCTGAACGATGGGTTCAATCGTCCCAATTTCATTATTAGCAGTCATGATCGATATCAATATTGTTGATGGCCGGATCGCTCTTCGAAGTATTTCCGGTCTTACCAATCCATAGCTGTCCACATCCAGATAGGTCACTTCATAACCATTTTGTTCCAGGTATTCACAAGTCTTCAAAACAGCATGATGCTCTATTTTCGTGGTAATAATATGATTTCCCCTATGTCCAAGACTCTCTGCAGTTGCCTTAATTGCCCAGTTATCGGACTCACTTCCTCCTGCGGTAAAATAGATTTCTTCCGGCTTTGCACCAAGCGTATCCGCAATGGTTTGTCGCGCTTCTTCAATTGCATTTTTACTCTTGTTTCCAAACTCGTATATTGCGGATGGATTTCCATAACGATCCTCATAATACGGAAGCATAGCTTCTATTACTTCCGGAGCTGTCGGTGTCGTAGCTGCGTTATCCAGATAAATCATACATTCCATTTTTTCACCCCACTTACCCTGTTCTGCCATCTGTCCTGTTATCATATACTATTCATAACCAAGCAAATTGTCCCAGAGGTACACGTTTGAAACATGCTAAATTTGCTTTCAATTCTTTTATCACAGGAACTTTACTCCTTACAATTACCGGAGTCTTAAGCAGAATCATCGGCTTCTTTTATAGAATATTCCTATCACGCACAATCGGTGCAGAAGGACTGGGAATCTATCAGTTAATTTTTCCGATTCTCACACTCTGCGTCTCACTGAGTGCTTCCGGTGTACAGACTTCGATCTCGAAATATGTAGCAGAAGAACAGGGGGCACGGGAAAAAAATGCCGGTATACGATTTCTCTACGCAGGTCTTTTTCTTTCCCTCTCTCTTTCCTTTTTTGTATGCCTGCTTCTGGTCACACAGGCCGATTATATTGCAAACGAAATATTAGGCGAACCCCGGTGCAGCGATCTTGTCCGGGTTATGGCCTTTTCCATTCCGTTTTCGGCAATCCACTCCTGTATCAACGGCTACTATTACGGCAAGAAGAAGACCGTGCTGCCATCTGTCACCCAGCTGGCTGAACAGATCGTAAGGGTTGCAACCGTCTATATCATTTATCTGGTCTATACCGAGCAGGGAATTGCAATCACACCCGTTATTGCCGTCTGGGGAATTGTCTGCGGTGAAATTTCTTCGATGCTGATTTCCGTGACCGCAGTCCGGTTTCCAAAATACTCCGGCAGTTTTTCTCATGCATTGAAAAAGCTGACACGTTTTTGTATTCCGCTCACTGCGAACCGTGTTACCATTAATCTGTTTTCCAGTGTGGAAGCAATTCTGATTCCGGCCAAACTCAGGGTTTTCGGTTACAGCAATACAGATGCCCTGAGTGTATTCGGCATCTTAACCGGCATGGCTATGCCGATGATTCTTTTTCCGAATGTCCTGACCAGTTCCGTTTCTGTTTTACTGCTTCCTACAATTTCAGAAGCGCAGGCTTCCTGCAATCAGCGCCTGATTCAAAAGGCAATAAAAAAGACCGTAGAATATTGTCTTATTCTAGGTCTTTTCAGTACGCTTCTATTTCTTCTTACCGGTGATTTTATCGGGCAATATGTATTTGGTAATGCACTTGCCGGAACATTTATCACTACATTGAGCTGGATCTGTCCATTCCTGAACCTCGCAACAACCTTAAGCAGTATTCTCCACGGCCTCGGAAAAGCCACAACCGCTTTTGTGCTGAATCTGAGCGGATGCCTGATACGAATCCTTTTTATCTTCGGCCTCGTTCCCATCTACGGCATCCGGTCTTATCTCTATGCAATGCTGATCAGTGAACTGTTCGTGTCTGCCAGTGCGCTGTTTGTCATCCGCCATTTCCGTGGCAACTGCAAGAATTAAAGCAATTCCGCAATTACGGTATCAAACAGTTCATTCAGGAAAGCCCCGTAGCTTTCCTGATATTTTTTATGGAATGTTCCGGTTATGGAAGCTGATTTTGACGGATCCAGTTCATACAGACCAAACGCCGCCTCATAAATCTCAGGATTTTTATCATAATAAGCCTCCGCCATGGCATCTTCAAAACGAAATCTTGCAGCTTTCGAAAGATATTCTCTGAAATCTTCTTTGGATACGTTTCCCTGTTTCACGTAATCATCCAAAAAAATCTCCAGACCTGCCTCTTTCACAAGTTCTTCCATTGCCTCGCTCACATCCTGATACACAAGCGGCCTGTACTGCTGCTTGAAAAATGTATCAAAAGCTTCCTGTGTCGGATATTTTTCCAGTAATTCTTCCATTTTCGCGATATATCTCCTATTTCTTAATTTTTACGGACGAGGTGCTGCTCCAGCTTCCGTATATCTTATTTCCCGCGGAATCCAGCTTATAAGCACGAACCTGCACATAATATGTCTTATTCTTTTTCAGGCTTTTTATAGTGGCAGAAGTTGTTTTCGTAACAACCGTCTTTGCTGATTTTAACTTCGAATTTGTAGAGTAACGGATCTGATATCCGGCTGCTCCGCTGATCTTCTTAACGGCCACCGCCATCTTCTTGCCGGACTGATTCTTTACACTGCTGATCTTTGCCTTGCTTACGCTTACCTTCGTCCATTTTGCATACAGATTCAGATTTCCGGTACTTCCCTTTGAGATCTTGGTTACTTTTGTCTTAAATTTGGAATCTTTATACCACCCGCCAAATGTATAATTTTTACGTGTCGGACTAACCAGCGTAATGGTAGAAGCAGCGACCGTATAGGTGGCAGGATTGGATTTGCTCTGTTTTCCGCTGTTCAAGGTATAGGTAATCTTATAGGTGACCGGTGTCCACTTTGCATATAACGTAACATTGGACGTCACCTTATCCGTGGTGAAATTCCATGCGGTCTTGCACGATGCCTCTTTATACCATCCTCCGAAGGTATACCCGGTTCTCGTTGGATTTGTCGGTTTTGTCGCAACTTCTCCTGTTGCTATCCGCCGAGAAGTCACAGCAGTTCCACCCTGTGAATTAAAAGAAACCGTATAGGAGGATGGGCTCTGTGAAACAATTGTGCTGTCGTTATATCCGCTGGATACGGCAACCGCTTTTACCGTGACATCCGGACTCACTTCCACCGAGTTTCTGTAAGCATATGATTTAGTAGCCGACACAGAAGGCGTCGTTCCGTCCAGTGTATAATAGATGGTTGCTGTATTCTGATTACTGCTTATCGTCAGCGTCGCAACTTCATCATCCTGTGAAATTGCTATCGTCGGTGTTGCAACTGTACCCTCTGCTTCTTTAATTGTTCCCCATGAATCCGTTGTAGCTCCCGAATCTTCATAGCAAATCGGGGAATAGACAAATAAATAATCTTCCTCAACGTGGGCACTCTTCTGATCCATATCTTCCAACTGTGCGTTACTTCTGTTAAAAAACAAATACCACAATACATCACTGCCGTCCGATGTTGTCGGATCATCCCATGTACAGTCAACATTGTACCACGTTCCATTAAGGCGCACAATATTCCACGCATGCACTTCACTTAAATCCACAATACAATCAATACCAACAGCATTGCACAGCATCTCAAAAGCCAGTGCATATCCTGCACATACTGTTGTTTCTGCGTCTCCGCAAAATGCACTGTAACAGCTTTGAGTATATGCCGTTTTTTCATACTGTGTAAAGGTGCCATTGTCAATGGCTGTCTGATAATAGGGATCATAGGATAGTTTATTAATAAGCAGATCGTGCGCTTCCTTCTCCTGTTCCAGCACTCCGGACTTCTTCTGTATCTCTGCAACCATACTTCCCACGCTCTCCATTAATGAAGCAGTCGCAGCACTCCTTGCACTTCCGGATATAAACGCAGGATATATGCTCAAGGCCAAATAATAGGTTGAGCCATCTTCTCCAGGAGCCGGAAAATAATCGAGAAAGTAGTATTGGGGATTTGAGTATCTGAATATTGTAAAAATCTCCTCCATATCGTCCAATGACAATTCTCCACCAGATATCCATTCCGAACATTGAGTTTCCTTGTATATGATACCTTCAACATCCTGTTGGGTTGTAAGATATGTATAGCACAGATAATCAAGTCGATCATAAAAATCTCTTTCTTCTCCGGTCATAAAATTATAGTAATAATTCGATGCATATTTGTCATACTTCGATGCAGCACGCACTCCCGTAGCGTCTATAGCGCCGCAAGCGTCTTCCTCTGTAATTTCGACGGTTTGTAACTGCTGCTGTGCCAGTCCGGTTCCATAGGTATAGGTAACACTCTCATCCGACATGTTTTCCGAAACTGACTGTCCTGCTGTAGCTTCTTCTATACTCTCCGAAGCCGACTCCGCATTTTCCGTACTGATGCTTTTTGCATAGTTTGCTTCCGGCATGATACCCATCGACAGGGAAATGACAAGAAGCACCGCTAATAACCTTTTTTTCATAACAACCTCCTAAATAATTAATACCAATTTTTGTATATTTATAAATTTTACCATAATGAAAAAAAACGCACAAGTACAACTACCTAATAAGTATCATAGTCTATTTTTGCACATTTTCTATCTCATACTATATGAACCGTCAATCTCTGCCGATAACACACCTCCAGCCGGTCAAGCGCTCTTCTGGCCCTGCCGTACTGATTGCAATGCGTCCGGATCACACACACCTCTTTTGCTCCTCTGTAGCATTCCCTCTTATAAAAAGGCACACGTTTCCAGTGCTGGGTGAATGGAATCTGCTCTGCAACCAGCATCTGAACGGCCTGATTGCCAACACGTACGTTTGCGGTTCTGCAAAGTTCCACATCCCGGTCAATATTCTTTTCAATCACTTTTACTGTTTTCTTCGCCATTCTCTAACCTCCGCTTATCCTTTGTTATTTTAATTGCATTTGTATTTCTTTTCCCAGACATTCTGCAATACGCAGTAAAAAGTCCAGACTGGGGTTATATCTGCCACTTTCAAATCTGGAAATATTCGATTTTTTAGTCCCAATGCGCTCTGCCAGAACTTCTTGTGTGACATGCTGCTCTTTTCGCGCTTTTTTCAGCTGTTCAACAATCTCATGGCGTGGTTTCAGCCCTTGTTTTTCACTTTTTTGCTCTTTCATAGCACCTTCCTTACTGCATAATATGTTATCATATATGATAACTTTTGGTCAAGAAAAAAGTGCCGCAAAACGGCACATTTTCACTTTCTAGTCTTTTTTCCATCCGGCTCCGAATACGTATTCAGCAAGCACGGTACTCATTTCTCTCCGGTATTCCTCAAAGAAGTCCCGGTCTCTCGTTCGCATCACATCGATGGAAATCGTATCCCCCATTACAAAAAGCATTCTGGCCATGACCGGATAGGAAGCTCTCCTTTGGATATTCGGACATTTCATCAGGAATTCCTCCAGAACCGCGACGAGTTTCAACTCACTTTCTTTCATAATCTGATCCAGCACGATATGATCTCTCTGAATCAGATAGGCATCTTTGAATAAAATGCCGGACACTTCCGCACGTCCCAGCTGTTGGTTCGCATAATCATCAACAGCGTCAATGACATCCTCCAGATTTTTGATTCTGTCCATTTTTTTCAAAAGCTCATCCAGCAGAATCTTCAGATTCTCTCTTGACGTATCGGTATATTGGCGAACCAGTTCTGCATAAATACCAGCTTTATCCTCATAATAATTATAGAAGTTGCCGACAGATATCCCTGCTGACCTTGCAATCTCTTTTGTATTCGTATTGTAATATCCCTTTTCCGCAAAAAGCTGGTACGCCGCATTCAGTAGCTTTTCCCGGCTCTCCAGTGTACGCTTCTGCACTTTTTTTTCACCTGCCATAACATCCTCCTTTTTACATACTTTATTTTATATTTTAAAATTATTTTCCCTCTCTGTCAACTTTATTGAACTTTAGTTCATTTTTCATTGACACCAGCATCTTGATATGCATATAATAAATATTGAACTATGGTTCACTTTTAAAAAATTCATTTTACTGTAAGGAGAGCAACTATGAATTCAGAAAAACTTTTTAACCGGAATTTCACACTGATCACACTTGGGCAGCTGATATCCATCTTTGGAAATATGCTTCAGCGTTTTTCCCTTTCTCTGTACATACTGGATCTCACGGGATCAGCAACAATATTTGCGACCATTCTGTCTCTTACCCTTCTGCCACAGATATTTCTTGCACCTTTTGGAGGTGCCATTGCGGATCGCTGCAATAAAAAAACGATTATGGTACTGCTGGATTTTTTTTCTTCAATCCTTCTGATTCTTTTTGCACTGCTGCTCCATATCGCCTCCTCTCAGATTTTTCTGATTGGCATCCTCTTATGTCTTCTTGCTATCATCCAGAGTATTTATGACCCCTCCGTCCGTGCCAGCATACCTGCGATTGTAGCGGAACAAAATCTGACCAGTGCCAACAGTGTTGTCAGTCAGATATCGGCCATCAGTAACCTCGCTGCTCCTGTCGCTGCCGGATTCCTCTATGGGACCTTCGGGATTGAAATGATTTTTCTCCTCAATATCCTCAGTTTCCTGCTGTCGGCGGTCATAGAACTTTTCCTCTCCTTCCCTTATGTAAAACAGGAAATTGAGGGATCTGCCCTGACTGCTTTTGCCGGTGATATCAGGGAAAGCTTCTCTTTTCTTATCTATCAGAAAAGAATTCTGTTTTATATGCTTTTGGTTTCGTGCAGCTTTAACCTGTTTTTATCCCCAATTTATTCCATCGGCGTCCCTTATATCGAAAAGGTTGTATTCGGCGTATCCAATCAGTTGTATGGGATTTCAGAAGGATTTGTAGGCCTTGGCATGATTACCGGCGCACTCCTTGTCAATGTTCTGTCCAGGAAATTGCCGGTCACCAAACTCCACTGTTACTTTCTGTTTCTGGTGATTCTGATACTTGGAATGGGTGCCACCACCCTGCCATTTATTATGAAAGAGAACGCGATCAGCTATCTTTCTTATTCCATTTTTACTTTTATCGGTTTTCTGTTTTCTGTATGCCTTGCAGTGATCAATGTTCTGTGCATCACATTTGTGCAGATAGAGACTCCGATTGCAATGATGGGAAAAATTATGGCACTGGTCACTTCGCTGTCTCTTGCGCTGATGCCGGTCGGACAGATCCTGTTTGGGACACTCTATGAAATCTTTTCGGGATCCGAAATGATTATTTATCTCATTGTTGCGGTCATTATCGGGTCCGGAACCTTCCTGATCTACCGCCTGACCTTCAGTGAAGCTTTCCACTCCACAGAGACCGCAAAAAAACTTGTACATGGAAATGACGAATGATTTATGATATGATAGTTCTATCAATTATAGTTAGGAGAGAGGTGTCATTATGAAGGAAGAAACAATGGCAGATTATACTGCCGAATTGGAAGCGTCTTTAAAAAAAATACGGGTGGGAGATCTTTTGACCGGAACTGTAATCGCCATATCCGAGACTGAGGTAACGCTGGATCTGAAATATTACACAGAAGGCATTATCCGGCTGGAAGATTACAGTGAGGAACCTGGCTTTTCTTTAAAGGATGCCGTCGCTGTCGGTGATGAAATCACTGCGACCGTCATCCGTACCGACGATGGTGAGGGTCATATTCTGCTCTCACGCAAGCAGGCCAATGACATACTGGCCTGGGACAAGCTACAGGAGATGATGGACAGCCAAACCGTTTTGAATGTTAAAATCAGCGGTGTCGTAAATGCGGGTGTTATCGCCTATGTCGAGGGAATCCGCGGATTTATTCCTGCTTCCAAGCTTTCATTGGACTATGTGGAAGATACCACTGCATGGCTTTTTAAAGAAATAAAAGTCCGCATTATCACAGTTGATGCCACAAACAAAAAGCTGGTATTGTCTGCCAGAGAATTATTACAGGAACAGGCTTCCGAAGAACGCAACTCCAGAATTGCTGCTATTCCGGTCGGTCAAGTGACAGAGGGAACCGTGGAAAGCCTCCAGAAATACGGTGCATTCATCAACCTTGGAAACGGATTATCCGGACTGGTCCACATTTCCCAGATATCCAATAAACGAATCAAGTCTCCTGCTGCCGTACTTCACATCGGTGACACGGTAAAAGTAAAAGTAATCGATACGAAAGAAGGCAAGATCAGTCTGAGCATGAAAGCACTGGAAGAGGTAATGTCAGAAACACTGGAAGAAGAAACTTATGAACTTCCGAAAACAGAGGAAGTATCCACCAGCCTTGCTTCTCTGTTTGCCAATATCAAACTGAATTAACGTTTCATTCGCTTCAATTCATTGTATATGCATGGTTTTTATTTGATTTGCACACACTAAGC
>JAEWCQ010000041.1 GCA_023390555.1 Bacillota bacterium | reverse complement strand
ATACAGTTTGGAGACAGCGTGGTCGTCATAGGGATTGGACCTGTGGGATTAATGGCTGTCGCAGGTGCGGCTCTTCGCGGAGCATCGCACATTTATGCAGTGGGTTCCAGACCGAATTGTGTTCAGCTTGCCAAAGAATATGGTGCTACGGATATCATCAATTACCATGAAGGTGATATCGTGGAGCAGATTATGAAAAAAACAGATGGAAAAGGCGTTGACCGTGTTGTGATTGCCGGAGGAAACGTAGATACATTTGCACAGGCCATTACCATATTAAAGGCTGGCGGAAAGATTGGAAATGTGAATTATCTGGGTGAGGGAGATTTCATTCAGATCCCGCGCATCGAGTGGGGATGCGGAATGGGGCACAAACTCATTGCAGGCGGACTTATGCCGGGAGGAAGACTGCGCATGGAAAAACTGGCTTCCCTTCTATCAACCGGCAGGCTGGATGCCGGAAAGCTGGTTACACATCGCTTCGAAGGCTTTGAGCATCTGGAAGAAGCGCTTTTGTTAATGAAAGATAAACCGAAAGATTTGATTAAACCGGTTGTTACAATTCAATGGTAGAAGAACATAGAATAGAGTGTAAAGAGAGGAATCGGATGTGTGTCTTAGATACATATCCGATTCCTCTTTTGGCTTCGTATAACAGGAACACTTCATTTACAGACGTATCTGTATTTTGTAATCGGTCAGCCAGTAGTGGATCTGCAGCAGATAAGCCGTCATCTGCGGACCGCTCATCAGCTGTCCGTACCAGGGTTTTCCGTAGTCCTTCGGATTATCCAAAAAGCGAAGGACCGCAGCAGTATCAATCAGATGAAGCAAAGGGGATGTTCCGTCTGAGATGACTGCTTTCAGCCGCTCGGTCAGAAGCTGTTCATAAAACGGATGATAAGTTTTTGGATAAGGGCTCTTTTTGCGGAAGGCGATTTCTTCCGGCAGATAAGGAACAGAAGCCTGACGGAGGAGATTTTTGACAAGACCGTCTTTTGCTTTCATTTCCCATGGCACATTAAAAACATACTCCACCAGAGTGCGGTCGGCAAACGGGACTCGTGCTTCCAGGCCAGAGTGCATGCTGGTGCGATCCATGCGGTTTAGCAGAGTCTGCATAAAATACCGGATATTCAGATAGGAAATGCGGCGCCGGTTTGCTTCGACTCCGTTGTCTGTTGGAAGAATGGCAATTTCACTGACTGCACGCGCATAGGACTCCTGTACGTATTCTTCCAGCCGGAGCTTCTCCCGCACATCTTCTGCAAGCATGGACAACCGCGGCGTAAGATCCGGTGTCCATGGAAAGGTATGGCTGTTTAAGAATTCCGGCTTGTGGAACCACGGGTACCCCCCGAAAATCTCGTCTGCGCATTCACCGGTCAGAACAACCTTATGTGAGTGGCTGACTTTCTCACAGAAGAAAAGCAGAGAGGAGTCAATATCTGCCATGCACGGGAGATCGTGCGCGCGGACTGAAGCCTCCAGAAGATCTGCCTGGGAATGGTTGTCACAGATCAGATAATGGTGCTTGCTGCCGATGGCTTCCACCATCTTATCTACGAACGGACGGTCCTGAGATGGCTGGAAGGCATTCGCTTTAAAGTAGCGGTCATTCTCATCAAAATCAAACGAAAAAGTGGTGAGTTTTTCTCCTTTTTTTTCGAGTTCCTGCGCACAGATGGCAGAAGTAAGACTGGAATCCAGTCCCCCCGAGAGAAATGTGCAGATTGGTACATCGGATATCATCTGCCGTTTAATGGCATCTGTCACGAGAAAAGCTGTCTTTTCAAGGGTGTTTTCATAATTATCCGTGTGCGGTCTGGTCTCCAGTTTCCAGTAGCAGGTATCGATAAAACCAAAACGATTGTAGGACAGATAATGCCCCGGAAGGCACTCTTTTAATCCGGTTAATACGCCGGCGCCGGGATTTCTTGCAGGACCGAGTCCCAGGACTTCACAGAGTCCTTCTCTGGATACGGAAGGTTCCATGCCTGGGTATGCCAGGATGCCTTTGATTTCGGAAGAAAAGATGAGTGTATTTTGCTGCAGGGTATAAAACAGTGGTTTGATACCAAAGCTGTCACGGAAGAGATAGACGGTCTGATGCCTGTCATCCCAGATGGCAAAGGCAAAAATGCCGTCCAGCTGGCGGACGAAATCCGGACCGTAGACGAGAAAACCCTGCAGGATGACTTCCGTATCGGAGGTCGTCTGAAAAGTGACCCCGCTTTGAATCAGGGATTGTTTTAAGGTATTGGTATT
Source organism: Bacillota bacterium (assembly GCA_023390555.1). Lineage (GTDB taxonomy): Bacteria > Bacillota > Clostridia > Lachnospirales > Lachnospiraceae > Roseburia_C. The sequence goes on along the minus strand of JAEWCQ010000041.1, from coordinate 26,312 downwards.
GTATAATTCTCCATTGTAAACAATGGTATAGGCGTAATTGCCAATATTTCTTGTCATGGGCTGACTGCCGCCGAGAAGGTCAATAATAGCAAGCCTGGTATGTGCAAGGCCGCAATGACCTGCAAGATAGGTTCCGTTGTCATCCGGGCCGCGGTGGCGCAGTTCTCCTGTCATACTGGCAAGAATATGCTCAAAATGGTTCTTATTATTTAAAAAGTCATCATTGGGATTGCAAAAGCCGGAAATTCCACACATATTGATACTCCATTCAGTTTTTCTATTAATTTATTCCATTTTGCAAAAAATATGTTAAGATATAAATAAATGCATGTACGTGTAAGGGAGAAGATGTAGATGAAATTAGGATGCAAGATCGGTGAGGGCAATACGGCAGAGGTGTATGAATGGGGAGCTGATCGTGTGATCAAGCTTTTTTATCCGGGTTTTCCCGCTTCTGCAATTGAAAAAGAGTATGTAAATGCGAAAAGTGTCAAGAAACTGGACTTTGATAAGGTTCACGAACATGGCATTGTCTCCTATGGGAATCGTACCGGCATTGTTTATGACCAGCTGGAAGGAGAGAGTCTGCTGGATTATCTGCATCATACCGGAAACATTGACAAGGCAGTGACTATGATGACAGGGCTGCATAATGCAATTCTCGATCAGGAGATGTTTGAAGAAAATATCCTCTATTATAAAAAATTTCTCAATGAAAATATTACGCATAATACGACGCTGAGCGAAAAAGAGCAAGAATTCTATCATGAAAAAGTCAGCAGACTGCCGGATGACAGTCAGTTGTGCCATGGCGATTTTCATCCTGGAAATATTATACTGACAGCAAAGGGACCGTTCGTGATCGATTTTATGAATATCTGCCGGGGCCCGGAACTGTATGATGTGGCAAGAACCTATTTTCTGATGAACAGTCAGTTTCCAGTTTCTTCGGACGGGCAGGATGATCAGACGGAGCAGCTGAGACGGCGTCTGGTGGATGGCTATCTGGCTTCCATGCGTGTGATGCCGGAAGAGATTGAGGATTATCTTGAGGTAATCAGAGTTGCAAGAAAAGGAGAAGAACTATCTTGACAACCCTCAAAAATTGTGTTTTACTAGCCATAGGTTATATGACTGACGGATAAGTGGAACAACCACGTGAAGTATAACTGAATTTACGCCGACCGTCTGGGCAGAGAGTTCCAGATGCGTCGGCTTTTTTTATTCGAATCAAAATGTGGATATGCTATTGAGGTATCCGGCAGTATCGATAAAAATAAGAAGAGAGCTGACCTGTAAGTTGGCTCTCTTTTTTGTTTTCAATAAAATACACGATTCGAGGGCCGGTTTGTTTGACTTTTTTCAGTGCTGGTGTTATTATTCAGTTAGGTTAGACTAACTCAAATTATGAAGCGATGTATACAGGAAAATAAAAAGTTCAATCAAAAGGATGTCAGGTGTTTATACTTCCTGAGAATAGGAGGAAAAGATGGAAAAAGCATGGAGAGGTTTCGAGAGAGGAGCCTGGGAAAAGGAAGTCAATGTAAGAGATTTTATACAGAAGAACTACACTCCATATGATGGAGATGACAGTTTCTTAGAGGGACCGACGCAGGATACGACAGAGCTGTGGCAGCAGGTTCTGGAGCTTTCCAGACAGGAAAGAGAAGCTGGTGGTGTGCTGGATATGGATACGAAGATTATTTCCACAATTACTTCACACGGTCCGGCATATTTAGATAAAGAGAAGGAAAAGGTAGTCGGTTTCCAGACCGATAAACCGTTTAAGCGTTCCCTGCAGCCATATGGCGGTATCCGCATGGCGATGAAGGCTTGTGAAGACAATGGATACGAAGTAGATCCGGAGGTTGTGGAATACTTTACAACGCATAGAAAGACACACAATGCAGGCGTATTTGATGCCTACACACCGGAAATGCGTGAATGCCGTTCCTCTCATATCATCACGGGACTGCCGGATGCTTACGGAAGAGGAAGAATTATCGGAGATTACCGCCGCCCGGCACTTTACGGTGTGGATCGGCTGATCGAAGATAAGGAAGCGCAGAAGGAAAGCACTCGGACGGTCATGTATTCGGAAGTGATACGGGAGAGAGAAGAACTGTCCGAGCAGATTCGGGCTTTAAAGATGTTAAAAGAACTCGCAAAGATCTACGGCTGCGACATTTCAAAGCCTGCTTCTAATGTTCAGGAAGCTGCACAGGCAATTTACTTTGCATATCTTGCAGCTGTGAAGGAGCAGAACGGTGCGGCAATGAGCCTTGGACGTACTTCAACGTTCCTCGATGTCTATGCACAGCGGGATCTTGCAGAAGGCACATTTACAGAAAAAGAAATTCAGGAGATTATCGATCAGTTCATTATGAAACTTCGTCTGATCAAGTTTGCACGTACACCGGAGTATAACTCTATTTTTGCAGGTGATCCGACCTGGGTAACGGAATCGATTGCTGGAATCGGCGTAGACGGCCGTCACATGGTGACGAAGATGTCCTATCGTTATCTGAACACCCTGAACAATCTGGGTGCGGCACCGGAGCCAAACCTCACGGTACTGTGGTCCGAACAGCTCCCGGAAGCATTCAAAGAATTCTGTGCGGAGATTTCAATCAAACATTCGGCAGTCCAGTATGAGAATGATGATCTGATGCGTGTGGATCACGGCGATGACTATGGAATTGCCTGCTGTGTATCCTCCATGAGGATCGGAAAAGAGATGCAGTTCTTCGGCGCAAGGGCAAATCTTGCAAAGTGCCTGCTCTACGCGATCAATGGCGGAGTAGATGAAATGAACGGGAAGCAAATCGGCCCGAAATACCGCCCGATCACATCGGAATATCTGGATTTTGAGGAAGTGATGGAACGCTATAAAGATATGATGAATTGGCTGGCAGGCGTATATGTCAATACGCTGAACATCATCCATTATATGCATGATAAATACAGTTACGAACGCCTTCAGATGGCACTGCACGATAAAGAAGTGAGACGCTGGTTTGCAACCGGAATCGCAGGCATGTCCGTCGTAGCGGATTCGCTTTCCGCAATCAAATATGCGAAAGTAAAGGTAATTCGCAACGAGCAGGGAATTGCAACTGATTTTGAAATCGAAGGCGACTTCCCGAAGTACGGCAATGACGACGACCGGGTGGATTCACTCGCACAGGAGGTACTTCATAGCTTCATCGGCTATGTACGCAGCAATCACACCTACCGGGACGGTGTTCCGACAACCTCGATTCTGACGATTACATCGAATGTTTCCTACGGCAGAAATACAGGTTCCACACCGGACGGAAGAAAGAAGGGCGAAGCATTTGCACCTGGTGCCAATCCGATGCACGGACGTGATACAAACGGTGCGGTCGCATCACTTGCATCTGTTGCAAAGCTTTCCTTCCACGATGCACAGGACGGTATCTCCAATACCTTTTCCATCGTGCCGGATGCACTTGGAAAAAGCGGAAACGGCGGTGGAAATCTGGTTGCATTATTGGACGGATATGTGGAAAAAGGCGGACATCATCTGAATGTCAATGTGCTCAACCGCGAGACACTGCTCGATGCACAGCAGCATCCGGAAAACTATCCGCAGCTTACCATCCGGGTATCCGGTTATGCGGTAAACTTTATTAAACTGACAAAAGACCAACAGGATGAAGTCATTTCCAGAACCTTCCACGGGAGACTGTAGAAGCGGAGACATCCGGCAGAAAGGAGGCAGTCATGAAAGGATATATTCATTCTCTGGAAAGCTTTGGAACCGTTGACGGACCGGGCGTGCGATTTGTGGTATTCTTTCAGGGCTGTCCGATGCGCTGTCTGTATTGCCACAACCCAGACACCTGGAATAAGACGAACGGGACCTTGACCGATACGGATGAGATTCTGGAGAAATTCGAACGGAACAGAAGCTTTTATAAGACCGGCGGTATTACGGCGACCGGGGGAGAACCACTCTTTCAGATCGATTTTCTGACGGAGCTGTTCACGAAGGCAAAGGCAAAAAAGATTCACACCTGTCTTGATACCTCGGGAATTATCTATCAGAAGAACGATGCCGCTCTTGCTAAGAAGTTCGATCGGCTTCTTGCCGTAACCGATCTTGTCATGCTGGATATCAAGCATATGGAGGCGGAGGAGCACCGGAAACTGACCGGTCATTTGAACGGGAATGTTTTTGATTTTGCAGAACTGCTGGAAAGAAAAGGTGTACCTGTCTGGATTCGCCATGTGGTGGTTCCCGGTATTACAGATCGGGAGGAAGAGCTGAAAGCACTGGGAAAATACATCCGGTCGCTTTCGAATTTTGAACATCTGGAAGTATTGCCGTATCACACAATGGCAAAGGCAAAATATCAGAATCTCGGCATGGAATATCCGCTGGGCGATACACCGGAGTTGTCAAAAGAAGAGGCCGAGCGGGCAAGAAAAATCATTGAAGACGCAATGCGGGAATAAGTCAGCATTCTTCCAGAATAACAGAAGGCAGTTGCATATTGTCTTCGTATGAGAGAGAGATAAGGATCTGACTTATCTCTTTTTCGTTGGCAATTTTTTGAGCATTTCCTGATAACTGAACGAAAGGAGCCGAATTTTGAAACACCGCTTATCATCGTTCCGAAAAGTGGTTGCAGGACTGGGGATACATATGGTATCCTGTTTTGGAACAGAGAAAAAGAGAGCTGCTGCAGATGCGATGTCTGCAGCAGTTTTTGATAAGAAAAGGAGATAAAATCATGAAGCGGGAAATCGAAACAGCATATGGCAAAATTTCGGGGCAGGAGCAGGAGCACTGTATCGTTTACAGGGGAATTCCCTATGCAAGACCGCCGATTGGGGAACTGCGCTGGAAAGCACCTCAGCGAATGGATCCATGGAAAGGAGTGTATGAAGCAGTAGAGTTTTCGGCAAAATGCCCGCAGAGTGAGAACCAATATGGACTTTATGGAAAAGAGTTCTACAGCAACACGGATTTTTCCAGAAGATCGGATGAGGACTGTCTGTATCTGAATATCTGGACACCGAGGAGCGGAGGAAGTAAAAAACCGGTGGCATTTTGGATACATGGAGGTGCTTTTGCAGGCGGTTACAGCAGCGAGGTGGAATTTGACGGTGAGGAATATTGTAAAAGAGGCATGATTCTGATTACAATCAATTACCGGCTGAACATCTACGGATTTCTGGCACATCCATGGCTGAATGTGGAAAATGAGCAGAGTGTTTCCGGCAATTATGGGATTCTGGATCAGATTGCCGCTCTGACCTGGGTATATGAGAATATCGAGAATTTTGGCGGAGATCCGAATAATATTACCGTATTCGGACAATCTGCCGGCAGTATGAGTGTGCGGGCGCTGATTTCCACGGAACTGACTGGAAACCGGATCAGCAAAGCAATTCTGCAGAGCGGAGGCGGTTACCAGACTAATCTGCTGTATACGCCGACGCTTAAAGAGGCGGAAGCAATCGGCGAAAGATTTGCCGCTTATGCACATGCCACAAATCTGGAGGCATTGCGTAAATTATCGGTGAGTGAACTTGGTGATGCACTTCAGAAGCTGGAGGAAGAACTTTGGAATAGCGGAAACGGAATTGTATTTGTTCCGAATATCGATGGATGTCTGCTTGAGGACAACGTAGACCGACTCCTGGAATGCGGGGCGGTCAAAGACATTCCCTATCTGCTTGGAGCGGTACGAAATGACCCGGGCTCGGCGGATGAGCAGCACGCAAACGGGGCATACGGCGAACTTTTGGAAGGCTGCCGGGAATTCAGTTTCCGATTGGAGGAGCTTGGCAGAAATCCGGCTTATGTCTATCACTTTTCTCATCCTCTGCCAGGCGATGATGCTGGCGCTTTTCACTCCTCGGAACTTTGGTATATGTTTGGAACTCTGGGCCGCTGCTGGAGACCCATGGAAGATTCGGATTACAAACTCAGCGAAGAAATGATCGATTGCTGGGTGAAATTTATGCAAACAGGCTCTTTGTCTGAGGATACGGCAGAATGGAGACCCTGTACCAAACAGGATGCGTATGTCAGGGAATTCAGATAACACATGGAATGTAAAGGACGGGCTTGCGATTTCGGGCACCCGGCTGAATACGTGGAAGAAAATTATCTATCTGAATTAAAAATACATTGAAAAATTTGGAAATTATGAATTTTCATGCATATTTTGTGGAAGAATAAAAGATAGGAGTAAATTTACCCTGCGTGGAAGATGTAAAGAATCTGCGGTAGGAGAACGGTACCGACTGTGATAGCAATCGGTAATAACGCACTATCTTGTAATCTTTTTGCGGGAAGGTAAAAAAATATGCGGATGATTCTATTTGAGAATAGAGCATGAAATGAAAGAAAGGGTTCAGATATGAAAAAAATTATTTTTCTGGATATCGATGGTACAATCCGGGATTTTGACGGACATGTCCCTGCGTCTGCGGCAGAAGCAATCCAGAAAGCAAAATCAAACGGACACAAGGTGTGTATCAGTACCGGCCGTCCCCTTTGCCAGATTGAAAGAAACATTCTGGAGCTGGGATTTGACGGTGTGATATCGGGATCCGGAAGTTACGTGGAGTATCAGGGAAACTGTACCAGGCACATTTATTTTACGACCATGAGTTATATTGCCCTGTGCAGCTATCTTCTGGAAAACAACTGTATCATAGAGTTCCAGCGCCATGACAGATGCAGTATCTTAAAGCATCAGGAGTCTGATTTTCTCGCACTGGAAGATTGGATACAGGATCGTCTTGGTGTACAGGCAAAGAAACTGGCTACGTTGCCACAAGCGGTGGAATCGATTATGGATCGGACAGAAATAGAAAAACTGCTGTTCTTCAGTAACCGTATGTCCAACGAGAAATTGCGGAAACAATGGGGAAAACATACGTGCATTAAGGAATTCAGTATCCCAAACTCGGAGAAATGGGGCGGAGAGATTACACCACTCGGTGTGCATAAAGCGGAAGGAATACGCAGTATTTTAAAAGAGGGCAACTTGAGTCAGGAAGACGTAATCGCAGTCGGTGACAGCGAAAATGATCTTGAGATGCTGCAATTTGCTTCGGTAGGGATTGCAATGGGGAACAGTTCACAGGAAGTGAAAGAAGCAGCGGATATGGTGACCGGAAGTCCGCGGGAGAACGGAATCTACAATGCATTTTTGCAGCTTGGGCTGATTGGATGACAGGAATGCAAAAGTAAAAACAAAATCCTTCGGAGGTGAAAGCCTGCCGGAGGATTTTTTGTGAAAATGCGAAAAAGAGCTCAGTTTTCTTTTTTCCTCTTTGTATCGGTATGGTCGGGAAGGTCTTCTGAAAATTCTGTCAGAAACTGGCGGTTGTCGGGCTGAGGAGTCTGATATCGTGCAAGGTTGCGCAGTTTCCGATGCTGAACGGCTTTCACGATCAAATAGCAGGCACAGAAAAAGGCGACCAGCACAATGCCGGCAAAAAAACCGGAGGTCTGCCCCGCTATAAAGGGCATACTGAAAATGGCGACTAAAAGCCCCAGCAGAGTAAAAAGGGAACTGTATGGGAAGCCGGACAGTCTGCATTCCCCTTCCGGTTTGCCGTTCTTCTTTCGAAAACGGATGTGTGTAAACATCAGGATAATATAAGTGAACAGTACGGCGAAGCCGCCAGAACTGATCAGAAATAAATAGGCCTGCGGAAAGATAAAGCCGACAAACAGGGATAACAGCATGCAAAGGCCGGAAAACAGAATACCGCGATAGGGTACGTCTGTCTTATCCCTTAAAAATCTCGGAGCAAGGCCGTCCTCCACGAGGGAACGAAGCATGCGGGCGATTCCGAATATCGTTGCAAGCATGGTGGACAGAATCGCACTGATCAGAATCAGGTTCATCGCAGTTCCGGCCCAGGTAATCTGATATTGATCCAGAGCAGTGACAAGCGGGCTGGTATTGCTGTTTAAGGAAGTGGTCGGCACCAGAAACAAAAGGATTGCGATGCAGAGGATGTAGAGACTGATCAGAAGGAAAACCGTCCTGCGGATCGCTTTTGGGATGGTCCGCTGGTTGTCCTCTGTTTCACTGGCTGCCAGCCCGATGATCTCAAAACCTGCATAGGTAAAGAGGACAATCAGCAGACTTCCCGCCAGTCCTTTGATCCCACCCGGAAGGAAGGACTGTGAGCGTACCACACTTGTTCCGAGTGCATGGACATTCGGAAACAGTCCAAACACCAGAATCAATCCCAAAAGTATAAATGCGATGATGGCAAATACTTTGACCGCAGACAGTACACTTTCCAGCCGGCTTAGTTGCCTTACTCCGAGCAGATTCACTAAGGTAACACCGATAATCAGACAGCTTCCCAGAATACGGACCGAAATATTGGGAAACCACTTCTGGATCAGCAGTGAGACGGCTGTCGCCTCACTCGACATGCAGATGACCATTCCTGCCCAGTAGACCCAGCCGACGACAAAGCCGGTACCTGTGCCGATGTATTCCGAGGCAAACGAACGGAAAGACCCGGAGTCGGGATTGGTTACGGTCATTTCAGAGAGGGCAAACAGGATAAAATAGACCATGATTCCACAGACGATGTAGGACAGTATAATACCGGGACCGGCGGACTGTATGGCTATGGATGAGCCAAGGAAAAAGGAGCCGCCGATGACCGATCCAAGTGCCATCATGGTCAGATGTCCGGCAGTTAACCCATGTACTTTTTTCTTATCTGTATGATTCATAGATTCCTCCGTCAAAACTTTTTATTTTTTAGTATGACTCTTTTTACGGAAGTTATGAAAGTTCTTTCCTGATTTAATCTGATTCGCTATAATAAAAAGAAATACAGAAAGCAGGAGAAAAGGAGAGATGCAGTCGTATGGATACAATTGAGGTAATTCACAAAATGCTGGAAAGTGATAAAAGCAATCCTTCTACATGGTATCTGCTTGGAGTGGAATACAAGAGGCAAAATCTGTTTGAACAGGCATTACAGGCTTTTTCCGAAGCCGTAAAAACCAGTGATGCAGAATTAAAAGAGAAAATTTTCCGGGAGCTTTCGGAATTGAATCTGATTTATCATGTCAGATATGAAGAGGCAAAAGCAAACGCAGAAGCAAAGCATCCGACAGGAGATGCGAATGGAAAACAAGTCTCACCAAAATAGTTGAAAAGGAAAAGAAGAAGCAGTCTCTCAGAGGCTGCTTTTTTGACATATAGCCAAGATCTTATAGCGTCACGTTCCGGTACGAAGAAAACAATATTATACAAATTATGCCACGCGTGGCAATACAGATCGCACACCAAAGATTCTATAATGAGAGTAACAGCCGGTGCAATCATCAGGCCGGAAATGCGAACAGGGGGAAACACGAATGAAATACGGACATTTTGATAATGAAAAGCGGGAATATGTGATTGACCGCGTGGATCTGCCTACATCATGGACGAATTATCTGGGAGTCAGGGACCTTTGCGCGGTGGTAAATCACACGGCAGGCGGTTATTTGTTTTATAAGACACCGGAATATCACAGGGTGACGAGGTTCCGTGGAAATGCCGTTCCGATGGATCGGCCCGGACACTATGTATATTTGCGCGATACGGCAGATGGGGATTATTGGAGCATATCCTGGCAGCCGGTCGGCAAACCGTTGGATGAGGCAGACTATACCTGCCGGCATGGAATGAGCTACAGTACCTATGAATGCGGCTATAAGGGAATTGCGGCGTCACAGACACTTTTGGTGCCGATTGACGATGCGGTGGAGCTGTGGGATGTGAAACTGAAAAATACGACCGATGAGGTGCGGAATCTGCAGATCTTTTCTTATGTGGAGTTTTCGTTCCATCATATTCTGATGGATAACCAGAATTATCAGATGAGTCTGTACTGTGCAGGCTCTTCCTATGAAGATGGAATCATCGAGCACGATCTGTTTTATGAAGAATATGGATTTCAGTATTTTACGGCAAACTTCACACCGGACGGATTTGACTGCCTCCGGGATAAATTTATTGGCTTATACCATACGGAAGATAATCCGGCAGCAGTTGAGAACGGGGCATGCAGCGGCTCTCATGAGTTGGGAAATAATCATTGCGGAAGCCTGATGAAGCATCTCACGATCCAGCCGGGTGAGGAAGTTCGTCTGGTGTTCCTGCTTGGCGAAGGAAACCGTGAGGTGGGAAAAAAGATGCGGAAAAAATATTCGGATCTGCACATGGTAGATGCCGCTTATCGGGAACTGAGAGAGTATTGGGAAGAGAAATTTTCAAAATTGCAGATACAAACACCGAATGAAGGTATGAATGCGATGATCAATACCTGGAATCTGTATCAGGCGGAGATCAATGTGATGTTCTCACGGTTTGCTTCCTTTATTGAAGTCGGTGGAAGAACCGGTCTGGGATACCGTGATACGGCGCAGGATGCAATGACGATTCCGCATTCCAATCCACAAAAATGCAGACAGAGGATCATAGAGCTTTTACGGGGGCTTACCGGGAAAGGCTACGGTCTGCATCTGTTTCAGCCGGAGTGGTTTGATCCCGATCAAAAAAGTGAGAAAAAGCCGTTTCGTTCCCCGACGGTTATCCCGGAAATGGAAAGCATAGACCGGGTACATGGGATTGCAGATGCCTGCTCGGATGATGCGCTGTGGCTGATACCGGCCATTGCCGAATATATCCGTGAGACCGGTGAAATCGGATTGTTGCAGGAAATTGTTACATACGCGGACGGCGGAGAGGGAACCGTCTATGAGCATATGACGCGGATTCTGGATTTCTCGGCAGAACAGGTTGGTGAAAGCGGAATCTGCAAGGGACTTCGTGCAGACTGGAATGACTGCCTGAACCTTGGCGGCGGAGAAAGTGCGCTGGTGTCTTTTTTGCACCATTGGGCAATCCAAAATTTCCTGGAACTGGCAGATTATCTGGGATATGAGGAGGATGCACAAAATTACAGGCAGATGCTTGAACAGGTGAAAGAGGTGTGTGACGAAAAGCTCTGGGATCGGGAATGGTTCATCCGCGGTATTACGAAAAATGGCAAAAAGATCGGGACGATGGAGGATCAAGAGGGCAAGGTTCATCTGGAATCCAATGCCTGGGCCGTTCTTTCCGGTGCTGCGTCCTATGAAAAGGGAATCCGTGCCATGGACAGTGTGGAGAAATATCTGTACACGCCGTATGGAATTCTGTTGAATGCACCGTCTTATACGTCTGCAGATGAAGACATCGGATTTGTGACGAGGGTCTATCCGGGATTAAAAGAAAACGGTGCTGTGTTCTCACATCCGAATCCGTGGGCATGGGCAGCGGAATGTGTACTTGGACGGGGCGACCGGGCGATGAAATTCTATGATGCGCTTTGTCCGTATAATCAGAATGACAGGATCGAAGTGCGTGAAGCGGAGCCTTACTCTTACTGTCAGTTTGTAGTGGGAAGAGATCACACGGGCTTTGGCCGCGCACGGCACCCGTTCATGACCGGAAGCGGCGGATGGGCGTACTTTGCGGCAACGAGATATATGCTCGGCATTCAGCCACAGTTGGACGAATTAAAGGTAGATCCCTGCATCCCTGCGGACTGGAAATCATTTTCTGTCAGACGAGTGTGGCGTGGAGCAGTCTATGAAATTCAGGTGGAAAATCCGGCAGGTGTCAGCAAAGGAGTCCGGGAAATCTATCTGGATGGAAAACCGGCGGAACGCATTGCGGTACAGCCGTCCGGAACGATACACAGACTAAGGGTCGTAATGGGTTAGAGAGGGGAAGGATACTATGATCAAATTTGGAACCGGCGGGTGGAGAGCTGTCATTGGAGATGAATTCACCAAATCGAATATTCAGCTGCTCGCACAGGGACTTGCAAATAAAATGAAAAGTGAAGGCGTCGCAGAAAAAGGAATTGTTATGGGATATGACCGGAGATTTCTTTCCAAAGAAGCGATGCAGTGGGCGGCCGGGGTATTTGCGGCGGCCGGGATCAAATCCCGGCTGATCCGGAAATCTTCACCGACGCCGCTTGTGATGTACTATGTCATGAAATATGAGCTGCCCTATGGAATGATGGTTACCGCAAGTCATAATCCGGCAATCTACAACGGCATCAAAGTGTTTACGGCAGGAGGCCGTGACGCAGATGAAATACAGACGAAAGACCTTGAGGACTATATTGCGGATATCGATGAAACCATGGTGCAGGAGATGGAGTATGAGGCAGGAAAAGCATCCGGATATATTGAGGAAATCTATCCGCTCAACGAATATCTGGATAATATCATTTCATCGGTTGATATGGAAGCAATACGGAGTGCGGGACTGAAAGTAGTGCTCGATCCGATGTATGGCGTGAGCGAGACTTCTTTAAAAACCATATTAATGACAGCGAGATGCGAAGTCAGTACCATACATGAGCGCCACGATACACTGTTCGGAGGAAAACTTCCGTCGCCTTCCGCAGCAACGCTGCGTTCTCTGCAGAATTATGTGATTGAGAAAAAATGTGATATCGGGATTGCAACGGATGGAGATGCGGATCGTATCGGAGTCATCGATGATCAGGGAAATTTCCTGCATCCAAATGATATTCTCGTACTGCTGTACTATTACCTTGTGAAATTCAGAGGCTGGCAGGGGCCGGTGGTAAGGAATATAGCCACAACACATATGCTGGATAAAGTTGCCGGGCAGTTCGGGGAAGTGTGCTATGAGGTACCGGTCGGATTTAAATATATCTCAGCAAAAATGCAGGAGACAGGAGCGATTATCGGAGGGGAATCCTCCGGCGGGCTGACTGTGCATGGACATATCAACGGAAAAGACGGCATCTATGCGGCGGCACTGCTGATTGAGATGATTGCGGTAACAGGAAAACAACTTTCCGCCATCATGGAAGACATCCGCAGGGAATGCGGACAGATACATATGGAAGAAAGAGACTATCAGTTTTCCCAGAAGAAAAAAGAGCAGATTTACCGGCTGCTGATGGAGGAAAAGCAGCTCCCTGCACTTCCGCCAGCTATTGATCACATTTCTTATCTGGACGGCAGTAAGGTCTATTTTCAAAATGGCGGATGGGTCATTGCGCGCTTCTCCGGTACGGAACCGCTGATCCGTATCTTTTGTGAGATGCCGCAGGAAGAAGAGGCAAAACAAATCTGCACCATTTACGAAGAATTTCTCGGACTGGACTAAACAACCTACGCTCAGGAACAATGCGGTTTCCGACAGGAGACAGCTACTCCTGGGCGATCTTTTATGCTATAATCGATCTAATCATTCTGGAAGTGCGGAGGTAGTGCCATGAAGAAACAGAAGGAAATGCGGCAGAAGCCCAAATCCCTGAACAGGCGGATCTTAATGTTCCTCCTGCTTTGCTGGGTCATTCCGATTGCGGTATTTTTTGCGTTTACGGCAATTTCCTATCGGAAGGGGATCATGAATAAAGCGGAGAACCTGATGGAAGAGGAACTGAAAAATATGGCTTCGGTCACGGCAATCCGGATCAATGAGGCGGTGAGTCTCTGTCAAAAGCCTTCTTATGAAAAAACGTGGGAAAACGCCTGGGAAAAGTATCGGACAGGAGAGACCAACAAAACCGATTTTCTGCGGAATATCAATTCGAGTCTGAAAGGAAAATTCTATCTTGACGAGCGGTTTAATATGTATGCTTTCTATCTCTACGGGGCAGAAAATCCCGATTGCTACGGTTCCAGAGTTGGCGCATCCTATAACTCCTATGTCGACGAGGTGCAAAACGATATTAAAAAAGTCATCGCCTATGATTCTTCTTATACCTACGTCCGGGTATATGACGGCAGAATCTACATCATCCGGAATCTGTATACCACAACGGGCTACAAACGGTTCGGGACCCTGGTCGTGGAATTGAACCGGCAGAAGGTATTTCAGGATATGCCGTCCATGTTAGACGGCAATATGCTTGTGCTGATCGAAGAGCAGGACGGTGAGATAAACTTTTTCGGGACAGAAACGGATAAAAAGCAGACAGAGCTGATTGCGGAACTCAGGAACACTTATGACGGGAGCAGTAATAATAAACTGACACGTATCGGTGAAGGTGTCTATAATGGATATCTTTATCAAAAGAAGTGTGATTATTACCATATCGGTATTGTGGTCACCACGAGACGCAGTGAATTGTATTCCAGTTTGTATCAGATGTATGAGGTGATGTTTGTCATGCTGATCCTGTTTCTGCCGCTCATTTCGTATGGCGTTCTGTTCCTGCGCCGGCAGATTCAGCAGCCCGTCAGAAGGCTGGTTGCCGCATCCAGGCAGATTGAGGACGGAGAGATCGGGGCACTGGTTGCAGGCAGTGAGATGCCGAATCAGGAATTCGATTACCTGATGGAATCCTTTAACAGCATGTCTTCACAGGTGAAATATCTGTTTGATTCGGTATATAACGAGAAACTGGAACGGAAAGACGCACAGATACAGGCATTGCAGGCACAGATCGATCCCCATTTTCTGAACAACACGCTTGAAATGATGAACTGGCAGGCCAGAATGTCCGGCGATATTGTCGTTTCAAAAATGATAGAGTCACTGGGGACCGTGCTCAACTACCGTATGAACCGGGCAGATGTAAAGACAATCCATCTGTCCGAAGAACTGCATTGTACGGATGCGTATCTCTATATAATGACGATGCGGTTTGGACAGCGTCTGCAGATCGAGCGTGATATAGACGGGGATCTGCTCTATATTCCGGTCCCGCCGCTGATCCTGCAGCCGCTTGTGGAGAATGCGATTGTACATGGGGTGGAGGCCGTAAAAAACGGAAGCATCCGGCTTCAGGTTTTTCACGATGAGGAAACGGTATATTTACAGGTAAAAAACAGCGGGAAGATGCTTACAGAGCAGGATATGGAGCGAATTCGGGGAATCCTTTCCGGAGATGAATCCGGGATATCGCAGCAGGGAGGCTATACATCGATCGGTATCCGGAATGTTAATAAACGGATTAAACTGGTCTACGGAGAAGCCTATGGCTTGACGATTACATGCGGGGAAGACGGGCAGACCATATCCACGATTACAATTCCCTATCAGGAATTGAAAAAAGAAACACGTCAGCAGGAAGAACGAACCAAGGTGGAAAATGAATTACAAAACCGAAAGAAAACTACTTAAAAATGGTTATAATAACAAGGGATTGCAAGAGGATGTAATTGACAGATAGCAAGATTATACAAATAATGTCAATTCGGTCTAATGCTTTTCAGATATTGTGCACTTATAATAAGAGTATAGTAAATCCAATCTATTTACTACCATTATTTTAAGGAGGATACGTAGTATGAAAAGAAAAGCAATATCTGTATTACTGGTAACGGCAATGTCGGTTTCCTTACTGGCGGGCTGCGGAAACACAAACAAGAAAAGCAGCGAGACAGCGGGAAATGATACCACAGAAAACAATGCATCCACAGATGCTGCAGCAGACGAGGGAGAGAAGAATCCCGTGACACTCAAGACGGTATCCATGTTTGGCGGAACAGATCCAAACGCTTCGGTATATGAAGAAATCAACAAAGAATTCATGGAGGAAAATGATTACATAACAATTGAAGACAATTCTCAGGTATCCGATGAGGACTGGAAGGCATCAGTCGCAGCAGATTTTGCGGTTGGAAATGAGCCGGATGTCATTCAGTATTTCACGGATGCAAATGCGGATGCGGTTCTGGCTACGGACAAATTCGTCTCGGTAGAGGAGATTCAGGCAGAGTATCCGGAATATGCACAGGATACCTTAGACAGCGCGCTTGAGGCAGCTGCCAATCCGGACGGCGTAAGCAGAGCAGTTCCGACAACCGGTTACTGGGAAGGGTTTTACTGTAATAAAGATTTGTTTGATCAATATAATGTCGAGCTCCCGACCGACTGGGATTCTTTGGTAACCGCAATTAAAACGTTTAAAGAAAACGGTATTATTCCGATTGCCTGCTCTTTAAATCAGGTACCGCACTACTGGATTGAGTTTTTGATGTTATATTCGGCAGGAGAAGAAGATTATGCGACAGTTCCGGATACGGCACCGGAATCCTGGGTGAAGGGACTGGAGACATTTAAGACTTTGCGAGATATGGGCGCATTCCCGGAAGATACGGATACCGTTGATGATGCTTATACCGGACAGCTGTTTAAAGATAAAAAGGCTGCGATGCAGCTGGATGGTTCGTGGTATGCCGGCGGCGTGGAAGATAAAGATAATACAGTCGTCATCGCATTTCCGGGTGTAGAAGACCAGAAGGCAAAAGCCGGTGCAATGGTCGGCGGAATTTCAAGCGGATTCTATATCACGAAAAAAGCGTGGGATGATCCGGATAAGAGAGAGGCTGCCGTAAGATTTGTGGAGGCACACACCAGCAAGGAAGGTGTTCAGCAATATTGGGAAGCAGGCGGTGCAATTTCAAAAGCAGCAGTGGAAGTGGATCCGGTGAGCGGAATGAATCAGCTGGCACTGTCCGCATTACAGTATACCAATGCCGCAACCTCCATCAGTGCACCTACGGATGCAAGACTTGGCCAGGAATCCTATGCAGTTATTACCTCAAACATCGTGAAGATTTCAACAGGAGATGCTTCGGCTGAAGATGTCTTGAATGAGGCATTGTCCCTGTACAAGGAACGGAATGAGCAGTAAGATCGCAGAAGATAATTGAAGAAGCAAAAGAAGACAGAGGGGGTTGTTACCTCACCGCTCCCTCTGTTTTTTGTTTCACAGAAAAGACCTTTCGGACGCGGAGTGTGAGTACAACTCACGCTCTGTACTGCCGAAAACATGCCGGAATTCTCCGCAATCGTAGAGAGACCGGCAGAACAGAAAGGTGGAAGAAAGATGTTATATAAGAAAAAATGGCCGTTATTCGTGTTTATCGTACCGGGCTTCCTGTTTATGCTGCTCTTTCTTTACATACCGTTTTTCGAAAACATCAAAAATAGTTTTTATGACATGACATCCATCATCGAGATGCCAGGAACAAAATGGAAATGGATTGGATTGGACAATTACAGGAAATTATTCCATGATCCGGATGTGCGGACAGCATTACTCAATTCTTTGAAAATGATGGTATTGACGGTTGTATTTGAGGTTGGCATTGCATTTGTACTTGCCGTAATGGTATCCCAGATCAAAAAATTTCAGCATATCTTCCGTACCGTATACTTTTTCCCGGTGGTCATTTCCGCTACAGCAATCGGATTGTTATTCAAATTGTTCTATAACTATAACGGCGGTATGTTAAATCAGATACTGGAGTATTTCGGGAAAGAGCCGGTGAACTGGCTGAGTCCCTCACTTGCATTCATTATGGTCTGTATTCCCACTTTGTGGAGCTATGTCGGCTTTTACTTCGTGATCCTTCTTACCGGGCTGAGTGAGATTTCCGATGATATATATGAAGCTGCATCCATAGACGGGTGCAGTAGGCTGAAACAGGTATTTTACATTACGATACCAATGATAAAGCCCGTACTGCTGACGTCAGTCACACTGGCTGTGACAGGAGCCCTGAAGGTATTTGATCTGCCATGGGTCATGGTTCCAAACGGTGCACCGCAGGGGCTCACACATTTCATGGGGACTTATATGTATCAGGTGACGTTTGGGCTCAGTAACTTTGATTACGGCTCGACCCTCGCAATTCTGATCGTAATCCTTGGAATCGTTGTTTCAAAGCTGGTCGGTCTGCTGACAAGAGAAAAGACAGAGGGGAGGAAAAAGCATGTACGTTAAAGAAGAGACACCCAAAAGAAGGAAGCGGTTACGTCCGGGAATCATTCTGATCTACGTGATACTGACGTTGTGGGCGGCAACTACGATTTTTCCATTCCTGTGGGTACTGCTCAATTCAGTTAAGCCATCGGCGGAAGTTTTAAGCTCTTCGTTTTCCCTTCCGAAGGTATTTACCTGGGATAATTACATCACCGCTTTTTCCAAATTGGATGTGTTAAATGCATATAAAAACAGTCTGATTATTTCGGGAAGTGTGACAATCGGCGTTATGATACTGGCGTCCTGCCTTGCATTTGCCATGACAAGGTATGAATTCCGGGGAAAGCAGTTACTGAACAGCCTGCTGGTGGCGAGTCTGATGTTTCCGGTCTTCTCCACGATCATACCGGTCTTTCGTATGATCGTTTCCTGGGGGCTGCTGAATACGAATCTGGCCGTTATTCTGCCGCAGATCGCAGGAAATCTCAGCTTTGCGACCATCGTCATGATCGGTTTTATGAAAGGGATCTCTGTCGAGATGGAGGAGGCGGCCTATATGGAGGGCGCGAATGTATTTCAGGTATTTGGAAGAATTATCGTTCCGCTGTGCAAACCGTCGCTCTCTACGGTGGCAATTTTTAGTTTTCTGTGGTCTTATAACGACCTGTTTGTACAGAAAATCATGATAAGGGACAATACCAAATTTCCGATTTCCACCCTGCTGGAGGAGATCAGTTCCCAGTACGGAACCGATTTTGGATTGATGGCTGCATCCGTTGCGCTGATTATCGTACCGGTCGTGATAGTCTATATCTTCCTGCAGAAGAATATCATAAAGGGATTGACAGCAGGAGCAATCAAAGGCTAAAATTAATTTGAGTAAGAGAATCGGCGACGCGGCTAGTGTCGTCGATTTATGCTTTCAAGGAAGTTTCTGAGGGGGGAAGCTGGCATGTATAAAGTGATGATTATTGACGATGAACCGATCATTGTGGAGGGACTTTCGCGCAGTATTCCATGGAATAAGTTTAACTGCAGGATTGTTGCGACTGCACATGATGGTCTGGAAGGAAAACAGATGATTGAACAGTTTCGGCCGGATATGATTTTTCTGGATATCTGTATGCCGGAAATGGATGGTCTGCAGATGATTGCAGCGATAAAATCCCAGTATGGCAATTTGGAAATCAGTATTCTCACGGGCTATCGGGACTTTGACTATGCACAGAAGGCAATCCGGCTCGGAGTCACCCGGTTTTTATTGAAGCCATCGGATATGTCGGAGCTGGAAGAAGCCATTGAGGTCATGTGCGGGAATCTGAAAAAAAAGAACATTACCGGTGATGAGGGCAGTCCCGGGGAGGAAGAACAGGAAAGTGCGTCGAGCAGTTTCATCGTGAAAAATGCGTTAAAATACATGGAAGAGAATTACAGTCATAAACTTACGCTCTGTGAAGTGGCAGAAAAGACCTATGTCAGCCAGTGGCATCTGAGCAAGCTGCTCAACCGCCATACGGGTCAGAGTTTTTCTGAGATCCTCAATCACATTCGGATTGAGGAGGCAAAGAAGCTGCTGGAGGATCCGGCACTGCGCATCGGGGAGATTTCCGAGCAGGTCGGCTTTCTGGATCTCGCACATTTTTCCCGGGTGTTTAAAAAGCAGGCAGGAGTTTCGGCAAATGAATACCGGAACCGGAAACTGGGTGCGGTGCGATAAAAATACAAACAGCAAAAAAGAGAAACCCTGTCAGGTTTCTCTTTTTTGCTGTGAAGAGGCAGGATCAGGAAAAAGAAACTTCTTTTCCATGCAAAAAGATTTTTTGTATGGAAAGTGTATATTTATCCAAGAGGAGACAGTCGGCATATTTTCCGACGGAAATGCTGCCGTAAGCTCTGTCTTGCCCGATGGCTCTGGCCGGATTTATCGTGGCACATTTTACGGCTTGCTCCAGTGGGATGCCCATAGACACAGCTGTCTTCATGCATTTCATCAGATTTGTGGCAGAACCCGCAATGGTTCCATCCGCCAGTGAAGCAAGCCCGTCGGTAACCTGGACAGCCTGCCCCCCGAGCGAATAGCTGCCGTTTCGCATGCCGGTAGCCATCATGCTGTCACTGACGAGAATGATACGGTCCGCACCAAACATGGAAAAGACTGCCCGGACAGCGGAAGGAGCGATATGGATGCCGTCACAGATCAATTCTACGGTGGCATCCGGTGAATCGAGTGCGGCGCCTACGATACCGGGAGCCCTGTGACCAAACGGCTGCATTGCGTTGAGCAGGTGTGTCACGTGTCTTGCACCTGCCGCAAATGCAGCGGATGCGGTCTCATAGTCGCAGTCGGTATGTCCAAGAGAAATCCTCACTTCTTTGGAGAGGCTGCGGATGAACGTGGAAGAATGATCCAGTTCCGGCGCAAGTGTGACCAGGCGGATCAGTCCGAGTGCAGATTTCTGAAGCCGCCGAAACATGGAAATATCCGGGATATGTATGTAGTCCGGGTTTTGTGCCCCCTTTTTCTTTGCGGAGATAAAAGGGCCTTCCAGATTGATACCGCAGAGTCTGGCGGTGTTTTGGGGAATCCAGGAAGAATAATAGTCCACGGCATTTTTACAGATCTCTGTCAATGCTTCTTCCGGCAGAGTCATAGTCGAGGGACAGATGGAGGTGATCCCATTTTTCAATTCATATGCTGCAATTTTGTTCAGGGACTCCGGCGTTGCGTCGCAAAAGTCGTAGCCGGCACATCCGTGAAAATGGATATCGATCAGTCCGGGGATCAGATAGCAGTCACTTCCGTCTATCACAGAATAATCGGTGGTATATTCCGCAAACTGGTCATGTTCGATAGAAACTTCCTCTTGTTTGAAGCTGCCTTCCGGTGTAAAGACAGCGGCATTGCGAATGATCATAATCGTATCCTTTCTTTGTGGGGGTGCTGGCAGGCTTCGGACAGGTGCAGGAGGGAGAGAGCATCTTCGTCCCCCACGAGGGTGACATCCGGATGCATCTGCAGGATAGAAGCGGGAACCTGCGGTGTCACGGGCCCCTGAAATGCCTGTGCCACAATAGCTGCCTTATTTTTTCCACTGACCGCAAGCAGGATTTTGCGGGCCATCATAATGGATTTGATTCCCATCGTATAGGCCTGGGTCGGTACGTCATCAATGGAAGTGAAAAATCTTGAATTGGCCAGAATTGTGCTCTCGGTCAGATTGACACAATGCGTTTCTTTTTCAAAGGAAGCACCGGGCTCGTTAAAACCAATATGACCGTTTAATCCAAGACCGAGTAACTGAAGATCGACACCGCCAAGTTCACGGATAATCCGGTTGTGTGCCTCACATGCTTTCTGAATATTCGGCTCTCTGCCATCCGGAATATGCGTATGCTCCGGGTTAATATTGATCGATTGAAAGAAATTTTTCTGCATGAAATAGTGGTAACTCTGGTCGCTATCTCTTGAAAGTCCTTTATATTCATCCAGATTTACCGTGGAAACCCGGGAGAAATCAAGATCGCCTTTCTGATACCATGCAATCAGCTGGCTGTAGATGCCAAGCGGTGTGGAACCCGTTGCAAGCCCAAGTACACAATCGGGTTTCATGATGACCTGAGCAGATATGATATTTGCCGCTTTGCGGCTCATATCCGGATAATCTTTTGCTTCTATGACATTCATAAAAAGCCTCCTTCTAGTAGAAATAAATAATCTGTTCTCATGCTAGCAAGGATCGCATGATCGTGCAATACTTTCGGAGCAACAGCACAAATCCGGATAAAAAAGTGCAAACTCAGCCCATTCTGTTTCAAATTCATCTATGCTACTCTTTAGATATGGAAAAAGAATCAAAGGAGAAGGGAAGGGACAGAAAAATGAAAACAGTGGTAGTGGATATCGGAGGTACTGCAATCAAATCCGGCGTGTTTGTTTACAGCAAGGTGATTGACCTGCGGACTCGTCCAACCAGAGCGGAACGCGGAGCGGATGAAGTCATCCGTACTGTGATCGAGGTGATTTCGGGATATGAAGATTATGAGGCAATCGGAATCAGTACGACCGGACAGATTCATGTAAAAGAAGGGCGGGTTCTGTTTGCCGGGAATAATATTCCCGGATATGAGGGAACGGAGCTGAAACGGATATTGGAAGACTATTTTCACAAACCTGTATTCGTAGAAAATGACGTAAATGCCGCGGCTTTAGGTGAAGCTTATTTTGGGGCAGGGATGGGCGTGGATCAGTTTCTCTGTCTGACTTACGGAACCGGAATCGGCGGCGGAATTATTTTGAACGGGCAGTTATACCGCGGTGCACAGTATGCAGCAGGGGAATTCGGAGGGATTCTGGTACATCCAGAGGAACGGAATGAAAGCGATATTTTCTCCGGATGCTATGAACGGTATGCATCGGTGACGGCCCTGGCCAATCGTGCGAAAAAGGAAGATGCTTCCATAGACTGCGGGAAAGCCGTAATAGACCGGATACAGGAACCAAAAATTGATAAAGTTGTAAATGAGTGGGTGCATGAAATCTCGATTGGGCTGGTTACGCTGATACATAGCTTCAATCCGTCACTGGTCCTTCTTGGGGGAGCGATTATGGAACAGTCGGTAATCGTCTGCAGAGTACGTGCGGAAGTCCTGCACATGCTGATGGAAGTCTATCAGGACGTACAGATTCGTCCGGCAATGCTTGGAAATACGGCAGGAATGTATGGAATGGCGCATATCGCGGATTGTGGATTGCATGCCACAAATCAGATGTAAGAAGGGAAAATACCAATTAAAAGTATAAGAAATTTATTTTTAGTTCGACTGACTTGTGATTGAATCGTTGTCTTAAAAGATTTGCTGAGAAGTTACGGACTCTTAGCATCTGTACATTGCCATAAAATGGAAAAAGTTATATACTTTATTGTAGGATATATTAGAAAAATCAGGAGGATTTTATGAGAAAAAGAGCACTAGCAGTACTTTTGGCAGTGACGCTGACCTTAAGTATGGATTATGTCCCTGCACGTGCACAGGGGACTGAATCCACGACGGAAACAGGCACGCTGGAAGCAACTTCGGCAACGGCTGATAAGAAAGCCGAAGAAGCTGACCAGAAAAATGAAGAAGCGTTCGAAGGCTTGACAGAAGGCATCGACGACAGTGAAAAATCTGCGGATACGGAACAAATTCAGGCGGAATCGACAGAGACACAGGGTCAGGAAAATACCGAACAGGCAGAAATGACGGAAACGGAACTGATCGAGAATACAGAGGCTCAGCAGCAGGAAACAACCGAAGAAACGCCGCAAGAGTCAGAGCTGCAGCCGCAAACCACTGTTACGGATAGTACAGGGGCTTCCGATGACGATGATGACGATGAAAATTATGCATGGGACGATTTTCCTTATTACAATGATGTAGAGGCTTTTCCACAATCAGTTGGGGATTCCGTGGATGGATTCCTTTATGAAGATCCTTATTATTATGTGATCCAGCTGAAAGAAGAGAAGACGATAAGAATAGATATAGGTTTTAGCAATTACTATTATTATGAAAATACTGCAAACAGTGTTCAGATCTTGCTGGATAAAGTAAGCTTCAATAAACACGACGGATCTTATAGTCTGGCACAAAACTGTTTTAGGGAGGTGAAAAATGTTAGCAGCGGGGAATTGACTTATTCCAAAGTCATCACATTGAAAGCGGGCTATTATATCATAGGCTTGGTTGGGACAGCTGCGAGAGATGTGTTTGATTATACGCTTACGACCAAAGACGTGACAACGTATGCAACCTCTGTTACAATCCCGGCAACGCTTAATTTAAGCAAAGGGAAATCAGAGACCTTAAAGCCATCGGATATGCTTCCGGCGGGAAGTTTGTTGGGCGCGACTTGGACTACCTCGAATTCAGCAATTGCAACAGTGGACAAAAACGGTAAGGTAACAGGAATTGCCTATGGCTCCTGTAATATCACTGCAACGCTGAAAAATAAAAGCACTTACAGTTGTAAGGTATATGTGGATGATCCGACCATGAGCAGCAGTGTTGCCCTGCTCAAAGGACAGGAGAAGACGGTGAAGGTAAAGAACACCTATCAGACGTTTACCTATGCCAGCAGCAACGCTGCCATTGTTTCGGTAGATTCCGCTACCGGTAAACTTACGGCCAATGCGGTAGGAACAGCTACGATAACAGCGCAGTCAGGATCGCTTCAGTACACCTGTAAAGTTACGGTGGAAGAGCCGAAGCTTACAGTAACAAAGAAACAGCTGGTGGTAGGAGCCAGTTATCAGCTTCAATTCACCGGAACGACGCAGAAGATAAAGTGGAGTTCATCAAATACCGGCAGGGCAACGGTTAACTCCAGTGGTCTGGTTACCGCGAAGAAAAAGGGAACCGTTACGGTGACCGGAACGGTTCTGGGAAAATCATATACCTGCACCTTTACAATTGCAGATACCAAGCTAAAAACCACATCCATGAAGCTGGTCGTTGGAAAAACGAAGGCAGTGGAATGGAAATCCAAGGTATCCGGAGTAAAATGGTCTTCTGCCAATAAAAAAATCGCAACTGTAGATAAAAAAGGAACCGTCACGGCGAAAAAAGCAGGCAATACAGAAATATATGCCAAGGTCGGGAATGTGAAATATACCTGTACGGTGACCTGTGAAAATCCAAAATTGAGCAAGACTTCTTTGTCCATTACAAATAAGAGTTCAAGCACTTTAAAGGTGACCGGTACTACTCTGAAGGTGAAGTGGAAGTCATCGAATTCTTCCGTTGCAACCGTAAACAGCAGTGGAAAGGTGACAGGCAAAAATGCGGGCAAGACAACCGTCATTGCGACAGTCGGAGGAAAGAACCTAAAATGCAGTGTTACGGTGAAACATCTAAAGCCGAGCTTTTCAGTAAGTATGAGCGGCACGTACGATTTCTCCATCGGTGTAGCTCTCATGTATGTCAAGAATACCGGAAAGAGCACTCTGCGCATTTATTCAGAGGGAGCACAATCCATAGATCACGATTATTCTTATTATGACAGAACGATGAAGATGATAGATAAGGATCAGGTTGTCAATCATAATACGATTCAGTATATGGATTATATTGATATTAAGCCTGGAAAATCCGCATATGTTGCATTTGTCATGGATGGGAGTGAAACTTTCTATGATACAAAAACCACGTATCAATACAAATTCAAATATGATGGAGTAACTTATACGGGTCGCAGCAGTTATTATTATGGCTCGCAGTATTCCAAATAAAAAGTGATAGACCGCAATCTTGTGACAGCGGGGTATATTATGCCAACTTAGTGGCTTGGAATAAACCGGTGAACAGGATAGTGTGTGCATTTTATAATATCGGCAGGAATCAGATTCCTGCCGATATTTATAATGGTAAAAAAGAGTATGCATTCGTGGCAGGAAAAGAATAGAAATAGATTAAGCATACTTATGATTGCTTGGGGATCAGATGTTGTGAAAAGGGGGAACCATTTTATGAGAAGTAAAATACAATTTGTATTTTGTTTTTATTTACTATTATCAATTACGGGTTGTGGGAAAATAAATTCAGATACGAATCAAAAATCGAATACTGTAAGCGATAGTAACAGTGAAGCTGTTACGAGTATAGATACAGAGTCCGGACAAGTAAAGATTGAGGAAGTAGCGATTCGGATTTCGAATGTGCAGATCAATGCAGATACGAAAGCGATGAGATTAGAAGCAGAATATTCAGAAAATGGTCAGCTGCCAACGGATTCTGGAATCATTGATGAATATGTGATAAATTCTCTTAATCAGATACAGATAAAAGCCAATGAAGATAGTTATACGGTTATATGGTCTGGTTTCTACAATGATCTTGATGAGATAGAAAATCTATCTTTTGGAGGTGTTGGCATAGCAGAAAATAAAAAATATACCTGTCATATAAATAATATAACGAAGGTTGATGAAAAGCAATTTGGCTTTGATAAGGATAATGCGCATATTGATGTGAAAATTACGCCTTTTTCGGTCACAATTACATCAAACGGTGTTTGGAAAAATGAGGATGACTTTTTTAATCTGATAGCGACGATGAAAAATGGAGAGAAGGAATTTATCATAAACTTACCTACAGTTGATAAAAGAAAGTCAAGTGAGAAAAAGAATGATCCAGTCAGCGATGATGAAATTGTTGGGATGATGGTTTTAGGTGATGGGTTGTCATTTGCCAGATGTTTAGATTATGATGGAATCGAATATATCACAAATGAGTTAATTGATATCAGTCAAATTGAAAGCGTTGATTTACTTCAATACCATGGAAGCGGCTTGGGGAATTAAGGAAATAGAATCTTGTTAAACGAAAGCATTCATTGGAAATGTCATCAAATGAGGATCTTCTGCTTGACTGCCAGGTTGAGAGTGTAAATTATTTTGTGTAAACCTCTTAGATTCATGAAAAAATATCAGAATAATTATTGGGTTTCATAATAGAACCCTTCGTTTAGATTTTTACACAACATACGCAGGCTGTCAATCGGC
>JAEWCQ010000030.1 GCA_023390555.1 Bacillota bacterium | reverse complement strand
CATTGTAACATACCTTTGCACTTCTGACCGTTCCTTCGCCGGCATAATGGGTAAAGTAGCCTGCACGGTATTTCTCCTGGATCAGGAACGGATAAGATGCATCCTGCACATGTTTGGTTCCGATACCAACTTCCCATTTTAATTTTGCCGCATACGGACGAAGATCAACAATCGCTCCGCCCTGGTCCATGTTGACACAGGCTCTCAGATAGGGATCACAGTACCAGAACACCTGCTTGTCGGAGCCGTATAAAATATCTCTCCAGAGTGCACACTCCGGTTCCGTGTAGGATTTCTTCTGCCGATAGTAATCTGCGAACTCCGCCATGGTCATATCCGTGAGCTTGCCTTCTTTTTTCAGCTGTCCATAGTAAGCGCAGCCGTCCTCATAGGATTTCTTCAAAAGCTCGTATGGTGCTTCCCAGCGGCCCATCTTATTCATCCAGCCCGGTCCGACGAACATCATGTTATATGCATACCCGTTGTTGTACTGTTCCAGAGAACGGTACTGGTCGATCAGGTTATATAAGTACGGATATTCCCAGGTCTCACTGTCATAGATCATTCCGCGCAGGACATTCTGCGGATGGGTCCCGAAGTTGGAACCATTTCCGTCATAGCAGGCGATCAGATCGCGGGAAAGATGCGGAATTGCCACGATTCCGCTGTCCTCTGCCTCATTTGCCGCCGGTGCATGGGTATTTTGTTTCGAAGGGATCCACGGTGCCCATGGACCTCCGTCAAACAGGGTATACCAGGAATTGTTGCAGGTATGGTATGCCTTTGGTCCCTCTTCCCAGCAGGTCGCCACCGCACATTTGACCATCGGGTATGTTTCCTTGATGTAGTTGGTCAGTTCCGCATCCAGGTAATAGGAGCCGGTGGATTCCGGATAGAACCCAAACCGTTCATGAAACTTTTCAAATACATCATTTACAATTTCTTTTTTATCTTCCATGGAAAACATCCAGATACAAAAATCTTTCGTCTTATATTTTTCACGGAATTCTTCACAGGGAAGTCCAAGAAGGGATAACGCAATCTCATCGCCGTAGGTCTCATGATGCTCCTTTGCAAGTGCAACCGCTTCATCATTGAAAAGACTTGCGTATGTCATCTGAATCGTCGCTTTCAAACCGTTTTTGTGCGCAGCCTCCTGCTGAGTCTTAAAAATGTCCAGAGACTCTGTCAGCAGCGCCTTTCTGCCGATATCTTCTGTCTTACCATGTCCGGTTACTTTCTCCGCGTATTCCGGTACCATTTCTGGTCTATGAATAAGATTCAGTACAAATTTATCCATGTTTTTTTGTTCCTTTCTCTTACTGATGTAACTCTGCTGATTCTGTTTTGATTCCATCGGGATATGCCTCCTGGATATTACATTTTCCACGAAAACCCATAGATAATTGTCTTATCATATCTATTTCCGGCTTTTAGAAGGGGCTGTTCCTCCCCGGGAGTATGGATCGCATTCGGTGTATATTGTGCTTCCAGACACAATCCCTGCTGCTTTCCATAGATATTCCCATATTTTCCGTGGATGTTCTCCATATACCCGGCTGTATAAAGCTGGACAGCCGGGAGATTTGTATCAAGCGTCATTTTTATCCGTGATTTTTCGCAGTAGACCTCTGCGGCTCTTCTTATTCTGCATCCTTCTTTATTCAGAATATAGTTGTGATTATAGTCATGTGCTATATTCAATTGTTCAAAATCTGCTGTAATCTCTGTTCCGATACATTTCTCCATTCGAAAATCCATGGGAGTTCCTGCTACTCTGGAACGCAGACCGGTCGGAATCCATGATTCATCTCTCACCGGACTGTAATAGTCTGCATCTATGCGCAGTTTATGATCTAAGATATTTCCGTATTCATGTCCGTTCAAATTGAAATAACTGTGATTGGTCATATTAACAATTGTATCCTGACCACTAACTCCCTGAAAACGAATCCATACATGATTGCTTTCCGTCAGTGAATAGGTCAATTTGACACGAAATGCACCCGGGAACCCCTGATCTTTGTCCGGACTGAGAAGCTGAAACGTCACGTAATTTTTGCCGCTATCCAGGACTTCCCAAAAGCGATGCTGATAGCCGTTGGAACCGCTGTGTGAATTATTTCCATTCTCATTTTTCTCCAAATGGTATTGTTTCCCATTGATAGAAAACACAGCATCTTTAATTCGATTTGCATTTCTGCCGATGGTTGCTCCAATACAGCACTGATCTGATTCGTAACCGGATACACTGTCATATCCGAGTATGACGTCTCTGGTCCGTCCGTTTACTCCCGGTATCTCCAAGGAAACGATATGCGCACCATACTCCGTTACAGAAACCTTCATTCCATTTTGATTTTTCAATATAAAAAGATGTGCCTTGCGCCCGCTCTTATCTGTTCCGAACTCCAATATATCCATTGCTTCTTATCCTTTTGTTATTTCAATAAGCAGGATTCCGCTTTCAGGTAAATCCGGCACTGCATATGTGATGGTTCCAGCTCCAGTGCTTTTTCCAGAAATCCGATTGCTTTTGTTTCATTTTTTAATCCAATATTTCCCAATCCCATCAAATAGTAGCAGTGCGCTTTGTTTCTGATCGTATAATCTTCATCAAAAATCTGGAACTCCGGAAGTGATACCGCAAAATATGCAATTTTCACCTCATCCCAAAGATGTTTTTCCCCATAATCAATCAGACGATAAAATCTGGATCTGGCCTCCGCTGTCTTCCCCAATTTCAGTTTTGCAAGTCCCTGATATAAAATCATGTCCGCCGGTTGGTCATTATAGTACATCATACCTGCCGGCTCATCTGTTCCAGTTGCCGCCATCTCATAGCACTCCTTCGCCCCATCCATTTTCCCCTGCATTTCAAGCGCGAGTCCGAGGTAATAATAAATATGATTATCCTTTGTTCCTTCCAGCTTTCCCTCCCCCAGATTTTCAGGATAAACCAGTGCTTTCCGCAGATACGACTCCGCCTGCTCTGCTTTTTGATTTTTTAAAGCCTCCTTCGACATTTCTACTAATGCCATCGTATACTGCGTCGTTATTTTTCCTTCCCCGCCTTCCCATGGATGGAATTTCCTTCCCATGATCAGGTCATACGCCTTCTGATGCTGACCAGTCATGTTGTTCAGCAGAATATATTCAATAAATACGTCATCCCTGTTTTCGATGATTCCCCTGTTATCTTCATAATTTGCGAGTCTGTCCGCCTCACTGATGCGAAGTTTTTTGTATAACTGATCCAATTCCAGGAATACACGTACATCGGTTGGTTCCAGCGCAAATGCCGTTTCCATCTCCTCTTTTGCGGCATCCGGATTTTGCCACTTATTATAATAGGTGAGTGCTAAATTCCGGTGGATGGTTGGAAATCCCGGTTTCCTTTCTCGTGCTTCTTCCCACAGTGAAGTAGCTTTCTTCCATTGGAGCTTATCATAATAGAGGTTTCCGAGATAATACCTTGCCATTGCTGCATCATACTTCGTAATGGCATAGGATAAAACCGCAATGTCCTCCAGCTTATTTGGAAAACAGTAATCCGGCTTTGTTTGCTCCGCTTCCGTCACTTTCGCTTCTGCCTCCTTGTGTTTTCCAAGCTTTCCAAGATAATATGCCTCATAGTAGCAAACAAGCGGCGTTCTCTGCACACATTTGCCGAGCAGCGTAACCGCTTCTTCATATGCCCCGGCTTCTGCATAATCTCTGGCCGTGATCAGATAATTTTCCGAAAATCCACGCATTCTCCTGTTCAGCTCCTCAAAGCCGCAATTTCCCTCCTTCTTCAGCATTCTTTCCTCATTGCCGGAAAGGAAATCAAACGGGTCCAATGCCAGATTTTCGGCTGCCGCTGTTTTTGCTTCTTCCAACCGGCCAAGCTTTCTCAATAGATATAACCGCAATGCACGAGCCTTGACATTATGCGCATTTTTTACCAGTCCTTTTTCAACCATCTCCAGCGCATGCACAAATCGGCCCTGTTTGGCATCGATAACTGCCAGATAATAAAAGGACATTTCCTGCTGTTCATTGCTCCAGGTTGCTTTGAAAAAGGCATCATAGGCCCCTTCTGTTTCCTCGAGATATAGTTTTACTAACCCCAGATTGTAGTATGCTTCACTATCATATGGATTTGGATTTCTCTTTATCATCCGCTCGAGTGCCTTTTCAAAATACGTTCCGGCTTTTTGAAAGTCACCGCGGCGCATGAGCAGCAGCCCATATGCATTGTTTGAACGAATGTCACCAGGGTCACGCTTTAATGCCTCCAGATAATAAGGATCCGGCAGGTAAGTTGCATGGCGATACTGTTCAATATGAAGCCCCGCAAGATACAGTTCTTCTACCGTCTCAATTTTCTCCGGTTCCGCAACTGCTTCTGCGGGATCTGGAAGCTTCTCAATTTGCTGTTTTTCCGGTGTATAGGACACCAGAAGTGCATCACCTTCATACACGGACAATGTAAGTTTTGTCTTATCTTCACAGGCAAAGGTGATTCTCTTCTCAAAAATATTCACCGGAGAAATTTCTGTTTCCTCTGAAAAAACAGTCCTGCTGTCACAGGTACACGTAATCCTTACCTGTTTCCTGCTGGTACCGTAAACGCAGATATCAATTTCACCGTCTTCCACTTCCAAATTGACCGCTGCATCTATGGTTGCATTTTTCACCTGTCCGACTGCCTTATATGGCATAAAGTACTGTTTAAAGGTCTTTTCTTCAAAGGGCTTTAACCACGTAAAATCCGGCTGATTGTCCGTATAGACCCCCGTCATCAACTCCACATATGGTCCATCCTCATCGGTCAGATTGCGATCCCACGCCTTGCCGAAATCACCGCATCCCCATGTCCACTGCTTCTTTCCCGGAGATATATGATGATCCGCTACGTGCAGAATACCCGCACCTTTCTGATAATCATAGCCTCCCACAAAATTGTATTTCGATTTCTCTGCCATATAACTGGTTGGCACCGGAATATTCCGGTATCTGGATATATCAACGCCCTCACTGTAATCCTTCTTATAATAAACTCCGGTTGCGATTGGAAACCTTGACACATCACGCTTTCCATGATCCATGACTGCGTGTACATCCGGCGGAAATACAGACTGTGTATCATCATTCACCGGAACCGCCGGATTTGCCCACCACAAAAATGTCTGCGGCATCGCCGTGCGGTTATAGAGCTGCCCTGTGATCTCAATATAGGCTTTTTCCGGATACAGGGTGATTTTTGCAAGGCCTTTCGTGCCATACATCTGATCCACATCGTGAACCAAAACGGATTGACTGCCATCCTCATTTTCTACGATCATATGATCAACCGGAAGAAAAGTCGTCGGTCTGTGGTGCTGCGGCCAGTTAAATTCAATTCCGCCGGAAATCCACGGCCCGGTCAAACCTACCAACGCCGGTTTTATGACATGATTATAATATACAAAGTCATAATCATTTGTCTTGTCATAAGCGCGCTGGATTCTCCCGCCCAGCTCCGGCAGGATCATTACTTTTAGATATCTATTTTCTAAATAGACTGCCTGATACTCCTTATTCGTTTTTTCGTCGCTGATCTTTTCTATCGTAGGATATGGATATACTTTTCCTGAACTCCCCTGATAAACACGCTTATCCAAAAAGATTGGATTCTTCTCGGCTTCTCCTATTTCATAAGTTGGGATGATAATGCTTTCTTCCCATACTTTCACTTCGCACATAATGTCCTCCTTCTATTGTCTGCTTATGCATTCCTTTCTGAGCTATAATATACTCCTGCTTTTCTTCTCTTTCATTACAAATACTTGCTTATTTATTTAGATAAATTGCTTCCCTTTCTTCACAGGTACATGATTTGACAATCCTGTATTTCCAGAAAAATCGGTCATATAATTTTGAAATCTTGCGAAAAAACCCGCCAAAATAATGGCGGGTTTTAAAAAATGCCGGTTTCTCGGAATTGAATTTCCACGAAAGAGAGAAATATAATATGAACCACAACTTAAATCTCACTTTGGTTTATTCCAGCCACACAGTGGCGATCCGTTCTTCTGTAAGTTCTCTTGGTTGAAGTTCTTTTGCCGGTCTGCCAATTGCAATGGCAGATGCTGCCTGATAATTCTCAGGAATTCTGAGTTTCGTAAGGAGTTCTCTGTTTTCATTTAAAGCCGTGGTAACTCCGCTTAAATAGATACTCCCTATTCCCATTTCAGTCGCAGTCAAAATCATATTTTCCAGAATACATGCTGCACTACAGTATTGTCCCTTTTCCAATGGCCCATTGAGTTTTTCGATTGCTACAACAATCAGTGCAGGTGCCTCATAAAGTACACTCTTTATTTTATGATCTGCAATCTGGTGTTTTGGATCCGAAAAGTAGTGTCGTGCATTTTGTTCTAACTCATTGAGAAGTATTTTATCTTGAATCACAAATATCTGTATTTTGCTGGTGAAATTCATCCCTATGGGGGCACCCTGCCCCGCCTGAATGAATGCTTCGATTTCCTGATGTGTAAGTTGCTCCGTAGTGAAACTACGGCAGGATCTTCTTTTTGATATGATTTGTAATATTGTTTCTGACATCGTTATCCTTCTTTCTTTTTCCTGTTTTCCATTGTATAATCAAAATAATATACTGTGTGTAGCATTATAATGGAAATGTAACAGCATGATAAGTACGCAGTTTTTTATCACTAAGTAAGTTCAAACATACCATGCACATTTTAGGATTTTAAGAAGGTGTAACATATGAATTATTATCAATCAGCAGAGACCTTTCTGACTCATGTGAAGGAAATCGATACGCATCACAATAAATGTCCATTGACTTATGCATTCGATTTAATTAGTGGAAAATGGGAAATTAAAATATTGTTTTACCTGTTGAAATATGAAACACTTCGTTTCGGCCAGCTTAAAACCCATTTGCCGGGAATCACCAATACTGTATTAACAGGAACCTTAAAAAAATTAGAGCAGATGGGTGTCGTCAAGCGCATCCAATATAATGAGATTCCTCTCCATGTCGAATATTCTCTCAAGGAAGCAGGTGTTGAATTGCTCCCTATTTTTATGGAATTATCGAAGTGGGGAGAAATGCACAATCCGGCGGAAACACCCGCAGACAGCACCGATTGTTAAGTGATTGTACATTATGATCCATCTCCTGTGAATTAAATTGGCATAAAAATAGTGCAAAAAATGCATAAGCAAGGATCTGCTTATGCACCTTTAAAAACATTATCTTTATGATTTCTTTCTTCTACCATCTATTACATATGTCTCTCATCCATTGTCATATTTAGAGATATATGTCCCGCATCCATACTCCATCAAATATCTTTGTGGTATTGATTTCTTCCTGTTGCAGGCGAGAGGCAACCTCGTTGCACCACTTGTCTGCTTAAATCATATCCTCATTTTTTGTATCAGTCTCCCAATGACGCCGAATAGCTGTCTGTACCGTACTGATATCACCCTGTGCAAATAGCTTCGCGATTGCTTCATGCTGCTTATTTACCTGCGCAAGTGCCTGAAATAATCGCTCCTTATCATCACTCATATAAGAAAGACGGATAAAACTGTTTTTAAGCAGATGCAAAAGATCAATCAGGGAAGGATTGTCACATTTTTGAATATAAACCTCGTGAAAATCTGACTGAAGGGAACAGTAATCTGCATAGTTATAGTATTTGATTGCAACGTTCATTTTCTCCACAAGCTCATTCATCTTTAAAATATCCGCCTGATCCAAAAATGCAAAAGCCTGTTCTGCCGCAAGTGCATCCAAAGTTCCAATGATCTTATAGGTATCCAGTTTCTTCTTATTGTCTATTTCCTTTACCATAAATCCCTTTCGAGGAATATAATCAATAAGATTGTCCGCCGATAGCTGAATCAATGCCTCTCTGGCCGGTGTTCTGCTGATGTCAAGCTCTTTGCAGATTTCCAGCTCGTTTACCTTCTGGTTTGGAAGCAGTTCTCCATTTTGTATTTTCCCCGTTATGTATTGATAAACATGATCCTTTAATGATTCATATTTTGCCATTTTTACTCCTCCAAAATTCCATCTGATTCCAATATACCTAATAATATATAAATTGCACATCATTGTCAACATCGAGGATACCGATATATATTTCATTTTTATTGAATTCCTTATTGACAAATTTCAATTCAAATATATAATATACAATATATTATATTATAAATATTTTATTAATTTTCATTGCGAAGGCGCTATGTTGTAGGGGACATAGCGCCTTTTTCCTGTATATCCTTGGGCAGAATACCCAATGTTATAAAAAAGACTAACGGATTAGATAAAGCGAAAAGGAGAACTATCATGTTAAAAGGAATCAGAAAAGAAGCATTTGACTGTGAGGCATATGTCTCAGGAAAAAGTATGGAAGATGTTATGGAGGAGTATGGATTAAGCAGCATTATTAAGCTTGGTTCCAATGAAAATGCCTACGGACCTTATGAAAATGCCAAGGTGCAGATGGCTTCGGAAATCGGAAAATTGAATATTTATCCGGAGAAAAACTTTATTCGTCTTAAGAACTTACTGGGAGAAAAGTTCGGTGTTGACGGCAGCTATGTTGGAATCGGACATGGCGCGGGCGGTGTCTTAGAGACCATTGCAAGAACTTTTTTGGAAGCCGGTGACGAGGTGCTGCTGCCAAAACAATCTTACCGCCTGTACCGTGAGATTTCAAAAATAATGGGTGCCAGAGTAAAAGAAATTTCATTGGACGAGAATTACACGATTGATTTAAATGCCTATGAAGCTGCCATTACACCAAAATGCAAGCTGATCTGGATCTGCAATCCAAACAATCCAACCGGAAGCGTCATTGACCCGAAGGAATTGGAGGCCTTTTTGGATAAGCTTCCGGAACATACCTTTGTGGTATTGGATGAGGCATATGCGGAATTTGCTCCTGCTGCCGTACTGCCGGATACCATCCGCTATATTAAGGAACATAAAAATATTTTATGTGTAAGAACTTTTTCCAAATATTATGGTCTTGCCGGTGGAAGAATCGGTTATGTGATTGCAGATCCGCAGATCATTCAATATTATGACACCGTAAGCGAACCGTTTAACGCAAACCGGATCGGTCTCGCAGGTGCCGTTGCAACCATTACCATAGACAAAGAAAATGCCGTGTACTACGGAAACAAACTGATTGCCGACAGAGAATGGATGAATGAAGAGCTGAAAAAAATGGGCTGCATCGTCCACAAATCTTACGCTAATTTTGTCTTTTTCCAAACTCCTTATCCGGCTGCCGATCTCAGTGAACTTCTGCTGCAAAAAGGTATCATTGTAAGACCGTGCGGTGGCTGGGGATATGACAAGCACCTGCGTGTCACCATTGGAACAACCGACCAGAACCAGGCATTTCTGGAAACCATGCAGACCGTATTAGCAGAATACGCTGCAGCAAACTAACGAAAAGAGGGAATGACTATGAACGTAACAAACCAAAGTAAATTAACCAAGTACCTGACACTGATTATCCTTGGCTTTGCCGGAGGCTCCATCTACGCCTTTCCTTACATGAAGTATGTTTTTTACGATCCAATGATCAACACACTTGGAATTACCAATGGCCAGGCCGGCTTCCTGCTCTCCATGTATGCCATCGGATGTATGATTCTTTATATTCCGGGGGGAATTCTGGCAGATAAGATATCACCGAAAAAAGCCTTGATTTTTTCATTGCTTGGTACTACGTTACTCACCGTATTATTTGCACTCACCTTTAATTACAAGGTTTCCATGATGATCTGGCTGCTGCTTGCCTTTAGCTCCGGCTTTGTATTCTGGTCTGCCCTTTTAAAGGCCATCCGTATGATTGGAACCGAAGAAGAGCAGGGACGCTTATACGGTATCTATTATGCTTCCAACGGCATTACTGCTGCATTGGTTAATTACGTATCCTTAAAGGTATTCTCGAACTTTACCGATGAAAAAACAGGATTTTTCTGGGCAATGATTGTTATGGCAGTCTTTACCGGCGTGGTATCACTTCTTTTGCTTTTCTTTATGAAAGAGGATGAAACAAGAACTTCACTTGCCGCAACCGCAGCTGCAGA
The DNA here is from genome assembly GCA_023390555.1 of Bacillota bacterium. GTDB lineage: Bacteria > Bacillota > Clostridia > Lachnospirales > Lachnospiraceae > Roseburia_C. Next base: position 24,807 of record JAEWCQ010000030.1, on the reverse strand, counting down.
CAAATTTCATTTTGCAGACGTTTCCGGCGTATTAAAAAATCCGACCGTATGGATTATTTCCATTTTATTCTTTTGTACTTATGGTATTTATACCTCAACTTCTTATTTTACACCTTACTTAACCGATGTTATGAACGTATCCGTAGAATCCGCAGGTATTTTTGGTATTATCCGTACCTATGTATTTATGCTGGTAGCTCCGATTTCCGGTTATATTGCAGATAAATTCTTCAAATCCACTTTAAAATGGTTTGTTGCCGGATTTATTCTTTTCATCTGCTCCATGGGAAGCATTCTTGCAGCCGGAACAACCTCAAATGTGCTTTTTATCAGCTTCCTCACACTGCTTCCTGGTCTGTTTTCACTTGCACTTTATAACATCATGTTTTCGATCATGAGTGAAGTGAAGCTTCCGATTAAGACAGCCGGTACAGCAATCGGAATCGCATCCATCTGCGGATACGCACCGGATCTGTTTTTAAATACTATTTTCGGAAACTTCCTGGATAAGCATGGAAACAGCGGCTATACCATGATCTTTGGAACGCTGGTCGGATTCTGCGTCCTTTCCATTGTAATCTGTATTTACTTATATAAAGCAAAAGTCTCCCATGCATCTGACGTATCAGGAGGGCAGCAATGAAAATTGTAATTTGTGATTATAAGGAACCTTTAAACCGGGATCTAAACCGTGAAATCTCTTTTTTCAAAGAGGGACTTGATGACGATACGGAGGTTGTCGTTTATGAATATAAAAATGATGTAAATGAACTGAAGTCTGTGATTGCAGACGCAGATGGAATCCTGACCTCCTATCTGGAATTTCCAAAGGATGTCATTGATAGTACAAAGCAATTAAAAATCATATCCATTGAAGCCACCGGTTACAACTTCGTAGATGCAGATGCCGCCTCCAAAAAAGGGGTCGGCGTCTGCGTAATCGGCGAATATTGTACACAGGAAGTTGCAGACCATACCATTACCCTAATGCTTGCTGTCGCAAGAAATTTAAAGCATTACAGAAACCAGATTGAAGTCTGCCATAAATATGATTACAATTCCATCTCCGGTATGTTTCGGCTGGAAGGCTCTGTACTTGGCATCTTAGGGCTTGGAAAAATTGGAAAGGCTGTGGCAAAACGTGCACAGGGATTTGGGCTTAAGGTGATCGCCTACAGTCCCTCCTGCAAGAAAGAGGCTGCCGATGCACTTGGCGTGACGCTTGTATCACTGGAGGAATTGTATGAAACATCCAACATTATCACCGTAAACATGCGCTTGACCGATGACAATGTTGGTATGCTGGACTATAATGCCTTCTGTAAGATGAAGCAAAAGCCTGTTATCGTAAATGTTTCCAGAGGTGCCATGATTGTGGAACAGGATCTGGTAAGGGCTCTGGATGAAGGATTGATCTTTGGTGCCGGACTTGACGTACTGGAAACGGAAACAGATGAAGAAACTACCGTAAATCCTCTTGTCGGGAGAGAAAATGTTGTGATTACACCACATATGGCGTTCTATTCCGACACTGCACTTTACGAATGTCAGCGGATTGCTTCCCAGAATCTCGTTCATTATCTAAACGGAGCGTATGACAAGGTATTTCGTATGGTAAATCAGGTCGAAAAATAGTACAGGAAGCGTTACAGGAAGAAGGGATTGCAAAATGGCAAAATCACAGACGAATGAAAATGGAAATTTACTGAAAAGAGATTTAAAGATCCGTCATATCCAGATGATTGCCTTTGGCGGAGTCATTGGAACCGGATTATTTCAGTCCATCGGAAGTACCATCCGTACCGCAGGACCGGGCGGTGCACTGGTTGCTTATCTGGCAGTCGGTATTATGGTGTTTTTTATCATGAGCGGACTTGGGGAAATGGCTACCTTCCTGCCGGTTACCGGTTCGTTTGAGACCTACGCAGAAAAATTTGTCGACCCCTCCTTTTCCTTTGCTAACGGGTGGAACTACTGGTTTAGCTGGACAATGACCATCGCCGCAGAAATTGTCGGATGTTCCATTGCCATGTCCGAATGGTTTCCGGAAATTCCCCGTGTCCTTTGGTGTGTTATCTTTTTGTTTTTACTGATTACGGTGAACCTGCTTTCTGCGAAGGTATACGGAGAATCCGAATTCTGGTTTGCCGGTATCAAAGTAGTCACGGTCATCTTATTTCTCATCATTGGTACACTTTTGATATTTGGCGTATTTACCGGCAAACCGGTCGGTTTTCAAAATCTGACCGTCGGTGAAGCTCCCTTTGTAGGAGGAATCAAATCCGTATTTTTTGTTTTCCTTCTATCCGGATATGCCTTCCAGGGCGAGGAAATGCTTGGTATTACCGCAGGGGAAAGCAAGGATCCGGAAACCTCCATACGAAAGGCCGTACATTCCATATTTTTCCGGGTTCTGGTCTTTTATGTGGGCGCGATCTTTATCATTGGCTGTCTGCTGCCTTATACCGATGCTTCTTTGGATACCAGTCCGTTTACCATGGTGTTTAAAGAAGCCGGCATTCCTGCCGCTGCCATGATTATGAATATTGTAGTTTTAACGGCCGTACTTTCCTGCGGGAATTCCGGTATGTATTGTGCGAGCCGTATGCTGTATGCAATGGCAAAAGAAAAAAAGGCTCCTGCCTTCCTTGGCGGAGTCAATCGGCATGGCGTACCTTTGCCGGCAGTTTTGATGACCGGCCTGATTTCCGCTCTTTGTCTGCTGTCCGGATTATATGCTGCTGACACCGTTTATCTGTGGCTCATCAATGCCTCTGCCTTGTGTGGATTTATTACCTGGTTTTCCATTACTTTAAGTCATGTGCGTTTTCGCCTTGGTTATCTGAAACAGGGTCATGATGCCAAAAATTTAAAATTCAGGGCTCCTTTTTTCCCGATTGGTCCCATCCTCACACTTATCGTATGTTTCATCGTTATCTTCGGTCAGGGATTTACCTATCTGCAGGAGGATACCATAGACTGGATGGGTATTATCACTTCTTACAGCTCTATTCCTATCTTTCTTATTCTTATGCTGATACACAAACGGCGGCACAAAACCAGATTTGTAAGACTGGATGCGATTGATTATACGGTCGGAAACGACGACCCGTTTTCGGAGGGCTGATCAGAGTCATCCTAGAAACACTGTGAATCAGGGAACATCTCACACTGAGATATTCCCTGATCTTAAACAAAAACTAATAGGTACTTAAATTTACATTTGTTCCATATTCAAGAATTGCATACTCCAGTAACTGAAACATCGTTTCGCTGCCTGCATCCATTTCCGTATATTTTTTAATATCTCCCGTAGCATAAATTGCATAGATGATATCTGTTGGAAGATACACATATGCCTGAACGCCGTTCACTGCATCTACTGCAGCATAACCAATTCCCCATGTAACATCACCAACATTTTCTTCGTTGTATTGATTAATTACTTTTATTACATTTTGTTCATCCTCAGACAAATCTGCCACAACAACATTGACCTTTAATTTACCGATATTTCCGGAAGAATCCTTCACAGAGAGTTCAACTGAATTCTTTCCTTCTTTATTGGAATCTATTTCAGGAGATACTTTGATATTTTTATTCAAAGAGCTTTCTATATCCTTTACCTGATAATAATTTTCAGGATCAAATTCTTCTCCCTTTCCTATAATCACTTTTTCCATTCCTGTAATTACCGGTTTCGTGGTATCGACTACTTTTAACTGCATTTTTCTATGAATCGACAAACTCCCATTTTTTACCGTATAGGCAATTTGATGCTTTCCAAGCTTCGAAGTGTTAAGCGAACTGCCATTTTCCACTATAACCGCATTTTTTGAAACAGTGTGTACATAATCCCCGATATCAAAATCGCTTCCGGCTTCTATTGTATTTTTCACTATCTTCGTACCAAGAAGCTTGTATGCAAACAACGTTGCACTGATCAGCAAGATAGCAAAGGCTCCAATTACTCCAATTAGAATTTTACGTTTGAGACTTACCTTCCTGTTTGTTTTAAAGTCCTCATCCGTAGCCGTCTCCTCCATTTTTTTACCACAATGTTTACAAAATACACTTTCATCTTCAATTTCTTTTCCACAAAATCTACAATACATCATCCACTCCTATTCTGCCTGATACACCATCTATAGGTGCCTTCTGCTTGTTTGGCTTTTCTTTTCCCACAATTGTTATCAAATCTTGCATCAGATTTCATTCATTTTCCACACCACACGGAATGACTTATCACTCTTTATTTCTCTAATACGATGCATGATTTTCTTCGAGCCAGTAATCATAATAATCATTACTCCAGACAGATCCATCTGTATATTCTACCTGCTTTACACAGGCCTTTATTTGTCTACACTGATCCGGAACTTCGAATGTTGCATCTGATCCATAAGTTTCTCCCGGCTGAATATTACTGGAATTATATGCACAGCTATACTCATTCTCATATTTCCCCTGATATATCACATAGTCTGTAGCAACCGGATACCCATTTCCATCAAACAGAAGCATTGAAAAAATAACATTTTTAGCAACTTTTTCAGAATTGTTTTTAACGACCGTGTTTCCTCTCATAAAAGTAATGCTATAACCAACATTTTTCACATAGGTGGATATCGCCTCCACCTGCTGTATATCTTTCAAATTTTGTATATGGGCTGCCTCCTGCTCCTTGTCATAACTATCTTTTAAATCCTGAATTTCAATAATTTTATCTTGAATGTCCTGATCCTGACAAAATTTTTTTAACAAATTTAAATTTTCCAGAGCACCGGAATAATTCTTCTCATTTAGGAAAGATTCCAGACTATTCATCACATCTTCTTTATAAATTGGTATAATCTGACTCATCTGTGATTGTGCGGAAGCGTAATTTTTATCCGCAGTGATAACATTTGAATAATTTTTCAATGCATTTTCATAATCTTTGTCCTTCGAAAATTTTTCCGCCTTCTCATAAGCTTCCATGGATACATTCAACGCATCTATGTCATCCTTTGCCTGTTTTGCATTCTTTGAAATAGAGGAATCATCATATTGGCAGAATTCCTGTATATAGGAGGCTGCCGTTTTATAATCTATTTTACCTTTTTCAAATCCCTTTTCTTTCTCCGATATGTATCTGTCAGCCTCGCTTCTTATATTTTTCAGGCTTCCCTTGTCCGTTCGTACTAATTTCCCATTAAATAATTTTCGTGCACGTTGAATATTTTCTTCTTCTAAACTTTGCTCATACACCTTATTCAATAATTTGTAAGCTCTATCTGTAAATATTGAATCATCTTCCTGATCTGCTATAAAATCACTTGCCTTACTAATTTTATCGGACATTACATAGTCCTCAAGTTGTTTCAGTTTTTTCGTTTCATTTAAATAAAAGACTCCACAGGTCAAAAATATGCCTGCACACAATACACTTGCAAGAATAATCAATAACTTTTTTAACGCATGCTTTTTCTTTGGTTCTCTCTTTTGGAAGAAACTCCCTTTTGCATTCCTTTCTTCCAAATTTGTTTTTGTTCCGCATCCCGGACAAAACAAACTATCGTCGGTAATCTCTTTCCCACAGTTTTTACAAAATTTCATTCTCAATATCTCCTTTGTATTTGTAATAATTTGATATTCTTTGCGTTGTTCCCGTCCAAAACACCTCAATATTTTTAAATACTGATGATCTGAAATAATCTCAAACAAGTCTGATCTGCATATTCAAATTATCTTTTTCATTATACTGGAATCTATATTTTTTTCCAAATAAAAATGACTATATTTTACATATTTTTCCAATTCTCTAATCAAAATAAAATATCTGCACCTGGTACGAGTCATATCCAGGTACGTCCCGCATCAAATCAATCCTCTTTTGGACTTGTCATCTAGTTTTAAATACTATATAATAGAAAATAAACAACGAAAAAATTGAGGTGTATACGATGACAATTGACACACAGGATTTTCTAAACAGTATTTTGGCGAGTCTGTCCCGTATCGATTACATCAGACCGGACAGTATTCCGAATATTGATCTCTACATGGACCAGATTACCACGTTTATGGACACACAGTTGACAAAATCCAAGCGTTACGAGGATGATAAGATACTGACCAAGACCATGATCAACAACTATGCCAAAAATAATCTTTTACCGCCGCCGGTGAAAAAGAAATATTCTAAGGAACACGTATTGACGCTGATCTTTATCTATTATTTTAAGAATCTTTTAAGCATCAATGATATTCAGAACATTCTTCATCCTCTCACGGAGAAATATTTTGCGGCCGATGCAGAATACAATCTGACAGACATCTACGAAGAGGTTTTCAGTCTCGAAAGTGAAGAAGTCAAGAATCTGATGAAAGACATTACCAAGAAATTCAACACCAGTTTTCAGAATACGTTTCAGGATGCTCCGGAAGAAGACCGGGAATTTCTCCATACCTTTTCATTTATCTGCATGTTGAGCTTTGATGTATTTGTGAAGAAAATGCTGATTGAAAAGATTATTGATCAGACAACGGAACGGGAAGCGGAAAAAAAGGCTGCGGAAAAACAGGAGAAAGCGGCTGAAAAAACCGGCAAAGGACACGAAAAGGCAAAAACACCGGAATCATAAAAAAAAGAAGTCGGTTTATACCAAAACCGGCTCTTTCTATATCTCATGCTGTATTCTATTACAGTTATTTTTCTTTTGGCTTTACATTCGTTCTGGCAAATACCATATCATATCCATCGCATCCGTAATTGAGCGAACGGTTGACACGGCTGATTGTTGCAGTCGATGCACCTGTTTTTTCCGCAATGTCAAGATATGTCTTTTGCTCTCTCAACATCTTAGCCACCTCATAGCGCTGCGAAAATGCCAATAGTTCATTCACGGTACATACATCCTCGAAGAATTTGTAACATTCCTCTTTATTCTCAAGGCTTAAGATTGCATCAAACAAATGGTCCACTGCTTCTGTTCTAACATTCTTACTCATACGCCTGTCTCCTTTGTCTTTTTGATACTAAAATTTTAGCATATTAAAGTATGAAAGTAAATACAATTTTATTCTAATATCATACACAATTCCCTTCCCTTTTTCATAGGATAACACAAAATTCTTTTACAATAGGGAGGATTTTATGAAAAAGTCACTTTTCCAACGGACGCTCACCTGTCTTTTGATCACAGCACTTCTTCTTCCGCTGACCGCCTGTCATTCGGGAGGAAAAGGGGAACTCACTCCGGTCACGCTGAATGAAGTTGCACATTCCATTTTCTATGCTCCGATGTATGTAGCCATAGAAAAGGGATATTTCAAGGATGCAGGAATTTCCCTGACACTCAATACCGGATTTGGAGCGGATAAGACAATGACCGCACTTGTATCCAACGAAGCCGATATTGGATTTATGGGAACAGAGGCAAGTGTCTACGCCTATGTCGAAGGTTCCAAAGATTATGCGGTCAATTTCGCACAGCTCACCCAACGTGCCGGCAATTTCCTGGTTTCCAGGGAACCGATTGAGAACTTTTCCTGGGATATGCTCAAAGGCTCCACTGTCCTAGGCGGCAGAGCCGGTGGAACTCCGGAGATGGTGTTTGAGTATATTTTAAAGCAGAAGGGCATTGATCCTTCCAAAGACCTTACCATTGACCAGAGTATTGATTTCGGTGCTACCGCTGCGGCTTTTTCAGGCGGTCAGGGTGACTATACCGTTGAATTTGAGCCAGGTGCTACCGCACTTGAAACAGAAGGAACCGGCTATGTGGTTGCATCTTTGGGTGTGGAATCCGGTTATCTGCCATATACTGCCTTCTGTGCAAAGAAAAGCTATATCGAAAAGAATCCGGACGTAATACAGGCCTTTACCGATGCTCTGCAAAAGGGCATGGACTACACGGCTTCACACACACCAGAACAAATTGCCCAGGTAATTGAACCACAGTTCCCGGACACAGATCTAAAAACGATCACATCTATCGTTACCCGTTATTATGACCAGGATACCTGGAAATCCGATCTGATCCTTCAAAAAGACGCATACAATCTGATGCTTGATATCCTCGATGAGGCAGGAGTGCTTGGCGGAGATGCCCCTTATGACAACCTTGTAAACACAGAATTTGCAGAAAAAGCAGCAAAATAAACGATCATGGAACAAAAGTGTGTACTTCATACACTCCCGCATTCTACTGCTTCGAGCGTACAGCTTTTGTTCCGCACGCGAAGCTGTGCATCTATATTTTTATTCTATAGGAATATCATAACTTTTACACATTAATGCAACAAGGGCTTTCCTATAGAATAAAAAAGATTGCGTCAAGGCGCAATCTTTTTTATTTTAACCCAAATCTTGTTTTCCCCAAGCCTGCATTGATCTATTATCCCTGCAGATAGCTGCGTAAAAACGCAATCAGTGCTTCCATCTCTTGTTCCGTTCCGATCGTGATTCTCAAATAATTGCTGATCCTCTCCGGTTTTTTGAAATGACGCACATAAATATCCTGCTCACGAAGTGCGGTAAACAGCACTTCCGCACGCACATGCGGATGTGTCGCAAATATAAAATTGCTCATCGAATCCTCAAATAAAAATCCCAATTCCTTCAATTCCTGCTTTGCCCACTCACGCGTCTGTATAATCTGGTTTCTTGTTTTCTCGAAATATGCACGATCTTCAACTGCCTTTGCACCGAGTTCCAGGGTCGTCTGATTCATGGTATAGGAATTAAACGAATATTTCACATCATTCAGATACTGAATCAGTTTTGGCTGTGCCATGGCATACCCAATCCGCATACCGGCCATAGAGCGTGATTTGGAAAAGGTCTGTACCACGATCAGATTCTCATATTTCTCAATCAACGGAAGCGCGGAAACACCTCCAAAATCTATATAAGCCTCATCTACGACAACGATAACATCGGGATTGGCCTGGACAATCTCCTCAATATCCGCAAGCTTCATCAACACGCCGGTCGGTGCATTCGGATTCGGGAAAATCACACCTCCGTTTTCTTTTTTATAATCTCCCGTCAAAATCCGGAAATTCTCATCGAGCGGAATCAGCTCGTAGGGAACACGAAATACATCCGCCCACACATCATAAAAAGAATACGTGATATCCGGAAAGAGAATCGGCTTTTTTGAATTAAAAAATGTCAGATAAATCATCGCAAGTACATCATCGGAGCCGACTCCGACGAAAATCTGTTCCGGTGTCAGTCCATATGCCTCCGCCAGTGCAGTTACCAGTACCTTTGCAGTCGGATCCGGATAGAGCTTCAGGCTGTCTGTGTTAAAGTTCTTCAGAGCCTCCAGCACACCGGGTGCCGGCGGATATGGATTTTCATTTGTATTCAGTTTTATCATGCCTGCTTTATTCGGCTGTTCCCCCGGTACATATGGATCAACCCTGCGTATATTTTCTTCCCATGCTTTCATCTTTTTCACCTGTATCTTTCTACTGTCGTCCTTCTGCACCAAAATACTCCATTGCCAGCTTTTCAAAAGCTTTCATGGAACGTACAATCATTTCCGGTGACACACAGTACGCCAGTCTGACATAACCAGGGCATCCAAAGGCACTTCCCTTCACGAAAATGATATGGTATTTTTTGGCTGCCTGTACAAACTCCTCCTCCTGTTCCACCGGTGACTTCATCCACAGATAAAATGCACCCTGCGGACGGATACAGGTAAATCCAAGCTGTGTCAGCCCTTCATACAGCATACTTCTGTTTTTGTCATAGAATGCGATATTTGTTCTTTCTTCCAGACACCGTGCGACGGCTTTCTGCATCAGGGAAGGTGCATTTACAAAACCGAGTATGCGGTTGGCAACACCAATCCCCTGGATCAGGAGTTCACTGTCCGCTGCCTCATCCGGTACGACTACATAGCCGATTCTCTCGCCCGGCAGTGATAGTGACTTACTGAAAGAATAGCCGACCAGTGTATTCGGATAGTATTCTGTCAGGAACTCCTCTTCTACACCGTCATAGACCAGCTCACGGTAGGGTTCATCCGATATCAGATAAATATCTGTGCCATATTCCTTCTGCTTTTCCTGCAATACCGCCGCAAGTGCCTGCATGGTCTCGCCGCTGTATACGACACCGGTCGGATTGTTCGGCGTATTTACGATAACCGCTCTCGTATTTGCCGTAATCTTCTCCCCAAGATCATGGATATCCGGCTGAAATGTCTCTTTATCCGTGGCAGCGGTTACAAGCGTTCCGTCGTAATTGGCAACATAACTCTTATATTCTCCAAAGAATGGAGTAAACGCAATGACTTCATTTCCCGGATCTAAAATCGTCTTTAAAATGATGTTGAGACCGCCGGCTGCCCCTACGGTCATAATAATATTATGATGATCAAACTGTGTTTCAAAACGATGATTCAAATTGTCTGCGATCGCCTGCCGGACATCCTCATATCCGGAATTATCCATATATCCATGAAGCACCAGCGAATCCTCTTCATCCAGAATATCTCTTACCGCCTGATTCAGTTCTTCCGGTGCCGGTGTTGCCGGATTCCCAAGACTGAAATCATATACGTTCTCTGCTCCTGCCTGCTTCGCCAGTTCTCTTCCCTCCGTAAACATCGCCCGGATGGCGGAACTGCCAGCGAGAGCCTCCTGAATCTTTTTTGAAACCATATGTCTGCCTTCTTTCTTCCGTTTATTCAAAATACTCTTTACACTTTACTATATTTCAGTGGTAAAGTAAACCTTGTTTTCATATGCAAAGAGAGCAGACAATGAATGAAATCCATTGATCTGCTCTCTTTCCACATATCAATACAGCGACCGCCGGATACCGGCCGTCTGCCTATCGATATTTACTTGTCGCCTTCAATCTTGACATTGCACGTGCCAATGAAGCTCTCGAATGATAATACTCCTGCAGACTCTGCTGCTGACGCAGCTGTTCCTCCGCACGCTCTTTCGCTTCTCTTGCTCTCGCGATATCAATCTCTTCCGGTTTTTCTACCGTCTCTACCAAAAGTGTAACACGATTATTGATAATCTGTACAAATCCGATTCCTACGACGGCGTACTGCCATTCTTCGCTGTTTTCTTCCTGAAAGCGCATCTCTCCATCATCTATGGCAATTACCATGTTTTCGTGATGTGCAAGAATTTCCTTCTGTCCATCATACTGCGGAATAATCAATGAACGGCACCTTCCATCAAAAAACACACGATTGGCGGCTATAATTTTTAATTCAAATGAACTGCTCATACTAACACCTCATTAAGATGCGGCTTTCTGTTTCATTTCTTCCGCTTTACGTTTCACGTCTTCAATTGTACCTACATTGAAAAATGCATTTTCCGGATATTCATCCAGCTCTCCGTCAATGATAGCCTTAAATCCACGGATCGTCTCTGCGACTGGCACATAAAGACCTTTCATACCCGTGAAGTTCTCAGCTACATGGAACGGCTGTGACAAAAATTTCTGAATTTTTCTTGCACGATAAACGGTTGTTTTATCCTCATCTGCAAGTTCTTCCATACCCAGAATTGCAATGATATCCTGTAATTCCTTGTATTTCTGTAAAATCTCCTGCACCTTACGTGCAACGGCATAGTGCTCTTCGCCTACGATATCAGCTTCCAGAATACGGGAAGTGGATTCCAGCGGATCAACGGCAGGATAGATACCCTGTTCTACGATCTTTCTGGACAAAACCGTTGTTGCATCCAAATGTGCAAATGTTGTTGCAGGAGCCGGGTCCGTTAAGTCATCCGCAGGCACATAAACTGCCTGAACCGAAGTAACAGAACCATTCTTTGTTGAAGCGATTCGTTCCTGCAGCTCGCCCATTTCCGTTGCCAGTGTCGGCTGATAACCTACTGCCGACGGCATACGTCCAAGCAATGCGGATACCTCCGAACCTGCCTGTGTGAATCGGAAAATATTATCGATAAAGAGCAATACGTTCTGATGCTTCTCGTCACGGAAATATTCTGCCATGGTAAGTCCTGTCTCTGCCACACGCATACGTGCTCCAGGCGGCTCATTCATCTGTCCGAATACCAGCGCGGTTTTCTCCAATACGCCGGATTCTTTCATTTCCGTCCAAAGATCATTACCCTCTCTGGAACGCTCTCCTACACCAGTAAAGATGGAATATCCGCCATGCTCAGTTGCGATATTACGAATCAGCTCCTGAATCAATACGGTCTTTCCTACGCCGGCACCTCCAAACAAACCAATCTTACCACCTTTTGCATACGGTGCAAGAAGATCGATTACCTTGATACCTGTCTCCAGAATTTCGACTGCCGGGTTCTGTTCTTCAAAAGATGGAGGTTCTCTATGGATGACCCATTTCTCACCATCTTCAATTTTATTTTCATTATCGATCGTCTCACCTAACACATTAAACAATCTGCCCAGTGTTCCCTCTCCGACCGGAACCATGATACCGCTTCCGGTTGCCGTTACTTCCATATCGCGATGAAGTCCTTCACTGGATGCCAGCATAATACAACGGACCGTATAATTTCCGATGTGCTGTGCTACTTCCATGACACATTTCCGATCACCGTTCTGTACTTCCAGCGCGTCTTTGATATTCGGAAGATCACTGTCTTCAAACTCTACGTCAACAACAGGTCCTAAAACCTGAATAATTTTACCTGTTTTCAATCTTAAAATCCTCCTTTCCGGCTATTTTCCTTTTTTCTTTTTCTGTGACTTCGCGCCACTGATAACTTCCGTAATTTCCTGCGTAATTGCAGCCTGTCTTGCACGGTTATATAAAATACCCAGATCATGCAGCATCTCTTTTGCACTCTTGGTTGCTGCTTCCATTGCCATCATTCTGGCATTCTGCTCACTGGAATAGGATTCTACCAATGCACCATAGACAAATCCAACCACGTAATCCGGCACCAGATGATCCATTACCTCATCCGGAGAAGGCAGCATCGTGAATTCTTCTGTTGGAAGCTTAATTTTAAAATCCGCCTTTTTCAAAGGCAACAGCTGTGACAGCTGTGCTTCCGCCTGCATTGCATTCACCATTCTGGTATAGATGATATACACCTCATCCAGTTCTTCCTGTTGAAAGAGTTCCAGTATCGTCTCACCGATATGACGCGCTCTGTTCAACGTAGGATTCTGTACGGTATAATGGAACTGTTTATCAATATTAATCCCATGCTGTTCAAAATAATGGCGCCCCAGTTCTCCAAGAACAAAAAGCTTCGGATGTGCACATTTTTTCAAATGTTCTTCCGTCATTTTCAGAACATTGTGGTTATAAGCTCCTGCCAGACCTTTATCCGCAGTAACAACGATGTAGCCCACTCTTAAATCTTCCGGATTTTTGTCTTTGTTGGTTCGGAAGTAGATATTCTCCATATCCGGAATATGTCGCAGGATTCTGCTCATTGCTGACTGCAGGGTATAGAAATACGGCTCTGTATCTTCCAGACTCTTTCTGGATTTTTTTAGTTTTGATGATGAAATCATATACATGGCATTCGTAATTTTCATGGTATCACGAATACTCTTCATACGATTTTGAATTTCCTTTGCATTTGCCATATCAACACCTGCTTATCTGTTTATACTGCATTATAGTTCCCTGTCTGAAATGTATTCCCTTGCCGACGTCAAAAGCTTTTCCGTCAATTCATCGGACAGTGCTTTTTTCTCTTCAATTTCCTTGCAGAAATCATCGTGGTTCAATTCCATATATTCCAAAATATCACGCTGTAATGCCTTTACTTTACTTGTTTCAACAGAATCAAATAATCCATTGTTTGCAAAAATCAGCGTCATTGCCTGTTCATGCAATGACAACGGATGGCATAACGGCTGTTTTAATAATTCCATTAATGCACTACCATGTCTCAGCTGTGCCTTGGTTGCATCATCCAAATCAGACGCGAACTGGGTAAATACCTCCACTTCACGATACTGTGCAAGGTCGATACGGATACTTCCGGAAGCCTTTTTAATCGCTTTCGTCTGTGCCGAACCACCTACACGGGATACGGATAAACCAACGTTAACGGCTGGTCTCATACCGGCAAAGAACAGATTACTTTCCAAAAAGATCTGTCCGTCAGTAATAGAGATTACGTTTGTCGGAATATAAGCAGAAATATCGCCGGCCTGTGTCTCAACAATTGGAAGTGCAGTGATCGAACCGCCTCCATTTTTATCACTCAGACGACAGGAACGCTCTAATAATCTGGAATGCAGATAGAATACATCTCCAGGATATGCCTCTCGTCCAGGAGAACGCTCTAAAAGCAGGGATAACGCACGGTATGCCACTGCATGCTTGGATAAGTCATCATATACAATCAATACGTCTTTTCCCTGATGCAGGAAATATTCTGCCAGTGCCGTTCCTGCATACGGAGCAATATACTGCATGGATGCAGACTCACTTGCCGTTGAGGAAAGTATTACGGAATAATCCATTGCACCAAACTTCTCTAACGTTGATACAATCTTTGCCACACTTGAGGACTTCTGTCCGATTGCAACGTAGATACAGATTACGCCTTTGTCCTTCTGGTTAATAATCGTATCGGTCGCAATCGATGTCTTTCCTGTCTGACGGTCACCGATAATCAACTCACGCTGACCACGTCCAATCGGAATCATGGAGTCAATGGAAAGGATTCCGGTTTCCATTGGTGTATCAACGGATTTACGATCTACGATACCAGGAGCTTCCTGTTCGATCGGACGGTAATCATCTGCTTTGATCTCTCCCTTTCCGTCGACCGGTTCTCCCAACGCGTTGATAATTCTTCCGATGTAGGCATCCCCAACCGGAATACCTGCTTTCTTTCTGGTTCTGTTTACCTTTGTTCCTTCTTTGATTCCGGTATCCTTACCAAACAAAATACATCCGATTTCATTCTTACGGATATCCTGAACCATACCTTTTACTCCATTATCAAAGACAACGATTTCACCGTACATCGCATGGTCTATTCCATATACGGTCGCAATTCCGTCACCAACATAGATGACTGTTCCTGTTTCGCGGCTTTCTTCGTCATAATTAAAATTTTCAATTTCACTTCGAATAATGGAGATTATATCTGTAGCACTGATAGCGCCCACAGGATCACCTCCCTGTTAATTTTTTTTCAAGCTGATTTAAAAGCCCGTTATAACTCCAGTCATATTCCTCATGACCAATCCGGATCAAAAGACCGCCCAGCAGATTACTGTCTGTCTTCTCTGCCACGACAATCTTTTTATCCGGATATTTTCCCATCAGGAATTTCTCAGCCCGTTCAATTTCTTTCTCTTCTGGTCTGTCAGCATAGAACAGTTCTGCCCGTAAAATATCATGCTTCTCATCCCAGTAGTCATAATAAGCCTTAAAGATATCATCTAATTCATCAATCTGTCCATGAGCACAAATGACCTTTAAAAAATTTTTAAATTTTTCCGGCAGATCGTCCAGAGAAAAAATATGATCGATTATCTTCTCTTTGTTCTCATACGGAATAACCGGATTTGTCAATACTTTTCTCAATTCAGGCTCCATATGATACAGCTGATCCGCCTTTTCCACATCTTCTCTGCTTAGAGACAACTGATATAATACCTTCGCATTATTCATTGCTTGCTGCATCATGTAATTCACCTGTCTTTATAATTTTTCTGGCGGCAATCACTGCAAGTTTTGCTATCTCAGCAGAAGCTTCCTGTTGTGCCTTGACCTGTTCATGTTTGATATCACTCTTTGCTTTCAGCAGCATACGTTCCGATTCTTCTCTGGTTTTTACCAGCATCTGATTGTGTTCATTCTCCGCACGCTGTTTTGCATGTACGATAATCTCTTCTGCCTGCACATGTGCAGTCTTTAATTTTTCCTGATATTCTGTTTTCATCTGATCTGCAGAGTCCTGATTCTTTCTTGCCGAATCGAACTGCTGCCTTATCATTTCTTCTCTGGTATTAATCACCTTCATCACTGGTTGAAAAAGGAATTTCCTAAATATCCAGTATAGAACTAATATGTTGATAACTGTAAACAAAAGTTCCCAGGGATTTAAACTCAGCATATTCTCACCTGTCCTTTTCGCTTATTTCCCGGTCTGTCACCGGAAAAAACAATTATTTTACCATAAAGATAATCAAAAATGCAATCAGCAAACCATAAATAGCAGTTGCCTCTGCCAATGCGCATCCTAACAGTAAAGCTTTTGTAATCTTTCCTTCTGCTTCCGGCTGTCTTGCGATTGCTTCTGTTGCTCCTGCTGTTGCGTGACCGATACCAATACCTGCTCCAATACCTGATAATACTGCAATACCTGCTCCAATAGCTACAAATAATGATGCTGTCATAGTCGTGTTCTCCTTTTTCCTTTTCTTCTTTTCTTAATCTACTGCTTCCTTAATAAATAGTGTTGTTAAAAATACAAACACAAATGCCTGAATCAGTCCGTCAAAAATATCAAAATAACAGCTGAATATGGCCGGAACAATGACCGGAACTACAAATTTCAATAATTCCATGATAACAAATGCTCCAAAAATGTTTCCAAACAATCGCATACAAAGCGACAGCGGCCGTATAAATATTTCCATCACGTTGAGCGGTGCAATGATCGGAGACGGTTCGGCGAAGCTTTTCAGCCATCCCTTCACACCTTTTTCTCTCACTCCTGCCACTTCGATCAACAGAATACTCATAACCGCAAGAGCTGCCGTTACATTCAGATCCTTTGTCGGCGGCTTAAATCCCAGAATTCCTATGAGATTTGAAATTCCCAGATAAATTACCACAGATATCAGATATGGTACATATTTCTTTCCCTTTTCTCCTATGGTATCTTCAAAGAAATTAAAAAGTCCGCTTACGGCCGTCTCTAATGCAAGCTGCCCACGCCCTGGATGTTCTACGCTCAGGTTCCTGACAAAAACAAGGCACAGCAATAAAACTGCTGCCATGATGATCCAGGTAACTACAACTGATTCTCCGACCGGTATCCCACCAAATAACGGTATGGTAAACACGGTCTTGGCAGTCAGTTGGTCCGTCAACTCCTCTACCAGAGCATCCATTTGATTCACTTCCTTTCTCAACATCATCGCTGAAAAAAAATTCTACAGCAATCATGAAAATTCTAATCACATTTAAACACAAAGTCAATGATTTGATTTTTTTTATACTTTCTTTATTTTTTGCTCATTTTTTAAGCATTTCATCCAATATTTTTTTATTTATTATATCATATTTGTAAATTATTAATATTGCTTTTTTTTACAAATCGTAGTATTGTAACTTTCTCCTAAAAAAACAGGGAAAATTTGTCGAGCAAATAACAATTTTTCCCCGTTTTTCTATGCATTTGTACAAATCCGATAATTTTATATGGCAATTTTACCTTTCCATATGAGATTTATCCATAACAAGCTTCTATTTTATTTTGTTCTCACCATGCATTTTCTTGTGTTTTTATACAAGACGCACTTATAAAATGCCATATTCCTACTATTTATTAGGTATATTTTTGCTTTTATCGAATGTTGTCACATTTCTTTTTTGCTATTTTTTGCTGACAAATTTCACAAATCTCAGAAAGTTTTCACGTCCTGTATCATCACATTTATATACACCTGCATCCTTTAATACATCCTGAAATACAAGTCCGATTTCCGTCTGAAGGACGTCCTGTATCGTATCTGCATCGATGGTTCCATATTTCGGGAGGAATTCCTCTACCCAGTCAGCGTGTTTTTCCAGCACCTCGTCGTTTCGAATATCTGTGCCTGCCAAAATCGCCTTTTCCAGCTGCGCCATTTCATCCTTCAATCTTGCCGGGAGAACTGCGAGACCCATCACTTCGATCAGTCCGATGTTTTCCTTTTTAATATGGTGCAGTCTGGCATGCGGATGGTATACGCCAAGCGGATGCTCTTCGGTCGTAATATTGTTGCGCAGTACGAGATCCAACTCATAGTTGTCCCCGCGTTTTCTTGCAATCGGCGTAATTGTGTTATGCGGCTCACCGTCCGTTTCCGCAAATACGAAAGCCATTTCATCCGTATATCCGCGCCAGCTTTCCAATATTCGATCTGCCAGTTCCACCAGGCGATCCGGATCGGGTGCACTGATACGGATGACAGACATCGGCCATTTTACGATTCCCGCTTTTACATCCGAAAATCCTTCAAAGGAAACTTCCTGTTCCACAGGTGCCTTTGCCATTGCAAATTCATAGCAGCCGCCCTGGAAATGATCGTGGCTTAAGATAGAGCCCCCAACGATTGGCAGATCCGCATTCGAACCCACAAAATAATGCGGGAACTGTTTTACGAAATCCAGCAATTTTCCGAATGTGGCACGCTCAATTTTCATCGGTGTATGGTTCGCATTAAATACGATGCAATGTTCATTGTAATATACGTATGGAGAATACTGCATATACCATTCACTGTGATTAATTGTGACCGGAACGATTCTGTGGTTCTGACGCGCAGGGTGGTTCACTCTGCCCGCATAGCCCTCATTTTCTTTACAAAGAAGACATTTCGGATAGCCGCTCTGTTTTGCCAGTTTTGCAGCCGCAATGGCCTTTGGATCCTTTTCCGGTTTTGAGAGATTAATCGTAATGTCAAGCTGTCCGAATTCCGTATCAGCATACCACTTCATGTCTTTTTTTATACGATAACGACGGATGTAATCGCTGTCACAGCTCAATTTGTAATAGTAGTCCGTCGCTTTTCTCGGATCTTCCCGATACAGTTTACGGAACTCTGCCGACACTTCACTTGGTCTTGCCACGAGCAGTCCCATTATTTTCGTATCGAACAGATCCCGGTATACAACGCTGTTTTCTTTCAGTATACCGTTTTGATAAGCATAGTCCATCATTTCAGCCAGAATTCTCTCCAACGCATTTTCTGCTGTTTCCTGTGTCATTGCAGCATTCTTCTGATAGGCTTTCACTGCATCGTCTTCCAGTTCATCCAACGCAAACAGCTCCAGCAGACGATTTATCGTATATCTCTGATCTTCCGGTTCAATCAGTCCGGTCACAAGTGCATATTCTGTTAATTCCAATATATTCTGTTGTATCATGTTGTCCTCCTGCCGCCTTTCCGTTATTGTAAGCGGACCGGACCGTCTCCGATCTCAACCACATAAAAATCGGCAGCATAGCCAATCTTTGTTTCATATGCAGCACCCACCTGTGCAATAAAGGAGTCGACCGCCTCATCCTTTACAATACTCACGGTACAGCCTCCAAAACCGGCGCCGGTCATACGGGAACCGATCACTCCGTCTATTTTCCACGCTTCTTCTACCAGTGTATCCAGTTCAATACCGGTCACTTCATAATCATCCCGCAGCGATACATGCGATGCATTCATCAGTTCTCCAAACAGTTTAACATCATTGTTCTTCAATGCCGCTACGGCCCGGATCGTTCTCTGATTCTCGTAAACCGCATGTTTTGCACGTTTGCGGCACACTTCATCTTTAATCGCATCTTTGTATTGTTCAAACTGTTCCTCGGTCAGATCCCCAAGGCTGTTGATTCCGATCACCTCGCCAATCTGCGCAAATGCACTTTCACATTCCGCACGTCTCTCGTTGTATTTGGAATCGCCGAGTCCGCGTTTTTTATTGCTACAGGAGATCACAATCTTGGCATGCTCAAGCTGGATTGGCGCATACTCATAATTGAGCGTAGCCGTATCCAGAAAGATTGCATGATCTGCCTTGCCCATTGCAATGGCAAACTGATCCATGATACCGCAGTTGACACCATTAAAATTGTTCTCTGAATACTGGCCGATCAGAGCCAGATCCTGATTTGTAACATCAAATCCAAACAGATCTCTTAAGATATATCCGGTCAGTACTTCTACGGATGCAGAAGAGGAAAGACCGGAACCGTTTGGAATATTTCCGAACAGCAGCAGATCGATTCCGCAGTCCGTTTCCATTTCTCTTTCCTGAAATGCCCAGATGACACCCTTCGGGTAATTGGTCCAATCCGCCTCTTTTTCCGGCTTTAAATCGGTAATGGAAGATTCGATCACACCGAGATTTTCAAAATTAAGGGAATAGAAACGTAATTTTTTATCCGTACGTTTTCTTGCAACTCCATAAGTACCGATTGTAAGTGCACAGGGAAAAACATGTCCTCCGTTATAGTCCGTATGCTCACCGATCATATTGACACGACCCGGTGCAAAATAGGCACGGATGTCGCCCTCATCCCCAAATAATTCTTTGAATTTTGCAATCAACTGTTCCTGCATCATGTAGTTTCTCCTCTCAAATATCCTGTCTTTTTCCTAGTTTTTTCAACTGATTTCATTATACAGGGCTGCATTTTTCTTTTCAATCAAATGGACCCAAACCGCAACATCTTACGCTCTATTCTGCAACATAATTACATGTTTTATGCTTTAAAATCACGAATTACAGAAAGTGCCGGCAACGTATTTCCCTTATAGTCAAACAGTGCCTGATTTGCCCATTCATTCCCGCACGGACCCGGGTCATTCATATAGTGCAGCGAAGCTTCCGTCGCCCATCCGGAGCCCGGTACCGGAATCCATGCCGGTTCCCAATAGAAAAATCCCTTTCCTTTTCCGTCTGCCACTTTACTGATACGCTCCAGGAAATCCTGCATGAAATCCGCCTGCCCCTGCTGTGTCATCGGATACTCAATCTTTGCAACCAGCTCCGGCTTTGTTGCATAGCCCTTTCGCTGCTCCCCGGTAAGTTTCTCATAGTTCCGGTAGTCCTCCATCGTATAGCCCATGGATACTTCTGCAACCACAAGATCTTTTCCATAGCGGACTGCAATGTCATTCATATTGTTTTCCAGCATATCCAGCGTTCCGTGCCAGAACGGATAATAGGAAAGTCCGATGATCTGGAAATCTTCTCCGCGCTGCATAAAATGATCGAACCATTCCCGATACAGTTCGTTTTTCCCTCCGTTGTCCAGATGAATCATAATCGGGACATCGGTATCCACCTGACGTACACCGCGGATTCCGGCATTTACAAATCTGGCAATATTATCGTAGTCCGGCACTTTTCCTTCCGGCCAGAGCAGGCCGTTGGACAACTCATTTCCAACCTGCACCATGGTCGGGCGTGCATCATTTTTGACAAATACATCCATCACTTCCGCGGTATAATCATAAACTGCCTGTTCCAGTTCTTCCACAGAATAGCCTTCCCATGCTTTCGGCTTGAATTGTTTTCCCGGATCGGCCCAGAAATCGCTGTAGTGGAAATTCAAAAGAACTCCGAATCCCGCTGCGGTTACTTTTTTTGCAATTGCAAGAGACGTTTCCAGATCGTTGATCCCGGCACCGTAGGATTCCCCTTCCGCAGAGTAAGGGTCGTTCCACAAACGGATACGGATCGAATCCACATCATATTTTTTCATAATCGTCAGAATATCCAGTTCTTCCCCCTCATCGTAATAGGCAGCACCCAGATTTTCCAGTTCCAGTAAAGTAGATAAATCCATTCCCTTAATAAATTTCATTTTTATATTCCTCCTGTTGTATCGTTCTGTCAAAGTCTCATCAGATTCCCCGGAATGAAAAAGAAAATTCCAGCCGGCTGCGGACATCAATATGATATTCCGGATGTACCGGAGCGCCCCAGCTGTCATCTCCTCCCACTCCCAGCTGTGCAAGTGCCACACGCACAATGGTATTATGCACATTCGGAAGTTCGTACGGATGCGACGCCTGCTCTAATTCATGCGGTGTATACGGCAGCGCGGAAAACACCATTTCCTCTCCGGCAAACAGCAGTCCGCGACCCTTTTCGTCTGTCACCTTTGCATAACGGATTTCCTGCTTTGCCCCGCATTCCTGCGGCACCAGATAGCCCGCCAGATTATCTTGCACCAGATTCCGGTAAATGCCGATCTTACCGCCCCGTTTGCGGTCGGCATAGGTCTCTTCCGGTCCCAGTCCATACCATTCCAGATGATCAAAATCTGCATCCAGTGTAAACAGCATACCATATTCCGGCATATCGCCCAACTCCTGCAGCGGCTCATAAGACAGCCGGGTCTCCACGGTTCCGTCTGCGAACACCCGGTAAGTCACCTGACAGTAGCTGGCCGGATTGGTCGGCAGATAATACGTATATCGAATGGATGCATGACTTTCTTCTGCCTTAATTTCAACCGGGACCTCCGGACAGCTGCCGCAATTTCTGTGACTTGCGTACAAAGAAGCGAGCTTCCACTGCCCATACCGTGCAGGCCCCATATTTCCGTAGTCATTCTCTACCGGTGCCCGCCAGAAATTCGGTTTCGGCATCTTTTTGATCATTTCCCGTCCTGCATATTTATAAGAGACCAGCCCGCCGTTCAGCAGGGAAAACAGCACTTCAAAATCCTCTCCGATCACACCCAGGTTCCCTTTTCCCTGCACAATACGAAGCGGTTTCTCTGCCGGCAGCTGCGGCCGCATTCTGCCAAAGGACGCCTGCCCGAATGCTGCTTCATGCCCTGCCTTTGCCCAGATTGTATCATTTTTCAGCACAAAGGAAACAATGACATCATATTCCGCATCCGTCTTTATCGAAAACGGAAGCGGATAGGTCTGTTCCGTCAGCGGCTCTACACATGTCCCGATCTTCTCTTTGCGGATCTCTTTTCCATTTTTCAAAAGGACTGCCACACAGTCAAAACTGTCGGTATTGAGAAACAGATGAAGATTTTTCACCGTAAATTCCGTCTCTTTCACAAACACACGGATATTCTGATAATTAAATTTTACCTCCTGCATCTTCGGGGAAGGCTCCCGGTCTTTTGCATATACAATTCCGTTTCCGCTAAAATGGCAATCGGAAGGACGATCACCGAAATCTCCGCCGTAGGCCTGAAATTCTTTGCCGTACCGGTCTTTCTTATTCAGTGATTGATCGATATAATCCCAGATAAATCCCCCCTGATAGCGAGGCTCCGTATCGGTGAGGTCTGTATATTTATGCATCCCCCCACAGGAATTACCCATTGCGTGGGTATATTCGCAGCAAATAAACGGCTTCTCTTTATTCTTCTCCAAAAACTCGCGGATTGATGCGACGCTCGGATACATCTGGCTTTCCATATCGCTTGTATTCGGATAACTTCTGTCATGGAAAACGCCCTCGTAATGGACCGGACGGCACGGATCTAATTTGCGGAACAGTTCCGACATTTCATAGATGACTTTTCCGCCGTAAGATTCGTTTCCGCAGGACCAGATTAAAATGGATGCATGATTCTTGTCTCGCTGATAGCAGGAATTCACACGGTCCAGCATGACGGAAAGCCATTTCGGGTTATTCCCCGGAACGATGTCCTCCGCCCTTGATTTGCCAAGCCATACCGGATCCCAGGAACCGTGCGATTCCATATTATTTTCCGCAATCAAATAGAGCCCGTATTCATCACACAGCTCGTAAATGGCGGAATCATCCGGATAATGACAGGTGCGGATCGCATTGATGTTGTTCCGTTTCATGGTTACGATATCCTTGCGGAGTTCTTCCCGCGTCACCACACGTCCTGTGACACTCGAGAATTCATGGCGATTCACACCCTTGAATACAATCCGTTTTCCATTCAGGCGCAGAATACCGTCCTTTTGTTCAAAGCGGCGGAAACCGACCTTCTGGCGGATGACCTCCTGTACCTCTCCTGCTTCGCCTTGTACCTCCAGAAGCAGATCATAGAGATTCGGTTCTTCTGCGCTCCATAATTTCGGTGCAGGAACCGGAAAAGAACATGCCGTTTTCCCACACAGCGGTTCCACGCTTTCCAGTATCTGCCCGCCGCCGTCGAACAGACTGACACGTACCGTTCCCGTTCCCTCTGTCAGAAAGGTAAGATTCAGACTCGCTTTCCGCAGATCCGCTTCCACTGCCGCTTCCACCTTCAGATCCCGGATATGCACAGCCGGAACCGCATAGAGATACACTTCACGGTATAATCCGGAAAAACGGAAAAAATCCTGATCCTCACACCAGCTTCCGCTTGTCCACTTAAACACCTGAACCGCCAGTTTGTTCTCACCTTCCTTCAGATAATCGGTAAGTTCAAATTCGGAAGGCGTAAAACTGTCTTCACTGTAGCCCACATACGTTCCGTTCACCCAGACTGCAAGCGCACTCTCCGCTCCCTGGAAGGATAGAAAGACTCTTTTGCCGGCAAAACGCTCCGGCAGTGTAACATATTTTACATAGCTCGCAACCGGATTGAAACGTTCTGGAATAGAATCTGTCCAGATATCTTCCTTCCCGTCCCACGGATAATGCAGATTCGTATAATGCGGTATATCATATCCCTCCATCTGAATATGTGCCGGTACGCGGATATCCTCCCACGGTCTGCAGTTGTATCCCGTCTTCTCAAATCCCGGAATCCGCTGCCCCAGATTTCTTGCATAGTGGAATTTCCATATCCCGTTTAAGGATTCCCGGAAACTGCTTACTCCTTCCTCCGACTCTTCCCAATTTGCATAACATATATGATCCGAATGGGCCTCTTCACGGTTATCCGCAAAGAACTCCGGATCTGCAATTCTTTTTTCATCAAATTCTGTCACAGCGGCCTCCTTCACCTGTTCTGCCTTTTACTGTTCCCTATTTTCTTTCATTTTTATAGAGAAAAAGCGCATTTGAGATTCCTCTCTCTGCGCTTTGTTCTCCTGCTTAATCGAATTCAAATCCATCGAAGCGTTTCATCATGTCACGATAACGGAACCGTACCATCTCGTTCTTTTCCAAAACGTCTTCTTCTTTGCCAGTATACTGGCAGCGA
>JAEWCQ010000010.1 GCA_023390555.1 Bacillota bacterium | reverse complement strand
GAATAGCGGAATGCCAAATGGAATGCCGCAACCATAAAACAACGGAATGCCGAACAGAATGCCACAACCGCAGAATAACGGGATGCCAAATGGAATGCCGCAGCCGCAAAACAACGGAGAGACGAATGGAA
Organism: Bacillota bacterium; assembly: GCA_023390555.1. GTDB lineage: Bacteria > Bacillota > Clostridia > Lachnospirales > Lachnospiraceae > Roseburia_C. The sequence continues at coordinate 68,950 of JAEWCQ010000010.1, read as the reverse complement.
TGCCGAATAGGATGCCGCAGCCGCAGGATAACGGAATGCCGAATGGAATGCCAAACAGAATGCCGCAGCCGCAGGATAACGGAATGCCCAATGGAATGCCGTACAGAATGCCGCAGCCACAGAATAACGGAATGCCGAATGGAATGCCATATAGAATGCCGCAGCCACAGAATAATGGAATGCCAGGTGGAAGTCCTCAGACAGAAACAAATGGGGAAAATGGAACGCAGACAAGAATGCAGAGCAGAGAGCCCGTTACAATTAAAGCCACGGAAATGCCTATGCGCAAGTTTATGAATGAGAATGCTCCTTTGCAGGAAAGTTTGCAGGACAGTTATCTGAGATTGCAGAAGAGAATTGAAGATGTGGATGTATTTCAGACAGAAAATATGCGGATATGCGGAATTCATATCGAGCTGCGTGATATCAGGGAATTGTCAAAACGCTATTGGTATCTGGGGAATAACAGCTTTTTACTGCACGGATTTTTTAATTACCGCTATCTGTTTCTCGGGAAGAAAATAGCAGAGGATAAAGAAACGATATTTTTGGGTGTGCCTGGGGTGTTTTCCAGTCAGGAGCGAGTCATGGCAGCACTGTTTGGATTTCCGGAATTTTTACCGGAGAACCGCGTGCAGTTTGAACAGGCACAGAAGCAGGGAAATGAACGCCAGGAAAGCTTTGGTTACTGGTGTCATTCTATGCCTGAATAAGGCTGTAGCGCAGATGGTCTTCCCAATTGCCGCGGATCAGTGCGCAGGCCCTTGCGGTGCCTTCCAATACAAAACCAAGAGATTCCAGCAGATGACGGGAAGCCCCGTTGGCAGGCATGACATTTGCCTCAATGCGGTGAAGCTTCAAGTCGTCAAACATGATAGAAATACCAGTACAGAGGGCTTCAAAGGCATATCCCTGATGCTGGTAGCGAGCATCAAATTTATAACCGACTTCACAGGACTGGTAAATGGAGCGCGTGATGTTACGAAAACATATGGTACCGATAATCTGATTCGGCTGTTCTTTTCTATAGACATAGAAACGGACGGCCGATAATTTTATGGTTAAATTATATTCACAGATCAGAAGAGCACGCTGATGTGAGACTGTGTAAAAATTATCCGGACGCTCCGGCTCATATTTTTCAAATAACTCCTGGTTATCCAGATAAAACCGTAAAACTTCTTCTGCGGCATCGGCCTTCAACACTTTTAGTATGAGGCGGTCAGTTTCATAGGTCAGATTCATATCAGTCTACTCCTCGTAATTCGGCGGTTGCGACAAATGGCTTTATAAGTTCAAGATAAGTCTGTAGGGTATTGCGATCATGGGTGTGAAAACCGGATTGGATGACGGTGTCGGAATCCCGGTAGGGCTGTAAGTAATAAGCATCTGCACCGGACAACCATTCTCCAAGTGCAGTCATATCTTCCGCTGAATGAAATTCCCGAACTAAGGTGGTACGAAACTCATAGGGAACCGTCTTCTGTTTGAGAAAATTCACTGAGGCCTCAATTTTGGCAAGATCAAAATCCGCTGCATCGCAAATCGTGTGATATTTTTCCGGTGCGTGTTTGATATCCATGGCAACATAATCAATCAGTCCGTTTTCACACAGGCGGATCAGCTTATCGGGCTGATAGCCGTTTGTATCGAGTTTAATGGCGTAACCAAGTTCGCGTACACTTCGGATAAAATCCTCTAAATCCGGCTGAAGTGTCGGTTCACCACCGGTGATACAGACTCCGTCCAGAATTCCCTGTCTTCTGATTAGATGGGAGAATATCTCTTCCGTTGTAAAAACGGACATTTCTGCCGGGTGCAATACCAAATCTCGGTTATGACAGAATGGACATTGGAAGTTGCACCCGCCGGTAAAAACAGTGGCGGCTACTCGTCCCGGAAAATCCAATAAAGTTGTCTTTTGAAAACCCAATATCTGCATGGACGATCCTTTCGATGTGTTTCAACTGACTGTAACAGTATTTATTATATCATGTTTTCCGGTGTATGTGCTATAATTGAGCAAAAGTGGAAGTCCTATTGACAGAAACGGCAGCGATAAGACCAGAAAGAAAGTGCAGAAAAAGGAGACGGCAGAATGGAAGAGGATGTTAAATTTATGCGGGCAGCCATGCGCGAGGCAAAAAAGGCAGAAGCGCTTGCAGAGGTTCCGATCGGCTGTGTAATTGTACAGGGACATAGAATTATAGCACGTGGATATAATCGTAGAAATACGGATAAAAATACACTGTCGCATGCGGAGCTGAGTGCCATTAAAAAGGCAAGCAGAAAAACGGGTGACTGGCGCTTGGAAGACTGTACTATGTATGTTACCTTGGAACCCTGTCAGATGTGCGCAGGAGCGATTGTACAATCCAGAATGAAGAGAGTTGTGATTGCATCCATGAACCCAAAGGCCGGCTGCGCCGGTTCGATTTTGAATCTTCTTCAGATGGCACAATTTAACCATCAGGTGGAAATAGAGCAGGGTGTACTGGAGGAAGAATGTTCTGCGATGCTCAGCAGCTTTTTTCGCAGCTTGAGAGAGAGGAAAAGGCAGGAAAAAGAGCCAGCCGGCGTTGACAAAAATGTGTAAAACCGTTATACTTAAGACTCTGAGCAGCCGGGGTGTCAGCGGTACCTTGAACCAGCAATCCGCTATAGCTGGGGTGATGTCCCGCAGAGGGTCTTTTGATTGTGAAGCCGCCCGCTGTAAGTGGCGTTGATGTTTGGGTCTTACGCAACAGGAATTTATGAACCGGGTCAGGTCAGGAATGGAGCAGCCCTAAGTAAAACCTTCTGTGTGCCGTGAGGGTGCCTGAACTGAGCTAACTGCAGTGGTAACGTTCATGGTCAGGATTCGAAGCGGGACGCTCAGTTTAAAAAGAAAATAGCTGCCTGGAATGCAGATTGCATTTCAGGCAGTTTTTTGGTTGCTGATTAAACAGAGCGGAATTGGAACATCGTGTTGGCAATAGAGATGCAGTCCCCGTTGTTTAGCTCGATTGCAGCCTGTGGTTGAATAACTGTATGATTCAGATATGTTTTGTTGGTGGAATTGTTATCAATCAGATAATAGTGGCTTTGGTTTTTCACGATCGCCGCATGGTAGCGGCTTACTGCACTGTTGTTTTCTATGCAGTAATCAACCATTTGACGATCTTTTCCAATGCGCAGCTCTTTCTTATCCAGCCAGATCACTTCATTGGAATCCATACGAACCAGTGCTGAGGAAGGTTCTGTCTGTTTTGAGACAGCTTTTGCTGTTTCCGGATGGAGCGAAACGGACAGAACTTTGGATTTTCGATACAGGAACAGACAGATTCCGGACATAGCGAGAATAGCAATCAGAAATATCACTTGTAGTATATGCAGGATGTAATTGACAGGTTTTAGTTTTTCCTGTGCGCTTTTCAATGCATTGATACTTTCCTGATATTCATCTTTTGTAGAGTCGGTAGTATTCATCACGGTCATTGCGGCGGAAATCGCAGCTTTATAGTTTTCAAGTGTCTTCGAGGAGTATTGCCCACTGTTTTCTGTGACATCCTGCTGACATTGTGCCAATAGGGAAGAGAGTTCCTGTTTGATGGATTCATCGGCAACATTATAACTGCTTGTTGGATCGGTATTCTTATATTCAATGCCCAAAGTGTCTAACAGAGATTTGATGCTGTCGACAGGAAAAATCTTCATCGTGTCGCCGTCTGCATAAATCATGCCAAGCACATAACCATTCGCATCCAGAAGAGGTGAACCTGTATAGCCGGTTTGCGGAGCTAGATCCGTAGTTATCGAGACCGGGTTGCGCTCGATGGACGAAATGCTTCCCGCCAGGGCGGCCAGGGAGACATCCTTTAGTTCTGTCTGGTTCATAATATCCATCTCGCCGCCATATCCATAGACATATACCGTGTCTTTACGCTGTATCACCGAAGAATCACTCAATTTTAAATAATCTGAGTTTTGAATGGAGGAAGCCGGAGAAAGCAGGGCATAAGCGGAGTCATTTCCGGAAGCAGTGACATTTGCAGCGACGCAGACATCTGCCTGAAGCTGAAACAGCACTTCCGTGGTCAATTTTGTATCTTCACTTAATCCATACCATTTCCGAATCTGCTCAAGTTCGTCATTACTGGCTGTTACCAGCTGTTTGTCCGTTATTACATATTGGTTTTCCGCGGAGTAACCAATAAAAAATCCGTTTCCCTGCCGGATAAAATAGGAATTTCCGGTTTCATCCACACAAGAGAGAATTGTCCGAACAATCCCGTCAGAAGATTCCGAGACTGTTTCCGGTATGGAATCTGTCTCTGCTCCATAAGTATTATAAGTGCAGAAAAGCATCCCTGGCATAAAAAAAATAAAACCCGCAACTGTAATAAAAATATGTTTCCATCGATTTTTCATGTTTCATATCTCCCCATAATTTTCTAAGAAAAAAATATGGATATAGTATAGCAGAGTATAAAAAATACGACAAGTTTTTGTCAAAAACTGGTTATTCATCCCGTTTCCCGTGTCGTCTGTCGGAAAATTCAATTTTTTCCATTTTTTGTGGTATAGTAATTGCGTCAGAAAAAACAGTTATATTTTTTGAAAAAACAACCAAAACAAAAAGGGAAAATAAGGAGGAAAAACGAATGGCATCGACTACAATTAAAGTAACATCCGCAACCATTACATCCAAGAACAATGAACTGAAAAGCTTAAACAGCAAATTAAGTTCAGAACTGAGTTCCATGGACAGCACTGAAAAATCATTACTCAGCATGTGGGAAGGTGATGCATCAAATGCCTTTGATAAGAACTATCAGACGGATATGACAAAAATGCAGAATCTCCAGAAGGCAGTTCAGAACTATTGTACGGCGTTAGACCAGATTGTCAGCCAGTATGAGAAGTCTGAAAAGAAAAATATCGCTACAGCACAGAAGCGCAGCTAAGCAACTAAATAAAATATACATAGAAAAAGGAGAGAATCTATTATGGCAATGTCAGCATTGACGGTAACACCGGCAAAATTAAAATCGAAAGCAACTGAATTCAGCAGTGACTCATCCAAGGTAAACACTACCTGTAAGAAGATGTTTAATCTTATCAAACAGTTAAACGGTGCAGTATGGTCCGGTACAGCAGCTGATGCGTACAAGAATCAGTTTAACAAATTAGAAGATGATACACAGCGCATGGTAAAGATGATCAATGAGTTTGTCAGCGACCTGCAGGATATTGCAACGGAATATCAGAAGGCAGAGACAACCAATGAGACAACAAGTAAATCCTTAACAACAAACGTAATTGAGTTTTAGGATGTCAAAGGCAGGGATGTGACATGTCCTGCCTTTTCTTCTACCGGGAAAAACACTTTGACTTTGCAGTAACAGAGTTTTTTCCGGTAGAAGAAAAGGACCTTTTGGGATACGTGAACATGAAGCGGGTTGACCGCGTTGCTAGTGGCGGAGGAGAGAAACATGGGTCAGGAATTTTGTATTTATCCAAAAGCATGTATGGCAGAAGTGCAGGGAATCGAACAGGAAATCGCGAAACTTGTTTCGTGTGAGGGAAGATTGGATGGATTAAAAAACAGCATCGGCCAGAACAGTTCCGGATCGTACCGGAATATAGCCGAGGCAATCAGAGGAATTGCAGAAGCAGTCAGACAGGAGCAGGAGCAGCTGACGGCTTGGAAAAATGCATTGGAAAAAAGTGTGGCACAGTACCAATCAACAGAAAGTACAATTGCAAAAGGAATTTCTGATTACAACAGTACAGTAAAAGATAAAATAAATACATTTGAAGATACCATTATCGGCTACGAAGATTTTACCGATAGTGAATTATATAAAATAATAGATGATCTGATCGAAATAGGAATTCTGGATGAAGATGTTCTGCAGGCACTGATAACGATGTGGAACGGAACGTATCTTACCAGTAATAAAATCGGTAATACAATCTATTTAGGTCTGAAAAATAACGGCATGACAAACCGGGAAATCAGTGCGTGGCTGTCAGAACAGTACGGTGGCACGTGGAGTGACTATGTGGCCAGAAATCTGAAGAATGGCAAAATTGATCTTTATGATCTGGAAAAAGGTGCACTGGGTAAGGGTGCGAAATACTTTGCGGAAGGAACGGATGTAAGAGATTTTTTGAAAGTAGCCGGAAAACCACTTGGAGAAAGCATAAAAGAATCGTTTTTTGCGAATATTTTAGCTGATTTTAACTATAAGGAATTTGATACAATGACAAAGCTTGGAAAAGCTGGCAAAATATTGGGAACAGCGGGTACGGTGCTGACAATTGGAACCGATGTATTTGATAATTTCTATAATAAGGACACAGGTGAATGGACCTTTTCCGGGAATCAGACAGCAGACTGTGCAGTGGATATTGGAATTGATCTGGCATCAGTGGCTGCATCTGCAGCAGCAGGAGCGGCAATTGGCTCTTTGGTGCCGCCAGTTGGAACTGTTGTAGGGGCCGTGGCAGGAATTGCAATTAATATTGCGGCGAATTGGGATGTCGTTGACTGGGATGGAGACGGAAACAAGGACAGTCTGGTAGATGGGGTCAAGATGGGGCTGCATTCTGTGGTTGATGAGATAGGAGATGCCGGAAGCAGTGTCTGTGATTGGCTGGGAAACGTATTTTCATTCTAATTAAAAAGAAGCGAGAAAAAAATGATTATTGTTGGAATTATAGCATTGCTGTTAGGGGGAACCCTTATAAACGGGTTGTTGAGCGGTGATAAACAAAGGAGATCCTGTATCGATACCGTAGAGGCAACCTGCCAACGAATCGTATGTCGATCTCTCCCTAATAATTATCAAGAGTATAGGATATTTTTTGCATATGAATACAAAAATAAAAACTATGAGTCGGTTGCAAAGGATACCTATTCTTGTGTCAAGGATATTCATAAACTGGGGATTGAGGAAGGAAAAACAACTTCTATATTTTTGAGTCCTGAAAAACCAGATCTGATCTATGCAAGAAAGAAAAAAGTATATGTGGGAGATATTGTAGTTTGGTGTATTGCAATAGAATTTACGGTGTTAGGTCTTTACCTGGTAATAGATGCAGTGGTGAAATGGCTGATGAAACTATTCTAGTAGCTTGTCTTGATACAAAAAATGCAGTTTTATCTCAGAAAAAAGAGGGGTGAAAAAATGATTGTTGTTGGAATTATAGCATTGCTGTTAGGGGGAACCCTTATAAGCGGGTTATTGAGCGGGCGTAAACGTAGAAAATCTTGTGTCTATACGGCGGAAGCAACTTGCAAGCAAATCATGCGTTTGTCTCGTCCAAATAATTCGCACATTTACGAAGTGAAATTTGAGTATGAATACAAGAATAGAAGGTATAATTCAATTGCAATCGATATTTACTATTCAATTAGTGATCTTAAAAAATTGGGAATCGAGGAAGGAAAACCCCATTTTATATTTTTGAATCCCCAGGATCCAAAACAAATTTATGCAAGAAAGAAAAAAGTATATGTGGGAGATATTGTAGTTTGGTGTTTTGCAATAGAATTTACGGTGTTAGGTCTTTACTTGATAATAGATATAGCGGTAAAGTGGCTAATGAAATTTTTCTAAACAGATGAATATTAAGAAGTACGGAGGAGGATAAATGCGGTTATGGCAGTAAAAAGAGGTGCACTTGAATTTCAGAATGTGGTAAGCATGAAGACCCGATGCCCATATGGAAAATGGGAAGAGGAAGCACAAAGGCTTCGGACATTTCTGGTACGAAACGATCTTTTCATTACAGGTCCGGTCCTATTGAACTGGGAAAATATAGATGAAGATACAAAGGAAGCAGATCTCACGATTTCATTGCCGCTGTATCAGGAAATACAGCTTCCGGAAAACGATACCTTTACATTTCAAAAACGTTTTCTCTGTGAGGATGGATTAAAGATCAGGCATGCAAGTCTGGAGGATGATATGAAAGTCACCGAGAGGATTCTGCAGACAATTTCTGGGAAGGCTGGATTGCAGCTGCAGGAGCCATATTATTATATCTATCTTCCGGTATTTCAGGAGTACATCGTAGATATCTATGCCAAAGTAATTGAAGGAGAAGCACAATGATATGCATCAGAGATCAGATCCGGTATCAGAATGTACTCTCAAAAAGATATGAATTTCATTATTCACAAATGGATGAATTTATGAGAGAATTTTTGACAGAGGTGAAAAATACAGGTGGTCATCCAAAAGATACATTATTTTACTGTATCAATAACGTTCCGCGAGAGGAGCGGTTAAAGGTGGAGTTTTTTCTTCCGGTAAGAGAAGATTATCTACAAGCGACTGGAGATATGCATTTTCACAGTTATTTTTCCATAGAAAATATGATGTCCATACGTGTGACAGATAAAATAGAAACCTCAATGGAAGGCGCATATGCGGCATTGCTTCATTTTATGGAGGAGGCGGATCTGGAGCAGGTGACACCGCCGTTTCACATGATAGGTCAGGCAGAAGGTAATTATTTTATAACAGTGAAAATAGGGTATATAGAAAAGCAAAGGGAGGTTTTAGAAAATGGGAATCAGTGAAAAAGAAATTGAAGAGTATGTAAAAGCTTTTGGCAAGGAACCGCAGGAGCAGTCATCTGTCTGGGCGGTGACGATGCCATCCATGCTGTCAAAAGTTGTGTTCGGACCGATGTCAACGCTTACGGACATGAAGTTTAATATCATCCATAAGGCAAAGAACGGATATATGATTATTGCGGTAGACAGCTTTACGGGGAAATTAAGACCGGAGCATATCTGGCTGGAAAAAGACCAGATTAAAAATCTGCAGTTTAAAAAGAGGTTAATCTCATATCGGATGAGTATAGAGGTTCCGGAAGGAAAATTAGTTTATCGGGTGAACAAGGTTACGGCCGGGGCGAAATGGCAAAAAGAGAACGTTCTAAGACTGGTGAATCAGGAGTAACAGAAGGCAGAGGGCAGGCATGTTTTCTGCCTTTACTGCTTGACGAAAGAGGGAGGAACAGGAAATGAGAGTTATGACGGCTTATTGCACCGATAAGGGAAATGTAAAGCCCGTAAATCAGGATGCATTGCTGATTAAGACTGCGACTGTCGGAAATTGCAATGTTGCACTTTTCTGTGTGTGTGACGGACTGGGCGGTCTTACAATGGGTGAAAGAGCAAGTGCACATGTGGTTAAGCACTTTTCTCAGTGGTTTGAACATGATATGCAAACAGTGGTAACCTGTGAGAATAGGACAGAAAAACTGCAGGAGCAGTGGGAACTGCTGCTGGAAAACTGTAATCAGAAACTGGGAGAATTCGGGCAAAAAAACCAAATCAATCTGGGCACCACCTGTACAGCACTTTTTCTCTGCGATGGAGAGTATTACATCACACATGTGGGAGATTCCCGCGTCTATGAAATTCTGGATCAGATCCATCAACTGACTGGCGATCAGACCGTGCTCGCAAGAGAGATTGCGCTGGGACATATTCAGTCGCAGGATGTGGAAAATGATGCAAGAGCGAGTGTACTTCTGCAGTGTATCGGTGCCTCAAAAACGATTGAGCCACAGTTTGTCAGCGGGAAAGCAAGGGAAGATGCAGTTTACATGCTATGCTCCGACGGTTTCCGGCATAAGATAACTGAGGAAGAATTTTTGGATGGTTTTCATCCAAGACATATGACCGATGAGAGAATTATGGAAAAACAGTGCGAATACTTTGTGGAGTTAAACAAGTCCCGCATGGAGCGCGATAATATAACCGTATTATTAGCGAAGGTACAGTGAGATAAAGGGGAAAAAGGGTGAAATGATGTTAGAGAATGGTACGATCATTGACGGAAAATATAAGATACTGAATAAAATCGGTCAGGGTGGAATGAGTGTCGTTTATCTGGCGATGAACGAGAAAGCCAATAAGCAGTGGGCCATTAAAGAAGTGCGAAAGGATGTGTCCAAAGATTTTGAGGTTATCAAACAGGGACTTATCACAGAAATCAACCTTTTAAAAAAATTAAATCATTCAAATCTGCCGAGCATTATTGATGTTATAGATGCGGAAGACACTTTTTTGATCGTGATGGACTATATTGAAGGAATTCCCCTGAGCGTAAAGCTGAGGGAAAGTGGCGCGCAGCCACAGGAAAATGTCATAAACTGGGCGTTACAGCTCTGTGACGTGCTCTCTTATCTGCACACCAGGGAACATCCGATTATTTACCGTGATATGAAGCCTGCGAATGTAATGTTAAAGCCGAATGGCGATGTGATTCTGATTGATTTTGGGATTGCAAGAGAATATAAGCAGGAGAATATTGCGGATACGACTTGTCTCGGAACACAGGGATATGCTGCACCGGAGCAGTTTGGAGGTCAGGGACAGACTGATGAGAGAACCGATATCTACTGTCTTGGGACAACGCTGTATCATCTTCTGACAAATCATAATCCAAGTGAACCACCCTATGAAATGTATCCGATTCGTTATTGGAACCAGAATCTTTCTTCCGGATTGGAAGAGATCGTATTGAAATGCACCCAGAGAAATCCAAAAGACAGATTCCAGAACTGCAACGAACTTCGCTATGCGCTGGAACACTATTTGGAACTAGATGAAGAGTATCGGGCGACGGAAAGGAAGCAGGTACGGATTTTTAGTTCGGTATTCACAGCAGCGGTCATTTGCCTGATTGTTGCAGCGGTATTTCAGATGAAAGGAAATTCTCTTAAAAATAATAACTATGAAAATTACCTGCAGGAAGCACTCTCTACTTCCGCGCAGGATGAAGCTGTTTCCATGTATCAGAAAGCAATTGAGCTGGAGCCGGCGAAGAAAGATGCATATATGGATCTGCTGGATAATTATCTGGAAGATGATAATCTGAGTGAGGATGAGGCTTATACCATAAGGCAGACACTGCAATATAAAGTAAATAACAATAGCAGCTGTGAGGATATGCTCTCTGAAAATCGTGCCGAATACGATCCGTTCTGCTATCAGCTTGGACTTGCCTACTTTTATTCTTATGAGGGAAACGGGAACAAGAGTAATTCGAAAAAATGGCTGCAAATTGCCGCTGAATCCACGCATTTAGATCAGGAGCAGGTGGAAAGAGCAAAGCGTTTGCTGAAAATAGCAGAATACTATTCAAAAATCGGTGTCCAGAGTAAATCTGGAGATGCATCTACCTCTTATAAGGACTATTGGAATGATCTGGTCGAGCTTTCCAAAGGCAATCTGGTTGAAATTGATAATGAAGTGACTGCTTTGATGATGTACAATGAGATTACTTATCAGGTAGCCACAAATGCTCAAAAATTCAACGATGCAGGAATTGGAACAGATGAAATGTCGGAGCAGTTAAAGAATGTGTTATCCCATATAGAATCCGATATCAAGGAAAATGAACAGAATGCGGAAAGAATTGATGACCTTAAAGAAAAAGTTACAAAAAATATGGAAATCGCTGAGCGTGAGTTAGAAACAGACCTGTCAATTGAACAGGAAGGGGAGGAAAAATAAAATGTGGAGAATATTAGGAAGTCAGATCGATCTGTATTATAATCTGCGAAATGTATTTGGCGCATTATTTCTTCTTTTTGTTATGATCAGCGTGATATATGGTGTTAGAGTGCATGTCATCTCTATTCTGAAGAAATATTTGGGAATACAGAAAAGACATGAAATTGCGAATATGAAGCACGAGCGGACAGGAAAGAAAAAGTCTACCGGCAGATTCACAGGAGGGATGAAGACGGAGCCCATTATTCGGAGCAGGGTAGATGTGTCCAGAGTACAGACGGAAAAGCTCCCGGAGACGGAGGCAACCATGCTTCTAATGCAGGAGGCTGATCAGCAAACGGCTGTACTTGACTGTGAAGAAAACAGCATGGAAACAATGGTGCTCAGTCAGGAAGGGGCGCCAAACAGAGCTCCTGTCATACGAATGGAAAAAGATATTATGGTAGTTGGCGGCGAAGACATAGAGTAATAAGATATACACGCTTCATACCTGCAGGGGATGAGGCGTGTGCAAAAAGCTTCTGAATGCGATAAATACAGGAGCTGAAGCAGAAAATAAAAGCGAAATACTTGACAATTCGCCCGAATAGTCTATAATTTTTATTGGATTATCCGGGGGCAGAGTTGTGAAAATATGATATTATTAGCTGAAACATATTCTTTATCTATCATTCGATAGATTACTAATTCAGTAATTTTCCCAAAACAGTTAAGAAGGAAATCCAAATCAGTACTATAAATTCGACAAATTACGACAAGGAAAAGTGTTGAAATTTCAGTGGGGAGGTTTGCATATTTACGAATAGAGTGGCATTTTCTGGATCACAGGAAACGGTAAAGAGAAATTGAGTCATGAGAGAGGTAGAAAAAATGAATAAAGTGAAAAGAGGAATTGTGTGCGCACTCTGTGCGCTTCTTGTAGTACAGTCAGTACCACAGTATTCCGTTGTCGCAGAAGAAACCAGTCCCCAGGAAACAGTAAGTCCTGATGGCGGGAGTTCTTTGAGTACTGAAACAGGTACAGAAGTAGTTGGAGGAACCGAAACAGGTACGGAAGCGGTTACTGAAACCGAGACAGAGACAGAGGATACAAATTCATATCTGACGGTGAGTTTTAGCGGAGAACCGGCTTCTATTGTGGAATATAAAATGGATCAGGGTTCAGAACCGGTCAGTTATCAGGGAGACAGCGGTAAGGTACTGATCGAGAAGGATAAAGTCCTGACACTGGAATTCGAAACGGCCGGACTTCATATTGCGGATACCCAGCTGACCGATGAAACAGATACAAATTGCAATAACTATATGACATACAGTGATGATACAGAGGATGGCAGCCTGAAACTGACAATTGATGCGGCAGCTTTTGCTTCATCCAAGGAACTGAATATTGAACTGGCATATCTGGATACATTTACGGTTTCCTATGAAAATGGGAGCTATACGAACTATACATCTCTAAATGAAAAATTCGGACAGATATCCATTTCAGAAGATGGAAAGCTGGTATTTGATAATCAGTCTGATTATTTCCCGATTCAGCAAAGTGAGGCAGGGAAAAGCAGCCTGTCCTTTCAAAGAGCAACAGACGAGGGTGGCAAGATTACGAAGACTGTCTATGATAGTCCGGCAGCCGGAACTTCCGGGACTTATACATTTCAGATCATCCAGGAAGACACGGAGGCACCAACAGTCATTACGGCTGCTGGAAAAACGGAGACCAGTGAGGATAAAAAAACTATTATTTACTATACAAATAATGACGAAACGCTGTCATTGCCGTTTCACCTGGAAGATAGCGTGAGCGGTATTCGAAGCTTCACTTTAACAAATCTTCCGGACGGATCTGCCGTATCAGAGACTATCTGTGCAAATCAGGGCGCATCCATTGATACAGTATGGACCTTCCAGAATCCGGCAGAAGGAAATTATACACTCAGTGCGGAAGATTATCTGGGTAACAGGACAGTAATCACGGTCACAGTGGTGATTGATAAAGATAAGCCGGTGATAAAAGAGGGAAGTGCAGAAGTTCTCAATGACACCAGCGTGGTTAAAACGGAAAACGACGTAGTTTACTGGGGGGAAAGTTCGGCTGCTGCCAGACGCATCCAGTACCGGGTAAAAGATAAAACAGATCTGAAAGTGAGCTGTAAGTTATATTATTCAAAAGATGGCAGTGGATGGAGTAATGTACCTTTATCGGCAGATTCCGGTGGAACTTCTCTGAATTCTGTGCTCAGTGCGGTCGCACAGTCAGAACCGGATGAAGACGGATATGTGTTGTATTATTTGGATCTTCCAAATAAATTTTTAAAAATCAATGGAAATGGAAATTATCGTGTAGAGCTGACTTTAGCAGATAAGGCCGGAAATAGCCTCAATGAAACAAGTTTCTATGCGTTTGTTTATAATACCGTAGCACCGGCAGTCAGCGTGGAAAAGACCAGTCCGGCAAATTTGGATAATTCCTGGAGTAAAACAGGGACCACACAGAAAGTCAGTATAAAACTGGAAGGGCAGCAAAACACACAAAATATCTATTATGCACTCACAAGCTCTACCGGGAGCAGTCAGGCAAATGTTCAGACCCCAGGCGATGGAGATTGGAAACTGGGGCAGAACAATACAGCTGTTACGATTACTTTACCGGAGACAGCCAAACGGGAAGGAACCGTATATTATTACTTATGGGTAAAAGATATTCAAGGGAAAACAGCATATAAAACCGTACGGGTTCACTATGACACCACACCGGCCAGTTTGAAAGATCTTACAATAACGAATGAAAAAAGTACAAGTATTTTGGATTATTTTTACGCATATTGCTTTGGAACAGTATTTAATGGAGATACAACGGTAAATCTTTCTGTAAAAGCCGAAGATGCCCAAAAAGCGGTATATGAGACAAGCCAGAGTCCGGGAATAGAGAAAGTACTTCTTTATTATGCAGACAAGTCCTGCGTCTACAAAGATGACAGTGAGCTTGGAGCAGGTGAAATATCAGATACTTATCAAAAGTTAAGTCAGGATGGAACGGTTAAGTGCCAGCAGGGTGTATATCGTTCGGGCAGATATGAGTTTGCACTTTCCGTACCGCAGAATGACAAATTTTATAAGCTGTATTTCGTGGTGATTGATAAGGCTGGAAATACAAAAGTTCTGAATGCAGCATCCTTATCGACAGATCTGGGTTCTGCACTGACGCTTGTCGATGACAAAAAACCGTCCGTTTCCCTGAGTCTCGGAGCCAGCTGCAAACAGTCGGATTATCAGGAAAATAAAGAGAGTGAGGTAAAGAACTGGTATAAAGGCAGTACAGTCATCACTTATGATATCAATGTAAAGGACAACGAGTCCGGACTTTTCCAGGTGGCAGCAAGCATAAATGGAAAGCAGCTGAAAAAGGATACATCCGGACTGACGCTGATAGACAACAGCAAAAAAAGTACGGCAGATTTAAAAAGTGTTACTATGCTGAATACTGCGGCTTACCAGATAAGTCCGTCACAGGGAACCATTGAAAAAGACGGAAGCTGTAAAGTAATCATACAGGTGGAAGACAATGTCGGTAATCAAAGGTCAACTTCAGATCTTATTTACATTGATGAAGATGCACCGGTGGTTACGGGAGTGAAATTTGATACCGGAAATACGGATGATTTGCAGGCGGTTCCGTTGCAGTATGGATACTTTTTCCAGAGTCAGACAGAAGTGACGGCATATGCCACAGATTATATCCAGGGAACCGAGAATATCGGCTCCGGTGTGAAAAAATTTATTTATAAATTAACGCCGGCGGATGGAAGTACTGTTTTGTCCGGAGAAGTAAAAGCACAGGTTAACGAAGATGGAATCTATACCTGTACATTTCAGATTCCGGCTGAATTTAAAGGACAGATATATGTGAAGGCGGTCGATCATGTTGGGCAGGAGAGTAAATATTACAATCCAAAAGGCAGTATCATCGAAAGTCTTGAACAGCATAAAAAAACCTCTGATATAAAAATTGACCTTCCGGAGACAGACTTAAAGGATAATGAAGGAAATCCATTATACAATAAGGATATCACGATTGACTATTCAACAAAAGACACCTATTCAGGGCTGAGAGAAAATTCCTGGGCAGTGAAAGAATATTACGAAAATGACAATCTTCTTTCCGGCACCCTAGGCATCGCGACAGACTATGACAGTGCTGCAAAGAAGTGGAGTACCATATTGTCCGGGGATACATACTGGCAGACAGATGAAAAACTGGATTATAATCTGGTGACACAGGCGGAAAGGCAGGTCGGGGTATCGGCAAACACCAATCATATTCTGACCAGTCTGACAATGACAGACAACGCCGGTAATGTAAGTACGATGACCAGCCCGGCATTCAGTATTGATAAAACGGCACCTGAGATCACGGTGGAATATGACAATAACAATGTTCAGAATGAAAAGTATTATAAAGAAGCGCGTACCGCAACGGTTACAGTAAAAGAGCGAAATTTTTCAAAGGAAAAATGCAGTTTCTCCATACAGGGAGGAGAGGTACAGATATCGGACTGGAAGCATGTACCGGGTAAGAATTGCAATGGCAGTGTCCATACGGATGAATGTACCTACACCTGTCAGGTGACATTCAGCCAGGATGGGGATTATACCTGGAGTTTTGAATGTACAGATCTTGCAGGCTGGAAAGCGGAATATCAATCCGAAGAATTTACAATCGATCTTACAAAACCGGTGATATCTGTAAGTTATGACAACAATGCATCGCAAAATGGCAGTTATTTTAGCAGTGAAAGAATTGCCACCATCCGTGTAGACGATAAAAACTTTAATCCCGCAGATACAAAAGTCGATATAACGGCACAAAAAGAGGGTCAGAATCTTTCTGTACCTGCTGCCTCGGCATTTATACAGTCAGGCGATACATGGACGGCGACAGTCCAATATGTCGAGGATGCTGATTATACATTCCATGTGGCATCGACAGATAAAGCCGGTAATGTGGCAGATGATTACGCGACAGAGCAATTTACGGTAGACCAGACAGCTCCTGAAATAACAATAGACGGAGTGACCGAAAAATCCGCAAATAAGGGAGAAGTGGCACCGGTAATTCACTGTAGTGATATCAATATGGATGGTGCAAGCCTGAATATAACCTTAACCGGGGCCAATCATGGAAAGGTTGCCTATGAGAGCAGTGAACAGGTAACTGATAAAACTGTGGAAGTTGACATGAATGATTTTAAATATGATGCTGACGTAGATGATCTGTATACGCTTGAAGTTGATATTCAAGATCGTGCAGGCAACCATACAACGGAAACAAGAAGTTTTTCTGTCAACCGTTTTGGTTCTGTGTATGTTCTTGAAGATACGACAAAAAGTCTGATCGATAATTTTTACAGTAATAAAGAACAGAATCTTGTAATAGAAGAAATCAATGTGGACACCTTGGAGTTTAAGGAAATTGACTGCAGCAGAGATGGCGAGATCAATGTGCTGGAAGATGGAACCGATTATGAAGTAGATTCCCGCACAGAGGATTCCGGTTGGAAAACATACAAATATGAAATCAATGCAGAAAACTTCTCTGAGGAAGGAAACTATGTGGTCACCATCTATTCAGAAGATCTTGCTCAGAATAAGTCGAGTAACAAGGCGAAGGGTAAGGATATCACATTTGTAATTGATAAAACAGCTCCTTCTGTTGTAGTGGCGGGTGTGGAAGACAGTGGTCAGTATACGGATGCAAGTCGCAATATTACCGTGGATGCACAGGACAATATCCTGCTTGACCGTGTAAAAGTATATTCTGATGATGAGCTGAAAAAGGAAGTTTCCAGAGAAGAGCTGATGGATGGGGACGGTCTCGTGAAACTGGCATTACCGGGATCGAACAGTCAGCAGACGTTGTATGTGGTAGCGCAGGATGCGGCAGGAAATGTTTCGCAGACCAAGAAGATAAAGTTTCTGATAACCAGTAACTTATTTGTACAATGGTATACGAATACACCGCTGTTTGCCGGCAGCATTGCAGGTACGTCTGCCACGGCAGCCGGAGCAGTGCTGCTGATAAGAAGAAGACTTCGACTGAAACATGTGGAACGGAGGATAAAATGAGCGGAGTAAGAAAACAGATCGGACTATTGTTTTTGGGGATCTTGTTTCTGCTCCTGCCGGTAAAGCAGGTACATGCAGCAGAAGCAAACCAGATGGATGCGGCAAAAGACAGTGTAGTACAGGTTGTTGTGGAGTATGTGGACGATCAGGGAAATATATATGTTCTAAAAAGCGGAAGCGGGTTTCTGGTAAATAAAAAAGAAGTACTGACAAATTATCATCTGATTACACTTACGGATGAAGAGGAAACAGCTGCTGCCGCATATCTGAGTGATGTACTTGGGAAGAAGGTCAGTTTTCAGTCTTCCCAGGAAGCGGATGAGATTGCATATCAGGTGGGCGTTGTGTTGGTGCAGGATGTCGTCATCAGCACAACGGTAAATGAATACAGCAGCAAAACAATGGATTTGGGTATCCTGGATCTCAATGATACCATCAATCGTTCCACTGCCGTATTGGGTGACAGTGACAATCTGGATAATATCTCAGAGATCTATACACTTGGATATCGTGATGTGGCAGCCATGAATGCAGAAGAGACGCCTCTGCTGTCACAAAGTGATCTGCTGTCACAACAGGGTGTTTTAAATGGTGTGCAGCAGGAGGCAGATCTGGCTTATATTGGGCACACTGCGCCGATATCGGCAGGAAATTCCGGCGGCCCTACCGTGGATGCGGATGGAAATGTAATTGGAATCAATGTGTTTCGTTCGGATGGAGGAACAGGAACCTATGAATCGCTTGCTATTAATGAGGTGAAGAAGCTGTTGGACAGCTGCGAGATTACCTATCAGGAATCCGGGTTGGTCTCAGTATCTGAACCAAGTCCCGGAAGCACGGAAGATGTACTGACAGACACCGATACCGGATTGCTGGACAGTTATATGGTAAGCCTTGGTATGCTGAATAAAAATGATTATACGTCTGAGAGTTTTCAGGAATTGGAGACTGCACTGGATAGTGCCCAAAACATAAAGACGGATAAGACAGCTACGCAGGAAGAGATTGACGCTGCGGTGGAACAGATGAAAGCCGCGAAAGATGGATTAGTGGAAAAAAGTCATGTAAATTGGGTTCTCATAGGTGTAATAACTGCTGTTTTTCTGATTATTGTGGGATCGCTTGTCTTGTATATTCTGAAATTAAAGGGAATTCTCTGGAAAAAACAGGAGAAGGACAGGTTAATAACACTGAATGAAGCAACGGCGCAGGATAAGATTGCCATTCCAAAGCCAAGGAACAGTGGAGGGCTTACTCCTTTATCCGCAAAACAGGAAACATTTCAGGAGACCACGGTATTAAATGCCGGAAAGGTAGAAGAAGGAACTGTGGTGCTGGGGCTTTCCGGAAGTATTGGAAATGCTTATCTGATCCGGAGCAGCAATACGGAAAAAATTATGTTAAATGCAACGGAATTTATATTGGGAAAAGACAGGGGAAGAGTGAATTACTGTATCAATGATAATCCTTCTGTCAGCAGATGCCATGCCAAGATTGAAAAAAAGGGGATGGCTTATTGTGTTTCTGATTTGCAGTCTACAAATTATACTTATTTAAATGGAAAGATTTTGATGGCAGGAGAGGAATTTGAATTGAAAGAAGGCGATACGATTCGTCTGTCCAATGAAGAATTTTCTTTCCATAATATCTAGATGAAGAATTGCATGTGTGAGGTTTGAGATGACAGTGCTATTATCGGATAAGGCAATTTTAGGTTATGAAATACTGATTTTAATCGGATTGGTAATTACAGTGTTCTGCCTGAGACATAAAAACAAAAAAGCAAAAGAGATGCTGTCTCTGCAAAAAGACCGCATACGTGAAGAAAATCTGGACACGTCCTTAAAAAACAGCAAGTACGAGAAGCAGCTAAACAATGAGGTGGCGAACAATGCATACGATGTTGTTTACCATGAGGAAAAGGCACCTGCCTGTGAAACAGAAAAGGATTACATCAGTGTACAGATTGAAGAAAAAAGTGCGCTGGTCACAAAAAAATATATGATTCATGTGTACGATCAGGTAGAAATAGGAAAAGACGATACAAATAAAATCATATTGAACGATGCAGGGATAACAGAACATCAGCTTATGCTGATCCGGTCAGAAAGATCACTTTTTCTGAAGAATCTGGATACCTCTGTGCCGGTCACATTATATCACCAGAAAAAAAGTTATACACTTGCACAGGAGGCAGTTCTGATCTGTGCAAAAGATAAAATTAACGTTGGGAATACAACATTGCATTTTACAATTATATAAACTGGGAGAGTGGGAGTTATGGCAGTGATATTGTCTGTTTACACCAATACGGCATTTCGTGAAATACGTCTGCCAATGATAAATAATTCAGATTATACGATGATTCTACATAAAAATCTTTATGGGCTGAATAAGGATCTTGTACTGCGGCTGGAAATCATTAATGATGAATGGCAGTTTATGGAAGATCATGCATACAGTATCATAAAAGACAACAGCAATTATGAAAGAAATAATCTTCAGGATAAAGATGTTCTTAAAGTATATACAGACAAGGAGATTATATCGATTGTAATTCGGAAGACAGATCAGGTATTCTATGTCTTTCGAAAATTCTCGATTCGGGATCAGTCCAATATCCATATTGGTAAAAACGATACGAATGATATCTGTTATTCTTATGCAGGTCTGGTGTCCAGAGAACACGCGGTCATGACAAAAAATGCGGAGGGCTGGATCATTCAAAATAAAAGCGTGAATGGAATCTATGTCAATTCACAGTCTGTGCATGACAGCAGGCAGCTTGTATTTGGTGACTTTATCAATATCATCGGACTTCATATGGTATATCTCGGGGATATTCTGGCAATTGACATGCCGGAAGATATGGTAAGGGTAAAAGAAGCGATACCGGATATGGAGCAAATCGTTTCAGACATTACTGAAAAAACGCCAACACATCATGTCGCAGATCAGGATTGTCGTATTTTGCTGCACAGGGCGCCCCGAAATATAGAAAAAATAGAAACAGATGAAGTGGAAATTGAGCCGCCGCCGGCACTTGCCAAGGCGAAAAAGCAATCTATGCTTATGACGATCGGCCCATCCTTTACGATGGCACTTCCAATGCTGCTGGGGTGTGTTCTTATGATATCCGGAAAGTCATCCTCAGGTCTGAGCATGTATTCGGGTTTAATTATGGCGGGCAGTTCTGCAATTCTTGGAATTGTATGGGCATTGGTCAACATTCGTACACAGGCAAAGGAAGATCGTGAAAATGAACTTCACCGGTTTGAGGCATACGGAAGATATCTGCAGCAGAAAGCAGAAGAAGTAAAACAAAAATATGATAAAAACATTCAGGCCATGCATAACATGTACGAAAGTACAGGTGATTGTATTGACTATGTAAACCAGACCAGCAAGTTATGGAATCGTAATTCCCGTCATGAAGATTTTCTATATCCAAGGCTGGGAATCGGAAATCTGCCGTTTCAGGTACCGGTCACCTGCGCACCAAAGAAATTCACTCTGCTGGAAGACAGTCTGGAAGAAAAGCCCCGCATTATAAAAGAGAATTTTCAGACGTTATTTGATGTCCCGATTTGTATCGATTTATTGAAAAATCGTCTGCTTGGTATTGTCGGAGGGGAATATTGTAAGGGAGCAATTGAAGTGGTAAAAAATCTTTCTGCTCAGATTGCTGCCAATAACTGCTATACGGATGTAAAGCTGGTGTATGTATATCAGGCACAGGATGCTGCAAACCAGGAACACTGGGAATTTGCAAAATGGCTGCCGCATGTATGGTCGGAGGATAAGAAGATTCGATACGTTGCATCGGATAAGAGCGAAGCAAGTGATGTATTTTATGAAATGACAAAAGTTTTCCGTCATAGAGATGAGACAGGAGCAAGCAAGGGGGAGAATGTCTGCAAGCCATATTTTATCCTGTTTTTGATTAATCCGGAACTGATGGATGGAGAACTGATATCAAAGTATGTGTATGACAACAGTAAAAATTACGGTCTGACAACCCTCGTACTGTCGGAAGCGGTCGAAAATCTTCCGAACTCCTGCGAAGTGATTATTCAGAATGATGAGATTTATCAAGGAGTTTACAACATGTCTGCACAAAAGGACAACCGGATTGATATTGCTTTCGACCAGGCTGCGGATGCGGAGCTCGACCACTTTGCGAGAAAGCTTTCCAACTACTATGTCAAAGAAGTCGAAACAGGAGGAGACATTCCGTCTTCTCTGACCTTTATGGAGATGTTTGAGGCGTCTCGATTAAACGATCTGGAGGTTGTGGATCGGTGGAGGAAAAACCGAATCTATGAAAACATAAAGGGCATCATCGGGCAGAAAGCAGGTGGCGTACCCTGCCACTTGGATCTGCATGAAAAATACCATGGACCGCATGGACTTGTCGCAGGAACAACCGGTTCCGGTAAATCAGAAACACTTCAGACCTATATGCTTTCTCTGGCAATTAATTACAGCCCGGATGATATTGGTTATTTCATTATCGACTATAAAGGTGGTGGAATGGCAAATCTGTTTAACGGATTGCCGCATCTGATTGGTTCGATATCCAACCTGTCCGGAAATCAGGTGCACCGTGCAATGGTCTCCATAAAAAGTGAAAACCGCAGAAGGCAGCGGATATTTAATGAATCCGGTGTGAATAACATCAATCTTTACACAAAGCTTTATAAAAATAAAGAAGCATCCGTTCCGATTCCGCATCTGTTTATCATCATCGATGAATTTGCAGAATTAAAGAGAGAAGAACCGGATTTCATGAGGGAACTGATCAGTGTTGCGCAGGTCGGCCGTTCACTGGGTGTGCATTTGATACTGGCAACTCAGAAACCAAGCGGTACCGTAGATGACAATATCTGGAGTAATTCCAAGTTCAAGCTCTGTCTGAGAGTACAGGATAAGCAGGATAGTATGGACATGCTCCACAAACCGGATGCCGCATACATTACGCAGGCGGGAAGAAGTTATTTACAGGTAGGTAATGATGAAGTATTTGAACTGTTTCAGTCCGGATTCAGCGGAGCTGCATATGAAGAGGACGATGAAGCAGCAAAGACAGACATAGCCACCATATACACACTTACGGGTAAGGTCGATATGGCGGGAAGCTATGCAAAAATATCCAAGAAGGAGAAAATTCTTTTTGAATGGCTGCGTGTAGTGGCAAAAACACTGGATACCGCCTTAGAGAGAACTCAGATTGCACTGGAGGAGTGCGAGGAGAAGAAATCCAAAATGCAGGCAGTCATTGATTGCATCTATCAGATTTTTACAGAGAAAAAAATTGATTACGGTGTAAGTTCCTATAACACGGCACGACTGGAGGACTTTATCCATCTTTTTCAGGAAGCCGCAGGATACGAGGAGGATTGCATTAAAGTAATTCTGAAACTTTCTGCCGTAAAAAAGGTAAAACTGCCTCAGGCAAAGGAAAAAACACAGTTAGATGCTGTCATAGAGTATTTGGGAAAAATAGCTCCGGAAAACGGGTATAACCATAAAATACAGCTGTGGATGCCGGTACTTCCAGCTAATCTGTATCTGGAAGAATTTACGGAACATA
The DNA here is from genome assembly GCA_023390555.1 of Bacillota bacterium. Taxonomy (GTDB): domain Bacteria; phylum Bacillota; class Clostridia; order Lachnospirales; family Lachnospiraceae; genus Roseburia_C. The sequence goes on along the minus strand of JAEWCQ010000010.1, from coordinate 45,704 downwards.
CAGGATGTCGTTTTGTAGACGGTCAGTGGTCGGTATTAAAAGACAATTGGACGCTGGACATTGTGATCGGGCGCTATGATGATCCGCAGAATCAGGCGCAGATGCCAATGCATATTAATTTTGCAGAAGATGGAAATCTGGCAGTCTATGGAATGGTTATCAGCGGAAAAAGCACATCATTGCAGACAATTGTCTATGCGCTGATGTCTAAGTATAGTCCGGAATATATCAATTTTTATGCGATTGATTTCAGCAGCAAGATGATGTCCGCGTTTGAAAAATCGCCTCATTTCGGAGGAATCATGTATGAGGGCGATTATGAAAAGATCTCCAAATTCTTTGTCATGATCAAAGATATACTGAATGAACGGAAAAAGGTCTTTCGTGGCGGTAATTACAGCCAGTATGTGCAGGTACATGGAGTGACAATGCCTGCTATTATGGTAATCATAGATAACTTTGGTGCATTTAGCGAAAAGACGGGAGAGGCATATACCGATTTCCTGATAGCGTTGTCAAAAGAGGGCGTCAGTCATGGTATCTATCTCCTGGTGAGCGGCGGCGGCATTTCTATGGCGGACGTGCCTTCACGTATGGCAGAGAATATAAAACAGAATATCTGCCTGGAATTGCAGGATAAATATGCCTATTGCGATATTTTACATACAATGCAGATTGATGTCATGCCAGAGCCCGGGATAAAGGGAAGAGGAATGGCGGCTTGCGGATCTCAGATTTTGGAATATCAGACAGCTCTGTCATTGGAAGCATCAGATGATTACCAGAGAATCGAACGGATCTCAGATGTATGTGACTGCATGAATCAGTCATGGAACGGAAAGCGGGCGAAGCAGATACCGGAGATACCGGAAAAACCGGTATGGTCCGAGTTTTCGATGCTGGAAGATTATGCAAAGCTGCGTGACAGTATTTACTACTTGCCGGTGGGCTATCGGAAGGAAGATGCTTTACTGTATGGAATAGATTTAAGAGAAACATATTGCTATCTGATTACGGGATTTGCAAGATCGGGGAAAAAGAATTATCTGAAGGTCGTTCTTCAGGCAGCAATGGATAAAGAGGCGGATATCTGTATCATAGACGGACCGGGGCATTATCTTCGCAGTTACCAGGAAAAGCCGGGTATCACCTATGCAGATAATGAGGAAAGTATCTTTCATTATTTCAGTGAGCTGCTGCCGGAGTTTGTAAGAAGGAATAAGATCAAAGGCGGTCTGATCAATGATGATGTAGAAGAGACGGAAATCTTCAAGCGGATGAGTGAAGAAAAGGCGATGTTTATATTTATATCAGACTTTGCATGGTTTGCGGGATTGGTTTATGACACAGAGTATGATATGAAAGGTTTCCTTGAAAATATTATTGAGAAGGGAAGACTGCATAATATTTACTTTATCGCAGAAGTCAAACTGGATGAGGCATCCGATATCAGTCATTATGATCTGTATGAATTATTTGTTTCCCAAAAGACTGGAATACACTTTGGAGGAAACGTAGGGGAGAACCGTATCTTTAATTATGACTCTGTTCCTTATCAGGAGCAGGCGGAGGTATTAAAACCGGGAATCGGTTATACCGCAGGGGTCATGAGTTCGGACATAAGAAAAATTATTGTACCATTAGCTAGGAGGTAGAAGCTATGAATTCGATACTGGTATCAGATAGTGATGAAGAAGATACTAAGATGCTGGTCGAAATCTCCAGAGAAATAATGGCGCAGGTCAGTGATGAAAAGCTTTTTATCATGAACTGGAGCAGAGAAGAAGAATTCGAAACAATTTTAAAGCATGAAACAAGGCCGGATGTGGCATTGGTGGATATTACTTTGGAATGGGGAATACAGGCAGCCGTCAATTTGCGCCGCTATTACCCGGATGTGGAGATACTGATCATCTCAAATAAAAAGATCTCGCCGACACTTTACCTGAATCCACAGGTGAGGGCAATCTCTTTATTATTAAAACCGTTAAAAAGACAGGCGGTTCTTTCGACACTCGCCACATTTTTCCAGCTTAGTCAGAACAAAGTGCAAGAAGACGATTGCTATTGTGAAGAAAGAAAAGGTGAAAAAATAAAGCTTCCATATCATAAAATTATTTATTTTGAAGCCAGAGAAAAACAGGTTTATGCACGGCTAAGTAATGTGGAATATGCGATTACCGAAACCATAGACCATCTGGCTGAGGGACTTACCTCTCAATTTGTCCGTTGCCATAGAAGTTATATTGTGAATCAAAAATATATTGAAAAAGTCCGGTATTCGGACAATTATGTTAAGCTGAACGGAAATATGACGATTCCTCTTTCGCGAAGCTATAAGGCAGTCTTGAAAGAGGTGATGCAGGATGAAGCATGAGAGCGGCAAAAACTATTATCTGAATGAAACGGAGTATGCCATATTATTAGCCGGAAAAGGGATTAAGGAAGCTTATACGATACAGGCGGATACCGTTAGTATGCAGCCGGAAGATATTTGTCTTGCAATGAATGGACTCTACCAGAGCCGTCTTGTGGATTGTGAAGAAGGTACTTTTCATATGGAAGAAGATTTGGATCTCCAACTAAATCAGATCCGGGATGCCAAAACGGTTTTATTCATCCGAAACGGAAAAGATGAAACACAGAATATGTGCCTTTTTTCCGGTGAGAGAGGAGTGACTGTTCTACAGGTGAGCAAAGTAGACGGCAATTCTTATCGAATTGGTACAGTCAGCAGCAGTCAGGTTCTTGACATTCTCAGGGAAAAGATACGGCAGCCATATTTTTATCAGGCAGTCATGGAAGAGGAAGAATTTTATCGAAAAATACTGAGATCAAAGAAATGTGCAGCTGCAGAATCAATACGGAGATATCATAATCTGGTGTTTCTGATCGAACAGATTGAAGCGGAATCGGGAGATGTCATGAGACGTGTGGCGGTGAGGGTTACACCGGATGCACTAAAGATGGATATTCTGGCAGAGAAAGAAGAGAAAAAAGAGAAAAAAGAGAACCTGCCGATAGATGAGAGGCTGTTTTTTGATGTGGTACTACATATGTTAAAATGGGAGGAAAAGCAAACATGATATTAGTCGATATCTATTTCCCGGCAGTTGACATGGTCTATGACTTTCGGTTGGATGAAAATGTAAAAATCATACATCTGCTGCAGGAAATACAGGAGATGATGTGTAAAAAATACAGAAGTGTATTAAATGATCAGCCGGAGAAATTTATGCTGTGTACGATGGAGAGCAAAAAAATACTTACAAACGATTCGACACTTGCCGCCAATGGAATCAAAAATGGCGCACGATTAATGATTGTATAAAGGGAGAAAGTGATGGCAGAGTTTTCAGTCAAACCGGGAGAATTGAAAAGAAGTGTCTCAGAATAGGAGGAATATAGTAAAACATTGCGGCAGATGGCAGACAAGCTGGATACACTTGCCGATTCCAGCTCACTTGGCGGAAACAGTTATGCAATTATGAAAAGGCAGTTAAAGCAGCTTGCATCGGCAGTGCGCAATGAGCAGAGCGGTATGGAAGGAATCAAAAAGGCACTTTCCGATATTACAAATCTCTATGAAGATACGGAAAAGAAAATTGCCGGGAATAAAGCCGGAATGAAAAAAATAAAGGCCGTAGTCAGTTCATTGGAAAAGCAGTTAAAAGACATAGGAAACAATGGCGGCGGAAGCAGTCAGAGATGCGGTGAGTATGGAGGCGACCCGGTCAATATGTGCAACGGCAATTATGTTGATGAGGTGAAGGAAATAGAGATAGCGGGAAGTATTCCGCTGTCTTTTGTTCGTTATTATAATGCCCTGGGTTTGACGGAACACAGTATGGGAACATCCTGGTCACACAATTATGAGACAGCACTGAAAATGGAAGTGAATGCACTTATGTTGAAATCAGGGGATGGGAAAGAAGAGCGCTTTGAAAAGGCGGATACTAACGGGAGTATGTACTTTAGCGTATACGGCAGCATGGAAACCATACAAGAGCGGGAAGATGGTTTTTTCCTGTCCGGTTCCGGAAAAGACAGTATGCAGTTTGATTCGGACGGCATTCTGCTCTCTTGCATGGATCTTTTGGGAAACAGTATCCGGTTTTTTTATGACAGGGGCAGACTGATCCGGGCGGAGCGTGTCAGCATTGCGATGGAAAAATCGTTGCAAAATGAATATGAACTGGAAACTTTGTTTTATCACTATAATAAGGCAGGATATCTGGAGCGTGTTTGCGACCACACCGGACGAAATGTCCTTATGTCCTATTTGGATGGACTGCTTAGCGAGGTAGAAGCAGCTGATCACGGAAAAACGGCATACACCTATGATGAAAACCGGAGAATCAGAACCGTTCAAAATGCTGCCGGTTATCAAAAACTGGAAAATACCTATGATGAAAAGGGGCGAGTCATCTGTCAGACCTTTGCGGACGGGGAGAAGATGCAATATGCGTATGAGGACGACCGGAAGCATCTTGTATTTACAGACCGCAATAACAATCAAATTACATATGTGCATGATGAGAAAATGCGTCATACACATACGATTACAGACGAAGGGACCGAATCATATTCCTATAATGAGCAGAACTTCGGAACAGAGTATACAGACAAAAATGGAAACGAATACCGGCGTACATTTGACCATTACGGGAACATAACGTCCATTATCGATCCCAGAGGCGGTCGTACCTGCTATACGTATGATGCAAAAGGCAGGCTGGTCAGCGTCAGAAATGCTGCCGGCGGGCAGACCAGATGGCATTATGATAACGAAGGAAAACTGACTGAGATCATCACGCCGGATCAGGCTGTAACAAAGATTGGTTATGATGATGTAAGAAGAGCGGAATTGATTACCAAGCCGGACGGTTCTTCCCTGCGGCTTACTTATGATATGAGAAGCAATATCACAGGAGTGAAGGAAGATGGAAAAGGAGACATTCACTATGCTTATGATACCCTGAACCGTGTGGTAGAAAGTATAGACGGGGAAGGAAACCGTACGGCGTACACGTATGATGAAAAAGACCGGCTTCTCAGTGTGACCGATGCGGATCAAAACGTAAAACGTTACCAGTATCAGGAAACCGGAAAAGTGGCTTCGATCATTGATTTTGACGGGGCGGAGGAACGTTTTCTCTATGGCTGTATTCAAAAGCCGATATCCTATCAGAATAAATCTGGTCAGGTAACTGCATATGAATATGACAGTATGCGAAACATTTCCAAAGTCGTCAGCCCCAACGGTGGAATTACGTCCTATAAATATGACAGAGCAAATCACCGGATTCAAGTGACGAATCCACTTGGGCACAGCTTGCAATATACATACGATGGAATGGGGAACCGTACCTCAGAGAAGGCAGATACAGGAGCTGTTTTGCAGTATGGGTATGATGCAGTGGGAAACTGTACGTCCATGACAGATGCGGACGGGAATATCATGCATTTGGAATATGACAGTCTTGGGAAGCTGATCCGGAAAACAGACGCAGTGGGAAATGTCACAACATACACGTATGATACTGCCGGACATCTGACCGGTGAGACAGATGCTCTCGGCGGATGCACCGCCTATACCTATACACCGCTTGGGAAACTTTCGTCTATTCTGGATAAGGCTGGAAGAAAAACAGAATGCCTGTACTATCCCGGTGGCCTGCTGCGTGAAGTTCGGCTGCCGGACGGTACAAAGGAGACTTATACTTATAATGGGAACGGCAAGCTTGCAAGCAGAATGACGCGTGAGGGAACCCGGCTGACCTATTGTTATGACAAGCTGAGCGGCATCCGGTCTGTTGAGGGCAGCAGTGGGGAGAAAAAGACTTATTCCTATGATGTGTCTGGCAATGTCACCGGGGTGACAGATGCACGGGGAAACACCGCCTTCTATACCTATTCACCTGCGGGAAAGCTGACTTCTGTCACCGATGCAGTCGGAAATACAACCTATTATACCTATGATGAAATGGATCAGTTAATCGGTATTCTGCAGGGCGGGGAAACAGAACCGGATCTGCATCGGACCATCTATGAAAGGGATATTGCCGGGCAGGTCATTGCGGTTACGGATCCGCTGGGAGCGGTGGAACGTTACACTTACGATGCTGCAGGCCATCTGACCGGAAAAATAGACCGGGATGGTTATGAGACACGCTATGACTATACTATGTCCGGAGATCCGGCACAGATTACGTATGCCGATGGAAAGCAGGTTGTATATGAATATGATGCGCTGCGGAGAATACAAAATATCCATGACTGGCTTGGAAAAACGATAGTCGAATACGATGCACTTTCAAGAATCAAAAGAGTAAAAGACCCCAAGGGGCAGGAAGTGGGATATGCTTATGGAAGCATGGGAGAACGGCGGGAGGTCTGTTATCCGGACGGTACAAAGGCAGAATATCATTACGATGATGCACTCCGCCTCTGTGAAGTTGTTTCTGTTCTGGGAAAGACAACCTTTGCATATGATGTATGTGGACGATTATTTGAGAAACATCAGCCAAATGGAATACAGACGACCTACACGTATAACAGCGCAGGTTATTTAAGCAATTTTACACAGCAAAATGCGCAGGGGATTTTAGAACAAAATAGCTACACCTATGATGTGCTTGGCAATAAGACTGGAATGATAAAGAAGCGGCAGGGACTGGAGGAAGAAAGTGGCAGCTACGCCTATGAGTATGATGCTTTAAATCGACTGTTAGAGGTGGAAAAAGACGGTCATTTATTACGAAGCTTTCGTTATGATGCCTGTGGCAACCGGATTGCATCCATTGATCAGATGCAAGGCCGAGAGGATTATCGGTATGATGTGGCAGGACGACTGTTACAGATTCTTCATTCCAAAAATAATGAACAGCTCCAGGTTACTGCTTTTAATTACGATGGACGCGGTAACCGGAAAGAGGTTCTCGAAAACGGCAGACAAACGAAGCAGTTTTACTTTGGCCCATTGAATCGTCTGGACTGCGTGATTACAGAAAGCGGAGAACATGCAGAATATGAGTACAACGGACTGGGACATCGGATTCTGGAATCCACCCCAGATGGAAATCGTTCCTATATTACGGACATCACAAGACCATATTACAATCTGCTTGCGAAGGAAGAACATGGAAGCATCCAGGACTATATCTGGGATGGAAATATTCTTGGCTCAGTAGAGAATGGAATCATTCGTCACGCTCTTACCGATGAACTCGGCAGCACGACCCGGTGCCTGGATGAAACAGGACAGATTGCAGCCTCTTTCGGATATGATGAGTTCGGAAATGATCTGTATGGCAATCAGGGCGAACTTCAGCCGTTCGGTTACACCGGTTATCGTTTTGACCGGATGTCTGAAACATGGTTTGCGCAGGCGAGAGAGTACGACAGCACACAGGGAAGATTTATCAGTGAGGATACTGTACGTGGTTATATTGCGACGCCGGAGACACTAAACCACTATGGGTACTGCTGGCAGAATCCGTTCACTTATGTTGACTTAAATGGTGCATGGCCAAGCCTGAGCGATGTAGAGGATAGTGTTAATAAGGCAGCAAGTGATGTGATTCGGGATTTTAAGGATAATTACTGGAATAAAAATGTGTATGGGGAAGATAGAATGCTGGTTGATAAAGAACTTGGGCAAGGAACTTATCAGGTAAAAACTCACGAAGGAGGTAACATATTTGTATTAGAAAAGAGTGCATACAATAAGGTGACAGGATGGTCTATCAACATGGGTGTGGATATACCAGGAACAAATATCAGTTTGAATTCTCAGCTTTCAGGAACAGGGTTGAATCTGGGCACATGGAAATCAAGCAATGAATTTACTTTTAAAGATAATAAAACCGGGGTGTCGGAGACTTATGCTCAGTACTTTAATAAGGATGGAATATGGGTAAGTGCTAGTGTAGGAGGAAGTAGTGGAAATCTTCCTCTCCCGCTTCCTGATGGAACTCTGATTGATGATTATGGAAGTCTTTCATGGTCCTATACAGAAGAAACAAACATAGCAAGCAGAAATCAAATAGCAAGTTTTGTAGTGATTGTGGTGTTATTGGGTCTTATAATTGATGATTTCACGGGTGTAGGCACTTTTGATGATGGACTGATAGCTCCAGTAGCTGAAGTTTTGGCCGGTTTGTCACCAGCTCTTTTGCAATGGATTACAAATTTAAATTCACTGATTGGGAATACCTGTGCTGTTGAATAGGAGCAGAAAATGAGAATAATGAAAAAAATCACAAAGACAATCCTTAAAATAATAGGAATTATAATATGCATTGTTGTGACTGGATTTCTGGGAATTATACTGCTGAGTTTTATTGATAAAGATAATTCTAATGAGGAAGCACCACAGGTAAATATCGAATATCAGGGTCAGATTCAGACTACTAAAATGCAGGAAGAGGACATACCGGACAGTGACTATTATCCAACGGTAGCAGAAGCCGTGCAGAATGCAGATATTGATGTGGAAGAGGGTGAAGAGTACCAGAGAAATATTGACAATGTGATTGCAAAATTTGAAAATGACGATTATTTATCCATTTATTTTCAGTCATTTAAAGGTGATGATGAAATTTGCGATACATTTGTAAAATTAATAAAAAAGTTAGTTAATGATGAAACGTTATATGCTGTATTAAGAGAAACAACAGAGGTATCAAAAATAAATTCCTGGTATATGGGAACTGCATTAGAAGCTTTACATGGACAATTAACATTAAGTGATTATTCGAGAATATACGGCATTGATTCAGAGCATTGCCGTTTTATTTGGGGAAGTCTTCGAAAAGATGAAATGGAAGAGGATGAAAGCATTGATAAACTGCAGGTAGAAGGCAAAAAACCAGATGGAATAATTGAATATCAGGAATTTGGTGATACGTGGTACTTCTGGTACTACGATAATCTGGAAAGTACAAAAGCCGGGAGTCAATTAGAGTATACATTAGGTGGAGAAGTCGGAAACAGCAGTACGGAAACGGAAGATTGACGGTATAATTTTAAATTTCTTGTAAAAAAGCTATAAATTAACGAGATAGATAGAACTCTAAATAGAAATTAAGTTGGGGCCGACTGCTTGTTGAACAGTCAATTTATAAGATTGTTATTAATTATTTAAAACAAAAATATAAGCTTTGTCTTAAATCTTTCTAAACGTTAAATAGAACTACGCAGGAGAAAAGATGAACACAATCAAAAAGTTTTTAAAGATAGTACTTAAAATAATTGGAATCATCATAGGCGCCATTGTGACTGGATTTCTGGGAATTATATTGCTTAGTTTTATTAATGAAGATGATTCTAATGAGGGAACACCACAGGTGAGCATTGAATATCAGGGTCAGTTACCGAATACCGGTAGAAAAGAAGAGGATATTCCGGATAGTGATTATTATCCAACGATAGAAGAGGCCATGGAATATGCAGATATTGACGTGGAAGATGGAGAAGAGTACCAGAGGAATATAGATAATATCATTATAAAGTTTGAAAACGATATTTACTTAACTATTTATTTTCAGTCATTTAACGGTGATGATGAGATCTGTGACACATTTGCAAAGTTTAAGAAAAAAATCTTTGGTGATGAGACAAGATATACATTTCTAATGAGAGAGCCAATTGAATCAACGAAAGATGCTTGGTATATAGGCAATTCATTAGATCTTTTGCATGATCAGCTGTCATTAAGTGATGCTTCACAAGATGATGGAATTGACCCTGAACATTGTCGTTTTATTTGGGGAGTTTTACAAAAAAGCAAAATGGAAGAAGGGGAAAGAATTGATAAACTTCGTGTAGAGGGCAAAAAACCGGATGATGTTATAGAATTTAAAAAGTTTGGTAAAGTTTGGTACTTCTGGTACTACGAAAATCTAGAAAGTACAAAAGCCGGGAGTCAGTTAGAGTATACATTGGGTGGAGAAGTCGGAAACAGCAGTACGGAAACGGAAGATTGACGGAATAATTTTAAATTTCTTGTAAAAAGGCTATAAAATAATTAGATAGTTAGAATTCTATATAATAAAAGTTAAGTTGGAGGCTTGCTGCTCATTGAGCAGTCAGATTTTCTTGCCTTAAATGGTTATCTGTTTCAAGGATACAGGCTTTGTCTTTAAATCTTTTTAACGATATATAAAAGCACAAAGGAGAAAAGATGAGTACAATTAAAAAGTTTTCGAAGACAATACTTAAAATAATCGGAATCATCATAGGTGTCATTGTGATTGGATTTCTGGGAATTATACTGCTGAGTTTTACTAATAAAGATAGTTCAAAGGAAGGAACTCCACAGGTGAGCATTGAATATCAGGGCCAGTTACCAAATACTGATAGAATAGAAGAGGATATACCGGACAGTGATTATTTTCCAACGATAGAAGAAGCCATGCAAAATGCAGATATTGATATGGAAGAAGGTGAGGAGTATCAGAAGAATATTGATAATATCATTATAAAGTTTGAAAATGATGAGTATCTGTCCATTTATTTTCAGTCATTCAAAGAAGATGAGATTTGTGATACATTTGCAAAGTTTAAAAAAAAATTGATTGATGATCAAGAAATGTATACATTATTGCTGGCAGAACCAACAGTTTCAAAGGAAAAAACAGGTCTTTCATTTTTAGTTTCGGACTCCTTTGAACTTTTGCATACACAATTAACATTGAGTGATGCTTTGCAAGATAACGGTGTTGATCCTGAAAATTGTCGCTTTATATGGGGCAATCTTAGAGAAGATAAGATGAAGAAAGCAGAAAGCATTGATAAACTTCAGGTAGAAGGAAAAAAACCAGATGGAATAATCCAATATCAGGAATTTGGTGTTACATGGTACTTCTGGTACTACGAAAATATGGAAAGTACAAAAGCCGGAAGTCAGTTAGAGTACACATTGGGTGGAGAAGTCGGAAACAGCAGTACGGAAACGGAGGATTGACGGGGCAACTGCAAACTTCTTGAAGAAAACCTATAATTAATTAAATAGTTAGAACTCTACACAATAAAATTAAGTTGGGGGCTTGCTGCTCATTGAGCAGTCAGATTTTCTTGCCTAAAATGGTTATCTATTTCCAGAATACAAGCTTTGTCTTTAAATCTTATTAACGATATATAAAAGCACATAGGAGAAAAGATGAACACAATCAAAAAATTATTGAAGATAATACTTAAAATAATGGGGATTATCATAGGCGTTATTGTAATTGGTTTTCTTGTAATCCTATTGCTTAGTTTTATTAACAAAGATAATTCCCAGGAGGAAACTCCGCAGGTTAGCATTGAATATCAGTGTCAGTTACCGACGACTGGTAGAAAGGAAGAGGATATCCCGGACAGTGACTACTATCCAACCATAGAAGAAGCCATGAAAAATGCAGATATCAATGTGCAAGAGGGTGAGGGGTATCAAAGGAATATTGATAATATAATTGCAAAATTTGAAAACGACAATTATCTATCCATGTATTTTCAGTCATTTAAGGATGGAAATGAACTGTGTTACACTTTTGCTAAATTCAAAAAAAAAGAGGTAAATAATGAATTAATGTATACTCTTTTAATGAGAGAACCTACAACGGCAAAAAAGAATGGATGGTATACGGGAACTGCATTAGACGCTTTGAAAGGACAATTAACATTAAGTGATGTTTCACAGGATGAAGGCATTGATCCACAACATTGCCGATTTCTATGGGGAAATTTACGAGAAGACGAAATGGGAGAAGGGGAAAGTATTGATAAACTGCGTGTGGAAGGGAAAAGACCAGACGAAATCATTGAGTATGAGGAATTTGGAGTCACATGGTACTTTTGGTACTACGAGAATCTGGAAAGTACAAAAGCAGGGAGTCAGTTAGAGTATACGTTGGGTGGAGAAGTCGGAAACAGCAGTACGGAAATCGATAAAAAATAGAAAATGATTTCCTGTTTTACATAAAAAAAGGTCAAAAACTGGTTATTCATCCCGTTTCCCGTGTCGTCTGTCGGAAAATCCGAATATTTGATTTTTTTGTGCTATAGTAGAAAAGTCAAAGGAGGGGGAGACGCATGTTTGATATATCTGTGAAACAGATAAGGAACAGCATTCAGGAAATGGGCGAACAGGAAAAAGAAATAAGTGCTTTACTGGGAAGATTAAACACCGTCTGTTCAAAGTTTGACAGTCTCGTGGAAGGGAATACCGATAAGCAGTTACTGCAGAAGATTATTGAATCAGTTACCGCTCAAAGAAATAGTCTCGCAGACATGAAAAATAGTTTGGCAGAAATTGTAAAGTGTTATGAAGAGACAGAAGACAGAATCGTTTCCACGAATATCTTAGGTGGCAGCAGAAACCAATTTGGTTTGAAAGATCTTAGGGATGTGAAAGAGATGCTGGATAACCTGAATATTCATTTTGAATAAAGGAGATGGAGGTTAGGATGGCAGAAAAAATTAAAGTAAGCACGACAAAATTAAACAGTGATGTAACTTCGATGCAGAATTATCTGAACAAGATTAAAAAAGAAATTTCAAGTATGAAATCGGATGTAACGAAGCTGAATAAGATGTGGACAGGTGATGCAAACAGCGCATTTGATAAGGCATTCCAGAGCGATATTGAAAGCTTGGACGAGCTGCGCAAAGCAGTGGATGAAATTGTAAAATATGAGACAAATGCAAAAACGGAGTATGGAAGTTGCGAGAATAGTGTTTCATCGATCATTTCATCGATCAGTGTATAGCAGAGGAGGGGTTGTATGGCAATCACATTAAAGGTAAACCCGGATGAATTAAAAAGCAAAGCAGCGGAGATAAAGACTTCTATTGGTACCGTTCAGACAGCATTTAATGAAATAGAAAAACTGGTGGCCGGCAGTAAGAAGTATTGGGAAGGCGATGCCAGTGACAGACATCAGCAATATTATAAGACATTCGAAGAGGATATTCCAAAAGTAATAAAGCGTTTAAAGGATCATCCTGAAAACCTGCTTACCATGGCAAACTTATATGAAAGTACGGAAACAAAGAATGAACAGCTGACGCACAAATTACCTGACAATGTAATCTCATAGGAGGCAAAGGAGGGCTTATGTCAGAATATACAATTCAGTTTAATTATAATAAGGCCTTGGGACAGGCCAGTGAATTAAAAAGCATCGCATCTTCACTCAAGAATATCAGTGAAAGCAGTCTGGTGAGTACCATGAACAGCATATCCAAAAACTGGACGGGCAGCAATTCCGATGAATATGTAAAGAAAGGGAATTCGTTAAAAGAGAAGATAAAGCATTCTTCTGATGATATTTATGGTGTGGCAGGGAATCTGGAGACGATGGCAGGAAATATCTATCGGGCTGAGATGGAAGCCTTGAGAATCGCACAGACAAGTAAAAATAAGAAGTAACATATTACGGAGGAGAAAGCTGTCATGGTTGTGTGACAGCTTTCCTTTTACGTATAAAAAATAATAGTATTTTATATGGCAAAAGAGTACTACATAATAACGCAGAGAACGGACCTGGGAAAAAGGCGTCGTTACATTGCAAGCCGCTCGCATGTGTTGATTGTGGCATTATTCATTATAAAAAGAGAGGATTAGAAAATGAAAGCAAAAATATTTATCGTATTGGGACTTGTGGGGATTATGTTGATGGGAGCGGCCTGTGGGCAGAAGGACGAGCAGAAGGACAGGCAGTCCCAAACCGATTTCAGCGTGGTGACCGGGGGAATTGAACTGACTGTACCGGAAAATATGGATGTACAAATAAAGGATGAAGGTCTGATATTGACCGATGAAGACCTGAATTACCAGATGCTCTGTGTAGTAGGGAAAAAAGATTTTGATGAACGGAAAAAGACACCGGAAGTGTACATGGAAGGAGTGAAAGACGCCGGTCTTCCCATTACAAAAGAGGTAGAACTCGTAACAGTAGGAGGTCGTGAATTCGCCTATTTTGATTATGACAATGACTCAGATCATGTTTTGCTGGCATATTCCAAAGCAGGAAAGGGGAAAACATTTGCTGCACAAGTCGTACGCTACGGAGATGCAGGAGATGAAGAAATACTGAATTCCGTTGCTAAAATTCTGGAAACAGGAAAAGAGACAAATGCACCGGATACCACGCAGGATGATCTGATCACGAAAAAGGCCGGTGTCAGCGCCACGGATTATTAGGAATCTGCGTAACGGCCTGTCTGGACGCGGGCGGTCTTAAAATCCTTAAATCGTTCAGTTTTTCAACACATAACCATCACTTTGCTCCTTTAGTCTCGTAGATAGGAAAATTACCCCTTCATGAGAAGACGAAAGGAATGTCGCAGATGAAAATCAGGTTGAAAAGCAAAAAGAAAACGGAAGAAAACACGAGACTGCAAAAGCCTATTCGGAAGAAGAACAGGAAAAAGGCTGCAGCAGTTGTCGTGGTCATATTAGTGATAGCTGTTTCGGGAGGGGCCGTAAGTTATCGCTTTTTATTTGCCCAGACAGCGGAAGTTGCACAATATCAGGAAGTGACCGTACAGAACGGAGATCTGTCACTGGATTTTTCCGGAGATGGAACAACACAGGTTTCTACGGTATCCCAGATACCGGAATTTGATGCAACCGTAGCCGATCTGGCGGTAGAAGAAGTATATGTGGCCTCCGGAGATACAGTAGAGGAGGGAGATCCGATCTTAAAGCTCACGGCAGACAGTGTCAAAGAAGCGCAGGATTATTATACAGATGCTGTTTCAGATGCGACCGATACGCTTTCCAATGCAAAATCCAGTTATGATCTTGGGGTACTGGAAGCGCAGTATACAAAGGAAAGCACAGTGACCACCGCTGAATATGCAGATGCAGATTATAATGCATCACTCACGGATCTGGATCAGAAAGTGACCGATTCAAAAGCAGCTTTAGAGGATGCGCAGAGCAAGATATCGGAGTATACGACAGCCTTGGCAAACAATACTTATTATACGGAAAATCAAATCGATGAAAAGAAAGCAGCAGCAGATGAGGCGCAGAAGGCTGTGGACGATGCACAGAAAAAATACGATGATGCCGTCACAACCTATAATACATTGAAAAAAACAGTCTCCGATGAGATCGCAGCTTTGACGTCAGCAGATCTGGACACACAGGCGGAACAGTTAAAAACAGATTATGCATCTTTTACACAGGCCAAAGATGACATAGATTCGGCACAGAAAGATCTGGAAAAAGCGCAGAGTGATCTGAGTCAAAAACAGAATGAGAGTACACAGGCCCAATCCAATTATGAAAAGCAGGTGCAGGACGCAACGCAGCAAAAGGAGCAGCTGGAGGGAAGTCTCACACAACTTCAGAGTGCCTATGAGGAGGCACTTCAGAATGCAGTGACGGAAAAAGTAAAGGTACAGAATACGTATGATACTGCGGTTGTGGATGGAGAATATGCACAAACGGTCTATGACAATGCCGTAGCATCCCTGCAAAGTGCAGTAGACACCGCGCAGGAGAATCTGGATAATCTGACCCAGGAGCAGACGGCTTTAAATGCCCTTGAGGCTGGAGTCATAACTGCGTCACAGGCAGGAACCATTGCAGCTGTAACGTATGAAGCGGAGGATGTATTAAAAGACAGCACGGCTGTCGTAAGTTATTATGATACAGATACAATTCTGGTTACCATTGATGTAGACCAGTCCCATATCAATGATATTGCAGTCGGTGATACGGCAGATGTGGAGGTATCCGGTGTAAGAAGAGGAGGAGCCCTAACCGGAACAATCAGCTCCGTTGCAACAGCGGCAACTTCTGATTCGAGTGCTTCAAAAGTTTCCTATGAAGTACAGGTGTCCATTGACAACAGTGATGGAACGTTATCAACAGGACTGTCTGCAACCGTGACCTGTAATTACGGAAGTCTGAGTGATGTAAATTATCTTCCGGTTGATGCAGTCAGTGGTATTGACGGAAGCAGTGGAAAAGTGAAGCAGTATGACAATAAGGGTGAGGTAATCAGTGTTCCGGTGACAATTGGAGAACAGACAGATTCTTATGTGGTGATTACAGAAGGAGTATCGAAGGATGATACTTGCCTGGTAGAAGTTGGAGGACAAAGCGATGAAGAAGAAAAGTAAAATTGTTGCAGCATCCATTGTGTTAGTTGCAGCCGTAGCAGTAACTGGAGTTGGCGCAGCTATGTACAAGAGCAGTTCTTCCGGTGACACGGAAGTGGTATACAAAGAAACCAGTGTGGAAAAGGGAAATCTGGTGGTCGGCGTAACGGAAAGCGGTTCTGTAAGTATTGGAACGGTTGAACAGGATTTTGATCTGGATACTACAAGCAGTTCTACGTCGAGCAGCTCCTCGACAAGCAGTTCTTCCTCAGCTTCCGGCTCATCCACGTCGTCCGGAGGTTCGTCAGCCGCAGGAGGAGATCAGTCGGGTATGCAGCAGAGTTCCACAGCGAGCACTTCATCTGGAAGTTCAAGCTCCTCGACAGGCACAAGTTCCTCCACGAGCAGCAGTGCATCCCTTGTGGTAGATCAGCTTTATGTTTCTTCCGGACAGAAAGTCAACGCCGGAGATGCTATTTTGAAAATAACCGATGACAGCGTTGCAGAGTATAAAGAAGATCTGGAAGCAGCAGTGACTTCCGCGACACTTGCATTAAAGGAAGCAAAACTCAATGCTGCAAGCGATAAGCTGGCAGCAGACTATACGTATGATACAAATGTTGCAACCGGAAGTGTAGCAGAATCACAGTATAATTCAACCATTGCAACACTTCAGGCAGCCGTTGACAATGCACAGGATGCTGTGGATGAGTCAAATGCCAAGATTGCTGATTATCAGACAAGGATTGCAGCCGGAGAAGATTTGAGTGAACAGCTTGCAGAGGAACAGAGTAATCTTACAACGCTACAGGCAAAGCTTACCTCAGCGCAGAATGACTATACGACCAAATCGATAGCTGCAAAGGAAACTTATGATGAAGCAATGCTGAATTATAACAACGCATCCAGTATTCATTCCATTGATACCAATGGCATCAACGATGATGTAGATGATGCACAGGATTCATTGGAAGATGCACAGGATGCACTGAGTGAATTTGAAAATACCATTGGTGACGGAACCGTATATGCAGAATACAGTGGAACAATCATGGAACTTGGATATGCGGCAGGTGATACCTTATCCTCTTCCACCAGCATTGCAACTTATGCAGATGATACGGCAGTGACCATGGATGTTTCCGTATCACAGGAAGACATATCAGCTGTTACTATCGGAGATGAAGTAAATATTGAACTTACGGCTTATGAAGATGAAGAGTTTACGGGAACCGTGACCAGTATGGACACGACGACCTCTTCGGATTCCTCTACGGTAAGTTACACTGTAACCGTAGTATTTACAGGAGATGTGAGTAAGGTTTATGCCGATATGACTGGGAATGTGACCTTTGTCACCAAAGAAGTGGATGATGTCATTTACGTGTCGAATAAGGCAATTATCAATGATGGTACAAAGTCCTATGTGGATGTGAAGAACAGCGATGGAACAATCGAGAAAAAAGAGGTTACGACAGGATTCTCAAATGGAGTGAATGTTGAGATAACCGAAGGATTAGAGGAAGGTGAGACCGCCTTAATTGAAAGTCAGGTGAGCGAATAGTGAGAGGAAAAGAACTGTTAAGGCTGGTCTGGATCAATATTACGCAAAATAAGTTCAAGGCAATTATGACTTCTATTGGCATTGTAGTCGGTGCGGCTACGATTGTTATGGTAATTGCGATTGGAAAAGGCGGTCAGGCGGACGTTGCGGATCAGTTTAAAAATTTAAATGCAGGTGCAATTGATATTTCTTATGAGGGATCAGGCGGAAACAGCAATATGTCCTCTTCGGACAGCGGCAGTTCCGATTCCGGCGGAATGACGATAATGCCGTCCGGTGGTTCCGACAGCTCCGGAAGCTCCTCCGGTCAGTCGGGAATGCCATCCGGCGGCGGAAACATGGGGGGCGGAATGGGAGGCCAGTCCGGTGATTCGAGCAGCTCCGGAAGTTCAGACAGTTCCAGAGGAGGCGGCAATATGCCGTCCGGTGGTTCCGGTGACAATTCCGGCTTTCCGGATATGGGTTCCGGAGGAGGTGGAACTGGAGGTTTCAGCAATTTTGCTTCTCTGTTCGGCGGTGATTCCGATATGGAAGACCGTATGAACCAGGAAAAAGTTACTTTAACAGAAGATGATGTCGATGATATCGAAACCTTCGTAAGCGGCATATCTGCAGCAACCATTTCCTATTCTACAAAGAGCACGGTAGACGGCGGTGATCTCGATGAAGAGACCTCTTATACAATTGCCGGTGTAAAATCCAATTATGAAAGTATCAGTAACCTGGAAATGTCCGTTGGCTCTTTTGTTACGGATTCTGATGACGAAAATAAAGAAAAAATCTGCATTCTTGGATATGATGTGGCAGAAGAAATCTTTGGAAGTGCAATTGATGCTTATGGCAGTATCATCTACATAGACTCCCGCGCCTATGTGGTCAACGGTGTATTAAAACAGATGGGAACAGTTGCGTCCGGCATCAGTCCGGATGAGGCAATTTTCATTCCTTATGCGACCGGTGTCAAATATATTACTGGAACCTCGGTAAGCCCTACAATTACGGTGCTCTCAGAGGATGTCGATAATGTGGATGCCGTTACGGAGAACCTGACGGAGGTACTTGCCGAGAGCTATCCGAATACGGAGTTTACCTATACGGATGCCGGAAGCAAAATGGAAGCGGCTTCCGCATCGAATGAGATTCTGACCATGCTCCTGATTGCAATGGCGGCCATTGTATTTGTCGTTGGCGGAATCGGAATCATGAATGTATTATTTGTATCTGTCAAGGAACGTACGAATGAGATTGGTATTTTAAAAGCCATCGGATGCTCAAAGAAAAACATCCTGTTTGAATTTCTGCTGGAAGCAAGTGCAATCAGTCTGATCGGCGGAGTCATCGGTGTTGTGATCAGCGTTGCAATCACACCTCTTGTAGAATACCTCGGCGTCCGCGTGGAATTATCCCCGGCAGCATTTGTAATCGCGGTTATTTTCGCGGTACTGACCGGAACGATATTTGGATTCTATCCGGCATACAAGGCATCGAAATTAGTACCGGTAGAAGCGCTGAACGCGGAATAGGAGGAGATGGCATGAAAAAGAAAACAATGGTCTTTCTGGTGACATTGGCACTGTTTGCGACTGCTTTGAGCGGATGTGGAAGCAGTGATGGAGATACGGAGGTTACAGCAGGCGATAATCAGCGGCTTGCCTATGCGGTAGTTACCTCTATGGAGGGAAATGAAATGACTTATATGGAAGTAGATGAGTCACAGCTAAATCTCTCCGATGATACAGAGAGCAAGAATGAAGGGACTTCAGGGACAGAAAGTTCCGGTGGCCAGTGGAATAATGGGGATCAGAGGTCCTCCGGCGGAGGTCCTGATATGAATTCATCCGAAATGCCGCAGTTTGGAAATGGCGAGGAGCCGCAGATGAGCGGCGGCAGTACGGAAACGCAGCAGTCACAGTCGGGCGGAGGCAATGAACAGATGCCGCAGGTGGATTCGACGGAGATGCCGACCATGCAGGGCGGGCAATCTTTCGACAGCAGCTCCACTGAAATGCCGCAGGAAAACAGTGGAACGGATGCGACAAAAATGTCCGGAACTACCGCCACCGTTCAGATACCTGTTGGCGTAACCGTACATACCACGGCAGATACGAATACAACGTTTTCCAGAATCCAGTCAGGCGATATTTTGAAGCTTCTGTTTGAGACAGATGATGACGGGAATGAGGTAATTGTTGAAATCTGGATGGTGCAATAAGGAAAGGAGGCATACGGATGACACTGAAAAAGAAAGAAAAAAGCAAAAAAGAGCATGCCAAAAAGCATGAAAAAAAACAGGAAATATCTGTAATCGAGCCGGAAAAATTATTGCTGCCGGATGAAGATACAATTATTGAACTTCGTGACATGAACAAGTATTACAAAATGGGAGAGAACTCGCTGCATGTATTAAAAGATGTCAGCCTGAAAGTAAAGCGCGGAGAATTTCTCGCAATACTTGGTCCCTCCGGTTCCGGAAAATCAACACTGATGAATATGATCGGCTGTATGGATGTACCGGACAGCGGAGAATATTATCTGGACGGTGCGGAGGTTCACAATACCAAAGAGAAGGATCTGGCAAATATCCGAAATGAAAAAATCGGTTTTATATTCCAGAAATATCATCTGATTCAGACCTATGATGTATTGCAGAATATTGTTATGCCGCTACTGATGCGGGGAATGACGCTAAGCGATGCCAAAGATGCAAGTTTTGATACCATACGGATGCTGGGACTCGGTGAAAGAATGGAGCATAAGCCGGGAGAACTTTCCGGCGGACAGCAGCAAAGAGTTGCAATTGCCAGAGCTCTTGTAGGAGAACCGGCAATCCTGCTTGCAGATGAGCCGACAGGAGCATTGGATTCCAACAGCGGACAGGAAGTGCTGAAACTGTTTAAGAAGTTAAATGACATGGGAAATACCATTGTCATGATTACACATGATCTTAATGTTGCGAAGCATGCCGAACGCGTGGTGCGAATCGTGGACGGGGAATTATTTGAAGACGAAAGATAAAGAGAACTAAGGAAGGAATTACTTCATGGGAGAAAGACACGAAAGAAAGCGGAAACAGGAAAAAAAAATCGGCAAGATCAAAGATCTTAGGAAAATGAAAATAAAAAAGAGAATCTGGGTCGGATACGCAATCAGCCTTGGACTCATGGTGCTGATCTCCGTGATCGCCATAATTACCATGTGGAATTCACATGCAAGGCTCAGTCAGTTTATAAACGGATCGTATGCGGCAAGTATTGCGGTACGCGAGTGTGAAAAAGAAATTGACAGCATGTCCGGAAAAATTATGGAAATGGGCATCATGCAGGAAAGCAGTGATGAGGATTCCTATACGGAGGAAATTGAAAGTGCAAAAGCCGCTATCCAGGAAAATATTGAAAAACTACAGGATATATACGGAGAAGACGATTCTTATGTCACAGATTTTGCGGATAAAGTAGATGCATGGCTTTCTGTTGCGAATACCATGCAGGATACCGCTAAACAGGGAGATATGCAGGACAGCTTTGGCCAGGTGCAGGGCGGAAATCAGGAGGCTCTGACAGCTGTAGAAGAGGCGGCACAGGCATTGGATGACGTAATTTCCAAGCAGGAAGCAAGTGCGATCAGTATGAGTCGCTACAGCATGCTGGTTGCAATTGTTGTAGTTCTTGTACTGCTGCTGGCTGCATTGTATGTCTCCATCACGATGGTAAAGAAGATTGCAAAAAGTATAGAGGAACCGCTGTTAAAGCTGCAAAAGGCATCCGAAGAGATGGCAGGCGGAAATCTGAAGCTCAATCTGTCGGTCGAAGGAGAAGATGAGGTGGCATTTGTGACACAGAGCCTGGCAGACAGTGTGGAAAAACTCTCTCAGTATGTTTCGGAAATTGATCACAGTATGGGAGAAATGGCAAACGGCAACTTTGCCATCGATATGAAACAGGACTATGTCGGCGATTTTAAGAATATAAAAAGTTCCATTCTTCAGTTTCGGGAAAGAATGTCGGAGACCTTGCGGACCATACATGAATCCTCCAGCCAGGTAGCTTCAAGCGCAGATCAGATTGCTTCCGGAGCTCAGGCACTGACAGAAGGTGCGACGGATCAGGCAGGTTCTATACAGCAGCTTCAGGTGATGATTGCCTCCATTTCCGAAGAGGTGGATGCAAATGTCGGAGGAGCCATTGAATCCAGTCAGATGGCACAGCATGTCGGAGAGGATGTCAAGGGAAGTAACGAGCAGATGAATCAGATGCTGTATGCAATGGAGCAGATCAGCAAATCTTCCCGTGAGATCAGCAATATCATCGACACCATTAATGATATTGCCTCACAGACGAACCTTCTGGCACTGAATGCTTCCATTGAGGCTGCAAGAGCCGGTGATGCAGGAAAAGGATTTGCGGTAGTTGCTTCACAGGTGAGTAAGCTTGCAAGTGAAAGTGCACAGGCGGCAGCAAATTCCACCGCATTGATTCAGCAGTCAATGGATGCGGTGGCAAATGGAACAAAAATTGCGGATCTGACTTCGGATGCACTGGGTAAATCGGTAGAAAAAGCAGATCAGCTGGCAGAAAAAATCGCACGTATTTCCGAGGCTTCAAAACGACAGGCAACAGCCATCGGACAGATCAATGATGGTGTGGCACAGATATCGGCTGTCATCGAAGAAAATACGGCAATGGCGCAGCAAAGCTCCGCAAGTTCACAGGAAATGGCCGGTCAGGCGCAGTTATTAAGGGAAATGGCCGGACAGTTCGTTCTGCAGGAGTCCTAAACAAATCTAATTTTAAGACCAAAATAATCTTCTGATACGTTTCGTTATTGACCTGTATCAGAAGATTGTTGCATTTATTCATGATTCCGTGCCCTTATAAGAGCGAAGAAAGCGTAGAAGATGTTATTGGTCTCAGGAGGCGCAGACTATGTCAGATCAGGTGCCTTTCAGAGATTTGCTGTTTTTAATGCAGTATTTACGCAGCAGATCAACTGGAATTACGGTGAAAGCCAGCAGTATAATGGTAATCAGATCGTTTACACGAAGTGGTACCGTACGAAATATTTGCCCTCCAAAATATAAAATTACAATCTGGACAGCCGCAATGGAACCCATGATCCAAATAAAGGACAGATTGGCGGAAAGCTCGGAAAAAATGTTAAAGCGATGTGTTCTTGCGTTAAAACTGCTGAAAATGGCACAGAACATAAACAACGCAAAAAATGCGGTTAAGCCATACAGTTCACTATAGGTATTTAACACCTGAAAGTAGGAGCTTCTTAAGAACATCAGGCACAAAAATATGGTGTAAATGCTGGTGATTGCAATCTGATTTGTCATATACCGGTTAATAATAGGCTCATCACGGCTTTTGGGCGCCTCGTTCATATATTCCTGCCGTGCCTTTTCTCCGCTGAAGGCCAGTCCTGCCAGCGTATCCATCACGATATTAATCCAAAGCATCTGTATCACGGTGATGGGGAAATCCACATTGATGAGCGGACCAATGACAGTAACACCCACTGCACACAGGCAGGTACTCATCTGATAGATAATGAATTTTCTTATGCTCTTAAAGATGGTACGCCCATAGCAGATTGCTTTTGCAATGGAATCAAAGCGGTTGTCCATGATCACGATATCACCGGCTTCTTTCGCAACTTCTGTTCCGCTGCCCATGGCAAAGCCAATGTCGGCCAGCTTTAAGGCAGGGGCATCGTTAACACCGTCCCCGGTCATCCCGACCACCAGTCCCTGTGCCTGGGCAATTCGTACCAGACGGCTTTTATCGGTCGGCAACGCCCTTGCTACGACGCGGACTTTCGGCAGAATATCCCCCAATGCCCGGTCAGACATTAACTTCATCTCATCGGAGGTAATAACCAGATCGGATTTTTCACGAACAAGTCCAATTTCTTTGGCTATTGCAGTTGCGGTCGCGCATGCATCTCCGGTGATCATAACCGTCTGCACGCCGGCACGCTGTACTTGTTCAATTCCGGTTAACGTCCGCGGGCGGATATCATCGCGAATGGCCAGAAGCCCGATTAGCTTTAAGTCTTTTAATTGTTCAGGACCATGCGTTTTCGGAGGTGCAATTGCCACTGCAATAACCCGCATGGCCTTTTCGGTAAAGTCTTTGAGAATGCGTTCAACCAGGAAGCGGTTTGCAAACGGCTGCACGTTTCCCATTTCATCGAAGTACTGCGTGCAGCGCGGTAGAATTTTTTCCGGCGCACCCTTGACAAGAATTGCATTCCATCCTCTTGAAACTGCAGTCATCATTAGTTTATGCTCACTGGAAAAGGGAAGCAGGGTGATTCCCTGTAGATGATCATGCCCTCCGCATAAATGTTGCGCGAATTCGATGACGGCCCGGTCCGTTGCATTTCCGCCAATTGCTTTTTTCTTTTCCATAACGGAGGAGCAATTGTAGGTAATGGCATCTTTTAATATGCCGCATAAAGGTGTGTGCTGCCGTGTAATATCCTCCCGGCCCCACAGCCTTCCGCTTCCGTCTGCGAACTGCACCACATCCAGCTTGCCGCTGGTTAACGTTCCGGTCTTATCGGAAAAAAGGATATTCAGGCTCCCCGCCGTTTCAATACCAATTAATTTTCGTACCAAAACATGGTCTTTCAGCATGCGTCGCATGTTTGCTGATAAGACAACTGTAATCATCATTGGCAGGCCCTCCGGCACAGCCATAACAACGACTGTTACACCGAGTGTACAAGCCTGAATCAATAAGGGAAGTAAAAGATTAAGGGAAGTAAGCATCTCCTTCATCTTGATAAGGTCAAATGCATTGTCAATTGCAATGCAGTTAAATAAGTAGGCGACTGCCGAGATTGCAGCGGCGATATAGCCAAATTTGCCAATATCGGAAGCAAGACCGTTCAGACGGTGCCGTAAGGGACTTTCACGGGTTTCCTCCTGAATCTCTGCACCAATATGGCCATAAAAGGTTTTATCTCCAACGCTGGTTACTTCCATAATGCCTTCTCCTGCACAAACGACTGTGCCGGAAAAAACAAGCTCCGGATTCAAGAAGTTACTCTCCGTTTTTTTTTGGAACCCACTGTAAAGAGGGCTTTTTTTGGCTTCCTTGCTTTCGCCGTTGAGCACGGACTGATCCACATCCATTTCACCCTGCAGCACATGCCCGTCTGCTGGAATTCGATCCCCTGACTGTAATAGAACGAGATCACCGACGACAATTTCATCTACCGGTAATTCTTTCAAACCGTTTGCCCGCTGAACACGGCATTGGATCCTGCTGGCCTCCTCCTGGAGCTTTTCAAATGCAGATTCACTTCCATATTCTGAAATGGTTGAGACCAGTGTAGCAAGCAATATAGCTAAAGCAATGCCGACAGATTCAAACCAATTTGCATTCTGAGCGATAAATAGAACATTAATAGCGAGTGCAGCGAGCAGAATCTTGATCATCGGATCGCCAAAACTTGCAAAGAAGCTTCGCCAGAATCCTTGACGTTTCTTAAGAGAAATACAGTTTTTTCCATATTTCTCACGGGAAAGATTCACTTCTGTATCTGTGAGTCCTCGCGGAATCTGATGAACCGATGTGTCCTTTGGCAATATTTCTAAGTTCATATGTTTTTCTACCTCCTTTCCAATATGTATATGTAGACAGGCAAACATATTATGATAAGAGGTATTGTGTTTGTATGACAGAAAATAATCAGGGGCGTAAGGAGGTACTAAATCAGCTTCATGATTGCAAGTATAATGAGCATTAATCCGCTGATCCAGCTCATATCGCTGTTCAGGCTTTTTTGAAACTTACTTCCGAGTGCACTTCCAAGTGTCACAGCCAGAAGACCGAAGAGGAAAGAGACCGGGATAGCAAGCAATACATTAAAGGTGGCCATGGAAGCACCGAATCCCACAGCAAGACTGTCCAGTGACAGTGCTAAGGACAAAGAAACCGCTTCTTTTGCAGTCAGGACCTTTGACTGGTCGGCATCGGCGATGTCTGGATCAGCATAAACCCTCAGGACGAAGTGAAGATTCAGGAGTTGAAAGCTGAGATGTCCGTCAACTCCGTTTTTCCGGCGTATGATCGACTTAATAAAACTGTCAAAGAGTTTGATGACGCCGAGAATCAAAAGCAGAGTGAAGCAGAGCAGCTTTATGCAGCTTTCCGGAATCAACCCTTTTATCAAAAGCCCCAATGAAGCGGACAAGGCCAGTACGAGGCTTGATACTCCGGCTAAGATGAATACGGAAGGCCAGGGAATCTTAATGGAAGACACTCCATAAGCAAAGCTTGCTGCGAATGCATCAATTGACAATGCCATAAGCATCAGCAGAAGCTCTGCCACTATTTCCAATGTTACATTTTGCATAGAAAACCTCCTGCGAAATTAAATGATTCATTGTGGAGCCAGGCAATTCAGCTGTGATATTTATCTTTCTGCGGCAGAGTTGTCATCTCTGCTATCCGAATTTCAGGCAAAAAAACTGGTTATGTACATTAATTTGCTAATGTACATAACCAATATATGAATACGAATCTGCAGGGGTGATTGCATAGACTTATTTTCACAATTCGTCCCTTAGATGCAATGCCTATAAAAATGGCGGCATTGATACCCGTCTAATTTCCATTCGTCGATTGACTGGAAGCGTTGTACAGCATGAGCTGCTGATACCACTGTCTTACATCAGTTTCGTCTTTACTGTTAATAAAAATAATTTCATCCGGTGTCCGTATTTTCAAAACAGACGTATCATTCTGATAGAGATACAGCATACAGCTGCCGGTCGTTTTCCCGCGAAAGTGTCCGACGAGATACTCATCGGTAGCGCCGCCGTTCGTTCTTGTGAAATCATCCTCCGGCATCTGGCTGAGCAGTTCCACATCCTGAATATCTTCCAGCTGTATGTCGCTATGGTACAGCGCGGCACGCACGGTCATCTGCCCGTCATCAATGGAGCAGGTAATGCTGACATTTTCAAACTGCAGAATTAAAACGATAGAAAAAATGAGCAGCGCCGCAATAACGGCAGCAGTAACAGCAGAAAAAACTTTCACGCCGGTTTTTGCCATATTCATGGAATAATTCATGCTGCAAAAGCGATCCTGAACAAATGAGCTGCTATCATTTGGATTGCTGTACCATCCGTATTTCCAGTATTCGTCATCATCTACCGTAACCGGTGAGGGATCCATGGAAAGCACTTCCTTTTTTCTGCGCTGCATGAATACAAAGCCGGCCAAAAGGACAATGACGGGTATCAGCTGAAGCCCGATATAAATAAAGTAATCCATGGTATATAGCCATTGCAGGGTCTGAAGTTTAAAGAGCAGATAGCCCCAGCCAATCAGATTCAGATAGTTGATGCTTAAAAATAGCATGGACCAGATCCTCTTTTCCATGCGGTTCATGGAAAGGTTAATGGAAGAGTCTTCACTGTACACCGTATTCCGTCGGGAGGCAAACCACAAATGAAGCCCCCAGAACAGGAAAGAAGTCAGCAATATGGTCACCGGAAAAAGCCATGATGTCGGATCCGTACCAAAAAATGCCCGTACGGCAGGCAGCAGGAACGAACTGCCGATCGCAATCGGTACCGGCAGGTTCCACCAGTGGGAGACCGGTAATTTTTTTGTCATGGCAGATACGACAGTATCGATATGGACAATATGGGTCTTTCCGGGAAGAATCCACTGATTCTTGACTTTCAGCTGATATACACGGTAGTGAGCTCGATAGATCATGCCTATTCCGGCAAACAGATAAAAAACCATCCAGACCATCCACACGAGGAGGAAAACGGACATTCGGTAAAAGCATAGAAAGCAGACTGCAAGACCAATCAAAAAGTTCCAGCGGTTGAAGCGTTTCAAATTCCTTTTATAGGGTACTGTAATGTTTTGAACTTCTTCCTGTGTCACGGCATCCTCCGGAATATGCACACCCAGAAGCATACCGTCCTGATACTGCTCCTTTCCGGCGTAGACGAAAGTAAATGCAGCAACGATTATGAGGTCGGTCAGTAAAAAAACAAAAAATAAAATAAGATCCATGATTAACCCTCCAATGTGAGATGTCCGGAAATGTGCATCTGTGCATATATTTTTTCACAGATGTTTAAAAAGTCCTGCTGCTTCACTCCGTAGAAACAGGCTTCCGCGCTCAAAAGCTCCAGTTCCGATTCCAGTTTTTCCCGGAATGCGCCGGAGTCTTCTCTTACGGGGCAGACGGCAGCTCCTTTTCTCCGGTCAATCACAATAAAACCCTCTGACTTAAGAAGCTGATATGCTTTATTTACCGTCATGGTGTTGATGCCGGCGTCCACGGCAAGCTGGCGTACGGTCGGAAGGCTTTCGCCCGCTTTTAATTCGCCCCTTCCGATTCCTTTTACAATCTGGTTTCGCAGCTGTAGATAAATAGGAATATCACTGTTCGTATCGCATGAAATTATCATAATACACTCCCTTTGATTTCCGACTTCTGGTTTATTTAAGTATTATATATAGTAATACAAAAAAAGAACGTTGTCAACGCTGAAAAATCTGATAAAAACGGGATGTCAGTTAGATGGTTGTTTCATGAAAAACACGCAGGTCATTGTCTGTTCTTCGCATTTGTTATATAATAAGTCAGAATGATTGAAAGAGAGTGATCAATATTAGGAACAGACAGAATCACAAGGAGGTGGATGCATCATGAAAATCATACATTGTTCCGATTTGCATCTGGATTCCAGAATGGAATCGAATCTGACCAGAGAGCAGGCAAAAGAACGAAAGCGGGAATTAATACTGACATTTGAAAAAATGGTTGAGTTTGCAGCCACCAATGGCGTCCGTGCAATTATTATAGCGGGGGATCTGTTTGATACCACAAATATAGCAAAAAGTGCTGCAAAGCTGGTGGAAGAGCAGATTACAGGCCATCCCCAGATTGATTTCCTGTATTTAAAAGGGAATCATGAAAAGGATCATTTTATTGCCGGACTTGCAGAACTTCCAACCAATCTGAAGGTGTTCGGCAGCAATTGGACAAAATTTATCTATGAGGATGTTGCGATTACCGGTGTAGAGCTGACACCGGAAAACAGCAGGAATATCTACGATTCTCTGGTGCTGGCACAGGATGATGTGAATATTGTAGTTCTGCATGGACAGGAATCACAATATGATGCAAAAGATAAAGCGGAAGTGATCAACATTCGTGCATTACAGAATAAATACATTGATTACCTTGCACTGGGACATATTCATGAATACAGATATCAGAAGCTGGATAACCGCGGAAGTTATTGTTACTGTGGCTGTCTGGAGGGGCGCGGTTTCGACGAGATCGGAGAAAAGGGTTTTGTCCTTCTGGATATAGAAGACAGACGGGTGATTCCTGCATTCATTCCATTTGCGAAGCGTACTCTTTACGAGATAAAGGTGAATATAGCGGGACTTCATACGACCGGCGAGATCACAAAGCGAATCGAGCGGCAGGTGGCAGATCTGAATAAGGGAAGTCTGGTGAAAATTGTTCTGACCGGCGAGATCGAGATCGATACCGATAAAGATCTGACTTATCTGACTCAGAAGTTTGCGGAAAACTTCTACTTTGTCAAGGTCTATGATCAGACAAGACTTGCGATAAATTACGAGGAATTTCGGCTGGATCAGTCGTTAAAAGGAGAATTCATCCGCCTTCTGGAAAAGGCGGAAATACCTCCGGAAGAGAAGGATGCAATCATTTTGACCGGCATCCGGGCTTTATCGGGAGAGGAGATATAGAAAATGAAACTTGTAAAATGCTATATTGAAAATTTCGGTAAACTGCGTGATTTCTCTTATCATTTTTCAGATGGACTCAATACCATTCAGCGCGAGAACGGCTGGGGCAAGACGACACTTGGCGTTTTTATCAAGGCCATGTTTTACGGTCTGGAATATATGCCGAGAAAGAAGACAGCGGAAAATGAACGTAAGAAATATGCGCCATGGCAGGGCGGTAACTTCGGAGGAAGTCTGGAACTGGAGGTAAGAGGAAAACAGTATCGGATTGAGCGTTATTTCGGAAAAAAGGACAAAGAAGACAGCTTCCAGCTCTATGATGTAACAACTGGGCTTGCCAGTACAGACTTCAGTGAGAGAATCGGCGAAGAGATGTTTCATATTGATGTCTCCTCTTACGAACGAAGCACGTATATACCTCAAAACGGAATCGGCATATCGATGACGGACAGTATCAATGCGAAATTGTCGAATCTGGTGGAAAATGGAAATGACATCAATAATTATGAGAATGCCTATGCCAAGCTGGATGAGCATCTGAAAGAGTATAAAAAAACAGGCGGAAGAGGGAAAATTGCACAGCTTCAGGAAAAAATAAATGCGAAGCAGGAGGCGATTGAAGAATGCAAAAATAAAGCCGCCGGAATCGCACTGCTCGAAGAACAGATCGGTCAGCAGCTTGTCCAGAAGCGGGGGCTTGAGATCAGGCGGGACAGTCTCAAGGAAGCCGTCTTAAAGGAAAGCGCAGGAAAAGAGCAGGCAGCGAAGCGACAGCATTACGAATCGTTGAAAAGCCGTGTAGCGGATATTGAAGCACAAAAAAAGCCGTATGATGCCATATTTACATACGGATTGCCGAAAACGTCACAGCTGGAGGAGCTGGAGCATGCGTTTGAAGAGTTGGCGCAGCTGGAGCAGGAGCGGGCGCTGGCACACCTGAACGAAGAGGAAGAAAAACAACTCGATGAGCTGGACAGTTTCTTTGTAGCAGGGTGCCCGGAAATGCCGCAGATTGAGATGTACCTGGGAGAAAGCAGACAGTCTGCAGAAATCAAAGACGAAATGATTCGTCTGCGCACCAGACATGAGGTGCTTGCGGCGCAGAAGGAACAGGAAAAGGCGCGAATTCTGGCTGAACGGGAGCGGGAGAAAGAGCAGGAACGTGTGAAGCTTCAGGCTGCGCAAGAAAAGGTGGAAGCTGAAAAGAAGCAGCTTTTGACAATCGGGATTCTTCTGCTTGTGCTGGGTGCAGTCTCAATTCTAATCCCATTTTCCATCTGGCTTGGACTGGCAGGAATTGCAGCGGGAATCGCCGTGATCATTGTTGCGGTCACCAGAAAACCGAAAGCGCAGAATTCGGGCGAAACCATACTTCCCGAATTATCCGCACAGGAGGAAGAGAGTGAAACGTACCGTACCGAGATGGAGGAACTGCAGGCGGATCTGGCACGGTTAAGTGTGCAGGAAGAAGAAATGAAAGCGCATTACCGTATCTTTGTGGAGCAGTTTGCCATAAAAGATATGGAGGAGAATCCGATTCAGGTGCTGTCCGAAATCAAAGCGAAGGCAATGGAGTATCTGAATCTTTCTGCGAGGGAAGCAGAGCGCCGGGAACAGCTTGAGCGTTTGACGGAATTGACGTCTCAGAAGCAGAAGCAGATTCGTGAATCTTTTGCGCAGATTCATTCGAACTATGCATGCAGTGCGAATCTCCGCAATGGATATGAACAGCTTCTGGAAGATCGGAAAGAGTATCTCCGGCTTGGAGAAGAACTGGAAAAGAGCCGGATGGAATGGCAGACCTTCTGTGACAGCAATCGGGAAATTGACTTTGACATACCGGTGCAGGAGGGAGAGGTATCTACGGAAAGCGATACATGGGAAGCTGCCTCTCTGGAAGAGCTGCAGTCGCGGGAAAAGAAAAATGAAACAGAGATTGAGTCAATCAATGAGAAAATTAATTCCTACCGTAAAGATATGGATGCGATGCGCGTGATTGCAGATACGCAGACCGATATTGAAGAGGAACTGGAATCGCTGCAGAATGAGCTTTCCGAAGCGCAGTATAAATGCGGAATACTGGAAAAGACGATGCAGTACCTCAAAGAGGCAAAAGAAAGCTTCTCCACGCACTACATGGGTGCCATGCGTGAGGGATTCCAGAAATATGCTGCTTTGATCAATGGGAAAAAGGCGATTGATATTCGATTAGACGTACAGCTGGATGCACAGCGGGCTGTCGGCGGTTCGTTAAAAGGGAGTGAATATTTCAGCACCGGAAACCGGGATTTTATCGGCATCTGTATTCGACTGGCATTGATTGAGGCATTGTTTGAAGAAGAAAAGCCGTTTATTATTCTGGATGATCCGTTTGTAAATCTGGATGATGAAAAGGTGGAAAATGCGAGGAAGCTTTTGCAGGAAATAGCAAAAGAGTATCAGGTCATCTATCTGGTGTGTCACTCCAGCAGAGGGATCTAAGAGAGGAATCTGCCGATGAAGATAGACCGTCTGATAGGAATTTTAGCCATATTACTGCAGCAGGAGCGGGTGACGGCTCCCGATCTCGCCCAAAAATTTGAAGTGTCCCGCCGTACGATCAACCGTGATATCGAGAATCTGTGTAAGGCTGGGATACCGATTGTAACCGCACAGGGTGTAAACGGAGGAATCTCCATTATGGATGGCTACCGCATGGATCGCACGCTTCTGACTTCTGCCGATATGCAGTCCATTCTGATCGGTTTGAAGAGCCTGGACAGTATAAGCGGCACGAAGCGGTATCAGCAGCTGATGGATAAGCTGTCAATGGAGGATAGTGATATTCTTGCATCGAACAGCCACATTATGATTGATCTGTCCTCTTGGTATAAGACGCAGCTGGCACCGAAGATTACATGTATACAGGATGCAATTGATCAGAAAAAGGCAGTCGCATTTACTTATTACGCACCGACAGGAGAATCCAGAAGAACACTGGAACCATATATCCTGGTTTTTCAGTGGACATCCTGGTATGTATGGGGCTATTGCAGAATGCGTGAAGATTACCGGATGTTTAAGCTGAACCGTATGCAGGAGGTGCGTTGTACGGGAGAGCCGTTTGAAATTCGGGAACACCCGCCATTCGTAATTGACAGTAAAAAAATATTTCCGGAGACGTTTCAGGCGAGTGCACGTTTCCAGCCGGAAATGAAATGGAGACTGGTAGAGGAGTACGGAATCGAAAGTTTCCGGGAACAGCCGGATGGTCTGCTGTTTTTTCAGGCAGGATTTATGGAAAAGATAAGCCTGTTTAGTTGGCTTTTGACGTTCGGGGATAAGGTGGAATTGATGGAACCGGAGGAGTACCGGAAGGAATTTACAGAACTCCTCAACAAAATGGGAAACATTTATAAAGAATCATAAATATAAAACAAACACGACACACTGATGTCGTGTTTGTTTTGTTATACTCCTCTTATCAAAAAAGAAAAGAGGAAAACAGAATGGAATATGAAGTAGTTGATTTAAAGGAAAAAATAGTGGTGGGGCTGTGTGCAAGAACAAATAACAATGCACCGGACATGGGCATGGTGATCGGCGGACTCTGGCAGAGGTTTTATCAGAATGGAATCCATGATGCGATCAAAAACAGAAAAAATGAAAAGGCACTCGGAATCTATACGGATTATGCCGGAAATGAAATGGATGATTATACCGCCGAAGTCGGATGTGAGGTTACGGCGGCAAAAGACCTCCCGGGAGGAACGGTAACAACTGTCATACCTGCCGGCAGATATGCAAGATTTGTTGTAAAAGGGGACATGCAAAAAGCGGTGGCAGAGTTTTGGATGCAGCTGTGGAAATTGAATTTAAACCGTTCATTTTGCTGTGATTTTGAGGAGTATCAGGACTGTGAAGAGGAGAATGCGACCATTCATATTTATATAGGTCTGGCCGTATAAAAAGGTATTGACAAACGAAAAAAAATAATGTATAGTATTCCTATCAAGATAGTATGAAATAAGATAGGAGGAAACAGATATGAAGACAAACAATCAACAGGACTTTAATCAGAAGAAGATGTGCTGTTGCCGCTGTATGAATCGTCATATGGTTTATTTACCTACGCGTCTGCATATCTGATTCCGGAACCTGATATTTTGGAAAATAGGAAGTAAAGGAGAGCAGATACACGCGTATCTGCTCTTTTTATTCGATAGGAAAGACCTTTTTGTTCTTTCATAAGAAAAAACAGGTTTTGTTAGTTTAACAAGGAGGCAGCCATGAAACAGATATTGTGTTTTGGAGATTCAAATACATACGGACTGATACCCGCAACAAATGACAGATATGCATCGGATGTGCGTTGGACCGGGCGCCTGAATCATTTATTGCAGTCTTATGAATACCATATCATAGAGGAGGGACTGTGCGGAAGGACGACCGTATTTGCAGATGAACTGAGGGAAGGCAGAAGAGGTGCAGACCTGCTGCCGATTTTACTTGAGAGCCATCAGCCGCTTGAAAAAGTTATATTGATGCTTGGAACCAATGATTGCAAGACGGTGTATAAAGCCTCAGCAGAAGTCATAGGAAAAGGAATTGAAAAACTGATAGCACAGATCCGGGTGGCAGATCCGAAGATAGACATTCTGCTGATTTCACCGATCTGGCTCGGAGAAAAAGTCTGGGAGGAAGGTTACGATCCGGAATTTAATGAGAATTCGGTAAACGTTTCTAAATGCTTAAAAGCGGTATATCAAAAAATTGCCGACAGGCATCATTGCGAGTTCCTTCCCGCTTCGGATTTTGTCAGCGCAAGTGAAGCTGACAGAGAGCATCTTGATGCAAAGGGGCATCAGATACTGGCAGATGTCATTTATCAGAAATTAAAAGGAGAACTGGAACATGGATTTTGAGTTTATACAGACATACACGCCCCTGTATGTGCAGGCAGCATGGATGACGGTCCGGATAGCCTTTGTCGGAATCCTGCTGTCTATCCTCGTAGGGTTGTTATGTAATCTGGTCAAACTGCTGCACATTTCGCCTGCAGAAAAAGCCGTGCAGATATACATCGAATTATCCAGGAATACACCGTTGCTGATACAGTTATTCTTTTTGTATTTTGGACTTCCGAAGCTGGGAATCGTATTGAGCTCCGAGGCCTGCGCGATTATCGGACTTACTTTTCTGGGCGGAAGCTATATGGCAGAGGCATTCCGGACCGGAATTGACAATATAGCACCGAGTCAGGTAGAATCTGCACTCAGTCTTGGGTTTACGAAGCGGCAGGTATTTGGATACATTGTTCTTCCCCAGGCGGTTGCAACATCGATACCGGTATTCAGTGCAAACATGATTTTTTTAATCAAAGAGACATCCGTATTCAGTGCAGTGGCGCTGGCGGATCTCATGTACGTGGCAAAAGATCTGATCGGTATCTATTACAAGACAGATGAGGCGCTTTTTATGCTGGTCATTTCTTATCTTGTTTTGCTTTTGCCGCTTTCACTGGCTCTGTCATGGGTAGAAAGGAGGGTCCGTTATGCAGGATTTGGGAATACAGGTACTGTTTCAGGGAAATAACTTTCTGCGGCTGGTGGAAGGATTATGGGTGTCCCTGCGGATTGCGGTCATCGCCATGCTGCTGTCGGTGATATTGGGAATTATGGTGGGCATGCTGATGACGAGCGGCAGAAAAAGCATCCGCTTTCTTTGCAGAATCTATCTGGAAATTGTACGGATCACTCCCCAGCTGGTACTGTTGTTTCTGGTCTATTTCGGAGCAGCGAAGCATCTTGGAATCAACATATCGGGAGAGGCGGCAGCAATTGTTGTATTTACTTTCTGGGGAGCGGCAGAGATGGGAGATCTGGTGCGAAGTGCATTGATTTCCATTCCGGTGCATCAGTATGAAAGTGGGTATGGACTGGGTCTTACGAGAATTCAGGTGTATTGGTATATCATTATTCCGCAGACTGTGAGACGTCTTCTCCCGTCTGCAATCAATCTGCTGACACGAATGATCAAAACAACCTCACTGGTGGTTCTGATTGGGGTCGTAGAAGTTGTGAAAGTTGGCAAACAGATCATTGATGCATCCAGATATACCGTTCCGACGGCGGCTCTTTGGGTATACGGCGTAATCTTTCTTTTGTATTTTGCCATCTGTTTTCCGTTTTCAAAGGTATCATCTATTTTAGAAAGAAAGTTGAAGGTTTAACGTATGAAGCAGGAAGAAATATTGAAAGTAGAGCACTTGATCAAAGCGTATGAAAGCAGTCAGCCGGTGCTTCGGGATATTTCCTTTTCCATCCGGGAAGGAGAAGTGGTTGTGGTAGTCGGGCCGTCCGGCTGTGGCAAAAGTACATTTCTGCGCTGTCTGAATATGCTGGAACCGATAAACGCGGGTAAAATTCTTCTGGAGGGAAAGGAAATCAGCCATACCGATAAGGAAGTACACCGGATTCGGGAGCAGATCGGCATGGTGTTTCAGAGCTATGACCTGTTTGGGCACCTAACTATCATGGAGAATATCCTGCTGGCACCCCGCAAGGTATCAAAGCGGGACCGGAAAGAAGCGGAACAGGAGGCGGAGCAGTTATTAAAGCGGATTGGTCTGCTGGAGAAAAAGGACGCGTATCCGAGACAGCTTTCCGGAGGACAAAAACAAAGGGTGGCAATTGTACGTTCTCTCATCATGCATCCGAAGGTACTTCTCCTGGATGAAATTACGGCGGCGCTGGACCCGGAAATGGTACGCGAAGTCCTGCAGGTAGTATTGGAGCTTGCAAAGGATGGGATGACAATGGTAATTGTGACACATGAGATGGAATTTGCCAAAGCGGTCGCCGACCGGGTTCTTTTTATGGATCAGGGCGTAATCGTAGAGGAAAACACACCGGAAGAATTTTTTGCATACCCAAAGACAGAGCGTGCCCGCCTTTTCCTGAATACATTTCACTATGAGACATAAAGGTCTGGCCATGAGAAAAATAAGATTCTAAGGAGCACAATGCCTCCTTAAATAAAAAAGAATGGAGAAAAAAATTATGAAAAAAAGAATCATTGGAACTGTTTTAACGTTAATACTGCTGACTGGAGTCCTGGCAGGCTGCGGACAGTCAAATACTGCTGATACGGCAAAAGCAGATGCAGGAACAGAATCGACAGCAGTCAAAGCCGATACGGGTGCAACAGCAAAAGCCAGAACACTGGATGATATAAAGAAAGACGGAACCATCAAAATTGGTGTGTTCAGCGATAAAAATCCGTTTGGTTACGTAGATTCCAACGGAGATGTACAGGGATACGATGTATACTTTGCGAAAAGAATTGCAAAAGACCTGCTTGGCAGTGAAGATGCAGTGGAATTCGTCTATGTGGAAGCAGCAAGCCGCGTGGAGTATTTGCAGTCCGCTAAAGTGGATGTCATCCTTGCAAACTTCACGGTGACCGATGAAAGAAGTGAGCAGGTAGACTTTGCGCTTCCTTACATGAAGGTTGCGTTAGGTGTGGTATCTTCGGACGACAATCTGATCACCGATGTCAGCCAGTTGAAGGATAAGACACTGATCGTCGTAAAAGGCACAACCGCAGAGACTTTCTTCGGTGAGAATTATCCGGACATCAAGCTGTTGAAGTTCGATGAGTATCAGGAAGCATATGATGCGCTGCTGGATGGAAGAGGAGATGCGTTCTCTACGGATAATACAGAAGTTCTGGCATGGGCATTGCAGAATAAGGGTTATACCGTAGGGATCGAATCCATCGGAAATACCGATACCATTGCTCCGGCTGTGCAGAAGGGAAATACAGATCTGTTAGACTGGCTGAATACGGAGATTGAATCTCTTGCAGGTGAGCAGTTCTTCCATGCAGATTATGAAGAGACATTAAAACCGGTTTATGGAGACAGCATTGATCCGGACGGTCTGGTTGTGGAAGGCGGAAAACTCTAGAAATCAAACAGGAAGGGAATCATGATAAAAGGCGGCCTTACGGCTGCCTTTTTCCACGTGTGCAGAATGATTTCTGGCATGGTTTTGTTTTCCATATAAATAGTATACAAATGGAACAAGAATCTGTTATGGAGTGAAAGATGACGAACGGAATCAGAATTGCAAAGATAATGACAGACAGTCTGTTTATTGGGGCAAACATTACAGTTGTGGAGAGCCCAAATAGTATCTTGAAAAATAAAAAAGCAGATAACGGGAGTCGGACCCGCCTTTCCAGCTTGGGAAGCTAGCGTTCTACCGATGAACCATATCTGCATGAAAATAATTATAACACAGAGAGAGAAAAATACAAGTACTGTTTCAGCAAAGCAATACCGGAAAGTAAAATTTTTGAATTCGAAGGATGGCATTGTATTATTCAAATAACAGACGTATAATGAATAGCGACATTGCAATTATAAAATATAAAGGGGAATCCAAAATGTTTGAATGTTTGATGCAATTGAATTTTATTGAGATACTCAAATCCATTCTGTTCGGTATTGTAGAAGGAATTACGGAATGGCTGCCAATCAGCAGTACGGGACATCTTATTCTACTGAATCAGGTTGTCACGCTGGATGCGAGCAAGGATTTCTGGAGTATGTTTGAAGTCGTGATTCAGCTTGGTGCAATTATGGCGGTTGTCGTTCTGTTCTGGAAGCAGATATTTCCATTTGGAAAAGAAGGTAATAAATATCCGCTTGCCTCAAAAGGTGTATTATCCTATGTAAAAACGGATATTTTTGTGCTCTGGTTCAAAATTCTCGTAGCATGTATACCGGCAATTATTGCGATGGTATTTAACGATGAATTCGAGGCGATGTTTTACAATTATCAGACTGTTTCTGCGGCACTCATCATCTTTGGTATCGCGTTTATCGTAATTGAGAATAGAAACAAGGGAAGGGTCGCAAAGGTCAATTCACTGGCTCAGATTACATATCAGCTGGCGTTTCTGATTGGTATCTTTCAGTTGATTGCTGCGATATTTCCGGGAACTTCAAGGTCTGGTGCAACCATCGTGGGAGCGCTGCTGCTCGGCGTATCCAGAACAGCTGCAGCTGAATTCACCTTCTTCCTTGCGATTCCTGCCATGCTGGGTGCGAGTCTGCTGAAGCTTGTAAAGTTTGGATTCGCATTTACGGGATCCGAACTTGTGATCTTGCTGGTCGGAATGATTACGGCATTTCTGGTATCCATACTTGTCATCTGCTTCCTGATGTCCTACATCAAGCGTCATGACTTCAAGATATTCGGCTGGTATCGTATTATACTTGGGCTTTTCGTCCTGCTGGTATTTGCATTTTAGGTAATTGTTTCAAAGAAGACAACGGCTGTCGGGCTGTTGTCTTTTTTTGATTCAGGGAATCTTTATCGAAAGGCAAAATTACTTTAAAGGGGGAAGGCAGAACTTCACCTTTCTGCTATAAATGTGAATTATTCTTCACCTTCTTATCTTGGAGTTAACATGAAGACTACTTCTTGTTTGATTGACCGAAAGCAAGGCAAGGAATATAATGGTAAAAAACAAAGGATGAGGTGCATGAGGTGGAGAAAAAAAGTACAGTCAGAGAGCCGGTTCAGAAGCGTTCCATGGAGAAGAAGGAGCAGATCTCAAAAGCAGGATTTGAGCTCTTCTGCGAAAAGGGTTTTCATAAAACAAATACAACGGAGATTGCAACCCGGGCCGGTGTTTCGACTGGAGCACTGTACAGTTACTTTCGGGATAAACGCGATATCTATATTGCTTCGTTTGAACAGTATATACAGTCACTCTCCGGAACTTTATTTTCAAAATTGGATGCCCTTTCGTGCCCGTTTACCATTGCTGCGTTTGCAGAACTTTGGGTGACAGAATATCTTAATGTCTTTGGTGAATCCGGTAAGGCATTTACACAGCTGCGTACCATCATGTTAGAAGATGAAGTCATAAAAAAACATTTTTGTAATTTTGAAAATGACTATTTTGGAAAAATACTTTCAATTCTTATCTCCGGCGGGATTGTGACAGAAAATATGTTTATGAAGGTATACCTGTCTTCGGTTCTGATCGATGCTTTAAATAATGAGTATGCCGGGAGTCTGCATGAAGGATTGGATTTCAAAAGCCTGCAGCGGGAGACAGAAAAAATGATACAGCAGGTTTTCGCGAAAGAGTAAAAATAATTTGTATAACATATAAAACATATTGACATACTAGGAAAAAAGAAGTATTCTAAGAGAAAGAAATGGAGGAAAACGGCATGAAGAAGAAAATTACAGTTGCAAAAGTGATTGGTTGTTGCTGTTGTGCATATGATAAAAATATGTGCATTTCTTTGCATACTGTTTTCTGCCAAAATCGTCCAACATGATGGTTCCCTAGCTTTTTTAGAAGAACGCGACAGGCAGAAGACAAAGGGGTCTTCTGCCTTTTTTATTCTTAAAAAATAAGAAGTATTAGTTTTTGGTCTAAATTGTATGGGGAATGTTGAGGAGGTAGTAAAATGAAAATGAAATTTACGAAAATGCATGGAATTGGAAACGATTATGTCTATGTAAACTGTTTTGAAAACCAGATAGAGCGGCCGGAAGCAGTCTCGCGGTTTGTCAGCGACAGACGCAAGGGAATCGGTTCTGACGGATTAATTCTGATTGAGCCATCTGATATTGCGGATTGCCGGATGCGTATTTTTAATGCGGATGGTTCCGAAGGAAATATGTGCGGAAACGGAATCCGCTGTGTGGCGAAATATGTATATGAAAGAGATCTGGTAAGGAAAGAACTGCTGCGTGTGGAGACAAAAAGCGGGATAAAGGAAATTGTGCTGAGAGTCAGGAGCAATAAGGTGGAAGAAGTGACCGTGGATATGGGTATTGCCGATCTGAGACCGGCTGCGGTTCCTGTTCTGGATGAATTACAGGAGGAAATCTATCGGAACCGTCCGATTGAAATCGGGGAAACGTCCTATTCCATAACCTGTGTTTCCATGGGAAATCCCCATGCAGTGACCTTTCTGAATAGCATACAGGAATTGGAACTGGAAGATATCGGGCCCAAATTTGAGTATGACAGCCGTTTTCCGGAACGAGTGAATACGGAGTTTGTAAAAGTGATCGATGACCATACGATAAGCATGCGGGTATGGGAGCGCGGTTCCGGCGAAACGATGGCCTGTGGTACAGGAGCCTGTGCAAGTGTGGTGGCATCGGTCTTAAACGGATATTGCAGAAAAGAGGAAGAAATCACGGTTCATCTTTCCGGCGGTGATCTTAAGATTACCTATCTGGAAGACGGCAGAGTGATTATGCGTGGAACAGCCACCCATGTTTTTGACGGCGTGATCGATATTACAGAGGAGGATTTAAAATATGCAGGTTAGACAGCTGCTGGACGGTGTAGCATATAAAAGTTATAAAGATGGGCTTGATACGGAGATCTCCGATATTGTATATGATTCCAGAAAGGTTGTGCCCGGAGTCGCGTTTGTGGCGATAAAGGGAAACCGGTCGGACGGGCATCAATATATATCGGAGGTGATCCAAAAAGGTGCCTCGGTTGTCTTTGTGCAGGAACAGGTAGAAACGGAAAGCAGTATTCCAGTTATAGAAATGGAAGATACGAGAAAGGGACTGGCGCAGCTTTCCGCAAATTATTTTGGACAACCCGCAAAAAAACTCATAACAATTGGGATCACAGGAACCAAAGGGAAGACAACAACATCCTGGATGATAAAAAGCATTTTGGAAGCAGCCGGAAAAAAGACCGGGGTAATCGGCACAATGGGAGTTTTCGTGGGGGGAAAACACTACGAGACCAACAATACGACACCCGAATCCTATGATATTCACAAATATTTCAGGGAAATGGCGGACGAGGGAGTGGAATATGTGATTATGGAGGTCTCTTCGCAGGCATTGAAGATGCATCGGACGGATGGAATACAGTTTGACTTTGGAATCTTCACCAATCTGACAAGAGATCATATTGGAGACGGAGAACATGCCTCCATGGAGGAGTATATTCACTGTAAATCGCTGCTGTTCCAGCAGAGCCGCCACGGAATACTGAATCTGGATGATGCACATTATCCGGAGATGACCGTACATGCAACATCAGATATCCATACATTCGGAAAGACACCTGAAGCGGATTTGAGACTAAAGGATTTTGGATATGAACAGAAAGTGGGAAATCTGGGTATCCGGGCAGAGCTGGAGGGAATATTTGAAGACAGTATTTTCATTGGTATTCCAGGTGATTTTTCTGTCTATAATGCGATGGCTGCAATAGAAACGGCAAAATTGCTGAAAATTGCGGATAGCGACATAAAGAAAGCGCTGGCAGAAGTGCAGGTGAAGGGGCGGGTAGAACCGGTGAAGGTTTCCGACCGATTCACCGTACTGATCGACTATGCACATAATGGAGTAAGCATGCAGAGTGTCCTGGAAATGATACGGGGCTATCATCCCAAACGGATTGTAAGTCTGTTTGGCTGCGGAGGAAACCGTTCGAAGGAACGCAGGTATGACATGGGAGAGATTTCCGGGAAAATGGCCGACTATTCCATTATCACAGCAGATAATTCCAGATATGAGGACGTCAATGATATCATTGCAGATATTGTGGAGGGAATCAGCAGAACAGAAGGGAAATATATCACGATTCCCGATCGCAGAAGTGCAATAAAATACAGCATTGAGCATGCAGAAGAAGGAGACGTCGTCCTGATCCTCGGAAAAGGGCATGAAGATTATCAGGAAATCAATGGAGTCCGATATCCTTTTGATGAAAGGGTTGTCATCCATGAAGTTACAGAAGAATTAAAACAAGCGCACAGTTCATGAAAATGAACGGTGCGCTTTTTGCATGGTATTTACAGGAATTTTACAGAATATAATCCTTTGATTATATATTCAGACGGTACTATAAAATCGGATAGTAAAAGAGACTGGAGGAAAAGATGGGAAGAACATTGGTATGGGCACATCGCGGAGCCAGTGGTTATGCACCTGAAAATACAATTCCGGCTTTTGAAAAGGCAATTGAACTAAATGCGGACGGAATTGAACTGGATGTACAGATGACAAAGGACTGTGTACTTGTAGTCATTCATGATGAGACCATTGGGAGGGTCAGCAACGGAAGAGGCTGGGTAAAAGATTTTACGTACGCAGAATTAATGCAATACAATTTCAATAAAACCTGCCCGGAGTATCCCTTTGTAAAAATACCGACGCTCGAGGAGGTGTATGAGCTGATGAGGCCAACAAATCTGACAGTGAATGTAGAACTCAAAACAGGTGTGATTTTTTATCCGGAAATAGAGCGCCGTGTCATTGAACTTACGGAGCAGGCGCAGATGAGCGGACGTGTCTGGTACTCATCGTTTAATCACTATACACTGGAGCGGATCAAAAGGATTCAGCCAAATGCGAAAACGGGAGTGTTATACGCTGACGGTATGATCAACCCCGTTGTCTATGCTTCCTGCATAGTCGGTGCGGATGCACTTCATCCGGCACTGTACAATCTGCAGTATCCCAATTTTATGAAAACCTGCAGAAAGTACAACCGAAAGGTTCATGTATGGACCGTGAATAAAAAAGAGCATATGCAAATGGTCTGTGAAAGACAGGTAGATGCCATGATTACGGATTACCCTGATCTGGGGAAAGAGATTGCAGGTGAATATTGTGATGAGTGACAGAGAGGAAATTTATCTGGGTGAAAAAGAGTTCGGGGAAAGAATGAAGCAGGAGGTAGAGCCTTTCCTCAAAAAATACCGTAGATATGCCTATTTCAGCGGATATGACGGAACGCCTCTCTTTTATTATGCTTATCAGCTGCCGCAGGCAAAAGCATGTGTCGTTATTTCCCATGGCTTTTGTGAATTTGCAAAAAAATATAATGAAGTGGTGTATTACTTTTTAAGGAACGGATATTCCGTATATCTGCCGGAGCACAGGGGGCACGGTTATTCCGGGAGAAAGCTCAAAGATATCGATAAGGTGCATGTGGAAAGCTTTCAGGAATATGTCGAGGACCTTCATATTTTTCTGGAAGAGACAGCTGCGGCGGAGCAGACAAAAAAAGTATTGTATGCACATTCTATGGGAGGTGCGATAGCCGCAATGTATCTGGAGCGGTATTCCGATGATTTAGATGCGGCAATTTTATCCTCACCCATGTTTCGGATGAAAACAGGCAGGTATCCCGCCATTGTTGCAAAAGTAACGACGAATTTTTATAACGCTGTCGGAAAGGGAGAACGTTATGCGGCCGGACAGCGGGAATTTGAAGAACATCCGGAAGACGACTGCGGAAACTGCGTTTCCCGTGAACGTTACGCTTACATATTTGATAAACGGTTAAAGGATATGCAGTATCATACTTCAGGAGGAACGTACGCCTGGGTAAGTGCAGCGATGAAGGCGGAAAAAGTTTTGATGAAGAAAGAAAATCTGAACCGTATCCGGACACCGATTCTGCTTTTTGAAGCGGGCGAAGACAGACTCGTGGATAATATGGCAATCGAACGGTTTGCAAGGCAGACAGGACAGACAGAACTGATTCGGATGCCGGATTCCAGGCATGAAATCTACAATGCAGGTGACACAGAACGGAAAAACTATTATGACAGAATGTTTGAATTTTTGGAATCTGCCGCAGATTGGAGCATGACATCTGAGGAGAGTGAGCAGAAAAAGGAGAAAAATAAGGATGAAAGAAAAGCTGGGAAAACTGGAAAAATTCTGGGTATTATATGATGTAGGCAATTCTGCATTTATACTTCTCGTATCGACTATCATTCCAATATACTTTAAAAATATGGCGGCAGAAAACGGAATCAGTGCTGCAAACTCCACTGCCTACCTGAGTTACGCCATTTCCGTTTCCACCATTCTGGCTGCGCTGATTGGACCGGTATTGGGAACGGTCGCAGATAATAAAGATCATAAAAAGCCGCTGTTTACCTTTTTCCTGATTCTGGGTGTGCTGGGGTGTGCGGGGCTATCCCTTCCAAAAACCTGGATACTGTTTCTGGCTGTATTCGTTGTTGCCAAAGTGGGATTTTCCGGAAGCCTTATCTTTTATGATTCCATGCTGACAGATATAACCACGGACGAGCGAATGGATGAGGTCTCTTCACACGGATTTGCATG
This sequence comes from Bacillota bacterium, assembly GCA_023390555.1. Classification (GTDB taxonomy): domain Bacteria; phylum Bacillota; class Clostridia; order Lachnospirales; family Lachnospiraceae; genus Roseburia_C. Next base: position 1,128 of record JAEWCQ010000010.1, on the reverse strand, counting down.
GGGCTATATTGGCAGCTGCATTCCGTTTCTCATGAGCCTTGGCCTGATTTTTAATGCCGAGACCATTGGAATCTCCGGGACCGCAGCTACCATGATTGCATTCGTCCTGAACGCAGTCTGGTGGGGGCTTATGACACTCCCGCTTCTGAAAAATTACAGACAGAATTACTACGTAGATCAGACAGGAATCCGCACAAAAGAAATTTTTCGCAGACTCGCAGATGTTATGCTTGAGATTCGCAAGAACCGGAAAGTGCTCCTGTTTCTGGTGGCATTTTTCTTCTACATGGATGGAGTGTATACCATCATCGAAATGGCAAGTTCCTATGGAAAAGATGTGGGGATTGGGGACAGCAGTCTGCTGCTGGCATTCCTGATGACCCAGATTGTGGCTTTTCCATGTGCCATTCTGTTCGGAAAGCTGACCAGGAAATTTGAACCGAAGGTGTTGATCTCGATTTGCATCGGTGCCTATTTTGTGGTAGCAGTCTACGCGCTTCAGCTGGATTCCGCATGGAAATTCTGGCTGGTGGCAACTGTAGTGGGTGTATTTCAGGGAGCGATTCAGGCACTTTCGAGGTCATATTTTGCCAAGATCATACCAAAGGAAAAATCTTCGGAATATTTTGGTATCTTTGATATTTTTGGAAAAGGCGCATCCTTTCTGGGAACAATGTTAATGGGAATCAGCACACAGATTTTCGGCACTTCTAAGGCAGGTGTCGTAGTGGTTGCAGTGATGTTTGTAATCGGATTTTTTGTCTTCCGGATGCAGTGCAGGGCGGCGGAGGCTGAGCCGAAAGTTGGGATGACGCTGGAAGGGCAGGAATTGTAAAAAAGGAATGCAAAAAAGGAGACAACTGCTTATGAAAAAACAATATATTGTTGATACGAACATACTGATCCATTCTCCGGAATCCATCCTGCATTTTGATGAGAACGAGGTAATTCTTCCGATTGCCGTGATTGAGGAACTGGACGCTTTGAAAAATGCAGACGGCGAAAAGGGAGCCAATGCAAGGTGCGCCATCCGCTATCTGGAAAATTTCCGGCAGCAGGGGAATCTGCTGGAGGGGATTGGTACGGAGACCGGCGGCATGATACGGATTGAAAAGAATTATGTAGACG
>JAEWCQ010000044.1 GCA_023390555.1 Bacillota bacterium | reverse complement strand
GCGGGGAAAGTAGCCGAGCTGGCAAAGGATGCAAAGAAGGCAGATAAGGCATTGGAGGCAGCCGAGGCTGCCGAAAAAGCGGCTGAGAAGGCAAAGAAAGCGGCCAAGACCGGGAAAAAAGCAGAAGTTGCGGCACAAAGTGGTAAAGATACAAAAGTAATAAGCAATTTAGGGAAAGAGATTGATATAACACCATCAAGTAACCATGCTTTTGTCCATAATAATCCTGGTACTAGAGGAACACCAAATTCGAGTGTGGATATATTGGATGAGACTGGAAATGTGACAACGAGGCGGTGGTACGATTCAAACGGAAATGCATATAGAGATGTAGATATGACGAACCACGGAAATCCAAAGACGCATTCTGAGTACCCACATGAACATACTTGGGATTGGAGTGATGGAAATCCTAAAAGAAGTAAATAAGATGGAGGAATAATAATTGAAAGGAATAATTTTAGATAGAGGAGAAGAATATTTTACATATTTAAAAAAAATTTTTTCTGCAATCGACAATGCTCAAAATAATTATAATTGGTTAATTACAGGACATGAATGTTATCCCCAGAGCGAAAAATATACAGAATTACTGTCAAAAGAATATTGTTGGGTTACAGGAGATGAATTATCGCAAATGATTCAAAAAGAAGATTTTCAGTGGATATGGGGAGTCCTTTCTGGGTTTTCGAAAAATATTCGTAAGGATGAAATCTTAAAATATAAATTCCCCCAGGCAGAAGGATATGAGGGGCTTTGGGAAAACCCCATATCTATACAGCATCCACTTGCGGAGATTGAAATTGTTCCGTGGGATAGCTCGATGGTAATTCTCATTAGCAAAAATGATAATATTGTTGATATATTTAAAAAAAATATTCCTTTAGCAGAGGATTTAGAAGAATATAATAATAAAAAGTAACAAATTTGTTTTAGTTCTTCCTGACATCCCTGAAAAAATGTTATAACGTCTCCATTCAGAGAGAGGGTAAGGAGAAAATAATGAATCCAAATACCAAATTAAAAACACCACACCGGAGATATCTCGCAGTATTATGCTGTGAATATCTCCGGTTTTTGCATTCATCACCTTAAATCTATCAGTTGATCTTAAAAGCAAAAAGTTCAGTATTATTTGATGAACAGATGACTATGAAAAATAGAAAATCTTGACATTCTGCATTTTTTACCCTATCATTGAACGTGTTCAAAACATATATTATTAAGAACGGAGAAAACATATGGAAGCAGATGCGAAAGAGCGGATTTTACAGGCTGCAGATCAGCTTTTAAATGAAACAGAGGATATGGATACGGTCACTGTGCGGCAGATTGCAGAGCGGGCCAGTGTTGGAATTGGTCTGGTGAATTATTATTATCAATCCAAAAATCACTTGTTTGGAATTGTTATAGGCAGGCGCATGGAGGAGATGGTGCTGGAGGTCACACGGAACATAAAAGCGGGCCTTTCACCTGTCGAAAAGCTTCGGAAATTACTGAAAGATCTTTGCAGTATGGGAGAAAAGTACGATAAGCAGATTCTTCAAAGGTTGAAACAGTGCATGATAAATGGAGACCTGCAGGCAGAGATTTCGCTGATACCCTTGCTGCGGGAAATTTACGGTAGTCAATATGAAGAAATGCAGCTAAGGCTGGTTGCGTTGCAGCTGATAGCCCCAATACAGGCAGCCGTCCTGTCTACGGATTCTTTTCAGATATACAGTGGATATGATCTGACAAAGGAAGAGCAAAGAAACAGGTTTATTGACCAGCTGATTGATTGTGTGATCGGGCTCAGTTCCGATGACAAGCAGATGTGAGGGGAGAATTTATGGAAAAAGAGTTTCAGCTGGAGCGCTATCTGACAGGAGGCGTGGAGAACATTGTAAAAGGTGCAATACGGGCGACATTAAAAGATCCGGCAGAAAGTATATTTATGGCAAAATATGCCCATTTCAGTAAAAAAGCTTCCCGTCTCAGACAAGAGGCGGAAGAACGAGGAGAGCATATTCCGCCTTTTTTGATTGCTAGTATCACGAGTCAGTGCAATCTGCACTGTGCCGGATGCTATGCAAGATCTAATCATACCTGCTCCGATGAAAAAGCGGTCAGTCAGTTGCGGGATACGGAGTGGCAGCAAATTTTCGAAGAGGCACGGGAGATTGGTGTGGGCTTCATACTTTTAGCAGGCGGAGAACCGTTGCTGCGAAGGGATGTTCTTGAAACTGCGGGCAAAATCCCGGAAATCCTGTTTCCGGTGTTCACGAACGGAACAATGATTGATGATACCTATCTGCAGCTGTTTGATCGGTGCCGGAATCTGGTTCCGGTATTCAGTATTGAAGGACAGGAAGAAAAAACGGACGAACGCCGGGGGGCCGGAATTTACCAGAAGCTGCAGACATCCATGCAGAAGATCAAGGAACAGCATCTGATTTTTGGTGCATCGGTCACGGTTACGACTTCTAATCGCAGAGAGGCGGTTTCCGCAGGATTTCTGGATGACTTAAGAGAGCAGGGCTGTAAAGCGGTCTTTTATATTGAGTATGTGCCGGTTACTGCGGAGACAAAATCACTCGCGTTTGGGGAGGAAGAGCGCGAATTTTTAAAAAATAAACTTCAGGACATTCGGAAAAGATATCCGGAAATGGTGTTTGTTTCTTTTCCAGGGGATGAAAAGACTTCCGGAGGATGTCTGGCCGCAGGGAGAGGATTTTTTCATATCAACTCGCATGGAGGTGCAGAGCCATGCCCTTTTTCTCCTTATTCGGACATCAATGTCCGGGACACATCGCTCAGAGAAGCATTGCAGTCAAGACTGTTTCTGGCGTTACAGACGCAGGATGTATTACGCGAGGACCATGCGGGCGGCTGTGTCCTTTTTGAAAAAAAAGAGCAGGTGGAGCAGCTCTTGGCAGAGGGGAAACAGATATAGGAAAATAAACTGATAAACAATGCATGTCCGATAATCGCAGATTGGTGCTGGCAAATCCGATAGAAGAATGGTATAATACACTCTGTATATGTATGCCTAGGTGATAGGAGCATAAACGACAGCGTAAAAACTGCTGTATGAGGAGATTGCAATGAAAAAGAATATAAAGCTTAAGGGAAATCTGAAAAATTACATGTACTGGCCATTGATACTTACTATTCTACTGGTCATCATGAATATCCCTTTGTACTGGGTAAGCAGGGAAGATGGAATTATGGTATCCATTTTCGTACTGATTTACTTTATTTTTGTAGTATTTGCCTATAATTACAATAAGCCGGTGCTTGTGAATGAGCTGATCAATTTTGCAACACAGTATGGGACGGTCCAGAAAAAACTGATCAATGAATTTGAGATACCTTATGCATTGCTGGATTACAGCGGAAAGATACTATGGGTAAATGAAAAATTTGCGGAGGTTACCGGAAGGGATAAGCGGTATCACAAATCCATTACAAGCATTTTCCCAGGGGTCACCAAAGAAATTATTCAAAAAGAGGAAGAACAGAAAATCGTATCTGTCTCGTTTCAGGATCACGATTACCGCGTGACGTTGAATAAAATTTATTTTGAGGAGATGACGGCAGAGAGTGCAATCGTATCCATGGAGGAAAGTGAGCAGTTTCTGACAGCACTCTATCTGTTTGACGAGACGGCGTTGAACCGTTATATCAGACAGAATGAAGAACAGAGGCTGGTAGCCGGGCTGATTTACATTGATAACTATGATGAAGCGCTGGACAGTATCGAAGATGTAAAGCGATCACTGCTGGTTGCATTGATCGACCGGAAGGTGAATAAATATTTTACGCAGATAGATGCGCTTGTACGTAAAATCGAGAAGGACAAATATTTTGTTGTATTCCGCCATAAATATTTAAAAGAGCTGCAGGAGGATAAGTTCAGCCTGATTGAGGATGTAAAGACCGTAAGGGTCGGCAATGAGATGGCGGTAACACTGAGTATCGGTCTCGGAAATACGGGGTCATCGTACAATCAGAACTATGAATATGCACGGATGGCGATTGACCTTGCTCTTGGACGCGGCGGTGACCAGGTAGTCGTCAAGGAAGGTGCAAATATTTCCTATTATGGAGGAAATTCCAAGCAGGTAGAGAAAAATACCCGTGTAAAGGCGCGTGTGAAAGCACATGCCCTGCGGGAGATTTTAGAAAGCCGGGAGCGTGTCTTTATCATGGGGCACAGCATCAGTGATGTAGATTCTTTCGGTGCCGCGATCGGTGTCTACTGTGCGGCCAGAGTACTGGGCAAGCGGGCGCAGATTGTCATTGACGATGTGACCACCTCACTGAAGCCGCTGAAAGAATATTTTACCGAAGAAAAAGGATATCCTGTGGATATGTTTATCAGCAGTGAGCGGGCATTGGAAGTGGCTGATTCCAACTCCCTTGTCATGGTCGTAGATACGAACCGGCCGGGTTATACGGAGTGTCCGGGATTGCTGAACAGGACGCGGAGTCTGGTGGTTTTTGATCATCACAGACAAAGTACGGATGTGATTGAAAATACGGTGCTTTCCTATATTGAGCCGTATGCTTCCTCCACCTGTGAAATGGTAGCGGAAGTATTGCAGTATTTCACGGAGAATATCAAACTGGAAGCGCATGAGGCGGACTGCATCTATGCAGGAATTTTGATTGATACGAATAACTTTATGACGAAGACGGGAGTCCGGACATTTGAGGCGGCGGCGTATTTAAAACGCTGCGGTGCGGAAGTAACACGTGTCCGTAAATTGCTGCGGGAAGATATGTCAACTTATAAGGCACGTGCGGAAGTCGTGCGCCATGCCGATGTATACAGAGGTGCATTTGCAATATCCGTGTGCCAGACCAGCAGTGTTGCAAGCCCTACGATCGTGGGTGCCCAGGCGGCCAATGAGCTGCTGAACATTGTGGGAATTAAGGCATCCTTTGTCCTGACTGAGTATGCAGGAAAGATTTATGTCAGCTCACGTTCCATTGACGAGATTAACGTACAACTGATCATGGAGCGTTTCGGCGGCGGCGGTCATTTGAATATGGCGGGTTGCCAGCTGAAAGACTGTACGATAGCGGAAGCAAAAGACATCATAAAAGAGACAATTGATCAGATGCTTGAGGAAGGAGATATACGAATATGAAAGTAATTTTATTGGAAGATGTGAAACCGTTGGGGAAAAAGGGTGAGATTGTAGAGGCAAGTGACGCCTATGCAAGAAATGTACTTTTTCCGAAAAAGAAAGCAGTAGAAGCCAACAACAAGAGCTTAAATGATCTGAGACTTCAGAATAAACATGCGGATAAAATAGCGGAAGAGAATCTGGAGAAGGCAAAGGAACTGGCCGCCTTTTTGGAGGATAAGACCGTCGAGGTTAAGATAAAGGCCGGAGAAGGCGGAAGAACGTTTGGCTCCGTATCGACAAAGGAAATTCAGACAGCGGTAAAAGAACAGCTGAATATAGAAATTGATAAGAAAAAGATGGTACTGAAAGATGGGATCAAAGCACTTGGCATGTACGAGGTGGCAGTAAAACTCCACACAAAGGTAACTGCCGTTTTAAGAGTAAACGTAACAGAAGCATAGGAGGCAATTCTCATGGAAGAAGCTCTGATAAAGAGAGTGATGCCAAACAGCCTTGAGGCAGAGCAGTCCGTCATTGGTTCCATGATCATGGACAAAGATGCGGTCGTTGCGGCCGGTGAGATACTGATATCAGAAGATTTTTATCACAAACAGTATGGCATACTGTTTGATGCGATGCAGGAATTGTTTAATGCCGGACAGCCGGTGGACTTAATTACCCTGCAGAATAAGCTGAAGGAAAAAGATGTTCCCCCCGAGATTAGCAGTCTGGAATATGTACGTGATCTGGTCACAGCTGTTCCGACCTCTGCAAATGTCCGGTATTATGCCAATATTGTAAAAGATAAATCAATGCTTCGCAAACTGATTAAGGTGACGGAGGACATTGAAAACCAGTGCTATCTCGGTAAAGAGAATCTGGAGGATATCCTGGCAGATACGGAGAAGAACGTATTTCACCTGCTTCAGAACCGGAGTGGAAGCGACTATGTACCGATTAAGCAGGTCGTAATCAATGCACTCGATAAAATTGAACAAGCCTCGAGAACCGCCGGAACCGTAACCGGTATTGCGACGGGCTTTGTAGATCTTGACTATCGCACCTCAGGACTGCAAACTTCCGACTTGATTCTAATCGCTGCAAGGCCGTCTATGGGTAAGACGGCGTTTGTTCTGAATATCGCTCAATATGTGGCTTTTCGGAGTGACCTTACAACTGCAATATTTTCGCTTGAGATGTCAAAGGAGCAGCTGGTTAACCGTCTGTTCTCTCTGGAATCAAGAGTAGATGCTCAGACGCTGCGGAATGGTAATCTGTCGGATGCGGAGTGGGAGAAACTGATCGAGGGAGCCGGAGTGGTAGGTCGGTCGAATCTGATTATTGATGATACGCCTGGAATATCCATATCCGAGCTTCGGAGCAAATGCAGGAAATATAAGCTGGAACATGATTTAAAGCTGGTTATCATCGACTATTTGCAGTTGATGTCAGGCAGCGGAAAGGGCAGCGAGTCCAGGCAGCAGGAGATATCAGAGATATCCCGTTCCTTAAAATCGCTTGCCAGAGAGCTTCAGGTGCCGGTGGTTGCGTTATCTCAGCTGAGCCGTGCGGTGGAGCAGAGACCGGATAAGCGCCCTATGATGTCGGACCTGAGAGAATCCGGAGCTATCGAGCAGGATGCCGATGTGATCATGTTCATCTACCGGGATGATTATTACAATAAAGATACCGATCGAAAGAATATTTCTGAGATTATTATTGCCAAACAGCGAAACGGTCCGATTGGAACAGTGGAACTGGTGTGGTTACCGCAGTACACAAAGTTTGCGAATATGGAAAAATAATTTCTGGAAAAAAAACGAAAAAGCGGAAGCGTTGCAGATACAGTCAGAAAAATGGCTGTATCTGCTTTTTTATGTCATTTTTTTACGATGAAAATGCATTGCGAATCGCAACAGGCAAGTATATAATTTGTTATATCTAGAGGAAAATCTACTATATCTTGAGGAAAACCTCATCAGGATGTGGACAAGCTGGTAGAAAAGGAGGAGTATAGTGGACAAGCAGAGGTATATCATATCCGATGCTGCGGCTATTGTAAGTGTGGAATCACATGTGCTGCGGTATTGGGAAGACGAATTAGAATTAGTGATTCCCCGAAATGAAATGGGGCATCGTTATTATACAAAAGAAAATATCGATCAGTTTATGAAAATAAAAGAATTAAAGGAGCAGGGCTATCAGTTGAAAGCGATTAAGATGATCTTACATAACCAGGACCCGAATATGTTAGAGGCTGAAAACCAGCAGCCGGTCTATCAGAATGCACTGCAGCAGCAGAGTATGAAGCCGCAGCTGCATCAGCCGGAAAATGTCTACAGCAGTAACCAGAACCGACTGGATCAGTTTCAGGTGCTTATGACACAGATCGTAAAAGAGGCGATCCAGGAAAATAACCGGGCACTCGGAAAAGAAGTTGGAGAAGAAGTGGGCGTTCGCGTCATAAAAGAGATGAATTATCTGATGCGGGAGCAGGATGAACAGGCAGAGGATCGCTACCGGAAATTGGATGAGGCAATTCGAAGTACCTATAAAAAGAAGGAAAAATCAGGGAAACTGTTCGGAAAAAAGAATGAATTAAAGCCGAAAGAAGCGTAAAAAAAGCCGTCACGAAAGTGACGGCTCTTTTTTAATGTACACCAATATGTTGAATTATGCCTCTTCGATTGCTCCTGTTGGACATACGCCAGCACATGTACCACAAGAAATACATGTATCAGCATCAATATCGAATTTGCCATCGCCAGCAGAAATTGCACTTACTGGACATTCTGGCTCACATGTACCACAGCTTACGCAAGTATCAGTAATAACAAATGCCATTTTATTTCCCTCCTTCATTAAATTCGTTTTAAAGCTTTTATCAGCTTAAATGATATTCTAATACAATTACAACGGGATTACAAGAGTGAAACGTAAATGTATATTGTAAAAAACAAAGGGAAAGATAATTGCATAATTTCGCGATTAGGCTTATAATAGGCTCGTGAAAAATAAAAAGGAGGTATATATCATGGCACAGGTAACCAAGAGTACAATGATCGGTGAATTACTTCAGATTGATGAAAATATTGCACCAATTCTTTTAAACATAGGAATGCATTGCCTGGGATGTCCGTCATCCCAGATGGAAACAATTGAAGAGGCGGCTATGGTTCACGGAATTGAACCGGATGCATTAGTAACGCAGATCAATGATTTCCTTGCACAGTCTGAGAATTAATCCGCACAGGAAAGGCAATTAGCCAAAAAAGAAGTGCGTCTCATCTAAGAGACAGCACTTCTTTTTTATGCACATCCCAAAAGAGATGGCTTTGTTTTTGATAAATCAGATTTCAGCAAGTGTCTGGATTGCATGCTCTCCAATCAAAACATCATAATGTTCTGAAAAGAACGCCTCCGTGGCAGCTGAGTATTTTTCCTGTTGTGAATATTCCGATAATATATTGCAGACTTTGTTAAATTCTTCCGGTGAGTGATGGCCCTTACGAATAATGAGGTAGTATTTGTCAGAAGCAGGTTTTTTGTACAGGGTGTTATCATCATTATAAAAACCATGTAATATGGTTGAAAGCTGACCTAAGGTATCAAGCTCATGAAACACAAAAAGTTTTGAAATCTCAACCGGTACAGAAATTGGAAGTCCCTGTTTGGCACTGTCCTTTTTCTCACTGGAACTTCTGCTGCCAGATTCCTCTGTTGCTGAAAAGCCAGCGGCTGCCTGCCTGTCGGCTTCGGCCTTCTGATGTTTTTTCTGGATCTGCTGAAACAGTCCCAGAATATCGTCGGCTCCCTGACTGCTGCTTTCTTCTGAATCATCGGATATGATGTCTTCCAATTCATCGGAAGGTTCTGAAAATTTTGAAAACCTGGTATCTAATTCTTCCGGGTATTCCACCTTTGTAATAATAAGGATAATAGTATCCGCAGAAAGAGGGATTGCCTCTATCATAAGCGGTATATCTTCGGCCTCAAATCCGAATTCATAAGAAGCCTGCTGCATCATTTCCCGGAAAAGAGATTTTGCCTTCTCGGTTCCGTATGCAAGCTCACTCAGCTTCAATTGTCTGTTATCTAAATCTTCACGGGTTAAAGTGCATCGAATCTGATTATCATTTACTTTTTCTATTTTCATATTATCACTTCCTTATCATTGAAAATAAAAAATACAGGTATTGTTCTGTCACCTTCATTATAAAAGAAAGCATATCCATTGTAAACGGCTAAAATATATTAAATATTTCTAAAAAGTCTAAAATAAGCCAAATACTGTTGCAACTAATAGGAACAATATGGTATAAAGCTATCATGAGATGCATTTCATAGACATTTTCTCTGTCAGGGATCTGTGAAAGGCAATGCTGCGTCAAATAGAAATATCATCTGAGCTCTATCTTTGGTAAATTAAAATCTCTCTTGAAGCAGATCTGCTTTCAGAAAGTCTTTACAGTATTATATGCTGTATCAAAATAATATTTCCCAGAAATACCATATGCAATGTACTGGCTGGTTATGTGAAATTTTTGCATATCAGCATAAAAATTATATTCTTTATTTCTCCGCGTGAAATAGAACATATTATAGTATGCGGAAAATCAGGCAGAATAATCGATTTTGATGTTTCAATTTAATTTACCAGACAGGGAAGACATTTCCAAAAAAATTAAAAAAAGAAGAAAATGGAAATTTTATGAAATTAGATTTTCGCATCTCGTATATCAATGCAGCCGGAATGAAACCGGTATCTGAATCAGATCAGTCATAGCAGTGGTCACTGCATAGTTCCATCAACAAAGAATTCCGGAATCCGGAGAATACTGCAGAAGGAAAGGAGGGGATATGAGAAAAAAAGCATAACGGAGGAGACGGGGCAGAACGCTGGCTGTAGCAATCATATTGTAACAAAAACGGGATGAAAAGATAAGAAGGATAAAAAGAAAAAAATGCCAGACTGTTTCTGTCGCCCTTTCCCACCGTTTTAAGGAAGCATAATATATCACAGATTTACTTCCCTGCGGTTTATAAAGAAAAGGGGCACTGATTATGAAAAAAGAAAATGTTCAAAACAGCCTTTATATAGAGCTTCAATCCATTGAAAACCGTGGAATTACAATCTGGCTTGAAGGCTGTAAAAGTTCTTCCAGAGAAGTAGCAGAAGAAATGATGCTGAATGAAGAATGCACCTATATGAGAGACTATATATTTGATGAGGAGGAACTGAAAGAATTACATTTTGACAGAATTGCAGAAATCTGATTACAGCGGAAGCACCCTAATGCCCGATCGTCTTCGGACAGGCAGTCTGTCAAAATGAGGCTAAGATTAAAATATGCCGTCAGCTGCCGATTCGGCTGGCGGCGTTTTACAGTTTCTTCCCTCTTTCCTTGTATACGGGAATATGTTATACTCAAACTGCTTGGTTTATGTCTGACAGATATACTTAACTTTTTACAGGAGGATAATGAATTGAAGGGCAGAAAGAAATTTATTCCGGTGCTTGCAGTCATTACACTGATTATAATTGTAATATTGATTACGGCTGCGGCCCGTTTCATAGAGAGATTTATTCCTTCCAAAGAGGTCATGGAGTTGAAGAAATATTACAACCTGACACAGGAAGACGATATGGCAATCGTATTGGATGACGCTGTTTTGGATACGAACTGCAAATATATAGACGGAGAAGTATATATTGATTTTGATACGGTGCAGGATAAGTTTAACGAACGTTTTTACTGGGATTCCAGTGAAAATGTTCTGCTGTATACCCTTCCTGATGCGCTTGTAACGGTGAATCCGGGAAGTGCCGATTATCTGGTCGGCAAGGACAGTCATACAGAGAGTTATACCATTGTGCGTCTGGATGGAGATACGATGTATCTGGCACTCGATTTTATTGAAAAGTATACAAATCTGACACACAAGGTCTACGAGGATCCGAACCGTGTCATCATCACCAGTGTTTGGGGAGATGTGAATACGACCACAGCAAAAAAGGCAACACAGCTTCGTTACAAGGGTGGTATCAAAAGCCCGATTTTGAAGGAGCTGGATAAAGGGGAGAAGCTCACCGTACTGGAAAAGAATGATACTTGGAGCAAAGTGGCAACTGAGGACGGAATCGTCGGATACATGAAGACAAAATTCATGACCAAAATCAGTACAACCACAAGAAGTCATGAATTTGAGGAGCCGGTATTCAGCCATATTTCCAAGGATTATACGGTGGAAATGGCATGGCATCAAGTCACCAACCAGGATGGGAATGCAACGATCGCAAGTGTTCTTCAGAATACCAAAGGAATCAATGTCATTTCGCCGACCTGGTTCTATCTGAATGACAACAATGGAAATATTGCTTCTCTGGCAAGTAAGAACTATGTGGATTACTGCCATCAGAATAACATTGAGGTGTGGGCTTTGGTCAGTAATCTGGAGAATGATCAGGTTGATACAACGACGGTGCTAAACCGGACTTCTACGAGACAGAATCTGGTAAACCAGCTGGTCGCTGCAGCTATTGAGTATGAACTGGATGGAATCAATGTGGATATGGAGGCACTTGCAAAAGAAGCAGGCGAAGGATATTTACAGTTTATCCGCGAGCTATCTTTAAAATGTGAAAATAATGGAATTGTGCTGTCGGTAGATAATTATGTGCCGAGTGACTATACAGCATTTTATAACAGACAGGAACAGGCCAATTTTGCAGACTATATCGTGATTATGGCATATGATGAACATTATGTGGGTTCCGATGAGGGCTCCGTGTCTTCCATTAGTTTTGTGAAAAATGGTGTGCAGGATACCTTAAAAGAAGTTCCGGCCGAACAGATCATCTTGGGCTGTCCGTTCTATACAAGAATCTGGGCGGAAACGCCAAAAACGGATGCAGGGGATTCGGTGGAATCTGCTTCAGACGATTACGTTCCATATGACCTTACCAGTGAGGCAGTGGGGATGGATGCACTTCAAAAGCGTCTGAACCTAAATGGAGCGACACCGACCTGGTCAGAAACAGATGGCCAGAATTATGCTGAATATGTGAATGAAGGGGTTACCTATAAAGTCTGGATTGAGGATGCATCATCCATTGAAAAAAAGCTGGATGTGATGAAGTCGAATAAGCTTGCGGGCGTATCTTTCTGGAAATTGGGATTCGAGACAAACAGTATCTGGGATACGATCATAAAATATACGGAACAATAGAATTTTAGGAAAAGTAAGCGGGGAGGAAGAATTTATTCTTCCTCCCCGCTTACGAAAGGCCCGATCGCACTGTCGAAGATGCAAAGGCTCAGGAACAGATACAGCTTCCGTTTGAAGAAACAGTTGCGGCCAGAACAGAATTCCGGAAAGAACCGCATCCGATTTTTAAGACCATCAGGTGAGCCGCACTTACCCGAACCGTATAGGTACAGCAGGAGTTTTCCGGGAAGCACGAATTGTCAAAGTCAGAGATAAAAAACGAGATCGGCCGGTTGCCGCATGCCAGGGGACCGTATAAATAAGAAGGTCCAATCGGAATCGCTTCTATCTGGTTGTCACACTGCTTGTAAACCTGGAATTTCATTGTACCGGCGGTGAGGCCAAAAACATGATAGTTGGTCACAAAATCCAGTTTTATGCAGGTGTTTTTTAATATGGCAGTATTCAAGGTAAGAGATGCGATTGTCAAAGGTTCGCACCAAAATTTATCCGTAGGTAACATGATACATGGGATTCGCGTCTTTTTCGGTTCGCTGACCTGTATCATACATTCATTTATTGTTATAGAACTCATATCACATGCTCCTATCATCAAATTTGTGAATTTTCTCCACACTATATCATATGCGACATGCTGTAAAAAGTCTTGATTTCGGGCGTGTTTATTGGGAAAAAGTGAATAAAATATAAAGAATTCCATCAACAGACGTGTATATCAACCTGTGATTCTTCATATCTTGTAGAAAGCAGGATTGGATGGATTTATGAAGAAAAAAATTGAACTTGGAATGGGAATACTGCTCCTTGCCGGAGCATTTCTTCTTGCAAAAGAAGGAGCGTCAGTCGTCAGCACTACAGGTGCGCAGGAAGAAAAAACCTGCATTGTCATTGATGCCGGTCACGGAGGAGACGACCCTGGAAAAGTAGGAATCAATGGTGTTCTGGAAAAAGATCTGAATCTCAAGATTGCACTGAAATTAAAGAGTCTGCTGGAGGACGAAGATATCGATGTGGTCATGACAAGAGACACCGATGAAGGTCTCTATGATGCTGGCACTGACAATAAAAAAGTGCAGGATATGAGGCGGAGGTGCGAGATCATTGAGAAGGCAAATCCGGTAATGACCATCAGCATCCATCAGAATAGTTACACGCAGGAAAGTGTAAGTGGTGCACAGTGTTTTTATTTCGGACAGTCCGAGGAGAGTAAAAAGCTGGCGGAGACCTTACAGGAAAGTCTTCGGACAGGACTTGATCCGGAGAACGACCGTGTGGCAAAGGCGAATGAGACTTATTACCTGTTAAAAAAGACATCCACGCCGATTGTGATTGTCGAATGCGGGTTTTTAACTAATAATGCGGAGGCTGCGCTCCTTATGACAGATAAATATCAGGAAAAAGTGGCAGAGGCAGTCTGCAGCGGTGTCCTTACATACTTAGACGGCGGTACGGAAAAGGAAAATGAAACGGAAACTGCAACAGAAAATGCAGGTGGCACAGAAATGACAAATGAAACGGAAACCGAAAACACAACGGAGTATTAGGAATAAAACACTTTCGTGAGCTCCCATGAAATAAAAAAACGTGTCAGCGAAACTGACACGTTTTATCATATGGCTACATCACAGAAAAATGATACAGCGTCTTGGATTTGAAGGTATCACCCGCCTTTAATAGGACGGATGGAAAGTCCGGATGATGAATGGAATCCGGATAGTGCTGTGTTTCGAAGCAGACAGAGGAAAATGCCGGATAGTCAATATCATTTTTCCCTTTCTGATGAAGTACATAGCAAGGAATATAAAGCTGTGCACCCGGCTGATCCGTAAAACAGGTCATGCGGATACCGCTGATTGCAGATTGTAAAACAGCAGCTTCGCGAAAACCGGATCCGTTCAAAATCAGGTTTTGGTCATAAGTACCGCTGACTGCAAGCTGTTCATTATCGGCCTGAATATCCTGCCCCAATGTCTTGAATTCCCGGAAGTCAAATGGGGTATGTTCCACGGAAAGAATCCTGCCGGTTGGAATCTGAGTACTGTCCAGCTCGGTCATGGAATCTGCATCTACACGGAGTTCATGATTCAGCACCGTGTCACTGCCCTGTCCGTTCAGGTTAAAATAACCGTGGTTCGTAATATTAAAAAGCGTATCCTGATCGGAGGAAGCCTCGTAGCAGATAGAAAGTTCATTGTCTTCAGACCATCCGTAGGCAACGGTTACCGTGAGATTTCCCGGATAACCCTCTTCCCCATCTTCTGAAATACGGGAAAAAACAACTCTGTCATCTATGATTCTGGTATTCCATACGCGCTGGCCGAAACCGGTTGGTCCGCCGTGCAGATGATTCGGTCCATTGTTGATCGCCAGTTCATAGGTCTGATCATGTAAAGTAAAAGTGCCTTTTGCAATACGGTTCGCACAGCGGCCGACGACTGCACCGAGACTGGCATCATCTTCCAGATACTGTCCGACATCGCGGAGTCCGAGACACACATCGATTAATTCGCCTTTTTTATTCGGCACATAGATGCTGATTAAGCGGCATCCATAATCAGAGACGGTTACAGAAGCACCCGATGCATTTTCCATGCGGTATAAAGAGATGGCTTCTCCATCGTTTGTGAAACCATATTCACTTTTGGTTATATTCATTTGAAATCTCCTTCCAAAGATAACTGAAAGTATAAGCTGACATATTCAGAAAAATGTGAGGCAGGCAATATTTCACATAAATCGTAGAATCTATTATGCCACACTTATAAAAACATAGCAAGTAGGTTGCCTTATTTTGATAACGTGATATAATAAAAATTATGGACACAAAGATAGAAAAAATAACAGATATTCTGCAAAATGCAGAAAAAATTCAGGCTGCAGCCGCTATTATCCGGCAGGGCGGACTGGTGGCGTTTCCTACCGAAACCGTATATGGATTGGGAGCAGATGCCTTAAATGCAGCTGCATCCGAGAAGATTTATGCGGCAAAGGGGAGGCCTTCAGATAACCCGTTGATTGTACACATTGCAGCGTTTGCCGATATGGAAAAGATTGCAAAAAAGCTGCCTTCGCAGGCAAGGCTTTTAAGTGATGCATTCTGGCCCGGACCGCTTACCATGATTGTGGAAAAAAATGAGAGAGTACCGTATGAAACGACAGGAGGAATGGACACTGTGGCAATCCGTATGCCAAGCCATCCGACTGCGCTTGCTCTGATACGGGAAAGTGGCGGATACATTGCGGCACCGAGTGCAAATACATCCGGCAAACCGAGCCCTACGCTGGCCGAGCATGTGGCACTTGATTTGAATGGCAGAATACCGATGATACTGGATGGGGGTCCGGTTGGAATCGGTATTGAATCTACGATTGTAGATCTCACGGAATCCGTGCCGATGATTCTCCGGCCGGGATATATTACGCAGGAGATGTTAGAAAACGTGATAGGAGAGGTAAGAATGGATCCTGGCATCCTAGATGCGGATTCCATGCAAAAACCAAAGGCTCCGGGTATGAAGTATAAACATTATGCACCGAAAGCCGACCTGGTCCTGGTAGATGGGGAAGAGCACAGAGTTGTGGAAAAGATTAATACTCTGACGGCAGAAGCGATTGCACTTGGAAAAAAAGTTGGAGTCATATGTACAGACGAAACCTACGGTTACTATAAAAGGGGGACTGTGGTGAGTATTGGCGCCAGAAGTAATGAAGATGCAATTGCACAGCATCTCTATATGATTTTACGGGAATTTGATGACATGGATGTGGACATGATATATTCGGAGAGCTTTGCCACTCCAAGAATCGGTCAGGCAATTATGAACCGGCTGTTAAAAGCAGCGGGTCATCAGGTTATTTCCGTCTAGAGGAGGTTTTTATGAGACCCTATAAACGTATTGTATTTGTAGCGGAAAGCGGTACCTGTCGTGCGCCGATGGCAGCAGGAATCTTTGGGGAGTATACTTTGAAACAGCCGGTTGAAATTCTCGTCAGGGGAATGGTGGTATTATTTCCCGAGCCCTTGAATCAAAAGGCAGAAGCTGTTATGATAAGCAATGGCATTAATATGGATGGATTTATGTCAAGTCAGGTCTGTGCGAATGATTTTGACGATAATACACTGGTGCTGACAATGGAAAAACAGCAGTGCCAGAAGATATTGGATAATTTTGAAAATGCAGAACCGGAGAATGTACATGTCCTGACAGAATTGGTCGGGGACGAGCTTGAAATCATTAATCCGTATGGCGGAACGCTTCAGTCTTATGGACTGTGCTATGAAACACTGCGTAAATCTATCAAGAAATTAGTAAAACTGTTAAACGAAGGAGAATAAGTAATGTCAAACGTATATGTAATGGATCACCCGCTCATTCAGCACAAAATCGGATGGATCCGAAGAGAAGATACCGGATCGAAGGATTTTCGTACTTTGATCAGTGAGATTGCAATGCTGATGTGTTATGAGGCGACCAGAGATCTGAAATTGTCGGATATTGAGATTCAGACACCGATCTGCAAGACGATTGTGAAGGAACTGAAAGGTAAGAAGCTCGCAGTAGTTCCGATTTTACGTGCAGGTCTTGGTATGGTGGACGGAATGTTAAATATGATTCCTGCGGCAAAAGTAGGACATATCGGTTTGTACCGGGACCCTGAGACATTGGAGCCGGTCGAGTATTACTGCAAACTGCCGGAAGACTGCAGTGAGCGTGAGGTATTTGTTGTGGATCCGATGCTTGCAACAGGAGGTTCTTCCGTAGCGGCTATTCGCATGCTGAAAGAAAGAGGCGTCAAAAATATTCGCTTTATGTGCATTATTGCAGCACCGGAAGGAATTAAGCGGATGCAGGAATCTCATCCGGATGTGGACATCTATGCAGGTGCCCTGGACGAGAAACTGAACGAACACAGTTACATTGTTCCTGGGCTCGGAGATGCGGGAGACAGGATTTTCGGAACGAAATAATGAAAATCAAAGGTATGGGTATCGTATGAGCGAGAAGAGAGCAGATTATATCAGTTGGGACGAATATTTTATGGGAGTCGCGATGCTGTCCGGCATGCGTTCAAAGGATCCGAATACGCAGGTAGGTGCCTGCATTGTCAGTGAAGAAAATAAGATCTTGTCAATGGGTTATAATGGCTTTCCCAAAGGCTGCTCCGATGATGAATTTCCATGGAGCAGAGAAGGCGAACCATTGGAAAATAAATATTTTTATACGACGCACAGTGAGTTGAATGCAATTTTAAATTACCGTGGCGGGAGTCTGGAAGGTGCCAAGATGTATGTGACACTGTTCCCGTGCAATGAATGTGCGAAGGCCATCATTCAGGCCGGGATCAAGACCATCGTATTTGCAAATGACAAATATGAGACAAGCGCAGCAGTAATTGCCTCGAAGCGGATGCTCAATGCGGCAGGTGTACGCTATTATCAGTATACGCCGACGAATCGTATCGTAGAAATCGAGCTGTAAGAAGCTCCGTCCGATGGTATTTGTGGTCTGTGCACAAAGAAAAGTGTTCATTGTATACATTTACATCAAGAAAAAAAGAAGCTAGTATGACTTTAACCTAATACAGCAACGGCGCTTAAGTGAATTCATTTAAGCGCCGTCTTTTTTTTGAGAGGAGATCGTTTATGATGAAGATGAAAAAGAAATTACTGTCTGTTCTGCTGGTTTTTGCAATGGTGTTTTCCCTTGCCGCATGCGGAAAAACAGCAGCTGACACAGCTGATTCGGATACAACTGCCGGTTCCGGAGCGACCGAACAGGCAGCTTCCGGTACGAAAAAAATTACATTGGGAATCAATGACTGGCCGGGAAGTTACTGGTGGCTGGCAGTTGATGAACTGGGTTACTTTAAAGAGCAGGGCGTAGATGTGGATGTGCAGCTGTTTTCAAATTATTCGGATGGTCTGAATGCATTAATTTCCGGAAACATCGATATGTTTGTGCCGGCACTGGCTGATATTATTCCTGCATATGTAAGCGGAGCCAATATCAAGGTAATCATGGTACAGGATTTTTCAGCGGGAGCCGACGGATTGATCGCTTCCAGCGACATTACTTCCGTAGAGGATCTGAAGGGAAAAGATATTGCAATTGAGCTTGGCGGAAGTGACCATCTGTTTTTGTTAAAATGTCTGGAAAATGCAGGTCTTAGCGAAGATGATGTCAATCTTGTCAATATGTCTACCGGTGATGCATCCAACGCATTTATCGCCGGGCAGGTGGATGCAGCCGCAATATGGGAGCCGTCACTTTCCATGGCACAGAAGGCCACCGGAGGAAATATCCTTGCTACTTCGGGTGATGAGGAGTATGAGGGTCTGATTCCGGCCGTGCTTGCAGTAAATGGGGAATCCCTGGAAACGAAGCGGGATGAAATGAAACTGGTCATGAAGGCCTGGTACAGTGCACGTGATGCTTATGAGAATAACTTTGATGAATTTGCAGAAGCAGTGTCAAAGCATGCGGAGGTGACACCGGAGGAATTTGCCGAGCTGATGAAGGGTTGTGACGTCAGAACGATGGATGAGAATGTGCAGGCCTTTGAAGATGGTGACACGTATGTTTCTTTGAAAAATTGTGCGCAGATGCTCAGCGGATTCTTATATGACAATCAATTAATTGACAGTAAACCGGAAAGCTATGACAGTCTGTTTGACAGCTCGCTGTTTGACGAAGTATACAAGGATATGAGCAAATAGAAAGCGGGGAGGCTATGCCTCCCCTTTCTTCTGCAGATAAGGAGACTGCCATGAAAAAAATAGTTGATCTGTCGATTCCAATTCGAAATGGGATGCCATATTATCCGGGAGACCCGAAGCCGAAAATCACGCCGAAAATCACTGTGGAACAGGATGGCTGTCAGGTCATGGAGCTGCAAATCGGCACACATACCGGTACGCATATTGATGCACCGTGCCATTTCCTGCCGGGGGGTAGCACGGTGGACCAGATTCCGTTGGAAAAATGTACGGGGACTGCATTGGTGATACCGCTCAAAGGGCTGGAGCCGTACCATGCGATTACGCCCGAGGATATTGAGCCATACCGCCCATTGCTCGCCAAATATCAGATTGTCCTGTTTCATACCGGCTGGACTGCGAAATTCGGAACGGAAGAATTTTTTCGCCATCCGTATCTCACAACGGAACTGGCAGAGCTGTTTGCAGCATCTCCGATTAAGGCAATCGGTGTGGATATGCTCAATGTTGACCGGACGAATCAGGATGGATCGTTGTATAATGCGGATGCGTGTAAAGTGCATGACATTCTGCTGAAAAAAGAGATCATTATTATTGAAAATCTGACGAATCTGGATCAGGTGGATTTTGAAGAGCCATTCTGCATCTTCTATCCGCTGAAAATAGAAGGTGCAGACGGTTCACCGGTACGGGCGGCTGCGATAGAGCAATAAAAAGCGAAAGTAAAGAAAGAGCGAAAGTAGAGAAAGAATGGAAGTAAAGAAAGAGTGGAAGTAAAGAAAGAGTGGAAGTAAAGAAAGAGTGAATGCAAATAAAGGGCGGTAAAACAAATAAAGATATGTACAGGTAATTTCGAAAAGCAGAAATGAGGATAAGATGAAAAAAATAAGAAAAATTGTGGATTTATCACATCGTCTGGAGAACACGACCGTGGTCTATCCGGGAGATCCGGAGCCGAACATTACGGTTGCGACAACATTGGAACGGGAAGGCTATAATTTATCCAAGGTACAGATTGGGTCCCAATCCGGTTCTCATGTGGATGCGCCGTATCATTTCCTGAATACGGGGAAAACCGTCGATCAGATGGATCTTAGAGATTGCATGGGCAATGCACTCCTAATTGATGTGTCGAATAAAAAGGAAGAGGAAGAGATTCTGCTGGAGGAAGTCCAAAAATACGAGGCGCAGATGAAAGATGTTTCTATTGTATTATTTCGGACAGACTGGTACCGTTATGCCGGTGAGGATAAGTTCTTTCATCATCCATATCTGTCAAGAGCCGCAGGGGAATATCTTCTGGAGCAGGGTATCCGGACCGTTGCCAGTGACGCGATCAACATCGACCGTACCGGCGGAAGTGAATTTCCGATACACGATATGTATGCACAGGCCTCCGGACTGATCGCGGAAAATCTGGCTCATTTCGATGAGATTGATTTTCCACACCCGTTTGTCATTTTCCTGCCACTGAAGCTGACCGGTGTGGACGGTTCGCCGGTGCGGGCGGCCGCCGTGGATTTTGCGGAATAAGACGGACGATGCAACGGACTTTGTGTCGGCTGGACGAAGATATTTGTGCAGAGCTTACATTGCCCTAATCCAAAGAAACGAGCATAATGAATCTCAGATAGAATAAAAAGAAATGAACGATAGAAGCAAAGGTGCTCGGTGATTCCGGGCGCCTTTTGTGTTGCATGGAAAAAGGAGGAGTTCATTATGGAATACGAAGTGCAGAAGCATTTACATTATGGAGGAATACCAAGTTTCAATCTGTATCCGGTGACGAGAGAGCTGGAGGATGCCGACATTGCGGTGATGGGAGTTCCGTTTGACAGCGGTGTAACAAACCGGCCGGGTGCAAGATCCGGTCCGAGAGCAATCCGGAGCATGAGCCAGTTGGCATGTTGTTTCTCCTACCCATGGAATTATAAGCTCAGTGAAACGGCGAATATCATTGACTACGGGGATGTTGGTTATTATGTAGGGCCGAATACGACAAAGGTCATGCTGGAAGAGACTTATGAGCATGCAAAAAGAATTCTCGGTGCGGGCTGCAAGCTGCTTACGCTCGGCGGTGACCATACCATCCCGTATGGAATGGTGCGGGCAGCCAGCGAAACCTATGGAAAACTTGCACTGCTTCATTTTGATTCGCATCAGGACAGCACGCCAAGTACCGATGGAAACGTTTCTCATGCAAACTTTGCCTATGATCTGCAGGCAGAAGGCTGCATTGATCCGGCACATTCCGCACAGGTATTCATCCGTACGGAAATGACGGAGTGCGGATACCATATCTTTTATGCACAGGATGCTGTATTTATGGATATGGAGGAACTCGCCGCACAGATTAAAAAAGTAATCGGTGACATGCCGGTGTATCTGACCTTTGATATTGATGCACTCGATCCATCCGCAGCACCCGGAACCGGGACTCCGGTCATCGGTGGGCCATCGGCGGCACAGGTACGGAGACTGTTACATTCCCTGAAGGGATTAAACGTGGTTGCGGCAGATCTGGTTGAAGTGCTTCCGGCTTATGACAGCAGCGAGATCACCGCTCTGGCAGCAGCAACCATTGCACAGGATTTAATGTACTTAATGTACAATAAATGAGATAAATTTAGGAGGAAATAATTATGAAGAAGAAAATTTTAAGCCTGGTACTGGCAGTTACCATGGTACTTTCCCTGAGTGCATGCGGCAGTAAGGCAGGGGGCGCATCGGCAGGTACGGAATCGGCAAATGCATCGGAAAGTGATGGCAGTGAATTGACCGAAGTGACACTCGGAACCGTAGCATGGCCGACCAACATGATGTTTTATCTGGCACAGGAAAAAGGGATTTTTAAGGAAAACGGATTGGATGTAAAAATTCAGGAATTTTCCTCGACGACAGACAGTTCCAGTGCATTTATCGGCGGACAGACCGATTTTTGTACCTATGCATCTTCTGAAACGATTTCACCATATGCAGAAGGGGCTGATTTCTCCGTTGTACTCGTAACGGACAAATCCAACGGATGTGAAGGACTGGTTGCAACCTCCGATATCAAGACCGTAGAGGATCTGAAAGGCAAGACCATCGCAACTCAGTTATACAGCGTAGATCACATGTTCTTACTGACTTTATTAAAGGAACATGGTATGACCGAGGATGATGTAAATATCGTCGATATGTCTATTCAGGAAGCCGGAAATGCTTTCGTGGCAGGACAGTGTGATGCGGCATGTATCTGGGATCCGTACTTTTCACAGGCAGTGGATGCCGGTGGTACCGTACTCTATTCCACAAAGGATAACCCGGATCTGATTACCGACGTGCTCGCAGCCTCCAAGACACTGTGTGACGAGAAGCCGGAAGTTGTGAAAGCAATGGTAAAGAGTTACTTTGATGCAGTGGAATATTGGAAAGAGAATCCGGATGAAGCAAATGAATTCATGGCCGAAAAGCTTGGAGTGGACGCAGAGGAATTCGCAAGTGAGATGGACGGCTTACTGGTGCCGGATGTAGACGGTGCAGTTGAGGCATTTACCGAAGATGAGAGCTATGCTTACTGGGGTTATACACAGAATGAAGTACTCAGCTTCTTACGGGAACTCGACGTTCTTGATAAAGATGTTGACTGTGGAGGCATGATTGACGACAGCTTTGTGAAGAGCCTTGCAGAGTAATACAGAGACAAATTTACGCTGATGTGGTTCCGATTTTTACAATAAAACAGGACTCCGTTCTGCTACAGTACAGAAAAGAACAAAGGTGTCTTCTTCCGAAAAGGAAGAGGCACCTTTTTGTCTGTCAGGAAACAAAACTGACTGTAATGGAATTTTTGCCAAGCCGCAAAAACAGGAGGCCTTTTATGAGAGAAAAAAGTACGCAAACAGAATTGAAACGAACGCTGAAAACAAAAGATCTGGTCATTTACGGACTGGTATTTATGATACCGCTCGCACCTGCGGGCATGTACGGGACTTTTTTATCTCCGGCCTCCGGTATGGTATCACTCTGTTACTTAATTGGTATGATAGCCATGTTTTTCACAGGAATGAGTTACCATACAATGTCGGGAAAATATCCGATGACAGGCTCGGTCTATGTCTATGTGCAAAAAAGTGTGTCCCCGGCACTCGGTTTTCTGACTGGCTGGTCGATTCTGCTGGATTATCTGCTGCTTCCTGCGACCGTAATCATCATAGGAAGTGCTTCTGCAAAGGCATTGTTTCCGGCGGTACCGCTTTGGGTATGGACGATTCTCTTTGTACTCTTTAGTACGCTGGTCAATGTGATCGGTGTTGATTTTATGTCAAAGTGCAGTTGGATTTTATTTGTTTTGCAGATTGTAGTCATTCTTGCATTTCTCGGTTGTGTGATTCGATTGCTGATAAACGGAACGGTAAGTTTTAATATGATTTCTTTCTATAATCCACAGGAGTTCAACATGTCCGGCATTCTGCAGGCAACGGGAATCGTTATTTTAAGCTACCTGGGCTTTGATGCAATCAGTACGCTTGCGGAAGAAGCGGTCAATCCGGAAAAATCGGTTGGAAAGGCGGTTCTCTTATCCATACTGATTATCGGAATGATTTTTATTGTAATTACATTTTTCTGTGGGGTTGCCTACCCGGATTATACAAAATTGAATGTAGATACTGCGTTTCTCGATATCGTTTCCTTTGTAGGAGGAAAGTGGCTTACACTGCTCACCACGATCACACTGGTGCTGTCTTTTGGAGTGGCCACGACGCAGGCTTCCCAGGCAGCTGTTGCAAGAATTTTATTTGCCATGGGAAGAGATGGGATTTTGCCAAAACCCCTTGGGTATATCAATGCAAAATACCGGACACCTGCTGTTGCAACGGTTGTTGTTGGAATACTGATCACGCCGATTGCGATGTTTTGCGACCTGGGACTTATTTCCACAATGGTGAGTTTCGGCGCATTGTTTGGGTTTATTTTGTTAAATATTGCAACTATATGGAAATTCTTTCTGCAGGATAAGGAAAGACGGCAAAAAAACTTTGGAAAAAACTTTCTTTTGTACTTTCTTTTTCCGGCTATCGGACTGGGAATTACCACATGGATTTTTCTTAATCTTGGGATTGTGGCGCATACGGTAGGATTTTTATGGCTTGGAATCGGATTTTTTTATCTGGCAGCGGTTACAAAAGCTTTTCGGAGGCCGGTTCCCCTGCTGGACATGGAATAAGCCAGCGTTTCCCCTCCCTCGCTTGACCAAAGCTGAAATTCGTGGTAAAAATAATAAAAAGTTGCAGATACTTTCTATTAGTTGCAGATACGTTTTATTAAATGAGAAGAAACATCTGAGCCGGTTGCCACAAGGAAGAGGGATTTGAAATGAACTGCGAAGATCTGATGAACATGAAACCAATAAGAAATGGCATGAAATTGCGTGCCGGTGAGAAAGGGCTTGACCGGAACATTCGCTGGATTTATTTTGCAGATTGTGTACAGTGTCTGGCGGATGATTTTAACATTGCAGAATTAATACACGGGGAAGAGCTGGTCATTGTTACGAATGAAAGTCTGACAGGAAATGATGAACGGATTCTCGACATGATCCGTGTCATGAATGAGAAAAAGATCGCCGGTTTTGCCATCAATGAGGGACAGATCTCCGATCGGGTCAGGGATTACTGCAATACATTGGAGCTGCCGCTATTTGAACTTTCTGTGGAACTTCATCTGATCGATCTTTCTCAGATTGTCTGTAAGGCACTCGTGGAGGAGGAAAGCAATACGAATTCCAGGGAGCGGGTATTAACCTCCATCTTATATTCGGATAATCTGAATGTGGAAGAACTGATGGAGCAGGCAAATTATCTGGGTGTAAATCTGTCGGGCAAATACCGTGCGGTGGTTTTGCAGATGCATGAAACGGAGCCGGGCAGCAGCCAGCAGAGAAGGACAGACGAAGGCTATCTGATGGAAATGCGCGAGAATATCAAGCAGTGCATCAAAAATGAATTCCGTTTATATGGACTGCGCAGGCTGCTGGTGCTGACACAGATTGAAACAGCCGTATTGCTGCTGCCTGCCGATCTTTTCAGCCGGGATCTTCTGGTGACGATATTAAACAGTATCATCAGCAAGGTCGAGGGAAACTATCATATAACGGCGAAAGCCGGTGCGGGAACTGCGTATGAATATGTCGAAGATTTTAAAAAGAGCTTTCAGGAAGCGAAAAATACGCTGGCGATATCGAAGATTCTGACACAGGAAAATAAGGTGTATTTTTATGAGAATCTTGGAATCTATTCGCTGATTACGCAGATATCCAATGGGAAATTTCTGGATGACTATATTGAGAGCAAGATCGGAAAGCTGATCAAAGCAGACCAGATGGCAGAGGGAGAACTCTGCGAGACACTGGAAACGTATCTTGAGCATAACTGTAATGCGAACGCGACGGCAGAAGCGCTGTTTATCCACCGAAATACGATGCGGTACCGTCTCGACAAGATAAAAAAGATACTGGATGATGACATCAGCGATATGTCCGTGTTTCTTGAACTGAAGCTGGCATTTGCAATCAAACGGTACCGGGAAAACAGAGAAGAGTAATCCGGTTGTGCGGGAAGCACAATAATCATTATGATAGAAATCCATTGTAAAACAAAAATTAGGTGACTATAATAGGTTCATAAATGAAAATGCAATTTATGGACGAAGGCGTCAGGACGAAGGTTCTGGCGCCTTATTTTTTGGAAAGGAAGATAAGCGTATGAAGATGATTAAGGCGGTTGTAAGACCGGAAAAATGTGATGAGGTTCTGGCAAAATTGTGTGAAGCAGGCTACCGCGCGGTAACCAGATTCGGGATTCTCGGCAGAGGAAAACAGAGAGGCCTGAAAGTGGAGGATGTATATTACGATGAGATTCCAAAGGAAATGCTGATGCTTGTCGTGGATGATGAAGATGTAAGTAAAGTAACGGACATCATCATCAAAATCTCCAGAACGAGCAACGAAGGATCTTTCGGAGACGGAAAAATCTTTATTCTTCCGGTGGAAAATGTCATTACCGTAAGTTCAGGTAAGAATGAATTATAGGAGGCGCTTATGAAACAGGTAATTATTGTAATAAGACCAAACTTCTACTTTAAGACCAAAAAAGCTCTGAGTGAGAACCGCTTTTTTGCCATGTCTACGAAGGAAGTATTGGGCAGAGGAAAAGCCCGCGTTCATTTTACCGCCGGCGAGGGAGACAAGGATGAAGTAACGGACGATGTCTATGAAAATGCGCTGGTCGCAAAGAAAATGATAGAGATGATCGTACCGGACGATGCGGTAGACAAACTGATTGAAGTTGTTCTTTCGGTCAACAGTCATGGAGTGGACGGAGACGGCAAGATTTTCATACTTCCGGTAGAAGAGAGCATTCGGATTCATACAGGTGAAACAGGTGAGGATGCATTAATATAAAGGAGTGATTGGATGAAGAAGGATAGAGGAGATTTCCGTTTAAGAAAAGATATCTCACAGAAACGGTACATTATATCTACAATCGTGACCTTTGTGGCAATTTTCCTCGCATGGAATCTGCTGTGTGCCAGCGGAAGCGTGAAAGAATTGTTTTTACCGTCCCCGGCAAAGGTAATCAATGATGTGTTGGAAGGGGCAAAGGACGGATCGCTCTGGATCAATATGGGATACAGTATTTTCCGTATTACGATGGGATTTTTAATCTCTGTACTGGTTGGTGTTCCTCTTGGAATTCTGGCCGGCAGTTTTAAGCCGTTAGAAGCCATCATAGCACCAATTTGTGAATTTGTTCGTTACATGCCAGTACCTGCGTTTGTACCACTTGTCATGGTATGGTGCGGAATCGGAGAGGGTGCGAAGATCACAATTGTATTTCTGGGATGCTTTTTCCAGCTCGTATTGATGATTGCGGACGATGCAAGATCCGTATCGGATGACCTGCTGTCTTCCAGTTATACGTTAGGGACGACACGCTGGACAACCGTAACAAAGGTGCTGATTCCGGCAATGGCACCGAAGATGATGCTGACACTGCGTATGATGATCGGCTGGGGCTGGACCTATCTGACCGTTGCAGAGCTGGTGGCTTCCAGTTCAGGACTCGGATACTCCATCTTAAAGGCGCAGCGTTTCCTGCATACCGAGAGTATTTTCTCGGGAATTCTTGTAATCGGTATTCTGGGATTAATTACGGACCGGTTATTTGCACTGGCAATCAAAAAAATGTTCCCATGGGCAGAATAGAGGAGGAAGAAAGATGGCAGAAAAGAAAATAGTACAAAACACAGCTGGTTCTCCGCTTGAAGCTCATGTGGCAAGCAGTAAAATACTTGCAAACCATATCGATAAAGTGTATACCTCGAATAAGAAAAGTGTAAAAGCAATCGAGGATGCATCGATTGACATACAGGACAATGATTTCGTCTGTATCGTCGGACCTTCCGGATGCGGAAAATCAACTCTCCTGCGTATGCTGGCAGGGCTGGATTTCCCTACTGCAGGAGAAATTCTGGTGAATGATAAAAAGATAACGGGACCGGGAGCGGACCGCGGAATGGTATTCCAGACCTATACGCTGTTTCCATGGATGACGGTAGAAGATAACATTAAATTCGGGCTTAAGATCAAAAAGATGTCAAAGAGTGAGCAGCAGAAAATTGCGGACCGCTATCTTGACATCATTGGTTTAAAGAAATTTGCAAAAGCTTATCCCAAAGAGTTATCAGGCGGCATGAAGCAGAGAGTGGCAATTGCAAGGGCACTTGCAAATCAGCCGAAAGTTCTCTTGATGGATGAGCCGTTCGGAGCCTTAGATCCACATACCAAGTCCATGATGCAGCTTCTGATGCGGGAAATCTGGGAAACGGAACATCCGACAGCCGTCTTTATCACGCATGATATCGATGAGGCGGTTTTTCTTGCCAATAAAATCTATGTCATGTCCGCACGGCCGGGAAAAATTATACGGGAGGTAAATGTGTACCTGCCACATAAGCGGACGCTGGATTTAAAGGATACACCGGAATTTATACAGATACGAAAAGGAATCAATGATTTATTATATTCGACTCATGCAGATACGGAGGAGGAATAAATGCCTGCGTATATCGCGGCGGTTCAGATGAACTGTGCGGCGGGAGATATGGAGGAAAATACAAGACAGGTCATCCGGCTTTTCCGGCAACTGATGGAAAAAGAACCGGAAGTTGCGTTGGTTGTATTTCCGGAAATGGCTCTTTATGGTTATGCGCATCTGGAGTATCTGAAAGAACGCTATACGCAAAGGGATGTGGAAAAAAACCTGAAAGAGGTGACCGAAATTTGCAGGCAGTATCAGGTGGATGCGGTGATTGGAGCACCATTCTACGGTGAAGACGGAATCGAGAATGCACAGTATTACCTTTCACGGGAAGGTGACGTCCGGCATGTCTATTCCAAGGTGCACCTGATCGAACCGGAACGGCAGTTTTTCCAGCCGGGAACAACCTATGGAATCTGCCAGACTTCACTGGGCAGGCTCGGATTTCTGATTTGCTGGGATGCAGGCTTTCCGGAAGCGGCAAGGCTGTATGCGAAAGCGGCAGTGGATTTACTTGTGGTAAGTGCGGCGTGGGAAATTCCATATGAAAAACAATGGGAACTTTCGATTTGCGGCAGAAGCTTTGATAATGCGGTTCCGGTAGTCGCAGCGAACCGGATTGGGGCGGATGCGGCGTTTTCCTTTTTCGGAAGTTCGATGATTACCGACTGCATGGGCAATATCTGGTCAAAGGAAATCGGCAGACAGGAAGGATCCGTGCTTGCGAAATGGGAAGACGTCTCCGACAGAGCAAAGCGAAAGGATTTTGGTTCCCAGATCCATGAATTGCGTGAAGACACCTATGATATGGAGCATGTCCGATATTATGAGATAGAGAAAAAGTGAAGAAAGAAGGCGAAGCAGATGAGTGTAAGCAGAATGGTATATACCGGGACATCTTATTTCGGAGAAAATGCCAGAAAAGAAATCGCAACAGAGATTAACAAAAGACAGTTTAAAAAAGCACTGCTTGTATCGGACAAAGATCTGGTCAAATGTGGTATTGTAAAGAAGATAGAAGAGGTATTGTCTGACAACCATACACCGTATGAGACAGATGATGAGGTAAAACCGAATCCAACCATTGAAAATGTGCAGTCTGGTCTGGAGATTTTTCAAAAGAGCGGCAGTGATTTTATTCTTGCCGTGGGCGGCGGTTCCGTCATCGATACGGCAAAGGCAATTGCGGTCATTGCAAATAATCCGCAGAATGCGGATGTCGTTTCACTTGAGGGAATGGATCAAAGCAGTCACCCGGCAGTTCCGGTCATTGCAGTGCCGACGACAGCCGGAACCGGGTCTGAGACGACGATGGACTATGTGATCACCAATACGGCGGAGAAGCGGAAAATGGCCTGCATGGATTCGCAGGTGGTGCCTGTGGCAGCAATTCTGGATACGGAGATCATGGCCTCCCTGCCATTGAAACTCACTGCGGCAACGGCGATGGATGCACTGACGCACGCAGTGGAGTCGTATTTATCCAAAGGTGCATTTTCCTTTTCGGAAATGCTCTCCCTTAAGTCGGTAAATCTGATCGCAGAGAACTTCCTGAAAGTGCTTGCGGCACCGGAAGATTTTGAAGTTCGCAAGCAGCTTGCGATTGCACAGTATCTGGCAGGCATGAGCTTCACAAATGTCGGGCTTGGAATCGTACATTCCATGGCGCATCCATTGAGTGCCTTCTATGATATTCCGCATGGTGTGGCAAATGCTCTGATTCTGCCGTATGTACTGGAATTCAACGCAGATGCCTGCCCGGATAAGATGGTTGAGCTGGCAAAGGCATTTGATCCCTCCTTTGACGCAAAGGGAGACAGTATGGCGGCAGGAGAACACTGTACCGGGCTGATTCGGGAATGGAACCGGGCAGCGGGACTGCCGCGGGTGTTGTGTGAAATCGGCGTAAAAGAAGAGGACTGTGAGGCTTTGGCATCGTCTGCTTATACGGATGCCTCTACACCGGATAATCCGAAGGAAGTAACTGCAGAATTGTTAAAAGGACTATATCAAAAAATGTACCGCTAGAGGTACAGCCAGAAAGGAAGCGTTTGAGTTGTTAAAAGAAGCATTACCAGAAATCATTACCGGACAGGTGCCGGGCCCGAAGGCGAAGGCATTGTTAGAAAAGAGAGACGCAGCATTGCCGAAGGCTCTGTGCGGATATACCTATCCGATCTGTATCAGCCGCGGGGAAGGGGCCATGCTCGAAGACGTGGACGGAAACCGGTTCCTGGATTTTATCGGAGGTGTCGGCGTACTGAATATCGGCTATTCCAGACCGGAGGTGGTCGAGGCTGTAAAAGCGCAGGCGGAGAACTATTTTCACTGCATTTTCAATGTCGTTGCACATGAGGGGTATATTGAACTTGCAGAAAAATTAGACGAAATCATGCCTTGTCGTGGGGATCGGAAAAAGACATTTTTTGCAAACAGCGGTGCCGAAGCGGATGAAAATGCGATAAAAGTAGCAAAGGCCTATACCGGCCGTTCCAGCATTATTTGTTTTTCGGGTGCTTTTCACGGAAGGACGAACCTTACCATGGCACTGACTGCCAAAAAGGCATATGCACTTGGCATGGGGCCGTTTCCGTCAGGGATTTACCGGACGGAATTTCCTTACCTGTACCGGGCACCAAAAGGATACAGCGAAGAGGAGGCCATTCAGTACTATCTGGATAAGCTGAATAGATTATTTGACGAGGCAGCACCTGCTTCGGATGTGGCAGCTATCCTGGTTGAGCCTGTTCAGGGAGAGGGCGGATTTATTCCTGCCCCGATCGAATGGATTAAGGCAGTTCGCAAAATCTGTGATGACAATGGGATTCTTCTGATTGCGGATGAGGTGCAGTGCGGAAACTGCAGAAGCGGAAAGTATTTTGCATCGGAATACTGGAAAGAAGCCGGCGCGGCACCTGATATTATCGCAACCGCAAAATCGCTGGGCGGAGGCGTACCAATCAGCGCGATTACCGCGCGGGCAGAGATTATGGATGCTGCTCCGGCGGGAACGATCGGAGGTACCTACTGCGGCAATCCGCTTGCCTGCGCGTCCGCATTGAAGGTCATGGAGATCATGAAGGCAGAGGATTACGCGGGTAAAGCTGCCGCAATCGGTCAAAAGGTCATGAAACGCTACAACCAGATGAAAGAGAAATACGAGGAAGTGGGCGATGTCCGCGGACTTGGCTCCATGATTGGTGTGGAGTTTGTAAAGACCAAGGAAGGAAAAGAACCTTATCCGGAGTTTGTGTCCGGTGTGATTCAGACTGCATTACAAAAAGGGCTTATGATTGAAAATGCGGGTTCCTTTGGGAATGTCATCCGTTTCCTCGCACCGCTTTGCATTACCGACGAACAGTTAGAAACAGGTCTTACTATTTTTGAAGAAGCCATTCAGGAAACAAGAAACACAGTAAAGAATAAGGGAGAATGATTATGGAATTTCAGTATTATCTGCCGGTCAATCTGATCTTTGGCCGCGGCAGTGTGGACAAAATCGGAACAGTTACGGTAGACTATGGAAAAAAAGCATTGATTGTCACCGGAAACAGCAGTACAAAAAAATCAGGATTATTGGATCGTATTGTCCGATACCTGGAAAAATCGGGTGTGGATAGTGTTGTATTTGACAAAGTGAAGCAGAATCCGCTCACCACAACTGCCGAAGAGGCGGCATCTGTTGCAAAAGCAGAAAAATGTGATGTCGTCATAGGCGTTGGCGGGGGAAGTATTATGGACTGTGCAAAAGCAGCAGCCTTTCTTGCCGTAAACGACGGCGATATCAATGAATATATCTTTAACCGTCTCAAAAGTGATCGGGCATTGCCGATCATTCTGATTCCAACCACGTGCGGAACCGGAAGCGAAGGTAACGGATTCGCGGTACTCACGAATCCGGAGAATGGGGACAAGAAATCGCTTCGCTGCAATGCCATTGTCGCAAAGGCATCGATTATTGATTCCGAGTGTATGATGACCATGCCGAAAGGAATTCTTGCAAGTGTCGGATTTGATGCATTCTGCCATTGTATGGAGGCATATATCAGTAAGGTCGGACAGCCGCTGACAGACATGATGAGTCTTTCCGGCATGGAGCTGATCGGAAAATATCTGGTGCCTCTGTATGAGGGAGCCAGTGATCCCGATGCATGGGATGCAATCAGCTGGGCAAGTACACTCGGCGGAATGGTAATCAACACGGCAGGTGTCACCCTGCCGCACGGAATGGAGCATCCGGTCAGCGGACTTCGTGATATTGTGCATGGAAAAGGGCTTGCGGCCATTACACCGGTTGTGATGGAGGCATCCCTGGAAGGCTGCCCTGATAAATTTGCTAAGATATCACAGTGTCTGGGCGGAACCGATGAAAAGGACTGCGTGGAGCAGATACAGAAAATGCTCGAAAGACTTCATCTAAAGACCACGTTAGGTGAGCTTGGTGTTTTGGAAGAGGATGTGGACTGGATGGCAGAAAACTGTATGAAGGTATCTGCAGCCGGTATTTCTTACCATCCGGTGACCTTCCAGAAAGATGAAATTCGAGAGCTGTATCGAAAAGCGCTGTAACATGAAAAAAGACTGGAATGAAGTTCTTGTGAAACAGGATCTCATTCCAGTCTTTTTTTGAATTCATCCAAAGGTTCCTGCTCCGGTAAAAGATCCTGTGAATGCAATGCCTATAGCAGCTGGATGCGAAAGGCTGTGGTTTGGGGCGGAATGCTTGCAGTTTGGAAATTGGCGTGTTCCACCCGTACCATCTGGCCCGGCTGGATGGCACTCAGCGGAATGATATTGCCGCTCTGATCGAATATTACGGTCGAATTGGATACGACAAAGCGCATTTGGTCATTGATGTCATTTGGATTTCCAGTATAGAGAAAACGGTTTGAAATATCCACGCTGGTAACCCGGTCCGTGGTGACGTTTACAGGCTCCTGCTCCTCATGTACAACAATCCAGTAAGCGGTGGACTGCGGCGGAATACTTCTTGTCATTGCGGCGGAAAACTGGGCATCCACCCACATCCCTTTTTTGATATCGCAAAAGCAGAGCGGAACTCCGAACTGGTTTGTTATGGCCGTGTTGCGCACAACATTCAGTCGGAGGAGTTCGATGTAAATCATTTGGTCTGATCCCGGGACCGCGTAGGAAATCATGACGTAACCGGTTCTTCGGCTGCTTGTAAATACATCTTCTACCAGAGCATTTTCGACACGCATGATATTGCCAAACTGCGATATGGTTCCTCTTTGGTCAGCGCTTGTTTGATTCATAAAGGCCTCTGAATGGAATGTGA
Source organism: Bacillota bacterium (assembly GCA_023390555.1). GTDB lineage: Bacteria > Bacillota > Clostridia > Lachnospirales > Lachnospiraceae > Roseburia_C. The sequence continues at coordinate 131,687 of JAEWCQ010000044.1, read as the reverse complement.
TTGTATTCTAGTATATGCTTCTTGTGAGATTCTGAACTTGAATGACAGTGAAATTAATCTCTATCTGAATAAAAAATAAAATGCTTCATATAAAAACAAGACAAACAGAATGTCTATTATCAGTAAAAGGCTGGGAGCATCTTTTGTGAAAACCTTTTCCTGGAATTGGAAAAAATGAAGAGAACCACCTGAAAAATAGTTTTTTTTTAAATACTATAAATCGAAAATTATTCCGGGAAAAGAATGACGGGAAAAGGTTTTCCTGGAAAAACAATGTGAATATTGCACAAAAAACCAGAAATAGAATTGTTATAATGAGCCAAACATAAGAAAAACAGGGAAAATATGTTGACGAAATATGACAATGAGGATATGATAACAATACAAAGGGAAAACGATTTCCCAGAAGGGATATGTGAGTGAATGGCAGCAACGATTAGTGATATAGCAAAGGATGCGGGAGTATCAATTTCGACAGTTTCCAGAGTGATGAATGGAACAAAGACAGTCAGCGATGATTTGAGAGAACGGGTTATGAAAAGCGTTGAAGAACTCAATTACGTACCAAATGCAGCAGCGAGAAGTCTGATTACACAAAAGACGGATGTAATTGCCGTTGTTGAGGCTGACTTGACAAATCCGGTTACGGCAACAATTTTGAAAGAAATAGATCAGTACTGTATGAAGAATAATAAGATTGTGATGACCTGTGACTACGATTACAGCAACAGGAAAGCGGCAGCACTGCTGAGTAAATTACAGGAAAGAAATGTAGATGGTGTCATTTTTATGGGTGTCAATCTGGATGAGGAGATTCTGAACCGTTTAAGAGAATTTGAATGTCCGGTAATTCTGGCACAGCAGGGAGTGGAGTCAGATTTCTGTGAATTTACAACCATTACGGATGACAGCTATCATGCGGCGATTGATGTTACGAATTTCCTGATTCATGAAGGACATAAGCGCATTGCCTATATTGGAGGAGAAGAGAACGACTATACCAATGGCAAGCTGAGGCTGCAGGGCTTTCTGGATACGATGAAGGAAAACGGATTAGAGGTTCCAGATTCTTATATTGTTCAAGGAGAATTCTCGTTAGAAGGCGGTAAAAAGGGAATGGAGAAGATCTATGAAAATAATTTACTGCTGCCAACTGCTGTGATATCTGGCTGTGATCTGATCGCTGTCGGTGCAATCCGATACTTAAAGTCAGCTAAGATTAAAGTTCCGGAAGAGGTTTCCATATTCGGATTTGACGATTCGGTCTCGAATCTGTTCGAACTTCCGCTTTCTACCGTCCGAAGCTACGACAGAGGAAAACTGCTTTGCGAACAGTTGTTTAAAGAATGCGATTCGGATGAAGATAAAAAATGGATACACTATCCATACCAGGTATTAAGACGCAATTCAACCAGACCAATCGGTTAAGGATGTATTTATGCTGATAAAGCTTAAATAAATATAACAAAAGGTATATTTTTTATGGAGGAAAAAGGATGAAGAAGAGATTTATTACAAAATTTTTATCATGCGCTCTTGTGGCGACGATGGTAATGTCATTGGCAGCCTGCGGCAGCGGAACGAACAAATCGGATGATACTGCAACAGAGACGCCGAAAGGGGAGAGTGAAAAAACGACCATTTCCCTGTATACAACAATTCCTGGTAAAGATACAGAATTTGAAGCATTATGCGACGAATTCATGGAGGCAAATCCGGATATCACCGTAAACTATATCGCATATGACAGCAGTGAGAAACAGAAATGGATGACTCTTTACGCAAGTGGAGAAGCGCCAACCGTATCGGTTATGGACCCTGTGGATATCCAGGAAAATAAAGAAAATATGCTCGCGTATGATTCGGCAAGCGATACATGGATGGATAAAATTGACAGTGCATATTTAGATGTTTTCAAATCAGAGGACGGAAAAATCTATGGTATACCAAACTCTGTTCAGGCAATGGGAATTTTATATAACAAAACAACAATTGAAAAAGCTACGGGAGAGGAATTTGATCCGAGCACAATTAAAAGTACCGGCGATTTAGAAGCACTTTGTGAAAAAATCCAGAACGGCGGAACAAGCCCGATTATGTTTACCGGTGTTGACTGGTCCCTGGGCTCTCATTATTTAAGCCAGGTATTTACCGGAATCCGCGGAAATGCAGAGGAACAGGCTCAATTTATTGATGATGTAAAATCCGGAAGCGTAGACCTGAAGACAGATTCTGCATGGAACAGCGTGATGGATACGTTTGATGTCATTGCAAAATACAATTACAACTCCGAAGATCCATTGGTTGGAAATACCGATATCGACGGACAGGCTATGGCAAACGGCAGTGTTGCAATGTGGTTTATGGGTGACTGGGGCTGGACATACCTCTCAGAACTTGCTTCTGCCGATGACGAATACGGCATTATGCCAGTTCCGATGACAAATGATTCCAGTGATGAAATCAACCAGCAGTTAGGTGTATTCCCATCCAAAGGCTATTGTATCGACGCAAGTCAGTCTGACGAAGCACAGCAGGAAGCAGGAAAGAAACTGGTTGAATTCTTATGCTTCGGAGATCAGCAGGCAATGGCAGATCTGTTACAGGTAGCTCTTCCTTACAGCGATTGCGAAGCTACTTACTCAAGCCCGATTGTTCAGGCAACACAGTCTTACATTCAGGATCAGGCAACCTACAGTACCTATGCATTCAGTCTGTTACTTCCTTCTGATTTCTGGTCAGAAAATGGAGCTACCATGCAGCAGTACTTAACCGGTCAGTATGACAGAGATGCTGCAGCAGATGCGATTCAGGCATACTGGCAGGCTCAATAAATAAGAAAAGGCTCGAAAGGCTACAGGTAAAATCATATGGAGATGGCTTTCGTCATCTCCATATTTGTGAAAGTGATCACAGTCATTCCGTGTTGTTCGATCGCACAATTTAAATAGGTGGTAAATTATGAATAAAAAAAAGAAAGACGTAAAATTGTTTTGTGAATTTGTAGTGCCGCCAATGCTTATCTGGGCACTGGTGGTAATTGTTACATTATTCTATGGAATCTATCTGACTTTCACAGACTGGAATGGATTGTCTGCTTCCTACAATATGGTAGGGTTTCAGAATTATGTGGATATTTTTACGGATCGGACGTTCCTGATTTCACTGGGAAAAACGTTTATCTATGTGTTCTTTGTTGTGGTATTAAGCAATATCATCGGTATTTGTCTGGCATTGCTGCTGACTTATGGAATCCGGATGCAGGGCATCTTCCGTACCTGCTTCTTTGCAGCCAATATGATTGGCGGTATTATTATGGGTTATATCTGGAATTATATCTTTTCCTTTGCATTGACAAAAATTGGTTCCGTTACCGGTTGGAAACTGTTTCTGACCTCCTGGCTGACAAGCCCGAATACGGCTATGGCAGCATTGATCATCGTCACGGTATGGCAGTTAAGCGGATACCTGATGGTCATTTACGTCGCAGGTCTTACGAATATATCGAGTGAAATGTTAGAGGCAGCCTCGATTGACGGAGCTACGAAAATTCAGCTGTTCCGTTTTGTAAAGCTTCCGATGATTCGTTCTTCGATTACAATCTGTACCTTTATGGCTATTTCAAAAGCATTCATGTCCTTTGATGTAAACCTGTCCCTGACAGCCGGAGGGCCATATAAGACAACGGAATTATTAGCATATAAGATTTATCAGACGGCATTCAGTAATTTTGAATATGGAAAAGGACAGGCAGAGGCAGTTGTATTATTTGCAATTGTGGCAGTCATTTCGCTGATTCAGGTAACGATGTCTAAGAAGAAGGAGGTAACGGCATAATGAGAAAAAGTAAACATACTTCTACCGTATTTGTATTTTTCCTTGTACTGGTATTGGCTGTTTTGTTTGTGATGCCGTTCTTTCTGGTGATTATAAACAGTTTAAAAGAATCCAGAGAATTTGTGGCAAATCCATTCAGCTGGCCGGTAAAAATGATCTGGTCAAATTATGCATCCGCCTTTCAGACGATGAATTTTTCAAATGCATTTAAGAATTCTCTGATCATCTGCGTGATTGCAACAGCAGCCAGCGCAGTATTAAGTGCGATGAATGCCTATGTCATTTCCCGTAAAAAATGGAAAATAAATAAAGTTATCTTCATGCTGCTGGTAGCGGCTATGGTAATTCCTTTTCAGGTTATTATGATTCCGTTAGTAAAAATCTACGGTTCGGGATTCGGACTTACCAATAATATTTTGCTGGTAACCTTTCTGCATATCGGATTAAATATTCCGTTTCCGACCTTTTTATATTGCGGATTTATCGGCGGAATACCGGAAGAACTGGATGAAGCGGCTTTAATCGATGGAGCCACACCGGAAAGAACGTTCTTTAACATTATTTTCCCGTTGTTGAAACCGATTACAATTACCTGTGTGGTATTTACGGCGCTTTCCATCTGGAATGATTATATTCTTGCAAGTACGTTCCTTTCGTTAAAGGAAGTGAAGACATTACCGCTGATGACCTATGCGTTCCTGGCGACACATTCTGCGGATTATGCACCTATGATGGCCGGTCTGGTTCTGACAATGCTTCCGGTACTGCTCCTGTATCTGGCAGGACAGAGATATATTATTGAAGGTATTGTGGCAGGAAGTGTGAAAGGCTGATGGAACATTATAAGATCAGGAAAATCGATGAACATACCTGGCAGTTCGAGGATTTGTTCCGAACCTATCTCTATCTGATTGAGGGGGAGGAAAAGGCGATCCTGTTTGATGCGGGGAACGGATTTGGCGGTCTGAAAGAAGCGGTATCCGATCTTACGGACAAGCCCATAAGCGTAGTGCTGTCTCACGGTCATTTTGATCATACCGGGGGTGCTGCGGAATTTGAGAACTGTCAAATCTGTGAATCAGACGTCGCTGTCCTAAATGAGGGATTCGAAGCAGAGTCCCGAGCTGACAGGATGAAAGAATTCCGTGCATTGTTTCAGGTTTCCTTATCTGACGAAGAGATGAATGAGTTGATCGGGGCAAAAGCGCCAAAAGCGTGTTCCTCTTTGCAGGAGCATGATATTCTGGAACTGGGCGGGAGGAAGCTGGAAGTAATCGCCACACCGGGACATACAAAAGGCAGTATCTGCCTTCTGGATCGGGACAACAGATATCTTTTTTCCGGGGATACGTTATGCAACCGGGAAATCCTCGTTTATTTCGATCATTCGGCTTCGGTGGAGGATGTGAAAGCTTCCGATGAGAAATTGTTGTCGTATCAGGCATATTACGATAAAATCTGGCCGGGACATCACGAATGTCCCCTGACAAAAGACGTGATTAAAGATTATATAGAGGCTGCGAATCGGATTCTGAACGATCCCTCGATTGGCAAGAAAGTAGTTATAAATACAGAATACAAGTTATTATATCAATACAAAACAATTGGAATTTCCTATTTAAAAAACCACGTGTATCGTTAAGATACGGTGCGTGATGAACAACGCTTTACAAACTGGAAAAAGGAATCCGTTTACTGGTGATTTGGGTAAAGGCACAGTTTGCCGGATTCCTTTTTTCAAAATAAACTGGAATACAAAATCAGAAATGATTTTCAGACAGATAGATGGAAAGAGGAACAGAAGGGAGAAGGAACAATGCATTGTGAGAATCCGGTATTAAGAGGCTTTCATCCAGATCCATCCATGATTCGGGTGGATGACGACTATTATCTGGCAGTATCGACGTTTGAATGGTTTCCCGGAGTACGGATCTACCATTCAAAGAATCTGATGCAGTGGGAATACCTTACGGCACCGCTCGATGATGCCCAAAAAGCCGATCTGGAGGGATGCAGCGCCTCAGATGGAATCTGGGCACCGCATCTGAGTTATGATGGAAGCCAATTTTATCTGATTTATACAGTGGTTCACGGTGCGAGGGAGAATCCGGTGATGGAGGTGTCCAATTACCTGATTACGGCTCCAACGATTACGGGCAACTGGAGCAAGCCTGTTTATTTGAATTCCAGTGGCTTTGACCCTTCTATTTTTCATGAAGAAGATGGAAGTAAATGGATTGTGAATATGGAATGGAATTACCGGAAAGCCTGCTGTGGCGAGGCACCGTTTACGGGAATTCTGCTGCAGCAATATGACAGCGAACAGAAGAAATTAATTGGGAATCCGGAAAAAATATTTTGCGGAACGGCAATCGGCAGTATCGAGGGTCCACAGATTTTCAAGAGAAATGGATATTACTACCTTGTTTGTGCGGAAGGCGGGACCGGATGGTTCCATGCAGTTACGGTAGCCAGAAGCCGCTGTCTGAACGGACCTTATGAAGTGCATCCCCAAAATCCCGTACTCTCTTCCTGGAGCGGCAGCATGGATCAGGCATTGGTGCAGCAGGAAAAGGCGTATATCGGGATTGAGAATGTTGCGTTGAAAAAGGCCGGGCATGGATGTTTCTGTGAAAGTAAGGATGGAATATGGTATCTGTCCCACCTGTGTGCAAGGCCGATTCCAGGCACCGAGTATTGCCCTATGGGGCGCGAAACTGCAATTCAGGAAATCATCTGGAAAGAGGATTGGCCTTATCTGAAAAGCGGCGCACGCATTCCGGAAAATTCGTTCGAAGGGATTGGAGCGGACAGCAAATCAGTGCAGAGAAAAGTGGTTTATTCCTTTCATGGGGAAGCGTTTTTCCGGGATTTCCAGACACTGCGCAAACCCTGGAAAACACTGGGAATGACGCTGGAAGAAAAAAAAGGCTGTTTACGTATCTACGGAAGAGAATCCATCTATTCCAGATTTGATCAGGCTCTGATCGCAAGAAGACAGTCATCTTTGCGATTTGAGGCAGAGACAACCTTTACCTTCGCCCCGGATTCCTTTCAGCATGCGGCAGGCCTGATCTACCGTTATGACGAGAAAAACCAGTACTATGCATTTGTTTCCTATGATGAAGATGAGGCAGTTACGACCGTGAACCTCCTTCAGGTCGTAGCAGGTAAGACAACCTGGATGGCAAGCCATGAGATTCATGCAGATAAATACTGTATTCGAATAAAGGTGCACGAAAATGAGACCAATTTTTCCTATTTGGAACATGGTGTCGAAAAAGAATTGGGAGAATCCTTAAGGACAGAGGTACTGTCGGATGAGTTTGCGGACGGCTTTACCGGTGCTTTCGTGGGAATGACAGTCAGTGATTTGAAGAGTCATTCGGTATATGCGGATTTTGAATCTTTTGTGTATGAAGAATTATGATGGCAAAGAGAGGAACAGACAATGAAAAAATTAGTCAAGGAGTGCTTTCAGATCAGAATCTCCGGTGAAAACCAGTGGTATCCATTCTCTATTCCGGGGTCTGCGATGACAGCTTTTGGAAAGCAGGGAGTGATTCCGAATCCGTTTTATGGCAGAAATGAGTATGAGGTCAAGGATTTTTTAAGAAATGATTTTGAAATAGAAGGAAATTTCCAGGTGACATCGGAGGAATATCAGAAGCCACAGATGGAACTGGTGTTTCATGGAGTGGATACGATTGCGGACATTTCTCTAAACGGTCATAAGATCGGACATGTTGATAATATGCACCGCATTTATCGATTTCCTTGCAGAGAGTGGATTCAGGAAGGGAAAAATACACTTTCTGTCAAAATTTTCTCAGCATTGGAATTCATCGAAAACCGTAAACCTGCCAAGGGCCGGGAAATTACCATGGCGAATACCGGAACATTGGTGGGTGAACAGTATTTAAGAAAAGCCCATTGCATGTTTGGCTGGGATTGGGGTCCACAGCTTCCTGATTGCGGGATCTATGGAGACATTGAATTTGTGGCCTATGAGAAAGTAAAACTGGAAGAAACGCTGATTCGTCAGATTTGGGACAAGGACCGGGTAACACTGCACCTGGCTACGGAAATTTCCGGTGAGGCAGATGCAATGACTGAGATCCGTTATCGGGTAACTGATCCAAAGGGTGTATGCATCTATAATGGAACCGAAAAGGAAATCGCCATAGAAAAACCGGAGTTATGGTGGCCGAACGGGTATGGAAAACAGCCGCTTTATAGCGTAGCGGTAACGTTACATGCACCGGATGAAGAGACGCAGGAGAAAAAATATACAATCGGTCTGCGCACGTTGACGGTATCGCAGGAAGATGATCAGTGGGGGAAAGAATTCGCTTTTATGGTAAACGGTGTGAAAATATTTGCCCGTGGTGCGGACTATATTCCGGATGACTGCTTTTATCCGAACATAACGCAGGAGGTTCTGAAAAGAGATGTTGAGGCCGCGGTTTATGCCAACTTTAACTCTCTGCGTATCTGGGGCGGCGGATATTATCCATCGGATGAATTTTATCAATTATGTGATAAATATGGAATTATTCTCTGGCAGGATTTTATGTTTGCGTGCAATGTATATGATCTGGATGATTCGTTTCTGAAAAACATTCTGGAAGAGGCAAAGGATAATCTGGTCCGTTTTCGGAATCATCCGTGTCTTGGACTGATCTGCGGAAACAATGAGATGGAAGTGGCCTGGCTGGAATGGAAGGATATGAAGGATCATGCACCGGCTCTGCGCAAGGATTACCTGCTGCAGTTTGAATATTATCTTGCAAACGCGGTGAAAGAATATGCGCCGGATGTATTTTACTGGCCGTCATCTCCGTCTTCCGGAGGAAGCTTTGATGATCCCGGGGACGAGAACCGCGGAGACAGTCATTACTGGGATGTATGGCATGGGCAGAAACCTTATACCGAGTATCGGAATCATTTCTTTCGCTTCTGCTCTGAGTTTGGATTCCAGTCACTGCCATCCATTAAGACCATTGAAGCATTTACAGAAGAGGAAGACCGGAATCTCTTTTCGCGTGTGATGGAGTCCCATCAGAAAAACCCGGCTGCAAACGGAAAGATTCTTTACTACCTGTCTGAAACGTTCCGGTATCCGAAGGATTTGGAAAATCTGGTGTTTTTAAGTCAGGTGATACAGGGGTATGCGATTAAGTCAGGCGTGGAGCACTGGCGCAGAAACAGAGGCCGGTGCATGGGCAGCATCTACTGGCAGTTTAATGACAACTGGCCGGTGGCGTCCTGGTCGAGTATCGACTATTATGGGAGATACAAGGCGCTGCATTATATGGCGAGAGAGTTTTATGCACCGGTTGCGGGAAGTATCGAAAGAGATGGAACGACATGCCATTTCTGGATTTCCAACGAGACGACAGAGCCGTGCCGGGTAGAAGGGACCCTGTCATTAAAAACCCTGGATTTTAAAGTGTTAGATCAAATCGATATTTCGGAAACAATTGCGCCGTTAAGTGCAGCGTGTATTTTTACAAAAGACTATGAGACCCTGATTTTGGGAAGGGATGATTCTGTTTTTGTTCAGATGCAATATCGGTATACAGAAGGCGGAGCGCAAAAGAGCAGACAGGAGTGGGAGTCATTTGTGCCGGTGAAATATCTAAAGCTGGAGGAACCGGACATTCAGATTCGTGCAAAAGAGGAAGGCAGGCTGGAATTGACAGCGAAATCCTTTGTTCCGTATTGTATGCTGGAGAATGCCAAAACGGATTTCATACTGGATCGAAATGTGTTTGCCATTACAGATACAAGCCCGGTGATACTGGAAGTTTCCAAAGGGGCAGACAGGCTGGAACAGGAAAAAGCAGATACGGATACATGGAACATTTATGATGTGTATCATACGTATGGATAAGAGAAAACAATCGAACACGAGGTGATAAAAATGGGCTTTCGAAAAGATTTTATCTGGGGAGCGGCAACTGCTTCCTACCAGGTGGAAGGTGCTGCACAGGAGGATGGAAAAGGGTTAAACATTTGGGATGTTTTCTGTAAAGAAGAAGGGCATATTTACGAAAATCAGAATGGGGACATTTCCTGTGATCAGTATCATCGCTATAAGGAAGATGTTAAAATGATGAAAGAGCTTGGTATTTTGGCTTATCGTTTTTCTGTCAGCTGGGCCAGAATTCTCCCTGACGGAGAAGGCGAAGTGAATACGAAGGGACTGGAATATTATGATAAATTGGTCGATGAACTGATTGCCAATGACATTTTGCCCTATATGACACTGTATCATTGGGATCTGCCTTATGAGCTTCAAAAAAAGGGAGGATGGCTGAATCCCGAGATTCCAGAACTTTTTTATAGATATGCATCCATTCTTGCGGAGCATTTTTCGGATCGTGTGGAAAACTTCTTTACGATAAATGAACCACAGTGTGTGGCGGGTCTTGGTTATCTGACCGGTGAACATGCACCGGGACTTAAGGTCGGAGCCTATGAATTTTTTACCGTCTGGCATCATCTGCTCAAAGCGCATGGAATGGCAGTGAAAGCGATCCGTGAGCATGCAGTCCGGCCGGTAAAAATTGGAATGGCACCATGCAGTGCCTTGTATTATCCGGCTTCTGATGCCAAGGCAGATATTGAAGCCGCGAAAAAAGCAACATTTCATTTACAGAATGACTCCTTAAACGACTCCGTGTGGAATATTGCTTTCTGGAGTGATCCGGTATTTCTGGGAGAATATCCAAAGGAAGTGTATACGTATTTTGGAAAATACCTTCCTGAAATTACAAAAGAAGATATGGAACTGATTTCCCAGCCGCTGGATTTTTACGGTCAGAATATGTATAATGCGGTGATGATCCGGGCTGACGAGGACGGAAATCCGGTTCGTGTGAAAAGACCGGATGGATTCCCAAAGACTGCAATTCAGTGGCCGGTCACACCGGAGTGTATGTACTGGGCACCGAAGTTTTTAACGGAACGATACCAGAAACCATTTCTGATTACCGAAAATGGAATGTCATCCCATGACTGGGTTGCGTACGACGGCAAGGTTCACGACAGCAGCAGAGTGGATTTCATGCACCGCTATTTAAGGGAATATCAACGTGCGGCAGAGGATGGTGTGGATTTGCTTGGATATTTTGCATGGAGCAGTATGGATAATTTTGAGTGGGCATATGGATATTCCGAACGTTTCGGGCTGATTTTTACCGATTATGAAACACAGCAGAGAACAATAAAGGATTCGGGATTTTTTTATAAAGATGTGATCACTTCTAACGGTGAACATTTAGAAAGATAGAAAAGAAGTAAGGATTTTGAAAGCGAGGAAGAATGATGGAAAGTACTATGAATGAGAAAAAGGAAGCTTTGGAGGTCATAAAGAAAACGGTTCACTGGGAGGCACCGCAAATACCGGAAGATATCCAGCATGGTGATATGCCGGGGGATAAAATCAGTATTGGAGAAGAACATATTGCCAAAAGTAAAGTTATTTTTCCGGAGCTGTTAAAGCAGCTGATTCCTGTTTTGGAAGAGAACCGGAAAGCGGTATTGACGGTATGCGGAGGCTCCGGAGTGGGGAAATCTGAAATCGCTTCTTTGCTATCATATTACTTACAGGAAATCGGAATTGGAAGCTACACCCTGTCCGGCGATAATTATCCGCATAAAATCCCAAAATACAATGATGTAGAACGTCTTCATGTGTTCCGGGAAAGTGCGTTAAGAGGTATGATAAAGGAACATGCATATACCGGTGAGCGCTTTGAGATGATTCGGAAATTTCAGGAAGAAGGCGATGATGCGAATTCAGACCATATCAAAGAATATGAATGGTACGATTCCTATCTGCGGAATGGAAAAGAAGGATTGAGACAGTATCTGGGAAGCAGCAGGGAAATCGGATTTGATGATCTGACCTCCATCATTCAAAGTTTTAAGTCCGGGGAAGAACAGATCTGGTTAAAGCGGATGGGAAGAACAGAAACGGAACTCTGGTTTGAGCAGGTTGATTTTTCAAATATTCAGATTCTTATCATCGAATGGACGCACGGGAACAGTGACCATTATAAAGGAGTGGATATTCCGATCCTTTTAAATAGTACACCGCAGGAAACCCTGGCACATCGGAGAGCCAGAAACCGTGACGGAGCCACAGACAGCCCGTTTACGGCAGCAGTTCTGGAAATTGAACAGGAAATGCTGCGTGCACAGGCACACAAAGCAAAAATTATCTTATCAAAAAGCGGCAGATTATTAAGCTACGAACAGTACTGCAGGTTAATGGAGGAAAGTGAGAATGGGAGTAATGAATGAAAACGGGGCAATGCTGAATGCGTATCCGGATAGTGTTGGCGGAACGCTTTCCGACATAGTCCTATTTTTAAAGAAGCCGGAAATGAAGGATGCGTTTCAATCTTTTTATATCCTGCCGAGTATTTTTAACACGGATCTGGACCGTGGCTTTTCTGTGATTGACTATGGAATTAATGAACTGCTGGGCAGCCGCGAGGATCTGGCTGAGCTGAAAGAACTTGGAATTGATTTGAAGCTGGATTTTATATTAAACCATGCATCTGTACTGTCGGAGCAGTTTCAGGATATTATCCGCAATGGTGAGAAATCAAGGTATCTGGATTTCTTTATTGACTGGAATAAGTTCTGGGAAGGTCATGGCACAATGACGGAAGAGGGTTATATACAGCCAGACCCGAAATTGATTGAAAACATGTTTTTCCGGAAACCGGGACTCCCTGTTTTGATGGTACGAATGCCGGATGGGAAAAAAATACCTTACTGGAATACTTTCTATCAGGAGGTACGTTACGATCCGGTGGACGCGCAGGATTTGATGCAGGTAATGGAGATACAGTACAGCTCCGCAGAGGCGCTGGCCGAATTGGTAAATCAGGCGCTGGCAGAAGGGATTAAGCTCCTCGATCTATCGTTTGGAAGATTGGAAAAGTATCGGGAGAAAACCGTTGAACTGATGGAATCCAGAAGAAAATATCTTGGACAGATGGATTTGAATATCAAGTCACCGCTCGTTTGGGAGCATTATGACCAAACATTAAAGACGCTGGCCGGATATGGTGCAAAAATTGTCCGACTGGATGCATTTGCCTATGCACCAAAAGAACCTGGGGAACGGAATTTCCTCAATGATCCGGGAACCTGGGAGCTGCTTCAAAAGGTTCAGAAGCTTGCGGATCAGTATGCGATCAATCTGCTTCCGGAGATTCATGCAAGCTACAGTGAAGGCATCTATAAAATGCTATCGCAGAAAGGCTATATGACATATGACTTCTTTCTTCCGGGGTTAATTATTGATGCATTGGAACGGCAGGACGGAACCACGCTTGCCAAATGGGCAAAGGAACTGGTCGATCATGATATTCGTGTGGTAAATATGCTGGGCTGTCACGATGGTATCCCGCTGCTGGATTTAAAAGGCTTGATTCCGGACGGGCAGATTCAGACACTGATTGATACGATTGTGGAGCGCGGCGGTTTTGTGAAAAATCTTCATGGACAGAAGAACATCTATTATCAGGTGAATGCAACTTATTATAGTGCACTCGGTGAAAATGATCAAAAAATGCTTTTGGCCAGAGCATTGCAGTTGTTTATGCCTGGAAAGCCGCAGGTATGGTATCTGGATCTATTTGCAGGAAAAAATGATCATGAGGCAGTTGCACTTGCCGGAGTGAACGGGCATAAGGAAATTAACAGATCAAACCTGTCCGGCGAGCGAGTGGAGGCACTTCTGAAAGAAAACGTAGTAAAGAGACAGCTCGAACTTTTAAAATTTCGAAACACATCACCTGCATTCGGATTTGACGGCAGTATGACCTTCTGTACGGAAGGGGCTAAGCTGGAAATCACATGGGAGAACCATGGCTGCAAAGCCTGTCTGAGGGCAGATTTGAACACCTCCCAGTTTGTGATCACTGGACAGGATGAAGCCGGAAGACAGATTGAAGTATAACCGGAGTGCCGCTTGCGGCAATCGGATTTCGGAAGGAAAACAAAAGGCATCGAATCATTCCCACTTGCCTGTATCAAAAAAATAATATAAGATAGAGAAAATGAATGGATGAACAGGGTAACTGTCTGCAATGGGGCGGAGAGGTTATCCTGTTTTTGTTGTGGGAACAAAAGAGAGGTGTCGAAAGAATGAAGTGGAATCTGCGAAGCAGCCGTAATATATGGATCATGTCAATGTTTATTTTTCTGGCAGTGGCAGCTTCCATGCTGTTTAGTACATACTACATGAATATATCGATCCAGGAGGAGGAGAATGCCCAGACCAGACGGGCAGAGTACCGTCAGCTTGGTGAGAATCTGGCAAATGCGTCGGACTACCTGACAGCGGAAGTCCGCTACTTTGCAATTACGGGAGATGAGAAGCATCTGTCCAATTACTGGGATGAGATCTTTCATACCAGACAGAGAGAAGAGGCAATCGAGACCTTTGAACGGAATCATCCGCCTGAAAATGAAAAGAAATTACTGGAACAGGCAAAGCAGTATTCGGATCTGCTTGTGGAAACTGAAATCTACTCGATGAAGCTGGCGCTGGTATCGATGGGAAAAACGCCGGGAGACTATGATTCGGACAGTCAGTTAAAGCGCTATGTCGGTTATGTGCTGTCCTATGAGAGTCCGGCAGAAATGAATACCATGACGACAGAAGAAATGCGCAGCAAGGCAATTGATATTCTCTACGATGATAATTATGAGAACTACAAGACAGAGATCATGACACCCATCGATGAATTTAAGGAACAGATGAACAGCCGTCTGGATGAAGAAGTGGAACAGCGAAAAGAAGGGACGAGAATCGCGACAGTCATTCAGATCGTACTGGCGGCAGCGGCGCTTCTGGCCATCGGATTTCTGCTCAATATCATGAATCATCTTTACATCCGGCCGTTGAAGGGTTATACAAAGGAAATCTGTGCGGCCGGGGATTATTCGGACCATGCCGATCCGGCTGTGGCAGGCGATATACAGATATTGCGGGCAAAGATCGTTCCCTATGGAGCAATGGAACTGATCCGGTTTGCCGAAGCCTTTAACCAGATGATTGATATGTTTTTTGAAGAACTGCGCCATAGAAAAAATGCGGAAGAAAGCATGCGGAAAGCAAGGAATGAAGCGGAAGATGCGAATCAGGCGAAAAGTATATTCTTGGCACAGATGAGTCACGAACTCCGGACTCCGCTGAATGCAGTCAATGGGTATACGTATCTGCTGGAGCAGACCGATCTGGCCGAAAAGCAGAAGGAGTATCTGCATAGCATCCGGTATTCCTCCAACGGACTGTTGGAACTGATCAATCAGATTCTGGACTTTTCCAAGATTGAAGCGGGGCATCTGGAACTGGAATGCGTGGATTTTGACCTTTGGGAGCTGATGCATGAGGTGCATGCAATTTTTATGCAGCAGGCTTCGCGAAAAGGTCTGGAACTTTCGGTGCAACTGGAGGAGGAGGTTCCGCATGTTGTGAAAGGGGATTCCCTGCGGATGCGCCAGGTGATGGTGAATCTGATTGGAAATGCAATCAAATTTACGGAAGCAGGTAAGATCAGAGTTCTGATTCGGTTATTGGAAATGCAAAGTGAATCGTGTCTGCTTTTCTTTGCAATCGAAGACACTGGAATCGGTGTGGAAGAAACAGTACGGGAGAAGATATTTCAGCCATTTACCCAGAGCGATGCCTCGGTCACAAGAAAATACGGGGGAACGGGACTGGGACTTCCAATTTGCAGTGAAATCATAGCACTTTCCGGCGATCAGACACACCGGCTGAATTTAAAAAGTGAACTGGGGAAAGGTTCTGTCTTTTCTTTTGAAATGGATTTTCCGCTCTCCGGAAAACGAGCGGAGGAGCTGGAGGCAAAAAAGATACAGGTTCCGGACTGCCACGGGAAAAAGGTGCTGATTGCCGATGACAGTGAAATTAATATTCATGTGCAGAGTGAAATACTGGCTCTGTGCAAAATTACGGTGGTTGCCGCAGAAAGCGGGAAAAAGGCAATTCAAATTTTGGAGAGACAGAGCGACATTGATCTGATTTTCATGGATATCCGCATGCCCGAAATGGATGGTTATGAAGCGGCAGCAAACATTCGGCAAATGAAGCCCTACAAAGAAATACCGATTATCGCTCTTACCGCGGATGCCGTACCGGAAGTAAGAGATAAGATAAAAAAGGCAGGAATGAACGACTGTCTGTTAAAGCCGGTTCGTCAGGAAAAGCTGTTTGCCCTGCTCGAAGCGTATTTCGGCCGGATGCCCGCGTCTGTCGAAGAAATACCGGCTTTGGAGGAGTCCGCAGAAGCGGCACAGACTGTTTATTTTGACGAGGCTGCCTGTTTGCAGCAGCTGAATGGAAACCGGTCTGCACTGGAAGGAATCGTAGAACGTTTTCTCATTCTGCATCAGGATGACGCCGGGCGTCTTGGCACCCTGCTGGAGAGCAAAGACTATGTACAGGCAGAGGAGTGTGTCCATCAGCTGAAAGGAATTACCGGAAATCTGTACTGTCCGCTGTTACAGGAGTGTTGTGCCAGATTTCAGGATGAACTGCGTGAGGGAAAGGGAGAACGCTTGGATGAATTTGTCCGTTTATGGGAGCATACAATTCAGAGACTGGAGCATTTCCGGGAGCAGAGCAGATGCCGTGCAGACGATGCTGCCAGGGAAGGGGCATTACAGGGGCAAGGCAGTGATTTTGATCAAATGAAGTTGAAAGAGTTGTGTAATGAGATTCTACGGTTGAGCAGAGATCATGATACGGAGGCGGTTGCTCTTGTCGAAGGGCACATGGAACAGCTGTCCGCATTCTGTGAGCCGGAGACGGTGCAGCGGCTTCGGGAGGCAGTGCTCCGATATGATTTTACCGGAATCGGGAAAGCAGTGGAACACATTTTGGAAACGGCAGACAGTGAAAAGAAGGAGATGACGGTATGTACAAAGTGATGCTGGTAGAAGATGACGATGCGGTGCGCTATGTATATTCGAAAATGAAAGCATGGGGAAAGTATGGCTTTTGTATTGAGCAGGAAGCGGCAAATGGTTCCCGGGCTTTAGAAGCTATGCAGAAACACCCGGCGGATGTCATTTTCACCGATATCCGGATGCCGTTTATGGACGGAATTACGCTGATGAAGCATGTAACAGAGAGCTATCCGGATGTTTTGTTCGTATTCATCAGTTCTTACAATGAATTTGAATATGCAAGAGAAGGGCTTCGCATGGGTGCGGTTGACTACGTAATCAAACCGATGGGAGAAGAAGATCTGGACGGTGTCCTGCAGAGGGTGCGGGAACTTTTGCTGGCACAGAATAAAAACGGCGTGACCGGGCTTGCCAAGAGACTTCTGCCCGGGAAAGACCTGCAGGATGCCCTGATACAGAACATCTTCCGGTACATGGATGAAAACATGCACTGTAACCTTACCATTGAGGAAATGGCTGATGAGATGGGACTGAATAAGGATTATCTGGGCAGGCAGATTAAGCATAAGACGGGGCTGAGTTTCCGCAGTCTGTATAATCAGATCAAGATGGAATACGCAAAGCCGCTTATAAAAAGCGGACAGTATAAAGTTTATGAAATCGGGGAGCTGCTCGGCTATGCTTCACCGGATTATTTCTCCCAGCTGTTTAAAAATGTGGTCGGCGTGACACCGGCAGAGTATAAAAAATTGAATAACGTCTGATTTCCGAGGGAAAAAGTCTGTTTTTCAAGGTGTTTTTCTCGTAATTCCTATGGTAAATTGTATACCAACATCAGAAAACGATCGTAACAGATGTAGCATAGGGAAGACGACGAAGGAGTCATTATCAGAGGATAATGGCTCCTTTTTTTGTTCAGATCTATGATGGTAGCAATGAGACAGCGCAAAATGAGAGAGGTAGAAATTATGAAAAAATGTTTATCGAAAAAACTGACAGCAGTGCTTCTGACGGCATCCCTGGTTGTCACCATGGCAGGATGCGGTTCCGGGAAAGACGGTGAAGATACCGTAAAAGTCGGATTATTACATTCCATGACAGGCTCCATGGCAATTTCCGAAAAAGCAGTCTTAGATGCAGAAAAACTTGCAATTAAAGAGATCAATGAAGACGGTGGTGTATTAGGCCGCCAGATTGAATATCAGGAAGAGGACGGTGCTTCCGATCCATCCACCTTTGCGACAAAGGCAGAAAAGCTCGTAGACCAGGATGGTATATCAACCGTATTTGGATGCTGGACTTCATCTTCACGTAAGGCAGTAAAATCTATTTTTGAAGACTATGACGCATTGCTGTTTTATCCGGTGCAGTATGAAGGAATGGAATCCTCGAGCAACATCGTATATACAGGAGCAGCGCCAAACCAGCAGATCGTGCCTGCCATTGAATATCTGATCGATCAGGGATACACGAAGTTCTTCCTGCTGGGTTCTGACTACGTATTCCCGCGTACGGCAAACATGATTATCACGGCACAGGTAGAGGCAGCCGGATTGGAAGTGGTAGGCGAAGAATATGCGGATATGGATCAGACCGATTTTTCAACGATTATTTCCAAAATCGAAGAAGCAAAACCGGATGTCATCATCAATACCTTAAACGGTACGGGCAACGTATCCTTCTTCAAGCAGATGTCTGAAAAGAATTACACCAGTGAGGATTATATGACGATGTCCTTCTCCATTGCGGAGGAAGAGGTAGCAACCATCGGTGCGGATATCTTAAAAGGACATATGGTATCCTGGAATTACTATCAGACGACCGACACTGAGAAAAACAAAGAATTTGTTCAGGCATATAAAGATGAGTACGGCGAAGACCGCGTGACTTCCGATCCGGCAGAAGCTGCTTATGATGCGGTATATCTGTGGAAGGCAGCATGTGAGAAGGCAGACAGTTTTGAAGTGGATGATGTGCTTGCGGCAATTGACACAGGAAAGATTTCCTACGATGCACCGGAAGGAACCGTTACAATCGATGGAGACAATCAGCATCTTGCAAAACCGGTACGTATCGGTCAGGTGGGCGATGATGGTTTGATCTACGAAATATATTCCACCGATTCACCGGTAGATCCGGATCCATATCTGGAGACTTATGACTGGGCAGTAAAAGCCGGAATCAAACCATTGGAGTAACAGAAGACACGGCGGTTGCGGAATAGGGAGGTGCGATTGTGGCAGATATCGTAAATACGTTGTTTAATGGCTTAAGCCTTGGTTCTATCTACCTGCTGGTAGCGCTGGGACTGTCCATAACTTTTGGGCTGATGGGTGTCATCAATATGGCACACGGGGAATTCGTTATGATTGGGGCATATATGACCTATATTATGCAGCAGATTTTTGTGCAGCTGTTCGGGAAAAGCGGAAGCGCATATTACATAGCGGCAATACCGTTTGCATTTATGGTGACGTTTGGTCTTGGCTGTATCATGGAAAAGACACTTATTACAAGGCTGTATGGAAGAAAAATTGACAGTCTGCTTGCAACCTGGGGAATCAGTCTGATTCTCCAGCAGGCAGCCAGAAGTATTTTCGGTTCTCAGGGCGTAAATGTCAATGCACCGGATTTTTTAAGGAGCGGAATCGAAATCGGATCCTGCACCTTTGCCTATAACCGGCTTTTTATCATTGCAATGGTAATCGTATGTCTGCTGCTTGTCTGGCTGTTAATGAACCGGTCTTCCTTCGGGGCACAGATGCGTGCCACGATGCAGAACCGTTCAATGGCGCAGTGTATGGGCATCAATTCAAAAAAGATAGACTGCGTGACCTTTGCCTTTGGCTCCGGTCTTGCCGGTGTGGCGGGCTGCTCGATTGCACTGCTCGGTTCGGTGGACTCCACCGTCGGGCAGAGCTACATCGTATATTCGTTTATGACGGTGGTGCTCGGCGGTGTCGGCAATCTGCTCGGTACGGTCATCGGAGCGATGATTATCGGATTTTCCAGTATTTTTGTGGAATCCTATCAGAGTGCATCCATCGCAAGGGCGATCGTACTGCTCATTATTATTGTGTTTCTGCAGTTTAAACCAAAAGGGCTGTTTACATTCCGCAGCCGTAGTCTGGATGAGGAATAGGAGGTGTATGCAATGAATATAAAAACAATTTGGAAAGGCAAAGGCAGCCATATCTGCTTTCTCGTAATCGTTGTGCTTCTGGCATGCAGCCCGCTTTTGATTTCTTCCACATCCATGATACAATTTCTTGGAAAGTGTATGTGCTACTCCATTGTAGCAATTTCACTGGATCTGATCTGGGGTTACACCGGAATGCTGAGTCTCGGTCACGGAATTTATTTCTGTCTGGGCGGTTATGCAATGGCGATGTATCTGAGATTACGCGATAACGGCGGAAGCATCACAGATTTTATGCAGACCGGCGGACTGACGGAGCTTCCGCTCTTCTGGAAACCGTTTTTACATATGCCGCTCGCAATGCTTCTGGCACTGCTGGTGCCCGGTATTCTGGCGGCGGTGCTTGGATTCTTCGTTTTCCGCAGCCGCATCAAGGGCGTTTATTTTTCAATCATCACACAGGCACTGACCTGGGCGGCCTACTCGTTGTTTATTGCCAATTCCAAATATACGGGAGGAAATAACGGAATCACCGATTTCGTTTCGCTGTTCGGAAGTACGAGAGGATCGGCACACCGCGGAAATCTGATGGCGATGTTCTTTGTTGCATTGCTGGCGCTGGTGCTCGTCTATGCATTGGCATCCTATCTCGTAAATCAGAAATTCGGAAAGCTCTTAATCGCAATTCGTGACGGAGAAAACAGAACTTATTTTTCCGGATACTGCGTCAATAACTATAAGAATTTTATTTATACCCTGTCGGCGGTACTATCTGCACTCGGCGGAGCATTGTTTGTAAATTTTAACGGAAGTATTACGCCGTCCCAGATGACCATCTCCTATTCCATTACCATGATCATATGGGTTGCGGTCGGAGGCAGAGGTACGATTATCGGAGCGGTAATCGGAGCATTTTTTATCAATCTCTGCGAATACCACCTCAGTTCCGGTTCGCTGGCAGATATCTGGCAATATATCATCGGGGCTATCTTCTGTATCACGATTCTTTTTTTCAAAGGAGGAATTGTGGGTCTGGTGAAGGAACAGATACCGGCATGGATTCGGCGTTTTAAAGTAAAAAAGGAGGTGGTCTAGATGGCGAAAGACAGCAAGGCGGTTTTAAAAATAAAGCACATATCGGTTGTGTTTGATGGGTTTAAGGCTCTGACAGATGTTGATATACAGGTTGCACGTCATTCCATTCACTTTTTTATCGGACCGAACGGAGCGGGAAAAACAACGCTTCTGGATATCATCTGTGCCAAGACCAGACCGACTTCCGGGACGGTTCATTTCTATCCCGAGAACAGAACAAAAATTCGACTGACCGATATGAAGGAATATAAAATTGTCAACGAAGGGGTCGGCAGGAAGTTTCAGGTTCCGTCCGTGTTCGTGGAATTGACCGTCATGGAGAACATGATATTATCCTTAAAGGGACACAAGCATGTCTGGGAAAATATTTTTTACCGTCTGTCAGCAGAAGACAGGGCGCAGATTCTGGAGGTTCTTAAGAAGGTAGGATTGGAAGATTACACGGACCGGAAAGCAGGCTCTCTGGCACATGGGCAGAAACAGTGGCTGGAAATTGCCATGCAGCTGGTGCAGAAGCCCGAAATCATCATGCTGGATGAGCCGGCAGCCGGCATGGGCAAACCGGAAACGTTCCGCACGGGCCAACTGCTTCAGGAGATTAAGAAAGAATGTACGGTAATTGTAGTAGAACATGATATGGAATTTGTCAAGCAGATTGCGGATACCGTTACGGTGCTCCACGAAGGGAAAGTCCTGATGGAAGGCAATATTCATGATGTACTGGCAGACCGGACTGTTCAGGCCGTATATCTTGGAAGAGGAGGGGAACAGCATGCTTAAGATTCAGAACATGAGCGCTTGTTACGGCGAAAGCAGTGTCATCCGAAATCTGGATATGGAAATTCCAGACGGCAAGATCGTCTGCCTGATTGGACGAAATGGAGTCGGAAAGAGTACAACATTAAAAAGTATCATGGGTCTGGTAAAGACACCGGAGGGAAGCATGAAACTGGCAGGGACGGAGATGATAAAGACACCGACCTATGACAGAGTAAAGCTTGGAATCGGCTATGTCCCGCAGGGACGCGATATCTTTCCGCAGATGACCGTACAGGAGAATCTGGAACTTGGATTAAAGGCACAGGGAGGAGGAACGGTCCCGGCGTATATCTATGAACTGTTTCCGATTCTACCGACCTTCGCGAAGCGAAAAGGCGGAGATCTCTCGGGCGGGCAGCAGCAGCAGCTTGCGATCGCAAGAGCACTCGTGACAAAGCCGAAGATTCTGATTCTGGACGAACCGACCGAGGGCATTCAGCCTTCCATCATCGAAGATATCGGAACTGCGATTCGAAAAGTAAATCAGGAACTTGGAATCACCGTTCTGATCGTGGAACAGTATCTCGATTTTGTACTTGGAATATCGGATTATCTGTATATAATGAAAAAAGGAACCATCGTCATGCAGGGACAAACGGCAGGCATCCCGGCGGATGAGGTACAAAAAGTTTTGACGGAATAAGAGGTGAATAAGATGCCGGAAGCAGTTGCAAACTCCGTACTGATTGTAGACGACAGTCCGGAGCAGATTCGTTATGTAAGTGAGATATTGAAGCCGGAAGGATGCAGGGTTTATGCAGCCACTTCCTGCACGGACGCATTCCGGATTCTGGATAAACATATTCCGGATCTTATGATTTTAGATATCGTGATGCCTGAGATGGACGGCTTCACGTTTTGTCAGAAAATAAAAGGAAATAAAAAGACAGCGGATATCCCCGTTATTTTTGCAACTGCCTATAATGACAAAGAATACATCGGGCAGAGTTTTGCGGCAGGAGGCAGTGACTATGTCGTGAAGCCGTTTATCCGGGAAGAACTGCTGGAGCGGGTAAAGGTGCGGATTCGTCTTTCACAGAAGCAGAGGGAGCTGCAGAAGGCATATGCAGAACTGGATAAGTTCTGCTATACCGTCTCCCACGATATCCGCGCACCGCTCTATGTCATCCGGCAGCTTGCGGAGCTTCTGGAACGGGAAGTGCAGGATGGGAATCTGGGAGAGACGGAAAAAATATGCGGAATGCTCAGCGATAAGGCACAGCAGGCGGCGACTATGACGGAAGGACTGCATCATTTCTCCCGTGTCTTTTATGAGGAACTGCATTTTGACAGCGTGGATATGGATCTGTTGTTTGCAGAAGTCTTTGAAGGGCTTCGTATGCTGGAACCGGAGCGGAACATTGTATTTGAAAAAGAGACGCTTCCGGCAATCTCCGGTGACCCGGTGCTGCTTCGTCTCGTGGTGCAGAACATACTGAGCAATGCCATCAAATTTACGAGAGAGCGGGAACATGCCGATATTCGTGTAAAGGCAGTACGTAAAGGGGAGACGATGGTCTATTCGGTGACCGATAACGGAATCGGGTTTGATGAAAAACATGCGGAAGAGATTTTTCATGTGTTTCGCAAACTGCACAGTGACGGAGAATACGAAGGAGACGGAATCGGTCTTGCAAGTGCAAGGAGAATTGTGATACGGCACGGCGGGGATGTGGAAATATCGTCCAGACCGGATGAGGGAACCGTGGTGAGAATACTGTTACCTGTCCGTCACGGATAGGTGCGGATCGGATAGAATCCGGAAAGGAGCGTGTGCGATGGAACATTATGTGATTACCATTGCCAGGGGTTTTGGAAGCGGAGGCAAAGAGATTGGAAACAATCTGGCAAAGAGATTGGGGATTCCATGCTATGAGTCACAGATTTTAAAGATGGCTTCGGATTCCAGCGGCATTAACGAGGCTTTGTTTAATCAGGCAGATGAGAAACTGAATCGATATGGGACGATTGCCGGATATCTGAAAAAAGTCCCGTTTACATCGGTGGCAGAGCCATGTACAAAGGAATTTACATCGAATGTCAATTTGTTCAATATACAAAGCAATATCATCCGTCATCTGGCGGAATCACAATCCTGTATCGTCATTGGGAAATGTGCCGACTATATTCTGAAAGATTCAAAAAACGTCATCAGTGTCTACATCGAGGCACCCCGGCGTGCCTGCGTGGAATCGATTCAGAATAAGCTGGGCGTCACAGAACAGGAAGCACATAAACTGATTGAGAAAACAGATAAATACCGTTCGGATTACTATCACTATTACACGCATGGCGGCAGCTGGACAAATCCAGTCAACTATGATCTGACGCTGAACAGCGCAAGGGTTGGACGTGACCAGTGCGTAGATGTAATCGAAGCCTACTGGAAGATGAAATTTGGAAGGTGAAAAGGCATTTCTATTGTTAAAAGACTTCAAATAAGTGAATAATTGTGGTATAGTAAAAGAAATCGACAAGGTCTTGAAAGAAACAACGGCGTTTCTTTTAGGGCCTTTTTGCGTATTCAGGAGGAAAAAATGCATTTAACACCGAGAGAAACAGACAAACTGATGCTTCATCTTGCAGGTACGCTTGCAAAAGAGAGAAAAGAACGGGGATTAAAACTGAATTATCCGGAGGCAATTGCTTATATCAGCTCCCAGCTGCTGGAACTGGCGAGAGACGGACACAGCGTGACGGAACTGATGCGGATGGGTACCAGAATGCTTGCAACAGATGATGTCATGGACGGGATACCGGAGATGATCCATGAGATTCAGCTGGAAGCGACCTTTCCGGATGGAACAAAATTAGTAACGGTACACAATCCGATTACCGGAAACGGAAAAGTGATTCCGGGAGAGATTCTGACGGAACCAGGAGACATTGAACTGAATGCCGGAAAAGACACGGCGCAGATCCAGGTGACCAATACGGCAGACCGTCCGATCCAGGTCGGTTCTCACTATCATTTCTTTGAAGTGAACAAGGCGTTGGAATTCCAGCGTGAGCGGGCCTATGGCATGCGTCTGGATATTCCGGCAGGAACCGCCGTGCGTTTTGAACCGGGAGAGACCAAACGTGTCAATCTGGTGGAAATCGGCGGCACGCGGGAAGGCTATGGTTTGAATGATCTGACCGACGGAAAGCTGGATGACCCTGATACAAAGAAAAAAGCGTTGGAAAAAGCGGCAGAACAGGGATTTAAGGGGGTAATGTCTCATGAATAAGATCAGCAGAGCAAAATATGCGGATATGTATGGTGCTACAACGGGAGACAGAATACGTCTGGCAGATACATCTCTTATCCTGGAAGTGGAAAAAGATTATGCGGTTTACGGAGAAGAGGCCAAATTCGGCGGCGGGAAATCACTTCGTGACGGGATGGGACAATCCTGTAAAGTGCGGGATGACAAATGCCCGGATACCGTTATCACAAATGCGGTCATTGTAGATTACTGGGGAATTGTAAAAGCGGATATCGGAATCAGGGACGGCAAGATCTGCGGAATCGGTAAAGCCGGTAATCCTGCAATTATGGACGGTGTGGATGAAACGCTGATCATTGGGGCAGGTACCGAGATCATTGCAGGTGAAGGGCTGATCGTAACAGCGGGCGGTCTGGACACACACATTCATTTTATCAGTCCGACACAGGTGGAGACCGCTTTGTACAGCGGTGTTACAACTATGATCGGCGGGGGAACGGGTCCGGCAGACGGAACGAATGCGACGACCTGTACACCGGGCAGATTCAATCTCGAGAAGATGCTGGAGGCCGCAGAAGAACTGCCGATGAACCTCGGTTATCTTGGAAAAGGCAATTCTTCCGATCTGGAAACTCTGGCGGAGCAGGTCGAAGCAGGTGCGTGCGGATTAAAACTTCATGAAGATTGGGGCTCCACGCCGGCAGCAATCGACAACTGTCTGACGATCTGCGACAAATATGACATTCAGGCTGCAATTCATACGGATACCTTAAATGAGGCTGGATTTGTGGAGGATACGATAGCTGCCTTAAAGGGAAGAACGATACACACCTATCATACCGAGGGCGCGGGCGGCGGACACGCACCGGATATCATCCGTGCGGCATCTTTCCCGAATGTGCTTCCGTCTTCGACCAATCCGACGATGCCGTTTACAAAGAATACACTGGATGAGCATCTGGATATGCTGATGGTATGCCATCATCTGGATAAAAAGGTGCCGGAGGATATTGCATTCGCCGATTCCAGAATCCGCCCGGAGACCATTGCGGCAGAGGATGTTCTGCACGACATGGGAATCTTTTCGATGATGAGCTCCGATTCACAGGCAATGGGCCGTGTCGGAGAGGTAATTACCAGAACATGGCAGACGGCCGACAAGATGAAGAAGCAGCGCGGTGCCCTGTCTGAAGACAACGAACGCAATGATAATTTCCGCATCAAAAGATACGTAGCAAAATATACGATCAATCCTGCCATTACACACGGCATATCCAAATATGTGGGATCTGTGGAGACCGGAAAGCTGGCAGACCTGGTATTGTGGAAACCGGCGATGTTTGGTGTGAAGCCGGAGATGATCCTCAAAGGAGGCTTCATTCTGGCATCTAAGATGGGAGATGCCAATGCATCGATTCCGACACCACAGCCGGTGGTCTATACGAACATGTTCGGTGCATACGGACTGGCGCGCAAGAATACCTGTATTACATTCGTTTCCAAAGCAGCCTGCGAAAGCGGAATCAGGGAACGGCTGTCGCTGCAGCGTCAGGTTTTGCCGGTAGAGGGATGCAGAAATATCGGAAAAAAAGACATGAAAAATAACGATGTCATTGCAGATATTGCGGTAAATCCGGAAAATTATGAAGTAAAGGTGAATGGAGAGCTCATTAGCTGCGAGGCAGCAGAGGAGCTGCCGCTTGCCCAGAAATATTATCTGTTCTGATAAAAAGCGTAAGAGATAAGAGGGTGATTCGATGATTGTAAATGAGATTCTGGGGAATTTAAAGAGTTATGATACGGAAGGAAAAACAATCGATACCGTCTGGATCGACTGGTACGAGCAGGACAAAAAACTGCTGAAAAAAAATACCGATTCCGGAGAAGAAGTCGGCATACGCGTATCCGTACCTCTGAAAGAGGGAGACATACTGTATGCAGATGACAGACGAATCGTGGCAGTTGATATTCTGCCCTGCGAACTGGCGGCGATAGACGTGGAGACGATGCAGGAAATGGGCCGGCTTTGTTTTGAACTTGGGAACCGGCATCTTTCGCTTTCCATCAAAGAACATCAGGTGCTGGTGCCTTTCGACGAGCCGACATTTCTCTATCTGGAAAAGCTGGGCTTTCATCCGCAGAAAAGAATGGAAAAATTTTCTGATTATACGATATGCCATGCGCATGGTCACAGTCATTCCCAGGATGTAGAGCATACGCATGCAAAACAGCATCACCACGAGGCGTGAGGTACACGATGAAGAATTCAAAAAGTTTTTTAAGCATTCTGCAGTCTGTGGATGCATTTTTTCCAATCGGAGCGTTTACCCTCTCAAATGGACTGGAGGATTATGTGATCCGGGAACGGATTGGGCAAAGCAGGGAGCTGGCCGAATATTTGGAGGGCTTTCTGCAGATTTTTGCGTACAATGATCTGGGACTGGTGTCACTTGCCTATCAGAACGCAGAAAGACAGGCTGTACTTCTTAAGCTGGACGGCATTGCAAATGCCATGAAAACCTCATCAGAAGTCCGGATGGGAAGCATTCGGATGTGCAGCCGCTATCTGAAAGCAAGGGAGGCCATGCAGGATTGTGCGGGTACTTTAAACTGGTACAGAGAGCAGATACATAGGAAAAAGGCAGTCGGGTTCCATCCGATTGCTCTTGGCATCTATGGTGCATCTGTTGGAATAGAGAGAGAAACACTGCTCTATTTATATGCCTACAGCGTGATTTCCGGCATTGTCAACAATGCGGTGAAGCTGGTTCCGCTCAGTCAGATGGATGGACAGAAGATTCTGTTTGAGGCGTTGGAACATCTGGATGAAGTCATACAGGAAGCACAGCGTGTGGATGTGGAGAGTCTCGGCATATCCGGCGGAGCGAGTGAGATTCACTGCATGAATCATGAACGGTTATATTCGAGACTTTATATGTCATAAAGCTTGCAAAGGAGGAGACAGTATGTCCTATGTTAAAATTGGAGTCGGCGGTCCGGTAGGGTCGGGGAAAACAGCTCTGATCGAACGGCTGACCAGAAAAATGGCAGACAAATATTCCATTTGTGTCATCACAAATGATATCTATACAAAAGAAGATGCGGAATTCTTAATTCGGAACTCGGCACTTCCGGCAGATCGGATTATGGGTGTGGAGACGGGCGGATGCCCGCATACCGCGATTCGGGAAGACTGCAGTATGAATCTGGAAGCGGTGGAGGAGATGGCAGAACGGTTTCCGGATGTGGAAATTATCTTTATCGAAAGCGGCGGAGACAATCTTTCCGCTACGTTTAGTCCGGATCTCGCAGATGCGACAATCTATGTCATTGATGTGGCACAGGGTGAGAAGATTCCAAGAAAGGGCGGTCCGGGTGTGACGCGTTCCGATCTTCTGGTCATCAACAAAACAGATCTGGCAACCATGGTGGGCGCAAGCCTTGAAGTGATGCGCTCGGATTCGGAGCGGATGCGGAAGGGAAGAGACTTTCTGTTTACCAATCTGATGCAGGGAGACAGCATCGATTCGGTGATTGCCTGGATTCAAAAAAACGTGCTGTTTGAGGGCATATAGTCCGGTGAGGATGCTAAAGGAATAAGATATGACGACAGAATTGACACTGCAAATGAAAAATGTGGACGGCAGGAGCGTGATTGCTGACTGCTATTTTACAAGTCCGCTGAAAATAGGAACGCCAAGAAGTGAGGGAGAGCGGGCAAATATTGTTTTGATGATGGCATCCGCAGGTGTGCTTAAGGGCGACAGCTTTTGTTATGATATTGTGTGCGGCCCGCAAACCAGCGTCACCTTGACGGAGCAGTCCTACACCAAGATCTTCGATACCGGAGAAGAAGGGGCCAGAAAGAAACTGACGGTTGAAGTACAGGAAGGAGCTTCGCTGTATTACCATCCCTGTGCTGTGATTCCGTTTGCCGGAAGCAGTTTTGATTCCGATATGCAGGTGCGGCTCACGGCGGAAAGTGAATTTGCGTACTCGGACATTGTGACTGCCGGGCGTATCGGGATGGGGGAAGAATTTGCATTCCGCCGGTATCGCAGCCGTGTCTGTGTCAGCATCGGAGATGTTCCGGTATGGCTGGATCACTGTCTGCTCGAGCCCAAACGAATGGGATTGGATAAGATGCTGTTTTTTGACGGATATACGCATCAGGGAACTTTTTACTATTACGGTACGAAGGATAGGATGGAGCGTTTGGCCGGATATGAGACGAATCTGGAGGTGCTCTATGGCGTGACACATGCTGCAGAGGGCATCTGTGTGCGTGTGCTGGCGCATACGGCGCAGGATGTGGAGGAGATGTTTGCGGAAATAGAAGAACAACTCGATTTGACTAGATAATTACGGCATCAGGAAATCGGAGCATCGCGGTGCTCTACGGAGGTGGAGAACACGATCAGTGTTTTGGTCCGCCCGAAATGCTGCAGTTCATTGATAAAGTGATCAAGCTGAATGGTCGTCTTAAAGACAACTTCGATGAGCATTGCGTAATCCCCGGTCACACAGTTGCATTCAATGACATTCGGGATCGCGCTGATAAACGGATAGAATTCTTTTTTCTGATCCGGTTCCACTTCAAGGTTAATGAAAGCTTTGATATGATAGCCAAAGAGCAGGTAATTGATTTGGGCATGATACCCGGAGATGATACCTGCTTTTTCCATGCGTTCAATACGGGAGGATACGGCAGGAGAAGAGAGAAACACCTCTTTTGCGATGTCTTTGATCGGGGTTCTTGCATTATTCTGCAGGATCTGGATGATTCTTTTATCAATATTGTCAAGTTCACGTTCCATCAGAAGGCCTCCCTTTCAGCCGGTAAAATCCATACATAGGTTCTTATTTGTGACAGAGTATAGCACACGGGACAAAAAAACGTCAAGTTAAAAAATTAAGGTAAAACTTAGAAATAATTTATTTTGTTAATATGATATAGCACTAATTAGTTATTATAGAACGTATTCTCTTAAAAGTATTTACATTTCAGTTTATGAGTGCTATTCTCGCACCTGTGGAAAAATAAAATCTAAAACAGAAAAAAGAGGTAGACGAAGATGTTAAGCAGAACGCGTTTGGAATCAGATTCGATTGGAACCATGGAAGTACCGGAAGAGGCTTATTACGGAGTGCAGACACTCCGGGCAAAACAGAATTTTTCGATCACCGGAAACAGACTTCACCCTGCATTCATCAAAAACCTGGCAAAGGTGAAAAAAGCATCTGCAATTACAAACCGCGGCGGAATGATGCTCGAGGCAGAGGCTGCCGAAGCGATTGTCCGCGCGTGCGATGAGATCATCAAGGGCAGGTTTGCGGAAGAATTTATTGTAGATGCCATTCAGGGAGGTGCCGGAACAAGTGCGAATATGAATATAAACGAAGTGGTCGCAAACCGTGCAAATGAAATACTGGGGGGCAGAAAAGGCGATTACAGCAGAGTTCATCCAAACGATCACGTGAACATGGCACAGTCCACGAACGATGTGATTCCAACGGCAGGAAAGCTTACCGTACTGGACCTTTTAAAACCGCTTGTAAGGGAACTGGGAAGGCTGGAAATGGAACTGAAGATCAAAGCCGAAGAGTTCGATGATGTCATAAAGATGGGACGCACCCAGCTGCAGGATGCGGTACCGATGCGCCTGGGGCAGACGTTTCACGGCTATGCATCGATGGTAGCCCGTGATAAAAAGCGGATACAGGATGTATACAAAGAAATGTATGTGGTGAATCTCGGCGGAACGGCAATTGGCTCCGCAATCAATGTATCCGATACTTATCTGCAGAATGTTGTTCCGAATCTGAGTAAAATCACAGGTTATCCACTGGAGCAGGCAAATGACCTGTTTGATTCCACGGAAAATCTGGATGGATTTGTGTGGGTATCCGGAGCAGTCAAAATCTGTGCAGTCAATCTTTCTAAAATGTGTAATGATTTACGTCTTTTATCCTCCGGACCAAAAACAGGGTTCGGTGAAATCAATCTTCCGGCAAAACAGAATGGATCTTCTATCATGCCCGGAAAGGTCAATCCGGTCATTCCGGAAGTGGTCACACAGGTGGCTTTTCATGTAGTCGGTCATGACACGACAATTACGATGGCAGCAGAGGCTGGGCAGATGGAACTGAATGCTTTTGAGCCGGTCGTATTTTATAACCTGTTTGAATCGATTTCCATTCTCAAGGAAGCCGTAGAGACGCTGACCGATAACTGCATATCGGGGATTACGGCAAACCGGGAAAGATGCAAGGAGTTGCTCGAAGGCAGTACCGGTGTTGCGACTGCGCTGTGCCCCTACATCGGATATAAAAAATCAGCAGATATTGCGAAAGCAGCATTGAAAACCGGTAAAACCGTACGTGAACTTGTGCTGGAAGAAAAGCTGATGAGTGAGAGAGAACTGCGCAAGGTGCTTGATCCATACACGATGACGGTCGGAATTGAAGAGGTAAAGAAAGCCATTTAGTTTTTTCTGTTTTTAGAATAGGATACATAGGAGAAAGAGCCACTTTAGGCAATAAAACTTCGCAATATGGTCTGATATCGTTTATAATTATGAGAATTTATAAATAGTGTTGAGATATTATTTATATGGAATTCAAATAAAATTTGCGGGGAGATCAAGGATGCTTCAGATTCATATTTTTAATACAGCTTGGACGTGTTTCAATCTGGTTTTACTGGTTTCAATCATATTCTTTGGAGTCCGATTTTTAATATTTTTAATAAAAAAAATGAACAAGAAGTAGGACTAAGATATGTATTTCGATATTTTTCAAAATGACAGCGTTTTGCTTTTGATATAGTAAAATATTGTTTGAAACTATTTAAAAAAAAGGAAAGTAAAGGTTATATCCAGCCACTGCACATTGTTCTTGTGTAGTGGCTCTTGTTTTTTTATTTAGTTCATAAAAAAATCGGATAATACTTAAATTCAAAAACCGGTTTCCGTTACGAAACCGATCTTAAATTATTTATAATTCATCCCTTCGTCAATACTTCATTTCAAATTGTGTGTAAAATTTACTTGCAAAGTTCCGATTTTTACAATTCTTTTTCCCAATCTGGCTGTATGTTGAGAGCAGAACTAGGGCGTGAAGGAGAAAAGTGGGAATGATAAGATACAATCTTCTGCAGAAGACGAAAGTATATGCGAAAAGAGGGGCGGTCGGACAGTTAAGAGAGATATTGGCAGAAGCCGGTTATCGAAAACCGTTTCTTGTATTTGAAAAGTTTCTGGATGACATCGGGATGATAGATCCGATTCGTGAACAGCTAAACATACATAAAATGATGGAAGCAGTGGAGTTTTCGGAAGTGAAGCCAGATCCCCCATCCGAAATCATGGATCGAGGCGGACAGCTTTGTCGGGAAAGTGCCTGTGACTGCGTTATTGCAATAGGCGGCGGAAGTTCGATCGATACGGCAAAAGGAATCAACATTCTACGGTTAAACGGCGGAAGTATTCTGGATTATGCAGCAGGGAAGGAAATGTGCGAATGTCCGGGTCTGATCGCTGTTCCGACGACAGCCGGAACCGGCAGTGAGCTTTCAGATGGACTGATTGTGACAGATAGCGCAAATTCCATAAAAGTTCCGGTGCTTGCGGACAAAGCGATGAGTGAATATGCTGTGATAGATCCGGCGCTGACCGATTCCATGCCCGAGGGAATCACAAGAGCAACCGGGCTGGATGTGTTTTCCCATGCTTTCGAAGCATACACATCCCTTTTCTCCAGTATGGGTTCCGATCTGATCTGTGAGAAAATCATGGAGACCGTCATTACCTGGCTTCCGCGTGCGGTAAAAGACGGTGCAAACCGGGAAGCAAGG
This sequence comes from Bacillota bacterium, assembly GCA_023390555.1. Taxonomy (GTDB): domain Bacteria; phylum Bacillota; class Clostridia; order Lachnospirales; family Lachnospiraceae; genus Roseburia_C. Next base: position 98,770 of record JAEWCQ010000044.1, on the reverse strand, counting down.
GATCGGATGGCTGTCTCGGCATCCCTCGGCGGCTGGATGCTGGTAAATGCCAATTCACAGGTCGGACATTCGATTGCACATGTGCTTGGGGCAAAATATCATATGGTTCATGGGGAGGCCTGTGCATACGGATTGCCGGAAGTCATGAAGCTGACTGCACATGCGTCACCGGAGAAAGTTGCATATACAGGCAGACTTTTAGGTGCCAAGATTGCGCACGAAGATACACCGGAAGTAATCGGAGTAAAAACAGCGGAGGCTTATCAAAGATTTATCTATGAAGAATTAAAGTTGAAACCTCTTTCCGATGAGTTTAAAAAATCCGTTGATACAGAGCTGTGTGCCGCTGAGATTGCAGATGAGATATTTGCCGGTCTTGCTCCGGTAAAAATAACAAAAGAAACCGCAGGGAAAATGCTTGCCGGAATATTACAGTAAGGGAAAAGTTTCCAACATCTGAATTGCAGAGACTTGAGCCCTCAATGTGATTGACATCCCCCGAAACGGATGCTACTATAAACCTTACAAAGACGTAATCCCTTGAGGGCTGCGTCTTTTTTTTGTTTCGTTAGGAAAAAACTGTCGGGTAGAACAGCCCGATTCACTGTCAAAAAGGAGGACATAGAAATGGAATCAGAGTTAAAGTTAATTCAGCCCTATTTTGTTATACAGACTTCAGGTTTCTATCAGGAAGTGTATCAGAAACACGGAATATCCCATTTCTATACCTTCCAACTGGAAAACAGCAAAGCGGAAGTGATGACCGTACCGGATGGGTGCGTCGATGTGATATTTACCTACGGAGAGGGCGGGATGGATGCGGACATCTGCGGGACGGTCCTCTGCCAGAAGAGTTTGTTCATGCGAAGCAAAAAAGAATATTTTGGAATACGCTTTTTGCCGGGAGTCATGCCGGCAGGGCTCGGCGTCCAGATGAAAGAGCTGGTGGAGCGGCAGATCGATATGCGCGAACTGCCACAGACGGGTGAGCTGATCATGCGGATGGAGGAGCAGACAACATTTGAGCAACGAATATCGACATTTCTGTCCGAATATGCAAAGGCATACGGCAGACAGATGAAAAAGATGGCGGTAAAGCAGATTTTAGATACGATCAATCAGGTCATCTATAAGACGAATGGAAAAATAAAGATCAAAGAACTGGAGGAATATACCGGCTATACAGCAAGATATCTGAATAAGGTATTTACGGCTGAGATGGGAGTGTCTCCAAAGACATTCTGCAAAATCATACAGTTTCAGAAAACACTGGATTATCTGAATCAGGCAAAAGAGATCCGGCTTACCGATGTTGCGCTGGATTTTGGCTATTATGATCAGGCACAGCTCGTGCACGATTTTAAACAGTTTACCAGTGCGACACCCCGGGAGTACAAACGGCTTCTGGTGGAAAAGGAGTATCAGAAGCATATTGTGGAAACAGAATATCTGATGAAGTGAGCGCTGAGGATGTTCCGATTTTTACAATTCTTAGAGGGAAGAAAAGCATAAGATATGTCTAACGATAAGATTAGACAAAGACGTCAGGAACGGTTGGACCTGACGTTTTTTGTTGGAAAATCATCCTAAGGAGGAAGAGAAGATGGGTTATCCAGAAGTTGATTTTGTGTACTTAAATGAAGAGGATATGATCAAAGCCGGAGTAAAAGATATGGCAGGCTGTATAGAAGCAATGGAAGAAATGTTCCGGCTGATGAAAATCGGAGATTATCGGATGGGAGGCGCAAACGGAAATTCACATGGTGTCATGATGTCTTTCCCGCAGACCTCACCGTTTCCGCATATGCCGACAGACGGGCCTGACCGCAGGTTTATGGCAATGCCGGCATACCTCGGAGGTGAATTCGATATGGCAGGCATGAAATGGTACGGCTCCAATGTGGAAAATAAGAGAAAGGGGCTGCCGAGATCCATATTGATGCTGACCTTAAATGACAAGGACACAGGTGCACCGCTGGCGTATATGTCCGCTAATATTTTGAGTGCTTACCGCACAGGTGCCGTACCGGGTGTCGGATTCAAATATTTTTCCAGAGAAGATTCCAGAGTCGTCGGACTCATCGGACCGGGAGTCATGAATAAAACAGCATTTGCGGCTATCATGGCAGTCAGAGACAAAATTGAGACCGTAAAAATCAAGGGAAGCAGCCCAACTTCCAAATCTGCGGCGGTATTTGCGGAATATCTAAAGGCGGAGTATCCGACATTAAAAGAGATTCAAATCGTGAATACGGAGGAAGAAGCAGTCCGGGGAAGTGATATTATCAGCATTGCGACTTCGAGCCCTACGGGAAACGTGGAGGATTATCCTTATATCAAAGAAGAATGGATGAAGCCGGGCGCTATGTTCAGCTGCCCTGCATCCGCCAGATTTGACGATGAGTTTATGATCGAACGGGCAAGGAATATTACCGATAACATCATGCTCTATGAGGCATGGGCAGAGGAAATGCCGTATCCGGCCTATCACTGCATCCCGATTCCTGCCGTGCACAGCATGGATCTCATTCAGGATGGAAAGATGAGGGCAGAGCAGATCGATGATCTTGGTGATGTTTTGACCGGCAGGATACCGGTACACCGGAAAGAAGATGAAATCATCATCTACTCGGTGGGCGGCATGCCGATTGAAGATGTGGCGTGGGGAACAGTCTGTTACCGCAATGCCTTAAAGCAGGGAATCGGGACCACGTTAAATCTCTGGAATCAGCCGCAGATGGCATAGGAGGATCGAAATGGAATTAAAGCGCACAAATTATGCATCCGGGGCACCGCTGGAAGAAAAGGTCGGCTACTCCAGGATGGTGAAAGTGGGACCGATTGTCATGGTCGGAGGAACTACCTCTGTCTGTGAGGACGGTTCCGTATATGGAGAAACAGCCTACGAGCAGGCAAAATACATATTGGAGAAACAGGTGAAACTCTTAGCGCAGGCAGATGCTGGAGCAAAAGATGTGATAAAGATTGATGCATTCGTGACAGATATCTCCTATGCGGCAGAAGTAGGGAAAGCCTATTCGGAAATTTTTCATGATATACGGCCGCTTTTCACGCAAGTAGCGACACCTGCCTTAAACAGGCCGTCACAGCTTGTCGAAATTGAACTGACGGCAGTCATTACGGATTAAGAACAGAAAGGGGATTTTATCATGGCAGGAAGAATTGAAGAACATCCGATTTTAGGAAAAATAGAAAAAGGGCAGCCGGTCACGTTTTATCATGATGGGAATGCACTTTCCGGTTATGAGGGAGAACCGATTGCGGAAGCGTTGAGAGCGGCCGGTGTCATGGTTCACAGGCATACCATGAAAGAGCATAAGCCACGCGGAATTTTTTGCGCAATCGGCCGCTGTACGGACTGCGTCATGATTGTCGATGGCAGACCGAATGTCAGAACCTGTGTGACACCGCTTGCCGAAGGTATGCAGGTACAGACGCAGTATGGGGTGTCGGCACAGCAGAACGGGCAGGAGGACAAATAGATGAAAAGATATGATTTGATCGTTGTGGGTGCCGGGCCATCCGGTCTTTCCGCAGCAATAGAAGCCGCTAAAAGAGGATTAAAAGTCGTTGTATTCGATGAGAATGAAAAGCCCGGCGGGCAGCTTTTTAAGCAGATTCATAAGTTTTTTGGTTCAAAGGAACATAAAGCAAAAATCAGAGGCTATCACATCGGTGAGGAACTGCTTGGTGAGGCAGGAGAATCTGGTGTGGAGGTTGTATTAAACGCAGCCGTCACCGGTCTGTATCAGGACAGGGAAATAACGGTACGTATACAGGATGAGATGCATCACTTTAAGGGAGATGCTATCCTTGTTGCAACAGGAGCCTCCGAAAATATGGTGACGTTTGATGGTTGGACACTTCCGGGTGTCATCGGTGCGGGTGCTGCGCAGACGATGATGAACCTGCACGGAGTAAAGCCGGGCAGCCGGATTCTGATGCTGGGTTCCGGAAATGTCGGCCTGGTTGTGAGCTTTCAGCTGCTGCAGTGCGGCTGTGAGGTAGCCGCAGTTGTGGATGCTGCGCCGAGAGTGGGCGGTTATGGTGTACATGCGGCAAAAGTTGCAAGAGCCGGAGTTCCGTTTTACCTGTCTCATACGATTGTCAAAGCGGAGGGAGACGACTATGTGACCGGCGTGACCATTGCGGAGGTGGATGAGAAGTTCCGGTTTATTCCGGGGACGGAAAAACAGTTTGATGTGGACACGATCTGTCTTGCTGTCGGGCTTTCTCCGATGTCACAGCTGCTGAAAATGGCCGGTTGTAAAATGGAGGACAATCCGAAAAAGGGCGGACAGGTACCGATCTGCAATGCCTACGGCGAAACGTCTGTACCGGGGATCTTTGTGGCAGGCGATGTATCGGGTATCGAAGAAGCCAGCTCTGCGATGATAGAGGGCCGGCTTGGGGGAATTGCGGCAGCCGCATATCTGGGATTTATGGAAGAGCAGGAGTTAAAAGAGAATGCTGTTACATTGGAAGCAGCGTTGGATGGACTGCGTCAGGGAATGTTTGCGCCGGAAAACAGAGGCAAAATTGTCAAAAAAACGCAGGAAGGAATACCGGTATCGGAGAGCCTTTTAAAATATGGATATGTTTCGGAAACAGAAATCGAACGTTTTCCGGGAGTGACCCATCGTGCAGGCGTCCATCCGGTCATGGAATGCACGCAGAATATTCCATGTAATCCGTGTCAGGATGCATGTCCGAAGAATTGTATCAAAATAGGAGCCAATATGATATCGCTGCCTGCTGTGAATGAGGAGGAGACTTGCATCGGATGCGGTATGTGTGTGGCATCCTGTTCGGGGCAGGCTATTTTTCTGGTTCATGAGAATTATGAAAAGGAAAGTGCAACGGTGACAATCCCTTATGAATTCCTTCCACTTCCGCAGATAGGGGAGAAGGGAATTGCCTGTGACCGCAGCGGAGCAGAAGTCTGTGAAGCGGAAGTGCTCGAAGTGAAGACCTTAAAAGCGTTTGATCATACAAACCTGCTGACCATGAAGGTTCCGGCTGCATATGCAATGAATGCAAGATTTTACCGGGCGGCGCAGTAAATGGAGCACAGACAAAATCTATCTGGAAAGGACAGGTATATAGATGAGTTGTATCAATGACAGATCGAGAGAAATCGGTGCGTTTCTTTCGGCACCGGATGACGAAAGAATCATCTGCCGCTGTGAGGAAATTACAAAAGGAGAGATTCGTAGAGCGGTACATGAAGGAATGTTTACGTTGACGGAAATTCGAAGATATTTAAGAACCGGAATGGGACTGTGCCAGGGACAGACCTGTGCGAAGCTGGTAAAAGGAATCGTAGCTATGGAACTTGGTGTATCCCCGGCGGAATTGGAACCTGCCACCTCGAGGGCACCAATGCGCCCGACAGAGATGAAAGTTCTCGGAAATGAAAGAAAGGAGAATGAGAGCTATGAATAATAATGCAGATGTCGTAATTATCGGCGGTGGTGTAATCGGCTGTTCCATTGCCTATTATCTTGCGAAAAAAGGATGCTCTGTCATTGTCCTGGAAGGAAGCGACCATATCGGAAACGGCGGTTCCAGCAGAAACGGCGGCGGTGTCCGTCAGTCGGGAAGGGATCCGAGAGAACTTCCGCTGGCAATGTTCGGCATCCAGAATCTCTGGCCGACACTTTCAGAAGAACTTGGAGTTGACTGTGAATATCATCAGGACGGCAATCTCCGTCTGGGCAAAACAGACAAACATTTACAGATCCTGCAGGGGTTGACGGATCGTGCGGTCGCATGCGGACTGGATGTGAGAATGATTGACGGAGAAGAGGTGCGCAGAATCAATCCATACTTATCCGGGGAAGTGATCGGCGCAAGCTGGTGTCCGACCGACGGTCATGCCAATCCGCTGACAACAACGCTGGGCTACTATAAGACTGCCAGGCAGCTGGGTGTCCGTTTTATCAGCGGGGAGAAAGTCGTGAAGCTGCGCAAAATAAAAGGAAAGTTAAGGCAGGTAATAACGGCGGAAAATATCTATGAAGGAGAGACCGTGGTGCTGGCGGCAGGACTTGCAAGCCGTGAAATTGCAGCAACCGTAGGCATTGATATACCGATGCAGCCGGCCATGCTGGAGGCACTTGTGACAGAGGCTGAACCGCAAATGTTCGATCAGATGCTTGGAACGGCAGAGGCCGATTTTTACGGACATCAGACAAAGCACGGTTCCTTTGTTTTCGGAGGCTCTTCCGGTCTGGAGGGCTTTACAAAAGACAACGGAACACCGGTCTGCAACAGCCTTACGGCAGGCTGTATCTGCCGTGGTATCATGAAATATTTTCCGATTCTGCTGGATGCCAAAATTGTAAGAACCTGGGCAGGCTGGATGGACTTATGCGCGGATAAGGTGCCAGTTATCAGTAAGGTAGCGGAAGTTCCGGGCCTGGTATTGGCATGCGGCTTTTCCGGACACGGATTTGGAATTGCGCCTGCGGTTGGCTGGCAGGTGGCGGAACTCATTGCAGACCAAAAGACATCGCTGGATCTGCATGCACTGCGTTATGACCGGTTTCAGGCAAAGAGTTAATTATCAGTTTAGTTCCGATTTTTACAATTATTAATCAGAATAATAAGATATAATGCAACCAATCAGACAAGGGCGTCATTCCATTGGAATGGCGCCTGTTTGATTGAAAAGAAAAAAGAATCTGGATATGGAGCAAAGAAGTTCTGCAAAAGCGGAACTTCTTTGTTTTTTATAGTATAGGAAAGAGTGTCTGTGAATCAGACAAAATCAAAGGAGGAAATATTATGAAAAGAAAACTGGTTTGGAAAAAGGCGATGGTACTTTTCACAAGCGCGGCGCTTACGGCTGGCGCTCTCGCCGGCTGTGGAACGGGGAATACCGCTTCTTCAGAGGATGAAATTAAATTTGGCATGATATGGGCGCATTCCGGCTCTGGTGAGACAATTGAAACACTGTGTGAGGAGGCCGCAGATATGGCGATCGAAGAGATCAATGCGGATGGCGGTATCAATGGCAAAAAATTAGTAGCAATTACCGAAGACTGGGAATCCGATGAGGCAAAAGCAACCGAGAAGACCAAAAAACTGCTGTTAGAAGACCAGGTTCCTTTTATTCTGGGATATTGTCTTGGAACCGGTTCACAGGCGGCAAAAACCGTGGCGGAAGAAAATAATGGATTACTGGTGCTGCCGACAGCAGGAAGCGGCGAAGAGGAATCCGGTCATATTATTTATACAGGCGGAACGACTTATACGTTCTCCAAAGAACTGATTCCTTATATGGTAGAAAACTTCGGACCAAAAGTTTTTTGTGTGGGTTCCGATTATTATTATCCGGTACGTATTGCCGCGCAGACCGAAGCACTGTTAAGTGACTGCGGAGGCGAGCTTGTCGGCAATGAATACTTATCGATGGAAGAAACCGACTGTTCCGCTGTCATCAGTAAGATTAAGGAAACAAAGCCGGATGTCATTTTTGCCAATGTCGTCGGCAGTACAACAGCAGCTTTCTACCAGCAGTGTAAGGAATACGGCGTGGACATTCCGATTGCAAGCGTTATCACCTCCGAGATGGATGCGGTGACAATGGGAGCAGATTATATCGGCGGAACCTATTCGGCATTTAACTGGTTTGCCAGCAGTGACAATGAGCTGAGTCAGAAATTCCTGGATAATTTTGAAAAGAAATACGGAGAAGAAGAGACACTTAAGGTAAATGCAACAGTGGTCTGCGCATACTCTTCCGTATACCTGATGGCAGAAGCATTGAAGAACTGCGAGAGCTATGATACGGAATCCATTAAGGCGGCACTGGCGGATGTGTCGGTTGAGACACCGGAGGGAACCTTTTCCGTAGATTCCAAGAACGCCTATTATGCAAAAAACTATGCAATGATCGTTAAATGGGATGACGAGGCAAGACCGGAAACTGTCTATCAGTCAGACGGCCAGCTTCCGGCAGAACCTTGGCCGGAGCTGCTGTTTCCGGACGGGAAGCCGACAGAATAAAAGATCAAGAGACCGAAGCGTGAAGCGGGATGTAAGAAACCGAATTACAAGCCCGCTTCCGGAAAAGGAGGAATTCATATGAGTATCTTACTTCCTCAGTTGATCAACGGTATATTTGCTTCGGCAGTTGTACTGATCTGTGCACTGGGTATGGTAGTTATTTTTGGTAATATGAACATTGTGAATCTGGCACACGGGGAGTTTATCATGGTCGGTTCCTACACCACCTGGTTTTTGACAAAGACGCTGCAGCTGCCTTTTGGCATCGCAGTTCTCGGCTCTTTTCTGGTGGCGGGCATAATTGGAATGGCCGTGGAAAAAGCAGTCATGAAAAAATTTTACAGCCGGTTTGAAGAGACACTGCTTGCGACATATGCGATTTCGATTATTCTCTCACAGATCATAAAAATCTGCTTTTCTTCCATGAAGAAAATGGTGGACATTCCGGTGAAGGGAAGCATCACGCTTGGGCGTGTTTCTTTTCCGGCCTATAACTTTGTCGTTGTGGGAATTGCAGCCGTTGTTGTTTTTCTGGTATGCCTGTTATTCTATCGGACCAGCTTTGGAAAAAAGATCCGCGCAGTCAAGCAGAACCGTCAGATGACCGAATGTCTGGGCGTGGATACAGGAAAAATCGACACGTTCTCCTTCAGTCTCGGATGTGCGCTTGCCGGACTTGCCGGAGGCGTGATTGCACCGATCAAAGTTGTATCGCCGACTATGGGTGCTTCCTATCTGATGGATTCCTTTTCCACCGTCGTGGTCGGGGGTGTAGATTCGTTTCTCGGAACCATGTTCAGCTCCGTGCTGATCAGTGAAACCACTTCGGTACTGAGTGGTTATATCAGCGAAATTATCGCACAGATTCTGGTACTGATTGGAATTATCCTGATTCTGCGATTTAAGCCGCAGGGATTATTTGCGAAAGAAAGGAGATAGTACGATGAAAAAGAGAAAGATATCCAGACGTTTTGCAATTAATCTGATACTGCTTGTAATTGTGCTGCTGTTTCCGCTGTTCAACAGTCCCTATCGGATCGATATCATGGCAAAATGTGTCAGTCTGGTCATATTCGCGCTTTCCATAGATCTGCTGTGGGGATATACAGGCATCTTAAGTCTCGGTCAGGCTGTTTATTTTGGACTGGGAGCTTATATTGCATCTGTCAGCAGTAATGTGTCAGTCGGTATTCCAAATTATATGGCAACCTATGGCATTACCGAGGTACCGTTACTTTTCCGTCCACTGACCAATCCGGTTGCCGGGGTCTTGCTGGCTATTCTGATTCCGGCTATTCTGGCGTTTCTGGTTGGAAAGCTTCTGCTCTCCGGAGCCGTAAAAGGCGTGTTCATTTCACTGATTACGATGGCAATTGCAAATGTAGTGCAGCTTTCTATCAATAATTCCCAGAAGTACATGGGCGGATCAAACGGAATCAGTAATATTTCCAGACCGAAATTATTTGGCACGGTACTTTCAATTGAACAAAATTACTACTTTATTGTGCTTCTGGTATTGGCCGTATTTGCTTTGTGCAGCTTTCTGACAAAATCCAAATTCGGAAAGGTACTGAATGCGGTCAAAATTAACGAAAGCCGCATGGAATTTATCGGCTATAACGTCATTGATTATAAGGTATTCATCTATGTAATTTCCAGTGCACTGGCCGCACTTTCCGGTATCTTATATGCCAAGACCTGCGGCATGATATCCCCATCCGTAACAGGGATCGAGATGTCCACACTCGCGGTTATCTGGGTGGCAGTGGGAGGGCGCGGGAATCTAACGGGTGCGATTGCAGGATGCCTCATCTTAAACTGGCTGGAGCGCTTCATGGCAAACATCCTTGGGGATTTCTGGAAGCTGATCGTCGGGGTAATCCTGCTTGCGATTGTCTTCTTTTTGCCGGACGGAATCATCGGGACGCTCTCAAAGTGGAAACCGCAGATTGGAAAAGGAGGGAAACGTTATGGAACAGAACAATATCTTAGAGATTAAGAACATAGCCGTCGACTTCAAGGGCTTTCGGGCCGTAGACGAAGTATCCCTTAGCTTAAAGGAAGGAGAACTTCGGACAATCATAGGGCCAAACGGCGCCGGAAAAAGTACGCTGATTGACCTGATTACGTCAAAGACCCGGTCTAAATCTGGAAAAATTATATTTCGGGGAAAAAATATCACAAACCGTACCCCAAGTGAGATCGCCTATGTGCACGGAATCGGCAGAAAATTTCAGGGGCCGAATGTATTCGGGGATATGACAGTATTTGAGAATATTGAAATGGCACTCCGCGGTTATAATCGCATCTGGAAAAATATATTTTATAAGCGAGATCAGGAAATGGAAGAAAAGATGCAAGGAATCCTGGCGCTGATCGGTCTGGGAGAAAAACAGGATGAAGTGGTCGCCTGTCTGTCCCACGGCGAGAAACAATGGGTGGAAATCGGAATGGTGCTGGCACAGGATGCAAAGCTGATTATCCTGGACGAGCCTACGACCGGTATGACCGCGGATGAGACGTATAAGACCGGTGAAATGATCAAAGGAATGCTCGATCGGCACACCATCATTGTCTCCGAGCACGACATGGACTTTGTCAGGCAAGTCGCACAGACGGTGACCGTCATGAATCAGGGAAAGATATTGGCGGAAGGTTCTTTCGAAGAGATTCAGAACAATCCCGAAGTAATTCGGGTATATCTGAAGGATGACGGAGGGGAATAATATGGGAGAGACGATTTTGGAAGCAACAGATCTGCGGACAAGCTATGGCACAAGCAAGGTGCTGCACGGCGTCTCTCTTAGCATTGACAGAGGAGACGTAATAGCGCTGATCGGCCGAAACGGAGTCGGAAAGACAACTTTATTAAAATGCCTGATGGGCATTAACCGGCTGGACACGGGAACAGTTTTATTTGAACAGAAAAAAGCAGAGTCTTCCATCCATGGAATGTCAAAAGCCGGGATTGCCTATGTCCCACAGGGGCGGGAAATATTTTCGGATTTTACGGTTCGTGAAAATCTTGAATTTGGAGCGGTCAATGAAAACAAAGATGAGATTGAAAGAAGATTTGTAAAGATCATGGAGTATTTTCCGGCCTTGAAACCGCATTTAGAACGCAGGGGCGGTATCCTCTCGGGCGGACAACAGCAGCAACTTGCCATTGGCCGTGCATTGATGAGCAGTCCGAAACTTCTGCTGCTGGATGAGCCGACAGAAGGAATTCAGCCAAATGTAGTTGCCGGCATCGCAGATATTCTAAGCCGTGTACACCGTGAAATGAATCTGCCGATTGTTATTGTGGAACAGAATCTGAAATTTGCAATGAAGCATGCAAACAGATTCGTCTGTATGCAGAAGGGGCAGATCGTAGCGGAAGGCACAAAAGAAGAACTGACGCAGGAAATGATCGACAGATATTTAAAAGTATAGAGGAGGAATCGATATGAAGAAAACATGGAGTCCAACAGCAGACCTGATCATTCATAATGTTCGGATTTATACGGTAGATCTCACCATTGAGGAAATCCGGTCCGGAAAAACAGCATTTACCGTCATCGAAAACGGATTTGCCGCAGCAAAGGAGGGGAAAACGATTGCGGTCGGAGAAGGCCTTGATGAAACCCTGATCGGGCCGGAGACCAGACTCATTGACGGGGAAGGGAATACCCTGATACCGGGCTTGATAGATTCACATATGCATGCGTTATTTGCAGGAATAGAGTCGATGGGCGTCAGCTTTCAGGGAGCAAAGTCAAAAGAGGACTTTGTTTCAATCCTCTCGGAAAAAGCGGCAAAAGTACCGGTGGGAAAGTGGATCAAAGGCTCGGACTGGAATGAACTGGTCTGGGAAAAAAGGGAGGCACCGACCAGAGAAGACCTCGACCGGGCGGCGCCGGATCATCCGGTCCTATGCTGCAGACTTTGCCATCACGTGTATGCTGTCAATTCCAAAGCCCTTGAAATAGCAGGGATTACAAAAGACACTCCAGATCCGGACGGCGGAATTATCGGCCGGGACGCACAGGGAAATCCAAATGGACTGCTGTATGAGAATTCCGCCATGGGACTGATTGATGCAGTCATACCGGAGCTGACGGAGGAGGAGCTGATTCATGCAATCGAATTAATCGGAAAGACCATGAACGCATTTGGCATTACAAGCTGCATTGATGCCAATATGAGCTTTGACTGTATGCGCGCCTATCTGCAGGCGGATAAGCAGGCCAGACTCACATATCGGAGCAGCATGATGTTTTATCTCGATAAGGCATGGGGAGACATTGATTATCATCTGAACCGAATTTATGAAGTGCCTGCCGTTACGGGGTTCGGGAACAGCATGGTCAAGTTCAACGGGATAAAGGTGACGTTAGACGGCATTCCGGCTACAGGAACGGCTGCCATGCGCAAACCCTATGAACATATGCCGGAGACGAGCGGATATACGACGATTACCGAGGAGGAGATGAAAAAAGTCGCAAGGCTTGCCGCAAAATATAACTGGCAGATCGGGGTGCACTGCTGCGGTGACCGCTCCGCCGATGTAGCGATTGCGTCATTTATGGAGGCCTATCAGGAGAATTTAAACGATGCAAGACATTATATCATTCACCATGCCGTCATGCAGCCGGATCAGCTTCCGCTGATGAAAAAGTACAATATTCCGATAACGGTTCAGCCTACGATTGCATGGAAAATGGGAGAACAGGCACTGATCGGAGAGGAAATGACCAATCGGTATATGCAGTTTAAATCCTGCTCGGATGCGGGTATCCTGGTGGCGGGAAGTACCGATTGCCCGGTTGTCAGCTGTAATCCGTTCTGGGGAATGTACGGTGCGATCACAAGACTCGGTGCCGATGGGAAAGTTTACGGTGCAGATCAGGCATATACACCTGCGCAGACACTGATTATGTGGACGAAGGCATCGGCATACTTTTCACATGATGAAGACAAAATGGGTTCTGTCGAAGTGGGTAATTTTGCGGACTATGCCCTGATCGATACGCCGGTACTTGAAGCCTCACCGGAGCAGATCCGGGATACCAGAGTCTTAAAAACAGTTCTCGGAGGAAAGATAGTGTATGAATAATTCTGTAATTACCATTTCCTACGGTTTCCGAAATACCTGAAAATAAAATATGGAACCGACAGTCCTTGTTGAAATCGATAGAAAATGCTATACTTTCATTATAAAAACCGAACCGTGAGGTATCGTATGAACTATCTTGATTTTCACGCAGACACTCTGACAGAAATAAAAAAAGGTAGTCTGCAGAGTAACCACAATGATATTGACTTAGACCGTGTTCAAAAGTTTTGCAGCAGCTACATTCAGGTTTTTGCTGTCTGGATGGATCATCAGAAGGTAAGGGACAAGGAAAAAGAATTTGAACAGCTCTATCAAAGGGCAATTCGCTTTTTAAAAGAAGCAGATTCCCGGATAGAGCTGTGTCTTTCGTTTGAAGATGCCAGGAGTGCCATGCAGAAGGGAAAAGCAGCCGCTTTTTTATCTATTGAGGATATCTCGTTTATGGGCAGGCACGTCTCAAGAATCCGGGAGCTTGGCTTCCGTTTTGCCATGCTTACCTGGAATTATGAGAATGAATATGCATTTGGAGCGGTGGCAGATCAGACAAAAGGGTTAAAACCCAGAGGAAAAGAACTTGCCAGGCAGTTGGTGGAAGAGGGAATCCTACTGGATATCTCGCATTTATCGGATGCGGGAGCAGAGGATATTTTCCGCCTTACCGAAAGACCGGTCATTGCCTCCCACTCCAACGTGAGAGATATATGCGGTCAGCCGCGGAATCTGCGGCGCGAGCACATCGCTGAAATTATCCGGCGGCAGGGAATTATCGGAATGAACCTGTTTTCCCACTTTGTAAGCGGTGAGAATCCGGTTACGCTGACGGATCTGTTCCGCCATATGGATTATATTCTGGAAATGGGCGGTGAGAATGCGCTGGTACTCGGCGGCGACTTTGACGGATGCAGCGGGCAGTTCCCGGAGGGAATTACCGGTGTGGAATCGATGCTTTTTCTGCGGGAACAGATGGAAAAGGCCGGTTTTGAAGGACGTACGATTGACCGGATATTCTTTGAAAACGGCTACCGGTTTTTAAAACGCAATTTAAAAGGAGAACTACAATGACACGCAAAGTATCATTTAATGCAAATCAGCTCAAGCTTCTGGCAATTGTTGCCATGCTTGTGGACCATATCGCCTGGACATTCGTTCCAACGGAATCGGTGACCGCCTTTTTGATGCACACATTTGGCAGGCTCACGGCCCCGATCATGTGCTTTTTTATCGCAGAAGGGTACTGCCACACGAGAAATCTCGGAAAGTACGTAATGCGTCTGGCGGTATTCAGTGTGATATCCTCCTGGGCATATTCCTTTTATGAATCTGGCGGGACCATGCAGTTCTATGGGTTTGGAATGATCTATACGCTCTTTTTGGGTCTTCTCGCCATTCATGTCTGGAATCAGAGGGAATGGCTGACTGGTATCCGGATTCTGCTGATCGGTATTCTCTGTATCTGCTCACTGCTTGGAGACTGGCCGATGGTAGGTGTGCTCTGGCCGCTTTTCTTCTATATCTATCGGGACGATGCAAAGAAAAAATTTACATCATTTTCCATTGTTGGAGCTTTGGAAGCAAGTACGTTTGTAGTAATGTTCTGGGGCAATTGGGGAATGGTACTTGCTATGCTCTGCCAGTTTGCGGTGCTTCTGGCTGTACCGATTTTAAAATGCTATAACGGTGAACTTGGAAAGCACAGGGGTATGAAGTGGCTGTTTTACATTTTCTATCCGTTGCATCTGATTATTCTTGGCTTGATTAGTTTAATGTTTGTTTAAAAAAGTAATCATTTCTGCTGTACATAAAAATGTATAGATAGAGCATATTATAGAGGTAAGCAGCATAAGAATATGCTTTTTAGCATGAAAATGGAACAGAAATGAGACAAAAAATGGATGATTATATACTGATAAAACAGGGAACGATTTACGATGCGATAAACGAAGAACCGTTTACCGCCGATATTCTGGTAAAAAACGGGAAAATAGAACGGATAGCAGAGATTATCGAAGGCAGAGTGGCGAATGACGCAAAGATCATAGATGCCACAGGCTATCGTGTATATCCGGGATTTGTGGAAGCACATTGCCATATGGGGCTGGATGGTTATGGCGGTGGTTATTCGCAGGATGACTTCAATGAATTAAACGATTGTATCACACCACAGCTTTCCGCGATTGACGGAATTAATCCGATGGATTCGACATTCGAAATGGCGAGGAATGCAGGTGTGACCTGTGTGGCAGCCGGTCCGGGAAGTTCCAATGTGATCGGTGGGACATTCACAGTGATCAAAACAGCAGGCAGGCGGATCGACGACATGATCGTAAAAGAGAAGGCTGCCATGAAATGTGCTTTTGGTGAGAATCCGAAAAACTGTTACCGGGATAAATCCATCTGCTGCCGTATGACAATTGCGGCAAAACTGCGTGAAATTCTGAATAAGACAATCGAATATGACAGAAAAGACCTGGAATACGACGCCAAGTTAGAGGCCATGCTTCCGGTGATCCATAAGGAGATTCCGTTAAAGGCACATGTTCACCGGGCAGATGATATATTTACCGCAATCCGTATTGCAAAGGAATTCGATCTGGGACTTACCATTGACCATTGTACGGAGGGACATCTCATCGTAGATGAACTTGCAAAAGAGCCGTACTCAATTGCAGTAGGACCGTCTTTCGGGCATGCGACGAAAAAAGAACTGGAACAGAAAAGTTTCGATACACCGGTGATACTGGCAAACGCAGGTTGTCAGGTGGCTATTATTACCGATTCACCAGTCGTGCAGGAGCAATATTTGACACTTTGCGCGGCGATGGCAATCAAATCGGGAATGAAGGAGCATCAGGCATTGCAGGCGATTACGATCCATGCAGCCCGCCACATTGGGGTAGCAGACCGGGTAGGCTCCATAGAAGAGGGTAAAGATGGTGACTTCGTGATTTTAAAAGGAAGTCCATTTCTTGTGGAATCAGAAATTCTGTACGTGCTGGTCAATGGAAAAATAGAATATCAGGATAAATCCGTTTTATAATGTAATTATCCTAAACTTTCAAGTCCAAAGAGCGCTGCGCCAAGCGCACCGACGATTTCCGGTTCCTCATAGATAAAGAGCCTGGCGTGCAGCAGCTCTTCCAGTACGGCAACTACACCCGGATTTTTGGCAACTCCGCCTGTCATCATGAATCCCTGTTCCAGTCCGACCTTTTTCAGGAGACTCATGGCTTTGCCCGCGATTGCCGTATGAACACCATGGGCAATATCTGCCTTTTCCCGGTTTAGAGCAATCAGAGAGATGACCTCTGATTCTGCAAAGACACTACACATACTGCTGATCGCAATGTTATCTTTCCATTTCAGAGAAATCGGACCAAGTTCATCGATTCCGATTTCCAGCGTTCGAGCCATCATTTCCAGAAATCGACCAGTTCCGGCGGCACATTTGTCGTTCATAACAAAATCTATCACATCTCCTCGTTCATTCAACCGAATTGCTTTACTGTCCTGTCCACCTATATCCAAAATAGTTCTTATATCAGGATTTAAGAAATGAGCACCTTTACCGTGGCAGCTGATTTCTGTGACATTCTGATCGGCAAACGGAATACTGACCCGCCCATATCCTGTGGATACGATGAGAGAAATATCCGTTTTTACAAGTGAAGTTTTTTCTAATATCTCTGTGAGAATACGTTCCGCACTATCGACTGTTTTTGCCCCTGTTCTTACAACATGAGTGGCAAGAATGTTCATTTTTCCATCCAAAATCACTGCATTTGTGGAAGTGCTTCCACTGTCAATTCCAAGTACATACATCTTTGCATTCCCCCTGTCCGTTAAAATTGGTTCAAACTCTGTCATGTGCAGGGACTTTCCATAAAGCCCTTTTTTGATATCCAGTTCTTCGATAAAAGCCTCCAGTCTTGTACGAATCTGTCCCAGACTTTGACGGGTGGCATCCGTTTCAACAGAAAGCACAGGCAGAGAAAGCGCCTGCTTCAGGTCAGCATATTCATAAGAATAATGATCGCAGAATTTGATTGTGTGGTAAAGAATACCGTCCAGCCGATCCGTAAATCCGTCTAAAAATTGAGTTCGGTTTGTCGCTTTTACCATGCGCATACAAGGTATCTGGTATATTATTTCCGCGCAATAAGAGGATAAAAGGTTAGAATCATCAATTGCAAAATGCCTTGACAAGCCAGTGCAGGTGAGGTCAAACAGAATCCGGACACCATGCGAGCGAAGAATCTGAAGGATCTCGGCATTGCATCTTGCACCGAGAACCCCAAGCCGGATGCAGTTGTCTTCATCCGGTACATCCAGGAGAGATTCTTCGGGTATTTCCGTTTGAGAAAGCAGACCGCGCAAGGCAGATTCCCGAAAGGCTCTCCCGGAAAATGTTTCATAGGCACGTATCATTTCACGAATATGTTTTTCGTATAAATCAACTGCAAAATCATTTACTTTGCGGGGTACATCCAGCAGGTAAAAAAATTTATCCGGGTAGTAAGTTCGCAGAGTATCATACAGCCGCCGGATGCTGTCGCAGCAGTTTGTCAGAATGATTCCTTCGTAATCACCAGCTGCCGCCTCCTCCAGAACTGCCTTGGCATAAGAGCATACATTGGTGTGCATCTGTGTATCTGCCTGTGTGAAATTCGTTACTTCCGGTTCCAGCCGCTTCATTTCCACGCCCATGGAAAGGAAGATTTCTACCGGTGTGTATTTGCAGACATAACCTAGCATCAGAGCTTCTCCTTTTGATTTTTCATTGTCTGACAGCCGTCCGATTCCAGAATCTCGAAAAAGGCCTCGAGTCGTGTTTTAATCTGGCCGTCATGGCTGTTTCTGCGGTCGATTCCATCTCCGTCGAGTATCAGCATCGGTATCCCCTCTTTTTTCATTGCTTCTTTTAAAAGCATCGCTCCGCCGGAAGCCTGCTTGCAACCCCAATGGCAGAAATGTATGATGCCGTCGGCACCAACATCATCGGCAAGCTGCCGGACAAATGAGATTTTACGTTCATAGGGACCATTGTATACGTTGCGGAGCATTTTTTCGGCGAGTGCTTCAAGCGGTCTGGAGCAGTCGAGCGGCTCCATATAGTCCAGATTCATATCAAGGGCCTGAATCTGATAGTTTCGGCTGAAATTAAAATACTGTTTCAGCGTATCCTGGTAAAACGGGAGCAGGTGCACCCATAAAATGCGTTTTCCGTCAAAATCCGGATAATTGTCGATATCGGTAAGCAGATGCCGGTAAAAATGCAGAGTTTCTTCCGAGCCGATATTCAGATGGCTGGCAAAGAGCATATACATCTGAATGGTGAGTGTGGTCGGATAGAATTTGGTACGCCTTTTTTTCAGAAAATCCAGATAGACTTTATGCGAGGCATTTTCCCGCTCCAGGATTTCCCGGAGACGGTCGATATCAAACCGGCGGCCTAAGGTTTTTTCCAGAAGCGCGATCAGCTCCTGCAGCTGCGAAGTTACATAGGCAACGGAGTCAGCGGAGTACGTATCGGGAACGTCTATTACATAAGCGGGAATCTGTTTTTTCTCTGTAATATGACGAAAGGTGTTGATATTACCGTCGCAGATCATGGATGTCGTCACTGCGAAAGCAGGGTTCGGTACGAGGCCACTGTCTGCCGCCCCGATAAAATTTTTGTGATAGGAGCAGAGCGTAGGAGCCATTCCGATTCGTTCCGCATAGTCAATCAGCCAATTCTCACAGGTAAAACCGGACAGAAATGAGGACAGGGCCTCAATCGACAGGCAGTTCACATCGAAACACTGCAGGATCTCGACGGGTGTGAACAGGTTGGTCCATGCACAGCTTTGGGGATGTGCAAAGGCATTCCGGACACTTTTTACAGCCATGGCATTGAGCTCCCGATATGCGGCCGGCATACGTCTGTCTGGAAAATGTGCCGTTCGAATTGATTCAAGACATAGCCCTGCCTGTATCATTTTACGTGCGCGCAGCGGATGTTCTTCCAAACTTGATTTGATGAAATTTCCATATCGGACAATGGCATTCATAAGCCGATGCTCCTTCTCTCTATATCGTTATGCGTTATGCATGATTTCCAGAAAATAGTATACCACATTTTAGGAAAAGAGAAAAAATACTTCTATAAAACTGGAACACAAAATGATATACTATAAAGGATACAGAAAAACAGGCTCTGATGAAATCAGGAGGGTAACATGGAAAAATCTAAAGTTTATTTTACAAGCTTTCGGACAACGGGTTCGGAAAATCTTTTGCAGAAATTACGCAGGCTCTGTATTACGGCCGGTATCAAAAATATTGATTTCGAAGATAAATATGCGGCGATCAAAATACATTTCGGTGAATTAGGCAATCTGGCATTTTTAAGACCCAATTATGCCAAAGTGGTGGCCGACCTTGTGAAAGAAGGCGGTGGGAAACCATTTCTCACGGACTGCAACACGCTTTATGTGGGAAGCCGTAAAAATGCCCTGGATCATATGGATACCGCATATGCCAATGGTTTTTCTCCATTTTCGACAGGCTGTCACGTTATCATTGCAGATG
Organism: Bacillota bacterium; assembly: GCA_023390555.1. GTDB lineage: Bacteria > Bacillota > Clostridia > Lachnospirales > Lachnospiraceae > Roseburia_C. The sequence goes on along the minus strand of JAEWCQ010000044.1, from coordinate 79,068 downwards.
GATTGAAGGGAACCGACGAGGCATTGATTCCGATTGACGGAGAATATGTAAAGGAGGCAAAAATTGGACGGGCAGTCATGGATGCGGATATATTTATTTCCCTGACACATTTCAAAGGACATGAAAATGCCGGATTCGGCGGTGCGTTGAAGAATATCGGAATGGGTTGCGGCAGCCGCGCGGGCAAAATGGAAATGCACTGTTCCGGGAAACCTCGGGTAGACACGGATCTGTGTGTGGGCTGCGGTGCATGTACCAGGATCTGTGCCCATGATGCTGCAGTTGTCACTGACAGAAAGGCTGCAATCGATCAGGAAAAATGCGTGGGCTGCGGCAGATGTATCGGAGTCTGTCCGAAGGACGCCATATCTCCGACCAACTGGAACTCCTTTGATCTGCTGAATTACCGGATGGCAGAATATTCACTGGCAGTCTGTAAGGACCGTCCGTGCTTCCACGTTTCACTGATCTGTGATGTGTCACCGAACTGTGACTGCCACAGTGAAAATGACAGACCAATCATTCCGGATGTGGGTATGTTTGCATCGTTTGATCCGGTGGCACTGGATGTGGCGTGTGCGGATGCGTGCAACCGTCAGCCGATTATGGAAAACAGTATTTTAGGTGAAAACAAACGACATGACCACGATGAGAGCCATGATCATTTCCATGTGACCCATCCGGACACAAACTGGAAAACCTGTGTGGAACATGCGGAAAAGATTGGGCTTGGCAGCCGGGAATATGAGCTGGTTGAGATCTAGGCAGGTAAGGCATTAGCATGGACAAATAAAATCGGGTGTGCTATATTTTATCCTGTCAGAAGGATAGGAAACAGGAATCTGTCAGAGTTGGAGTAAAAAGAATTGCGAGAAAAGTTAGGTCTTAAGGAATTGCAGAATGAAGTACCGCTGTCTGCCATACAGAGCATGATGCAGCCGGTACTTGTTACAAAAAACAACAGTGTAAGTGAGAAATTATATTTGGCATCTGAGATGCAGAAATTTGATACAATCGGAATCGATGCCGTTGCAACGGCGATCAATGATCTTTTGGCAGAAAACGCCAAGCCGCTTATGTTTTATGATCATATCACCTGCGCCAGACCCAAAGCGGAAAAACTGAAAGAAATTGAGGCCGGCATTGAACAGGGCTGTCTTCTGGGAAGTATTCGCTATGCAGGGAGCGATATTAAGGAACTGCCGGATATTTTTGCCTATGACCAGTATGATATGGTAGGTTTTTCTGCCGGTGTCATAGATAAAAAGAAGCAGAGAGGAAACATCGACGTTGCGGACGGAGACGTCATCATCGCACTTCCTTCCAGCGGACTTCACAACAGCGGATATGTAACGGCCCGCAAGAAATTATATTTGAGCAAGGCATCCATGGAAATCTATTATGAAACGCTTGGAGCCACGCTGGGAGAACTGCTTTTGACACCTACGAAGCTTTATAAAAAAGCACTGGAGGCAGTCTACGATTCCGGTGTACCGCTCAAGGCCTGTGTCCAGGTAGCGCAGGGAGGGCTTGATCATGCGGCTCGCCAGCTGCTGCGTCATCAGGCAGGGGCTGTTATCAAGCAGAAATTCGACAGCATACCGCCGCTGTACGGAATGCTCCATAAGGATGGGAATATCAGTGAAGAGCAGATGCGACAGACCTTCAATATGGGAGTTGGCATGCTGCTTGCCGTATCGGAAGAAGATGCGGATGCCATGGCAGAAGTTTTGGAAAATGCCGGTGAAGAGCCGGAATTTATCGGACTGGTGGAACGGGATTCCTACAATGTACGATACATAAAAGGATGAAGGAAAGGAAGCACAGGTCATGAGTACACAGGACAAACTCGAACGAGTGCTGCGGGATATCCATGTACTGATATCCAGAAGTGAACTGTATGATAAAACAGGGGAAAAAATTATTGTAGAAAAAAAGAAAATGTTTGAGCATCTCAATCACCTGAATGCCTGTATTTATGAGATGATGGATGAATACGAGGTGACGCAGCAGAGTCGTGACAAAGCAGAGCGGGAAGCAAAGAAGCGCGGTGACAAAATTGTCTGGAATGCCAGCCGTCATGCGGAAGATGTCTATGCGGCATCTGTCCTGTATACGGATGAGGCCCTGACCCGTGCGCAGGAGATTGTAAAAGATGCAGCGGAATCCATAAAAGATCTGCTGGCGAAAACAGAGGAAGAGATGAATCACCGCAGAGATGTCATCCGGGAAAACCAGTCTGAATTAAAAAGCCAGCTGCAGGATATGGTGGACACCGAAAAATATCTGAAAATCATTGAAGACCGCAATAAGGAAATCGAAAAAGAAAAACAGGAAAAAGAAGAGGGAAAGGATGAACTTACGCTTGAAAAACAGCGTGAAAAATCCAGATATGAGGATCGGAAAACCGAGATAAAGATTCATAATGAGTATTTTGAGAAAATCGGGCAGCCGGTTGAAACGGAAGTAGATAAAAAAGAAGAAATGAAAGAAGCAGTAAAAGAAGAGGCACCAAAGATCATGGTAGATCTGGATGCCGAGTATTTTAAGTGGCGGAAAAACAACGGGAATACAAAAAAGTAGAGGAGCTCAGTGGAGCTCCTCTTTGTAGTTTTTTAGTTTGTCATAAGTGGCCAGAATATCATGATTGCCCTTTTCGAGCTGATCCCGTATCACCTCCACATAGACAACGGCCTTATTGATCAGGCGGTCATCTCTGCTGTCCATGCAGGAACGAAGATAGTCGGCAAGGCGGGAAGATTCTGAAAATTGTGCTGCAATGTCACTCAGAATATTCCGGCAAATGGAAATGTCAGCCAGATTCACCGGCTCGATCTGTACGATAAATCCGTTGGTCACTTCTTCAATATAAAAAGAAGAATCCGAGTTACGGACGTGAATATAAGGCAGCAGACTGGATTTATGCAGTCTGGCAACCAGAACCAGCTTTTGAGCCTCCAGAAAAATCAAATATATGATCCATGCAACTGCCAGGGCAAAAACGAACAAAGAGGCGGCGTTTGCTGCTAAAAGAGATTGTTTCATGTAGCCGATAGCGGCTAAGATCCCAAGCATAAGAAGTGCAAATACCGGACGCAGTGACAGGCTTGCCAGAAGTGATTTCCGAAAAGAAGACAAATCCGTATCTTTTAGTGGAATAAAGGCGTAATGTTTTTTCATGCGAACCATCCTTTCCTACTAATATTTTATGGAGATAGCATGACAATGTCAACCATAGACGTATAACATATAAATTTTCAAAAAGAAATGGCAGGGATAACGCATCTGCCATATCATTGGGTTACAGTTTCAGTGTATGCATTATTTTGTGCGGGAATCACAGTTTCCATGCCCTGTATGTTGTACTTATCGCGGCGGAGCCTGTGCTGATACAGACATGCTTCCGGAAGGGAAAATTAAAAAATTTTTAAGAAATTTAAGGAACCATGTTAAGAAACACTTGTTATACTGGAATCCGAATGTTTATAATAATGGAAAAGAGTATTGGAAGAAGGGAAACCATGATGAATATACTTGTGTGTGATGATGATAAGGAAATCGTAGAAGCCATAGAGATCTATCTGCATCAGGAAGGCTATCATATTATAAAGGCTTATGATGGAGAACAGGCACTGCAGCTGCTGAAAGAAAATGAAGTGCATCTTCTGGTGATTGATGTTATGATGCCGAAACTGGACGGAATACGGGCAACCTTGAAGATACGGGAGGAAAGCAGTATTCCGATTATTATACTTTCGGCGAAATCCGAGGATTCCGATAAGATTCTGGGGCTGAATATCGGTGCGGATGACTATATTACAAAACCATTTAACCCGCTTGAACTGGTGGCCCGGGTCAAATCCCAGCTGCGTCGCTATACAAAGCTTGGCAATGCGGCAGAGAATTCACAGGCGGTATACAGTGTGGGTGGACTGGTGATCAATGATGATTTAAAGGAAGTCAGTGTTGACGGGGAATCCGTAAAACTGACGCCGATTGAATATAACATTTTGCTGTTACTCGTAAAAAATCAGGGAAAAGTTTTTTCGATTGATCAGATTTATGAAAGCATCTGGAATGAAGATGCGATCGGAGCGGATAACACGGTCGCTGTACACATCCGGCACATTCGTGAGAAAATCGAGATTAATCCGAAAGAGCCAAGGTACGTAAAAGTAGTCTGGGGAGTCGGCTATAAAGTAGAGAAAACGGTAAATCCGTAGAGAGGGTTTTCAGAATGAATAGAAGACAGTATGCACCAATATGGAAAAATATAAGTCTGGTCATACAGCTGATACTGACCGTCATATTTGTCATATCCGTGTTTCTGTTAAGTGCATTGATTCGTAAAAATATGCTGGACACTACCGACATCAGCAATACGAATTTTATGGATTCCGGCTGCTACAGTGAGCTGTTCAAACAAAAAACAGACGAACTGATCGATTTTTTGAAATTGCGTGATAAATTCGAGGAAAATGGGGAATATCAACCAAATAAGATCATGAATGTACTGGAATACGCGAAGGACGGTGCACTGCGGGCTACTGCGAGTTCGAACAATCATGTGGTGATTATTACACAGGATCAGGAGGGGAACTATGCCTATGAGGAAAGTTCAACCGAAGGGACATCCAGTAAAGAAGCTACCGGAAGCGAAGAGGATTCCAGCGATACGGAGGCTCTGCTGCGTGCCAATAAAGCAAAGGAACGTGCGGAAGCAAAGCTGGCGAATTACGTACTGAGTGATCTTGTGAACTGGTCGAAGGCAGGATATACGACAGAGAACGGTGTAGTGAAGGAAGACTATCTGCCGATTGGCGGGAAAAGCATTGCGGATTCCCTGAATGATGGGGATATTACGATCGAACAGGCAGACAGACTCTATGACGCGCTGGAACTGACACTTGCCAGCATCGGAGAAGAAGAGACCTCTTATAAAAAGGGCCTGAACGAATTTCAGACCGATGAGTCGAACCTCGCCTATAGTTACAGTGAAAATGGGGAGATTATCTATTCCAATGTCAGCATTTCGGAAGATTCTCTGGCCTATGCACGGGCAAAGGGAAGCTACCTGTACTATAACGATGAGAATCTGAAATTCCGGACCAATGTGGATGGAATGGAATCTTATTTTTACGATACGTTAGACAGTATTCTTTCCGGATTTGGAAACGGTGCACAGCTGATGATCGCAGTGGATACCTCTTTTCCGTATGCGGATGCATTTACGGACGTCCGGCAGGAGTATAATACTCTGCATCCATGGGTGATGGTCAGTATTGTCGCACTGGTTGTCAGTATATTCGGCTGGATTATTTCACTGGTATATCTTACGCTGGCGGCAGGGCATAAAGAAAATGACAATTCGATTTCACTCGGGTTTTTCGACCGCATCAAGACAGAATTGTTTTTTGGCATGTTTGTTATGATAACCGTGGCTCTGATTGCGGTTTCCTTTGCGGCGGCAGAGAGCTCGTGGGATGTGCCGGGGATGCTTGTCATGGCAGGCGTCAGCGCGTTTATCTATGACCTCGTATTTCTCGCTTTTTACCTGAGCATGGTGCGCCGTGTAAAGGCAGGTGTATTGTGGGAATACAGTTTTCTGCACTGGACCATCCGGAGCACGGGCAGAGTAGTTCATACCTGGAGAAGTTCTGTGCGGGTCATTGTGATCTATATCTTGAATATGGTATTGTTCATAACGCTGACCTATTGCGGATTTGCGGGAGGAAGCGTGGCTGCGATTGTGCTTTTGCTGATTTTTATCATGATCGGAGGTGTCCTGTATCTGCGGAATGTGGTACAGCATCAGGAGATTATGAAAGGCATTGGGAAAATAACGGACGGAGATCTCTCTTATAAGCTGCCGCTGGATAATCTGCACGGAGACAACTGTGAACTTGCAGAGGCGGTAAACAGTATTGGTGACGGGCTTCGGCATGCGGTAGATGAAAGTACGAAAAACGAGCGGATGAAGGCAGATCTCATTACCAATGTCTCGCATGACATCAAAACGCCGCTGACTTCGATTATCAACTATGTCAATCTGCTTAAGATGGAAAAAATAGAAGATAAGCGCATCCGGGATTATATCAATATTCTGGATGAGAAATCCCAGCGGTTAAGACAGCTGACCGAAGATCTTGTGGAAGCGTCCCGGATCAGTTCTGGAAATATCACGCTGCAGATGACAAAAATCAATCTGGTAGAGCTGATTTACCAGACCGGCGGGGAATTCAATGAAAAGTTTGAGAATAAAGACCTGACGACCATTACAAAGCTGCCAAAAGATGCAGTCATTATTCTTGCAGACGGCAGACGGATCTGGCGAGTCGTGGAGAACCTTTATAACAATGTGGCAAAATATGCCATGGCACATACACGTGTTTACGTCACCATGGAGAAGACAGAGCACGAAGTTCATTTCGAAATTAAAAATATTTCCGAGCAGCCGCTGAATATGGATTCGACCGATCTGACCGAGCGCTTTGTCCGGGGAGATGAGGCAAGGACGACCGAAGGAAGCGGACTTGGTCTGTCCATAGCCCGCAATCTGACGACATTGATGGGAGGCAGATTTGACATCGAACTGGATGGGGATCTGTTCACAGCTACCATAATTTTCCCACTCGTAGAAGATTGAAATAACAGAGGAAATGTGTGGGATACCTTGATTTTTTAATTTACAATCGATATAATAAAAAGCTAGTGAAAACAAGAGCATTTAAAATACAGGAGGACGCACAATGAAATTATATGAAGGCGGCGCATATTTAATAAACGGCAGTCAGATCGTGGCAGATGCTCCCGATGCGGCAGAAGCGGTAAAGGGCATGTCAGGAGAGACCGTCACAAAAGAAGAAGCGGCAAAGAATACCATTGCCTATGGAATTTTAAAAGAGCATAACACTTCCGGCAGCATGGAGAAGTTAAAAATTAAATTTGACAAACTGACCTCTCACGATATTACGTTCGTGGGAATTATTCAGACAGCAAGAGCATCCGGACTGGAGAAGTTTCCGGTGCCGTATGTACTGACCAACTGTCACAACAGTTTATGTGCAGTGGGCGGAACGATCAATGAAGATGACCACATGTTTGGTCTCTCCTGTGCAAAAAAATACGGCGGTGTCTATGTACCACCGCATCAGGCAGTCATTCATCAGTTCGCAAGAGAAATGCTTGCAGGCGGCGGCAAGATGATTCTTGGTTCCGATTCCCATACACGCCACGGCGCACTCGGAACGATGGCTATGGGTGAGGGCGGCCCTGAGCTTGTAAAACAGCTATTGGAACAGACCTATGACATCAGCATGCCGGGTGTCGTTGGAATCTATCTGACCGGAACTCCGCAGAAGGGAGTAGGTCCGCAGGATATCGCACTTGCGATTATCGGTGAGGTATTCGGCAATGGCTATGTAAAGAATAAAGTTATGGAATTTGTCGGACCGGGTGTTTCCAACATGAGCGTGGATTACCGGATTGGTGTGGACGTCATGACAACAGAGACAACCTGTCTGTCTTCTATCTGGAGAACCGATGATCAGGTACGTGAGTTCTATGATATTCACGGACATGTCGGAGAGTACAAGGCTCTGGAACCGGGAAAAGTGACTTATTATGACGGCATGATTGAACTTGATCTGAGTACGGTGAAGCCGATGATCGCGATGCCATTCCACCCAAGTAACACCTACACCATTGAAGAACTGAATGCAAATCTGCTGGAGATTCTGGATGACTGTGAGAAAAAGGCACAGGTAAGCTTTGACGGCAAAGCAGATTTAAATCTTAAGAGCAAGGTACGTAACGGCGGCTTATATGTAGATCAGGGTATTATTGCAGGCTGTGCAGGCGGCGGGTTTGAGAATATCTGTGATGCAGCAGATATTTTAAACGGTGCGAGCATCGGACCGGATGAATTTACGTTAAGTGTATATCCGGCAAGTACACCGATTTATATGGAACTTGTAAAGAACGGAGCGGTTGCAAAGTTAATGCAGACGGGAGCTATTGTGAAAACGGCATTCTGCGGACCATGTTTCGGTGCCGGGGATACGCCTGCCAATAATGCATTTTCCATCCGTCATTCAACAAGAAACTTCCCGAATCGTGAAGGTTCCAAGATCCAGAACGGACAGATCGCATCCGTTGCACTGATGGACGCACGTTCCATTGCGGCAACCGCAGCGAATAAAGGTATTTTGACAGCAGCTACCGATATTGATGTAAATTACACCAAGCCAAAGTATTTCTTTGACAAGACAATCTATGAGAACCGTGTATTCGACAGCCATGGGGTTGCGGATCCGTCCGTAGAGGTTCACTTTGGTCCAAACATTAAGGATTGGCCGCAGATGAGCGCATTGACAGATAACCTTGTCTTAAAAGTGGTAACCGAGATTCATGATCCGGTCACTACGACAGACGAACTGATTCCGTCCGGTGAGACTTCTTCTTACCGCTCCAACCCGCTTGGACTGGCAGAATTCACACTTTCCAGAAAGGATCCGGAGTATGTGGAACATGCCAAGGAAGTACAGAAAGCTGAGCATGCGAGATTAGAGGGCGGACAGATTCTGGAAGCGCTTCCGGAGATAGAGGAGCCTATGAAGGCTATTCAGGCACAGTTCCCGGATGCAAATGAGCAAAACACCGGAATCGGAAGCACGATTTTTGCCGTAAAACCGGGAGACGGCTCTGCGCGTGAACAGGCTGCCTCCTGCCAGAAAGTACTTGGCGGCTGGGCAAATATTGCAAATGAGTACGCGACCAAACGGTATCGCTCTAATCTGATCAACTGGGGTATGCTTCCATTCCTGATTGACCAGGGAGAACTTCCGTTTACGAAGGGAGATTACCTGTTCCTGCCGGGTGTCCGTCAGGCGGTAGCTGAGAAAGCGGACAGCATCCCAGCTTATGCAGTTAAGGACGGCGTTTTAAAGGAATTTACCATGACATTGGGCGAACTTACGGATGAGGAAAGAGAGATCATCTTAAAGGGATGTCTGATCAATTACAACAGGAAATAAGAGAACAGCTGATAATTACAAAATATGGTATCGGGCAGCAGCAGAGCATGGAAAATCTGGTGTTGCACGATACTGTTTTTTTTGACAGAAATAGACGCGTATGGTACACTAAAAACAATAATTGGGTATACTATACCCGGACAAAGTTTTTGAGGTGACATATTTTGGATAAATATGAATACAAATTAAAATTAGACGAGATAAAAAGCCTGTCAAGTGAGAAGAGATATGAAGAGGCAGCACAGCTGGCCGATACGATTAACTGGCGCAAAGTCAGGAATGTGAACTCGCTTGTCAAGGCTGGAGAAATATATGCTCAGGTAGGACGTTATGAGGAAGGTAAGGAGATTCTTCTGATGGCGTATGATCGTTCTCCGATTGGGAGAATGATTATCTACCGTCTTGCAGAGATAGCCGTCAAGACCAAAAATTTTGACGAAGCAAAGGAGTATTATGATGAATTTGTTGAGATCGCACCTCATGACAACTTAAAGTATGTGCTGCGTTATGAATTAAACAAGGCAATGGGTGCCGACACCGATGTTCTGATTGGGATTCTGGAGGAATTGAAAGATCAGGAATATACGGAAAAATGGGCGTTTGAGCTGGTTTATCTGTATCATCAGGCAGGGAAGAGCGAACAGTGCATCAGTGCATGTGACGAATTGATTCTGTGGTTTGGTGACGGACCATACGTGGAAAAGGCATTGGAGCTTAAGATGCTATATCAGCCGCTCAGCAAGGCACAGGAAGACAAATATCGTGCGTTCAAGCAGCACAGAGACGGAATCGTTGAGGTTCGTCCTACGGATTATCTGGAATCGGGTGAGATTGTTAAAGAGACCGTACATATTCCGCAGGTGAAGACGAATGCAGGCCGTTTTAATACCGTTAATCTGCAGCAGGAGCTTGCAAAGAGCATGCAGCAGATCATGGACGCGACGGAGAAGGCCACGGTAAGCGATGAGATGGACAATATCAAAAAGATCGTAGAGGAGATACCATACCTGCAGCTTCCAAGTGAGGAAGAGGTACAGGAGGAGCTGGAAGGAAAATACGGTCATATTGAGACCGACGAAGAGATAGACGGTTCTCTGAAGATCAATTTCCAGGAGCTGCTTGCAGAAGACGGCGACGGACAGATCCGTATCATGGTACCGGAGCGGAGCGTATTTGAGAAACAGATCACCGGCCAGATGAATATTGCGGATATTTTAGAGGAATGGGAGCGGACAAGACGTGCCGCAGAAGCTGCTTTGCAGGGGGCAGAGCAGCGGAAGCTGGAATCTGCCAAGGCGAAAGCCCTTGCACAGGCGGGTGATATTATGGACCGTCTTGCAACTGTAATTCCGCAGCTGGATGCGGGTATGTCACCGAAGAATCTGCTGGAACAGGAATATCTTGGTAAAGCGGCAGCAATGGACAGTGCAGCCATTGCGAACATGATGATACAGCATCATCCAAAAGAAGAGGCCGGTCAGCTGATGTCCGACATGAACAGTATTCTGCAGCAGCAGATTGATGAGCTAAACAGGGTGAACGAAGGCATAGACGAATTTCTATCGGAGGCAGGAACGGAAGCGCTTTCGTCGGAAGAGGAGCTGCCGGAAGTAAAGCTGCCGGAAGAAGTGGAAGAGTTGTCAGAAGAAGTTGAAGAATTGCCGGAAGAAGCCGAAGATCAGCTGGAAAAACCGTCAGAGCAACCGGAGTTGGAACAGCAGGACGCCGGTGAAATGGAAGAAAGGCAGCCGGATCTGGAAGCGGCACTTGCGGCTGAAGCAGAGGTACTGACAAAGACGGAGATGCCAAAAGTGAAGTTGGAAGAGGAACTCGAGGAACTCGAAATCGAAGAAGAGTCGGTTACAAAGCTCTCAGACAGACAGAAGGAAATTTTCTCCTATTTCATACCAGTTATGGGAATGGAAGCGCAGCTGTGTCAGGTCCTTACCGGAGCCAGGAGATATTTGTGCCGGAAGGGAAATAGCTGTACGGGCAATATCGTGATCCAGGGTGCCAGGGGGAGCGGAAAGACCGTTTTGGCAACCAGTATCGTCAAAGCATTACAGGAAGAGACGGGCAAACTGGGTTCCAAAGTGGGAAAAATTGATGCAGCATCCCTGAACCTGAAAGATATTCCGGTGCTATTAAAGAAAATTGAAGGTGGATGTCTGATCATTGAAAAGGCAGGAGATCTTTCCAGAGAGACAGCAGTGCGTCTTTCCCTGGCGATGGAGGCACAGGAGGGCGGACTTCTCGTTATTCTGGAGGACACCAGAGATGGAATCCGCAAGGCACTTGGAAGAGATGAATTCTTTGCCAGAAAGTTTACGGAAAAAGTCACGCTTCCGGTGTTCACCATTGATGAACTGGTCGCATTTGCAAAATCCTATGCAAGGGAACTTTTTTACGAAATCGATGATATGGCAGTGCTTGCACTTTATAATCGTATCAGTAACATACAGAGACTGGATCAGGCAACTACGCTGACCGAAGTCAAGGAGATCGTGGATGAGGCGATTGCAAGCGCGGAACGCTTCAGCATGAAGAAATTGTTTACGTCCAGAAAACATAAAGAGAATGATTACGGAATCCTGCAAGAGAAGGATTTTGAGGAATAGAGAGGGCATGTGTATGGGGAATTTTACGGAACTTGATATGTATTTGTTCGGACAGGCGACACATTATGACATTTATAAGAAGCTGGGAGCACATCCGGCTACGATGGATGGAAAAAAAGGTGTCATGTTTGATGTCTGGGCACCGCATGCCAGCCGTGTATGGGTTATTGGAAGTTTTAATGATTGGAAAGAGGACGCCGATGAAATGGAACGCTTAAAACCTGGGGATATGGGGATTTATGAGCGTTTTATTCCGGATGCGTCGGAAGGTGATCTGTATAAATACCTGATCGAGACCTCGGAGGGAACAAAGCTGTACAAGGCGGATCCGTATGCAAACTATGCAGAGATGCGACCGGGAACCGCTTCCAGGATCTGGGACATTACAGGATTCAAATGGACGGATCATACATGGATGAAAAAGCGGGTGGAAGCAGAGGATATTTACTCCCAGCCAATGGCTATCTATGAGGTACATATGGGATCCTGGATGCGCCATCCGGGAGGAGAAGACGAGGGATATTACAGTTACAGGGAGCTTGCAGAGGCATTGACGGCCTATGTAAAAGATATGGGATATACGCATGTGGAGCTGATGGGAGTTTCAGAATATCCGTTTGACGGCTCCTGGGGATATCAGGTGACCGGCTACTATGCACCAACTTCGAGATACGGAACACCGGATGATTTTGCGTATTTCATCAATTACCTTCATAAAAACAATATCGGTATTATATTGGATTGGGTACCGGCGCATTTCCCGAAAGACGCGCATGGACTTGCTGATTTTGACGGAAAACCGCTGTACGAATATGGAGATCCGCGCAAGGGAGAGCATCCCGACTGGGGAACAAAGATTTTTGACTACGGACGTTCTGAAGTGAAGAACTTTCTGATCGGATGCGCACTGATGTGGATTGAACACTATCACATAGACGGACTCCGGGTAGATGCCGTGGCTTCCATGCTCTATTTGGATTATGGGAAAAGCAGCGGACAGTGGATTGCAAATAAGTATGGTGAAAATAAGAATCTTGAGGCAATCGAGTTCTTCCGCCATATCAATACACTGATTACCGGGCGCAATCACGGAACCGTTATGATTGCCGAAGAGTCAACCGCATGGCCGATGGTAACGGGACCCGCTAAGGATGGGGGATTGAACTTCAGCTATAAGTGGAATATGGGATGGATGCATGATTTTCTGGATTACATGAAATTAGACCCGTATTTCCGTAAAAATAATCACCACAAGATGACCTTTGCCATGAGCTATAATGCAAGTGAACGTTATATCCTTGTACTTTCCCATGATGAAGTGGTACATCTGAAATGCTCCATGATCAATAAGATGCCCGGCGAGGGGATTGACAAATTCCGCAATCTGATGGCCGGCTATGCCTTTATGATGGGACATCCCGGGAAAAAGCTGTTATTTATGGGTCAGGATTTTGGACAGGAAAGAGAGTGGAGCGAAGAACGTGAGCTTGATTGGTATCTGCTGGAACAGCCGTATCACAGGGAGCTGCACAATTATGTAAAAGCACTCCTTCACATTTATCGTAAATATCCATGTATGTATGAACAGGATCACAGCTGGGATGGTTTCGAATGGATGAATGCAGATGATGCAGAGCGCAGTATTTTCAGTTTTATCCGCAAATCCATAGATGGGAAGAGCAACCTGCTGTTTATCTGTAATTTTACGCCTGTTGCCAGAGCGGATTACCGTGTCGGAGTTCCGGCAAAAAAGAAATACCGGCTGATTCTCAACAGTGATGAAGAGCAGTTTGGAGGAAGCGGCGAGAGCAGACCTGTTTCTTATACGGCTGTGAAATCAGAATGTGACGGAAGAGCATATTCCTTTGATTATCCGCTTCCGGGTTACGGAGTAGCAGTATTCCAATATTAATTGAATGCAGTTGATACGATACTTTCTGATCGAAGAGGGAGAGGATGCACTTATGAGTATGCACCGGGAAGTCCTGCTGCATGCTGGAGTTGACTACGAAGGCGGTTTGCGAAGGTTTGCAGGAAAAGAAGAATTGTATGAGAAATATCTGAGTCGTTTTTTGGAAGATACGCATGTGGAGGCGGCAGAGACCGCTCTAAAGCAGAACGATTTTCAGAAAATACTTGAAGAGATGCATACGTTAAAGGGCGAGTCCGGAACACTTGGTCTGGATCGACTGTTTTCCGGCTGTAATGCAATGCTGACCTTTCTTCGCAGCGGAACTTACGAAAAAGAGCAGGTGGCAGAAAAACTCAAAGCTATTCGCAGTGAATTTGACCTCATAGTGGAAAAGATAAGACAGGCACTGCTATAAAATAACAGGAATCACTCAAGTTTTCCCTCCGATGATCCGACATATGAAGTAGAGTGTCAGATCGGATATCGGAGGGAATTTTCATGAAAATAGAAAAAGCAAATCAATTGGACATATCACAGATTAATTCCAATCAGAATACCCAGAAAAAAGACAAAAATGAAAGTATTGCTAATGATGCGGTATTTTCCATAGATAAAACCTCCCGCAAAACGGGAGTCTTTGGTGATGCCACCTATGAAAAACCGGCAAAAGAAGAAAAAGATGCGCTGCAGAATATTGAAAATCAGGCCGGAATACTGGATGCGACACAGATGAAAAATGAGATGGTTGTCGCATCGAATACCACCTCTGAGGAGGATTGTGACAAAATGCAGGAGGAAGGATTTTCCCTGCAGTCCACAAAAATAGAAACAGTCGTGACCGTGACTGACAAGATAAAGATGCAGCTTGCAAAAGCCGGCGCGGACATCAGCAGTTTTGGTGACGGCCTCTCGGAGGCACAGCTGGAAAAGATGACCGGCAATGCGGAGCTGGCACAGCAGCTGGCGCAGACCATTGCCCAGGCAGATCTTCCTGTGACCGCTGATAATCTGCAGGATTCGCTTGAGGCAGTGTCTATGGCAGGTGAATTGACCCCTCCGACAGACGGTGCAATCAAATATATGCTCGATAATTCGCTGGAACCTACAATAGAGAATCTTTATAAAGCCGAGTACAGCGGAAGTGCAAGCTATCAGACTCCCCGGGATAACAGTACTGATTATGAACAGCTGATGCCGCAGATCACGGAAGTGATCGGACAATCCGGTATGGAAGTTACCGATGCGTCCATAGAAGGAAGTAAATGGCTGATCGCAAATAACATCCCCCTGACAGCCGGCAATCTCTCCTATTTGACAGAACTTCAGTCCCTGGAACTGCCGCTTTCGGACGAGCAGGTCATGACAGCGGCCGTGCAGACGATTGCAGAGGGAAACAGACCGCAGCAGGCGATGCTGGTATCCGGTTATTCTCTGGCAGATCAGGCAGATCATGCGATAGATGTCATCAACAATACCACCGATGCGGAGCTTTCCTATCTGGTCGATCAGGGTATGGAGCTTACGATTGAGAACCTGGAAACAGCAAAAAATGCGGTTAGCACCGGTATTTACGCTGAGGATACCGCCGAACTGTCCGCAACGGGACTGACCCTTCTGACTGCACGTCGGCAGCTTGAAGAAACACGTCTTGCTATGACTGCACAGGCGAACTACACCCTGCTAAAACAGGGGATTTCCATTGATACAAAACCTCTTGCAGAGCTGGTGGAAGATTTAAAAGCACAGGAAAACAGTTATTATCAGAATCTTCTTACGCAGGATGGCATAGAGGCCAGCGCAGAGAATGTGAAAAACTTCCGCAGTACGATAGAAACCGTCACGGAATTAAAGACAATGCCGGCATATGCACTTGGTACGAAAAATGCAGATACTGCGACATTAAGCGGACTGCATGAAGCCGGACAGATTCTAAAAGATACCTTTGAAAAAGCCGGACAAAGCTACGAGACAATGAAAACGGCAGTACGCAGTGATCTTGGGGATTCCATTCAAAAGGCATTTTCCAATGTGGACGATATATTGACGGATCTGGGCATGGATACGAGCAATTCCAATGAACGTGCTGTCCGTATTCTGGCATATAACGGTCAGGAAATTACCGAAGAGTCCATTACGAAGATAAAGGCCGCAGATGAAGAAGTGCAGCGTGCATTCAAAAACCTTTCCCCTTCGGTTGTCCGGGAAATGATTAAGACCGGGGAAAATCCGCTTGACTCGACGATGACGGAACTGAATGAAAAGGCTGTGCAGATAAAAAAAGAGCTTGGTGTGGAAGATGAGGAACGTTTTTCCAAATATCTGTACAAGCTGGATCAGAGCAATGAAATTACAGACGAAGAACGCAGTTCCTACATCGGAATCTACCGTCTGATCAATCAGGTGGAAAAAACGGACGGCGCTGCTGTCGGGGCGTTGATTGCCCAAGGCGGGGAGATGACCATGCGGAATCTGCTCACACAGGTCCGTTCTGCAAAACATGGCAGTATGGATTATACGGTTGATGAAGATTTTGGGGGAATCAGCACCGTGGAAGACGATGGTCTGTCCATTACGGAGCAGATTGAAAAAGGATATCAGACAAACTGCATACATGATGTCCTTGACTCTATGACACCGCACCGGATGAAAAAGCTGATACAGGATGACGACTGGCAGAGCCTGAGTCCGGAACAGCTCTCGGATGTTCTTGCGTCTTCGGATGATGACACAGAGGCAGACGAGGCATATGCGAGAATGCAGCTTTCGGATCTTGCCACCTGTAAAGAAGCTTCGGAAGAGGCTTATCAGATGCTTGCAGATTCGAAAATGCCAAATACCATTCAAAATGTAATGGCGGCATCCGAGTTGATTCGGAACCGAAATGCAGCATTTAAGAAATTTTTTCAGGAGAATACGGAGCGTACGGACGGTGAGGAGGATATTGATCTTGCGTCAGTCAAACAGGATATGCTGGAGCGTTTCGGAGAAGCGGTCAAGACACCGGAGGACATGGCTAAAGCACAAAAGGCACTGGCAGATACGGCAGAAAATGTTATGAAGACCATGATTACCGAGAGCAGGGATGTGAACTCCCTGGATATCCGTAGCATGAAGCTGCTCAATGCCCAGATTGCACTTGGGACGGCCGGAACAAAAGAAGAGAATTATGCGATACCTGTTCTGGTCGGAGATGAAGTTACCAATGTCTCTTTGAAAATTGTCCGCGGCAAGGAAAAAAAGGGACTTGTCGATGTGCTGTTTTCCACGGACGGTCTTGGAAAAGTTGCGGCGCAGCTGAAGGCTTCCGCAGACGGGATTTCGGGCTATGTTGCCTCAGACCGGACTTCCACCACAGAGTGGCTGGAATCCAACAGGGAGACATTGGTATCCGCCTTGCAGCAGGAGGAAGAAGGGTCGGCAGATATCGGCTTTTTTACTTCCGAAAGTCTGAATCTGAATCAGTTTGGCAGGATGGATAAGACCGAAGCAACGATGTCTGAGGCAGATACGTCCGATGAGACATCAGTTTCCGGGCAGGGGTCCAGGATTGTACAGACGAAAACACTGTATCATATGGCAGAAGCATTTTTAAAAACGGTGAAGGAACTGGCGGCAAAGGAAATGGGCGCAGATGAAATTAATTCGTAAGATCCCTTAAGTCTGCCGGTTGTTCATCCGATATAAAAATTAGTATAAAAAACGGACAGGGAATGTCATAAGACCGCATGGAAGCGAGATTGATAAAAAGAGGTGCCATACTATGAAAATTAATTATAATATGTCGGCAGTTGTAGCGAATAACCAGCTGCTTCGCACAGAGGGAAATCTGACAGATGCGATGGAAAAACTATCCTCTGGACTTCGTATCAACCATGCAAAAGATGATGCGGCAGGAATTGCAATGTCCAATAAGATGAACCTGCAGATCAAGGGTCTCGAGCAGGCCTCCAAAAATGCATCAGACGGGACGTCTGTTCTTCAGACTGCAGACGGAGCATTAGATGAAGTGACAAGTATTGTACAGCGTATGCGTGAACTTGCTGTGCAGGCGGCAAGCGACAGCAATACCCAGAGTGACAAAGCGGCGGCACAGCAGGAGATCGAATCATTGAAAGATGAGATTGACCGTGTGTCAAAGGATACGGAGTTTAATACCAAAAATCTTTTGGACGGAACCTTAAACCGCAGAGTTTACGCAAAAAATGTCAGCAGAGTGTCAGCATCGACTTATGTCAGTTCCGGTACATATGCGGTTACGGTCTCATCCGCGGCTACAAAGGCCAATGTGACGGCTGCAGCATCTGCGTTCAGTGATCTGACAGCTGCAGTGGGTGCTTCCGGGACCATTAACATCAATGGCTCCCAGACGGAAATTTCAGCGACCGACACTTATGAGCAGGTATATGAAAAAATAAGAAATGCTGCCGAAATCGGAGATACGAATGCGGACATCGGCACAGGAGCCGATGCGGGAAAGCTGGTCTTTACGTCTTCAGCCTATGGAAGTCAGGCATCCATTGACGTTACCATCAGTAATATTACATTGGCAAATGCGCTCGGATTTTCACTGACAGAACCGGCTACGGCGACCGGAACAGATGCCGAGGTGGGACTGACAAGTGGATTCTCGGCAAGTGCCACTGTGCAGGTAGATGGAAACCGGACGGTTATATCAGATAAGAGTGGTTTCGAGCTTTCTTTTTTAATTAAGGATGATTATTCTGATACCACCAATCCAATCGAATTTGATGTGACGGATATTGGTTCCATGACATTACAGATTGGAGCGAACGAAAATCAGACCATGAATGTAAACTTACCTCAAATCAGCACGGAGACCTTGTATCTGGATGATCTGGATGTGACGACCGTCAGTGGCGCAAGTACTGCAATTGACCGGCTTGATGAAGCGCTTGCAAAGGTCAGTGCAGCCCGTTCTTCGATTGGTGCATATTCGAATCGCCTGGATTATGCAGTGGATTCTTTGGATGCCACAAATGAGAACATGACCGCAGCGCTGTCAAGAATCGAAGATGTGGATATGGCAGAGGAAATGTCGAATTATACGCAGCAGAATGTATTGCAGCAGGCTGCCATTTCTGTGCTTTCACAGGCAAATGACATGCCGCAGAATGTGCTGCAGCTGTTACAGTAAAGTTGTATGAGGGAAAAACATGGATGCAGAAAAGAAACAGGAATTTATAAGACGGATTTCCCAAAGCAATCGCAGCGGGTTGGTAATTATCCTGTATGATATGTTATATACCTATATGGAAGAGGCAGAATCAGAGCATGCGGCACGTAATTATGACGCATTTAAAGATGCTGTACGCAATGCCGACCAGGTGGTTGCAGAACTGGCGGGAACGCTTGATTTTACCTATGTACTTTCCGGACAGCTCTACCCGTTATATACCTTTTTAAGAAAATCCCTGATGATGTCTGTTGTGAAAAACAGCACGCAGGGAATTTCAGATGCAAAAAGAGTCCTGATGCCCCTTTACACCGCCTTTGAGAAAGTGGCGGAACAGGATACTTCAGAACCCCTGATGCGGAATACCCAGCAGGTATATGCGGGTATGACCTATGGGAAGGAAAATTTAATAGAAAGCTTTCAGGAACCGGATACTCCAAGGGGATTCTTCGCGTAAGAATCCTCAAACTGTTTCAGACGGTCCAGCAGGAACTTATAACGTAACTGCATGGCATTCACTTCATAAATATAAGAATCGATCAGATCTGGTTCCACAACATTCTGAAAATTGGCATAAGCAGAATCCAGATCATTCTTCGTTCGTGTCAAATCAGCTAGTAATAGCGTGTAATGTTCATCATAAGTTTTTGTATTTTTTACAATTCGAAACAAAAACACCCCTACCTTCTTCTGGAAAAAAATCCTCTTTTTACTAATTATAATCAAAAAAAACGATTCTATACAAAATTAAGCATATTTTTTTTATTAAAGTATATATTTAACTGAAAAAGCGGATAAATGGTAAAGCTATGAACAAGGAAATTGGTTTTGCGGTAATTCTGGGCATCTGTGTACTTGTACTGCTCATAGGACTTTTAAAGAGAAAAGCGGAAATTCTGCTGAATTTTGTCGTGCGCGTAGTGGTGGGAGGAGCGGCCATTTATTTTACTAATCAGCTCTTTCTCTCACAGGGAAGTTCGATTGCAGTCGGCATCAATCCGGTCAGCCTTATCACGGTCGGTCTGCTCGGATTTGGCGGTTATGGACTCCTCTATGGTATTATTATCTACCAAAATGTTTAAAACTTTCGTGAAACGACATGTACAAGTGGATAATGTTGCGATATAATTCATTTACACAAAAGAGAGGTGATGGTTTGGGACTATTGTAAGAGGCCTTTTGCTGGTATTATTGCTGCTTGCGGTGAGGGGCGATTTAAGAACGGCGCGAATCAGTAACCGGCTGATTCTCATTGGGCTGACAGGCGGCTTTCTTTACCGGATCACGGTAGAAGGAGTATCCGGTACGGTAACATTTCTTATTCATATTTTTATTCCAGTTATTATCTTAATTCTATTATTTCTAATGCATGCTCTTGGAGCAGGCGACATCAAATTATTTTCCATGATAAGTAGTATTTTCAGTTACAAAGAAATTATGTACTGCATGACGGCGGCATTTCTGATCGGAGCAGGCATGGCATTTGTCAAGCTGGTCTATCAGAAGAACCTGTGGGTACGACTCTGTTGTTTTGCATCCTATCTCAGGGATATGCTGGAGCAAAGACAATTAAAACAATATTCTTATGGGGTCCGGGAGCCGGAGAATACCATTCATTTTTCCATAGCAATTCTGCTGGGATATCTGATAAGTCTGGGGGTGTGTCATTGAGGAAAATCAAGTTGGTCATTGGCGAGGAAGAAGAAATCTATGCAGAAAAGCTGGCTTCCTATATACGCTGCAAAGAGTCTGGTGACATCCAGGTCTCCTGGTATGTGGATAAAGAGACGCTGCTCTTGCACAGAAGTGGAAAAGACGCCGAGATATTTCTCCTCGGAAATGAATTCTGTGAGGAGGAATTCATTTCCCGGCTGCTGGATACATCCGATCTCCGGATACCTGTACTCCTTACCCAGGATTGCCTCGATAAAAAGTTGGGACGATATCCGTCCATACCAAAATACCAGCCTGCAAAGGAAATTGTGCGGCAGATTTATTGCATCGCATCGGAGTTATTAGAGGATGAAACCATATGGACAGGCAGCAAGAAGCAGATAAAAGGAATCTTTGCTCCATGGAATGACGAGCTCTCCATGCTATTTTCTCTGACAATGGCACAGGTGTTTGCAGAAGAGCAGAAGGTGGTCTGTATCAGTCAGCAGGAATGCTATGGGATCAAACAGATCGTGGAAGACTATACCGGAATGAATCTGTCTGATGCAGTCAGTATCCTTCGGAAACAATCAAAAAATCCCGGGGCATTTTTAAAGAGTATGCTGTTGAAAACTGGAAAAGCAGATTATTTACCGCCAGCAGAAAATCCGCAGAATTTGTATGAACTGACAGAAGAAGATTATCGGAAACTCATGAATGCGCTGGAAGAACAACTGGATCATGAATTGATACTGTGGGAGGCAGGAACACTGAATCCCGGTTTGATTTTGTGGATTGAAAAAAGTCAGGTTGTATACTGTCCATATCAGGAGGAAGTGTTTCTGGAAGAGAGAAAAAGACAGCTTACACATATTTTTCAACTTTATGAAAAACCGGAGCTTTTTGAGAAGCTGCATTTTGTTCATATGCCGCATATGTCATTTTCTGGGAACGCTGATATCAGAGCTGAACAGCTGCCATGGAGTGAACTTGGCATATTTCTAAGAGAGCAGGTGATAAAACATGGGATATGAGATAGAAGAAGTCCGGAGCCAAATATTAGGACAGCTGGATCTCTCACGGGAATTTGAAGATGCGGAAATTCAAGAACTGATTGAAAAAGCAGTCTTATGTATCAGCAGAAAATATGCCATGTCATTGAATGAAAGGGGGCATCTGGAAAGAGAAGTTTTCAATTCCATGCGCAAGCTGGATATTCTGCAGGAATTGCTGGAAGACGAGGAAGTAACAGAGATCATGGTGAACGGCAGCAGTCACATTTTTTATGAAAAACGGGGGCAGCTTTCTGAATGGGACAGGCAATTCTGGTCGGAGGAAAAGCTGGCTGATACCATACAGCAGATTGTTGGAATGAATAATCGAATGGTAAATGAGCTCTCTCCGATTGTCGATACCAGGTTAAAAGACGGATCAAGGGTAAATATTGTACTTTCTCCGATTGCAGTTGACGGTGCCACGATCTGTATCCGCAAATTTCCAAAAGAGGCTCTGGAAATGCGGCATCTGGTAGAGCTTGGAGCACTTTCTGAAGAGCTTGCGAATTATCTTGGGCATCTGGTTTATGCCGGGTATAACATCTTCATATCGGGTGGAACTGGGAGTGGAAAGACAACGTTTTTGAATGCATTATCCAGGTATATTCCGCAAAAGGAGCGGTTGATTACCATAGAGGATTCTGCCGAACTGCAGATAAAGGGGATTTCAAATCTGGTGAGGCTTGAGACACGCAACGCAAGCTGTGACGGGAGTGCAGAAGTGACCATCCGGGATTTGATACGGACAGCTCTTCGGATGAGACCGGATAGACGCATAATAAAAAAGTGAATTAGAATATAACAGAAAGCGTGGAGCCATCCCAAACACATTCCTTCACTATATCATGTACGATGTGATTACGTTCGTCAACAGTAAAATTGTCAAAATTCTGCACAAAAGAACTAATACTATCAGCCTTATCGTAAGCTGATTTTTCTTCCAGTTTATCTTTCTGATCTTGTAATTTCGCAGCCGATAACTCCCTTTTTAAAGCACCAAGCTCTAAGTCGAGGCGCTCCATCTCAGCAATCATATATTTTGCGGCTGATGAATCGGAATTTAGAGCAACAGCAGATACAAGTCGTTCCAATTTTGATTCACACAATGTGATTTTTTTGGAGATAGACCTTGTATCCACAGGACTTCCAGATATGGGAACCGAAGGAACGTAACGATGGATAATAGTAGGATCATGCTCGATCTCCTTAAATATATCCATCATCTTATCATCAAGAAGGTGAATTTTGATCTGAGCGCGATCACATATGTCTGCGCCCTGACGCATCCTGCGGAGGCAATAATAGGATGATGAAACGGAACCGCCGGACAATTTCTTCCTGGAAACGCACATAATAGATCCGCAAGAGCATCGAATAGTACCTTTTAAAAGAGGAATATCATATTTTGACTTTTTATTAAATTTGTTTCCAGAAAGACGCTTTTGAACAGAGAGCCACATATCGGCAGGAATAAAAGAATCATGATTCCCAATGCATACAATCCACTTATCTGGAGTTTGCAACTGGTGCTTGTGATTCTTTTCTGTTGTGCGTCCGTATATCATAACACCATGCTTTCCGTCCCATTTATCACGTGGAGAGTCAGAATCCATGATGCATCCTTTTTGTTCATAGAAATCGTATATTTCCGGAGTGGCTGCAACGCAGTAGGGCATCGTCAGAATTTTATAAATCTGAGTTGTTGAAAAGAACTTCCCGGAACGTGTCTTTATCCCGTTCTTCCGGAAATAAGTCTCCATATTTTGAAGTGAGTAGTTATTTTCCAAAAAGGTATTAAAAATCCATTTGTTATATTCCACACCTTCAGGATCAGGAACAATTGTAACGTGACGCTTACCGTTAACAACAATAGGCTGTCGTAAATATCCGTATGGTGGATTTCCGCCCGTCCAGTAACCTTTTTTTGCAAGTCCGATCATATTGTCAGTAACTCTGGCAGCAATGGTTTCTCGTTCCATTTGTGCAAATACAACCGTAACATACATCATGGCACGGCCGATCGGAGTGGACGTATCAATGTTTTCTTTGATGGAAATGAATTTAACGTTATGCTCTTCCATGGTGGAATATATATTCGAAAAGTCCTTAACATCCCTGGATAGGCGGTCAAGCTGATATACAACCAAAACAGAGAACACACCATTTTCCATGTCATGAAGCATTCGCTGTAGATCCGGCCTATTGGTATTCGCACCAGTAAAATCCTCATCACTATAAAAACAAAAATCGATTGAATCGTCACGAAAATGCAAAGCTGCGTACTCTTGACACATCCGAAACTGATTGTCGACTGAATCGGATTTTTCCGAAAAAACTGATTTTCTTCCGTAAATAGCAATATTCATAAAGTATCCTTTCAAAAATTACCGTTTATTCTGAGCGAGTGACAACAGACCATCCTGAAGAACCCCTGAGACGCTGATGTTATTCTGCTCGGCGTAAGTATTTAAGTATGCAGGTATTGTGACATTTTTGCGGACAGACTGACTACCATACTTTTCGGCGTAAGAATCCATATCGAGAACCAATAGACTGACAAAACTTTCCGGATCGTCCGCAACAATTTCTTTCACAGGAGTAGGAGCCGGAAATTGCTTTCCATCCTCGATCTCTCCGAGAATCCACCCGCTGGCTGCATCAATTCCCATTTCAACAGAATTTGCAAGTGAATCACCTTCAGATACACATCCAGGAAGATCCGGAACAACAACAGTATAACCTTCCCTTTCAAGACATGGAGTAAAAATTGCTGGATACACCAATTTCATATAATACACCTCTTTCTAATTAATTGTTTTATATATCCTTTCATCGCAGGAGGACTATTTAAGTCCTGCCTGCTTTAAAATTGAATTTGCGGTACCTTTGTCTACTTCACCAGTGTGGAATGGAATTGTTACTTTGCCGGTTTTGTTCGGGTGCTTGTACTGCCTATGTGAACCGACTTGTTTAATTAAACGCCATCCATCATCAAGTATCAGTTTTTCCAATTCTCTGGCTTTCATCATTAGTACCTCCTTACAATTAAATTATACACACTATGCGCATAAATGTCAAGAGAAATATACATATGATGCGCATAAAAAATGCACCCATCAAAAGGTGCACTTTTTATATTAGTATCCAACTGCTGAAACACCATATTCTGCTTGTGCCTGCGTGAATCCCTCATATTCCAACTGATCAACCAAGGAATCTCGTGAGAAGGAACTGTAATCAAGATATTGCTGTGCTTTCATCGCAGCCTGTTCATTCCAATCCGCCCCACAGTTATCTACTGCATAGGTCGCATCCTCCGTGGAAAAGCCCTCGTACTCTAATTGTCCGATTAACCCACTATAGGAGAACGCGGAATACTGCAAATATTCCGCTGCTTTCGATAGAGCATTGGACTGCCCTGTAGACAAAGTGGGAGCTTCCTCTTGTGCTGGAGTCGAAGGTTCCGCTACTCCTGATTGAGGGGGTTCAGCCGCAGATGGAGCAGACTCGGTTTGAGCGGATTCGGTCTGAGTAGATTCGGTCTGAGCGGTTTCCATATTACTAGTCTCTGTCTCTGAAATTTCAGTTTGTTCAGTTTCAGTTGACATTTTTGCAGTTAAAGAGCTAGGAGCATTATCACTGGAAAGCATCTTTTTCAAGATAGATGCTTTGATGTCAGAAGTCAAAGAAAATGATCCAGGAGTTACACCGGAAATGACATATTTTTTTTCTGGGTTTGAAAGGCTGACAGAAAAATCTTGTTTGGCAGGGTTCTTACTTTTAAACTTTGCATAATAGCACAAACTCCTATAGTCGCCGTTGTCAACAGCACATATATATGACATATCATGTAAATCAGTCCCCTTTGAAAAAGAGACACTGACCGGATAGTCCGCAAAAATTGAATCGAGTTTTTTTATTGAGACACCCTTGGTATTGACATTTATAATAGCGTACAAATTATACTGGTCGAAATCCGAATCAGAATAAAACTTTATTGAGTCAAAACTTAGGTCGCTATCATCATACGATACAGTAATAGGAAAAGAATCGATTACGTTGGAATTCGTCGATTGAGCGGAATCATTTGGAAAGAAGTGTGCCATCAAAAAAATAAGGGGAATAATTACTATAAAAAAGGTAATTACCTTGTTCCGATTGGAATTAAGAGAAAGATCTTCATCACAATAGGGGCATTTCTTTGAATAAATATTGATTTTGGAATGACATTTTGAACATTTCATAACAAACTCTCCTTTGCTTATTTATTAGTAAAAATGTAGCACATCATAAATAAGAAATCAACAGAAGCACAGAAAGGGTAATTCTATAATTTACCAGAGATTTGTTGCACCCGGCATTATACAATGTATCTGAGGTGTATTGTATGGAGATAAAAATACTTGTATGGGAGGCAAGAAATCGAAAAGGCATGAGCGAAGAAGAGTTAGCAGAAAAGAGCGGAGTGAGTAAATCGACCATACAACGTATTGAGGCAGGAAAAACTTCTCCGTCAATAAACAAACTTGGAAAAATTGCAGAGGCATTAGGCTTAAAAGTCGAAGATTTGTTTGACGCAACTTATAATTATAACAATTCAGACGACGATGTACAATAGGTTTGAGCATTTTGAAAAATATTTCCCATATGTGGGAAATCGTATGCAGATCTATGGATTTTTATGAAAAATGCGCTATACTTTGATTTAAGGAAGGGGGAGGGTGAGTTATGGAATACAAAAGAAGGATACAATCCATGATTGAAGGATTGGATGAAGAAAAAGAATTTTTATTTTTGAAACAAATTTATACCATCATAATAAGACACATTAGAAAAAAAGAGGGCTAATTATTAGCTCTCTTTTTTATTGCTCATATCTTCTGCGATTGATTTGAAAAAATCATCCACAACTCGCTGAGAGTTTTGGCTGAGTTTGTCATACATCCTCATTGTACTGAGGATCGTATCATAAAAAGGATTATCGTTTCCAAGTAGGTTGCTGACTAGGGCAGCAGTTTCATCCTCGTCAATGCGTTCCATGAACATATCGCCGATTCCATATCGAATCCAATCTTCACTTACATCGAACTCACGACAAATAGACTTTATTGTTTGTTCAGTGAGAGAATTTTTTCCGCTTTCTATTTGACTGACGGAGTTTTTTTTCATACCTATTTTTTCACCGAATTTCTCCAATGTAAGACAAAGAGATTTCCTAATTTCACGGACTCGCTCGTTTGGTGTCATTTAATCACCTCCTGGATATGATATTAGCACATTCATAAATTCAGGTCAATAAAAAAGTTCCTACAAAGAACAAAATAGTATTGACAAAGTTCTTATAAAGAATTAATATGTTCTTACAAAGAACATGGAAAGTGAGGTGAAATACATGAACGAAGAAAAGAAAAAACAACAGATGGATGTAATCAAGATCCTCATGCAACTGAATGAAAAGGGACTTACTTACGCACAGTGCGTAGTAAACACAGCATTCGCTGTACAGCAGGCAGAGGAAAAGAAAACTGCATAGGGAAATAGGAAGGAAGGAGGTGAGAAAAGTGTGGATATTATGCTTCGCACTGGCTTTATTATTTGGGTTTAAGTGGATCAAGTGGAAAATTTCTACACTGGCATTAATTTATTACATTGAAAAAAATCAGTACAAGCAGCCGGATAGTAACGACATGAAAGAATGTACTGATTTTGTAGCGAAGAACATAATTAAGGATTTAACTGGCCGCTGATAAGCGAAGAGAGAACACCGTTGGCAATTTGAGAAATTAAGCTAAAGGAAAAAGAACCAATATTGCCACTAACTGCTTTGACTTTTTTCCAAACTGGCTCCGGTCTAATGCTTTCTATAAACTGATAACCATTATATGTTATGCGATAAATGTCAAAGAAATCGAGACCATTAAGTGAATAATCGACATTACAATCAATGAAACCAGATTCACGAATTGCAAACAGTGTATTTACAATTTCACGGACATCATAAGTTAATTGGCTGGCAAGTTCGGTATAGCTTATTTCTTCAAAAACAAGTTCAGAAGATATTTGCAAGTTATCCTCAAGAAAAATTAGTATGTCACGGACACAATCGGGATTAAGCTTCATAATCAACACTCTCATTCTTAGGCACTCGGCTCTGGCAGGAGCCTGTACCTAAAGTATAGGAGATTAAACAAAAAAGTACAAGAAAGTAAGGTGAGAGAAGTGAATAAAAAGCATGATGATTGGTTTTGGGTAAAAATGAATCTAATTCCAGCATCAGTATCACTATTGGCGATTGTCATAGCTATATTTTCATAATCAATGAAGTAAAGAGCGAGGTGAAGTGAATGCAGGAAAAGAAAATATACTTTCTGTGTGATGGGAAAAAATGCGGAGAAAACCATGGTTGTGGAAGATGCAGACATACTGCGGATATAACACATGCAGTAAATTTCAAGATCAATGTAAAACACTATTTTGAATTGGAAAGTACATCTATATTCCAAAGAATATACAACAGGTTGAGGAATAAAGCGAACAGGTCGCTGAAAAATCTTCCATAAAATAGATAAACACAAGAAAGCGAGGCGGGAAAGATGATTACAGAGATAACATTAATATTAGAAGCTGGCGCAATTTTACAAGGAGATATGCTGAATAAGACTCTTGATAAAATAGAAGAACAGCTAAAAAAGCAGAAATATGAGAAAGAGGAATGCCCTCAAGTGAAAATTATATTCAAATAAGGCAAAAAAATAATGGACGACGGGAGCGAGGTGAAAGGATTGAAAGGGAATCAGGAAGTTAAAGTAAAAATAACATATACACCAGGATGGAAGGAACGGTTTACAGAGGCTTGTTGCAAAGAATATATAAGGAGAAAAGAAAGAGAAGCGCTGGAGATGGAGGGCTTGAAAAGATGAAGAAAAAGCATGATTGGCTGACGATCATATGGTTGTTCTGCATTGCTGCAATATTTTTCCTTTTTGGAAGATTATCGGCAGACATGACATTGCTGGTAAATGCCGGACAAGTTGCACCGGTGCAACGTAACTATGACGCAATCTGTGAAGAGGTCGGAGCACAGTACAATATTTGCCCGGAACTGGCCAAAAAGTATGACGACCTTCCGCTCGTGCTTATGGTGTATAACGGCACCGCAAATGCAAAGGAGCGGTGGACAAACGGAGATTTTACAGACTATGCAAATCAAATTATGCAGCGCACAGCGGAGCTGGAGCGGGAGCATGGAAAGTGAGGAAAAATGAAAAAGGTTGTGTTTATCTGTGACAGGTGTCAGAAGACCATCACAGGGAAGTCATACAAGGCCCACATAAACGGGATAGAGGAGAATGGGGATTACAGCCAGGAAAATGAATATGCGGAAATCAGCAAATATGACCTCTGCGGGAAGTGTGCAACGGAACTCAAGGAAACGATAGAAAAGTTCGTGTTCAGCTGGCCTGGGGGGGGGTAACAAGAAAAAGGAAGAACCAAAGAAGCAGGAGCCGGATACAGGAAAAAAGGTGGATCACGGTAAAATCATAGCCTTACACAAGGCAGGATGGAAAGTAAAGGATATCGCTGGCGACATGAGCATTTCGGATGTCACCGTATACAACACGCTGAAAAAGTGGAAGGAGGGCAAAATTGAAGCAACCGAAGAAGCCGATACTGGCACAGAAAAAGATATTGCAGAGTAAGGGCTTGGACTGGAGAAACTGGAGCGTAGCACAGGACAGGGTAGACAAGCTGATCGTAATCAATAAAAAGTCCGGGAAGAGACGGGAGCTGGTGAAGTGACAAGTGAGGAAGAACTGGAAATTGCACTGAAGGAGGCTGCGAGCCTTGGAGCGTATAACGAGCCGGATTCCGTTGAACTGATTGGGATCAAAGAGGACGGCACGAACAAATTTTACCTGTACAGAGGATCAGACGGTCAGTATTACTACAAAAGTGAGAACAGCATGAAAGTTGAGAGGGAAATGCAGGAGGCGGTAAAGAAAAAGAAACAAAGAAAGTTCGCCAGGGGCGACAAGAAGAAAACTGCATAAAAAACGAGCATCGGAAATGGCGTTTCCGGTGCTCAAGATAGGTTCTTCGACCTCAATTAATATACATGTAAATTATAGCATGCGGAGGTCAAGAAAGTCAAGAGAAATCAAGGTTTTCGAGGCCTTTTTCTAACTCGATTAATATATTAAAGTTGGGAGTATTGCATGGCATATAACGTAAAAAAATACGGGTTTCCCTTTTCGAATGAATTTGAATACATATGGGCTGGACATTATGGAGCCAAAGGAGAACCAAGAGGGACAAAGAGAAAAAAGACACCGAGGGAAATCGAGTATCAGAACAGGTGGAACAAAAGGAAGTATATCCGGAGATTAATCAAGCTGAATTTTGAAGAGGGGATATACGTCACCCTAACCTATGGACGAGGACAGAGAAAAGATATGCAGGGAGTAAAAAATGATTTTAAGAACTTCAGGGACAGGATGCGCCGGGCATACCGGAAGCAGGGAGCGGATTTCAAATACATATACTGCATCGAAATCGGGAGCCGCGGCGGGATACATATTCACATGATTGTAAATCGGGTACCGGGAAAGCCGGAGACAGACAAGCTGATCGCTGAAAAGTGGACGTTCGGACACCCACATATGACTCCACTGTATCAGGAAGGAGATTATGAGCAGTTGGCCTGTTATCTGGCAAAGGTACCGCAAGAGGAAACCGGCGAAGATAAAAAGGGAAGGATCGCCCGCATGGAAGAGATTACGGATGAAACATACGACTACAATACCTCAAGAGGAAACCTAATCAAGCCGGAGCCAGAAGAGGAAAAAGAGTATTCCCGCCGGACAGTGAAAAAGCTGATCGAAGAGGGACCAGAACCGACACCGGGATTTTACATTGATAAGAATTCCGTCCGTACCGGTATCAATCGGTTTACGGGAATGTCTTACCTTTACTACACAGAGCATCTGATCAAGAGGAAGAGGCGAGAATGATGTTTAAAGTCAGAATATTTTTAATGACATCATATAAAGGCCTGCGGAAGTCGTCAGGATATTACATAGGGATCACCGAGTACGAGACAGCAAAGGGACCAGCCACGATTGAGACATTTGACAGAATGAAAGATGTAACGGCAAACCAGCTGGCACTCACGGGGCTGATTAAGGCATTGGAACGATTAAATAAACCGTGTGAGATAGAGATTTTCACCGACTCAAACCACTTAGAGTCAGCATTGACGCAAGGATGGTTAAAAAAGTGGCAGGAAGCCGACTGGAAAACAGCAAAGGGCGAGGATGTAAAGAATGCAGATATATGGCGAACGCTGATTGAAGTGATCGCCCCGCATTCGGTAGATATAAGGTATCAGCAGAAAACAGAATATTCAGAGTGGCAAAGGAGAGAGCTACTGAGAGCAATCGAAAAGGAGGAACAGAATGTTTGATAGATTTGGAGAATTTGACAGCGCCGAGGAATTGAACCGGGCAGCGGCCGGGCAGAAAGCAGAGGGCGATCTGGAGAACCTTATTATCCTTGCAACAGAGAACGGCATCGATAAAGAGGATGCGCAGGACTATTTTGACGGAGAACTGGAGGAATTGGTTACGCCACTCGTGGCAGCGCTCGGGAAAATTGAAGTGGAATGCCGGGAGCTGAAGCCAGAGGAAATCATGGAAGACTGGGTGGAGTATATCAAAATGCGCTGTGCTGAGTCAGAGGAAATGCGTTGCGCCGTTCGCCGGAAGGGAAAAACGGTGAAAGGATGCATATCAGAGATTTTGATGTGGTCCTTTAAAAATGCAAAGGATGTTGATAGCACAATCATGAAAGAGGCAAAAGTCAGCGCAAAATGCAAACTCGGAATACCGGGAATGGGTAGAGCGAAGAAGATCATAACAGGATATTACATGAAGTAAGGGAGGCAGAATAGAAAATGAGAAAAAAAGAAATTGAAAAAATCCCATACCTGACACTGAAAAAGAGGAGTAGAAAGAAAAAGGTTGAGTACATAGGTGTCACTGCATGGAAAAACATAGGAAATGAGAGACATATCATACTGGAAGTATACAGCAACAAGAAAGGGTGTCAGGACGTCCCAGTAGTCAGATATGTAACAAACAAAAAAGATTGGGGAGTGTTTTTCCCAGAGCCTGGAACATGGACACATCAAAAGATAGCGACAAATGATTGGACCGATGGTTTCGCATGGCAGCAGGAAGGACAACATAGTTCGTACCAGGACAGAACAGAGCAAAACATACTCTATTCGGAAGAAGATAAAAGCAGAATAGAAAACTACTTCAAGGGGATGAAGATATGGGATAAATCTCAATGGTGGGATTACTTTGAACAAAATGAAACGAATATTAAAAATGGGAGGGAGCGCAGGAGGTACCAGCTCAGGAAACAGAGATTAGATGAAAGGATAAAAAACACGCCAAAACTTCCCCAAAAAGAGATATTGCAGTGGGCAGAAGTGAAATTATTCAAAAAAAAGCATTTTCTGTATTACAAAAAGAGAGGCCGCCGTGCAACGATATGTTGCTCGAAGTGCGGAGGAGTAGCGGAGGGGGCATGGAAAGAGGGAGAAACATACGAAAGCATGTTTGAGAGACGGATCGAAGAACCGAGAGATAAAAGAATGGGGAAGTGCCCCCTGTGCGGAGAATATGGAACATACAAACCACAGGGAAAAGCAAACAAAGAGTATGCGGAAAAAGCCTTCGTCTTTACTGCAAACAAGTACAAAGAGAAAGGCGCGGTCATAAGATACGTTGAACTGGAGCATTCATGGAATTTAGAAGAAATCATAGGGGAAAAAGGCGAAAGGGAGATGCACGGAGCCTATGAAACGTATTCGGGGGTCGAAATCGCAAGAGAATATTTGCTACCAGGCGAAAGCGGCCAGGTGGATTTTCAAAAGTATGACGGATATGCCGGAAGAGATTTTTGGGACGACTGCAATTTGTACGGAATGAACAATATTCAGATTCATTCAGGGGAAGTGTATCCAGGAATGGAAGAAGAGCTAAAAGGAACATGCCTGCAGTACAGCGGAATAAAAGAGTACATGGCAGCAGCGGGACAAATAAATGTAATGGACTACA
Organism: Bacillota bacterium; assembly: GCA_023390555.1. GTDB lineage: Bacteria > Bacillota > Clostridia > Lachnospirales > Lachnospiraceae > Roseburia_C. The sequence continues at coordinate 46,475 of JAEWCQ010000044.1, read as the reverse complement.
TGGAAAGATATAATGAGTGGCCGCAGATCGAAATGCTCGTAAAAATGGGACTGTTCGGAGTAGTAAACAAGATGGTAAAAGGACTTTGCGGAATTATAGTTAATGACAAAGCAAAGAGGCCAGAGGATTTTCTCGGAATCAATAAAAACCATGTCAAAGATCTGATAGAAGAAAAGGGAAATATAGATTATCTAAACGTTTTGCAACGAGAAAAAAGACTGGGAGCCTCGTGGACAGCAGAACAGATCAAGATCATTTCGGTGGCAGTAGATAGTATCAACAAATTAGAGATTGCGCTGGAATATATGTCAATGGAGCAGCTGCTAAACAGGATGAAAAAATATGCAGGGGTTGGAATGGAAGAAGCAGAAATGTGCAGCGGCGCGCTCAACGTACTAAGACATTTTACAACCATGTACCTTGACTATTTGGAAATGAGACTGCAGTTAGGATATGACTTAAACAATTCGGTATATGCATATCCAAGAAATTTAGAGGCAGCTCATGCAAAGATGGTTATGGAGCAAAACAAAAAGGAACAGGATAAGCGGTTGACAGAAGTAAAGACCAAGTATCCGCACATCAAAAAGTCCTATAGATCGCTTCGAAGAAAATATTTTTATGAAGACAACGAGTTTGTCATTAGACCGGCCAGATCTGCGGAAGAGATCGTGTTAGAAGGAAGAATACTGCACCATTGTGTCGGTGGAGATGGATACCTGAGAAAGCATGATGATGGTGAAAGTATCATCCTCATGCTTCGAGCGAAAGAAGACCCGGAAATACCGTATGTGACGGTGGAGATAAGCCAAGAAACAATCAGACAGTGGTACGGAGCTCATGATAAAAAGCCGGATAAAGAAAATATAGGAAAATGGCTCAAGGAATATACCGAGAGACTAAAGAAAGAGGATACAGGGAGCACAGAGAATATCCGGCTGATGGTAGCAGTATAGGAGGAAAGAATGGAAAATCTAACGGAATTACAGGGAGCGTCCTACGGGACATTTAAACAGGCACTCGGAACAGAGCTGAAGACACATGCGGAAGGATTCGTCCGGATCGGGTATCTTCTGAAACTGGCAAGGGATACGGAAGTGATCCAGGAGGGCGGCTATAACAATGTAAATGATTTCGCGCAAAAGGAATTTGGCATTAAAAAAGATGTGGTAAGCAGATACATCCGAATCAATGACCGGTATTCCGTGGGTGGATACTCGGACAAGTTGGAAGACAGCTATAGCCAGTTCGGATATGCAAAGCTGGCCGATATGCTAACACTACCGGATAACATGATTGAGGTAATACCGCCGGAAGCGACTAGACGAGAGATCCAAAAAATTGTAAACGACGTCCGGGAAGAAGAAAAAATATCGGATCTCGAAGTCATGATGGAATCACCGGACCTGCAGAAGCAGGAACTGAAGAACACGCTTGAAAAAGTGCTGCATCAGATTTTTTACGAGGACAAATGGAGATTTGCAAATCTGGTCAACGAGTTAAGCGGGATACCAGAGGATCAGCAGATGGAAAAAGTCCGGGACGTATTGACGCCGGCAGGGTACATGATGAAGACGGTCCGCATCCCGCAGGCCGGAAGACTGATGCTGACGATCAAGGGAGAGCATGAGCCGATTGACATCGTGGATACAAGGCATCCGGAAAATACAGAAAATTATACCTGGACAGATCTGATTGACGCGATACACAAATTTGTCATACCCGGCAAAAAGGGTGAAAGCATCTGGGAGACCATTTACGGCGAACCATTCAAGGAAATTTCCGAGAGTTGCACCGGTGCAACGGCTAAAAAGCCCGAAAAGACCGAATCAGAGCAGAAAAAAGCACCAAAACCAGAACCGAAACCAAAAGCGGAACCGAAGCAGAAGAAAACGCAGGAACCGGAAGAGCCGCAAACCATTGAAAAGACCGAATGCGAGGAAGTTCAAGAGGAACAGGAAAGCGAAGTAAAATATCCGTTATCTGAGGGACTACGGCTATGGTATGAAGACAGGGCAGAAGCAGGGAACTTCCTTGCAAAATGCGTGATTAAAGCAGACGACGAATACCATGCGAACGAAGAGGAAAAAGGAGAGGGCACCGACGAGCAGTTACCGGGACAAATGGATGTGAGCGATTATCCAGAGATTATACCGGATACACAGGTGCAGCAGGACCCGGAAGTATTGACCGGAAGTGTGGAAAATACGGAATCTGGCAAAGATACCGTGGAAAACTGGCTGAGAATCGAAACACAGGCACTTTTGCGAGAAGTAAGCGAGAATAACTGGATGTCCGCAATCTCCATATCACAGCTGATAACGGAATTTCTGCAAAAGACCATGAAGGATCGCATTGAAGGAGTGACCAATGAGTAAGAGCCGGCAGACAAAGGCGAAAAATTTCACTCCGCAGGTACAAAAGGACATCACGCGAAGGGACGGAGGATGTATCTTCTGTCGTTCCGGGCGGTGGCCGGTAGATGGCTACGGACGAACGATTTTTGATATCGCGCACATTGTCAATAAGAGCCAGGGAGGACTCGGAGTCGAACAAAACGGAGTAACAAGCTGCCGCCTCCATCACCAAGAACTGGACAACGGGAATAAGAGCTGGCGTGAGGAAATGCAGCAGTACATAACAACCTATATGCAGCAGTTATATCCGGGATGGGACCGGGAGCAGCTGCATTACAAAAAGTAAAGGAGGAAAAAGAGATGTTCTCACTAAAAGATGTTTTGGAATTAAGAAGGAGATTCAACAGAGAGTCTTGCACGATCACACGGATGTGCGGCTGTTACGTAGACAGCGAGAAGGAAAAGGTACTAAAAATCTCAGAGACATTCCTGAATATGGATAATGATGAATTTTACAAGTATCTGGATATTACAAAAAGCCTCTTCTCAAAAAAAGTAGAAGATCAGATCATGTCGCTGGACTTTGATAGCGAATTCGGGCAGCAGGACATGTTGTTGAGAGTAAGGCAAAGCAAGCTCAAAGACGAGAAGATTTTAGATGAACTGTACGACAGAATTATTGACAACTACGATCAGCCCGGACACTATCTGATTCTTATTTTCCATGATGCCTATGACGTTTTGACAGCAACAAAGGATAATAACAAACTGGACGAGTCGGAAGAGGTGTACGAATATCTGATGTGCGCAATTTGCCCGTTGCACCTGAGCGCGCCGGGACTTGGATACAGAGCAGATGAACACCGAATTGCACCGCGCATCCGGGATTGGGTGGTGGATAAGACAGATTGTGGCTTTATCTGGCCGTCATTTGAGCAGCGAACAGAAGAACGGGATAAGGTGATGTTTTATAGTAAAAAGCCGGCAGAGCCGCAGGAATCACTTGCCGCGTTTGGATTGGGGTGTATTCCGAAATTTACAGCGACGCAGGAACGAAATAAGTTTTATCAGTGCTTCGAAGGGTTTCTCGATGATGATAAAAAAGAAGATGAATGGATGCTGGAAGTGTGCGAGCGGATGTATGCCATGCAAGTCGAGGACGAAAAAAGCGAAGACACGCTGCAACAGGATGTATTGCAGGACATCTGTATAAAAAGCGGTATACCGGAAGGAATTTCAACAAGAATCAAGGATACATACAAAGAAAAATTTCAAATTGGAATGCCGAAGATCAGCCACCTGTTAAGCGGAACGATTATAGCAAACATCCAGGAAAAAAACAGAAAAGAACATCTGCGGGAAATCCTCCACAAAGCGGTCATTACGATAGAAACAGAAGTAGGAGCAGAAACAGATCTGACTGCAGAACTGAAGACGGCCATCGGCCAGCACAAATAGAACCTCCATAGAATTTATAATATATCACAATATTGAAAAAGACATGGAGATTGCCTCCTGCCCTAAGTGGTAGGAGGGGAAAAGGAGGAACGGTGGTTGCATGCAAGTACAGAGAGGATAGAACGTGCAGCAGGACGGGGCTGGAATGTAGATATGAGAAAACAATCAGAGGATATAGAAAGTATCAGCCGGAAGAATGCGAGTTTTACCGAATGCCAGAGTATCGAATCGAGCAGATCAGGAGCCTCAAACCCGGAATGTCACTGTTATTTAATTACAGGACTGCAGGCAGCAACTATTCCGGGGACTACATACACACCGGAACCGGAACATTAAAAGAAATCCGAAACGGCGATGTAATCATAGAGACAAAAGCTGTCCTATGCGACATGCAGTTTCCCTTACGCGGGATCGGCCAAGCATTTTTTATTGACAGGCACCAGGCAGAGCGTGAGCGAGAAGCCATGGAGCAGCAGGAATATGATAAGCGGCGAATTGAAAAGGAGGGACGGATCGATGGAGAATCAGAAAGATAATAACACATGGTATCCGGAATCGGTAAAACCGGGACATGACAGTGAGGTAAAAGGAGTCAGGTACTGGCGGGAGAAGCCAAGGAGAGAAAACCATGGATAAAAGATTGATAGAGATTGCAATAAATAATTGCTGGCTGACGCACCAATACGGAAACCCGGGAATGGAAGAGGGAATGTGTGCTGGACTTCGGACAATGGCTGGAGAAGGTGAGCCGATACAGCCTTGCAAAGAGTGTATGTTTCAGTATCAAAACGAAAGGGAAGATTAGGAGGCGGAGGATGGAGAGACTAACGTATGAAATTATTGACGGCGGCATGGTTGTTGATAGCGAAGAAATAAAAGAGTTCGAAATCGACGATAACATCATAGTGTGTGGAGGAAATGCCATTTTAAGATTATCGGCATACGAGGATACCGGTCTTGAGCCGTCACAGATAGCCGAGGTAGACCGTTTGTATGCGGAGCAGTGTAAAAAGGTTTCGATATTAAAAGAAACAAATATAGATGCTATTGAAATGGCAAAGTTAGCTATAGCATTGGAACGTCTGAAAGAATACCAAGAACTAGGAACAGTTGATGAAATGCAGGAATTGATATACTTACGAAACAGATATGAGAATGAAAATTATGATTTCTGCGGTGAGTACGGAACAGAAGATTGCCAGTTTAAAGATTTGATAGAGGCTTATAGAAGCGGCTTACTCCTGCGGTTGCCGTGTAAGGTTGGGGACATGGTGTATGTGCTGATGCACAGAAATACTGTAACAGAGATTATGACAGGAACAGTTACAAATGTACGCAGATATGAAGACGGTACATGGTATGTAGAGCTCTATGACCTGTGGCTTGACGTGAAATTTGAGGATTTCGGGAAAACTGCGTTCCTCAGTCGAGAGGAAGCAGAACAGGCATTAAAGGAAAGCGAGGGATAGCATGGATATTGAAACCGTAATGGATATATGTTCAGAAGCATTAGAAAAAGCAGGATATACCGTTTCTGAGTATTCGGAAACATATCAGAGGATCACTGTTACTGATGGAGGGTATTCGATCTCCGTTGATTTCGACGAGAAATAATTGAGTAATTCCGGTAACGGAGGAAAGGAGTAAGAGATTGATTATTAATGGAGATTGTATAAGCGTTTTAAAATCCATCGATGATAAAACTATAAATTGCTGCGTAACATCTCCACCATACTATCAGCTGCGCGACTACGGGAACAACAAACAAATCGGGCTCGAAGCTACACCATATGAGTATATCAAGAAACTCGTTGCTGTTTTCAGCGAGGTAAAGCGTGTTTTAAAAGACGATGGAACACTGTGGATCAACATTGGTGATAGTTATTCCGGATCCGGAAAAGGTGCCGCTCATTATACAGATGATGCAAATGGGACAAAACAGGCAACAAATAGCGGGTCCGTAGGAGTGGATAAAATAGACAGCGGATATAGCGATGGAATCATAAAGCCAAAAGACTTAATTGGTATACCGTGGATGCTCGCCTTTGCATTAAGAGCGGATGGATGGTATCTGAGACAAGATATCATATGGAGCAAACCAAACCCGATGCCTGAGAGCGTTACGGACAGATGTACTAAGGCTCATGAATATATTTTCTTGCTTAGCAAATCACCACATTATTATTACGATTATGAAGCAATAAAGGAGCCAACTGTTTATCCTGTAGGATCACGAACTGATAAAAAAAGGGGAGAATTTAAGGGAAAATTTCATGCACATGAAGATTTTAAGCATATTTCAGATAGCTTTAGAGCAATTAGAGATACTAGAAATAAGAGAGATGTCTGGAACGTATCCGCAAAGCCATATAGAGGAGCTCATTTTGCTACATTTCCAAAGGATCTAATTGAACCATGTATATTAGCTGGATGTCCAATAGGTGGAACGGTTTTAGACTGTTTTTTTGGAAGTGGTACTGTTGGGGAAGTTGCAGTAGAGAATCAACGAGATTTTATCGGTATTGAACTTAATAAAAAATATTGCGAAATGGCCAAAGAAAGAATAAATAATACTCAAATAAAGTTAGAGTTAATCAACTAAACTGAAATTTGAGCAGCTCCCGGTAAGGGAGCGGAAGGAGCAGATGGAAAAAACAAATTATGATCTTGTAAAAGAAATGAGTCTTCCTGAGCTTGCAGCTTGGGTAGCAGTGCAAATAAGACAATACTATCTATCAGACAATACAGTGATATCGGATGAAGAGGTGCAAAAAATAGCACATACATACAATGAGTGGCTGTATAGTTCGGCAAAATAGGGAAAGGGGCAGACATGAATGGAATAAACGAAGTGACGGAAGATAATCCGGAAAATGCTGGGTACGTAATAACACTGTTTTGGGAGAATGAAAAAGGAGAGCGAAAAGTCACACAAGCAATCCTGCCAGCAGTATTAAAAGAGTATCTGAAAGACAAGACGGTAGCAGTAATAGGAGGGCTATTTCTCTTAAATCAACAGCTTCAATGTGATAGTATCGAGCAACTTAATGCCTTTTGTAATGATTAACTGAGATTTGTTCCCGGTAAGGGAGCGGAAAGGATAGATATATGGAATATCGCTGTATCAAAGAAATGCACTTACAAAAGTTTGACGAGGATGGTTTCTCCACGGACGAATACGGAACTGTAACTGTAGGATCAACCTGGTACGAGGATAAAACAGCAGATATAATCGGCGGAGAAGTACATCTTGACTGTGAAAACGAAGAGGATTTTGGCTGGATAGAAATTACAAAAGCAGATCTGAAAGAATTTTTTGAGCCGGTGGATGATGGAGAGGAGTAATCATGGAAGAGTTAATAAAAAATATCAGAGAAATGGGATTAGAGAATTTTATATGCATTTTGGATAACTGGGAAGACAGTACCGACTTAGAAAACTTTGAAGAGGTCGTAGATGAATTGAATTATCTTATTGAGGACGAAATGAGCAGCGCGCCGGAATAAGCGCGAGCGGAAAGGAGCAGTCATGACAACAGAGGTAAAGCGCAAGGCGATACCAAAGCGGATAAGGCTTAAGGTTTATGATAAGTGCGCCGGTCATTGTGCCTACTGCGGATGTGATTTGGAGTATAAGGATATGCAAGTAGAGCATGTAAAGCCATTAAGCTGTTTGGGATCAGACACGATTGACAATATGCTGCCAGCATGCCGGAGCTGCAACCATTATAAGTCAACACTTGACCTAGAGGACTTTCGCAGGTGGCTGAACGGATTACATAACCGTATGCTGAGAGACAATGTTAATTATCGCACGTTAAACCGGTTCAGACTAATATCACACGAGGACGAGCCGATACAGTTTTATTTTGAAAGGATGGGAGATTATGAGCATAAAGACTAATTCAGAAGCGGAGCAGAGAATACTTAAATTAATAGAAAGCGGGGCAATTCAACATGACCTAAAAACACTACCGCAATATTTTGAGGATGTCGCAACAGGTGTAAAGAAATTTGAATTGCGCATTGATGATAGAAATTACAGCGTAGGAGATATGTTTGTCCTTCGCGAATGGGACAGTGAGTATACCGGAAGATATTTTGTTGAATCAATAGGGTATATATTGCGTGATTGCCCTCAGTATGGACTAAAGAAGGGATATTGTATATTTGGCTGGTAAAGCCGGAAGGATGGTGTATATGAGCGATGATTTAATCAGCCGCAAGCAAACAGTAGAAATGCTGCGGAAGTATGCGGAAAGTAAGTTCGCAAATGACGAAGTAGAACTTGCCAACGGAATTTTGAAAGCTGCGAACTATATTGAAAATGACAATATTCCTACGGCCTATGACGTAGAGTGGATTCCAGCAAGTGAGAGACTGCCGGATATTGCAAAAGAAGTGTTAGTTACTTATCAAAATGGTGATATCGCAGTAGATTTTATACATAGTGATTGTGGTTGGTTCTGGGAGGACAAGGAAGAAGCTGGTGAGGTTATTGCTTGGAGACCTCTTCCGAAGCCGTACAAGGAGGTGAAACAGGAGTGAGTGATATCAGCAGTTTAATCATAAACCAGATCAGGACGGCATTAGAAGCATTGCATCATAGCGGGGTTGGCTTTATTGATGCAGAATCATCAAGCGGATTTGACTATATCATAGATGGTCGAGTATTTAACATTGAGGTATTAGAGGATGAGAGGGAGAAAGAAAATGAAGCGGGACATGGACGTTGTTAGAAAAATATTAATATTGATTGAGGAAGATAAAGTGAAAAAGCAAGTAAATCCGGAAAAAACATTGAGGTATCACCTTGAGATTATGGATGAAGCTGGGCTGATTAAAGGATTAAAGATAGAAACAGAAAATGACATGTCGTGGACTGATATAGTTGAAAGTACGACAAGAATTATATGCCCAGGAGAACTGACATGGAAAGGGTGCAATCTATTAGAAAAAATAAGAGATTGGGGAAAATGGGTAAAGATTCGAGAAATATGTCTGAAAGCTGATGTAGGCCTTACGTTGGATACAATCAATGAAACCGCAGAAATGCTAAAGGGGCGAAGAATATATGATGTGCTGAACCCGGAAGCATATATCATTCATGAAAATATGCAAAAAAGTGGAGGTGCCGACGAATGATTGAAAGAATCTTAAAGAAGTTTAAGTATGTACAGGACCTTGAGACAGACAAAGCTATTTTTATGCAGCAGTACACCAAGGCAAATGAGCACGTAAGAGATGTACTTGAGTGCTGTAACGAGCAGCAGGAAGTAATAAATGAGCTGAAAGCTGATAAAGACCGAATGGAGAGCCTGTTTTCTTACACCGTCCGGAACATGCATATGATATTCGGAGTTGGAGATGGGAGACATATTAACATCACAGACCAGGGATTGCAGGAGGCGGCAGGGATGCAGATAGATGTAAGAGTAGCAGGACCATTATCCGGCATCAGTGTCTATAGTGTGCGTAAGTAACAGAGTTGCACCGGTGCAACCATGAGAAAATACAGTATTAGGAGGGAGGAAGCGGAGTGAGCAGAAAGGATCTGTCGGTCGTAAGAAAATATGGGATATCAAAAGAGAAGTACCGAGAGCTCATGTACTTCTGTATGCAGTACCAGGATATGAAGACAAGAATAGAGTATGGGATGCATAGCATAGATAGTGACGGCCAGCCGCACGGAAGTAGTGTAGGTAGCCCGACAGAAGAGCAGGCAATAAGGAACGAACGGTATGCACATAATGTAAGAATAATAGAGGAGGCAGCAAAAGAGGCAGCACCAGAGTTGTATAAGTACATACTACAATCAGTAACGGATGGGATATCGTATGACTACCTGGACGCACCATGCGGAAGACACCAATTCTATAATGCGAGACGTAAGTTTTTTTACAGATTATCATTAAAAAGATAAAAGAGGGCACACAGACCCCCAACTTTTAGTTTAATATAGTATCATGGATTTAGGACACAGGGAAGCACCTGTGTCCTTTTGTTATGGAGAGGATCAGATGGCGATATATAAACGGTGTGGAAGATGTGGGAAAAGAATATTATCAGGAACAACATGTGAATGCCTGAAAGAGAGACACAGGGAGTATGACAGATATTCAAGAGACAAGAAATCAAAAACATTCTACGACAGCCAAGAGTGGGTTCGGACACGAAAGGAAGTATTAGAAGAACAGGGAATGGATGTATACATTTATATGACGAGCGGAGAGATTATTCTGGCAGATACAGTACACCACATAAAGCCACTCAGGGACGACTGGTCGATGAGGATTGACAAAGGAAATCTAATGAGCTTACACCATGATACACACAGCATGATTGAGAAAAAATACAAAGAAAATAAACAGAAAATTATGGAAGAATTGAGCGAAATGTTAGAACAATTCAAGGCAGAACAGGGGTAGGGGGGGCTCGAAAAGTTTTTAGGTTTCAAGCCACGACCGCACGTCTCCCCTTCTGTACGCGATTTTCTAAATAAATAAAAAAAGTTGGCAAAGGGGGTGCTTAAAATGGGACGAAGTAGAAAACCGATAGATATCCAAAAGGGAAATATCACAGTCATTAACAGCCAAAAGCGTAGATCAGAAGAGAAGAGTATGGAAACAGACAATGACCAGCTGAAGACACCTCCGCGCTGGCTGATTGATGATGTAGCAAAAAAAGAATGGCGAAGGATTATTAAAGAGTTAGAAAAAATAAAACTGATCGGAAACTTAGATCGCAACAATTTGGGTGGATATTGCAACGCATTTGCAAACTATATAAAGGCAACAGACATACTAAAACAACAGACGTTTTATATTGACAGAGAGACAAGAAATGGAATCATAGTTGTAAAAAATCCAATGGTAGACATCCAAAAAACCTACGCCGAGGAAATGAGAAAGTTTGCGTCACTGTGCGGGCTAACAATAGACAGCCGACTAAAAGCGGCGGCCGTGAAGACGGATGAAACGGAAAAAGATATCCATAGGAAATTCGGGAACATATGACAATCCGTGAGGAGCTCATACAATATGCACAGAATTGTATCAGTGGAAAAGAAATCAGCGGGCAAAAACATAAATGGGCATGCGAGAGGCTTCTAAGAGATTTTGAAAAAGAAGAGGCTTATAATGCACAAAACGAGCAGTATCCATACTATTGGGATGAAGAGGAAGCACAAAATATTGTAGACTGGTTTGAATTGCTAAGGCATTCAAAAGGAGTTCTGGCTGGAGAACCCATTATTCTGACACCGTGGCAGAAATTCAATCTCTGCCAATTGTATGGGTGGAGGAGAAAATCAAACGGATACAAAAGATTTAAAAAATCCTTTATCGAGGTTGGAAGAAAGAACGCGAAATCTCAAATGGAGGCCGGAGTTGCACTATATGAAATATCGACACAGGCAACGAAAAACAATGAGACGTATGAATATTACACGGCCGGAGTAAAACGGGATCAATCAAAGATAATATTTGAAGAAGCAAAGTTGATGTTAAAAAATTCTCCGCTTCGAAGCAAATTCAAAATAACTAGAAACCTGATAACACACATTAAGACAGGTTCCTTTATGCGTCCTCTGTCAAAAGATGATGGACAAAAGGGAGATGGAACAAATCCGGCAGGGCTTATTCTTGATGAATACCATCAGCATCAAACAACTGAATTCTACGATCTGGGGCTTGGATCAAACACAAAAGAGCCGTTATTGATGATTATTACGACGGCGGGAATGGATCTGACATATCCATGCTTTGTGCAGGAATACACCTACTGTTCGAAGGTATTAGATCCAAACATTAGAATTGAAAACGATGAGTACCTGATAGATATATGCGAATTAGACAAAGAAGATTATGCAAATATAGAAAATCTTAACAATGAGGAGCTGTGGAAAAAAGCAAATCCAATTCGTATGACATACCAGGAAGGTATAGAAAAAATTCGCGGTGAGTGGCAGATTGCGAAAGACGTTCCGGAAAAAATGACCGTATTTCTAACAAAATGTATGAATATATGGGTTCAGGATAAAGAAAACGGATACATGAACATGGCAAAATGGCGTGCATGTATGGTCGAAGAAATGCCAATCAGCACAAAAGGAATGAGCGTTTATGTCGGATTTGATATGTCGGCCAAGATAGACCTAACGTCTGTTGCATTTGTCATTCCGTTTTTGTCGGGAGAGTTTGACCAGACCGGAAAGGAAATCGTGAAATACATTGTATATTCGCATTCTTTTATTCCGAACAGAGAAAAATTGGCAGAGAGAAAGGCAAGGGACAAAGTGGATTATGATGCTTGGGAGCGTATGGAATTTCTGACCGTAACCAATACGCCAATTGTTGACCAAAATGCGGTTATGAAATATGTACTTGATACATGCGAAAAAAATGAATGGAAAATCGAATGCTTGGCGTTCGACCCGGCTAATGCCAGTAAGTTAATGATGGATCTGTCGGACGAAGGATATGAGGTGGAAGAAGTATTCCAGAGTCACAAGTCACTGAATGAATCGACGCAGGGATTCCGGGAACAGGTTTACTCCGGCAATATTCTTCATACATATAATCCGGTCTTAGAATTCGCAATGAGTAACGCAATGATACGAAGAAACAATGGGTTAATCAAGATTGATAAGGACTTAACGACAAAACGAATCGACCCAGTGGATTCGGTGCTATGTGGATATAAACTGGCGATGTACCACGAATTCACATCGAAATACAGTGAAGCAATTGATAGATTCTTGGAAAGCGAATGGTGAAAAAATGGAATTCATGAACAGAATCAGAGGTGCCTGGAATGCACTTTCTGGAAAAACAGTGGAATTGAATGATGATGAGCTGCTTGAATGGCTTGGAATAAATGGAACAGGAATGAGCAGAAAGCTATTGAGCGAAGTAACATACTTCACTTGCTTAAAAATGTTGTCTGAAACAATGGGGAAATTGCCGTTGAAATACTATCAAGAGACAAATGAGGGGAGGATTAGAGCGGCTCCAGATGATACCTCATACGTTTTGACGGTGAGACCGAATGATTTCATGACTCCGTCGACCATGTGGAGCACGGTTGAGATGAACTGCCAGCATTACGGAAACGGATATATCTGGCTGAGAAGAAAATTTGAAAGGAGCGGAAGATATGGCGGGAAAGTAAAATTGCTGGACGCTTGGCCGATGCAGAGTAATCATGTAACAGTTTTAATGGATGATAAAGGGATATTTGGGAATGCAGGAGGAATGTATTATCAGTATAACGATCCGAGAAGCGGACAGGTTTACATATTTGACAGCAGCAACGTGATTCATGTAAAGACATGGTACAGTTTCGACGGAATCATGGGAACGCCCGTAAGAGAAATTCTAAAAATGACAATTGATGGTGCCGGTTCCAGCCAGGAGTACATGAACAATCTGTATAAAAACGGATTATCTGCGAGCATGGCAATGCAATTTACGGGAGATCTAGAAAAAGAGAAGCTTGAAAAACTGCAAAAAAAATATGAACAATATATGACTGGTCCAAAGAATGCAGGAAAAATCGTGCCGGTACCAGTAGGAATGACGCTAAATAGACTTGATATGAGCCTTGTGGATGCACAGTTCTTTGAATTAAAAAAATATAGCGCGCTTCAGATAGCGGGAGCATTTGGAATTAAGCCGAACCAGATAAATAATTACGAAAAATCGTCCTATGCAAATTCGGAAACACAGCAGCTGGCATTCCTCGTAGACACAATGTCATTCCGGCTGAAACAGTACGAAGAAGAAATAAATGCAAAAGCAGTAATACCGGAATCTTCGAGGAAAGGATTCTTTTTCAAGTTTAACGAGAAGGCAATCTTGAGATCAGACGCAAAAACACAGATGGAGGTATTGAAAGACGCGGTTAATAATGGCCTTTATACAGCAAACGAAGGACGTGAACTGTTGGATAAACCGGCAAAAAAAGGCGGGGACATTCTGATGGTGAACGGAAATTACATCCCATTAACGGAAGTAGGAAAACAATGGAAGGAGGTAGAAAGCGGTGCCGACACTGAATCTGAAGAACAAGAATAAACAGGTGGGTAAAATTGAAATAACGAATCATACAGAGGATTCGGCAGAGATTTATTTTTTTGGAGATATCGCATCGGAAAGCTGGCAATCGGAGTTTTATGAGGATGACAAGTGCCCGGAAGATGTAAGAGCATTCTTGGAAGAAATCGGAGATGTTCAGAAGCTGAACATACATATTAACTCAGGAGGAGGTTCTGTATTTGGAGGAATCGCAATTTATAATCTCCTGAGTCAGAAGAAGTGCGAGAAGGAAGTTTGGATAGATGGAATCGCAGCATCGATCGCGAGCGTAATCGCTTGCGTAGGGGACGTAATTCACCTGCCAAAGAACGGGACTTTCATGATTCACAAGCCGTCGAATGGATACTTTCTTACCAGCATGAATGCAGACGATCTCAGAAAAGATGCAGATACGCTCGACCAGTGCCAGAAGGCGATTGTTGCCACGTATATGACAAAGACGAAGGATGGAGTAACAGAAGAAGAGATCACAGAGCTGATAAACGCAGAAACATGGTTGATCGGCGAGGAAGCAGAAAATTATTTTGATTTTGATGTGATCGAGTCGAATAAAGCGGTGGCGTGTACGTCAACATATTTCAACAAATATAAAAACACTCCGGAGAATCTGAAAGAGAAAGAGCCGAAGGACGGAGAAGACATTGATAAAATCGTCAGCAAAGTCATAAACAGTATGGAAAAGAAAACAGCAGCCGAGGGAAAGCAGAAAATTGAAGACAGAAAGAATGAGATATTAAAAGATTTATACCGATTTGGGGTTTAAATCTTTTTTTATACAAAAAAAAGAAGGAGAAAACGACATGAACAAGAAGTTATTAGAGTTATTAGACTCAATCAACCAGAAAAAGCAGCAGGTTCAGGATCTTGTAGAAGAAGGAAAATTGGACAATGCTGAAACAGCAAAAGCGGAACTTCAGGATATGCAAAAGAAGTTCGATCTGCTCAAGGATGTGCTGGATGACGCAGAAGATCACATGAAAGACCAGGTAACTGCAAAAGGTGGTACGCCTGAAGGAACTCAAGAAGTAGATCCAGCCGACGATGAGAAGAAGGATGCAATCAAGGAATTTGCAAATGCTGCAAGAATGGGATTTCAGAACGTAATGACAGAAGGATCGAACCCTGATGGTGGCTATACTGTTCCAGAGGATATTCAGACACGAATCGAGGAGTATAGAGATGCAAAGGCGTCCCTTATCGATGAGGTAGATGTGGAACCTGTAACAGCTATGAAAGGATCAAGAACATTCAAGAAGCGCTCTCAGCAGACAGGATTTACAAAAGTTGGAGAAGGCGGAAAAATCGGAGCAAAAGCAACGCCGCAGTTCGAAAGACTGGACTACGAAATTAGCAAATATGCAGGATACTTCCCGGTTACAAATGAGTTACTGGCGGATTCGGATGCAAATATTTCCGGAACACTGATTACATGGATCGGTGATGAATCTCGCGTAACAAGAAACAAACTGATTATTGAACAAGTTAAGACAAAAGCAGAAACAGCACTTACAGGGCTTGATGACATTAAGAAAGTGCTGAATGTGACGCTCGGACAGGCATTTAAAGCTACTTCCAAGATTATTACTAATGACGATGGATTACAGTTCCTTGACACATTAAAGGACGCGAATGGAAGAGACATGCTCCAGCCGAGTCCTACAGATCCTGCGAAAATGCAGTTGAGAGCAGGCGCGACAATCGTTGCGATCAAGGTAATTCCAAACGCTGATTTGCCATCTGATACCGCAACGGCAGGAAAGAGAAAGATACCAATGATTATCGGAGATCTGAAAGAGGGCGTGAAGTTCTTTGATAGAAAGCTGCTGACAATCATAACATCAAACATTGCAGCAGTAGGAACACTGAATGCATTCGAGGAGGATCTGACACTCTACAGGGCAATCGAGCGAGAGGATGTTCAGGTTAAGGATGCAACCGCATTTGTAAATGGGCAGATTACGATTGATGATACAAGCGTGACGGGGGAATAACAGGCTATAGCGTTAATGGCAGCAGCTATACGGCTGAGGATTTAAACACGATGACAATCGCTCAAATCAAATCGTTGGCCGTGGAGCTTGGCTATAGCATAACAAAGACTGTCAAAGCAGACATAATCGCAGAATTTCTGGAGCAGCAGGGTTAGGGTGATGAAATGAAGGACGAGAGCTTCAAATTAATTAAGTTAAGGATTGGAGTAGCGGAAGCAGTTACCGTGTATGACGATGATATAAAGTCGTACATTGAAGATTGCGTGGAGGATTTAATTGCATCCGGCGTGGATAAATCCCTGATAGACGCGGAAAAAAAAGGAGTTATCACTGCAATCACATACTATGTTAAGGCAAACCTTGGAAACGACCGCTCGGATACAGAAAAATACATGGACTTGTATCGCAAAAAAGTCTTTCGCCTGGCACTGGAAGACCCAATTACGGAGGTGAGTGCGGAAAATGTGGAATAAGTCAGTAAAGTTACCGTTAAGCGCGAGCCAAACAGAAGATGAAGATGGATTTATTACAGCATCTAAAACATTTTTAGAAGGGATTCCGGCAAATTTTCGGGACGTAGTAAGAGACGAACAGATACTTGCAAATCAGAGAGGGTACACCGCAGATCAGACAATTGAGATAGCGGAGTGCAACTACAATGGTCAAAAACACCTGTTTGACGAAGAAAATGGAGATCAATACGAGGTAAAACGGGCATTTCACGCAGATAAGAGCATGAACATCTCTTTAGTCTGTGAAAGGAGGGAGCGCGGTGGGACAATTTAAACTGGATGGAGTCGACGAATTGATGCAGCAACTAACATCCATGTCGGATATGAGTAAAGTGGCACCAAAAATGATCAATGCAGCCTCCCCGGCAGTCGTAAAAAATCTCAAAAAAAATATACAGTCAGCAGCAAACAGGGGATACGCAACAGGGGAACTTGTGGAAGCAGTACGTGCAACCAAAGCAAAGGCAAATAATTACGGATATTATGCAGCGGTAGGAGTGACCGGAAAAGACTCAAAGGGAGTAAGAAATGCTGAAAAACTAGCCTACATGGAGTATGGTACACAAAAGCAGACCGCACACCCTGTCATGAAAAAGACAAAAAATGAAAGTGAACAGGACAGCATAAAAGCTATGCAGGAAGTATTTGATGCGGAGGTGGGGAGATGACAACAAATGCAGTTATCAAAAATGCATTGCAACAGTTTGGTTACCCATGCAGCCCAAATACATACGAGGGGGAAGAAAAACGTTACTTTACCTTCAATCCGGCGGATGAGCGCGGCACTGATTTCGGGGATGATGAGCCGAGCTGCATTGCGATTGATATGCAAGTGCATTTTTTCCTGCCAATCGAAGAAAACGGAGCACAAATCAATTATCTGCAACTAAAAAAGCAGGTGCGTGAAGCACTTTTTTCCGCAGGGTTTACCTATCCGGAAGTAACAGAAACAACAGAACCAGAAAACAACATTAGACATCTCATATATGAATGTGAGATCACAGAGGAAAGAGAGGAAATTTAACATGGCAAAGGTAGGATTTGAATATATCGTAGTAGCGGCTTTGAAAGATCAGGCACCAACATATGAGAAAGGGCAGTATCTCGGAAAATCCAGCACATTCAATGGAACGCCAACGGTGAGTGATGTAAAAGACTATGGGGATGATTCGGTTGCGGAAACAGATACATCGGTGACCGGAGGAACATTATCCGTAGAATTAAACGAAAATACTTCGGACATCTATACGTTTTTGCTGGGGCATTCCAAAGATGAGACATCCAGTGAAGTGATTTCTAACGCAGATGATATTGCGCCATACGTAGGTATCGGGGCAGTTGGAAAGTCGAAAAGAAATAACAAATTAATGTACACGGGAAAGTTTTATTTTAAGGCACAGTTCAAGGAGCCGAACGATGAAAACGCGACAAAGCAGGAAAACACAGCGTTTACACATACAACGTTGGAAGCGAATCTGTTCAAACTGGACAATGGCGATTGGAAGGCACAAAAAGAATTTAATACACTTGCCGAAGCTAAGGCGTGGTTAGATGAAAAAGCAGGAATTACGGAAAGTGGCGGTACCGGATCAGGAGAATAAGGTCAGGAGGAATAACCTATGAGTGATTTGCGTCCGGTAGGGGTTTCAATAGACATCGAAGGGGTGGAGAGACACCTACTCTTCACCTTAAATGCCATTGACGAAATCCAGGAACATTACGACATGGAATTACAGGAAATCATGGATAAAATTACAGATAAGGGCAGGGCATCAGACGTCCTGCGCTTTGTGTTTCTCGCGCTGCTGAATGATGAAGCAGACAGAGAAGCGGCAAAAGGGAACAATGATCTTAAAAAGTATAGCGAAAAAGAAACCGGTTGGCTGATAACGTTAGACAATCAATTAGAAATCCTCATAAAGATACTGGAAGCATATGGTGCATCCTTGCCGAACATGGAGGATGACGACCCAAACCGGACGAGCGGGCAAGTGACAAAGTAAACATTGCCCGCCTTTTGTACATGGGTAGTAAAATCATGAATTATTCAGAATCAGAAGTCTTTCGTATGACACCGAGAAAGTTTTTCCTGATTTACGACCAATATCTGGAGTTAACCGGAAAGAAAAAGAGACAGGCAAGCATTGACGACTTGCCATAAATAAAAGGAGCTCACGCACGCGGCGTCAGCTCCTTTCTTGATATGGAGTGATAACATGGCAACCAGAATCGGAGCGATTATCGCCCTGGATGGCGAAAAGGAATTCAAGGCATCTGTTACAAACGTAAATAAAGAGCTCGTAAACCTGAAAACACAGGCGGAACTCGTGAGCACACAATATGAAGAGCAGGCGAACACGCTTGAAGCTCTGAAAAAGAAGCATGAAGTGCTGGAAAAGGTACTGGAAGCACATAAGAAAAAAGAGGAAGAGGTTCGGAAAGGACTGGATCACGCGAAACAGTCCTACGATTCCGTCGGGAAAGGTCTTTCCACATTGCAGGAAAGATATACGGCTGCATCCAAAAAAATGGAAACCATGAAAGACTCTTCCGAATACACCGCCGAGGAAATCGAAAAGCAGAAGAAAGAAATGGACGAACTTTCAGATGCGATAAAAAAAGGCGAAAAAAATTATCAGAGTGCTGGAAGCCGTATTAAGGATTGGGAAATAAAGCTGAATACAGCCGAAGCGCAGACGATAAAGGCCAACCGAGCGTTGGATCAAACAGATTCCTATATGAAAGAGGCGGAAAAGTCCACGGATAAATGTGCGACCAGCATAGATCAGTTTGGAAATGCCACCAAGGAAGCAAAAAAAGAGACAACCAGTTTTTCTGATGCGCTCAAAGTGGGAATAGCAGTAACCGGAGTGGAAGCAGCGACCGAAGCCATGAAAGCGTTTGGTGATGCGACGGTCGGTGTCGCAAATGAAATGGTATCATCCACAAATCAGGTACAGGCCAGCACCGGATTAACGTCGAGTGCCATGTCAAAGTATAAAGACGTCATGGAAGATCTCTATAAAAACAACTATGGGGATGATTTTGACGATATTGGAGATGCAACCTCGATCATTGTGCAAAATCTCGGAGAAATCGATCCAAGCAACCTGGAGGAAACGGCGAAAAATGCAATCACACTTAGGGATACGTTTGGTTTTGACTACCAGGAGCAGCTAAGAGCAGTAAATATGCTAATGGACACGTTTGGAATATCAAGCGAAAAAGCATACAACTATATCGCACAGGGAGCACAGAAAGGATTGAATAAAAACGGGGATTTTCTGGACACCATCAACGAATATTCCACTTACTACGGGCAAATGGGAGCCAGTGCAAATGAATTTTTCAATTCTCTTTTAAACGGAACGGAAGCCGGTACATTCTCTGTGGACCAGTTAGGAGATGCATACAAAGAGTTTGAAATTCGTGCAAAAGATACGGCAGCATCAACCACAGAGGGATACCAGCTGCTCAATCTAAATGCAGATGAGATGCGGAAAAAGTTTGCAGCTGGAGGAGATACAGCAAAAGCAGCAACAAGCGAGGTCATGGACGCACTGTTTAACATGGACGATCAGGTAAAACAGAACCAAGCAGGTGTTGATCTGTTCGGGACCAAGTGGGAAGACCTTGGAATTGACGGGATAAAAGCTCTGACAAACCTAAACGGGGAAATATCAGACACGAGCGATGCCATGTCCTCAATAAAGGATATTAAGTATGACGACCTTACGAATCAGCTAACGCAGACGGCTAGGACATTACAAATGAAGATTGCAGAGCCGCTCACGGAAAAGTTTCTTCCTGGGATAAACAAGGGACTGGAGGTTGTTGGAGATAATTTGGGAATTGTAACAACTGGAATGCTTGGACTCGGTACGGCTATCATGGTAAATAAGATTTCAAAAACCGAGATATTTGTCAGCATAGCAAAAGCGATAAAGGAAATGACGGTAGAAACAGAAGGCGCAACAGTTGCAACAAAGGCACTTACACTGGCTCAGAAAATGACACCGGTCGGCTGGTTTATGACAGGTATAGGGCTGTTGGCCGGAGGAATCATGGCGTATCAGGCAGCGACAAAGAACGCGAGCGATGAAACAAAAGATTTTATCAAAAGCATGAAAAGTCAGCGAGAAGAAATTGAAGATAATCTCAGCAATTATAAAGATACGATTGACGGAGTGAACTCTGAATGGGCGGCCAACCAGAAATTGGTGGATAAATTGTACGAATTAAACGATGTACAGGATAAAACAACCAATCAGAAAGCGCAAATGAAAGCAATCGTAGACCAGTTGTCAGAGGATATACCGGAGTTGGCATCTGCCTATGACGCAGAAACTGGCTCGATAAACCTGACAGAAGCAGCGCTGGAAAAGATTATTCAAAAACGGAAAGAATACGCACTTTCCGTTGCCGCACAAAACTCTCTACAAGATCTTGCACAAAACGTAACGGATGCAGAGCTGGCAATATCGCAGACCGGCGACAAGATGGATGAATTAGAAGAAAAATTCAAAGATTATGGATTGACCATGAAAGACGGAGTCTTGTCAGGAGATGTAACGTCAGCAACGCAGGAATACGGAAAAGAAGTAGAAGACCTTACATTAAAGTACATGGATTTGGCAAAGGAACAAAATAAAAATACTGAAGCAAGAGACGAAGCATCCGCAAGCCTGGAAGATGCAGAGGATATGGTCGGAAAATATTCGTCCGCGGTGGATGATGTGACAAACAGCGTGTCGAATCTTACGACAGCAGAATCCGGCGCAGCAGCAGTTACGTCCAGTATGACAGCGGAACAGGCCCAAGCATATCAGGAGATGCAGCAGTCCATATCAGACAGCATTGAGAATACCGTTACAGCATTTGATAAATTTAACGGTGGCACAGAGATAACGGCGGAGGATGTATCAAAAAATCTGGAATCACAAATAGAAGGTGTGAGCAACTGGTCCGACAATATGAAAAAGCTCGGAGATGCAGCTGGAGAGGGAATGACGCAGGAATTTTACGACTATCTGGCAGAGATGGGGCCGGAAAGCGCGAACATGGTGCAATCTCTCACAGATGCGCTTGATAACAATACGCCTCTTTTTACGCAAATCTGCCAACGGTGGACGGAAGCAATGGATTTAGAGGGACCGTTGTCTGAAAACATGGCAAAAGCCAGCACAACCCTCGGAATGAGTGCGGAAGATCTAAAAAAACAGAACACGACTATATTTTCATCAATGGGAGAAGATGCAGAGAAGTCAGCGAGCCTGATCGGGCAGAGCTTTAGTGATGCGCTTGCGAATGGACTCGATCAGACAACAGCATTAAGCCAGGTTGATACAAACATAGCGAACTGGCAAAAGAACGCAAAAGAGACTTCAAAGCAATCCGGAAAAGATCAGGCAAAGGCACAAGGAGAAGGAATGACCTCGGAATCCGGATCAGTTGAAACGGCGAGCAAAGGAATTTTTGATATCGCTAAAGCCCAGGGAGTCACAGCTGCAGGAGATTTTCACAACATTGGTACAAATATGGCAGCAGGGCTTTCAAATGGATTGTCAGACGGAAAAGCAGGAGTGATTGCAACACTCAACACGTTCTTTGATGATACACTTGCGTTTTCCAAGAAAAAAAACAACATACATTCCCCGTCCAAACTGTATAATGAGGCAATTGGCGTCATGATCACGCGCGGAATAGCAGCCGGAATCACAGAAGAGGGAAGAACGGCAATGGCATCCATGGCGACGGTGTGCGGACTGATTTTAGATACTGCACAGGAAGAACTTGATATACATTCGCCGTCCAGAGTATTCC
This sequence comes from Bacillota bacterium, assembly GCA_023390555.1. Classification (GTDB taxonomy): domain Bacteria; phylum Bacillota; class Clostridia; order Lachnospirales; family Lachnospiraceae; genus Roseburia_C. The sequence goes on along the minus strand of JAEWCQ010000044.1, from coordinate 24,238 downwards.
GGGACAAGGTGGGAGCACAGATTTCAAATGGTGTAGCCTTTGGGATTGCGGCGAAAAAGGGAACTGCAATCAAAAATTCCAAGGCACTTGCAGACGATGTCTACAAATCTGCATCCTCATGGCTCACAGCCTATAAAAAAAGCCATGTTGTCAGCCTGGATGATGAAAAATACTTCTGGAATAAGGTTGCGGCAACAACGAAAAAGGGAACCGAAGCCTATAAAAAAGCATTGGAAAAGGTCACAAATATTGATTACTTCGAAAAGAAAATGACGGAGAAAATGCAAACTACCTTTGACGTATCGAACTACACAACCGGGAGTAATGGAGAACAGCAGATCAAGTCGGCAGAAGATTACTACAGCGATATTTATTCGGCGGCAAACAAATACTTTGATAACTACAGTGTATTGCACAACGTCTCTTTACAACAAGAAGAATACTTTTGGTCGATGGTACAAAGCCAGATGAAAAAGGGGACACAAGGATATATAGATGCGACAAAGAAATTAAAAGAGGTCAAGGCACAGGCAAAAGCGGAAGCCGCTGAAACAGTCGCATCCAATAAGGAGTATGCTTTGTCCGGTGGGGCGTTGGATGCATATAAGACTTATTACAACGTATCTGCGAAGGCTGAAGTACAGTATTGGGATATCGTCAGAAAGAAATTTAAAGCGGGTACCGCAGAACGAATCGAAGCAGATCAGAAATACTACGAAGCAAAAGAAGAATATAACGATAAGCTGGAAGATTTGAACGATGAATATTATGAAAACTGCAAAGAAGTGAATGAAAAGCTGACGGACGATATTCAAGACCTTACAGATACATACAACGATGCGGTAAAGAGCAGATCAGACAGCATCTATTCCAGTTTTGGGTTATTTGACGAATTCGAGAGTAAATCATCGTCCGGGCAGACTCTTCTGTACAACTTAAAAACGCAGGTCGCAGGTTACGCGGATTGGGAGCAGCAGCTGTCGAAGCTGGGAAATAAAAACGTACTGTCTCAGGACCTTCTCGACGAATTATCAGAGATGGGACCGGAGGCATCCGCTTCTATCCATGCATTAAATCAGCTAACAGACGAAGAGCTGAAACAATATGAAACCCTCTGGGAACAGAAAAAATCACTGTCAGAATCGCAGGCGGTGAAGGACAATGCAGCTTTAAAATCTGAAACAGAGTCAAAGATAGCGGCATTAAAAGAATCAGCACAGGCCGAACTGGACGCATACAAAGAAACCTATACAGCGGCGGTTGCGGAACTGAATGAAACGATAGAAACACCGTTAAAGAACCTTGCAAATAAAGCAACTACAATCGGAGAGGATGCAGTGGCAAGCCTCATTGCAGGAATAAAAAACGGAGCCACAAAGAAATCAACAACGGCGGATTTGAAAAAAGTAAATACGACGGTATCAAAACAGCTCGGTAAATTGGAAGATGCGGGAAAAACAATTGGTGATAACACATTGCAGGGAATCCTGGACGGATTAACAAATAAAAAGAAAATTAATTCTTCTGCAAAGGATATGGTTGCAGCATTAAAAAAAGCGATTCAGACAGCCGCAGACATCCACTCTCCATCCAGATTATTCAAAAAAGAGGTAGGGGTTCAGATCGGAGCCGGCGTGACAGAGGGAATCGATGAAGAATCCAAAAACGTAAATTCGGCCGGAACGGCAATGATTGAGCAGCTGCTCGCACAGCAAAAGGAAAAGATCGCACAGCAACAAGCGACTTTGAGCGCATATGCAGCATCGGTAAATAGCAGCGTGGGTATGGCTCCGCTGAACAATTTGCTCTCAGTTGCACCGGTGCAACAGGTAAATGCAACGGTAGACAATTCGGGATTGGCCTCTATGTTCCAACAAATGGTGTCTGTCATGCAAAGCGGATTTGAAAGCATCGGAAACATGCAAATGGTAATGGATAACGGAGCACTAGTGGGAGAATTGAGCGCAGGAATCAGTAGTGACTTTGCAAAGAAAACAAAGCGAATAAGGTGATGGGAGGAGGATTTGAATGACTGTCAATGGAATTGATATTGCTGCATACGGTGCACAGCAATGGAATGTGTCTCAAGAATTCGCTGAACTGAGTAATGAAAGTGAATGGATCGAGGGGACAATCACACCGTTTATGCTAAAGACCATCACAGGGTTTAAAACATTAAAAGTGACCGTGATGATCCGGGGTAGTACAAGACAGGAGATATGGAAAGCAGCGAGTAACCTAATTGCAAGCATGCTGCAACCAAGTGTAATAAAACTGGACGGGTTCGACCATAGCTATTATATGTATTTAAAAAATGCGGAGCAGGCAGAAACTTGCCTAAAACGCTGGCACAAGGCTACCATGGAACTGGTCGGGTACGAATACGGAAGCGCAGTAACAGTCGCTACATCTGCAAGAGATCTGACCATCACAAACGAGGGGAATCTGGAAACACCGGCCGTAATTGAAATAACGCCACTCATTGGCCTTGTATCTGTTACGATAACCGGAATCGTCCGGGATACCTTGACGGGGGCAGATAAGCCGGTGATTGTAAAAGAGCTGACAATGAATAAGACAGTTATATTAAATGGTGAAACGGGGCTGATTACAGAAGCTGGTGCAAACAAATTTGCGAAAGTAGAATTGTGGGATCTGCCGAGCCTGTTGCCAGGGATAAATAATATCACAGTCAATCAGGATGTGACGCTGAAAGTAACCTATAAACCAAGATTTTTATAAAAAAAGGAGGAAAAAACATGTTGAGCACAACGCAATCAATCACAATAACCGGAAACAGTAAAATTGCGGTCGATGGGAAGGAGACAGTCGCCATGACGATGAATGCGACGATCGGAGAAAAGGGAAGTATCAGCATAACAAAAACAATACAGGACAAAGGGGTATACCTTGCAAACACAGAATCCGTGGATACAGATGCAAAAGGTTTCGAAGATTACGTAAAGTCCATGATGGAGGTGTAAAAAAATGGAGAAAAAATTGCAGAAAATGAAAATGAATGAAGTTGTATCGCATTACCTTGAACTTGCGGCGGTCATCCGGGAAAAAAAGATATTTGCCGGAGACGTGACACTGGCAATCGTGAAAAATCAGAAAGTGCTTCAGGAGAATGTGGAGATAAGAGATGAGGCTGTAAAGTCTCTGGTCGAAAAGTATGTAAAACATAAAGACGGAAACCCGGAGCAAAAAGAAGTCCAGAAGAAAATTTACTATGTATTTGAAAATGCAGAAAACGAGAAAGCATTTGGGGAAGCATGCAAGGAGCTGGACGAGGCAGATCTGGAAATTGAGATTCAGACGGTATCATATGATATGCTGAAAGAAAATGAGAAGTACGACAATCCAACGGCCGCCGATCTCCTTGCCATGGACTTCATGGTCGCTTACTAAAGGGAAGGAGAGGGTATCATGATTTTAAAATTATATGATTTAGAGCATACCCTCGTCGGAGGATTAAAAAACTGCAAAGATGCAAAGATTGAGAGTGAATTATCCGGCGGAGATAAGAAGCTCTCTTTTTCATGGCATCAAAAAAATAGCCTGAAGATACCACATGAGTATTACATCCGGACAGACACCGCAGAATTCGTGGTGAAAGAAAATTCAAAAGGATCAAATGGATACCGGAATATTATCGCAAACCTGAATTTAGAGAATATAGAGGGACGAGTATGGATGGAATGGTCCATTACAGATCAGACAGCTATTCAGGCAGCAAACTACGCCCTGACAGATACAGGGTGGAGCTGTATTTCTACGGTGCCAGAGTCAAAACTGAGAAATATCAGCCTCAAGAAAACAAATTCGCTGAAAATTCTGGAGAAAATACTGGAAGCCTATACTTGCGAACTGGAATACGACACAATTAATAAAATCGTTTATTTAAAAGAAGCGGTCGGTGCAGACAAAGGCGCGTATTTTATCAATGGACTGAACCTGAAAGAGCTACAGGACTCCGGAGATACTTACGACTATGCAACCGTAATAAAACCAATCGGGGCGGACGGATTAACCATCGAGGACGCAAATGATGGGAAAGACTATCTGGAAAATTATCAGTATTCCAAGAAGAAAAAGACGATCATATGGGAAGATACGAACTACACGGATGCGCAAGCATTAAAGGATGACGCTGAATATAAACTCAATGAGATATCAAAGCCGAAGCGGAGCCTGAGCGCAAAAGTAATCGACCTTGCAAAAATTAAGCAAGAGTATAACATATTGTCCTATTCGGTTGGAGATACGATCACTGTGATATCAAACGAGGACGGGATCAATGAGAAGCAGCGTATTACAAAGATGACGGAATACCTGAACAATCCGGAAAAGAATACATGCGAAATATCAAACACCGTACTGTCCTTCGAAGAAATGCAGAAAAAGCTATTTGCAGCGGCCGAATGTATTGATAATATCACAACGGACAATGGGACGGTAAATGGATCAACAGTTGACTCTATCGATGTAACTCAAATTATAGGATTGGAGCGTTATATAGCGGAAGACGTGGACGATTTCAAGGCAAATTATATTTATGCCAAAACGGAATTCGGCACACCATACGCGGTAATCGGCACGGAAATCGTTACAGGGAGCACAATCACAAATTTGTCCGTGGTTGGGAGAGAAGATTCTGTTTTAAGCTATATTACAGAGCTGCATGCAAATACAACGTATGGCAGCTATGCAAAATATACGACGGTGGAAGCAGACAATATATCAGCACTGGAAGAGAGAGTTAATAATTTTGCCGCGAATAATATTACCACGGAATACCTGGAAGCGCACTATGCTCAGTTGACAATGGCAAATGTAAATGTGGCAAATATTGTGACTGGATTTCTTCAGGATCTGATGGTTTCACAGGGAATCATTGCCGATCGGGTGGTTGGAACTGAAGTAGTGGCAACGGATGTGCTCACAGGGGTGAATTTATATGCAGATGATATTACGGCCGGAACGCTGTCGGTGGATCGTCTGGTATTCCGCGGGACAGAAAATAGTATTGTTTACGAGCTCAATAGTATATCCGGTGCGCTTCAGGCGGCCAGCGTCAATACACTTAATGGAGAAATCATCACGCCGCGTACTATCACGGCAGACCGGATCGTGGCACAGAGCATCACGTCGCACGAGATTGACGTCACAGACCTAGTATCCACGGGTTTGATTGGAGCAAACAGGATTACCGCAACAAATATTTTAGTGGATGACCTGAATGCACTGGGGGCAACCATCGGAGGATTTACAATCGGAGCAATAGCGATATTCAACGGTACTGATAGCGCAACGTCTACAGTGGGCGGAATTTATCTAGGAACGGACGCGATTCGAGCATATGCTTCAGGTTCCGCATATACACATATCAAAAATGGCATATTGTCTTGTGCAGGAGCCAACATAGCGGGAACAATTACAGCTGCTTCTGGAACAATAGGCGGATTTACCATTGGCACAAATGCAATATACAAGGGAACAAGTTCGAGCGCATCTACAACGCAAGGTATTTATTTGGGAACTGACGCTATAAGAGCTTATAAGAATCCTACGGCATATACAGATATAAAAGAAGGGGTACTGACCTGTTATGGAGCAAATATACAGGGGACCATAGCGGCAGACTCCGGGACAATAGGGCCTTGGTCTATTAGCACTGATAGTACATATGGTTCCTTACATAGTTCATTTTCGGGATTTACGGCTGACATTGCTCCGGACCTTGCAAAGTTTACGACTACAAACGGATCTACCACCTACCAAGCAGAGGTCAGAGGTGCTGAGTTTAGTTTAATTGTAAACGATGTTCTGAAATTTTCTGCAGCCAATGGTAGTGGTAGTAATTCATTTTTTTATTGTGCACTTCCTTCGACGATTGAAAATACGTTAGATATTTATGGCACTGTTGATATAATATCTTCAAATTTATTTTTTAATAACGCCTACGGATTGAGATGCAGTACGACTGGTTCATGGATTCTGCGCCAGTACAGTGCAACCGGACACGATAATGCAACGGCATTAGGAACAAGTTCATACGATACTCTGATTTATACTGCCGGAAATGTTTGGAAGGGCGGTTCCACGACAACTTACTTTGCGACTACCACTACTTCTGACAAAAGACTTAAGGATTATGTAAGCGATATGTCTATTTATGAAGAAATGTTTATGGAATTAAAGCCAATTGCTTTTAAGTATCATGATGGTTTATATAACGCTAAGACTAGACAACCATTAGTACAGTGGGGATTTTATGCGCAGGACACGGTTCGGGCATTTGAAAAACATGGAATCGACTGGAATGAGCAGGAGCTGGTTGTAGTAGAAGATGGGGAGCTCTCTGCGGAGGAACAAAAGTATGTAACCAACGATATGCTCAAAATGAATTACCAGAATCTTATAGCACTTGATACACATATGATTCAGCAGACAATATTGAGGGTTGACAACCAGGAACAGCGAATCAGGGATCTGGAGAATCTGGTCTATAACTTACAATTTGAAATTGAAACATTGAAAATGGCGGTGGCATAGTGCTGCCGCTTTTTAATTAGGAAAGGAAAGGCGAAAGAAATGAAAGAGTTAATATGCACAATAGTCGGAATCGTAGGAAGTGCAATTGCTTCCGCATTCGGCGGATGGGACACAGGGATGGTTACATTAATGATTTTTATGGGAGTTGATTACTTCTCCGGATTTATCGTTGCTGGAGTATTCAAAAACAGCAAAAAGACCGAGAGCGGTGCACTGCAGTCAAGAGTAGGCTGGAAAGGTTTGTGCAGAAAAGGAATGTCATTGTTAATTGTACTTGTGGCCTACCGGCTGGATCTGATGATAGGGACAAATTACATCCGGGATGCGGTAATCATAGGATTTATAGCAAACGAGGGTATCAGTATTACGGAAAATGCCGGACTTATGGGTATTACATTGCCGAAACCTATTATAAAGGCAATCGATGTCTTGACGACAAAAGCGGAAAGCGAGGGAAAATAGCATGAAAGAGATCGGAAGTGCTGGACTGGCACTAATCAAAAAGTTTGAGGGATGCAAACTGGAAGCGTACCTGGATGCAGCAGGAGTGCAGACGATTGGTTATGGACATACCGCCGGGGTAACGGCCGGGCAGAAGATTACACAGGCGCAGGCGGAGCTGCTGCTAAAAGAGGACTGTCAGAAATTTGCTGGTTACGTGGACGCGCTTGGCCGGAATTTTAACGACAACCAGCGTGATGCATTAATCTCTTTTGCCTTTAATCTTGGCCCGGGGAATTTGAAAAAGGTGACTGTTAATAACAGGCCGGTTGAGCAGATCGCAGCAGCTATGCCGTTGTACTGTAATGCCGCCGGGGAAAAACTTGACGGACTTGTAAAACGGAGAGCAGCAGAGGTAAAACTCTTTAACACTCCGGTAGCGTCCGCGGCAAATGTACAGACCGCAGAAGTAAAAAGCACCGTATCTCATGCGCATAAGGCCGGCGAGACGGTCACGGTATCGTCCTACTATGCAAGTTCCACGGACCAGATCGGGAAAGCAATTATCAAAACACTGACCAATGTCACGATAGGAAAGGTGCTTGATACCAACGCAAACAACCCATACCGTCTGGATCGTAACGGTGTAGCGGTTGGGTGGTGCAATGATGGAGATATTAGAAGCACCGGGGCGGCACAGACAGCGGCAGCATCCACAGCAACGGTACATACCGTCAAATCCGGGGAGACACTGAGCAAGATCGCAAAGCAGTACAGCACAACAGTGAGCAAGTTGACAAGTCTTAATGGCATTGCAGATGCAAACAAGATTTATGCAGGGCAGAAAATAAAAATAAGTTAGTTGAGAGCCGGACAGAGAAATCTGTCCGGCTTTTTAATTTTCAAGTGGAGTACAATTTGTACCCCACTTGGTTTACTTGTGGATATATTCACTTTATTATAATGAGACGTGATCGAATTATTGTCGGTGAATGCCGAGGAGCTGAGGCACTGGATATGCTGCAGGCTATGAATACCGGTCATGACGGAAGCCTGAGCACGGGACATGCCAATTCCGGACAGGATATGTTAAGCCGGCTTGAAACGATGGTTCTGATGGGAATGGAACTTCCGATGCAGGCAATTCGCAGGCAGATTGCTTCGGGAATTGATCTATTAATACATCTGGGAAGGTTTCGTGATGGTTCCAGAAAGGTGCTTGAAGTACTGGAACTGGATGGAATTACAGCGGAGGAAATTGTATTGCGCAGACTGTGTTTTTTCGAGGAATCCGATGGAGCAGATGGAAGTGTAGGCGGAAAGTGGATCTGGGAAAATACGCTTTTGCATACGGATAAGCTGCTGAAAGCCGGGCTTGTGGATTACAAAAAAGATGAAACAGGTGGTGAAGCGGGATAAATTACAACAACTATGTATTTGGAAAAAAAGAATGGGTGTTGTATCTGACACTCTATCTCGGGCTGTCTGGCCTTACCGCTTATCTTTTTTATCACAGCAGTTATGGCATGCTCTGTGCCTTTGTAATCGTTCCTTTTTGCATGACACAAAAGAAAAAGGAGCTTCATAGGCGAAGAAAGCAGCAGTTAATGATACAGTTTAAAGACAGTCTCCATTTATTATCGGGAGCACTCGCCGCAGGTTACTCAATGGAAAATGCGTGGAAAGAAGCAGAACGGGACCTGATAAAAATGTATGGAAAGCAGGCAGATATGTGCAGGGAACTAATCTATATAAATACCTGTGTGGAGCTTCACGAACCCATGGAAAAGCTATTGTTGGAATTCGCAGTGAGCAGCGGTATTGAGGATATCAATGTTTTTTGCCAGATATTTGCCTTTGCAAAACGGAGTGGAGGAGACTTTATAAAAATTATTCAGAATACGGAGAGAAGGATTCGTGACAAAGCAGAAATCATACAGGAAATTGAGACCGTTATGGCGGCTAAAAGAATGGAGCAGAAAATCATGAACACAGTACCGTTCGCGTTGCTTTTCGGTATCCAGCTATCCTCCTCGGAGTTTATGAAACCGCTGTATGGCAATGTTTTGGGAATTGCAGTGATGAGTGGATGCATGGTGCTATATGGGATCGCTATCCGAATTGCACAAAGAATTGTGGATATCGAGGTATAAAAATGAAAAATCAAAAGAAAAGACTAATCTGTATTGGCACAGGAACCATTCTTCTTATGCTGACGGCGTTGTATGAAGATACAGGGAATCAGATTTTTAATAAAAATAAGAATTTAACCAGAGGGCAGCCGGGTACAGGGAGTCAGGATGTAGAGATGGAGATAGAAATACCGGAGCTGGATCAGACATTATCCTATCAGGTAGAGGTACCGGAGCGTACCTATACGGAGGCGGAGAGAGAAGAACTCTTTGAGAAAGCCAGAGTTGAAATTGACCGTACCTTTTCCCCGGAGCAGGAGAGCATGGAGCATATTACGAAAAAAGTGTATCTGCCGGATACACTTGCGGGAGGGCTGGTTCAGGTGGAGTGGAGCTTTGGTGATTCAATGGTGATTGAACCGGATGGGAGCATGCAGACGCAATTCGTATCGGAGAATGGAACACCTGTTATGGTACAGGCGCAGATGAGCTATGGAGAATATGAATGTGTTTATGCATTTGCCTGTACGGTCTATCCGGAAGAAATTGACGGGACGGAAGCACTTTTAAAACGGCTTTCACAGGTGATATCTGCGAACAGACAGAAAAATCCGGACACCGAAGAACTGATACTGCCGAAAAAGATAGGAAAATATACGCTGGAATGGGAGCAGGGAAAATCAAAGACACCTCTTTTTATTCTGTTGCTTGGAGCAGCAGCTGCAATTGCAGTCGTAGTATTGGAACACGAACAGATCAGACGCAGGGAGGAAGAGAGAAAAAGACGGCTACAGATGGAATATCCACAGCTGGTGGCTAAGCTGGCGCTGCTTCTGGGTGCAGGAATGACCGTAAGACAGGCCTGGGACAGGTTGAATGACGGGTATCTCGCACAGCAGGCAAGTGGAAAGATCAGATGCAGTGAACTGGCGGAACAAATACAGGTTACATACAGGCAGATGCGGGAAGGAGTAAGCGAAGTTCAAGCATACGAACAATTTGGGGAACGAAGCGGACTTTCTCTGTATCGGCGTTTTGGAATGCTGCTGGTTCAGAATCTGCAGAAAGGAAATTCCGGATTGATTGCGGCATTGGAAACAGAGGCGGATCGTGCGTTTGAAGAAAGAAAAAAGAATGCAAAAAAACTTGGAGAAGAGGCAGGAACAAAGTTATTGGCACCGATGATGTTTATGCTGGCAATTGTTATAGTAATTTTGATGGTTCCGGCAATTTTGGCAATGCAGATATGAGGAGAATGTACATGAGCGAAATGAAACGTTTTATTTATGAAGAAGACGGAGTTGGCGTAATAGAAATCATTCTGATATTGGTGGTTCTGATTGGTCTGGTGCTTATTTTCAAGAGTAAGATCACTTCTCTGGTAAATACCATTTTTTCCAGAATCAGTACCAAAGCGGAAACTGTCTGATGCAATATGTGGAAAAAGAAGTATCCGCTCGAGGAAGCAGTACGGTGTTCTTAACGTTAATTTTACTTCTGGTGTTGTCCTTGCTGTTTACCCTTCTTGAGGGTGTACGAATGCAAGGTTTAAAATACAATGCAGACCAGGATTGTGAGCTTGCGGCAGAGTCCCTGCTGGCGGAATACTGCACACCGCTTCTTGAAAGGTATCATCTGTTTCTACTGGATGCCGGTTTTGGGGGTGGTGAACTCGATTTGGAGCAAACATCCGAAACAGTGATGGAACTGTTGAGAGACAATGCGGGAGAAAATGAAAGCGTTCTGTCCGGATACTTTAATCTGTATCGGATACAACCGGTATCCTGTGAGATTACAGACTATCAGGTCATAACGGATCAGGACGGAGATGCATTTTACGAACTTGTGACAGACTCGATGAAGAGCAATCTGTCACAGGAGGCTGCGGAAACCATTTATCAGAGATTGCAGGAAGCGGATGCGACAAACAGACAGGCGGGTGATACGAATGAAAGGAGGAACGATGCAATGGACAGTCTGGCAGAGGCAGAGAAGGAAAATACGGAATCTTCGGAGAATATGACCGTGTTCGTACAGGAAAAGCCGGAGAATCCGATTGCGTACATTGCAGACTGGAAAAATACTGGTATTCTTACGCTGGTGGGTGTCAATGAAACATCCATGTCCAAGCAGGCAGTTGAAACTTCGCAGAATCTGGAAAATCGCAGTAAAGAAAACGGAACGATTAAGGTATCCTCCGCAGATCAGAGTTGGTATGAGAGAATTCTGTTTCAAGAATATCTGATGAAATATTTTTCAAGCTATACTGCCCAAAAAGAAAATACCGCACTGCAATATGAACTTGAGTATATCATAGCGGGAGGTGGTACAGATAAAGAAAATTTGGCAACTGTGGCAACTCGTCTGCTGGCTATTCGGGAAGCCGCCAATTTTGTTTATCTGCAGACAGATAGGGGAAAGTGTTCGGAGGCACTGACGCTCGCGACGCTCCTTATCGGGTATTTGGGTAATCCGGTACTTGTAAAGGTGATGCAGGAGGGTATTCTTGCAGCTTGGGCATTTGCGGAGAGCGTCTCCGATGTAAAAAGTCTTTTACAGGGAGAGAAGATTCCATTGATCAAGACTTCATCAGAGTGGTCTACGGATGTAACGAATCTGAATAGAAACCAGCAGTTTCGTGCATCTGAACACTGTGAAAAAGGTATGGATTACAGAGATTATTTAAGAATTCTTTTATATCTTGGAAAGCGAAGTACACAATGTTTCAGAGCGATGGATTTGATGGAGCAAAATATCTGCCTGCTTTCCGGATACGAAACGATACGCATGGATACCATGCTTGACAAGCTGGCGTTTTCCTGTACATATAAGGCAAATCCGCTATTTCTTACGTTTGTAACGGTCGGAAGTATTACAAAGGATTCTTATCAGTGGAACCTTGATCAATATGGTACTTATTTACAGAATGAATAGATAAGAAAGGAGTGCATAGGGGTGTCTCTTAATAATAAAAAATATCAAAAAAACTCTCTCACACACTTTTGGCGCCCTTTATATCAAAAAAGGGCAATTTTGAAAAAAAAAGAGACACCCCTATGCACTCCTGTAAAAGCATCTTTTACCGTGGAAGCGGCAATAACAGTTCCGGTATTTGTGTTTCTGATTTCGGAGATCCTGTTTTTCTTCTGTATTTTGCTGATGCAGATCAAAATAGAGAGTGCACTTCATTATGCGGCGCGGACGGTGGCAGCTTATGCCTGCATGGAAAAAGAACATGGGGACAGTGTAAATTCTGCAACTGAACTTGGAATGGCGGAGATTCTTTTTCAAAAAAAGATAAAACAACAGAACGTTCAAACAGAATACATTACAGGATCGGCATTGGGAATCAGCCTGCTTACATCGGAATTGTCCGGCGAATATGTCAGTCTGCGGGCGGTCTATCAGATAAAGTTTCCGGTATCATTGATCGGAGAGCGGAGCATTTTGATGCATCAGACGGTTAAGGCAAGAAAGTGGACGGGTGCAATTGGTGCGGATGTGGGGGAAGAATGGGTTTATATTACACCGACAGGGACGGTATATCACCGGACAAAAAGCTGCTCATATCTGGATCTAAGCATACACCTAGTCGCTCTTTCCGAAATAGACAGTCTGAGGAACAAGGCGGGAAGCAGGTATCAACGATGTGCCCGCTGTAAAAATAACAGTTCTGGTCTGGTATATATCACCGATTATGGAACAGTGTACCACGGTGAAGCAGGATGCAGTGGTTTAAAAAGAACGGTTTATAAGGTAAAGCTGAAAGATACCGGTGAGAGGGGCGCCTGTATCAAGTGCGGAGGAGAAAAATGATACAATCATATGCATTACTTGGAATGCTGAGTCTATGCACAATAGAGGACTGCAGGAATAAGAAAATACTGTTGTGTCCGGTATTACTGTTTGGAATCGCCGGGATGTTGATGCATCTGTATTACCGGAATATGGACATTTACAGCCTTTTGGCAGGAGTTTTGATCGGAGTATTCCTGCTCTGCGTCAGCAAAGTGACTGGGGGAAAAATTGGAGCAGGAGATGGACTGGTATTGATGGTGACGGGCATATATCTTGGATTTGAAAATAATACAATATTGTTTTTACATGGACTGCTTTTCTGTGGAATATGGTCTCTGTTTCTGCTCGTACTGAAAAAGAAAAAAAGAAATGATGAAGTGCCGTTTATGCCATTCTTGTTTCTTGCTTATCTGGAGATGTTATTGTTATGAAAAAAATACAGGCGAGTTATACCGTTGAAGCGGCAATTCTGATACCGATTATTTTATTTATCATCGCATTCTGTATTAATACAGCAATTGATCAATATCAGGAGATTACGGCCGAAATACAGGAGATGGAACAGATAAAGGCACCAAAAGCAGTGGAGAAGGTAAGGTTTTTAATGTTTCTGGAGAAGGCAGCGGAGGAACTGGAATGGAAATAGCGTACAAAAGAACGATAAAACAGAGTTTTATGGTGGTAACATCCGATTGCCTGCAGGCTGATTATCAGATTGAAATGTGTATCCGAAACAGGATTCCGCTATTGCTTGAATTTGAATCCGTAATAGCGGATGGAATGCTGCAGTTCTGGTATGATATTACGGGAAAGCAGTCTCTGGAAGAATATCTAAAGAGCAGCACACTGAATCAGAAACTTTTGGCAAAACTGATAGCAGCAGTCAGTCGGCTGACAGATATTCTGGAGGATTATCTTCTGGAGGAAAATTGCATTCAGTTAAATTTAAAGACAATTTACATTGAAAATACCGGCGAAGAAATTGGTTTCTGTTACTTACCGGGAGAAGAAAAGCCGTTGGCAGATTCTTTTCGTTTTCTCATGGAAAATCTGCTTACGCAGATTGCACACAGTGACAAGCAGGCGGTTGCCATTGCATATGAAGCATACCAGATGACTCTGCAGACGGGATACAGCATAAAAGAAATAGCGCAGGCAGCAGATCTTCTCTTAGAATCAAAACCTATAAAAGAAAAGAGAGAAGAGAGGCAGGTCGAGGAAAAGTCAATTACCGAACCGGAAGAAATACAGGTAACCCGTGAAGGAGACTGGTTTGAAGAAATAAAGACACAGATAAAAGACAGGATTCCTGATGTGGTGGGAAAATTTACTTTTCGAAAAGAAAGAAAACAAAAAGAAGAAAATCTTCAAATAGTATTTGAGAGGCAGCCGCAGATAAGTTCAGCTGAGTCAGGAGCCACTACTTTTCTGGCGGAACAGGGAGAAATGCACAGCAGTATCGGTGTACTTGAATATCGGGGGACAGGAGCCATAGAAAATCTTTGGATAGAGAAAACGCCCTATCATATTGGAGGAAGGGGAGATGCAGATGGAATTATTCCGGATAGAAGTGTAAGCCGCCTGCATGCCCGTATCACAAAAGAGGAAGGCAGGTTTTTTATCGAAGACCTGAATTCGAAAAATGGTACGTGGGTAGATGGTAAGCTGCTTAATTATCTTGAAAAAGTGCCGCTGGTATCCGGAACCAGAGTCGTGTTTGCCCGTGAAGAATACCGGTTTATAGAAAAATAATTCAGATATAAAAGTTTTAGAAAAAAAGGTTTTGTCCAGTTGACATCCCACATAGTGAGTGCTATCGTTTGGTCATTAGGAGGGATGGATTTGATTGGAGCAATAGATTATCATTTAAGACAGGATGGATATCGTTTCCTGAGAGTGCAGCCTCAGGAGGCAGGGGTATACTATCGTTACATAGATGGTGTGGCGAGGGTTATCGTGGGTTTAAATGTACATGAGGGTTTTACATTGAATGGATCTCAGATGGAGCTTTTGCAGAGAAATCTGAGAGAACTGTTTTTGCATCCGCAGGGCAGACTGAAAGATTATCCGACGGATACGGTTATCTATGATGTGCACATGCTGACACTGCTGGTGACTGCAGATGCGGAAGGAAATCGGGAGATGTGTACAACGGGCAGAAATACGTGGATGTACGATATTCACAATGATCGACTGATGATCTATGAGAATCAGCCGGGTGATTTCTACGGACTGCGGCAGATGTTACAGAAGATCGCAGATGAGGCAAAGGATACGAGGGACGGACAGAAGGTATCCATGAAACAAAGGATAGCCGCGTTTCCGGTAATGAATACCGTGGTTGTTGTGATAAACATTCTGGTGTTTGCGGTGTTATCTTTTCTGGGTAATACAGAGGATTCCAGATTTATGGTTGAACATGGGGCGATGTATCCGTCTCTGGTTCTGGATAATGGGCAGTGGTACCGGCTTCTTACGTCCATGTTCCTGCATTTTGGATTCCTGCATCTTGCGAACAATATGGTGATGCTGTTTTTTGCGGGGAAATATCTGGAAGATGCAGTTGGAAAGATTAAATATCTCATTATTTACTTTGCGGCCGGTCTTGGAGGGAGTATTTTTTCTTTGTATATGATGGTGCAGAGTAATGATATGGGTGTATCAGCGGGTGCATCGGGTGCAATTTTCGGTGTAATTGGTGCACTGCTCTGGGTGGCAATCAAAAATCGTGGAAAATTCGAAAATCTTACGACACCTGGTCTCCTGATTATGATCGGGCTTTGCCTGTATTATGGCTTTTCTTCGACAGGCGTGGATAACTGGTGCCATATCGGGGGACTGATCTGCGGATTTGTTGCCAGTTCCCTGCTTTATCGCGTGAACAAAAGTTGAAAAACAGTCTCTGTTCGGCTATACTATGGTATAGAGAATATCAGACGGGAGGCACAAAATGAAGATAAATATCTATTATGGTGGAAGAGGTCTACTGGATGATCCGACACTTTATGTAGTGAACAAAATGGAAGATGTATTTCGTGAATTGCGTGTGAGTATTGAGCGGTATAATATATATGAGCATAAAAACAGTATATCAACACTTCCTCAGACCTTAAAAGACGCGGACGGAATCATTCTTGCGACAACGGTAGAATGGCTTGGAATCGGCGGTTATATGCAGCAGTTTCTGGATTCCTGCTGGCTTTATGGAGATAAAGAGAAGATTAAGACAATTTACATGCAGCCGATTGTCATGTCTACGACGTATGGTGAGCGGGAGGGAGAACTGACACTTGCAAATGCATGGGAGATACTGGGCGGACTGCCATGCAGCGGCCTGTGTGGATATGTAGATGATCTTGTTAGTTTCGAGATGAATCATGAATATTCGGGGATAATTGAGAAGAAGGCAGAGAATCTCTATCGTACAATTTCCCAGCAACAGAAAAGCCTGCCGACTAGTAATCAGGCGGTAACGCAGACCGTACTTCGGACACAGCAGCTCGAACTGACGCCGCAGGAGAGCGAACAACTGTCAAAATATGTTGCAGATGATTCCTACGTAAAGAAACAGAAAGAGGATATCGAAGAGCTCACAACCATGTTTAAGGGAATGATGAATCAGCAGCAGACGGATGAGTCAACAGCGTATATTAAAGATCTGGAGTCACATTTTGTGGCACCCGAAAATTTTAAAGCAAGTTATCTGTTTATCATTGAAGGGAAAAAGAAGCCGCTTGTGGTAGAAATAAGCAATGGGGAACTGAACTGTCACTACGGGCAGCAGGAAGAGGTGGATATATACGCAAAGCTGTCATCCGAAGTGCTTGATAATATCATCGCAGGCAGAATGACCTTTCAGAGAGCCTTTATGACAGGAGAGATGACTGCGAAAGGCAATTTTAAAACACTGAGAATGCTGGATCAGATATTCATTTTTGAATAAATCCACCATAATCTAATATCCTATACAGGGCTTTTACTTCGCCATAAGTGGCAGAATGATCGAAAAAGTACAGCCGTCTCCTTCGCGGGATGCATAGTTTAAAAAGCCATGGTGGCTTTCTACAATCTGTTTTGTGATTGCAAGACCAAGACCGGTGCCGTTTGGCTTCGAAGTAAAAAACGGGGTGAACATCTGCTTTTGATATTCCGGATTGATGCCGCCTCCAAAGTCCACAATGTCGATGTGTACAGAGCAGCCTTCCTGGTAAGCTTTAAAAATGATCGTACCCGTTTCATCCATGGCTTCATAGGCATTTTTTACGAGATTTATAATGGCCTGAGTCAGCCGGCATGAATCTGCCATGATGAGTGGAAGACCGTCATCAATATGATTTTTGCATTGGAATCCATTGCTGAAGCGAAGATTACGGATAGAAGCTAGTACATTATCCAAAAGAATATTCAGATTGACGGGCTGCATTGGAAAATCGGAGGCGAGTTTTGCCTGAGAAAGCTCCCGTACCATTTCACGGAGGTAGTTAAGAGCGTCCCTCGAATCTTCCCAGTATTCAAAGTCAGTGACTTCGGGATGCTGTTTTTCCAAAAGTTGTAGAGAACTGTTGACAATGGTGATCGAATTTTTGATTTCGTGAAAAGCTTTCGCGTAGTCTTCGTTTGTTAACATTTTACATGACCCTCCCCGGCGCTATATAAAGTATACAAAATAGACATGAGATAACAACATATAGTAGTTTAGCATGTTTATTTTTTAAAATCAATGGAAATTATACAACAAAAATCGACAAATCTAGAAAGGAATATGAGGAATGGAAAAGAACAATTGTATATTTTGCCGAATTATTGGAGGAGAAATTCCCTCTAATACAATTTATGAGGATGATACGTTCAAAGTCATACTGGATGTAAATCCTGCTTCGAAAGGACATGCCCTGATTCTTCCGAAAGAGCACTATGCTAATATCTATGAGATAGATGAGGAAGTTGCCGGAAAAGCATTCCAGCTTGCCAAAAAACTGGCCGCACATATGACAGCGGTTTTAAAATGTGATGGATTCAATATCCTGCAGAACAACGGAGAAGTTGCCGGGCAGACTGTTTTTCATTTTCATATTCATTTGATTCCAAGATTTGCAGAGGAAAAGAATGAGGATATTCTCAAATGGGTTCATGAGGAATATACGGCAGAAGAACTGGCTGCTATCCGTGATGCATTGAAAACAGAGTAATTTCATAGTCCCTAATTAAAAAGTTGTAAAATCATTTGATTTTACAACTTTTTGTATATTAAGAGCAAAGATTTCATCAGGAATGAGCATTTTCACATTTTACATAATTGGTTTTTTCGGTTGAAATAAAAAAATAAAATATTTTGCAACTTTCGGGAACCAAATGGCAGGCTGCGGAGTCATATATATGTAAGCTTACTAAAGACCGGAAGTAATAAGGTGGACGACGCGTTGGAAAAAATAAGCAGTATAGAATTTGCGGAACTGATTAGGCAGTATCAGCTGGAAATGTACCGGCTTTCTTTTGCCATGCTAAAAAATGAAGCAGATGCGCAGGATGCAGTGAGCGAAACCATAGTCAGAGCATTTGAAAGAAGGAATCAGTTAAAAGATAAAGAAAAGTTAAAACCATGGTTGATGAAGATACTCGTAAACGTATCAAAAACTTTATTAAAAAACAGACAGCGGCTTGTATTACTGGATGATACTGCACAAATGGATTCGCCAATTACAGATAGTCCGGATGAATTATGGGAACTTGTTATGCAACTAGAAGAGGAGTTCCGGGCAGTAGTGGTACTCTATTACTATCAGTGCTTTTCTACAAAAGAGATAAGCTGGATGATGAAGGTGCCGGAAGGTACTGTGAAATCAAGGCTTGCAAGAGCAAGGGAGAAACTGAAGGTATTGATATAGAGTAATTGTGTCAGGAGAAATAAATGGAAAATATAGTTGATGAAAAGATCAGAAATCTTGCCAGACAGTCAAAGCTTACAGTTCCGGACAGCTATGTGAATCAGGTGGATCAGCTGCTCGAAAGACTTATGGCAGATGAAAAAGTGATACCGATAAAACGGTATTTAAGGACAAGAAAAATTGCGGTTGTGTGTATCTTCTGTTTGCTTTTCGGATCTGCAGGTGTCTATGCGGCGGTTAATTATGTAACGCAGCGTATGCAGCAGATGAACCAAAATGAGATAGCAGATTATGAAGACGGTATACAGTCATCGACAGAAAATGCGGATAGTTATTCCAGAAAATTATCTGCTGCAGAAAGGAAGCGTTTGAAGGTATTGACGACACAGTATCAGTCTGAGGGAGTGTTCCCAGAGGGAGAGCTTTTACAGGTAAAATGGCCGGAGGATATTAAGAGCGACCGTTTGTGTTTTGTAACAGCCACCAGTACCTTTTATTTTCCTGAACGAGATCTTACAGATGAAGAACTGCTGGAACTGATTGATTTTTATTACAAGCGAGACTACAGTATCCGGCAGGAGGAAGGTGAGGGAACGCAAACACCCACAGGGGAGGTGGGTACGGAGGTGTTCCTGAGTGAAACGGATGCAGTTGAAAGAGCGGTTGCTGTTATAAAAGATATATATGATATAGATGTATCTCAGATGGGATATAGTATCAGAAGTGAAAATCCTGCATCAGATATGTACATATATATCATTCAGTTTGGCGAGCAGAGTGAAACGACATATTCTGTTATTTTAAATAGTGAAAATGGACAGATCACTGAAGTCAATATGGATAATAGCGGTATTTATGACCAAGAAACTGTTTCGGACAATGCTGCGTATAAGAATCAATATAGTTTGGTCAAGCAAATGTTACAGACTAATTTTCTTAAGGAGCAGCCCATAGAGGACGGGTGTTTCATTTATTATGAGAACGAGAGCGATGCTCTTCTTCGGAATGGAGTTGTGACTTATTTTTTTACGTTGTCAGATGGCAGCGGCTATGTGCTGAATTACAGTTGTTCAAAAAAGGTGGTTTATGGAATTCGTTATCTTAGAGATGCAGATTCCTATGAAGAAACCAATATCGCCAATCCCGAACCGGATGGTCAGAATGGTTATTCGAGGACTGTAATACAGATGGAGTAGTGTATATAGCGAAAAGACTTGTCATCTTTTCGAATATATAAAATTAGCCAATATAAAATTAGTCAAAGGAGGAAACAGGATGAAGTCCAAAAGAAAAGTTATGAAAAGTTTTGCGTGTGTATTAGGAGTATTGTGCATGTTTTTCCTGGAGATCGGCTCCGTAGGAGCTGCAGAATTACCCGTGACAGTCTCACTTGATGAGCTTGGAGATATCAGTCAGTATGATACCAATGGGGATGGCCTTGTTTATGCAACAATACAGATCGACAGTGCTGCCACAACGTTAAGTAGTACGCAGAACGGAGAAGTTGTTGCAAATGGCGTCCGTCTGAGGGTTTTGCCCTCTTCCAGTTCAACGGTATTAGAGCTCATGTATGACGGCGAGGCAGTCTGCATTAGTTATTCTGTCAGTTCTGGTTACAGCGGATGGTATTATCTCGAGAGACTGAAGACTGGTACATGGGGCTGGGCAAGTTCCGCTTATATCAGTGCGTGGGATTAGCCACTGATTGCATAGGGAGGAACTTGAACTGGAACAGTTCTGACATATGTAAGAGATTATTTGAATAGTTTATATTCATGGAACACAAATTACAGCTAGACGAAATGATTGAGAATTTGTGATTCCGGAATACGGGGAAAGTTATTTAAAGGATAAAGACGATTTTACGTGAAACATCCATTGTCTGTCATCTTCGCTATGGAAGATGGGAGGACAATGGATGTTTTGCTTTGATTTTCTGTTTGTTTTAGTTCCGTTTTTTCTTCCTGAGAGTTGCGGCGGATTCAATCAGCTTCATAACCGAATCAATCGAATCCAGCTGCGAACTTTTTTGCATGGCATCGATGTAAGAAGACTTATGTTCCAGAACTTCTGTAATCGCTTTTTTTAAGGTCTCGGCAGAAAGCTGTTCTTCCTCAAGGACATAGGAAAAGCCCTGTTTTTCGAAAGAGCGTGCATTCAATATCTGATCTCCGCGGCTGGCGGAGGCTGAAAGCGGTATCAGAATATTCGGTTTATGCAGTGCCAGAAGCTCGCAGATTGAGTTGGCACCCGCACGGGAAATCACAAGATCAGCAGCAGCGAACATGTCACGAAGTTCCCGGTTGGCATATTCAAACTGTGCGTAGCCGGTCCGGCCGGTCAGAGATTCGTCCAGGAGACCCTTCCCGCATAAATGGATAATCTGATAATGATTGAGCAGATCGTCCAGCAATGCACGGATACTGTCGTTGATGATTTTGGATCCGCTGCTGCCGCCGATAATCAGTACAGTTGGCTTTTCGCTTGAAAAACCGCAGAGAGAAATTGCGGAAAATCGGTTGCCGGACAGCAATTCCTTACGGATTGGAGAACCGGTCAGCACAGCTTTCCCTTCCGGAAGATAGTTTAAAGTCTCCGGAAAATTACAGCATACACGATAAGCAGCAGGAATGGCTATTTTATTGGCAAGACCGGGAGTAATATCAGATTCATGAATGATTGCAGGTATATGAAGAAGCTTTGCTGCCAGAATTACCGGAACGGACACAAAACCTCCCTTTGAAAATACAACATCCGGATGTATTTTTTTCAGTAATTTTACTGCCTGAACGTAGCCTTTTAGTACATGTACCGGGTCAGTCAGATTTTTTATGTCAAAATAGCGTCTCAGTTTACCGGAAGCGATGCCGTAGTAGGGAATGCCCTGTTCTTCAATCAGGCGCTTTTCCATTCCCTCGTACGAGCCGATATAGGATATTTCATAATCTGCCGCTTTGAGACTTGGAAGCAGTGCGATATTTGGAGTTACGTGGCCGGCAGTTCCACCGCCTGTCATGACTATTTTTTTCATAATACATCCTTTCTTCCCATATAATAATACAATACTGAAAATGAATACAATACCGAAAATAAATACAATACCAAAACATATTCAAAAATTAAATATAAAATCAGAGATAGATTCTGTTATCTGTAAGATGTTTCTCATAAGCTATATTATACTGTTATGAATAAAAGTCAAGAAAAGACTTGTAAAATAGAAGACGGTGGGGGTGCATCAGAAGGAGTCGCAATGCGGCTCGATTTCATTTGAGCAGTAGAAGCGGTTTCTGGAAATATCAGCAGAATAAGATAGAAATAGCGTGTCTGCTGTCCAAATAGGGCGAAAGTTGTCAAAACATGCGGTGAAAAAAGGGCCAAGTCCTCTTTTCAAAGTGAAAGACCTTCCTTATAATTTACTTAGAACATAATTTGTATTGAAAAAGGAAGGGATGAGTGTATGAACCAAATATTAGAACTCGTGGTACAGTATCGTTTTGCCGGTATGGCAATACTGTTCGGAATACAAATGATAATGCTGATTATTGCAATCCATATGGTAAGGAAACTTAGCCGTTATATTGCATCGATTCATGAAAAGGTGCAGGAGTACCTTCAGGTGGTATTGGCAGACAATGAGAAGGAAGATGAGCAACCGGTGGCGCAGCATCTGGTATCTGAGCAGGAAAAGCAGATGATGAACAGCATTATGGAGAAGAAAAAACAGCAGGAAGAAGCGGTTTTTAACGCGGTACTACAGGAAATTTTCCCTTGATAAATGAGGATTAGTTTGCTAAAATGAACTTTAATGAAAAGAATCATGATTTGGAGAATTGTGATAAGGAAAACAAAGGAGTGAATGGAAATGGAAAAAGTAACATTTGACTACTCAAAAGCTGCTTCTTTTATCAGTGAAGAAGAGGTTTCTTACATGAGTAAGCTGGTAGCTGACGCAAAAGAACAGTTGGTAAATAAAACAGGTGCTGGAAACGATTTCCTGGGATGGCTTGACCTTCCGGTCGATTATGACAAAGAAGAGTTTGCGCGCATGAAGAAAGCAGCAGCCAAGATTCAATCTGATTCGGAAGTATTAATCGTAATTGGAATCGGCGGTTCCTATTTGGGAGCAAGAGCTGCAATTGAATTCTTAAGACATGGTTTTTACAACAATGTTTCAAAAGAAATTCGTAAAACACCGGAGATTTATTATGCGGGCAACAGCATCAGCGGGTCTTATTTAAAAGGGCTTCTGGATGTAGTTGGAGACAGAGATTTTTCCGTCAACATTATTTCCAAATCAGGTACAACGACAGAGCCTGCGATTGCTTTTCGTATTTTCAAGGAGAAACTGGAGAAGAAATACGGAAAAGAAGGCGCTGCAAAGAGAATTTATGCCACAACAGACAAAGCGAAGGGAGCATTGAAGAACCTCGCAACAGAAGAGGGGTATGAGGCCTTCGTTGTTCCGGATGACGTAGGAGGACGTTTCTCCGTTCTTACAGCAGTAGGACTGCTGCCGATTGCAGTAAGCGGCGCAGATATTACAAAACTGATGGAAGGTGCGGCAGCAGGAAGAAAACTGGCGTTGGAACAGGATTTTAAAGAAAATGATGCGCTGCAGTATGCGGCTGTCCGCAATATTTTACTGAGAAAAGGCAAGTCGGTGGAGGTTTTAGCGAATTATGAGCCAAGCCTTCATTATGTGTCCGAATGGTGGAAACAGTTATACGGGGAAAGCGAAGGAAAGGATCAGAAGGGTATTTTCCCTGCAGCAGTTGATCTGACTACGGATTTACACTCCATGGGCCAGTTTATTCAGGATGGCTCCAGAATCATGTTTGAGACTGTGTTAAATGTAGAAGAATCCGGTGACCAGATTGTAATTGAAGAGGAACCGGTCGATTTAGACGGTCTGAACTATCTGGCTGGAAAAGACATGGATTTCGTCAACAAGAGTGCCATGAATGGTACGATTTTAGCACATACAGACGGAAATGTACCAAACCTTATGGTAAATCTTCCAAAACAGGATGAATTTTATCTGGGAGAATTATTCTACTTCTTTGAATTTGCCTGTGGTGTCAGCGGTTATCTGCTGGGAGTAAATCCATTTAATCAGCCGGGTGTAGAAAGCTATAAGAAAAACATGTTTGCGTTACTTGGAAAACCGGGTTACGAAGCACAGCGTGAAGAGTTGTTAAAGAGACTTTAATTGTCCGAAGATGATTTATTATTCATAGAATGAACGGATTCTAATTAAGAAGGGACTGTCATATGACAGTCCCTTTGTTTTTATTGGTTCTAAACTATAGTTGGGGGTAAACAAAAAATAAATAGGCATAGGTCTTGGATTCCTCTATAATAAAGTCACCACAACAACATTATAGAGAAAGGAACCATAACCTATGCCTTCACTAAATTTTA
>JAEWCQ010000009.1 GCA_023390555.1 Bacillota bacterium | reverse complement strand
CCAGGGATATGCGGAGGCATTGTCGGAAGCAAATATCCGGGTGGACGACCGCTTTATCTGGTGGTTTCATTCCAACCATGAAATGTGGCTGAAAAACAAGTACAGTGTATCTTACTCCTTGGAGCTGCTCAGGGAGTGCACTGCCGTTGTTTGCTACAACGATATGCTTGCGGAAGAACTTTATCAGGAATTAAGTGAGTCTGGAGTACGGATACCGGAAGATATTTCCATGGTTGGCTTTGATAATCAGAATGTCAAACTCGATGGCGACCAGTATCTGACTTCAGCGCAGCACCCACGCAGAAAGATGGGAGAAGTGGCGGCAAAGCTTGTTTGTAAAATGATTGAAGAAGGGTTTGATGTGGAGACTTCGGATCAGATCATTATGCCGACCTCAATTATTACCAGAAATTCGATTATAAAAAGAAACTGATTGTATCTGATCCCGGGAATGGATCGAAAAAGATGCTTCTACAGATTAAATATATTAAAAAGTCGCTGTATCCGGGTAGTCAACATACATCTGGTGCAGCGACTTTTTATTATAACAAAACGAAATACAGACCACCGTACTGTGACATGATAACCTGAGCGATTTGTGCATTTGGCTGTTTGATATTGACCGGAAACTGTAATCTTTTTTCATAGTTCCACATAACTTAGCATCCTCCTTCCCATGGCCACGGCTGTGTTGCCCAACACCAGCTGCCGGAAGGTGTGGCAGTATCAATGGTCAGCGGACCATACTGTTCTTCATAAGTTTTCAGGCCTTTTTTGCGCATCTCGGAATAATGATTAAAATAAGCCAGCGCTTCCTGATCATCCGGATGTGTATCAAGATAAAGGATAATGTCCGATACGGCAAAACTCACTTCATTAATCCACTGTAAAAGCTGCTGTTGATTCATCGGTACGTTCATCATAAACATGCACCCCGCCTTCCGAGGAAAGGTTTATTTAATTCCGGAAAGATGGTTCCGCATCTCAAAGCTTTATCAGGATCATATACTTCCTGAAAATACTGCCATGGAACATAAGCCATTGCAACAGGCTCCCTGGGAATCGGAGTATTTCCAGGACAAGGCGTGTATCTTCCCATTCCCTGACGATTATTGTTATTCATAGAATCTTCCTCATTTTTTCTATTTACACAATTAATCTATGGTGAAAAGTTCGTTATGTGACAAAGCTGGGCTTTTTTACTCTTGAAGAATGGAAATTCCTGCGTTAGAATAGAGCAGGCACTGAAAAATCAGTGAAAACAGGAAAATAGAGTGGATGAGAGAGGATATACAAATGACATTAGATGAGTTGCCGATTGGAGAAGACGCAGTGATCACGAAAGTGGGCGGAGAGGGGGTCCTGCGCTGCCGGCTTTTGGATATGGGACTGATACCGAAGACGAAGATTAAGGTTCGGAAGGTTGCGCCGATGGGCGACCCGATCGAGCTGCATATCCGCGGATATGAACTTACCATCCGGAAAGAGGATGCGAGACGGATTGAAGTGGAAAGAGAGGATGTGCGGCCATGATTTTTGCATTGGTAGGCAATCAGAATTGCGGGAAAACCACACTGTTTAACCAGTTGACGGGCTCTAATCAGCATGTCGGCAACTTTCCGGGCGTTACCGTAGACCAGAAAATCGGCAGGGTGCGTTCGAAGAAAGACTGTTCGGTCGTGGATCTTCCGGGAATCTATTCTCTGCGGCCCTATACGAACGAGGAAATCGTGACAAGAGACTTCATTTTAAATGAAAAGCCGGATGGAATGATCAATATTGTAGATGCTACGAATATCGAACGTAATCTGTATCTGACGCTGCAGCTGCTAGAGATGCATATTCCGATGGTTCTGGCGTTGAATATGATGGACGAAGTGAGAAATAACGGAGGTTCGATTGAGATCGAACAGATGTCGGAAGAACTCGGGATTCCGGTCATTCCAATCAGCGCAGCAAAAGATGAGGGCATTGAGGATCTGATACAGAGCATTGTACATACTGCAAAACATAGAAACTATCCGTCGGTAACAGATTTCTGTGAGAAGGGACCGGTTCACCGCTGTATTCATGCGGTCTCTCATCAGGTAGAGGATCATGCGCAGAAGATCGGTATGTCGCCCCGCTTTGCGGCTGCCAAAATCGTGGAGCAGGATCAGGATATCATCGAAAGGCTCTGCTTAAGCCAAAATGAGCTGGATATGATGGAGCATAGTATTGAAGAAATGGAGACTGACCACAGCATGGACCGGAATGCAGCAATGGCGGATATGCGTTATACGTTCATTGAAAAGGTATGTTCGAAGACGGTAATCCGCTGTCAGGAAAGTAAGGAGCATAGAAGAAGTGTCAGGATTGACAGTGTTTTGACCAATAAATATCTGGCGATTCCGATGTTTTTGGCTATTATGCTGCTGGTATTCTATCTGACGTTTGGTTTAATCGGATCTTTGCTCAGTGACTGGCTGACAATTGGAATCGATGCGTTTACCCGGCTTACGGACAAAGGACTGACCGCTTACGGCATCAATCCGGTCGTACACGGCCTTGTCATTGATGGTGTATTTGCAGGAGTCGGGAGTGTGCTGAGTTTCCTGCCGATTATCGTTGTACTGTTCTTTTTTCTTTCCATACTTGAGGATTCGGGTTACATGGCAAGAGTGGCATTTGTCATGGACCGGCTTTTAAGGAAAATCGGCTTGTCCGGCCGCAGCTTTGTGCCGATGCTCATTGGCTTCGGATGCAGTGTCCCGGCAGTCATGTCGAGCCGTACCCTTGCATCGGAACGGGATCGCAAAATGACCATTCTGCTGGTACCGTTTATCAGCTGTTCCGCGAAAATTCCGATCTATGCAGTATTTACGGCGGCTTTCTTTCCGCATGATCAGACACTGGTGATGATGGGATTGTATGTCGGCGGCATTCTGGTCGGTATCCTGATGGCATTGTTGTTTAAGCATACGGCATTCCGGGGAAAACCTATGCCGTTTGTCATGGAACTTCCGAATTATCGTCTGCCTTCCTTCAAAAGCGTCCTGCTTCTGATGTGGGATAAGGCAAGAGATTTTTTGCAGCGGGCATTTACCGTAATATTTCTGGCAACGATCATCATCTGGTTTTTACAGACCTTTGATTTGAGATTTAACGTGGTAACAGACAGCAGGCAGAGTCTTCTGGCATTGGTCGGAAAATGGATTTCACCGCTGTTTCTGCCGCTTGGGTTTGGAGACTGGAGAATCTCCACTTCTCTGATTACCGGTTTTACGGCGAAAGAAGCGGTCGTCAGTACGATGAGTGTGCTGACCGGCACGTCTGTTTCACATCTGAGTCAGACGCTTGGAACGATCTTTACGCCGCTTACCGCAGTGAGTTTTCTGACTTTTACCCTGCTGTATACGCCGTGTGTGGCAGCTGTAGCGGCCATAAGAAGAGAGATGGGATCGGTATGGCAGACGATTCTGATGATATGCATGCAATGTGTGGTAGCCTGGATTGCAGCATTTCTGGTGTATCACGTTGGGCTGCTGTTTTAGACGGTTGTCTGGATTGCCGGAAAGAGACTGGTGATAGAAAGGAGAAGCATGAAGTTATTGGATATCGGAATCATTCTGATTCTGTGCATTTGGATTCTGTTTTCCGTTGTCTGTCTGATGAAGAACAGGAAAAGCGGCGGCTGCATGGGATGTGCCGGCTGTACCGGAGGAGCTTGCAGAAAGAACGCAAAAACGGAACGATGAGGACAGGTAAACGGGTCCGGTCTTCTGGATGGTATTTGATTTCGTACATAGGGACTATAACTTGTATTCTGCGGAATTGTGTGTTAAATTAATAACGATGCCAATTTTAAACGCTCTGTAAAACGGGAGCGGGCAGAATCCGAAATCAGATAAAACAGAAGTATGGCAGGAGGTTACCATGAGAGGTTTAAGAACACCAATTTCAGATTTGAGAAAGAGAATTTTTACAGAAGTGGCAAAGATTGCATTTGATGCTGAAAACATCAATGATGCAGTAGAAGCCATTGCTTATACGGTATGCCCAGGAGATGTACCAACTTATCGAGAGAGCATTTATAGAGAGCGTGCCATCGCATCCGAAAGAGTGCGTCTGGCTATGGGAATGTCGCTTCGTCCGCAGGATCGTCCGGTACACGTGACCAGCGGACTTGAAGAGAGCAATGTGGCGGAGAAATACTATGAGCCGCCTCTTATGCAGGTCATTCCGTCTGCATGTAACGAGTGTGAGGATCGGAAACTGGAAGTTTCCAATATGTGTCAGGGCTGTATTGCACATCCTTGTATCGAAGTATGTCCGAAAGATGCGATTACACAGGTCAACGGAAAATCGGTCATTGATCAGGAAAAATGTATCAAATGCGGACGCTGTAAAGAGGCCTGTCCATACGATGCAATCGCAAGAAAAGAAAGACCGTGTTCAAAGGCATGCGGTGTCGGGGCAATCGGAACAGATCAGTACGGAAGAGCGAGTATTGATCCGGAGAAATGTGTATCCTGCGGTCAGTGTATGGTAAGCTGCCCGTTCGGTGCAATTGCGGACAAGTCCCAGATATTCCAGCTTATCAGCTGTATGAAAGAGGGAAATGAAGTGATTGCGGAAATCGCACCGGCATTTGTCGGTCAGTTCGGGCCCGGAGCAACACCGAAAAATATCCGTGCGGCATTGCTGGAACTTGGTTTTTCCGATGTAGTTGAAGTTGCGCTCGGCGCAGATATCGGAGCGGTTTCCGAGGCGCACCATTACGCAAATCACGTTGCGACCGGAGAGTTACCGTTTCTGTTGACCTCCTGTTGTCCGGCATGGTCTATGCTGGCAAAGAAGCAGTTTCCGGAGATGATGGACAACGTATCCTCCGAGCTTACGCCAATGGTGGCAACAGCAAGAAGCATCAAAAAGAAAAATCCGAATGCCAAAGTCGTGTTTGTCGGACCTTGTGCGGCAAAGAAGCTGGAAGCGAGCAGACGTTCCGTACGAAGTGACGTCGATTTTGTTATTACATTCGAAGAGCTGGACGCCATGTTTGAAGCGAAACAGATTGATCCGAGCCAGACTGACGGAGAGATCTCCATGCATGATGCAACGGCAGCAGGACGTGGTTATGCCTGTGCCGGCGGCGTAGCAGATGCCATTGAAAAATGCATCCATGAATACTATCCGGATGTGGAAGTGAAGATTGAGCATGCAGAGGGTCTTGCCGATTGCAAAAAGATGCTGATGCTTGCCAAAGCAGGAAAGAAAAACGGATATATGATCGAAGGCATGGGCTGCCCGGGTGGATGTATCGCCGGTGCAGGAACGATTCTTCCAATTACGAAGGCGCGTACGGAGGTCGAGAAAATCAAGAAAGCATCCACAAAACAGCTGCCGCCGAGAGAATTGAGAGAGATAGAACTGGATTGATCATTTGACCGCAATATAGAATTTGAGAAAGCAGGATAAGAAGATGAGTAAAGTTAGGACCAGATTTGCACCAAGTCCTACGGGAAGAATGCACGTAGGCAATCTTAGAACCGCATTGTATGCGTATCTGATAGCAAAACATGAAGACGGGGATTTTATCTTAAGAATCGAAGATACCGATCAGGAACGTTTTGTGGAAGGTGCCGTGGATATTATTTACCGTACATTGGAAAAAACAGGTCTGCTGCATGACGAAGGCCCGGATAAAGATGGCGGTGTAGGTCCTTATGTGCAGAGCGAACGTCAGGCACAGGGGATTTATCTGGATTATGCCAAACAGCTGATTGCCAAAGGCGAGGCATATTACTGCTTCTGTGATAAAGAGCGTCTCGAGGGGTTGAAACAGACCGTAGCAGGAAAGGAAATCGTTATCTACGATAAGCATTGCCTGCACCTTTCCAAAGAAGAAGTAGAGGAAAAACTGGCTTCCGGTATTCCGTATGTAATCCGACAGAATAATCCGGCTACCGGAACTACGACATTCCATGACGATATCTATGGAGATATCACGGTAAATAACGATGAGCTGGATGATATGATCCTGATGAAATCAGACGGATATCCGACTTATAATTTTGCAAACGTAGTGGATGACCACCTGATGGGAATCACGCATGTGGTACGCGGAAACGAATATCTGTCCTCTTCACCGAAGTATAACCGTCTGTATGAGGCTTTTGGCTGGGAAGTACCGGTTTATGTGCACTGTCCGCTGATCACCAATGAGGATCATCAGAAATTAAGTAAACGCTGCGGACACTCTTCGTATGAGGATTTGATTGCACAGGGCTTTCTGACAGAGGCAGTTGTGAATTTCGTCGCACTGCTGGGCTGGAGCCCGACAGACAATCAGGAGATTTTTTCGCTGGAAGAGCTGACAAAAGCATTTGACTATCATCATATGAGTAAATCACCGGCTGTGTTTGATTTCACAAAACTGAAATGGATGAATGGGGAATATATCAAGGCGATGGAATTTGAGCCGTTCTATGAGCTGGCAGAGCCTTATATCAGACAAGTCATTACAAAAGACTATGATTTGAAGAAGATCGCTCAGATGGTAAAAAGCAGAATTGAGATTTTCCCGGACATCTCCGAGCACATCGATTTTTTTGAGGCTGTACCGGAATATGACAGTTCCATGTATGTCCATAAGAAAATGAAAACCAATGAAGAAACATCTTTGGCGGTATTAAAGGAAATTCTTCCGGTGCTGGAAGTACAGGAGGATTACGGCAATGATGCTCTGTATCAGACCATTTCCGGATTTGTAGCGGAAAAAGGATATAAGAACGGCTATGTTCTGTGGCCGATTCGTACAGCCGTATCCGGCAAGCAGATGACTCCAGGCGGAGCAACAGAGATTATGGAAGTGCTCGGCAAAGAGGAATCAGTAGCACGTATAAAAAAAGCGATTGAAAAATTGAGCTAGGAAATTATCTTATGAACTTCAACAAAAGCCAGCTTCAGGCAATTCATCATTTTACCGGGCCCTGTCTTACACTTGCAGGACCCGGGTCCGGTAAAACTCTTGTAATTACCCAGAGAACGAGAAACTTAATAGAGCAATACGGCGTGAATCCTTCGGATATTCTGGTTGTGACGTTTACAAAGGCAGCTGCCGCAGAGATGAAATCGCGGTTTCTTCAGATTATGGGAGAGAAAAACCGCCCGGTTACCTTTGGCACATTTCATGCCATTTTTTTTGCTGTGCTGAAACATGCATATCATTATACAGCGGACAATATTGTCCGTGAAGAACAGAAATTCCTGCTGATGCGCGAAATCATACGGAAATTTCATCTGGACTATGAAGATGAAAATGAATACATCGGACAGATGTTGGGCGAAATCAGTCTGGTTAAGAACGCCAGAATACAGATCGAACACTACAATTCCGCAAACTGTGCCAAGGATGTATTCTGCCGCATCTATCAAATGTATCAGGATGCACTGCATAGAAACCGGTGGATTGATTTTGACGACATGCTCGTCTATACCTATGAACTTTTTGCCGAAAGACCTGATATTCTTGCTTTATGGCAGAAACGCTATCCCTACATATTAGTTGATGAATTTCAGGATATCAACCGAATTCAGTATGAAATCGTAAAGATGCTGGCGGCGCCCCGGAATAACCTGTTTGTGGTAGGAGATGATGACCAGTCTATTTATCGCTTTCGTGGGGCGACACCGGGAATCATGCAGTCATTTGCAAAAGATTATCCAAAGTCTGTGCAGATCACACTGGATATGAATTACCGCTGCGCCCCGGATATTGTGGAAAAGGCAGGGTATCTGATCGGGCAGAACACCGTACGTTTTCCCAAAAAGATCATAGCTGCCAAACAGGGTGAACAGGCTGTATGGATTGCAGAGTATCCAAACCAGCATCAGCAGAACCTTGCAGTCATCCATGGAATCCGGCAGTATATCAAAGAGGGAGGTTCCTATCAGAATGTGGCAGTGCTGTTTCGGACCAATACACAGCCGCGGCTTTTGATGGAACAGCTTCTGGAGTATAACATCCCGTTTCAGACAAAAGATAAGGTACCCT
Source organism: Bacillota bacterium (assembly GCA_023390555.1). Classification (GTDB taxonomy): domain Bacteria; phylum Bacillota; class Clostridia; order Lachnospirales; family Lachnospiraceae; genus Roseburia_C. The sequence goes on along the minus strand of JAEWCQ010000009.1, from coordinate 33,719 downwards.
GTCTGTATGATCACTGGATTGCCAGAGATATCTTTACCTATATCCGGATTGCGATGGGAGGCAGGGATCGTGCAGACTTTTTGCAGATCATGAACCGTCCGAAGCGCTATATCGGAAGGGACAGTCTGGAAGAAAAGACCGTTGCGTTTGATGTATGGGCGGATTATTATGCAAAAAATGAGCAGGAATGGATCGCGGAGCGGATTGATCGGCTTGCATATGACTGCAGGATGCTGTCAAACATGGCACCTTATGCGGCCATCAATTATATCCGAAGAGGAATTGGTTACGATGATTATCTGAAGGAATACGCAGATTACCGGAATATTCGGGCAGAAGAGCTTCTCGAAATCATAGAGGAACTTCAGGAGGGTGCAAAAGAGTATACGAACTATACCGCATGGCAGAAGCATATTGAGGAATACAGAGAGCAGTTGGATAGGCAGTCGGAGCAGAAGCGGGAGGAAAAAGACCGTGTGGTACTTGCAACGTTCCACAGTGCCAAGGGACTCGAGTACGAGGTGGTATATATCGTGGATGTGAATGAAAAAATCATGCCGTATAAGAAAGCGGTGCTGCAGGAAGATATCGAGGAAGAGCGGAGAATGTTTTATGTCGGCATGACACGGGCGAAGAAAAAGCTCTGTCTCTGCTCCGTAAAAAGCATGAATAATCATGATATGGAGGTATCGCGTTTCATTGCAGAACTAAAAAAATAGATTTGTGACAGGTTTCACAAATCTATTTTTATCATTTAAAAATTGGCAAAACAGACGGCTAGTCCATATCTTCAAAGTCAGCTTCGTCAAGCAGTTCGTCAAAACGGTCCGCAACAACTTCGTATTCCTCATCGGAGTCGATGTTTTCAAGAGAAGGATTGCCTTCTTTGTCTTCCGAATAGCGGTAAATATATACTTCTCCGTCTGCGTTTTCGTTTCCCTTATCATCCATCGGAAGAAGGGCGATATAGTCCTGTTCACCACAGTCAAAAATAGTCAGGATCTTACATTCTACATCTTTTCCGTCATCCATGCTGAGTGTGACAAACATATCTTCATCATCATCAAAATTATTGGGGGTTCCCATAAATACCTCTTTCTCAGGCTGATGCCTGGATAAAATCAACTATGAAATCATTATAGAAACATGGACTGAAAAAGTCAACAAGACATGAAAAAAAGAGGAAAGAAATGTGTGACAGAAAAGAGAAAATTGCAGAAAACGGGAAGATTTTATGCTATACAAATAAATTCTCTTGTGTTACAGTTTTCATAGATGGGTAAAAGTACCCGATGCACGGAGAGGCAGAAGAATACATGGAATATAAAATGACAGAGGGCAATTACGCCCAAATGGGTGTTTCTCATAGCAAGGACGGAACCATATTTACGTTTGAGGGGAAAAAAGAAGCAAAATGTGCGATTTTGCTTTATCAGATAGAAACAGGGAATGTTTTAAGGCTTGCTGTTCCGGCAGATTACTGTGTGGGCTCTCTGCGGTCTGTTCTGGTAAAAGAATTGGATACCGGAGCGTTTTACTATAATTATGAGATTGACGGCAGGGTCATTGTGGACCCCTATGCAGTGAGAATCCAGGGAAGGGAACACTGGTTTGAAACCGGACGTTACCATAAGGATTATCAGGTCTGGGGAGGTTTTGAAGACAGGGAATATGATTGGCAGGACGACAGGCATCCGGAGATACCGAAGGAGGATATGGTCCTGTATAAGCTTCATGTACGTGGATTTACGATGGATGGCGGTGCTTCCGGAAGAAAAAAGGGAACCTTTGAGGGACTCCGGGAAAAACTCCCGTACCTGCATGCACTCGGCGTTACTTCGGTGGAATTGATGCCGGTCTATGAATTTGAGGAAATGGTGCTTCCGGTGAAGGACAAACTACCGGACTATCTGACCTGGAAGATACAAGAAGAAAAGAAACAGGATCGAAAAGATGTCGGTTTGTCAGAGCAAAAAGAAGAATTGCCGGTCGTGGAAAAGGTGAATTTCTGGGGGTATATCCCGGGGAATTATTTTGCTCCAAAGGCGGCATATGCGAGTCAGGAAGACGCCGTGACGGAATATAAAAATCTGATTCGTACGATGCATGGGCTTTCCATGGAATGTATCATGGAACTATATTTTGATGAGAAGACAAATCAGAATATGATGCTGGATGTCCTGCGCTTCTGGGTCATGAAGTATCATGTGGACGGGTTCCATTTGATCGGCAGCAATCTGCCGGTAAGAGCCATGGCACAGGATGTTCTCCTGAGCAGGACGAAGCTTTTCTATACCGGATTTGAGCAGGAGCTGTTGGAGGATAGAACCCAGTATCCGCATTTGTATGTTTACAATGACGAATACCTGTATCCGCTGCGGAAACTGCTGAACCACATGGATGGCAGTATGATGGAATTTGTGGGTCAGCAGAGAAAGCAGCAGGAATTTTGCGGCTATGTGAACTATACAGCCATTAACAATGGATTTACACTTGCAGATGTATTTTCCTACAGTGAAAAGCATAACATGCAAAACGGAGAAAACAACGCAGACGGTCTGAATTTTAACTTTACCGGCAATTATGGCATGGAAGGACCAACCCGGAAGAAATACATTCTGTCCATTCGAAAAAAACAGATGAGAAATGCATTTGCTATGGTGATTCTGGCGCAGGGAGTTCCGCTGATCGCCTCCGGAGATGAATTCGGTAATTCTCAGGAAGGCAATAATAATGCCTATTGCCAGGACAATAAGACGGGGTGGGTAAACTGGAAGAATGCAAGAAGCAATGCAGATCTGACAGAATATGTCTGCAGGCTGTTAAAATTCCGAAAAGAACATCCGGTCATCCGGCAGGAAAAGCCGATGCGGCTGAATGATTACTTGGGAACCGGCTGCCCGGATCTGTCCTATCATAGTGATGAAGCATGGGTCGTGGGATTTGAACCGGGGAGACAGTGTGCCGGCATCCTCTATTGCGGGGCCTATGCAAAGACAGCGGACAAAGTGCCGGATGATGATATTTACATTGCTTATAATTTTCACAGCGGAAAGAAATTTCTTGCTCTTCCGAAACTGGCGAAAGGAAAGAACTGGTATCTGATCATGGACACCTCGGAGGAACAGTCTTTTGAAGAGGAAGAGAAACTTGCAGACAGACAGGACAGCGTAGAAATGGAAGGTATGTCTGTTCGGATTCTGATTGGAAAGTAAGAAATTGGATCAGGCAGTCCGTTTTGTGTTAGAATGGATTTTATAATTTAGGAATACAGGAGTAGCAATATGAAAGCTTGGAAGCATTTTTGCACAATTACACATCATAAGAATCTGGTTCGGAAAGGATGTTTCAGAGTCGGTTTATATAAGCAGGGGTTACTGCACGACCTGTCCAAATATTCGCCTACGGAATTTCTGGTAGGATGCAGATATTATCAGGGAAACAGGAGCCCGAATACTGCGGAGCGTGCCGAAAAGGGATATTCTTCGGCATGGCTGCACCATAAGGGAAGAAACAAGCACCATTTGGAATACTGGATTGATTATGCGGCGGAGAAGGCACCGATGGAAGGGATGAAGATGCCGGTGAACTATGTGGTGGAGATGTTCATTGACCGTATCAGTGCCAGCAAAAATTATCAGAAGGAAAAGTATACGGATCGCAGTCCCCTTGAATATTACGAAAGAGGAAAAGAGCACTATATGCTGCATGAAGAGACAAGAGCCCTGCTGGAAAATTTGCTGCATACTCTGGCGGAGCATGGTGAAGATGATACGTATGACTACATACGCAGAGAAATTCTGAAAAACAAGAAATAATGAGGATAGAAAGAAGGAACAGACATGATAGGCGATAAGAAAGTATTATTCAGTGGGATGCAGGCGACAGGAACCCTGACGCTTGGGAATTATCTTGGAGCATTGCAGAACTGGGTAAAATTAAGTGAAGAATATGAATGTTTTTACAGTGTGGTAGACTTACATTCCATTACGGTAAGACAGGATCCCGCAGAATTGCGCAAAAGAGCCAGAAATTTGCTGATGCTGTACATTGCGGCGGGACTGGATCCGCAGAAAAACTGCATCTATTATCAGTCCCACGTATCGGGTCACGCGGAATTATCCTGGATACTGAATTGCTTTACGTACATGGGTGAATTGAATCGTATGACACAGTTTAAGGATAAGTCTGCCAAACATGCGGACAATATTAACGCCGGATTGTTTACCTACCCGGTACTTATGGCTGCAGATATACTGCTGTATCAGGCAGATGTTGTTCCGGTCGGCATTGATCAGATGCAGCATCTTGAGATAACCAGAGATATTGCACAGCGGTTCAACGGTATTTACGGGGATGTATTTACCATTCCGGAAGCCTATGTGGGAAAATCGGGCGCAAAAATTATGAGCCTTCAGGATCCAGTGAAGAAAATGTCCAAATCGGATGAGAATCCGAATGCCAGCGTCTATCTGATGGATGATCCGGATGCGGTAATCCGGAAGTTCAAACGTGCAGTCACCGATTCCCTTGCGCAGATTGCCTACAGCGATGAGCAGCCGGGAGTTAAGAATCTGCTGGATATTTACTGTGCATGCAATGGGAAAACACCGGAAGAGGCGGTAAAAGAGTTTGACGGCAGGGGGTATGGAGACTTGAAGCTTGCGGTCGGAGAATCCGTAGTATCCGTTTTAAAACCGCTGCAGGCCAGATTCGAGGATTTGAGCAAAGATAAAGCATATATTGACGGCATTATCAAGGAAAATGCGGAAAAAGCCAATTATTATGCGACAAAGACCCTGCGTAAAGTACAGAAAAAAGTGGGATTCCCGGAACGAATCCGTTAACCATCTAAATCTTATTCTATCGAAAAATTGTGGCTTTCAAATGTTAATGTAACAAGGTGTATCCTATAGAAGAAGAAAGAACCGTGTCGGCAGACACGGTTCTTTTGTATTAGAAAAACAACTCCGCTTCTGACAGAGAAGGGAAGAATGCACGCATGTCCGCCGGGAGCGGTGCAGTATAAGAGGTCTGGACACCGGTTATGGGATGGGCAAATGCCAGACAAAAAGAGTGGAGCGCCTGTCTTGGCAGCAGCGTGGATTCCGGATAATATAAAAAATCTCCGATCAAAGGATGACCGATATAGTTCATGTGAACACGAATCTGATGTGTACGTCCTGTTTCTAATTGCAAAGCAAGCAGAGAAAGTCCATTCTGAAAGGCAATACGGCGATAGTGGGTAACGGCGCGTTCTCCATCTGCAAAATCTACAGTCCGTTCTATGGTAGAACCTGATTTCCTTGCAATCGGGGCGTTGACTGTTCCAAAATCCGGTACCTTGCCCTCTGCAATGGCAAGATAGGTTCTGTGAATCTCCCGGTGCAGAATCTGACGGGAGAGGATAGCACTGCTCAGCATGTTTTTGGCCAGTAGTGTCAGTCCGGTCGTATCCCGGTCCAGACGGTTGACGCAGCGGAAGGTATAGGGAATTCCCTGGGATGTGAAATAGTGCATTACACCATTCGCCAGTGTGTGGTCATAGTGGTTCATAGATGGATGTACCGGCATGTCAGAGGGCTTGTTGACAACGAGAAGATCTTCGTCTTCGTATACAATGGCAAGCGGCATCGGAACAGGCTTAATCTGTGTTGAGGATTCCGTTTCTTCCAGTGTGATGACAAGTTGGTCTCCGGTGTGCAGGCGGTCGGTAACATAGTACCAGTTGTGATTCACCAGGATGCCGTATGAAGTTTTTTTCAGCTGTACAAACACAGCATGGGAATAGCCGCGGGATGTCAGAAATTCATGGACGGTGCGGCCATCGTCCGCTGGATTGATTTCATAATGTAGTATTCTTTTCATAAATTAATTATATAGGAAAAAACGGGAGAAAGAAAGCGTTTTCAGGCAAAGAAAATGTTTTCGGGGAAAAGAAAAACAGGGAAAGGCACTTAGAACCTGACCATTTCATAGAATGTAATAAATCTGCTTTTAAGGTGCTGCTTTGAAAACTTTTCTACCTCCATTATCCGCACAGGAAGAAAAAGAATTTTTGAAACAAATGAAAGAGGGAAGTCTCGAGGCAAAGCATGTACTGATTGAGCGCAATATGCGCCTTGTGGCACACGTTGCAAAAAAATATCAAAATGTTGAAGAAGATATGGAAGATATGATATCGATAGGTACAATCGGACTAATCAAGGCTATCAGTACCTATGACGACATGCGGGGCAGCAGACTTGCCACTTATGCAGCAAGATGTATCGATAATGAGATGCTGATGTATCTTCGCTCGAAGAGGAAAACGGCCAGAGAAATATCTTTGTATGAACCGATCGGGACAGACAAAGAGGGGAATCAGATTAATCTGTTTGACATTGTCGAAAATGATGAACCTGATATTTTGGAACAGATGGAATATGGGAAAAACGTTAAAAAATTATATGAACTGATGCCGAAGGTACTTACAAAAAGAGAACGGGATATTCTGTGTAAACGATATGGACTCCAGAATGAAGCACCTGTGACACAGCGGGAGATTGCAAAAAAAATGCAGATTTCCAGATCCTATGTGAGCCGTATTGAAAAAAAAGCAATTGGAAAATTACAAAAGTGTTTTGAAGAAAACAGCAAATAGTCCTTCCAAAAAGATGGAATTCATGTTATCATGAGTCCATCTTTTTATCTTAGGCAGCGTTCCGCTGCACGAATCCCAATATAGGAACCATATAAAATGAATAAAAGGGAGTGATACGTTGTATAGTATTGTATTAACGGCCATTGTACGAGGTATCGAAAGTACAGAGGTATTTGTAGAGGCAGATGTCAGTGACGGGATGCCTGTATTTGCCATGGTTGGATTTCTCGCATCCGAGGTGCGGGAAGCCAGTGAAAGAGTACGGACTGCATTGCGTAATTCCGGCTATATGCTTCCGGCAAAGCGGATCACCGTGAACCTGTCGCCTGCAGACGTACGAAAATCCGGAGCCGGATTTGATCTGCCGATAACTGTTGCAATTCTCGGCGCATTAGGAGTCGTGCACGAGGAGCTACTCTGCCGTATGCTGATAATCGGAGCGGTCGGACTTAACGGGAATGTGCAGCCTGTAGAGGGTATTCTTGCGATGGTGACTGCGGCAAAAGAACGCGGTATGGAAAGCTGTATGATGGCTGCAGAAAATGTGGAGGAGGGAAAGCTTGTTTCCGGAATCAACATCTATGGTGTACATAACATACGGGAGGTAATTGCCTTTTTAAATGGAAAAGAGCTGCAGACGGAAATCCCAAAGCAAAAAAGAGAGGAAAAACGGGAGAAAACGGACGATTTCGCAGAAATCAACGGACAGAAATTTTTAAAAAGAGCCTGTGAGGTGGCCGCATCCGGCATGCATAACCTTCTGCTGATCGGTCCGCCGGGCGCCGGCAAGACTATGACGGCCAAGCGGATTCCGACGATTCTTCCGCCGATGACAGGTGCGGAGCAGCTGGAAGTTTCAAAAATATACAGTGTGAGCGGATTCTTTGAAAAGAAGAGCGGATTGATTACGGAACGACCGTTTCGAAGTCCGCATCAAACCATAACTCCGCAGGGACTGGCAGGCGGGGGGAGATTTCCAAAGCCGGGAGAAATCAGCCTCGCCCATGAAGGAGTGCTGTTTCTCGATGAAATGACAGAGTTTCAAAAGAGCACGCTGGAAATCTTAAGACAGCCATTGGAAGAAAAATGTATCCATCTTGTTCGTCTGACAGGAACTTTTACATATCCGGCAGATTTTCTGCTGGTCGGTGCGATGAATCCGTGTGCCTGCGGCCACTATCCGGACATGCAAAAGTGCAGTTGTACAGAGGCGGTCTTAAAGCATCATTTAAATAAAATCAGCCAGCCGCTTTTGGACCGGATGGATATCTGTGTAGAAGCTCCGCAGCTGAAGTATGAGGAATTGACAGGGAAAGAAGCAAACGAATCCTCGGCATCTATTCGTGAACGGGTCATTGGTGTGCATGCACTGCAAAAAAAGCGGTTTGCGGGAACAGCAATCCGCTGTAACAGCCAGATACCGGCATCCATGCTGCAGCAATATTGTCCGTTAAACGGTGAACTTCAGAGGTATATGAAAGAAATTTATGACAGAATGTCCTTAACAGCGAGAACCTATCATAAGATATTGAAAGTAGCACGGACAATTGCAGATATGGACAGCGCGGAGCAGATCGAAATAAGGCATCTGAATGAGGCAATTTGCTACCGTAGCATAAATAAAAAATACTGGGAGAGATAAACGATGAATTACAGATATTTTATGGCAGGGATGACAGAACTGATCGGACCTGCAAAGATAAAGCGGCTGTTGGATTATGGTGGAAGCGCAAGATCCGTATACGAGCTGAAAGAAGCAGAATTGAAAAATATTTATGGAATTACGGCGGAAGATGCGGAAAAAATCGGCCAAAGAAAATGCGAATGGAACCTGGAGCAAAGAGGTGAACTGCTGCTGCGCAAGGGGATTGGGCTTGTAACACTTGAGGATGAAGCCTATCCCATGGGTATGCGTGACCTGCCGGATGCTCCGTATGGACTTTTTGTAAAAGGAAAGCTGCCGAATGACAGAAAAAAACGAGTTTCTGTCGTCGGTGCAAGAATGTGCTCGGAATATGGACGTGAGATAGCAGGACGGATCGCAGAGACACTTGCTGGACATGACGTACAGGTGATAAGCGGTATGGCAAAAGGTGTGGACAGCGCGGGACACCATGGCGCATTGCGAGGTGGCGGAGAGACCTTTGCGGTACTGGGATGCGGTGCAGATATCTGCTATCCTGCCGAGAACAGGAATCTGTATGAAAAAATTGAAAAAACAGGAGGAATCATTTCCGAATATCCACCGGGGAGCGCACCACTGCCGAGACGATTCCCGATGAGAAACCGGATCATCAGTGCGCTCAGCGACGTTGTAGTGGTGGTAGAAGCAAAAGAAAAGAGCGGTTCTCTGATTACGGCAGATTTTGCACTGGAACAGGGAAAAGAAGTATATGCTGTTTCCGGCAGGATGACCGACACACTAAGCAGAGGGTGTAACAGACTGATAAAACAGGGCGCAGGCATCATTTTAGATGTGGAAGATTTCCTGAAAGACCTCGAAATTTATAGGAAAAAAGTGGAAACAGGAAAAGACTTTTCAAAAAAATTACTTGAAAAAGAAGAATTGCTGGTGTATAGTGTACTAGATTTACAGCCCAAAAATGTGGATGATATTACCACTGAGGCGGATTTGGATGTTCAGCGGGTGATGCAAAGTCTCATGCACCTGGAAAACAAGGGTTTCGCCCGTGAAATATTTAAAAATTATTATATACGTACCTTAACATGAAGTAGATGGGAATCAAAAGGAGTCAGGGTTATGGCAAAGTATTTGGTTATTGTGGAATCACCGGCAAAAGTGAAGACAATTAAAAAATTTCTAGGAAAAAATTATGAAGTGGCAGCATCAAATGGTCATGTGCGTGATTTGCCGAAGAGCCAGATGGGAATCGATGTAGAGCATGATTTTGAACCGAAATATATTACAATTCGCGGAAAAGGAGATATTCTTGCCAAGCTCCGAAAGGAAGTAAAAAAGGCAGACAAGGTCTATCTGGCAACGGACCCTGACCGTGAGGGAGAAGCTATCTCCTGGCATCTTTCAAAGTCTCTGAATCTTGAGAATAAAAAAGTATACCGGATCAGCTTCAATGAGATTACGCAAAATGCGGTAAAGACATCTTTGAAGCAGGCAAGAGATATTGATATGGATCTCGTGAACGCACAGCAGGCGAGAAGAGTCTTGGATCGTATGGTGGGATATCGGATCAGTCCGCTGCTCTGGGCAAAGGTAAAGCGAGGCTTAAGTGCCGGACGTGTGCAGTCTGTCGCACTTCGTATTATCTGTGACCGCGAAACGGAGATCAATGCCTTTATTCCTGAAGAATACTGGTCTTTGGATGCGCAGTTGAAAATAAAGGACGAAAAGAAGCCTGTTATTGCAAAGTTTTACGGGACCGAAAAAGAGAAGATAACAATTTCCTCCAAAGAACAGCTGGATTATATTCTGGCTGCATTGGAACATGCGGAATATAGAGTGACGGATGTAAAAAAGGGAGAGCGTATCAAAAAAGCACCGCTTCCTTTTATCACCAGTACCCTGCAGCAGGAGGCATCTAAGGTGTTGAACTTTTCCACCCAGAAGACCATGCGTCTTGCACAGCAGTTGTATGAGGGAATTGATATCAAGGGCGCAGGCACCGTGGGTCTTATCACGTATTTGCGAACCGATTCTGTACGTATTTCCGAAGAGGCGGATCTGGCTGCAAGGGAATATATCGCACGGGCTTACGGAGCACCATATGTGGCGGAAACCGTGAATGAGAAAAAGAACAATGCCAAAATCCAGGATGCGCATGAGGCGATTCGCCCTTCCGATATCACAAGAACACCGGTAGCGGTGAAAGAATCACTTTCCAGAGATCAGTTCCGTCTCTACCAGCTGATCTGGAACCGGTTTACCGCAAGCCGGATGAGCAATGCGAAATATGAGACCACATCGATTAAAATAGGAGCGAACGACTACCTGTTTACGGTAGCGGCGTCTAAAGTATTGTTTGAGGGATTTCTTTCTGTCTATACAAATGACGAAGAAGAGAAGAGCCAGGGCAATGTCCTGTTAAAGACGTTGGATAAAGATGCCGAATTGAAGCTGGTTGATTTTGAAGAAAAACAGCATTTTACCCAGCCGCCGGCACATTATACGGAGGCATCGCTCGTGAAGGCGCTCGAGGAACTTGGAATCGGACGTCCAAGTACCTATTCACCGACAATTACAACGATTCTTGCCAGAAGATATGTGGTAAAAGAAGCCAAGAATCTCTATGTGACAGAGCTTGGAGAGGCGGTTAATTCCATTATGACTGAGGCATTTCCGAGTATTGTCGATGAGCACTTTACGGCGAATCTGGAGTCCCTGCTGGATAAAGTGGAAGAGGGAAGCATCAATTGGAAGACTGTTGTAAGTAATTTCTATCCGGATCTCGATGATGCTGTGATAGCAGCGGAGAAAGATCTTGAAAAGGTAAAAATTACGGATGAGGTGACGGATGTCATCTGTGAAGAATGCGGCCGCAATATGGTGATCAAGTACGGACCGCACGGGAAATTCCTCGCATGCCCGGGATTTCCGGACTGCCGCAATACAAAGCCGTATTTGGAAAAGATCGGCATTGCCTGCCCGAAGTGCGGCAAGGATATTGTGTTGAAAAAGACCAAAAAAGGAAGAAAATATTACGGTTGTGAGAATAATCCGGAGTGCGATTTCATGTCATGGGCGAAACCGTCAGAGAAGAAATGTCCAAAATGCGGCGGCTACATGGTGGAAAAGGGAAACAAACTGGCATGTGCGGATGAACAATGCGGCTATGTGGAAGAAAAAATAAAAAAAGCATAAATGTGAAATAACGAAAGAAGAATCCTTGAATTATCAGAATAAACATGTTAGAATGATTGATAATTAAGAAATTTTATAGTGATCAGCTTGGGAGGAAGATAATGAGCGTTCAGCTGTTGGATAAAACCAGAAAAATTAATAAACTTTTACACAACAATAGTTCAACAAAAGTGGTATTCAATGATATATGCGAGGTACTGACAGAAATCCTGGATTCCAATATTCTTGTGATTAGTAAAAAGGGCAAGGTGCTTGGAACAAGTCAGTGCAGAGGTGTGGATGAGATACATGAACTGATTGTAGATAAAGTGGGCGGTTTTGTGGATTCCATGCTGAATGAGCGTCTGCTTGGTATCCTGTCCACCAAGGAGAATGTCAATCTTGAAACACTTGGTTTTGTGGATGACATTAAGAAATATTCTGCAATCATCACGCCAATCGATATCGCCGGAGAGAGACTCGGCACCTTGTTTGTATACCGCTATGACAGACAGTATGATATTGACGACATCATTCTGTGTGAGTACGGAACAACGGTTGTCGGTCTTGAGATGATGCGTTCCGTAAATGAAGAAAATGCAGAAGAGACAAGAAAGGTTCAGATTGTGAGATCTGCAATCAGCACACTCTCCTTTTCGGAACTGGAGGCAATTACACATATTTTTGAAGAACTGAATGGAACGGAGGGAATCCTTGTTGCAAGCAAGATTGCGGACCGTGTGGGAATCACCCGATCTGTCATTGTGAATGCCCTGCGCAAATTTGAAAGTGCTGGAGTAATCGAATCACGTTCCTCCGGTATGAAAGGAACCTACATCAAAGTTGTCAATGATGTGGTGTTTGACGAACTGAAAAAATTAAAAAGACAGAATAATTGAATCCGGTATATGGAAAATGATGTAAAGGCTGCCGCACTAAAAATGGTGTGCAGCCTTTTTTATTCTATAGGAAATACCTTATTTCATTAACGTATGAAAGGTGTATACTTTTGTTCGTTTGCAGAAGACCTTGTTGTGATAAAGTGTAAAAGTATTCATTTCTATTGAAATACAGCCCGCTTCAGATGGCTGCAACCGTGATAAAACCAGGGATTTCCTATCCTGCATTGTATTTGGAAACAGGGGAATATCCTGTGCGAAATTTGTAAAAAAACACAACATTTTGTAAAAAATTGTGAAAATCCACTTGAGTTTTTTTAGATATTATTTATAATAAAATAAGATGTGATAAAAGGGTATATCTATAGGAAGGAGCGTCTTATGTTTAATGCAAACGCGTATGACTATATCAATGTGCTGGATAAGGCGGCAGATGCCAGCTGGTTGAGGGAGTCGACAATCACGAATAATATCGCCAACGTGGACACACCTGGTTATAAAAGACAGGATGTTGATTTTGAGAGCATGCTGAAGAGAGAATTGACGAATTCAAAATATACCTCTCTTGATTCCAAGGTCAGTAAAGTGAATTTGAGCGATCTGAACGCTACAACCTATACGGATTCGGCAAATTATTCTTATCGTTTAGATGGCAATAATGTGGATATTGATACGGAGGAGGCAGAACTTGCTTCCGAGCAGATTCGTTACTCCGGGCTGACAGACAGTATATCCCAGGAGATTTCGAGAATGAAGACCGTTATGAAATAACAGAATTTCGAAACTGAAAAGGAGGAAGAGAGATGGGAATGTTTCAGTCTTTTGACATAAGTGCTTCCGGTATGACGGCAGAGCGTTTCCGTACCGACATCATTGCAGAGAATGTTGCAAATGTGAATACGACAAGTACGGAGGATGGTACCCCGTATCGAAGAAAAATTGTGACATTTGAGGAGAAAAATGTCACCCCATTCAGCAATGTGCTGGCAAATACAAGGCAGACCGCAGTTGGAAATGGTGTAAAGGTTTCCAAAGTGACGGAAGATTATGAAACAGACTTTACCAAAGAATATGATCCATCCAATCCGGATGCGGATGAGAACGGCTATGTTTCCTATCCGAATGTAAATATCGTAACTGAAATGACAAATCTGATCGATGCCAGCCGTGCATATGAGGCAAATGTAACAGCCTTTGATGCAAGCAAGAGTATGGCGCAGGCAGGACTGCAGATCGGTAAGTCATAATTTCATACATAAAAAACTGAGTCATACAATTTGAGAGGAAAAAAGAATGGATATATCTGCTTTGACAAACGTTTCTTCGGACGTGATCAGTGCGGCAGCGAAAGAAAGTGCCACGACACAGACTTCATCCGATGGAGGATTTGATTCGATTTTATCAACGGCAATGAATATGGTAAATGAAACAAACAGTTATCAGCAGGATGCGGAATCGGCTGAGGTACAGTTTGCATTGGGAGAATCAACCAGTACGCATGATCTGCTGGTTGCGCAGGAAAAGGCAAATGTGGCGCTGCAGTATACAGTTGCTGTAAGAGATAAGGTACTTGATGCATACAAAGAAATCATGAATATGCAAATCTAACAGGTAGGGTGTAAAAGATGCCGGATAAGGTGAAAGAGTTATTAAATAAATTATTAGCGTGGTGGAAGAATTTTTCCACGAAGCAGAAGACTTTGATTGTCAGTATTACGGCAGTTGTGATCGTTGCTCTGGTTATCCTTGCAGTCATCATGTCACAGCCGACTACCGTGAGGCTGATTACCTGTGATGATGCAACACAGGCTGCCTCGGTCAAAGACCTTCTGGATGGTGAAAACATTTCTTACACTGTTTCAAGTGACGGTCTGACTTTTTCGGTAGATGCGGCAGACGAGGCAAATGCGAAAATTCTGCTTGGCTCCAATGATATCCCAGCGGATGGATACAGCATTGACGATGCGCTGGACGGCGGATTCAGCATGACGGAAGCAGATAAGAGTAAAAAATATCAACTCTATCTGGAAAGCAAGTTTGCAGATCAGCTGGAAACGCTTGACAATGTAGATACAGCATCGGTAAGTCTTTCGATTCCAGAAGATGACGGGACGATCATTACCAGAGATCAGGATACCTACGCCAGTGTTATCTTGAAACTGACAGGCGATATGGATGAAGATCAGGCGGCTGGTCTTGCACAGTATATAGCTACAGAAGTCGGTAATGACAATACGGACAGCGTTCTGATTATGGATACGGGCGGGAATGTACTTTTTTCCGGTGCGGATTCTGATTCTGCATCCGGCATATCAAGTACACAGCTTTCCTATCAGACAAAAGCTGAGAATAAAGTAAAAAATGCGGTTAAGGATGTTGTTCTTGGTACGGATGTATATGACAACGTGGAAGTAGGCCTGAATCTGAAGCTTGATTTTGATTCTACCAAAACAACCGATCATGACTATTATGTACATGACGGACAGGATCAGGGTTACCTGAGCAGTGAATCAAATTATGAATCCAGTGCAACAGGCGGTTCTGCGGCAACTCCGGGAACTGATTCCAATGATGATACCACCTATGTAATGGAAGATTCGGAAATCAGCAGCCAGACCATCACAGATTCCACTAAGAACTATACACCAAGTGAAAAAATAACCGAGAAAGAGGAAGCGGCCGGAGATATTGTATACGATGAATCTTCTATAACAGTTGTCGCAACCAACTATGTGACTTATGACGAGGATACCCTGAAAGCTGATGGTACACTCGATAATATGACATTTGATGAATTCGTACAGAAGAACAGTACAAGGACAAAAGCGACGGTTGATCAGGACTTTTATGATATGGTTTCCAAAGCGACCGGTATTTCTACAGATGACATTACAATTGTTGCGTATGATGTGCCGTTCTTTGTATATTCGAATGACAGCGGACGTTCCTGGTCTGACTATTTGCAGATCGCACTGGCAGTCCTGATTTTTGCTTTACTGGGCTATGTGGTCTTCCGCAGTACAAGAAGGGAACAGGAAGTACAGATGGAACCGGAACTTTCCGTGGAAAAATTGCTGGAAACGACAAAAGAGGCAGAGCAGGATCTGGAAGATATTGGATATAATGAGAAGTCTGAAACACGGCTTTTGATAGAAAAATTTGTTGATGAAAATCCGGAAGCGGTTGCGTCCCTGTTACGCAACTGGCTGAATGAGGAGTGGGACTAGTGCGTATGAACACAGAGGAGTATAATGGTATTCAGAAAGCTGCAATTTTACTGATTGCCTTGGGACCGGAAAAGTCGGCCAATATTTTTAAACATTTAAAAGAGGATGAAATAGAAGAGCTGACTCTTGAAATCGCGAATACCAGAAGTGTGTCACCTCAGACAAAAGAAGATGTACTAAATGAATTTTATCAGGTTTGTCTGGCGCAGCAGTATATTGCAGAAGGCGGTATCGGATATGCAAAAGAATTGCTGGATAAGGCGCTTGGAGCAGAAAAGGCACAGGAGGTTATTACGAAACTTACTGCTTCGTTGCAGGTACGCCCGTTTGAGTTCGTCCGTAAGACAGATCCAAGTCAGGTGTTGAACTTTATTCAGGATGAGCATCCTCAGACGATTGCCATGATATTGTCCTATCTGTCTGCAAGTCAGTCTGCGATGATTCTCGGTGCGCTGACACCGGAAAAACAGGCGGATGTGGCAAAGAGAATCGCGACCATGGATCGTACTTCACCGGATGTCATCAAAGAGGTGGAGCGTGTTCTCGAAAGAAAGCTTTCTTCACTGCTGAATCAGGATTATACGATTGTTGGCGGTGTCGATGCGATTGTAGAAATTTTGAATACAGTTGACCGCGGTACGGAGAAACACATTATGGAATCACTTGAGATTGAAGAGCCTGAACTGGCAGATGAGATCCGTAAGAAGATGTTCGTATTTGAAGATATTCTTCTTTTGGATGACAGAGCGATTCAGCGTGTACTGCGTGATGTCGATAACAATGATCTGGGTGTGGCACTGAAGGGTGCAAATGAAGAAGTACAGGGTGTGATTTTCAGGAACCTGTCAAAGCGTCTTGCTGCGATGATAAAAGAGGATATGGAATTCATGGGACCTATCCGTATGAAGGATGTGGAAGAGGCACAGCAAAAGATTGTTGGTGTGATTCGTAAACTGGAAGACTCCGCGGAGATTGTAATTTCAAGAGGCGGAGGTGACGAGATTATTGTCTAATCTATATAAACAGCGTTATGTGAATTCGGTACCTGAGAATATGCGGGTGATCAATTCCAATCAGATGGTCGAACAAAAACTGGAGCAGCTGCGGCGTACCTTTTTGGCACAAAATGACCAGGACGAGAGCGAAGATGGCTTTACCGCAGGGATCACGGTACAGGAGCTGGATATGGAACAGCTGGTGGAGCCTGAGACGGATTATGTGCAGGAGGCAAAGGAAGAGGCAGAGCGCATTCTTACGGAGGCTAGAGCGCAGGCGGAAATGATTGTTTCGGAAGCCGATCAGAGAGCGGATGCCATTTGTGAGCAGGCAAGAGAATCTGGCAGACAGCAGGGATATGCAGATGGCAGTGAAGCTGCTGCGCTGGAATTACAGAGGGAACAGCAGGAGTATGAAGATCGTAAAAATTTTCTGGAGGAGCAGTATAACAAGCAGTTGACACAGATGGAGCCTCAGCTTTTGGATGTGATTCTTCAGGTGGTGGAACGGGTCTTTCGCATACAGTTTACGGACAAAAGAGAGATTCTGCTGTATCTGATTACAAAGACGCTGACGGGAATGGAGAGCTGCACACGGTTTTTGATACATGCAGGACATAGTAACTACTCATTTCTGGAAACGCATAAAGATGAAATCCTTCGGGCAGCTGGCGAAGAATCATCAGTGAATATTATCACGGATGCTGTGATCGGAGAGGAACACTGCTTGATAGAAACAGACTTTGGTGTATATGACTGCACGATAGATACCGAACTGAAAAATCTAATCAAAGATATACGTTCGTTGTGTTCATGAGGTTGGAAAAGTGACAGATAATTTCGAAAAGTATTTACAACTGGCAGACCGGAACTATTGTACCAGACTTGGAAAAGTAGTAAAGGTAGTCGGATTGACAATTGAATCGATAGGACCGGATGCAAAACTTAAGGATTTGTGCCGGATTATCATAGATCGTTCGAAAAATGAATATGTGATGGCAGAAGTGGTTGGTTTTCGGGATAAACTTCTGCTTTTGATGCCTTTTGACAATGTCGAGGGGATTGGAGTTGGATGTGTTGTAGAGAATACGGGACATCCTTTATCTGTTTTAGTGGGAGATGAGGTGCTGGGTCATACGCTGGACGGAATCGGGCGCCCGACGGATGTGGACGCACTTGATCTGAAGGAAGAATATTCGGTTGAAGCAATGCCGCCGGATCCGATGCAGCGTGAGATTATCAGTGAGGTACTGCCACTTGGCGTAAAGGCAGTGGATGGTCTGATCACGGTCGGAAAAGGACAGCGTATCGGAATTTTTGCCGGTTCCGGCGTTGGAAAGAGTACGCTTTTGGGTATGTTTGCGAGAAATACAAAAGCGGATATCAATGTAATTGCACTTATCGGAGAGCGTGGAAGAGAAGTACGGGAATTTATCGAGCGTGATTTGGGAGAAGAGGGAATGAAACGTTCCGTCGTCGTTGTCGCAACTTCAGATAAACCGGCACTGATAAGGAATAAGGCAGCGAAAACTGCTACTGCGATCGCGGAGTATTTCCGGGATCAGGGAAAGGATGTTCTGCTGATGATGGATTCCCTGACTCGTTTTTCCATGGCGCAACGGGAAATCGGACTTGCTTCGGGAGAACCGCCGGTTACGCGCGGATACCCGCCGAGTGTATATTCCGAGATGCCAAGACTTTTAGAGCGTGCAGGCACTTCTGACAAAGGTTCTATCACAGGGCTTTATACGGTACTTGTGGACGGTGATGATTTCAATGAACCGATTACCGATACAGCGCGTAGTATTTTAGACGGACATATCATGTTGTCGCGCAAACTGGGGCATAAGAACCACTATCCGGCAATTGACGTATTGCAGAGTATCTCCCGTGTCATGAGTTCGATTACAGAGAAAGAGCACAAAGCTGTGGCAGGCCGTCTGAAAAATGTACTTGCAACTTATCAGGAGGCGGAAGATCTGATCAATATCGGTGCCTATAAGAACGGCTCCAATCGGGAGATTGACTATGCCATTCAGAAAATGGAAGCGGTAAATCAATTTCTTTGTCAGGATATCTATGAAAAATTTACATTCGAAGAAATCATTCAGCAGCTGCGCGCAATATTTGAAAATTAGCGGGTGATAAAAAATGGCGAAGTTTGCATATAAGATGCAGAATATACTCGATATAAAACTGAAACTGGAAAATCAGGCCAAAATTTCTTATAGTCAGGCAAATGCAAAACTGAGAGAAGAACAGATGAAACTTCAGGGTATTCTGGTAAGGAAAGCTGGATATGAGAAAAAGGCAAAGGAACTGGTAAGTGGGACAATCAATATCCAGGGAATTCAGGAAAATAAACGTGCGATTGACGCTATGAAATCCGCAATGCGTGAACAGCTTCTTCAGGTACAGGTCGCAGAAAAGAATATGGAAGCTGCAAGGCTGCGTCTGAACCAGGTGATGATTGAACGGAAAACGCATGAAAAATTGCGGGAGAAAGCATTTGAACAGTTCCGGCAGGAGCTCGCGTACGAAGAAAATAAAGCGGTGGATGAACTGGTGAGTTACAGTTATCAAAAAGAAAAAGACTGACAGGTGGTGTGAAAATGGCTGGTGAAGAAAACAGAGTAGACAAGAAGGCGGAAAAGGCAAGAAAAAAAGCACTGAAGAAAGAAAAGAAAAAGGGATTAAAGGATGGCCTGAACGGAGAACTTCTCGGCGATGATGCGGAAGAGGGATCGAAATTTGCGGTATTTTTTGTTACATTTGTAATTGTTGTGATATGGCTTGCAATATTGGTTCTTCTAATCAAATGGGATGTAGGTGGTTTCGGCTCTACGGTCATGTCTCCGATTCTGAAAAATGTGCCTTATGTGAACCGGATTCTTCCGGAAGCTGATGCAGGAGAACTGCAGACAGAAACCGAATCCCCATACCAGACACTGGATGAGGCCATTGCCTACATCAAACAGCTGGAACTTGAACTTCAGGAGGCACAGAAGGGAAAGTCCGATGATGATGCATATATTTCACAATTGGAAGCCGAGGCAGAGAAGCTGAAGGAATACGAAGCAGATGAAGCTGCCTTTGAGACGGAAAAAGAAAAGTTTTATAATGAGGTTGTTTTTTCCGATGAGGCACCCGATATAGATACATATAAACAGTATTATGAGAGTATTGACCCGGCGAATGCAGAAGAGCTTTATAAGCAGGTTGTCGAACAGGAACAGGCCGATACGGAACTGTCAGATTATGTCAGCAGCTATTCTAAAATGAAACCAAAGGAAGCGGCTGCAATCTTTGATACGATGACAGATAATCTGGACCTGGTGGCGAAGATATTGGAAAATATGAAGCCGCAGGCAAGAGCTGATATTCTGGGGAACATGAATGCGGATACCGCAGCAAAAATTACAAAGATCATGAACCCTTCAGAATAAATATTTTTAATTAGAAAGGAGGAAAGCAGGTGACAAGTTCAAAAATTTCCGATTTAGCAGCGAATTTTTCTATAAGTACGAGTGCTGCTGGAAATTTGGATTCTGCAAAAAAAACAGACCAGAACCAGTCTGTATTTGCAAGTCTGATGAGTCAGAGCAGTAAGCAGAGTTTTTCCAGTGCGACCAACGATATCTCACAGGTGAAAGCCAGCCAGTCTGCAGAGACGGTAAAGCAGGATACTGGAAGAAACAGTGATACATCAAGAATCCGGCAGGCGACCCAGGATACTACAACGATCCGGGATAAGGTGGCAGACAGCGAAGACACTGTCGAAGATGAGATAAAAGATGTTATCAAAAAAGAACTTTCTGTTACCGATGAACAGCTGGAAGATGCCATGGCAAAACTGGGGCTCACGGCAATGGATCTCATGAATCCGGCAAATCTGACACAGGTTGTTGCAGAACTCACCGGAAGCGGAGACGTCAGTGAACTGCTGATGAGCGACAGCTTCTTAAGTATGATGCAGCAAATCGGAGACATTGCCCAGAATTTTGCAGATGATCTGGGAATATCGCTTCAGGAACTGCAGGTGACGGTTGAACAAATGGCGAACACGGAAGGAATGCAGTCCATGATTCCGGAAGATGCATCGGCACAGCAGCCGCAAGATCCTGGGATGATTTCAGATGAGGCAGCGAACACATCCGCTGTTCAAACCGGGGATAAGAGCGCGCAGAATACGGCAGCAAATAATCAGAATGTTATTTTGATTAAAAATCAAAATGCGGCTGCAGATGAGGCAGAGGACCAGAGTAGTTTACTGGATGCGGAAGAAAACGCTGCACAGACAAAGGGTTTGTCAGGCGGACTCGATGCAGCAGAAGAATCCGAAACAGGTGGTACCTCGGAAAATGGCAGCCAGAATAATTCACTTTTTTCAAAGAACAGCCAGCGTTCGTCTGATGTGAACTATGCGGAAGTAATTCTGCACAATGTAAACCAAAATGCGAATACGGCTGATAATATCGCGCTTCAGACGCAGACGGCAACTGCATATACGACGGCCGTTGATGTGGAAGACATCCTGAATCAGATTGCTGAATTTACAAAGATTCATGTATCACAGGAAAAGACTTCGGTGGAAATGCAGCTGAATCCGGAAAATCTCGGTAAATTATATTTACAGATATCCTCTACAAAAGAAGGAAGCGTAACAGCACAGTTTACAGCACAGAGCGAGGCGGTACGTGCAGCGCTTGAATCACAGATGGCAGATTTGCGTCAGACATTAAACCAGCAGGGCATTAAGGTAGATGCAATTGAAGTGACAATTGCAAGCCATGAATTCGAAAGAAATCTGGAACAGAATGCTTCCGGCGGGCAGCAACAGGCCTCTGAGGAACAGCAGCAGAAATCAGGGAGAAGGAATCTTCAGGTCGGCACGCTGGATGAGTTGAGCGGGCTTATGACAGAAGAGGAACTTCTGGCGGCAAGAATCATGAAAGAGAATGGTAACAGCATGGATGTTACCGCATAAGAAAGGAGATACATATGGCAATTGTACAAGCTGTACAGGATGGAAAACTGGTGGATACCAGCGCAAGCTCTAGCTCTTCCTCCTCAACAACATCCTCGTCGGGGGATACGCTCGATAAAGACGCGTTTTTACAGCTGCTTGTTGCACAGATGAAATATCAGGATCCGTTGGAACCAATGGATAATACGGAATACGTATCCCAGCTGGCAACATTTTCACAGTTAGAGGAAACTCAGAATATGCAGGACACCCTGACACAGATGGAAGCCAATAATCTGGTTGGAAAACAGGTTATTTTAAAAGTTACTTCTTCTATAACAGGAGAGACATCGTATGTAAGCGGTCAGGTGGATTACGTCATCCACGAAAATGGAAGTACATACCTTTCGGTAAATGACAAACTGTATTCCATAGACGATCTGGATACGGTAGCAGATTCGGATTATATGACGGCAGTTACACTGGCAAAGACATTCGCAACTACAATCAGCGCATTGCCTACCTCTTCCAAGCTGACGCTTTCAGATGAGTCAAAGTTGACGGCTGCAAGAGAAGCCTATGATGCATTAACGGATTATCAGAAGCAGTTTATCAGTTCGGATGATGTATCGACACTCGAGACACTCGAAGCAAGGATGGAAGTTCTGAAGAAGGCTGCGGAAAGCAGTAGTTCCGGCTCAACTTCGGACAGCGGGGACAGTGATTCTTCTACGGACGGCACGGATAGCACAGACAGTACAGACACGGATAGTTAACTGGAGATGATCATATGAACAAGATTGGAAATCAGTTCACATCCATCGAACAGATAACGGACCAGTATCTTAACAAAAGCAATACCGCTCAATCCACGACAACGGATGCGATATCGTTTGAGGATATCTTAAAGCAGAAACAGGATGCATCTGCGGTTCCGGAGTTGAAGTTTTCAAAACATGCGGCTATGCGGATGGAGAACCGGAATATCCAGTTATCAGATGAACAGAGTGAACGATTGGAATCGGGAGTAACACAGGCAAGTGAAAAAGGGATTCAGGAATCACTTGTCATGGTAGATTCTCTTGCATTTATTGTAAATGTCCCGAATCGGACGGTTGTTACGGCAATAGATCAGGGAGAATCGGAAAATCATATTTTTACAAATATAGACGGCGCTGTCATAGCATAGCTGGACCTGATAGGAAGCTGGTTATCTTTGACTGACAGATAAGATAATATGCGGCGCTGCATTAGGAGGTCATTTCATTATGATGAGATCAATGTATTCTGCTGTGTCCGGACTTAAGACACATCAGACAAAGATGGATGTTATCGGTAACAACATAGCAAACGTAAATACGGTTGCCTTTAAATCATCCTCAGTAACTTTTAGTGAAATCATGTATCAGACAATATCGGGAGCATCCGGAGCAAATGCGATCACCGGATCCGGTGGTGTCAATGCAAAACAGATCGGTCTTGGTGTAACGACCGGTTCGACAACGGTGAATATCACGACGGCCGGTGCCGCACAGACAACCGGTAATCCGTTTGATATTAAGATTTCCGATGCTGGATCTTCCAGCAGCTTTTTCATTGTAAACAATGGTTCGGAAAATCTGTTTACACGGGCAGGTTCCTTTTATATTGACGGTTCCGGTAATCTGTGTATGAGTTCTACCGGATATACCGTAATGGGCTGGCAGGTGGATGCTACCACATCGAGTATCAAAAAAGATACGGTTTCTGCACTTCGCATTATGCAGGAAAAGAACCTGACAAGCTCGCCGGAAGCTACGACAAACGGTGTTTGTACCGGTATTTTGGATAAAAACTCCACCGATCTGACGACAGATGCCGGTCTGACCATGAATTTGAATTTTTATGACAGTCTTGGATATTCCTATACTGCAAAATTTGGAATCAAGACAGTGGACTCCACGACAGGTACTTATACGGTGGAATTAAAGGGAATCTACGATTCCGATAATAACAATATTCTTGCAAGCTATCTTGCGGAGGGAAATGACGTTTCTTCGTTGTTTGGATCAACAGGAACCAATACGGCAACCAATTATGCCACCTTGAATTCAGAATGGTCGACCGATGGTTCCGATGGAAATTACTATGCATTTTCCAACGGCTCCGGTACGGATTACTATATCAATGCGGCTGATACTGACGGAAAGGTATATGTGAAGAATGCGGCTGGTAATTTCGTTGCAACGGATGACGTGGCAATATCGGATATATACAGCGGTCTGCAGTCCGGTGCACAGATCAACAGCATTACGGCTGGTGATCCGCCGACTGTCAATGCGACGTCGGTTAATTATACTTTAAAATACAATGCGGATGATGGAACCTTTGTTTCGGTGAACGGTAATACAGACGGAATTGTGTCATTAAATACATCTGCGCTGGGCGGAAAGTTTTCCAATATTTCATTGGATTTCTCGCAGAGTCTGACCGCGGACAACAGCGGAACATCAACCATCAGCATGGATAAAGGTGCAAAGGACGGAACGACCGGACTTGGTAAGAAGCTCGGCGCACTGACTGGAATTTCCGTTGATACGAGCGGTAAGATCTATGGATCTTATGACAACGGTAATACCGTGCTTCTGGGTCAGATAGCAGTTGCACAGTTTGCAAATGCGGCAGGTCTGGAAAAAGTCGGTGAAAACTGCTACACCACGACGCTGAACTCCGGAGAGTTTGATGGAATCGGCGTTGAGATTTCGGCAGACGGAAGCAAGATGTCTACCGGTGAGCTGGAAATGTCAAACGTGGATCTTTCCTCTGAATTTACGGAAATGATCACAACACAGAGAGGATTCCAGGCCAATTCCAGAGTGATCACAACTTCAGATACATTGCTCGAAGAATTGATCAACCTGAAGCGTTAACCGTGGGAATAATGGCGGAAAATAAGTAAATATGGCATGAAAGCTAATAGATATTGGGGAACTGCATTTTGCGGTTCCCCAATATATGGTATAAATAGGAATGAGCAGAAAAACGAAAATTCTTGTAAAAAAAGTAGACAATCAAATAAAAGTTTAGTAATATTATATAAATGAAGAGGGATATGTCGAGAAGTGGAAATAAAGGGAGTATTTCCTACTTTTTTGTCGTTTGGATAGAAGGTGGAGAACACAGGATATTTCGAGCCGTCTGACGAATACAATTAGGAATAATATTTTGCAACAATTTATAATAGAAGTACTATAGGAGGAAATTATCATGAAAAAGAATCTCATGTCAGTTCTTATACTGGCACTGCTGATTGTAAATCTGGTCCTTACGTCAATACTGACCATCACCATACTGCCGCAGACGAAGAAGTCGAATGAACTGATCAGTCAGGTATGCAGTGCAATCAATCTGGAATTGCAGAGTGGTGAGGTGACAGATGCGTCCACCATTCCGATGGATCAGATTGAGGTTTACAATCTTACGGACAGTCTTACAATCAGTCTGAAAGACAGCAAAGACGGCTCGGAACATTATGCGGTCATATCAGCATCCATCTCCATGAATAAGAAAAGCGATGACTATGATACATATGGTAAGACCATTTCGGAAAAGGAAAGCCTGATTGCCAACGAGATTAATAACATCGTAAGCAAGTATACAATCGAAGAAATGAAAGAAGATCAGCAGAGCGTTCAGAATGAGATACTGGCAGATCTGCAGAAGATGTTTGATTCCGATTTTATTGTAGGTGTGGCCTTTAAGAATGTAACATATCAATAGAATCAACAAAAGAAGTTGTGTTTAGGTGGTGAGAGTTCATGGGTGAAGTATTATCTCAAAATGAGATAGACAGTCTGCTTCAGGCTTTAAGCAGTGGAGAACTGGACGTAGAGGGAATGAAGGACAGCGGCGAAAAGCAGGTGAAAAACTATGATTTTGCCAGACCGTCCAAGTTTTCAAAGGAGCATTTGAGAACTCTTGAAATTATCTTCGAGCATTATGGAAGATTGTTATCAACGAATCTGCCGGTATATCTGCGTAAGAACATTCAGGTGGAAGTGATGAATTCAGAGGCTGTAACGTATTCGGAGTTTTCCAATGCACTGTCGAATCCGGTTTTGCTTGGAATATTGAATTTCTCTCCGTTGAAGGGGTCTGCAATTCTGGAGATAGCATCGAATCTGGGCTATGCGATGGTTGACAGGATGCTTGGAGGAAACGGAATTCCACTTGATAAGATGAGAGAGTTCTCAGAAATAGAGCTTTTAATTATAGAAAGAATTATGAGTGTCTGTGTCAATCTTTTAAGAGAGCCATGGGAAAATGTGGTGGATTTACATCCACGTCTTGAGAGAATCGAGACCAATTCGCAATTTGCACAGATTATATCTCCCAGCGAGATGATTGCAATTGTTACGATTAATATAAAAATCGGAGATGTAGAAGGGCTGATGAATGTCTGCCTTCCATATCTGACACTGGAAAGCGTGATGGATAAGCTGAATACGAAATACTGGTTTTCGACGATGCAGGATCACAATGAGCAGCAGTATGCGGAAACAATCGAATCACTGATTTCGAAAGCGCCAATTCCGGTGAAGGCAATTTTAGGCAACAGCACCATATCTGTAAATGACTTTGTGAACCTGCAGATAGGGGATATTATAAGACTGGACTCAAAGGTGGATCAGGAGCTCGAAATATACGTCGGAAATATCAAAAAGTTTTCTGCGTTACCGGGAGCGTCCGGCGACCAGTATGCAGTAAGGGTTACATCAGTGATTAGAGAGGAGCAGTAAGGGATGGATGGAGTATTATCACAGGAAGAGATAAATGCCTTATTGAATAATGCGAATGCTGCGGGTGATGTTGAGGATTTGACCGAATCTGAAAAAGATGCGATTGGTGAAATTGCCAATATCAGTATGGGTACAGCGGCAACAACGTTGTTTTCTTTAGTAAACCGAAAGGTAGAGATATCGACACCAGTTGTAACGACTGCCACATGGGATGATCTGATGAATAAGTATGAGCGGCCATGTGTTTTTATCCGCATTGCTTATACGGTTGGTCTGACGGGAAACAATGTCCTGGTTCTGAAAGAGAAAGACGTTCAGGTTATCACTGACCTGATGATGGGCGGAGACGGAACGAATACAGTAGGGGAGCTTGGAGAACTTCATTTGAGCGCGATTAGTGAAGCGATGAATCAGATGATGGGTTCCGCAGCAACATCGCTGTCATCCCTGTTAAATAAGACAATTGATATCAGTCCGCCGGAAGCGAATCTTGTAGATATGAAGCAGAACGTAAATGATGCTGCTGTGGATGAATTCCTTGCCGGAAAATTCGTTAAGATTTCTTTTAAAATGGAGATCGGTGATTTGGTTAACAGTGAAATTATGCAGTTGTATCCGCTTTCGTTTGCAAAGGATATGTGCAGAAGTCTTACCGAAAGCATAGGTGGAAAACAGGAACCTGCAGCACAACAGAAAGGATCGCAGCAAGCGTCTCAGCCAGAACCGCAGCCGGCATTACAACCGGTTTCACAGGCGATGAATATGGCGCAGCCGATGATGGGGCAGCAAATGATGAATCAACCGATGATGGGACAGCCGATGATGGATATGTCTCAGATGTATGCAAATCAGCCACAGGTAACTGTACAGCCTGCGCAGTTTACAGCGTTTGCCGGAGATATGAATCCGGTGCTGCAGAAAGAAAATATAAATCTGATTATGGATGTGCCGCTTGAGGTTACCGTTGAGCTTGGCAGAACCAGCAAATCCATTCATGATATTCTGGACTTTGCTCCCGGCACGATCATTGAATTGAACAAAATCGCAGGAGAACCGATTGATGTTCTGGTCAACGGCAAATATGTCGCAAAGGGCGAAGTTGTAGTGATTGAAGAAAGTTTTGGTGTGAGAATCACTGAGATTATAAAATAAAAGATACCCAAATATGGAATGAGGAGAATAATATGGCTAAGAATATTTTAATTTGCGATGATGCGGCATTTATGAGAATGATGATTAAGGACATTCTGACAAAAAACGGCTATAATATTGCCGGAGAAGCTGAGAACGGGTTAAAAGCAATCGAAAAATACAATGAAACAAATCCGGATCTCGTTTTAATGGACATTACAATGCCGGAGATGGACGGAATTCAGGCATTGAAGAAAATCAAGGAAGCAGATGCCAATGCGTGTGTGATTATGTGTTCCGCAATGGGACAGCAGGCGATGGTAATCGAAGCAATTCAGTCCGGCGCAAAAGATTTCATCGTAAAACCATTTCAGGCGGAGCGTGTTCTTGAAGCAGTGAAAAAAGTAGTAGGCTGATATGATACTTTTAACTATAGGAACATCTGGTCTGGAGAGTTTTCTACAGTTGATCGGTGTCCTGCTGATATTTCTATTTGTTCTGGTGATTACTTATTTTACAACCAGATGGATTGCAGGTTATCAGAAAAAGCAATATTTTAATAAGAATCTGAGAGTGGTTGAAACCTTAAAGCTGACTGCAAATAAATACATACAGATTGTGGAAGCAGGAGATACCTATCTTGTAATCGGAATCGGCAAGGATGAGATCCATCTTCTTACAACGCTGACCGAAGAGCAGATGAAGGCACTTCCGGATGAAATGCAGCTTTCCGGAGGAAAGAATATTGGAGAAAGTTTTCAGGACATTTTTGAAAAACTGAAAGAACATTTACCGAAAAAGTAGGCAGACTCATGAGTAAAATAAAAAAAGTATATTGTGTGGCATCCCTTCTATTTGCCACTTTTGTCATAATTTTTATATTCGCAGTATCGCTGCCAAAGGATACTTACGCAAAGACAGTGGATGCAGATCAGGATACAGTGACAGGAGACGATATCAACGATCTCGACTCCGGGACGTCCGCACAGACAGCTGACGCTACATCGGATAACAACAACGGTTTATCCATTACCTATAACAATGACAATGGGACGTTATCTGGACCGATTAAAATATTGTTGTTTCTTACCGTTATTTCACTTGCACCATCGATTCTGATCATGCTTACTTCGTTTACCCGAATTATTATTGTTCTGCACTTTGTGAGATCGGCAATCGGAACACAGACGGTTCCGCCGAATCAGGTGCTGGTCGGACTCGCGTTGTTTTTGACATTGTTTATCATGTCACCGATCTTTTCGGAGATAAATGAAAATGCAATCAAGCCTTTGGATGCGGGACAGATTACACAAGAAGAAGCGCTGGAAATAGGAATGGAGCCTCTGCGGGAGTTTATGTTTGAACAGACGCAGACAAAAGATATCAATATGTTCTGTGATATTCAGGGGGTAACCTATGAGACACAGGATGATATATCGAATACGATTTTGATTCCGAGTTTTATTCTCAGTGAGCTTAGAACCGCATTCATCATAGGATTTTTAATATATATTCCATTTATTGTAATAGATATGGTTGTTGCATCCGTACTGATGTCAATGGGTATGATGATGCTTCCCCCAACGACAATATCGCTGCCGTTTAAAGTGCTGCTGTTTGTGCTGGCAGATGGATGGGATCTTGTAATTGGAAGTTTAGTTAAGACATTTTACTGATTCGAGGTGTAAGAATTGATTACGCAGGGAGTAATTCTGGACATTGCAAAAGAAGCAATCTATAATATTATATTAGTTTCGGCGCCTCTTTTGCTGATATCGCTGATTGTTGGTCTGATTGTCAGTATATTTCAGACGGTCACATCTATTCAGGAGCAGACCTTGACCTTTGTACCGAAGATTCTCGCAGTATTTCTTGGAATGATGCTGTTTGGTGCATGGATGCTGAATAATCTGACGGATTATATGACGAAGCTATGGTCTAATTTTAGCTTCTACTTGGGATAGTGAGAAATCATGGTCAACTACAGTTTTTCATTAGAAACGTTTGAATATTATTTATTGATTTTGGTAAGAATTTCCAGCTTTGTATCTGTTGCTCCGTTTTTTGGTATGTCAAATACGCCGGCTAGAGTAAAGGTTGGTTTTTCAGCAATCGTGTCCATTCTTTTATTTGGAGTGCTCCCGCAGCCCACATTGGATTATGTCGATGTGATTGGGTATGCCACAATCGTAGTCAGGGAAGGAATTACAGGATTGCTGATTGGTTTTGCAGCGAGCATATGTAATTCCATTGTTTTATTATCCGGTAATATTATTGACATGGATCTGGGTCTTTCCATGGCAACGGAATACGATCCGATCACCCACACCAACACACCGATAACGGGAAATCTGTATAATTATCTTGTACTGCTGCTGTTAATTGCAACCGATATGCCACATTATATCCTGCAGGCGGTTGTGGATTCTTATCAGTTGATACCGATTGGAGGGCAGGTGTTTCATTGGGACAGCCTGATGACCTCTATGGCGAAATTTATGACGGATTCCATGGTAATCGGATTCCGGATTGCACTGCCTGTATTTGCCTGTACCATGATTTTGAACTGTATTCTTGGCATTATGGCAAAAGTTGCACCGCAGATGAATATGTTTGCGGTTGGTATGCAGCTGAAGATTCTGGTGGGGTTTGTAATCCTGCTTTTAACCGTGAAACTCTTGCCTTATGTTTCAGATTTTATTTTTACTGAGATGAAGAGAATGATAGTATCAATGATAAAAGGGATGTATTAGCTTTGGAAGAAAAAAACACCTTATTACTGGGTTATGATCTGCAATGGTTTGCAAAAGATGGTCCGGGCGGTGAAAAAACAGAACCGGCCACAGCAAAGAAGTTAAGAGAGGCAAGGGATGACGGAAAGGTAACGAAGAGCCGTGAATTAAGTTCGGCGATTGATCTGATCGTACTTTTTCTGGTTTTAAAGATTTTCATTTCTTATGTTGCGGATGGATTTATGGGTGTTTTTTCCATGATATACAGTGCCATACCGGACATTGTGGCAAATAACGCAGATGGATTGACCGTAAGATCGACCGACATCGTTATGAAAGAGGTGCTTGTACAATCAATTGAGATCATGCTCCCGTTTTTCCTGATTGGAATGCTGGTGACGATTCTGGTAAATATTGTACAGGTCGGATGGAAGGTAACCGGTAAGCCGATGAAACCGGATTTTAATAAATTCAATCCGCTGAATGGTTTCAAGCGTATCTTTTCCAAAGATTCCGTCTTTGAGCTGATTAAATCAATCACAAAGATTGCACTGATTTCTTATGTAGCATACAGTTCTATCCGGAAGCATTCGGACGAGCTCTTCCTGCTGTATGACATTCCGTTTACACAGGCGGTTATACTTGTCGGTACGATTATTATAGACACCGGACTGAAAATCAGTCTGGTATACCTGATACTTGGTGCGACAGACTGGATTTACCAGAAACGCAAATTCAGTGAAGAAATGAAGATGTCCAAGCAGGAAGTAAAAGATGAATATAAGAATACCGAGGGAAATCCGGAGATTAAGGGAAGGCAGCGCCAGCGAATGCGTGAAGCATCGCAGAGGCGTATGATGCAGGATGTTCCAAAGGCCGATGTGATCATCACGAATCCAACGCATCTTGCCATTGCACTGAAATATGATACAGAAGTCGCAAGAGCCCCGGTCGTAATTGCAAAAGGCGAAGATTATCTTGCAATGAAAATTCGGGAAAAAGCCAAAGAAAATAACATTGAAATCATAGAAAACAAACCATTGGCACGTATGCTGTATGCCAATGTGGATATCGGGGCGGAGATTCCGCCGGAGCTTTATCAGGCAGTTGCAGAAGTGCTGGCGATGCTCCAAAAGTTTAAAGATCGACAATAAAGACTGCAGACAGGTTTTGCTGCAGTTTGAAAATAAATACTGGGAAAGGAGGAAATTGGAATGAAAAAGGCAGATTTTGGCGTGGCTATTTATTTACTTGCAGCAGTCATTTTTTTCATTATACCGATTCCTTCTCTTTTATTGGATGTAATGCTTGCAATCAATATTTCGATTGCCTTAATTATACTTTTTAATGCACTGTTCGTTCAGGAAGTACTGGAAATGTCTTTCTTCCCAACACTGCTTCTGTTCACGACCATATTTCGAATTTCACTGAACGTTTCTGCCACAAAGCTGATTCTTTCTACCGGAGATCCGGGAAGTGTCATCAAGACCTTCGGAGGTTTTGTCGGAGGAAACAATCTGGTTATCGGCGGTATTGTGTTCATTATTCTGATTATTATACAGTTTATCGTAATCAACAAAGGTTCGGAACGAGTTGCAGAGGTAACGGCACGATTCACACTCGATGCAATGCCGGGAAAGCAGATGGCAATCGATGCCGATTTGAACACGGGTGCAATTACAGAAAAAGAGGCAAGAGAGCGAAGAACGAAGATACAGACAGAGGCCAGCTTTTTCGGTTCCATGGACGGTGCGACTAAGTACGTCAAGGGAGATGCTATGGCCGGATTGATCATTACTGTCATCAATCTGGTCGGTGGTACAATTATAGGCTATACGAGCAGCGGGCTTGGAATATCCGAAGCACTGCAGCAGTATGGTATTCTGACCATCGGTGACGGACTTGTCAGCCAGATCCCGTCACTTTTGATCTCGCTGGCAACCGGTATTCTGGTTACAAAAGCTTCCAAGGAGGCTGATTTTGGTACGGTATTGGTAAGTCAGCTGTTTGGTATTCCGAAAGTGTTATATCTGGTTGGTGGGACGCTGGTATTTCTGGGCGTTACGACGCCTCTTCCCTGGTATATCTTTTCAACGCTTGGAATTGTATTTCTGGCCAGCGGAAGAATGATTCAGAATCATACAAGCGTAGCGGCCATTGAAGAAGAGGCAGGCGCGGAAGAAAATGCAGCGGAAGAAATCCGCAAACCGGAGAATGTAGTATCGCTTCTGCAGGTTGATCCGATCGAACTTGAATTCGGTTATGGTATTATTCCGCTTGCAGATGTGAACCAGGGAGGTGACCTGCTGGATCGAGTCGTTATGATAAGACGTCAGGTTGCACTCGAACTTGGTACGGTTGTTCCGATTATTCGTCTTCGTGATAACATACAGTTGAATCCAAACCAATATATTATTAAAATAAAAGGGATACAGGTGACAGAGGGAGAGATTCTGTTCGACCACTATATGGCGATGAACCCCGGTTATGTGGAGGAAGAGATCACGGGAATTCCGACATTCGAGCCCTCCTTTCACCTCCCGGCCATCTGGATTACGGAAGGGCAGCGGGAAAGAGCGGAAAGCCTTGGGTACACCGTTGTGGATCCGCCGTCTATCATTGCGACACATCTGACAGAAGTCATCCGTCAGCATATTGCGGAACTTCTTACCAGACAGGATGTATCAAATCTGGTAAATAATATAAAAGAAAACAATCCGGCACTTGTAGACGAACTCACACCGAAGCTTCTTGGTATCGGAGAGCTTCAGAAGGTATTGCAGAATCTTTTACAGGAGGGAATTTCTATCCGGGATCTGCTTACCGTATTTGAAACACTTGCAGATCACGCATCCACTACGAGGGATACCGATGTCTTGACTGAATATGCCAGACAGAGTTTAAAACGAGCCATTTCCAGCAAATACTTTCCGGCAAATGAGACGACCAGTGTCGTGACGTTGGATCCGAAAGTGGAGCAGGATATCATGGGTTCGGTAAAGCAGACGGAGCAGGGGGCATATCTGACTCTGGACCCGGATAAAACAAAGTCGATTATTGCATCTGTTGAGACAGAGGTTGCAAAACTGGAGAATATTGGAAAGAGTCCGATTGTAATTACTTCTCCGATCGTGAGAATGTATTTTAAAAAACTGACAGAAGATTATTTTAAAGACTTAATTGTGGTATCTTATAATGAAGTTGAATCAAATGTAGAACTGCAATCTGTGGGGATGGTGACAGGATAAAATGACAATTAATAAATTTCAGGGAAAAACACAGGAAGAGGCGGTTGAAAAGGCGAAAAAAGAAATGGGAGCCAACGTTGTGATCATGAATGTGAAAGAGGTAAAAACCAAAGGTTTTTTTGGTGCTTTTCGAAGAGCAACCTATGAAGTGACAGCGGCAATGGAAGAGAAGGAACAGCTTGTAAATCCGATTTCAGCTTTAAAAGCACCTTTAAAAATGCATGATAATATCAATTACACCGCAGACGAAAAAATCAACATACCGGTGCAGAAGAGCCAGAAAG